>NZ_JBWKJS010000002.1:724273-980476 GCF_056432085.1 Streptomyces sp. NPDC045678
CGGCGGTGATCGGCCAACGCGTCTAGGAAGTGGTTGGCGGCCCCCCCCCCCCCCCCCCCTCCCCACCCCCACCCTCCCCCCCCCCCCCCCCCCCCCCGGACCGGGAGTGCTGTCAGGTCAGACCTCCACCGGCCGGCCCCGCGGCGACGGCGCGGGGGTCAGCCGTCCCGCGCGGTGCAGCCCGTACAGGGCGCCCGAGCAGCCGAGGCCGAGGAGGAACAGCGCGAGCCACGGCAGCGCCGACATTCCTGCCTCGCGGGCCGCGTCCAGGGCGACTCCCGTCAGCAGATTGCCGATCGTGATGCCGACACCGCAGATGGTGTTGTAGAGGCCGTAGTGCGTGGCGACCAGCCGGTCGCCCGCCAGCCGGACGATGGTGTCCATCTCGAAGGGGTACGCGATCATCGTGCCCAGTGCGAGCAGCAGCGCGGCGAGGGTCGGAGGGGCGGCGGCGAGCAGCCACCGCCCGGCACCCCCGTCCGGCACCGGCAGGGCCGTCGCCGCGAGGAGCGGCACGAAGGCGACCCCCATGCACAACAGGCCCCGGGCCAGGGCCCGTCCCGGCGCCATCCGCTGCTTGCACCAGGCGGTCACCCGGGTCTGCCCGACAATGGTCGCGAGGCCGGACACCGCGAAGAGCAGCGCGACGGCGACGGTGCCGAAGTCGCCGTCACCGCCGAGGCGTCGCACCTCCAGGGGCAGCGCCAGATAGACCTGGAAGGTCAAGACGTACGAGCCGATCATCGCCGTCGAGAAGAGCAGGAAGGCACGATTGCGGACGACGCTCCGCCACTGCGCGAGGACGCCTTCACCGACATCAGCGCCGGTACTCCCCCTCGTCCCCGCGTCGCTGCCCCGGCGTGCGGGCAACGCGCGGATCTGCACGACGCTCAGCAGCGCGAAGATCACCGCCGAGACGAGGCAGGTGACCCTGAAGTCGACGCCCGTGAGCAGCATCCCGACGAGCGGGCCCAACAGGATGCCCGCCTGGTAGAAGACGTTGAACAGCGCGAAGGCCTCGACGCGGCGCTCCCCCGCGTCGGCGGCGAGGTAGGCCCGTACCGCGGGATTGAACAGCGCGCCCGCGAACCCGGTGGCCGCGGAGGCGACCAGCAGCGCGGGCACCGAGTCGACGAGGCCGAGGGTGGCGAATCCGACGGTACGCAGGACACATCCCGCCACGATCAGCGGCTTGTAGCCGAACCGGTCGGCGAGCGTGCCGCCGACGAGGAACATGCCCTGCTGGCTGAAGTTGCGTACGCCGAGGACGAGTCCGACGAGCCACCCGGCGAGGCCGAGGGTGCCGGAGAGGTGCTGCGCGAGGTACGGCATCAGCATGTAGAAGCCGAGGTTGATGGTGAACTGGTTGGCCAGGAGCAGCTGGACGCTCCGGTCGTAGGACCGGACCTGTGCGAGGACCGTCGTCTTCATCGCGCCTCGCCCTCGGTGAGCGGTGAACGGAGGCCGCCGGGGGCGGCGTTGTCGTGCAGGGGGCCGTTGCGCTGCGGGCCGTTGCGCAAGGGATCGCTGTGCAGGGGATCGCTGTGCAGGGGATCGTTGTGCAGGGGATCGCGGACGGTGGTGCAGCGGGTCCAGCGGCCGACCTCCTTCTCGTCTGCGCTCTCGACGACGTCGGGATCGGCGGCCGGAGCCCCTTCGAGGAGCCCGTACCGGGAGCAGTACGTGTCGTCGTAGACGGTCTCCAGGTAGCGCTGTGGCCCGTCGGGGAAGACCGCGACGATACGGGTGTCGCACGGCAGCGTCCGGGCGAGCCAGCCGGCCACCAACGCGACCGCGCCGACGCTCCATCCGCCGGTCGCGTAGTGCGAGGTCGCCAACTGCCTGCACGCCCAGACGGATTCGGCGGGCGACACCCAGTGGACCTCGCCGAAGTTCTCGTAGGCGACGTTGCGGGGGTAGATACTCGATCCCAGGCCGCGCATGAGGCGGGGGCGGGCGGGCTGGCCGAAGATGGTCGAGCCGACGGTGTCCACGCCGACCAGGCGCAGCCCGGGGTAGAGCTGCCGCAGGACGCGGGAGATGCCGGCCGAGTGGCCGCCGGTGCCGACGCTGCACACCAGAACGTCGATGTGGCCGAGCTGCGCGGCGAGTTCGAGGGCGAGCGGGGTGTAGGCGGCGACGTTGTCGGGGTTGCCGTACTGGTCGGGGCACCATGAGCCGGGGTGCTCCGCGAGGAGTTCGGCGACACGGTCGCGGCGGGCCTGCTGCCACCCTCCGGCCGGGTCCGGTTCGCGCACCGTGTCGACGGTCGCGCCGTGGGCGGCGAGCAGCCGCGTCATGGACGGCTCGAGGCCCGGGTCGGTGACCAGCGTGACGGGGTGCCCGTGGACCGTACCGGCCAGCGCGAGGCCGAGGCCGAGGGTGCCGCTGGTCGACTCGACGATGCGGCAGCCGGGCTTCAACTCGCCCCGCGCACGGGCACGTTCGACCATGTGCAGTCCCGGACGGTCCTTGATGCCGCCGGGGTTGAACCCCTCCAGCTTGGCCCAGAAACCGCGGCCGGGCGGGGTGAGGGGGTGCGAGACGCGCAGGACGGGGGTGTTTCCGACGAGGCCGGGGAGGGTGGATCCGGCGGGGACGACGGGGTGGACGGGACGGCCGGAGTGGTCGGGATGGCCGGAGTGGTCGGGATGGCCGGGGCGGGCGGGGTCGACGAGGTCGACGGGCCGGGAGGAGTCGGCGGAGTGGGCGGAGTGGGCGGAGTGGGCGGATTCGTGCGCGATCGGAGAGTGCATCTCTTCGCTTCTTCTTCGCTCTCGTTGGGGGGTGGACGCGTACGGGGATCGCGAGGGCCCCTATATGCGCCACCGGCACAGCGAGTTGAGGGCGGCCCGACCGCCACCGCCACCTCGCGCGGTTCCCGGGGGACGTGCCGCCGAGGCATGCCGTACGCCCGGAACCGGGCCCGTGGCACCCACGAGCGCGTGGAACCGAGCGGACGACTGCACCCCGGAGCCGGATCCCGGGCCGCCCGGCCCGGGGCCCGAACCGAACTCGTGGCAGTGACCGGGGGAAGGCGGCACCGGCGGGACGGAATCCTGGGCCCCCGCGCTCCCACCGGCCCCCGCGACCACGTGGAGCCCCATCGGCGCGTGCGGCGCTCCCGGAACCGGACCCGGACCCTGGTGATGCCCGCCGGAGCACACGAGCACGGCGGCAAGCAGGAGGACGTACAACAGATTGCGGACGTACGGCCGAGGCAGCACAGACCCTCCGCGCGGCAGTTGCCCGGACCGGGGCGCACGTACGTGCATGCGTACACGTATCGCCGGCACCCACGGCCGGGACGAGGACAGACCGGTGGGAGAAACCGGCCGGTCTAGACGCGGAGGATCGTCGAGTCTGCGGCGTGCGCTATCGGAACCACGAAGTCGCGCCCCGCGACACGCTGAGCACTCGGAGGCGCGGGCGCGTCATCCCGCCACGCGGAGTCCAGGGGCGAGGGGCAGGGCAGGTCGACACCGGGCCCTTGCGGAGGCTGCCCCAAGGCGCACTCCTCGACGGTGTGCGACGGGGGATGGTCGTGCCGCCGCTCCCCCGGCACCTCGGCGACGACGGAGGCACCGGGCCCCGCCGAGCTCCCCGCAACGGCGACCGAACCCGCCACCACACCGCTGCCGGCCCCGAGGTGACGGCTGGTCGTCTCGGGACTGGCGACATGCGTGAACACCAGTCCGAACAGAACGAGCCCCAGCCCCACACCCCGCCACAGAGCCGCCACCGAGCGACTCCGCCGAGCACCGGAAGGAGACCAGGCCGTCATCACACGGTGATCCTAGCGGGAGGCCTCTCTCGCAGTCTCAGACGGAGCGGGTTGGCGCGGATCTCCCGGGCCGAGCGGACCGGTTGTCCCACGAAGCGGGTCACCGGCACGTCGGGCGCGTCGTCGACCACTGAACCGCTGCCGTACTCCTCCATGGAGAACGGTCCGTGGTGCTCTCCGTGGTCAGCACGGAAGCCGTCCGTACCCGCGGCCGGGCAAGCTGTGATCACAGCGACCGGCCCGCCGTCCCTACCGGCGGCCGGTGATGATCCGACATCGCAGGAGTGGATGATGAGCACCGTAGACGTTCACAAGGGGTTCTCGGCCGAGGAGCGGGCCGCGATGAAGGACCACGCCAAGGAGCTGAAGGCGGCGGGCCGTCGCGGGTCACGTGCGGACAAGGCGGCGGAGGCCGAGCGGGACGTTCTGGCGAAGATCGCCGAGATGGAGGACTCCGACCGGATCATGGCGGAGCGGGTCCACGCCGTCGTCACGGCGAACGCCCCGGCACTCGCGCCGAAGCTCTGGTACGGCATGCCCGCCTACGCGCTCGACGGGAAGGTCGTCTGCTTCTTCCAGAGCGCCGCCAAGTTCAAGTCCCGTTACGCGACACTCGGGTTCAGCGACCTGGCGCGGCTGGACGACGGGCCGATGTGGGCCGCCGGCTTCGCGCTGAGCGAGGTGACCGCGGAGGTGGAGGCACGGATCGGCGCGCTGGTGAAGCGGGCCGTGGGCTGAGGGCCCGGCAGGACAGGGCAGGACCAGGACAGGGGTGCGGTGGGCTGCGGTCGGCTCACTCCGACGACCGGGCCTGCCGCACCTGGCGGGTCACGTCCGGGTCGGGGCGAGGGCGAGGGCACTCAGTGCCGCTCTCCCCTCGGCCGCATGCGCGCCGCCCGCGAGCAGCAGCGTCCGCGCCGCCTGGTAGGGGCAGTCGGCCGCCTCGAACGCGGCCCCGGTCGCGAGCAGCCGCGGTACGTCGCCGTCGAGCAGCGCCTGTGCGCGTTGCACCTGGGCCGCGGCGAGCGCGTTGCCCTCCACGACGGCGCGGGCGGAGTCGACGCGGGCCTGGGCCTCCGGGTGGCCGGCGAGTACCGACGCCTCCGCCCGGAGTGCCACGTACCAGTGCAGCCAGACCCAGCACACCCACTTCCACACCGCGTCCGGGGGCGGTGCGACGCTCGCCAGGGCCGCGTCCGGGTCGCCGTGGTGGAGCCGGACCATCGCGTCGAGGACGGCACCGTAGCCCTGGCGGTGCTGTTCGGCGGTGTCGGCCTGCTCCACGAGGGCCAGCCAGTCCGTCCGCGCCGCGTGATCGCCCCGCAGTCCGTGGACCATGGCGACCGACGCGGCCGCGGCGCCGAGCGAGAGGGAGCGTTGACGGCCGCTGCGCTCCCATGATTCACGGAAGCCGACGGCTCGGGTCAGCACGTCGTCGGCGTGGCCCGCGAACGCCTCCGTGACCAGGAGCCAGGACGTGGCCTGATGGCCCGCCTCGGAGAGGAGGGGATGTCCGGCCAACTGTCCGCTCCACCGTCGGGCCTGCCGCAGTTCGCCCACGCCCAGCGCAGTGCCGGCCGCCATGGCCAGCGCGTCCATCACTTCGTGCGTCCCTGCCGGGGTGCGCGGCGACTTCGCCAGGACGTCGATTCGGCGGCGGGCGGCCGCCGCGGCGCCGAAGGACTCACCGGCCCAGCTCCGGGCGCCCGAGAGCGCGTCGAGAGCGGCCGACTCGGCCACCGGATCGCCGGTCAGCCGGGCCAGCGCGACGGCGCGTTCGGCGTACGCGACCGTCTCCTGCGCGGTGTTCTCCACGTTTCCCTGCAGCGCGCCGAAGGCGTCCGCGGTCACCGCGGCCTCGGCCAGCGCGAGGGCCGCATCGGCGGCCGTGTCACCCACGCCGGACACCTCGTGCGCCCGCGCCAGTACGTCCTTGACCTCCGCCTCGGCCGGGATCACCGGGAACGACGTGGAGAAGCGGTAGGCGACGGTGGCGGCCGCCGCCAGGTCGCGGCAGGCCCCGGCGGTGTCGCCGGCCCGGCGAGCGGCTTCGGCGGCACCCCGGTGCAGGCGGAACATGTCGTCTCCGAGCCGACGGCAGCCGGCCACCCCGGCGGCCTGACGCAGGGCGACGGCCGCCCCGGCGTCATCGGCCAGCTCCGCGGCCTGCTCGAACCGCTCCTGTGCCTCGGCGAGGAGATTGCGGGCGAAGGCCAGCTCGGCCAGGTGCCCGGCGAGACGACAGGCGTCGGCGCGCCGCTCCGGCCGGCCGGCGGCCCAGGACAGGGCGGCCCTGATGTCCTGCGCCACCGCGTCGAAGCGGGCCCGCCACGCGTCGCCGCCGACGTCCACGCCGCCGCCGACGTCCGCGCCGCCCCGCAGGGCCGCCGCACCGGCGAGACACCACGCCAGGTGACGGGAGCGGACATCGACCGGTTCACCGGCGCGGACGAGCTGCTCCGTGCCGTACTGACGGATGGTCTCCAGCGCGTGGTAACGGGTGCCGGTCGCGGAGGGAACCGCGGTGAGCAGACTGTGCTCGGCGAGCCGCCCGAGTCCGTCGGCGACCGCGGCCACAGAGTCGTACCCGGCCGTTTCCACGCCCACATCCGCGGCCCCTACGCCCAGACCCGCGCCCTCCACGGCCACATCAACAGCCACCTCGACGGCCGCCTCCACCGTGAACGGTGCCACGAAGACCGACACCCGGCGCAACAGCGCCTGATCCTGCGGTTCGAGCAGGTCGTGACTCCAATCGAGCACTGCCCGCAGCGACCGGTGCCGGTCGTCGGCGCGGGCCCCGCCCGCCAGCATCCGCAGCTGGTCGGAGAGACCGGCCGTCAGGCCGTCGAGGCCGAGCGTCGGCCACCGTGCCGCCGCGAGCTCGATCGCGAGCGCCATGCCGTCGAGCCGTTCGCACAGGGCCACGACCCCCTCGCTCACCCCCGGCCCCGGCGGCCACCCCACGGCCGCCGCCCGCTCCATGAACAAGGTCACCGCCTCCGACTCGTCGCCGCCGGCCCGTGACAGCGGCGGTACGGAGAAGACCCGTTCGAAGGGCACCAGGAGCCTGGCCCGGCTGGTGGCGAGCACGCGCAGCCGTGGACAGGCCGGCAACAGCCGTTCCAGGAACGGCGCGACGCCCTCCCTGACATGCTCGCAGTTGTCCAGGACCAACAAGGCCTCACGGCCCGCCAGAGCCGTCGTCAGCACCTCGGCGAGGCCGCGCCCGGGCTGCTCGCCCACGTCCACCGCCGCCGCGACCGCCGCGTCCACCCGGCCGGGGTCGGTGAGCGGGGCCAGGTCGACGAACCACACCCCGTCGGCGAAGTCGTCCGCCGCCTCCGCCGCCACCGCGAGCGCGAGCCGTGTCTTGCCCACGCCGCCCGGCCCGACCGCGGTCACCTGCCGGTGCGTCCGCAACGCCGTTGCCAGTTCCTCGCGTTCCCGCCCGCGGCCGACGAACGTCGTCAGCGGCGCGGGCAGCCTGCCCGCCGCATGCGGCGCCGCACCCCGGCCGGCCGCGGCCACGCGCCGGGAGAGCGCCCGCCGGTCGGGCACCTCCAACTTGCGCAACAGCGAGGAGACATGGGACTCGACCGTACGCACGGAGATGAAGAGCCGCGCGGCGATCTCCGCGTTGCTGAGATGCTCCCCGAGCAGAGCGAGCACGTCGGCTTCCCGAGCCGAGACCACAGAACTGGACATCCGGCCATTATCCGTGAGGGTGTACGACACCGTCCGGCGGGCACCGAGGTGACCCTGTCGTCAGACCTCAGCGGCGCGGCGCGCATGGAAGATCCCCCAACGGAGCAGGCCTCGGCGCGTGATGTCCGCCCACAGCGGCAAATTGACGAGCAGGTCGTCCACGTAGGCCGGGCTGATGACACCGCGCAGCTCCTCGCTGCGGTGGCGTACCTCTTCGCAGAGGCGTGCGTAGTGGGTGGCGAGGTCCTCGGTGCGGTCCTCGAAGTCGGCTTGCAGGCCGAGGACGGACAGGCGGTCCCGGTAGAACGACGGCGTCGCCAGGCTCTGGACGCCGAGACGGGACAGCGCGGGCCGCAGGTCCTGCGGCGACGCGTCCTCGGCCGCCATGATGTCCGAGAAGACCAGCGCGCCACCCGGTTTCAGCACGCGTACGGCTTCGCGCAGCGCGCCCTCCCGATCCGCCACATGGCACAGGACCTCCAGGGACCAGACCACGTCGAAGCGGTGCGCCTCGTAGGGGAGGCGGTTGAGCGAGCCCGACACGACCTCGATCAGCCCGTCGAGACCCCGTTGGGCATTCGTCGCGCGGTGGCGCCTGTTGTGCTCCTCGCTGAGGTCGAGCGCCCTCACGCGGCAGCCGAAGCGCTCGGCGAGGGCGCGGGCCGAACCGCCGTACCCCGAGCCGAGGTCGAGCACGGCGGCGTCCGGCCCGAGCAGGTCCACGACCTGGTCCGCGGCGTGCCGCACCGTGCGGCGCGAGGCGTCCGCGATGGCCTCCCGCTCGTGGGCGTAGAGGCCGATGTGGATGTCCTCACCGCCCCATACGGCGTCGTAGAAGGCGTCGACATCGCCCGTCTCGTAGTAGCGGCGGGTCGACGCCTCAAGGTCCGGTGCGCTGCCGTCATCGCCGGTGGTCTCGGTCACGGCACGTGCATACCCCACATTCCGTCCGCCGACTCACCACGAAGTGCCGCCGGAGTCCCGCCCCCGGCATGAGGGGCTCGCCCCCAGGGAGACACGAGCGTTGACAGTTCGCTTAGTTCTGCAGGGCCGCCCATCGTGCGAGCCCACCCACGTTTTCTCCCGCGATTCCTGCCCGTGAGCGCCGGGGCCAGAGCTCAAGCGTCAGCAGGCGATCAAATTCGAAAGCAAATGCCCATTTGCGTCCGATGAGGTTCCGCCAACGCTCACTGAGGCGCAATTTGAGCCCACATGGCCAATTCTGACAGGGCTTCAAGGGTTTGAGTAAGCGCATGGGCGCATATGCCCATAACGGTCCGTGGCGGTCGCGCAACGATCGGTCGGACCAGTAAGGTCCGGACACCGGCGATCGCCGGAAACGACAGTGACCCTGGCGGCCGTCCAAAGCGAACCAGGGCCTGCCGATCTTCAGCAATGCCAGTCCGACGAAATTCGGGAGATCCCTCATGTCTTCAGACCGCCAACAACCCCAAGGTCAGGGGCCTACTGTGCCGATAACCTCGGGCTGCGAAGCTATCATGCCGCCTCGCAGAGGATTTGAAACGGCCGGTACCTTCACTGTCACGGCACGCGGTGCCTTCTTCATCTCGCTCGTCGTGCTGCCTCTCATCGCCATCTACGGCGCCGAACACACCGGAATGGTCACGCTGGCGGCAGTCTGTGTGACCGCGGCACAGTCCTCGCATCTCATCTACCGGCGAGTTCACCGTCACTGACGACTCGTGACGCCTGGAGCCGCGTCGAGCGGGCCAGTCTTGCCGGACCGGGCCGGCCCGCCCGTTCCCTCCCCCCTCCCCAGCACGATTCGTTGTGAGACAGGCAGTCAATGCCCCGCTCGCTGCACGAAATCGAAGCGCCGTGTCCCCCGAAAGAGGCACTCTCGCCATGACTGCAACCCGAAGCTGCGCGAACTGTCAGCGCGGCTTCACTTCCAAAGGCGGCCCCGGCCGTCCCAAGTTGTACTGCACCCCCGCCTGTCGCGCGGCGGCCCGACGCAAAGCCCCTCCCGACGACGCTTCGGCCAACGCCTCGCACCACGAGCTGATAGTCGAGATAGCCGAGACCCTGCGGAGGCAGGCGGACTCCCTGATCGCCTCGGTCCACGAGCAGCAGGGCAGCAGCGAACTGCTGGCGCACCGCGTGGCGCTGGCTCGGCAGTTGGACGACCTGGAAGCCGCCGTGGTCCGTCGCGGCCGCGGCGCCGACGAGTCCTGGCAAGCCCTCGCCGCCCCGCTCGGCGTCAGCAACGAGACGCTGCGCAAGAAATGGTCGGCGCAAGTCCTGGAGCGGCGCCTGGAGCGGCGCGTGTCCAGCTCGGCCGAACCCTCGGCCCGACCACCCGACGGCCCGGTCTTCCTGCCCCGTCAGCGCGGCACCGTCGTCGGGCAGCCGGCCAGATCTCATGAGGTCAGCACCACGACCCCCGCGCCCCTCACCAGTGACGCCGCCCCTCGCACGGCCCGCCAGCTCCTCTCCGCGGCCTTGTCCCACCTGCAGCGCTGCCAGGGCGGATCCCTGCGTGAGCTCGCAGACCACGCGGGGATCACTCCCTCATACGTCTCGCGTGTGCTCAGTGGCGAACGCCGCCCCTCCTGGCCTGTCACACGCGCCGTCGTGGAATTCTGCGACGAGGAGCCCGCCGTGCTGTATCCGCTGTGGCGCCTCGCCCACGGTCAGCCCGTGGACGTTCGGGTGGTCACCGCGGAGCACGCCGCCCTAGAGTTCCACCGCTTCATCCGCAGTCTGCACCTCGCCGCCAACCGGCCCGACCCCGGCCTGCTGGTGCACGCCGACGACCACACGCTCTGCCGTGCCGACGTGGACCAGGTCCTGGCCGCCGTATACGTGCCGGACTGGCCCACCACCGTGCGCCTCGTCAGTGCGTTGCAGGGCCGTCCCACCGACGTCCGCCCGCTGTGGCACGCCGCCCGCACCCTGCCGCCCAAGCCTCTCGGCAACCGCTGCTCTCTGCAGGCCGCGTCCTTCGGCTGACGGCCTCGCACCGACCGCTCCACTCCCCAGGGGGAACCGTTGACCACCCTGCGCACACCACATCCGTCCCGACTCGCCTCCCCCAACGGCCGTGGCACGAACGAGACCGCCCGAAGGCCGACCGGCCTGTGCCACGCCTGGCGGCAGACCGGCCACCGCACCCGACCCCGTTACCAGTTGGCCGTCGAGGCACTCGTACTCACCACAGCCGACGAGACGTCCCTGGCAGAGCAGCCGGCCGGCCACCGGCGGATCGCCCGCCTGTGCCGCGAGGTGACGTCGGTGGCCGAGGTGTCCGCCCTCCTACGCCTCCCGCTGGGCACCACCCGCGTCCTCCTCGCCGACCTCACCGAGACCGGCGTCGTCGACATCCAGCCGCTCGCCGCCCAGAGCACGGACGGCACTCCGGACACACCCCTGCTCGAGCGCGTACTCGCCGGACTTCTCGCGCTCTGAGCCCTTCGCCCGGCCCGGGCACACTCCCCCACACCCACATGTCGAGCCGCAACGACCCGCGGAGATTCCCCATGGCCAACGAAACCACCAACACCGCGTTCTACCGCTGGCTGCTCGCTCGGTGCCGGAGCGCCGGGTACGACACCGGCGCTCTGGAAACGCACACCGAAATCATCATGATCACCTCTGTGGCGCTCAACGAGGGGTTGACTCCCGAAGCCACCGGGCACATCGCCGACGCGCTCGGTGTCACATCCCGGGAGCTGACCCGCGCCTACATCGGTGAGATGCGGCGGAGGACCATCTCCGAACTCCTCGCCCATCCCGACCTCGCAGCGCTCGACGCTCATCTCAACGAGATCGCCGGCACCGGCTGAGAGCCCGTCCTGTGCCGCCCTGCTGCCGACGGCCCCGCGGGACGCATGAGGTAAGAAGACACCCGTGAACGAACCGCCCCGGACCGCCACCCAGCACGCGTTCATCGCGCTCGCGCCGCCCGACCACGCGAAGAACGAGCTGGCGCACGCGCTGGGCCCGGCCTGTGCCGCCCACCCCGACCTGCGCTGGAACCGCATCGAGGACTGGCACATCACTCTGGCCTTCCTGGGCGAGCTGCCGGTGCAGACCGTCCAGCGGCTTCGTTCGCCCCTCGCCGAGCTGGCGGCTGCCCGCCCCTCTCTCGAACTGTCGCTGCTCGGTGGCGGGCACTTCGACGACCGAGTGCTGTGGAGCGGTGTCGAGGGCGATCTCGAAGGGCTGCACGAGCTGGCCGAAGCGGTACGGGCGCGGATCAGGGACTGCGGCGTGGCCTTCGCCGAACGTCTGCTGCGTCCCCATCTCACGCTGGCCCGCGCTCACCGCTACGACACCGCGTCCGTTACGGCGGCGGCCGCCTCCCTCGACGGCTTCACGGGAAGCCCTTGGCGGGCCGAACGCCTCCACCTGGTCGGCAGCACGGTACGAGGCCACTCGGGCCCGCGGCGCTATCAGGACATCGACGCATGGAGCCTCGTCACCGACCGAAGACGTCCCGCTTCGAAACCGCGGTGATGCCGACTCGGTCCCACGCCCCCTGGAAGCAGTCGGACAGCCACCCCACCGGCCGAGGTGCTGCATGGGATGCGGTAGGGCCTCTGCGCCTGGCGGTAGGATCATGCGACTCCGGGGAGGGCATGGCGGCCAGGGGGTCGGGTCGCCGTCCGTGACTCATCCTCCCCGCACCCTGGGGAGGGATTTTTCCGTGAGTTCCATGGTTCGTCATGCCCTGATACGTCACCGTCGCGCCAGACGTCTCGGCATCGCCGTGACCGTCTCCGCCGCCATCGTGGCCGGAATCGGGCCGCTGCGGGTGTCGGCCACCGCCGCACCGACGGCGTCCGACGCCTCCAACACCTCGGACACCTCGGACACCTCGGACACCTCGGACACCTCCGAGACCGTGGTACCTGCGACCGAGCGCAGCAAAGACCTCTCCGTCTCCTTGTTCGCGCCGGAGCAGCTGAAGGGCGCCGACGGGGCGGGCGCCAGAGGTGTCTTCCACCGTTTGGAGGGCTACGACGGGCTGGTCTGGACGCGTTACGCGGACGGCAAGACCTTCCCCGTGCCCGAGGCCGTGCAGGCGCTCGGCGTGCAGCCCACGGGGAGCGATTCCCTCGCCAGGCGGCCCGACGGCGGCAAGGTCGTCGAGCTGTGGGACGCGGTGGACCGGACGACGCGTACGCTGCGGCAACCCGAGGGCCAGATCTTCGTGGGGACGTACGGGTCCACGGTCGTCACGCACACCAAGTCGGCCGACGACCCGGGGCCCGAGCCCGACACCCTGCACCTGCTCACGCCGGGCACCGACGGTGAGACGCGTGACGTGACGGTCGGCGGCCTGCCCGCGGGAAGCGTGGTCGGTCCGCCGCTCGGCATCGACGAGACGTCCTTCTTCTTCCTGGGCGCAACAGGTGACACCAACCGGGTCTTCGAGGCCGACCCGCGGACCGGAGAGGTCACGGGCCAAAGTGCCGCACTGCCGGCCGGCCACACCCTCGCCTCCCTGTCACCCGATCACATCGCGGTCTACAGCAGAAACTCACCCGACGTCCTCGTCTTTGACCGCTCCGACCTGTCGGCCGCTCCCCGCACCGTCAGCCTCGAGAACGGCACGCTTCAGCCCCGGGATGCCCTCGCGGTGGTCGGCGACTGGCTGGTGTACCGCCCTCGCACCGGTGCCGCGGCCGGTTCGGTGAAGGCCGCGCCGATCGGCGGGGGCAGCCCGGTGACGCTCGTCGGGAAGATGAACCGCCCCGCCATCTCCGCGGGCCCCGCCGGTACGGCCGTGGTGGTCGGCCCGGCGGGCGGACAGCAGGCCATCCAGCGCATCACCGCCGACAGCACGGGACGACCGGTCGTCACCGTGGTCAAGCCGCTGCCCCGGCCGAAGTCCGCGGTCCGCGGACTGGCCCTCGCCCAGGGCCGCTTGCTGGTCACCGACACCTCCAGCGGGCGACGCGACGACTACGCCCGTACGGTCGACGGCACTCCGGCGAACGGTGCCCCGGCATTCGGCGAGCGTTCTCCCTTCACGCCGGACACGAACGTGCTGATCGGCGGCGACTGCCCGGCGGCGGATCTCGCCTGCTCGCAGATCCACGGCACCGCCGACGGCCGGATCGCATGGCTGGAGCACGACCAGGGCGACGATCGGCTCCGGGTGCACGGGCCCGGCCGCACCGACCTCTTCGAGAAGAGCGTCCCGGCAGGCGGAACGATCACCGACATCTCCGGCCGGTACGTGCTGTACACGGCGGCCGACCAGCAGTACGTGTACCGGCTCAACAACTACGCCTCGCCCACGCTGACCCGGGGCGCGGGCCCGGCCGCCCTCTGGGGTGATGTGCTGTGGACGCCGGGAACCACCCCGGGCACGGTGACCGGCTACGACCTCACGGCGAAGAAGACCGTGCACGAGGTGACGACGGGCGCCGACTGCGACCCCACCGAACTCCAGGCCCTGGGCCGCTGGTTGTACTGGAGCTGCGGCGCCGACGGGCCCGCGGGGGTGTACGACCGCACGGAGAACAGGACGGTCACCGTGCCTTCGGGCGAGGCGTTGCTCGGCGACGGCTACGTGGTCACCCACGACAGGACGGCCGGCGAGCTCGAACTGACCACGGTGTCGGGCGGCACCGCCGCCACCCGCCGCATCGGTGACCTGCCCGACACGGGCGTCTCCCAGCGCCACGTGCGGTGGACCGTCGACAAGTCCGGCACCACCGCCGCCTACGTCGACGACCAGGAACGCGTGCACCTGGTGTCCTCCGGCGAGCCGGCCCAGCCGATCGAGCGGCTGGCACCCGACGAGAACGCCGCCACGGTCCGGGCGACCGGACGGGACGAGACGCCCGGCACCCTCACCCGGCTGCTCCTTTCGAAGCCCGCGGCGGACTGGAAGCTGACGGTGCGTGCCCGCACCACCGGGAAGGTCGTGGACACGGTCGAGGGCGGCGTCACGCGCGGCGCGCTGACCGTGGGGTGGCACGGAGCCGTCCCGCAGGCCGCGGGCGACACGTTCCTCCCCAACGGCGCCTACGACTGGTCCCTGTCGGTGCGGCCGCACGACGGGGTGGGCGCACCGCTGGAGACGCACGGCACGGTGCTGCTGCGTGGCGGTGCGGCCGAACGTCACGACCACGCGGGTGCCGAGGCGGAGCCCGACGGGGCCGGAGACCTGCTCACCATGAACTCCTCGGGCACCATGACCTTCCAGCACGGCGACGGGAAGGGGGCCTTCGCGGGCAAGTCGTCCGCCGGCGGCTGGTCCACCAAGGCCCTCGCCGTGCCTTTCGGCGACCTGGACAAGGACCGCTGCAACGACGTCCTGGTCCGCATGCCCGACGGCGCCTTGCGCGGTTACCTTCCGCGGTGCGGGCAGCCACCGGCCCCGTCCTCGCCGTACAAGAAGCTGGGCGACGGCTGGAACGCGTACGACGTCCTCACCTCGCCCGGCGACCTGACGGGCGACGGCCGTGCCGACCTCCTCGCCCGCAAGGCGTCGACCGGCGACATCCACCTCTTCGCGGGCAAGAGCGACGGCACGCTCGCTGCGGGCAGGAAGATCCGGTCCGCCTGGAAGTCCTTCACGCGGATCCTCGGGGCCGGTGACCTCAACGGCGACGGGGTCGGAGACGTCGTGGCCCGGCACAAGGACGGGACGCTGTACCGGTACGAGGGCCGGGGCGACGGCACGCTGAAGGACCGGGTCAAGGTGTTCGCCGACTGGGGTTCCTCGTACAACACCCTGGTCGGGGCCGGTGACATCACCGGGGACGGCAAGGCGGACCTGATCGCGCGCGACACCTCCGGCAGCCTCTACCGTCTCGACGGCAAGGGCAACGGTTCGTACAGCGGGCGCAAGAAGATAGGCACTGGGTGGGGCGGCTACAAGGGCCTCTTCTAGGGCTGCTGTTGCGGGGGGGGGGGGCGTCAGACCGACAGGCGGGCGATTTCCTGGGGGTCGAGGCCGGTCAGTTGGGCGATGCGCTGTGCGGGAATCCCCGCTTTCAGGGCGCGGTGCACGAGGGCCTGCCAGTCCTGGGTGGTCGCCCGGAACGCGAGCAGTTCGCCCTCCATGTCCGTGACGGCCTGAGGCGCGCACTCCTGCTGGACCTTCAGCGCCTCCTCCTCGCTCAACGGCACCGGCAGCCGCTCGGCATCCTCCGGGATGAGCGTCTCGGCCTCGGCGGGCAGGATCCTGACCTGCTCCGATGACGCGGAGGCCTCGTGCGCCTGCAACCAGCCGTGCACCGCAGGGGTTTCCGTGCATTCCAGGGCTCCGACGGCGGGGAGGGCCGCTCCCAGTCGGGGGTGCCGGTCAGGAAGGAGGAACAGGTACGCGTCATCGGCCATCGTGGTAAATCGCCTTCTCGTTCGGACGTCTGGACGTCGGCCGGTCACGGATGGTGAGGCCCAGGCACACACGTTCCCGCGGTCGGCCGGTTCACTCGGGGCTTCCGGCCACGGAGCCTCTGGCCCAAAGCTACGGGCCCGACCTCAGGAACCCCCCGTACGACATCGACCCCGTACGACATCAACCCGCCGTACGACATGAGCCCGCCCTGCGATCGACCGCCGTCGTCGCCGCGGCCACGAAGGCGGCGATCGCCGGGTGGGCGCCGCCGCCCGCGCGGAACGCGACCTTCGAGCGGCGGAACAACGGCAGTTCCGTGAGCACCACGCCCGCGGGGCTCGGCACGGCGGCCATCTCCGGCACGAACCCGGCTCCCTGCCCGGCGGCGACCAGGGCCAGCACGGTGCGGAAGTCGTTGACCTGGTGGCGGATCCTGGGCTGGAATCCGGCGGCCTGGCAGGCGCGTACGGCCATCGCGTGACCGGTCGTACCGTCCCGCGCGGTGATCCACGGAACCTCGGCGCAGGGCCCGAGCAATGCCGCCAGTGTCTTCCTGCGGCCGGGGTTCGCGGCCTCGCTCCCGGACCGCGTGGCCTCGCTGCCGGCATGGGTGACCAAGTACATCGGTTCCTCGAGCAGAGGCACCTCGTCCACGGTCGTGTCCGGCGTCGCGGGTACGAAGTCGTAGTCGTGGACCAGGGCCACGTCCAGCTCACCGGCCCGCAGGCCGTCGGACACACGCGCGGAGTCGATCTCCCGCACCATCGGCTCCAACAGGGGGTGCCTGCTCGTCAGTTCGGCGAGCGCGAGGGGCACGATGGTGTGGCCGCCGGAAGGGTACGTACCGATACGCAGTGGCCCGCCGATGCCGTCCCGCGCGCCCGCCAGCTCGGCGACCGCCTGTTCGAGGCGGTTCAGCACCGCGTCGGCGTGCGCGACGAGGGAGCGGCCCGCGGGCGTGAGGATCACGCGTCTGCCGCTGCGTTCCAACAGGGGCACGCCCGCCTCCCGCTCCAGCACCCCGAGCTGCTGGGAGACGGCGGACGCGGTGAAGGTCAGCGCTTCGGCCACGGCGGCGATGGTGCCCCGCCGGTCCAGTTCGCGGAGCAGATGAAGACGACGGACATCGAGCATAAGTTCAGCTTAGGTGTGACGGCGGAAATCTGAAATGGATCTACCGAGTGGGGTGGGCCAGGGTGGGAGACATGAATCCCGAACCGACCTTCACGGGCCTGTACGTCCCCCTGATCACTCCGTTCACCGCCGATCTGCGCCTGGCACCCGACGCGCTGGCCCGACTCGCCGACGAGGCGCTGTCAGCCGGCGCCTCCGGTCTCGTCGCTCTCGGTACGACCGCCGAGACCGCCACGTTGACCGCCGAGGAGAGGGAGACGGTGGTCCGTATCTGCTCGGCCGCCTGCCGGGCGTACGGGGCACAGCTCATCGTCGGGGTCGGCACCAACGACACGGCCGCCGCCATCACGTCCCTGCGAGAGCTGGCGGCCGAGGGGGACGTCGCCGCGGCGCTGGTGCCCGCACCGCCCTACATCCGCCCCGGCGAAGCGGGGACCCTGGCGCACTTCACCGCGCTGGCCGAGCACGGCGGCCTCCCGCTGATCGTGTACGACATTCCGTATCGCACCGCGCAGACGCTCAGCGCCGACACGATCGCCGCGCTCGGCCGCCTGCCGGGGATCGTCGGCATCAAGCACGCGACCGGTGTGATCGACGCGACCACGATGGAGCTGCTCGGATCGCCCCTTCCCGGTTTCGCGCTGCTCGGCGGTGACGACATTGTCGTCTCGCCGCTCGTCGCGGCCGGCGCCCACGGCGGAATCATCGCGTCGGCCAATCTACGGACAGCCGACTTCGCCGAGATGATCGCGCTGTGGCGAAGCGGCTCCGTCGCGCCCGCCCGCAGCCTCGGAACCGAGCTGGCCCGGCTGTCCGCCGCCCTCTTCACCGAACCGAACCCGACGGTCATCAAGGGAGTCCTTTACGCCCAGCACCGCATCCCCAGCCCGGCCGTGCGCATGCCGCTGCTGGCCGCCTCCGCCGATTCGGTCCGCCGGGCGGCACTTCTGGCCGCGGGCCGCGTATCCGCGCATGACGCGCGGGCGCATGCCGGCCCGGTGGCCGGGTCTCGGGTACCGGTCTCAGGTCTCGCATAGTGGTCACTCTCTGGACCCGGTGCCCGGTCACTGTGTTTACATGCGCGTAATACCGTGCCGGCCGTGCCAGAAAGGGCTCCTTTGACCACGCGACCCGATACGAAGACAGCGCAGCCGGTGCTCTCGCAGCTGCTCACCGAGATCGAACACCGCAACCCGGCCCAGCCGGAGTTCAACCAGGCCGCCCGCGAGGTGCTGGAGACGCTCGCGCCGGTCATCGCGGCTCGCCCCGAGTACGCCGAGGCCGGGCTGATCGAGCGCCTGTGCGAGCCGGAGCGGCAGATCGTCTTCCGGGTGCCGTGGCAGGACGACCGCGGCCACGTGCGGGTCAACCGCGGCTACCGGGTGGAGTTCAACAGCGCACTCGGCCCGTACAAGGGCGGCCTGCGCTTCCACCCGTCGGTGAACCTCGGCGTCATCAAGTTCCTGGGCTTCGAGCAGATCTTCAAGAACGCGCTGACGGGCCTCGGCATCGGCGGCGGCAAGGGCGGCAGCGACTTCGACCCGCGCGGCCGCAGCGACGCGGAAGTCATGCGTTTCTGCCAGTCGTTCATGACGGAGCTGTACCGGCACATCGGCGAGCACACGGACGTACCCGCGGGAGACATCGGTGTCGGCGGCCGGGAGATCGGCTACCTGTTCGGTCAGTACCGGCGCATCACCAACCGCTGGGAGGCGGGCGTCCTCACCGGCAAGGGCCGGAACTGGGGCGGCTCCCTGATCCGTCCGGAGGCGACCGGATACGGCAACGTCCTCTTCACGGCGGCGATGCTGCGTGAGCGCGGGGAGACCCTCGAAGGCCGGACGGCGGTCGTGTCCGGCTCCGGGAACGTCGCCATCTACACCATCCAGAAGCTGGCCGCCCTGGGCGCCAACGCCGTGACGTGTTCGGACTCCTCCGGCTACGTGGTCGACGAGAAGGGCATCGACCTCGACCTCCTCAAGCAGGTCAAAGAGGTCGAGCGCGCCCGGGTCGACACCTACGCCAGGCGCCGCGGTGCCTCGGCCCGCTTCGTGCCGGGCCGACGCGTCTGGGAGGTACCGGCCGACATCGCGCTGCCGTCGGCCACGCAGAACGAGCTGGACGCCGATGACGCCGCCGCTCTGGTCCGCGGCGGTGTGAAGGCTGTCTCGGAGGGCGCCAACATGCCCACGACCCCCGAGGCCGTGCGCCTCTTCCAGCAGGCGGGAGTCGCCTTCGGACCCGGCAAGGCGGCCAACGCGGGCGGTGTCGCGGTCAGCGCTCTGGAGATGGCCCAGAACCACGCCCGTACGTCGTGGCCGGCGGAGCGCGTCGAGGAGGAGCTGACGCGCATCATGAACGACATCCACCGCACGTGCCACGAGACCGCCGAGCGCTATGGCGCCCCCGGGAACTACGTGACGGGTGCGAACATCGCCGGCTTCGAGCGGGTGGCGGACGCGATGTCCGCCCAGGGCGTCATCTGACCCCACCGGCGAGCAGCCCGTGTCGCGCCACGGCGGCCGTCACGCGCACGACTGCCGCGCGTACATCGGCACGCGCGGCAGTCGTCGTCATCAAGCGCCGGGCAGCGGCCTCAGTGCTCAGACCGTCTTGCTGAGGCGGTCGGCCAGCAGGGAGGCGAAGCGTGCCGGGTCGGCGAGGTCGCCGCCCTCGGCGAGCAGGGCGGTGCCGTACAGCAGCTCGGCCGTCTCGCTCAGGCCCGGGTCGCCGGGCCGCTGGTCATGTGCCGACTTGACCGCGCTGACCAGGGGGTGCTTCGGGTTCAGCTCAAGGATGCGCTTGACCGACGGGAGCTCCTGGCCCATCGCCTTGTACATCTTCTCCAGGGCCGGCGTGAGGCCGTCGGTGTCACTGACCAGGCACGCCGGGGAGCTGGTGAGCCGGGTCGTCAGGCGCACCTCCTTGACGTCGTCGAGCGTTTCGTTGAGCCAGGTCAGGACTGCCGCGTACGCGTCGGCCTCCTCCGGCGACGACTCCTCCTCGGAGGGCAGGTCCACCGCGCCGCGGGCGATGGACTGGAACTCCGTACCCGCGTAGTCGCGGACCGCCTCGACCCAGATCTCGTCCACCCGGTCGGTGAGGAGCAGGACCTCGTACCCCTTGGCCCGGAACGCCTCCATGTGCGGGGAGTTCTCGATCTGGGCGCGGGTGTCGCCGGTCATGAAGTAGATCTTGTCCTGATCCTCCGGCTTCCGGGCGAGGTAGTCGGCCAGGGTGGTGGGCTCCTCACCGGCGGTGGAGGCGAAGGAGGCGATGTCGAGGATCGCCTTGTGGTCCTCCGATCCGTCGAGGAGCCCCTCCTTGACGGCGGGCCCGAACTCGCGCCAGAACGTGCGGTACTTCTCGGCGTCCTTGGTCATCAGTTCCTTGATGGACGCCAGGATCTTCTTCGCCAGGCGGCGGCGGATGAGCTGGATGTGCCGGTCCTGCTGGAGGATCTCCCGGGAGATGTTCAGCGACAGGTCGGCGGCGTCCACGACACCCTTGACGAAGCGCAGGTGGTCGGGCAGGAGCTCCCGGCTGTCGTCCAGGATGAACACACGCTTGACGTACAGCTGGAGGCCGTGGCGCGCGTCCCGCTGGTAGAGGTCGTGCGGGGCCCGTGACGGCAGGAAGAGCAGCGCCTCGTACTCGAAGGTGCCCTCGGCCCGCATCTGGATGATGTCGAGCGGGTCCGTCCAGTCGTGGCTGATGTGCCGGTAGAACTCCCGGTACTCCTCCTCGCTCACCTCGGAGCGCGGGCGGGCCCAGAGCGCCTTCATCGAGTTGAGGGTGGTCTCCCCCATCCGGACGGGGAAGGAGATGAAGTCCGAGTACCGCTTGACGATCTCCCGGATCTTCCCTTCGTCGGTGTAGTCGTAGAGGGCGTCCTCCTCGTCGGCGGGCCGCAGGTGCACGCGGACCGAGGTGCCCTCGGGGGCGTCCTCGACGGTCTCGATCGTGTACGTGCCGTCGCCGCCCGACTCCCAGCGCACCCCCGTCGGCTCGCCCGCCTTGCGGGTGAGCAGGGTGACCTTCTCGGCGACCATGAACACGGAGTAGAAGCCGACGCCGAACTGGCCGATCAGCTCCGCCGACTCCTTGTTCTCCTTGAGCCGACGCAGCGTCTCGGCGGTGCCGGACCTGGCGATGGTGCCGATCAGCCCCACGACCTCGTCGCGCGTCATGCCGATGCCGTTGTCCCGCACGGTCAGCGTGCGGGCCTCGTTGTCGGCCTCGATCTCGATGTGCAGGTCGTCCGTCTTGAGGCCGTCGTCCTTCAGGCCGGCCAGGCGCCGCTTGTCCAGGGCGTCAGAGGCGTTGGAGATGAGTTCGCGAAGGAAGATGTCCTTGTTCGAGTAGATCGAATGGACCATCAGATCCAGCAACTGCCGGGCCTCGGCCTGGAACTCCAGCGTCTCGGTAGTCATGACTTCCCTTCTGGGCGATTGGTCTGTGCGACGCCAACATTTTCCGACAAGGGTTCCGCGGGGTGGTACGGGGGGCGTGCATTCGGGAGGTAGGGGGGCGGTGTGCGGGCACGTGGCGCGGGGTGAGTCGCGCACCCCACCTGGGCGTTAGCCTCAGCGGATGACTCCTCGCCCGCCGTCGAAGGTCATCACGCGCCGCATCGACGGGCGGATCCGTGCCTACGTCGTAGGCTCCGGCATGGCCGGCGGCAACGACATCTCTGTGCAGGAGCAGACGCGCGGTCCTACACCCCCGGGACGCGACACAAGGGATCGCGAAAGCAGCGGACACCCAGCGCGGTACGGGCTCCTCGCGCATCGACAAGCAGAGATCGCGCCGTTGCAACGCGTCGCACCAGCGGCGGAAGCCGTGTGGCCTCGCCCGTGCAGGATGATGCGTCACTCCCGGCCCACGCTTATGGGATGCTTCCGCTCGGGGGTAACTCAACACCGCCTGCACCAAGATCTGTTGGACGACCTTCGGGGAGAACGATGAGCAGCGGCGCGGCGTTTGCGTGGTTCGGGTCGAGCTGCGGCGGCAGTGCGGGCGGTGCCCGCGGAGCGCACCTCGCCCGCGCCGCTCGGGGTGCCCGCCCTGCCCCTCTCCCCCACCGGCCCGGCGCCTGAGCACGCCCATGCGCTACTACCTCTACGTCTCCACCGCCAAGGTGGACATGCTCTACGGGCAGATCCCGCAGAAGCTCCTGCGGCGGCTCGCTGTGGAGGCCAAGCTCGACCTGAAGGTCGTCAGCCTGGCCCTCCAGTCGCCGCGCTCGGATACGACCGCGTACGACCAGCTCGACCTCGTGGAGGCGTATCTCGACAGGGAATACGACGTCAGCTGGATGACGGAGCCGACGGCCTGGTTCCGGGGGGAAGCGGCTCTGCGGGTCGCGGGGTACGGGGACGCGGATGGTCCCACGCTGATGACGGGGTTCGACGGCGACACGGTCGTCGCCCTCATCGGGTCGGCGCGTCACCTGATCGGCCATCAGGCGTCCCCCGAGATGAAGCAGATCGGTTTCTCGGGCCTGCCGGGGCTCTTCCGGCTGCTGCAGGACGCCCCTCCCGAGTGGGAGCGGCAGTTCGAAGTGAGGTTCCGGGGCCGCATGCCGGGCCGGGCAAGCATCACCGAGAACGTGCTGCGCTGCGCCGAGTCGTTGACCGTGCCACCGATGAACTGCGAGTTCTTGGCTAGGCAGTTGCTGCGGGACACCGTGACGCGTGCGGACGGGCGGGAGGTGACGATCGTCGTCGGGACTCCGCTGTTCGTGGCGATGTCGGACCGCGTGGCCGAGAGTGAGGGGGCCTGAGTGGAGCGGCCCTCTTCGATCGCGGAGCTGATGGACATGCGGATGGCCGGCGACGTGGCGGGACTGTGCGCGGCCACCCGGTCCCAGAACCCGGACGTCGCCGTGTATGCCACCGCGATGCTGGGGAGCAGCACGCCGACGCCGGAAGTACTGGCGGCGCTCGACTTCTGCATCAGCGGTCAGAGTCGGCCGCACAACGGATTGCGTTGGCATGCCATCAGTTCGTTGGGGAGGCTGCGCGTTCCCCACGCCGTCCCCGTCCTGCTGCGTCTTCTCACCGAGCCGCGTGAGCCTCGCGAGCAGTTGGAGGAGCCCGCGTTGGAGGCTCTGGTCGCCATCGGCGGACCGGATGTCGTGCGTGGACTGGTCGCTCTGTGCGGTCGGTTGGCGACCAGCCGGGGGTACGGGACGGTGCGGGTGCTGGACGCGCTGGCTGACCTGCGGGCGCCCCAGGCCGTGACGCCGCTCCTTGCCGCGCTGTGGGAGTACCTGCCAGACCGTGCGGAACGCGTGGTGCGCGCGCTCGGCGCGATCGGTGACCCGCGGGCGGCCTCCGCGCTCCTGGTTCTGGCGCACTCGTCCGCCTCGGACACACACCTGCGCCGGGCGGCGCTCGCGGCGCTGCACGCGTTGCCCACGGCCACATGGCCGCCCACGCATGTGTGGCCGTCCGTCGAGCAGCTCCTGCAGGCACCGCAGCGTGACCCGGACCCCAGAACAGCACGTCTCGCCACTGCCCTGCTCGCCAGGACCCGGGAAGGCCGGGACGTCCTGTGGTCATTACTTCATCGGGCGGCGCACTCCGCCGACCCCGAGTGCCCGCCCCACGCCGTGGCCGCCGTCTGCGCCCACCTCGCGGCGGAGCCCGAACTCTTCGCGGGGCCCGACCGGGACGGGCACATCGCCGCGCTCCGGCACCATCTGCGCGAGTCCACGGCACCGCCGGTGCGCCGCGCCGCGGCCGGCGCTCTCGCCGCCTACGCGGGCACCGAGGCGGCCGGGCCGCTCCTTGCCGTACTGGGCGACGCGCACCTCTGCGACGCAGTCGCGGACCTCCTCGCCGCTATGCCCGTCGCGCTGCCCGAATTGGTGGGGCTGTTGATACGGCCGGACGGTTCCGCGGCCCAACGTGGCGGCGCCGCACACGCATTGGGGCGCATGGGGCGCCCGGAGGCCGCCCCTGCTCTCCTGTCCGTCCTGGCGCAGGACTCGGCACCAGTCACAGTGCGCGCGGCCGCCGCCGACGCACTCGGCGCCCTGCGACACACAGCGGCCGCCGAAGTACTCGCAGCCCTGGCATCCGACGAGGAGCAGCCCGGCACCCTGCGCGCGCACGCTGTACGGGCCCTCGGCGCGATCGGCGTCCCCGACACCCTCGCGGTGGTGTTGGCCTGCGCGCGTTCGCCGCACGAGGCGGTGCGGGCGCGGGCGGTGGCAGCCCTCGGCGAGTTGCCGACAACGGATTCGGCCCGGGCGCTCGGTGAGTTCGTCACGCCCCATGCCGAGCCCTTCCTCGCGCGTGCCGCCGTGCAGGCGCTGTCCCGGATCGGCGCTCCGGCACTGCCGGTCCTCGTCGCGCTCGCCGACGGCCCCGTGGACGACTTGGGCGACGACCTGGGAGCCCAGCTCGTCGGAGCACTCGCCGCGCGCCCCGAGGCCGAGGCGACCGCCGCCCTGAGCCGACTCGCCGCGGCACCACTCCCGCCACCACGGGTCAGGTATGCCGCGCCCCTCGGGGGACCACTGGCCACCGACCGTCCCGCTCAGGAGGCCGCGTCCCTCGCGCTCGTCGAGCGGGCCACGACCGAGTGCCTCACGCCTCTGACGGCGCTCCTCGCCCCCGGCTCATGGTTCGGCGCGCACGAGCCCGCCGCAGCCGCTCTCCTGAAGATCGGCACCGACGAGGCGTACGAGCACGTGCTGGCGTTCTGCCGCAGGACGACCCACTTCCGCGGCTGGCACATCCACGCCCTGGACGTTATCGCCGAAGCACGCGGGGTCCGACTCGGGCCCTAGGGCGTGTCTTTCGGATCAGCCCGGGCCCGCGACGCCTGGCACGGCGCCTCGCGGCGTTGTCGCATCACCCACGGACACCCAGTCCGCAGGCGACGCTCCGCCTTGCGATCCACCGCACCAGACGCCGCGGGCTGTCCGGACCGATCCAAAAGACACGCCCTAGGCCGCCACGCAACGAGCTGTACGCCGTCGGCAGGTTCGGCAGAGCACGGGAGTACTCCTCGTCGACAAGGGCAAGGCCAACGACGAGTTCGGCAACGCTTTCATGGCCTGGTCCACCCCGGAGCTCACGGAGTGAACGGCGGGCGCCGCACGTCAAACGTCCTCATCACGCAACGGGGTTCATGAGGCACACCCCGGAGCCAGCGAGGACGACGACGCGTTCGGCGCCTCCCTCAGCGCGGGCGACGTGGACGGCGACGGCAGGGCCGAGGTCGCCGCCGGTGTCCCCGGCGAGAGCCTGGACACGAGTACCGGCACCGGTGCGGTCGTCCTGCTCAAGGGCGCGTCCAAGGCCGACGGCGGCACGACCGGCAAGGGCGCCGTCACCTACAACCAGACCACCGCCGGAATACCCGGCCTCGCCGAGAGCGGCGACGACTTCGGCCGCCAGGTACGCCTCACCGACCTGAACAAGGACGGCCACGCCGACCTCACCGCCACGGCCCCCGGCAAGGACGCTCACACCGGTGAAGGAAGCTCGACGTCCCCGAGAACGGCGCCAAGTTCGGTCAGCAGCTCGCCGGCTGATCACCGCACCAGGAAACCGAACGCGGTGGCGCGGCGGCGAAGCTTGTGGTGGAACCGCCGCGGGTACCTTCGAGCGCCTCCGCTGAGACTCACGACGTCACGGTGTTGTCCCTACCAGGTGTGGCGCTCGCCGTTGGGGGGACTCATCGGCAAGTGGCGAGACGCGACGTGGGAACGGCGCCGCGTATCCGGTCAGTGGCTGCGAACGAACAGTGTGGGGCCCCCGCCTCGCAGCGGATGGCTCACCAGCCTTTCGGAGCTTCTGCTGACGCACACCGGTCCTGCTGCTGCCGCAGCAGGACCGGTACGCCCCCCCGATGAAGCACCTCACCCCCAAGGGGTCGTGCCCACGCACACCGCGTCGACGATGTCGTTGCGCGGGTCCCCGGCGGAGAGGTTCAGCTGCTCGCCGATCTGGACGTCGGCCACCCACAGCCACTGGCTGCCGGTCCAGTTGTACATGTGGGCCTCGTGGCCACCCCGGTTGTAGACCGAGCTGATCCGGTCGTGAAAGGCCGGGTTCAAGTGGCCCAGGTCGAAGCAGGCGGGCCCGTACGGTGCCCTCCACATGTCCCCGTCGCCGTTGGGGTCGGTGAAGTAGCAGGAGTAGTTGGCCGGACACCGGTCGAAGCCCGAGGCCGCGGCGGAGGCGGACGGAGCACCGGTGGCGGCGAGACCGGCGGCGAGTGTCATGGCCGCGAGCGTCACGGCGGTTCTGCGCTGAATGGCAGAGATCATGGAATCGTGCCTTTCGGGATCATGGCTCTGACGTGTGCGGCTGCTCGCCGGGAAGTGCGGGACGCGGCCTCCGGGAGTGCCGTGGTACGAGCCTGATGCCTGCCGGCTCCGGGAAGTACCCCTTACTTGTAAGGGGTTGTCGACCCCGGCGGCCGCCCTGGGTTGGGCATGGCCGACGCTGTCGATGCGCCGCCCGCGCAGCCCCCGGGGGGCCCGTTCAGCCGACCAGGGCCGCCATCAGGACCTCGCGTCCCGCCACGCCCACCTTTCGGTAGACCGCCTGCATATGGCTGTTGACCGTAGGCGTGGACAGACCGAGCGTGCGCGCGATGTTCTTCGCCGACCGTCCCTGCGCCAGGTGAAGCAGGACGTCGTGTTCACGGGGGGTGAGCCCGTACCAGTCCACGGCCACGGGGATGAGCTTGTCGCCCGAGGCGGGCTGCAGGGTGACCACCGTGTCTCCCGTGGCCAGGTCGTCCAGGGGCTGTGCGTGCAGGACGACCCAGCCGCGTGAGGTGTACAGCCTGCTGGCAGCGGTGCCCTCGGCGGTCCTGCGAGCAGTGTGGGTGATGTTGCACAGGGCGCTGAACAGTGCCTCGTCGTCGATGACCGGGCCTCCGGCCAGGACGTGCTCCCGCAGCCACGAGCGGATCGCGGGGGTGGCTGCCCTGATCCTGTCGTCCCCGCCGACGACCGCCACCCCTGGCGGCCCGGTCAGGGGTGCGACGCGCAGGGGCTTGCTCGCCACGAACCCTTGAAGCGCCGCGGCGAGGGGGCCCGCGAGACGCACGGCGGCCTCGGTCTCCGGCTCGGAGAACGGCCTGGTGCCGCGGCGCCGGAACAGGACCAGGCCACCGCGGACACGGCCGCCGCGGACCAGTGCGAGGCGCATCTCGCTACCGTGGCCGGCGTCGCGCATGACCTCGTGCAGCCGGGCGCTTCGGCGGTGCTCGTGGACACTCCGGCTCAACACGCCCACCGGCGTGGGCCCGAAGATCAGCTCGGGGAACGGGAAGGCCTCGTCGGGCAGCCCGAACTCCCGCTCCAGCGTGCGCTGTCCCTCGACGCCGAAGCCGTTGCGCATGGTCTGGAACGACGCGGCCAGCGTGAGCGGGTCGGCCCCCACGAGCCAGTAACCGTCGTGCGGCACACACCGGCCGATCTCGCCGGAGAGCGCCTCGCCCAGTTCTTCGACCGTCACTGCCTCCGCCCCCACCGAGGGGACGGCGAGCCGGGACTTTTCCGTCTGGGCAGTCACGCCGCAAGTATGACGGCCGGGGGTCAGTGGCCGCACGGAGTTGTCCCGGTCGGGAGCGCCGGTCAGTCTCGCGGTGGGAGCGGACGACGCCGAACGCCAGGCGCTGCTCGGCCTGGTCCTGGGCTGCCCGGTCCCCCTCCCCCCCCGTCCCCTGCGAGCCCACCGCTTGACCGGTACCGGACAACAGCGAAGGGCCTCTACGGCAAGGGACCTTCGTGTGGGTGGAGCGCGGCAGGCCGCACCTCCGGAGCCGCTCCCGATGGAACGGCACGCAATGGCTCGGGCGCGGCGAGCGCAGTCTGCTCATCGTGGTCTGGTCGGTGAGGCGGGGCAGGTGGGCGGGGCAGCACCTCATTCAGCCCATGGCACGGGCGGTCGGCCCCGTAGGTCACGGCGGTGCAGGGTGGTGCGGCGCGGGTGCCTGCCCGGCCAGTCAGTCGAAAGTGCTCGCCAGGTAGGCGTTGCGCATTCTGATGAGGTGGGACATATACCGGCGCAGGAGGAGTCTGTCGACGATGCGCCCGACCGGTCCCAACGGTGAGGCGAAGTCGATGACGTCTCGCATGATGGTGCCGCCGGTGCCGTCCGGCTCGAAATGGTGGGCGTGGCGCCATCGTTTGAAGGGTCCGGACTCCTGCTCGTCCACGAAACACCGGGGCCGGTCGTAAGAGGTGATGCGGGCCTTGAGCCGCCAGGTCAGGCCGAGATGGCGAGCTCGGAAGGTCACCGTGTCACCGAGCGCCAGCTCGCCCTGGGCCTTGCCGCCGACTGCGCGCTCTGAAGAATCGGCCATCGAGCGGACATGTGACTCCACGGTCAGGCATATCGCGAACACCTGGTCCGGGGGTGCGGTGACGGCTGTCACGACCTCGAAATGCTGCACAAGCTCACCCTTCCCCGCCGGTACCGACTAGCAAGATCCGGGCACTCCGAGATGGTTGTCGATTCGGGGCCCGGACGCGGCTCTGAAGTCCTCGCGCGTGACCTTCGCTGCCGCAAGGTCGATACTGCCGACAGCGGCACTCCTCAGTACCGTCGGAAGCCGCTTCGGATCGCTACGCACCGCCGAGACCGCACACTGGCCACACCTGCCTTGACCAGCAAAAACTCAGGTGAAGGACCTGCCTGTCAGCCTTCCTAGGAGACGCCCATGAAGATGCTGATCAACGTCGCGGAGACCGTCGTCGCTGATGCGCTGCGCGGGATGGCCACCGCTCATCCCGAGCTGACCATCGACGTCGAGAACCGTGTGATCGTACGCAGGGACGCTCCGGTGGCGGGGAAGGTCGCCCTGGTCTCGGGCGGCGGGTCCGGGCACGAGCCGTTGCACAGCGGGTTCGTGGGGCCGGGGATGCTGTCGGCTGCCCTGCCGGGCGAGGTGTTCACCTCGCCCGTGCCCGACCAGATGGTGCGGGCCGCGGCCGCCGTGGACAGCGGTGCGGGCGTGCTCTTCGTCGTGAAGAACTACACGGGTGACGTCCTCAACTTCGACATGGCCGCGGAGCTCGCCGAGGACGAGGGCATCCAGGTGGCGAAGGTGCTCGTCGACGACGACGTCGCCGTCACCGACAGCCTCTACACCGCGGGGCGGCGCGGTACCGGCGGCACGCTCTTCGTGGAGAAGCTCGCCGGAGCCGCCGCCGACGCGGGCCTGCCGTTGGAGCGGGTCGAGGCCGTCGCCCGGCGCGTCAACGAGAACACGCGCAGCTTCGGCGTCGCGCTCAGCGCGTGCAGTACGCCCGCCAAGGGCGGCCCCACCTTCGAACTGCCGCCGGGCGAGCTGGAGTTGGGCGTGGGGATCCACGGCGAGCCGGGGCGCGAGCGGCGCGCGATGATGACGTCCCGCGAGATCGCCGACTTCGCCGTGAACGCCGTGCTGGAGGATCTCGCGCCGCGCAACCCGGTCCTCCTCCTCGTCAACGGAATGGGCGGCACTCCCCTGCTCGAGCTGTACGGCTTCAACGCCGAGGTCCAGCGCGTCCTGGTCGAGCGGGGAGTCGCCGTGGCGCGCACCCTCGTCGGCAACTACGTCACCTCGCTCGACATGGCGGGCGCCTCGGTGACGCTCTGTCAGGTCGATGAGGAGACACTCCGGTTGTGGGACGCGCCGGTACGCACTCCTGCGCTGCGTTGGGGGTACTGACGCCGGCCCCGCTCCACCCCGGCATCGATCCGCATCCCGCAACGCAAGGAGGCTCCGTGCTCGACGCCCTCTTCTTCCGCCGCTGGCTGACGGCCACCGCCGCGGCCGTCGACCGTGAGGCGCAACGGCTCACGGAACTGGACTCGCCCATCGGCGACGCCGACCACGGCAGCAATCTGCGGCGCGGCTTCCTCGCCGTCGCGGCCGCCCTGGAGAAGGAGGTACCGGACACACCCGGCGCCGTCCTGACGCTGGCCGGACGGCAGTTGATCTCCACGGTCGGCGGTGCTTCCGGGCCCCTCTACGGAACGCTGCTGCGCCGCACCGGCAAGGACCTCGGCGACGCCCCCGAGGTCGACCCGGCACGGTTCGCCGAGGCGCTGCGCACCGGCGTCGACGCCGTGGCCGCGCTCGGCGGTGCCGCGCCCGGCGACAAGACGATGCTGGACGCGCTCGTCCCGGGCATCGACGCGCTCGACGGCTCCTTCGGCTCTTTCGGCACGGCGCGCGAGGCCGCGCTCCAGGGCGCCTTGGCGACGACTCCGCTCCAGGCGCGGAAGGGCCGCGCCAGCTACCTGGGCGAGCGGAGCATCGGACATCAGGACCCGGGCGCCACGTCTTCGGCGCTGCTCTTCGAGACCCTCGCGGAGACCGTGGACGGTAACGACGGCTCGCGGAAGGACAACCGTGACTGACGGCCCGCTGGTGGGCATCGTCCTCGTGTCGCACAGCGGGGCCGTCGCCGAGGCGGTCGCCGCGCTCGCCACCGGGCTCGCGGGCGGCGGCAGCACGGCGCCGGTGGCCGCCGCCGGGGGGACAGCGGACGGCGGTCTCGGCACCAGCGCGGAACTGATCTCGGCGGCGGCCGCACGCGTCGACGGCGGAGCCGGGGTCGCCGTCCTCACCGATCTCGGCAGCGCGGTCCTGACCGTGAAGGCCATGATCGCCGAGGGCGACGAACTTCCGGACGGCACACGCCTGGTGGACGCCCCGTTCGTCGAGGGCGCGGTGGCCGCGGTGGTGTCCGCGTCGGCAGGGGCCGACCTCGCCGCGGTCGAGGCGGCGGCAGCGGAGGCGTACACCTATCGGAAGGTGTGACGAGCGGTGACCAGGGGCGCCCAACGCCCCTGCACGGTGGGTCAGTTCCGTCGGCTTCAGTTCCGTGGGCGTCAGTCCGTGGGCGCCAGGCCCGTGGGCGTCAGTTCCGTCGTACGAGCTGCCTGGCCAGCTGGTCGCCCCGCGCGACCGCGGCCCGGTGGCTCTCGATCGGCTGCGCCTTGGGGCCCTTGAAGAGGATGTACGTGACCTCGGGGCCCGCGCCGCCCGTTCGCGGGTCGGGGTTGATGCCGAGCGCCCGGGCCGTGGCGTACGACGCCTCGCCGATGAGGTCCGTGGGGCCGGTGTCGCCCACGACGGCGTACTGGACCCGGTCGCGGTGGACGACGGCGGCGATCGTGCCGCCCGTGACGCCGTGCTCGGTGTGGTTCCAGCGGCGGCTCGCGCCGGGCACGACCACGTAGGGCAGGTTTTCCGCGTCCAGGTGGCGGCCGTCGGACTGCTGGAAGGCGGTGGCGGGCTGGAACAGCGGGTCGGTGCGGCGATTGCAGGCCTTGCCCGCGCGGCCGTCGCAGTCGATGTCCATGTCGGCCTTCCAGAAGACCGCGCCGCGCGTGGCGCAGACGGGGACGTCCGCGCGTGCGCCGTCGTCCGTGCGGTACTTGCCGCGTGAGACCTGTTCGCAGGACCGGGTCGCGGCAAGGAGGTCGGCGGCGCGGACCGTTCCCTCGTGGACCGCGCCCTGACGCGTCGTTCCCTCACGGATCGGTTCGGCCGCTGAACCCGGCGCCACGGGGAACGGCTTGACGTCCGGTTCGGCCGACGACTGCTGGGCCGCGGCGGCGTAACAGGCGGGGACGAGGAGAGCGGCTCCGGCGGCGACGGCCAAGGCCGTCTGTTTCTTGCGCATGGGAAAGGGCCTTTCGTAGGGGGACACCAAGGGCACGGTCACCAAGGGCACGGTCACCAAGGGCGCGGACACCGAGGGCACGGACACCGAGGTTCACGGACACCGAGGACGTCGGGGACAGCTGACGGCTCGAAAGCCACATATGCCAATTTGTGCACCGCCGTATGCCCCTTCCACCGATCACGGTCCGTACGGCGGACGCCCCACCCCTTGATGTGCCCCCGTCACCTGTGTCAAATAGGTCCGTACCAATGCCGTACCCATGCCGTACCCGTGCCGTCGAGTGGAAGGCAGCAGCACCGTGCGACGGATCCCCCGCCCGTCCGCCCATCCGGCCCCGATGGCCCTGCTCACCGTCATGGCCGCGACCGCCGCCGCTCTGGGCGGCTGCGCGTGGGGCGGCGACGGTGCCGAGGACAACAATCCCCCGGCGGCACCCCGCGGCCTCACCGTGCAGGCCGGCAGCTCCACCACCGCCCACGTCATGTGGAACCAGGCCACCGACGACACCGAAGTCACCGCGTACGAGGTGTACCGCGACGCCAAGAAGGTGAAGGAGGTGACGGGACGGGAGTCCATGGTGGACGTCGTCGGCCTCGAGCCGTCCGCCTCGTACCGCTTCACCGTCCGCGCCCGCGACGCCGAGGGGAACCTCAGCGAGGACAGCAAGCAGCTGACGGTCACGATGCCCGCCGCGGCCGCCGCCGACCGCAAGCCTCCGTCCCGGCCCGGGCGGCTGAAGGGCGAGGCCGCGGGGAGCCGGGCGGCGATGCTCTCCTGGGGGAAGTCGTCGGACGACAAGAAGGTCGCGTCGTACGAGGTCTTCCAGGGCGGCTCGAAGATCCACAGCGTGGGCGGGAACCAGACCGCGACGCTCGTGACCGGACTCCGGCCCGGCACCGACTACACGTTCACCGTCAAGGCGCGGGACGCCGCCGACAACTTCTCGCCCGCGAGCCGTGAGGTCCGCCTCAGGACCGCGGCGGGCAAGGACTCGGGGCGCGGCACCGCGCCGATCGGGTTCCGCGCGGACACGCACCGCGCCGACGGGGCGTACTACATCGACCTGGCGTGGACGCCGCCGCGCACCGGCGGGGCGGTGGCGGAGTACCAGATCCAGCTGGACGGGCGCACCACCACCTCCCTCGTCTTCGGCGGGACGGCACCGAGCGACAAGGCCGAGCACAGCTTCTACATCGGCAAGAAGGCCGGGGAACGGCACCGGGTGCGCATCCGCCCGAAGCTGCCGGACGGGACCTGGGGCGGCTACTCCCCCGAACGGACCGTCACCACGGGCTGACAGGGACGGACCGCCGACCGGGGCGGACCGCGGTCGGCGTACGCCTCAGGAAGGCCGGGGCCCGTGCGCCGCGGCCTCCCGTTCGCCCAGCAGAGCCGCCGCGCGCCGGCACCAGTCGCGGGACTCGCGCTCGAAGGCGAGACCGCGCAGGCATGTCAGATAGGGGCCGACGCGCTCGCCGGTGCGCAGGAACTCGTCCTCGTCGGCGGCGCCGCGCAGCCGCACGAGCAGCTTCTCCAGGACCTCGATCTTCGCGTCGGCGACCGCCGCCCTCTCCGTGAGCTGCTCGATCACCGGCCCGGCGGCCACGCCGTCGACGGCCTGCACCTTGACGAGCAGGTCGTCGCGGATGAAGGACGGCTTCGCGGCCCGTGCGGCGAACCGCTCCATCTCGGCGAGGCCCTCTTCGGTGACCCTGAACAGCCGCTTGTTGGGCCTCCCTTCCTGGACGACCTCGTGCCCGGCGACCAGGCCCTCCCTCTCCAGCTTGGCCAGCTCGGCGTAGAGCTGCTGGGGCAGCGCGTGCCAGAAGTTGGCCACGCCCATGTCGAAACCCTTGGCCAACTGGTATCCGCTGTACTCGCCGTCCAGCAGTGCCGCGAGCACCGCGTGCCGCAGAGCCATCTGTCGGGACCCCTTCCCTTTCGCCGCCCAGCGCCCTCATCATAGTCATCAATGTGACTAGTCAGATTGATGACTATGGAGGACCGCATGACCCGCACCCCGGACCGTACGACCCCCGTCCATCCCACCGCCGCGCGCTTCCGCGCTCTCGTCGAGCAGGGCGATCTCGATGCCCTGGAGGAGTTGTTCACTCCGGAGGTCCGGCTCTACAGCCCGGTCAAGTTCACGCCCTTCGAGGGGCGGCCCATGGTCCTCGCGCTCTTCGGCGTGCTGCTGCGCACGTTCGAGGACTTCCGGTACGTGGGTGCGTACGCGGGTGAGGCGCAGACCAGTGTCGACGGCACGGAGGCCGAGTCGAACGTGCTGCTGTTCCGCACCACCGTGAACGGCAAGGAGATCCACGGCATCGACCTGCTGCACTTCGACGAGGAAGGGAGGATCAAGGAGTTCACCGTGATGGTGCGTCCGCAGTCGGCGGTGCAGACGCTCGGGCAGGCGGTCCACGAGGGACTCGTCGCGGCCGGTCTGGCCCCGGCCCCCCGGTGACGCGTCTGCGCCGGACGAAGGATTCCGTCACCTGCCCGGCGGCCGTCCGCATGCGGTCCCCGCCCGCGCCGCGTTGGCTCTTCGTCAGGTAGCACGGGCCGTTCCCCGACTCCGGCGGCGCATGGGTTGTACCGCCTCCCGTGCACCGGAGGGCAGACTCATGCGTACCACTCAGATATGCGTCCGTACCGGCCTGATCGCCACCGCCGCGTCGCTGCCGCTGCTCCTGGCCGCGCCGTCGGCGTCCGCTGCCGGCGACCTCACCGTCACCGCCACCGGTTCCACCGTGCGGGCCACCACCGGCGTGTGCACCGACGGCGGCACGGCCTCGCTGATGAACCCCGCCCATGCCAGCTTCGCCGGAGGTCAACAGGCGGAGCTGGTCAACGGCACCGCGACGTGGCAGAACGTCGGCGCCGGCTCCTACACCGTGCTCGTCTCCTGCAAGGACGGCACGTCGGTCGGGCCGCAGACCGTCACCGTCGGCGCCGCGCCGACGACCTCCTCGACGACCGCGCCCGCGCGCGGCGTCCGTGGCGGGCTCGGCGGCGGCACCGAGGACCGGGGCACGCTGACGCTGGTCGGCGGCGGGACCCTGGTGGCCGCGGCGGCGGCCGGCGGCGTCTGGTACCTGCGCCGTCGCGCCGCGGCCGGCCGCACCTGACGGGCGTCGGGACCACGACCGCCAGGACGCCACCGACTGCCGCCCGTCCGCCACCACCGCGGGTGGGCGGCAGCCGCATGCCGGGACACCGTCGTCCGCGCGCCCCGAGGCACCCTTGCCCGCCCCACCGAACCGACTTACCGTCCTCCCAGCCGACAGGGAGGGCGCGTTCATGCCACGACCGCTCAGCGTTCAGCTCTACACCGTGCGCGATCAGCTCGTCGCCGACCGGGAGGGGACGCTGCGCCGCCTCGCCGGTCTCGGGTTCGACGCCGTGGAGGCGTACGACGTGCTCGGCGATCCGAAGGGGCTGCGGCGGATCGTCGACGACCTCGGACTCACCGTCTCCGGCACGCACGCCGTGCAACTGCTCGGCCCGGACCCGGGCCCCGTCCTCGACGCGGTGGCGACGCTCGGCACCGACCTGGCGATCGTTCCCGCGGGCATCCCGCCCGAGGAGTTCACCTCGCGCGACGGCCTCGCGCGGGCCGCCGACCGCCTCAACTCCCTTGCGGACGTGGCCGGTCGGTACGGCATACGCATCGGATACCACAACCACTGGTGGGAGATCGAGCCCCGCTTCGACGACGGAGAAGCGGGGCTCCTGCACGCCGTCGACCTGCTCGCCGAACTGCTGGACCCCACCGTGTTCCTGGAGGTCGACACCTACTGGGCCGCGGTCGGCGGCGCCGACGTCCCGGCACTCCTGAAGCGGCTCGGCGACCGCGTACGGGCCCTGCACCTCAAGGACGGGCCCGGCACGAAGGAGGACCCGAACGTGGCGGTCGGCGGCGGCACCATGCCGGTGCCGGAGATCCTCGCCGCCGCGCCGGACGCCTGGCGCGTCGTCGAGTTCGACTCCTGCGCCGGCGACGCCGACACCCTCTTCGACGAGCTCTCCGCCAGCCGCACCTACCTCGCCTCCCTGGCGGCGGCATGACCTCGGCACCCGTCGGCCCCGTCGGCGTCGCCGTCATCGGCGCCGGTGTCATCAGCGCCCAGTACCTGCGTACGTTGAGCCGGTTCCCGGACGTCCGGATCCTGGCCGTCGCCGACCTCGACGAGGAGCGCGCCGCCGCCGTGGCCCGCACCCACGGCATACCCGTGTCGGGCGGCCCCGCGGACGTATTCGCCCTGCCCGACGTCGAACTCGTCGTCAACCTGACCGTGCCGGCCGCCCACGCGCAGGTGGCCACCGCCGCCCTGCGCGCCGGGAAGCACGTCTACGGCGAGAAGCCCATCACGCTCGTCCCCACGGAGGCGGAGAAGCTGCTCGCCGAGGCGTCCGAGCGCGGACTCCTCGTCGGCAACGCGCCGGACACGTTCCTCGGCGCGGGACTGCAGTCGGCACTGCGGGCCGTCGCGGCCGGGCACATCGGCGCTCCCGTGGCGGCGACGACGGTCACCCAGGGCCTCGGGCCCGAGGCGTGGCACCCCGATCCCGCGTTCTTCTACCAGCCGGGCGCGGGACCGCTCTTCGACCTCGGCCCGTACTACCTGACCTCGCTCGTCGCCTTGTTCGGCAGCGTGGAGCAGGTGGCCGCGACGGCGGCGCGCGCCCGCGAGGAGCGGGTCGTCGGGTCGGGGCCGAAGGCGGGCCGGACCTTTCCCGTCGACGTACCGACGCACGTGTCGTCGCTCCTGCGGTTCGCCTCGGGCGTGCGGGCCGACTCGACGTTCAGTTTCGACTCGGCTCTCCCCCGCATCCGTTTCGAGATCACCGGGACCGACGGCACGCTCTCCGTGCCCGATCCGAACACGTTCGGCGGGCCGCTGAAGCTGCTCCCGAACGGCTCCGGCACGTGGCGCGAGCTGCCCGTGCGGGGGCGGACGGACGGGCGCGGCCTCGGTGTGGTCGACATGGCACGGGCCGTGCGCGGCGGCGGGCCCCACCGGGCGTCCGGCGCGCTCGCGCTGCACGTGCTGCAGACGATGACGGCGATCACGCACTCCGCGCACCGGGCGGAGTTCGTGCCGCTCGCCGCGCAGATCGTGCCGCCCGAGCCGCTGCCGGAGGACTGGGACCCCGAGGAGCCGACCCTGGGAAGCGGAAGCCGCACCACCTGATGACGCTACGGCGCCTCCAGCTCGTCGATCGTGCGCGTGAGCCACTGCGTCCAGAACGTCTCCAGGTCGATGCCCGCGCGCAGCACCACATGGCGCAGCCGGTCCTCGACGGCGTCCTTGCCGGGCGGGAAGTCCCGCTTCTCGATCTCCTCGTACTCGGCCAACTGCCGCCGGTGGAGGTCGAGATGGCGGTGCAGGTCCTCCTGGATGCCCTGCGTGCCGACGACCGCGGCGGCGCGCAGGCGCAGCAGGAGGGTGTCGCGCAGCGGCTTGGGGTCCTGGCTCGCCGCCGTCCAGCGGGCCAGCTCCTCGCGGCCCGCCGGCAGCACCTCGTACTCCTTCTTCTGCCCGCGTGTCACGCCCTGCCGCGGCAGGGCGCGGATGGCGCCGTCCCGCTCCAGCCTGCCCAGCTCGCGGTAGATCTGCTGGTGCGTGGCCGACCAGAAGTAGCCGATCGACTTGTCGAACCTGCGCGTCAGTTCGAGGCCGGACGAGGGCTTCTCCAGGAGGGCGGTGAGGATCGCGTGCGGGAGTGACATGGGGCAATCCTAGGGACGGCGGTACGCGCCGCAGGGCCGCCTCACAGCGCGGCGGCCAGCTCCGTCCCCTGCTTGATGGCGCGCTTGGCGTCCAGTTCGGCGGCCACGTCCGCGCCGCCGATGAGGTGCGCGGCGACCCCGGCCGCGACGAGTTCCTCGTACAGGTCGCGGCGCGGCTCCTGGCCGGAGCAGAGCACGACGGTGTCGACCGGAATGACGGACGACTCGCCGTCGACGGTGATGTGCAGGCCCGCGTCGTCGATCAGGTCGTAGCTGACGCCCGCCACCATCGCGACGCCGCGGTGGCGCAGTTCGGTGCGGTGGATCCAGCCCGTGGTCTTGCCGAGGCCCTTGCCGACCTTGGACGTCTTGCGCTGCAACAGGTGGACGGTGCGCGGCGGGGTGGGCCGCTCGGGCTTCGTCAGGCCGCCGCGTTCGCGGTAGTCCATGTCGACGCCCCACTGCCGGAAGTACGTCGCCGGGTCCAGGCTCGCCTTCTCGCCGCCGTCGGTGAGGAACTCGGCGACGTCGAAGCCGATGCCGCCCGCGCCGACGATCGCGACCCGCTCCCCCACGGGCGCCTCGTCGCGCAGCACGTCGAGGTAGCCGACGACGCTGGGGTGGTCGATGCCGGGAATCTCGGGGGTGCGCGGGGTGACGCCTGCGGCGACGACCACCTCGTCGAAGGCGTCCCCCGCGAGGTCGTCCGCGGTGACGACGGTGTTCAGCCTGACGGTGACGCCGCGCAGGTCGAGCTGGGTGCGGAAGTAGCGCAGGGTCTCGTCGAACTCCTCCTTGCCGGGGATCTTCCTGGCGACGTTGAGCTGGCCGCCGATCTCGTCGGCGGCGTCGAAGAGGGTGACGTCGTGGCCGCGTTCGGCGGCGGAGACGGCGAAGGCGAGACCGGCGGGTCCCGCGCCGACCACGGCGAGGCGCTTCTTGGTGCGGGTGGGCGAGAGCACGAGCTCGGTCTCGTGGCAGGCGCGCGGGTTCACCAGGCAGGAGGTGATCTGCAGGTTGAAGGTGTGGTCCAGGCAGGCCTGGTTGCAGCCGATGCAGGTGTTGATGGCCTCGGGCCGCTCGTCCTTCGCCTTGTTGACGAAGTCGGGGTCGGCGAGCAGCGGGCGCGCGAGGGACACCATGTCGGCGGCGCCGTCGGCCAGCAACTGCTCGGCGATCTCGGGGGTGTTGATGCGGTTGACGGTCACGAGCGGTACGGAGACCTCGCCCATGAGCTTCTTCGTCACGAAGCTGTACGCGCCGCGCGGCACGGACGTGGCGATGGTGGGGATGCGCGCCTCGTGCCAGCCGATGCCGGTGTTGATGATGGTGGCGCCCGCCGCCTCTATCTCCTTGGCGAGGTGGACGACCTCTTCGAGGGTCGAACCGCCGGGGACGAGGTCCAGCATGGACAGGCGGTAGATGATGATGAAGTCGGCGCCGACGCGCTCGCGGGTGCGGCGGACGATCTCGACGGGGAAGCGGATGCGGTTCTCGTAGCTGCCGCCCCAGCGGTCGGTGCGCCGGTTGGTGGGGGCCGCGATGAACTCGTTGATCAGGTAGCCCTCGGAGCCCATGACCTCGACGCCGTCGTAGCCGGCGGACTTGGCGAGCTCGGCGGCGCGCACGAAGTCCTCGACGGTCTGCTCGACCTCGTCGTCGGTGAGCTCGCGGGGCACGAAGGGGCTGATCGGCGCCTGGAGCGGGCTCGGGGCGACCAGCTTGTCGTGGTAGGCGTACCGCCCGAAGTGGAGGATCTGCATCGCGATCTTCCCGCCCTCGGCGTGCACGGCGGCGGTGATCGCCTCGTGCTCCTTCGCCTCGGCGTCGGTCGTCAGCTTGGCGCCGCCGTCCCAGGGGCGGCCGAGCTCGTTCGGGGCGATGCCGCCGGTGACGATGAGGCCGACGCCGCCGCGCGCGCGGGTCGCGTAGAACTCCGCCATCCGCTCGAAGCCGTTCGGGGCCTCTTCGAGGCCCACGTGCATGGAGCCCATGAGGACCCGGTTGGGCAGGGTGGTGAAGCCCAGGTCGAGCGGGTTCAGCAGGTTCGGGTAACGGCTCATGCGGCCCCTCCGTACGCGGTGTCTACAGGACAGTTGTAGACCAGCCCGAGGCAGTTATGCAACTAGTTGCATAACTGGTGAGCAGCGTCTCCTCGTGGCCCCCCGTGGACAGGGAAGCCCGCAGTGCGATGTCCGAATCCCGCCAGCCCCGCCCTCGCGCGCGACGCAGACTGGAGACAGGAACCGAACGCTTGAGGAGAGTCCGATGACGGTCTACGCGACGATCGACAGCCCGCTGGGCGAGCTGCTGCTGGTGGGCGAGGAGTCGGCCACCGCGAAGGGCGGCACCGCACTGGTCTCGCTGTCCGTGCCGGGCCAGAAGGGCGGCGCCGTCGTCCGGGACGGCTGGGTCCGCGACGACGCGGCGTTCGACGCGGTCACCGCGCAGCTGCGCGCGTACTTCGCCGGGAGCCTCACCCACTTCGACATCGAGTACGCCGCCGGGGCGGGCACCGAGTTCCAGCGCAAGGTCTGGGACGCCCTCGACACGGTCCCCTACGGCACCACGACCACCTACGGACGGCTCGCCGAACGCCTCGGCCTCTCGCGCGCCGCGGTCCGCGCCCTCGGCACCGCCGTCGGACGCAACCCGCTCCTCGTCGTCCGCCCCTGCCACCGCGTCATCGGCGCCGACGGCTCCCTGACCGGATACGCGGGCGGCCTGGAGCGCAAGCGGCTGCTCCTCGACCTGGAGGCGGCGTGACCCTCACCGGTCCCCGCCGAGACCGCTCACCCGCAGCGTGATGTTCAGCCGCCCGGTCAGCCCGAGGTCGGGCGGCGAGGTGCCGGGGAGCACTCGCGGCACCCCGTGGTACGCGAGACGCGAGGCGCCGCCGAACACCACCAGGTCGCCGCTGCGCAGCTCGACGTCCGTGTAGGGCTTCGTGCGCGTCTCCGTGTTGCCGAAGCGGAAGACACCCGTGTCCCCGAGGCTCAGGGACACCACCGCGGCTCCCGACTTCTCGTCGCTGTCGCGGTGCATGCCCATCCGCGCGTCGGCGTCGTAGAAGTTGACGAGAGCGATGTCGTACGGCTCCTCGACGTCATGGCCCGCGGCCTCGGCGGCCCGCAGGCCCAGCTCGGCGAGCCACGGCGGCATCGGCTTCACCGGGGCGCCGTCCCCGTCGACGACGGTGCGCGCGTACCCGTACGGGTACCAGTGCCACCCCAGGCAGACCTGCCGCGCCGTCATCGCGCCGCCGCCGGGCGTCTGGACCAGGCGCAGCCCGGCGGGCGGCCGGGCCCACTCCCGGCACGCCTGGAGGAGGCGCAGCTGCGCCTCCGGCCCCAGCCAGTCGGGCAGGTGCACCGCCCCCGGGGCGAGGACGGTGCGGGCCCGCGGAAACAGCTCGTTCAGTACGGCCACGTCCAGTCGGCGACCTCGGGAAGGTCCGTGCCGTACTCGCGGATCCAGGCGTGGTGGCGCGTGCGGGCGTCGGCCATCGCCTGGCGCACCGCCGTCGCGCGCACGGCCAGGCCCGGGACGCGGTCGACGACGTCCATGACGAGGCGGAACCGGTCGAGGTTGTTGCGCACGACCATGTCGAAGGGGGTCGTGGTCGTGCCCGCCTCCGTGTAGCCGCGTACGTGCAGGTTGGCGTGGCCGGTACGGCGGTAGGCGAGGCGGTGGATCAGCCACGGGTAGCCGTGGTACGCGAAGATCACCGGCTTGTCGCGGGTGAAGAGCGCGTCGAACTCGGAGTCGGCCATGCCGTGCGGGTGCTCCTCGCGCGGCATCAGTCGGGCGATGTCGACGACGTTGACGACGCGCACGGTGAGCTCGGGCAGATGCTCGCGCAACAGGGCGGCGGCGGCGAGCACTTCCTGCGTGGGCACGTCACCGGCGCAGGCGAGGACCACATCCGGCTCGCGCGTGCCCTGCTCCGTCCCCGCCCACTCCCAGACGCCCGCCCCGCGCGCGCAGTGGGCGCGGGCCTCGTCGAGGGAGAGCCAGTCGAAGCAGGGCTGCTTGCCGGCGACGACGACGTTGACGTAGTCACGGCTGTGCAGCACGTGCTCGGTGACGGAGAGCAGGGTGTTGGCGTCCGGCGGGAGATAGACGCGTACGACATGGGGGCTCTTGTTCAGCACATGGTCGACGAAGCCCGGGTCCTGGTGCGAGAAGCCGTTGTGGTCCTGCCGCCACACATGTGAGGTGAGCAGGTAGTTCAGCGACGGCACGGGTGCACGCCACGGCAGCGCGCGCGAGGTCTTCAGCCACTTGATGTGCTGGTTGACCATCGAGTCGACGATGTGGACGAACGCTTCGTAGCAGGAGAACAGGCCGTGGCGGCCGGTGAGCGTGTATCCCTCCAGCCAGCCCTGGCAGAGGTGCTCGGAGAGGACCTCCATGACGCGGCCGTCGCGTGCGAGGTGCTCGTCCGTGTCGAGGGTCCGGTCCTGCCAGATCTTGCCGGTGACGTCGTACAGCGCGCCGAGCCGGTTGGACTCGGTCTCGTCCGGGCCCACGACCCGGAAGTCCCTGCGCTCCGCGGTGTCCGCCATGACCTGCGCGAGGAGGGCGCCCGCGATCCGGGTCGGCTCGTGCAGCGTCGTGCCCGGCTTGTCGACGGTGACGGCGAACCGTTCGAGCGGCGGGACGGGCAGCTCGCGGGTGAGCCTGCCGCCGTTGGCGTGCGGGGTGGCGCCGAGCCTGCGCTCGCCCTCGGGGACGCAGGACACGACCTGCTCGGTCGGGCGGCCCTCGGCGTCGAAGAGCTCACCGGGCCGGTACGAGCGCAGCCACTCCTCCAACTGCCGCAGGTGGTCCGGGTTCTCGCGGACCCCGGACAGCGGCACCTGGTGCGCACGCCAGGTGTTCTCGACGGGCACGCCGTCCACGGCCGCGGGGCCGGTCCAGCCCTTGGGGGTACGCAGCACGATGACCGGCCAGGGTTCGCGGCCCTGGGCCCCGTCGCCGCTCCGGGCTGCCTCCTGGATGGCCCCGATGCGGTCGAGCGCCCGGTCCATCGCGGCGGCCATCGCCTGGTGCATCTCGTGCGGCTCGTCACCGGCGACATAGATCGGCTGGTGTCCGTAGCCCTTGAGGAGCGCGTCGAGCTCGGCTTCGGGGAGCCGGGCCAGCACGGTCGGGTTGGCGATCTTGTAGCCGTTGAGGTGGAGGATCGGCAGGACCGCGCCGTCGTGCGCGGGGTCGTGGAACTTGTTGCAGTGCCAGGAGGCGGCGAGCGGTCCCGTCTCGGCCTCGCCGTCGCCGATCACGCAGGCGACCAGGAGGTCCGGGTTGTCCAGGGCGGCTCCGTAGGCGTGCGCGAGCGAGTAGCCGAGCTCGCCGCCCTCGTGGATCGATCCCGGCGTCTCGGGCGCCACGTGGCTGGGCACACCGCCGGGGAAGGAGAACTGGCGGAACAGCTTCGCCATGCCCTCCGCGTCCCGTGTGATGTCCGGGTACGTCTGCGTGTAACTGCCCTCGAGCCAGGAGTTGGCGAGCACGGCGGGCCCGCCGTGGCCCGGTCCCCACACGCACAGCGCGTCCAGATCCCGTTCCTGGATGACGCGGTTGAGGTGGGTGTGGACGAAGTTGAGACCGGGTGAGGTGCCCCAGTGCCCGAGCAGGCGCGGCTTGATGTGCTCGGGCCGCAGGGGCTCGGTCAGCAGGGCGTTGCTCATCAGGTAGATCTGGCCGACGGCCAGATAGTTGGCGGCGCGCCAGTGGGCGTCCAGTGCCGCCAGGCGGTCCTTCGCCACGGGTGCCACAAGGTCCTCCTCGCAGGTTCGGTGCGTACGGCTGCAGTCAAGGGTGTCCCGCGGGTTCCACGGGAACGGCGGGTCAGTCGTGCGGGGCGCTCATGGCTTCGCCGCGTCCAGCACATCAGCCGTGTCCGACGGCCGCCACCGGGCAGCGCGCATGGCGGAGCACCGCGTGCCCGACCGGCCCCGGTCGCACTGCCCCGGCCCCGGACCACGACGCTGCCACCGTTCGTGCGTCCGCGGGAGGGCCGAACAGGCCCCATAGGGGGTCAGTGCCCGCCCTTCACCGCCCGGAGCAGAACGAACTTCGGGTCGCTCGCCACGACGTCCGCGTTGCCGAAGAGCTTGCGGAGCTTCACGTGGTAGCCGAGGTGGCGGTTGCCGATGACCCACAGCTCGCCGCCGGGGCGCAGTGCGGCGCGGGCGCCGGTGAACATGCGGTGGGCGGTCGCGCCGGTCGTGGCCTGGTGGCTGTGGAACGGCGGGTTGTTCAGGACGACGTCGACCGTCCCCGGCGGTACGGCAGAGAGGGCGTCGCCCGCCACGAAGTGGGCCTGGGCGCCGTCGGCGGCGTTGGCGCGGAACGTGGCCTCGGCGGAGGCGACGGCCTGGAACGACTCGTCGATGAAGGTGACCGTGGCGTCGGGGTCGGCGACGGAGGCGGCGGTGCCGAGCACGCCGTTGCCGCAGCCCAGGTCCACGACGTGGGCTGCGGCGCGGGCGCGCGGCAGGTGCTTGAGGAAGAAGCGGGTGCCGATGTCGAGCCGGTCCGCGCAGAAGATGCCCGCGTGGTTGACGACGGTGAGGCCGGCGCCCGCCCCGGAGTCCGCGGGCAGCACGTAACGGCCCGGCCAGGGGCTGGGGCCGGCCGCGCGCGCCGGGTCGGGGGCGCTGAAGACGAGCCGTGCCTTCTGGCGGGCCAGGGAGGTCCTGGTGGGGCCGATGATCCGCTCGAAGAGCTCCAGCGTCGACGTGTGGATCTCGGTGACCATGCCGGTGCCGATGACGGCCGTGCCTTCGTGCAGGGCGGGTGCGAGCCGGTGGAGCTGGTCCTCCAGGAGCGCGAGGCTCTTCGGTACGCGGACGAGGAGCACGTCGACGCGGGCGGGCGGCGCGTCCCTGGTCGTCAACAGCCGTGCCGCGTCCGGCGCGTGGCCCGCGCGGGCGAGGTTGGCGCGGGTCGCCTCCTGTGCGAGGAACGAGTCGGTGATCTGGACCGGTACGCGCGCGTGCCCGACGAGCGCGGTGGTCAGCGCGCCCCACCGGTCACCGAGGACGGCCACCGTCCCGGAGAGGTCGACGGTCGCGGGGAACCCGTCGGGCGCCGCGTCCTCGTCACCCGCCAGCTGGCGCAGCAGATAAGCGTCGGCGGCCGACCAGGCGCGCAGCTGGTCGCGGGGGTCCTCCGGGAAGCGGGTGAGGTCGTACGCGCCCCATGACGTGCTCAAACGGTTCATCGTGCCCTCAGGCTAACGGAGAGCCGCCGGGCCACGGGCCGCAGCCCGCGGCCGCGTCGGGGCGTCCGGGTGTCGGGGCGCGAAGGCGTCAGGGGGCGGGCTCGAACCAGGTCGGCTCGTCCGCCAGCGCCCGCTTGATCCGGGACAGCGAGAACTCGTGCAGTTCGGGCAGCGCGTCCACGTCGAACCACGCGACTTCCAGCGACTCGTCGTCGTTGACCCGCGCCTCGCCGCCGACGGCACGGCAGCGCAGGGTGATGTCCATGTACTGGCACATGTCGCCATTGTCGTAGGTCACCGGTTCGAGGGCCTGGACCAGGACGACGCGTTCGGGCACGCAGTGCACGGCCGTCTCCTCGTACACCTCGCGCACCGCGCACCGGGCGGGCTGCTCGCCCGGTTCCGGAATGCCGCCGATCGCCGACCACCTGCCGTTGTCGGAGCGCCGCCCGAGCAGCACCCTTCCTTCGTCGTCGAACACGATGGCGGTGACCCCGGGGAGCCAGAGCAGCTGCTGGCCGGCGTCGGCGCGGATGGTGCGGATGAAATCAGGAGTAGCCATGCTCCGACCCTAACGGCGATACGCCGCCGACCAGTCGGGGGCCGGGGGGGCGTCGATCCGGGCCCCGTGATCGGCAGTTGGACCCGGCGTCCGACACGGGCTCCTACGCCCCGGCGCTCCGCCTGGCCCGCGCCGCCGACGTCACGGCCCAGCCGAGACCGCCCGCGGCGATCAGGACCAGGATGCCCTCGGGGAGCACGCCGAGACGCGTCGCGGGGGTCCGCGACGAGCGCAGCGGGACCTCCTCGACGAGCGAGTCGGCGGTGTACCACGTCGTCTTCGACCTGATCTTCCCGTCCGGCATGATGACGGCGCTGACGCCGCTGGTGACCGGGACCGTGACGGCGCGGCTGTGCTCGACCGCGCGGATCCGGGACATGGCGAGCTGCTGGTAGGTCATCTCGCTGCGGTCGAAGGTGGCGTTGTTGCTCGGCACGGAGATGATCTGCGCGCCGTGGGTGACGGTGTCGCGCACCGCCCAGTCGAAGGCCGCCTCGTAGCAGGTCGCGATGCCCACCTTCGTCCCGGCCATGGTGAAGACACCGGGGGCCGTGCCGCGGCTGAAGTCCCTGCGCACCTTGTCGACGTCGCTGCTGAACGCGCTGACCAGGGAGCGCAGCGGGATGTACTCGCCGAACGGCTGGATCTGGCGCTTGTCGTACGTGTCCGTGGGGCCCTTCTTGGGGTCCCAGAGGATCTGCTCGTTGTAGAGCTTGCCGTCCTTGTTCTCGACGACCCCGCCGACGGAGACCGGCGCGCCGATGGCCTTGACCGCGCCCTCGATCGCGAGGCGCGCGTCCGGGTTGGCGAAGGGGTCGATGTCGGAGGAGTTCTCCGGCCACAGGACGAGGTCGGGGCGCGCCACCTTGCCGGCCTTCACCTCGGCGGCGAGGCGTTCGGTCTCGCGCACGTGGTGGTCGAGGACGGCGCGGCGCTGTGCGTTGAAGCCGAGGCCCGCGCGCGGGACGTTGCCCTGGATCGCGGCGACGGTCGCCGTGCCGTCCTCCGCGTCGTCGCTGACGAGCGGGCGCGCCGCGAAGGCGCCGAGGGCGGGGACGAGCACGCTGACGGCGGCGACGGCGGCCGCGCGGCGGTGCAGGACACGGGTGGCGCGTACGTCGACGACCTGGCGCACGACCTCGTACAGCCCGAAGCCGCACAGGACGACCGCGAACCCGAGCACGGGGGTGCCGCCGAGCGCGGCGAGCGGCAGGAACACGCCGTCCGCCTGCCCGAAGGCGATCTTCCCCCAGGGGAATCCGCTGAACGGCACACGCGCGCGTGCCGCTTCCCCGGCGATCCACAGGGCGGCCGCCCACAGCGGGTATCCGGGCAGCCGTGAGACGGCCGCGATGCCCGCGCCCACGAGGGCGACGAAGACCGCTTCGACGGCGGCGAGCGCCAGCCACGGGCCGGGGCCGACCTCGACGCCGGTCCAGACGAGGAGCGGCAGGAGGAAGCCGAGACCGAAGAGGTAGCCGAGGCCGAGGCCCGCCTTCCAGGTGCGGCCGCGCAGACACCAGGCGAGGGCGCCGAAGGCGGGGAGCGCCAGCCACCACAGGGTGCGGGGCGGGAAGCTGACGTAGAGCAGCACTCCGGAGAGGGCCGCCACGGCGGCGGGCACGAGCCGGCGCAGGAGACGTGTGGCGCGGGAGGCCTGCGGGGGCCGCGGATCGAGCTGATCCGGCTCGTCTACGGGAGTGGTGGTGGCGGTCACTCGGGGAGTGTACGGCGCGTCACGAGGGCGCCGACAGCTCGGTCCGCGGGGTGGTGCGGCGGCCGTTCAGCGAATCGTTCCTGCACAACTGGTCCCAAAGCGGGGCGTCAGCCGTTAGCGTGTGGCCGAGTCCCCGAGGCCCGTCCGGTCCACGTCAACGTGGAGCCGTCCGTGCCGGCGGGGGCCCGTCACATACCGGGGGGCGACGGGGTGGGGTCAACGGGTACGGCCGCTTCGGCCTGTCCGGAAGCGGCGCACGAGCGGCGGAGCGCGTCCGACGCGACGGGCGGTGCGCTGCTCGGTGCCTGCGCCGCCTGGGCGCTGATCACCGCGGGTGTGCACGGCGGCAGTCCCGAAGGGATGCTCCTCGCGGTTCTCGCCGTGGCCGCGGGATACGCGGGCGGACGGATCTGCGGAGCGCTGCTCCCCGTCGCCGCGCCGTGCGCGGGTGCGCTCACCGGACTCGGTCTCGCCGTGGCCGCGCCCCGCCTCGCGATCGGCCCTTCCTCTCCCCTGGGCCACACCGGCGCCACCGCCGCCCTGCTCATCCTTTCCGCCGGTGCGGCCTGCTGTGCGGCCTGGGCCGCGCGGACCCCTTCGCCGCGCCTGGCGCTGCGGCTCCTCGCCGCGGGGGTCGCGGGCGCCGCCGCGGCCCTCGGCTCGCCGGTCGGCTGTGCCGGCTCCGTCATGGTGCTGCTCTGCTCGCTCGCGGCGGCGCGGCTGCGGAACCGGGCCCTTGGCATCATCGGGCTCGCTGCCGCGTCGGTCCTGGTCACCGGCGCGTCCCTGGCTCTGGCCGACGACTCGCTCCCGGAGGGCCTGACGGCACCGCTGGAGGGCAGCGTCGGCCACCATCGCGTGGTGCTGTGGCAGGACGCGCTGACCCTCGCGGAGCGGGAACCCGCCCTGGGGGTGGGGCCCGGCCGGTTCGGCGATGTCAGTCCGGCCGCCGCCGACGACTTCGTGGCGGACGGCAAGCCGCACTCGGCCACGCTGCAGCAGGCGTCGGAACAGGGAATCGTCGGGGTGGCGCTGCTGGCGGCGGTGTTCTGCTGGCTGCTGTACGCCCTGTGGCGCTCCCCCGGCTCGACGCAGGTCGTCCTGTCGGCGGGGGCGGCCCTCACGGCGCTGACGGCCGTGGCGGCGGTGGGCAACGCGCTGAGCATGACGACGGTGACGACGGGGGCGGGCCTGCTGGCGGGAATCGCGACGGCGCGGCCGCTGACCGCGGGACTCCACGAGGAAGACCCCTCACGTACCGGCTGAGCCCGGCACCACGGCGTCGGACGGTCAGCCGGTGGTGCCCTTGAGGCCGAGCCGCGCCCTGATCGCCCGCACCGCCGACTCCGCGTTGTCGACCGTCACCGTGAACTTGTGGCCGTCGCCGAGGCTGAGCACCAGGCCCTCACCGCGCCGGACCACCACGGCGGTGCCCTTCTCGGGGCGCCAGCGGTAGCCCCAGCCGCCCCACTGCCGGGGCGTCACGGCGGGCGCGAAGTCCGCGCCGACGACGTGCGAGAGCGGGATGTGGCGGCGCGGCAGCCCCAGGTGGCCGCAGCGCACCTCCAGGTAGTCCTTCTCGACCTTCACGGCCACGTGGACGAAGGCGAGCGTCCCGAAGAGCATCAGGAGCCCGACGGCGATGCACCCGACGACGGACATGACCAGCGGCAGGATGCCCGAGGTCCACATGGAGTCGACCGCGAGCTCGATGCCGAGCGCCAGGCAGGCGGCACCGGCGCACGCCAGGAGCCACTGGGCGCGGTTGGTGGCGCGCCCGGTCCAGACTTCGTGCGGGCTGTCGGATGCGGCCCGCTCTTCGGGGGCTTGGTCCTTCATGCATCCGAGACTACTCAGATTCCGCCGCGAAGCCACCGCGTCACGGAGAGCGACCGCCGTGTCAGAGCGCCGGGCTGGTCTCCGCGAGCATGCGCCCCTCGGCGTACGCGAGCGCCGCCCGGGGCAACTGCTCCTCACGCCCGCTGAGCAGGACGGTCAGGCCGGGTACCGCGTCCGTGGCGCCGATGTTGGCGCCGGCCCTGCGCAGCGCCTGGGCCGCCACCGCTCCGGCCGAACCGTGCAGGACCAGGGGCGGCTGTCCGGGCTGCTGGACGGCGGCACGAATACGCTCGGCAACCAGCTCGTAATGGGTGCATCCCAGGACGACGGCCCTTACATCCGGGGGCGTGAGGGCCGCCGCGGCGGCGATCGTCTCGTCGATGGCCGCCTCGTCCGCGTACTGCACGGCGTCGGCCAGCCCCGGACACGGCACCTCGGTGACGGCGACACCGTTCGCGAAGTCCTCGATGAGCCCGCGCTGGTAGGGGCTGCCCGTGGTGGCGGGGGTGGCCCAGATGGCCACGGGGCCGCCGCCCGCCGCAGCGGCGGCGGGCTTGATCGCGGGTACGGTCCCGATGACCGGGAAATCCGACTCGAAGCGGGCCCGCAGGGTGGGCAGCGCGTGCACGGTGGCCGTGTTGCAGGCCACGATCAGCGCGTCGGGGCGGTGCGCGGCGGCGGCCTCGGCGACGGCGACGGCGCGTGCGGTGAGGTCCTCCGGAGTGCGCGGCCCCCAGGGCATGCCGTCCGGGTCGGAGGAGAGAACGAGATCGGCGTCGGGTCGAAGGCGACGCACCGCGGCCGCCGCGGCGAGCAGTCCGATGCCGGAGTCCATGAGCGCGATCTTCACCCGGTCACCATAGTCGATGGGTCCCACAGGCACCGTCCCGTGGGGCAGACTTCGGCGGATGAGCGCCGTTGCGTGGACCGCCGCCGCATCGCTTGCCGCGTGGCTGTGGCTTCTGTTGGGGCAGGGCTTCTTCTGGCGTACCGACGTGCGTCTGCCGGCGCGCGGGGAGCCGGACGTCTGGCCCTCGGTCGGTGTCGTCGTCCCCGCGCGGGACGAGGCGGCCGTGCTGGCGCACAGCCTGCCCTCGCTGCTCGCGCAGGACTATCCGGGGCGGGCCGAGGTCTTCCTCGTCGACGACGGGAGTTCGGACGGCACGGGCGAACTGGCCCGCGCGCTGGCCGAGCGGCACGGCGGACTGCCGCTGACCGTCGGCTCCCCCGGTGAGCCGCCCGCGGGCTGGACCGGAAAGCTCTGGGCGGTACGCCACGGCATCGGTCTCGCCCGCGCGCGGGACCCCGAATACCTCTTGCTCACCGACGCGGACATCGCCCATGAGCCGGACAGCCTGCGTCAGTTGGTGGCCGCCGCGGGCAGCGGGGGGTACGACCTCGTGTCGCTGATGGCCCGGCTGCGGGTGGAGAGCGCGTGGGAGCGCCTGGTGGTCCCGGCCTTCGTGTACTTCTTCGCGCAGCTCTATCCGTTCCGCCGGATCGGACGGAAGGGGTCGCGGACGGCCGCCGCGGCGGGCGGCTGTGTCCTGCTGCGTGCGGATGCCGCCGAGCGCGCCCGGATCCCCGACGCCATCCGGCAGGCGGTGATCGACGACGTGGCGCTCGCGCGGGCGGTGAAGGGCTCGGGCGGCCACATCTGGCTGGGGCTCGCCGACGGCGTGGACAGCGTGCGTCCGTATCCGCGCCTGGCCGACCTGTGGCGGATGGTCTCGCGCAGCGCGTACGCACAGCTGCGGCACAACGTCCTGCTGCTCTTCGGCACGGTCGCGGGACTCGCCGTGGTGTATCTCGTCCCGCCGGCGGCGCTGGTCGCGGGGCTCGTCACGGGCAGTCCTGCGGCGGCGGTGGCCGGTGGGCTCGCCTGGCTGGTGATGACGGCGACGTATCTGCCGATGCTCCGCTACTACCGCCAGCCGCTCGTCCTCGCGCTCCTGCTGCCCTGCACCGCTTTCCTCTATCTCCTGATGACGGTGGACTCGGCGGTGCAGCACTACAGGGGACGTGGTGCCGCGTGGAAGGGGCGTACGTACACACGCCCCGACCCCACTGCTCCGGAGCCCTCGACCGAGCGGCCCTGACCGGCTACTTCCTGCCGGGCGTCCAGTTCATGCCCCAGCCGTAGGCGTGGTCCATGGTGCGCTGCGGGCTCACGCCCCGGTCGGGCACCAGGTAGCGGGCCTCGCGCTGGACGACGAGGTCGCCGCCGTTGTTGGTGAGCAGGGCCAGCGCGCACACGGTCGAGGGGACCGTGCACTCGTCGAGGGAGAAGTCGACGGGGGCGCCGTGCTGCGGCTGGAGGGTGACCGTGGCGTTGAGGTCGGCGAAGCTGCGCGCCCCTTCGTAGATGGTCACGAAGATGACGATGCGCCGGAAGTCCTTGATGTGGTCGAGGTTGATGGTGAGGTTCTCGCCGGTGGCGACGGCGCCGGTGCGGTCGTCGCCGTCGAGCAGGATGTACGGGGGCCGGTCGATCGCTCCGAAGGCGTTGCCGAGGGCCTGGACGACTCCCTTGCGGCCGTCGGCGAGTTCGTAGAGGGCGCAGAGGTCCAGGTCGAGGTCGGCGTGCATGGCGACGGCCCTGCCGAGCTTGGCGCCCCAGCCCTTGAACTGCTTGCGCACCTCCCAGTTGAGGTTCACGCGCATACCGCCCGACGTGCCGCCCTGCTTGGTCAGGGAGACGGACGGCGCGTCCTTCGTCAGCGTCACCTTGGTCAGGCGTACGGGCGCGGCGGCGGCCGGCGGGGGCGGAGGCGCTGGGGCGGCGGGCTGCTGGGTGACCGGGGCAGGAGGGGCGGTCGGGGCCATCGGGGTGGGCGCGGCGACGGCGGCGGGTGCGGGCGGGGCCACGGGGGCCGGGGCGGTCTGCTGCGGCTCGTCCACGGAGATGCCGTAGTCCGTGGCGAGCCCTTCGAGGCCGCTCCCGTATCCCTGGCCGACGGCGCGGAACTTCCAGGCGCCCTGCCGCCGGTAGAGCTCGCCGAGGACGAACGCGGTCTCCACGGTGGCGTCCGCGCTGTCGTAGCGCGCGAGTTCGGCGCCGTTCGCGGCGTCGAGGACACGGATGTACAGGCCGGGGACCTGGCCGAAAGTGCCGCCGTCGGCCGACGCGGCGAGTACGACGGTCTCGATCTCGGGCTCCACGCGCGCGAGGTCGACGCTCAGTACATCGCTGACGCCGGTGCCGGCGGTCGTCTTGCCTTCGTGGCGCACCGCTCCGGAGGAGTGCTCGGGCTGGTTGTAAAAGACGAAGTCCGCGTCCGAGCGCACCTTTCCGGAAGGCGACAACAACAGTGCGGACGCATCGGCGTCGGGCACTCCGGCTCCGGAACCCCACCCCAATTCGATCCGTACCGCGGGTGCCGGTACGGGAACATTCGATCCTTTAGACATTGTCATGTCCGCCCCCATCGCAAGTCGCCGTCCGGCAGGGCCGCCGTTTCCGTTCATGACCAACTTATTACCCGGAGCCCCCCGAGGCCCACGACCGTGCCCCGCGACCCTCGGGACCAACCGCGGGTAACCCCTCAGGAGCTCGGCCTTTACACGATCCGAACACCGTTCCGCGACCGATTTTCCCAAGTTCGCTCGCATTGGGGATCCGTAGCCACAGCCGACACGTAAAACAACCCTCTTATCGGTCTCCCCAACCAGCACATCTAGGGCTTAACTTATGGAGCATGACCTCCCCCCGCTCCACCTATGGCGGCGGTTACTACTCCGCGCCGTCCTTCCCGGACACTCCGATCTATGACTCCCTCGTCGCAGAGCGGGGCACTCCCCAGATTGCCCCGATCCGGGTTCCCTCCGCGTACGACACGGGCAGCCACCTGCCCGCCCTGCCGGCCGCACTGCCCGCGCTGCCGGCCGCCCCGTCCCATCCCCAGCAGGGGTACGGCTACCCCCAGGCCCAGCAGCCCGCACCGCTGCAGCAGGCCCCGGCGCCGTACATCCCGCAGCAGACCGGGGGCCCGCGCGGCTACCCGGGCGCCCAGCCCCAGCGGCCGGCCCCGGGCACGGGGTACGAGGCGATGCGCCCGGCGCAGCCCCGCCCGGCCCCGGCGTCGTACGAGGATCCGTACAACCGCCCCTACCGCGGGTACTGATCTCCGGCGGGCACGCGAATGCCGCCACCGGGCCACACGCCGGTGGCGGCATTGGCGTGTCCGAATGCACCGGACAAATCCGCATCCGTGACGTCCTCATGCTCCTCGAATGGTCGATGCCCGGATGGGAACTCGACGCCGAGCCATGGACGTTGGGATCCTGGGCATGCAGCACAGCGGAGGGATGCGGCTCCGGAGAGTGATCTCGCTCTCTGTTGCCGCTGCCCGGGCGTAGGCAGTGCCGTTCCTGGTGAGGACGGACGCGGAAGGGGGTGCAGGCAGTGCGAGCAATCGTCGGCCTCTGGCGGTGGCGGTACAACCCACTGCGCCGCGGCACCGATCTGGCCGAGGCCTGGCTGGCCCTGGCCGCCCTGGTGTTGATCCTCGTCGCCGTCCCGGTCGTGGGTGCGTTCACCACGAACCTGTCGCGGGACGCCCTGCTCGCCTCCGCGCGACAGCAGCACGAGGACCGGCACGCGATCACCGGCACCGTCCTGCGCGAGGTCGGCCACTCCCCGATCGACCCCGACCCCGAGACCTCCTCGGCACGCGACGCGCACAGTCGCGTCCTGGCCCGCTGGAAGGCCCCGGACCGCACGGATCACTACGGCGTGGTGCTCTCCGACCTCAAGTCCCCCGACCCCGGCGAGCGCTTCCGGCTCTGGACCGACGAGCACGGCAGGGTCGTCGGCCGCCCGATGGACGGCGCGACCGCGACGACGCACGCGGTTCTGGCCGGATTCGGCGCCGCCACGGCGAGCGCCGGGCTCATCGAGGGCACCCGCAGGCTGATCCTCTGGCGCATGGTGCGAGCGCGGCACACACGCCTCGACCGGGCCTGGGAGAAGGCGGGACCCGACTGGGGGCGGACCGGCACCGGCTCCTGACCCGCCGTGCGGCGAGCGGCGCCGGGGCGCAGGCGAGGGTTCGAAGATGGGCTCTCAGGTCAACTCGGCCTGCTCGCGCGCGCTACGGTGGACCGGCCGAACTCCTCGGCCCCTCGCGCGGTGCCACGACACGCAGTGACACATCCAGCGCCGCGAGGTCCCGCGTACGACAAGGTGGGGGCAGAGCAACTCCATGGCACAGGGCACGGTCCAGGTGACGCACACCGGCACGTCGCGGTGGCGGCGCCGCACCGGCGAGTACGCATCGCTCGCCGCTGCCTTGGAGGCCGCCGGCGACGGGGACGTACTGACCGTTGCCGCGGGCACCTACCGCGAGAACCTCGTTGTCCAGCGCGCGGTGACGCTGCGCGGCCCGGAGAGCTCCCCCGGCTCGGTGCGCATCGCACCCTCCGACGGGGTGCCCCTGACCATCCGCGCCTCCGCGGTCGTCCAGGACCTGCACATAGAGGGCCAGGACTCGTCCGCGCCCGCCCTGCTCGTCGAGGACGGTGCCCCCGAGCTCATCGGCATCCGCGTGGTGACGCGGTCGGCGGCCGGCCTCGAAGTGCGCGGCGGGGCGCGGCCGACGGTGCGCCGCTGCACCGTCGACAACCCCGGCGGCATCGGCATCGCGGTGCTCGACGGGGGCGGCGGTGTCTTCGAGGAGTGCGAGATCGTCGCGGCGGGCCAGTCCGGTGTCGCCGTGCGCGGTGGCGCCCACCCCCGTCTGGAGCGGTGCCGGGTGCACCACGCGTCGGGCGCGGGCTTCTCGGTGACCGGTGAGCACACGGGTCTCGAGGCGATCGGCTGCGAGGTGTACGAGGTCAAGGGCTCGGGTGTGCAGGTCACCGGGCGGGCAGCGGCGCACCTGACCGACTGCGACGTGCACCGCACCACCTCGGACGGCGTCACGCTCGACACGGACGCCGTGCTGACGCTGGCCGACTGCCGCATCCACGACATTCCGGAGAACGCGATCGACCTGCGCTCGCGCTCCGTGCTCACGCTCACCCGGTCCACGGTGAGCCGGTTCGGGCGCAACGGCCTCTCGGTCTGGGACCCGGGCACGCGCGTGGACGCCAATCAGTGCGAGATCCACGACAGTACGGGCGACTATCCGGCCGTGTGGGTCAGTGACGGCGCGACGGCCGTCCTGGAGTCGTGCCGGGTGCACGACGTGCCGGACGCGCTGTTCGTCCTGGACCGCGGGTCGCGCACCGACGTCGTCGACAGCGACCTCTCGCAGGTGCGCAACACCGCGGTGTCGGTGAGCGACGGGGCGACCGCGCAGCTCGACGACTGCCGCATCCGCGAGGCGGCGACGGGCGCCTGGTTCCGCGACCACGGCAGCGGCGGCACACTCGCCAACTGCACGGTGGACGACGTCCAGACGGGCGTGATCGTCACCAAGGGCGCGGACCCGACGATCGAGCGCTGCACGGTCACCTCGCCCGCCGAGGCCGGTTTCTACGTGTCGGCGGGCGGCCGGGGCAGCTTCCACGGCTGCCGGGTCAGCAACAGCGGCGGCTACGGCTTCCACGTCATAGACGGGTGCCGTACGACGCTGAAGAAGTGCCGCACGGAGCGGTGCGCCCGCGGCGGCTTCGAGTTCTCGGAGGAGGGCCCGCTCGTCGAGGACTGCGCGAGCGACGAGAGCGGCGGCCTGCGCACGCCCGCGGCACCGGCCCCGTCGGCACCCGCCGTGCAGACGGCCACCCAGGCCGTCGGGCTCCTCGGCACCCTGCCCGCCCAGCAGGCCGCGCAGCCGTCGGCACCCCCGGCCGAGGAGAAGAGCTCCCGGGCCTCCAAGGAGGTCCTCGGCGAACTCGACGCCCTGGTCGGCCTGGACAGCGTCAAGCGCGAGGTGCGCGCCCTCACCGACATGATCGAGGTGGGCCGGCGCAGGCAGCAGGCCGGGCTCAAGGCCGCCTCCGTCCGCCGCCACCTGGTCTTCACCGGCTCCCCCGGCACCGGCAAGACGACCGTCGCCCGGCTCTACGGCGAGATCCTCGCCTCGCTCGGCGTCCTGGAGAGCGGCCACCTGGTCGAGGTGTCCCGCGTCGACCTGGTCGGCGAGCACATCGGCTCGACGGCGATCCGCACCCAGGAGGCCTTCGACCGGGCGCGCGGCGGCGTGCTGTTCATCGACGAGGCGTACGCCCTCTCGCCCAAGGACTCGGGGCGCGACTTCGGTCGCGAGGCCATCGACACGCTCGTGAAGCTGATGGAGGACCACCGCGAGGCCGTCGTGGTGATCGTCGCCGGGTACACCGCGGAGATGGAGCGGTTCCTCTCCGTCAACCCCGGTGTGGCGTCCCGGTTCTCACGGACCATCACCTTCAGCGACTACGCCCCCGAGGAGCTGCTGCGGATCGTGGAGCAGCAGTCCGAGGAGCACGAGTACCGCCTCGGCGCGGGCACGTCCGAGGCGCTCCTGAAGTACTTCACGGCGCTCCCCAAGGGTCCCGCGTTCGGCAACGGCCGTACCGCGCGCCAGACCTTCGAGGCGATGGTGGAGCGGCACGCGGGCCGGGTCGCGCAGTTCGGCGAGCCGAGCACGGACGACCTCACCCTGCTGTATCCGGAGGATCTGCCGGAGCTCGTGTGAAGCTCTGCGCCTCCGGGGCGCCCTGCGCGGCCGCCGAGGGCGTCGCCTCCGGCCTCGGTGGCGGCACGTTCGCCTTGAGGCGGACCAGGAGCCGTGCGCGTTCCTCGGCGAAGGCGGGGTCCGCCTGGTAGTCGCCGTGGCCGAGGATCGGTGCGGGCAGTGGGTGTTCCTCGGTGCGGCCGTAGGCGAGGGGGTCCTTGAGGGCGGCGCGGTCGACCTGCGGGCCGCAGTCGCCGTGCAGCTGGATGGGGCCGCCGATCGGGTCCGTGGCGCGGTGCAGATTGCGCCAGCAGTCGACCTCGCGGTGCAGGGAGGTCAGGGCCGCCGGGCCGAAGTGGGCGGGGAACCACCTTCCGTAGAGACGCTCCAGGGGCGAGCCGTAGGTGAGCAGGGCGACGCGCCTGCGGACCGAGGGGCGCAGCTGCCAGGCGGCGGCCGCCGCGAGGACACTGCCCTGCGAGTGGCCGGAGAGGACGAGCCGGCCACCCGTGGCTCTGGTGGCGCGCGTCCAACTCGCCATCCGCCAGGTCAGGTCGGGCACCGCGCGCTCCGCGTAGCAGGGCGGCGCGAAGGGGTGGGCGGCGCGCGGCCAGAAGGTGCCGACGTCCCAGAGGATGCCGATGGTGCGGCGGGCCGAGGGGTCCTTGTAGGCGCGCCTGCCCCAGGTGACGAACAGTATGAAGCCGAAGCCGATCAGCCAGGAGCCGAGGGCCTGGGAGGTCTGCGCCGCCCCTTCCACTATGTCGGGCGTGCCGTCCGCGGCCTTGGCAGGCACTTCGTCCGTCACCCAGGCGCCGGTGAGCGCGGCCGCCCCAAGGAGCAGCGTCACGGCGGAGATGATGCCGACGAGCAGGGGCGCGCGGTCGGTGAGGGCGGCACGCGCGCGTGTGCCCGCGATGCGGCGGGTGCGGGTGGAGTCCTTGCGCTCGTCGGGGTAGTCGGCCGCCAGCCGCGCCATCTCCCGGCGCTTGTGCTGGACGGTGCGGAACCCGAACCAGCCGCACAGCACCGCGACGACGACGAGGAGCGGCGGGATGACGGAGGCCTGCCAGGTGAGCACCAGCGCGGGCCCGTCGATGGAGCCCTGGCTGCCGTCGAGCCAGTCGGAGACGCGCTGCGCCCCGCCGCCGGTCATGACGCCGCCGAGCGCGCAGGACAGCATGGCGACGGCGGGCCCGCCGAAGCCGCGGATGGCGGTCCTGGAGTCGGGTGACGTGCGGTACAGGAGGTGGGCGACGACCGCGAGGCCGAGGATCAGGACGCCCTGGACAAGCGCGATGCCGCCGAACGTGGCGTCGCCCGGCAGCCTGCCTTCGGAGCGCCAGGCCGGGCGCGACCAGCCCGCGTACAGAAGGACGAGGGCGAGCAGGACGAGCGCGCCGAGCGGCAGCCGGCGGACGAGGGCCTTGTCCAGTTGCCGGTCGAGCCTGTTCTCCGTACGTCCCCTGCGGCACACCACCCACACCACGACCGCGCCGCCCAGGACGAGCGTCGCGTCCAGTGCCCAGCCGATGGCGTCGAGCGGGCCGGGTCCGCCGGGGCGCCGGTCGTGGCGCGCGGCGGAGGTGCCGACCGCCGCGGCGACGGTGAGCAGGCCGGCCGCCGTGTGGGCGGCGCGCAGCCGGGCCACCAGGCGCCGGCCGTACCAGAACCCGGGCCTGCCCAGTGCGGTGCGGCTGGTCTCCTCCTCCGGGTCGGGCTGCTGGGGCAGCGGCTGCTGGGATTCGTACGCGCTCCAGGTGCGGTGGGACAGGTACCAGAGGAGGCCGGTGAGGGCGGCGGGCAGGAGGGCGGCGAGGGCGAGACGGCGGCCGGGCTGGGACCACCAGCCGCCGTTTCCGGAGGCGTCGGTGGCGAGGAAGCCGAGCCAGTCACGGTCGCCGGAGCACTCGGGTGTGCCCGCGCACTGCCAGGCGGTGAGGTCGAGGGCGAGCTCGCAGGCGGCGGCGACGAGCAGCACGGTGAGGGTGAGTCCGACGAGCCGCACCAGGAGGCCGTAGCCGCGCACGAGGCGTTTGCGGTGGCGGGAGGTGGGCCGCATCCAGTGGGCGAGGTTGACCACCATGAAGGGCAGCAGCAGGAGCCACAGGGCGCGGGAGCCGTTGCCGGAGGTCAGGTTGCACCATACGTACGCCTCGGGCACCGGTTTGCCGCGGTAGTCGTCGGGGCGGCGTTCCGCGTCGGCGTCCTCGGTGCGGCGGAAGACGGCCGCCGTGTCGTCGCCGGAGATCCGCACGGTGCGCGGGTCGCCCAGCATCTCCTCCGGTGTGGTTCCCCCGACTCCGTGGACCAGGAGTTCCAGGGCCGTCTCGTCCTGCGGTGCTCGCTCCACTGTTCCGCTTCCCCCGAGATGCGCGTGGTGAGAGGACAAGGATCCAGGGGCGCGGGTCTCGTCGCACCCCTCGTCACGTAATCTCCCCCTTCCGTGTTCTTCCCCACCGCCGCCCGGCCTTACCCGGTCGGTGGCACGGCTGTCGGTGGCGCGTGCGAGGATGAGGCGGCGCGCCGGGCGGGCGCGCCGGGGATGACGAGGCAGAAGGGCCGGAGCGGGCGTGAGCGACCATCAGAACCTCCTGGCCGAGCAGCGCCGTGCCCTGATCCTGGACGAGGTGCGCCGCCGCGGCGGGGTCCGGGTCAACGAACTCACCCGCAAGCTCGGTGTGTCCGACATGACGGTCCGCCGCGACCTCGACGCGCTGGCCCGCCAGGGCGTCCTTGCGAAGGTGCACGGCGGCGCGGTCCCCGTGGTGGAGGCGAGCACGCACGAGCCGGGGTTCGAGGCCAAGTCGGGCCTGGAGCTGACCGCCAAGGAGGACATCGCGCGGACCGCGGCGTCCCTGGTGGCGCCCGGCACGGCGATCGCCCTCTCCGGGGGTACGACGACGTATGCGCTGGCGCACCACCTCCTGGACGTGCCGGACCTGACGGTGGTGACGAACTCGGTGCGCGTGGCGGACGTCTTCCACTCCGCGCAGCGCACCTCGGGCCGACGGCAGGGCGCGGCGACGGTCGTGCTGACCGGTGGTGTGCGGACCCCGTCGGACTCGCTGGTCGGTCCGGTCGCGGACCAGGCGATCGGCGCGCTCCACTTCGACGTGCTCTTCCTCGGTGTGCACGGCATATCGCTGGAGGCCGGCCTGTCGACGCCGAACCTGGCCGAGGCGGAGACCAACCGGCGTCTGGTGCAGTCGGCGCGGCGCGTGGTGGTCGTCGCGGACCACACCAAGTGGGGGACGGTGGGGCTGAGTTCGTTCGCCTCGCTCTCGCAGGTCGACACGCTGGTGACGGACGCGGGGCTGCCGCCGGAGGCGCACGTGGACATCTCCGAGCACGTGAACCGGGTCGTGGTGACGGGCGAGCGTGCGGCGCACAGCGAAGGCTCCGAGGCCGACGCAGACATCTGACGGCCCGCCAGCTATGGTGACGTGGCCCGGTCAACCGTCACGTTCCGCTGGGGGCAGAGTCCGATGGCACACCGACTGAACCCTGTGGGGCTCGACTTCGTCGCATCCGCTCCGGTGCGTCTGGTCTTCGCGCGCGAGGTGAGCGCGCCTCCGGAAGCGGTGTACGGGGCGCTGGCCGACGATGTGACCGGCTGGCCCCAGTGGTTCACCGCGGTCACCCTGTGCCGGCCGACCGGGGGCGGCACGGGCCGGGAGGTCCGGCTCAAGGGCGGCACGCGCTTCCAGGAGTCGATACTGGCGGCGGACGGCCCTGAGCGTTACGTCTACCGCGTCGACCGGACGAACGCACCCGGTCTGCGCGCCCTCGTCGAGGAGTGGCGGCTCTCCCCGGCGGGCGGCGGCGCCGGTTCCGGCACCCGTGTGCAGTGGACCTTCGCCATGGACGGCGCGGCGCCCCTGCGCGGCGCCCTGAAGCTCGGCCGCGCGGGACTCGGCCGGGCGTTCCGGGACGCCGTCACGGCGCTGGACGAGCGGCTCACCTCGTCGCCCACCGCGTAGCTCCGCCGGAGGGCGTGACCAGGGGGCGGACGACTACGCGGGCCACGCCCCCGTACCCAGCAGCGTGTCGATGGCCTGCGCGTAGGGCGCGATGTCCAGGCCCTGTTCGGCCAGCCACGCGTCCGAGTAGTACTTGTCCAGATAGCGGTCGCCGGGGTCGCAGATCAGGGTCACGACGCTGCCCGTACGTCCCGCGGCCACCATCTCGGCGACGATCTTCAGCGCGCTCCACAACCCCGTGCCGGTCGAGCCGCCCGCCTTGCGGCCGATGGCCTGCTCCAGGGCGCGGACCGCGGCGACGGACGCAGCGTCCGGCACCTTCATCATGCGGTCGATGGCGCCGGGCACGAAGCTCGGCTCCATGCGGGGCCTGCCGATGCCCTCGACGCGGGAGCCGCAGTCGCTCGTCGCGTCCGGGTCGTTCTTCGTCCAGCCGTCGAAGAAGCAGGAGTTCTCCGGGTCGGCGACGCAGATGCGGGTGTCGTGCTGCATGTAGTGGACGTAGCGCGCGATGGTCGCGGAGGTGCCGCCGGTGCCCGCCGTGGCGACGATCCACGTGGGCTCCGGGTACCGCTCGAGCCGCAGCTGCTGGTAGATCGATTCGGCGATGTTGTTGTTGCCCCGCCAGTCCGTGGCCCGCTCCGCGTAGGTGAACTGGTCCATGTAGTGGCCGCCCGTCTGGACGGCGAGGGCGGCGGACTCCGCGTACATCGTGCGCGGGTCGTCCACGAAGTGGCACCGGCCGCCGTGGAACTCGATGAGACGGATCTTCTCGGCGCTGGTCGTGCGCGGCATCACCGCGATGAAGGGCACCCCGATCAGCTTCGCGAAGTACGCCTCGGAGACGGCCGTGGAGCCGCTGGACGCCTCGATGACCGGCCGGTCGGGCCGGATCCAGCCGTTGCACAGGCCGTAGAGGAAGAGCGAGCGGGCGAGGCGGTGCTTGAGGCTGCCGGTCGGGTGGGTCGACTCGTCCTTGAGATACAGGTCGATGCCCCAGTGTTCGGGCAGCGGGAAGCGCAGCAGGTGGGTGTCGGCCGAACGATTGGCGTCCGCCTGGACCTTGCGGACGGCTTCTTTGAGCCACGCGCGGTACGTCGCGTCGCTGTGGTCGACGTCGAGCGTCGGCATGGGTCCGTCGGCTCGAAACTGCTGTGGGGTGCTCACGGCGAGGCTCCTTCGCGTCGTGCCGGACGCGATTCGGACGCGGCCGTACACCTCGATCTTAAACACCTCCAACACCCGTCTCACCTGCATAAACACACCTTTGAGCACCTCAAAGGAGCAGCTGTGACAGCCTTGGGCAGAGCTTGGCGGCGGGCCGTCGCGGGCGTCCCGGAAACCGCGCACGGACGTCCCCATGCGTACTGGTGCTCGACGCTTCGGACGTGCAGACTTCACGGCACGGGGCACCTGTCCCGAGTCGGAGCGATTCACCCGAAACGCACAAGGGGGCGGAGTGCCATGGCGGAGCCGGAATTCACGGCCACGGGTGTGCGGATCGGGCGGCGCTTGCGCTCCCTCACCCGTGCCGGTCAGGTCCGCATCGCCGACGGCAGGCTGGAGTTGCTGACCAGTTACGGCACGGAGATCGACAGCGCGCCGCTGCAGGCGGTGCGCACGGGCAAGCCCTGGTTCGCCCCGGACGACCGCGCTCTCGCCGAAGTGAACGGCACCCGCTACCGGCTCACGCTCGGCGAGCACGAACCACGCCCCGGTGAGGCGGGTCCGCCCACGGTGCGCAGGTTCATCGAGGCGGTGCGCAACGCCACGGAAGACCGGGTCCGACCCAGCTGACCGGACCCCTCGGCACGACGCGCGAGTTGCATGCCCGCACCCCCTGGGTCACTCTGGTCTCACATCACTCTGGGTTTACCGGCGATGACGCTGCGAACCAGCCCCGCCGGCCACACAGCAGGCGGCAGACCACGCGGCCCCTGCTGGATCCGATCGTCGTCTTCTTCCGGACCTCAATTCGGGGAGTCGCAGCCGTGATCAGCCAGCCAAGCAGGCATTGCACGGTAGAGCTCCAAGCCCTGCCGTCGCGGATCCGCCAGGTCCGCAGAATCGTATCTGCGCAGTTGCGCTACTGGCATCTCGATCCCTTGATAGACCAGGCCGCCCTCGGTGTGACGGAGCTTCTCACCAACGTCCACCGGCATGCCGAGCCGGACAAGATGTGCACCGTGGAGATCGAGCTGCTGCTCGACCGGCTCACGGTCTCCGTCCACGACCACGATCCCCGGCTTCCCGAACTCCGTGACACGGATCCCTACGCCACCTGTGGCAGGGGGCTCGCGATGGTCGCGGCGGTCAGCGAGAGCTGGGGTGTGCGGCCGCAGGGCGACGCGGGAAAGGTCGTGTGGTTCACGCTCCCCGCGGTCTCCCCGGCGGTGGCCCTCGCCCCGTATCCCGTGTACGGGGCGGCAGAGAAGACTCCCGCCCGGTCGGCCGTTGTCGGCTGACCGGGCGGTGATCGTCCGCTTGCTGGGACGCGTCAGGTACGAGGACCGGGTGGGCGCCGCTTCCGAGCGGGCGTCCGAGCGGGCTTCCAGACGGGCTTCGAAGCCTCCTTCCGCGCGGGGCGTCACTCGGTGGCGATGGCCCGCAGCACATCGAGACGCGCAGCCCGCCGAGCCGGACGCAGGCCCGCCAACGCGCCCGCCGCCAGGCCCACCAGGGAGACCACGGCCAGCTGCACCGGCGGTACGGCGAACGCGAAGGCGCTCTCCGTCGTGCTGTCGGACGCCTTGACGAGCACCCAGCCGAGGAAGCCGCCCAGCGCGAGCCCGCCCGCCGCGCCGAAGGCGGCCACGAGCACCGACTCCCAGCGGATCATGGCGCGCAACTGCGCCCGGGTCTGGCCGACCGCGCGCAGCAGACCCAGCTCACGGGTGCGTTCGTGGATCGCGACGGTCAGCGTGTTGGCGATGCCGAGCAGGGCGATCAGCACGGCGAGGGCGAGCAGCGCGTAGACGAGGGTGAGCATCATGTCGATGCCGCTCGCGGAGGCCTCCGCGTACTCGGACCGGGTCTGCACGTCCGGGTTCCCGTGGTCCCGCGCCGTCGCGGTGACCGCGGCCTTCCCTTCGGCGGTGCTCACGCCGTCCTCGAACGTGACGGACACCAGCGTGTCGGAGTCCTGCATGCGGTGGGGTGCCCAGGCCTCGCGGGTGATGACGTAATCGCCGGCGAGCTCCGACCTGCCGAAGACGGCGCGGACGGTGAAGGTCTCCTCCTTGCCGTCGGCGAAGGCCAGTTCGGCCCGCGATCCGACCTCGAGGTCCTGTTTCTCCGCCTCGGACCTGGTGATCGCGATGCCCCGGTCGCCGAGCGCGCCGAGCGAACCGTCGACATCGCCGAGGTCGAAGGACTTGGCGAAGGGCTTCGGGTCGGTGACGGTGAGGGCGCGCCCCTCGCCGTTGACCTCCGCGGCACCCTTGCCGAGGCCGACGGCGGTCTCGACCTCCGGCCGCCGCGCGAGCGCCGGGGCCAGCTTCGGGCTCAGCCCGCTGCCGCCCGCGCCGAAGCCGGGAGTGCTCACCGCGACGTCCCCGGCGAAGGAGCGGTTCACGGTCTGGTCCATCGTGGCCTTCAGCGAGGCGCCGAAGACCGTGAAGAGCGAGACGACGGCGACGCCGATCATCAACGCGCTGGCGGTCGCCGCCGTCCGTTTCGGGCTGCGCAGGGCGTTGCGCCGGGCGAGGCCGCCGGTGACGCCGCGCAGCCGGTCGAGGGGCCCGCCGAGGACACGTACCGCCCGCGAGGAGGCGACGGGGCCGAGCACCACGAAGGAGACGAGGGCAAGGACCGCTCCCCCGGCGGCGAGCCAGATGGAGGGGCTGACCAGGACGCCGGTGAGGGCGAGGCCCACGGCGGCCAGGGCGAGGCCGGTGCCGACGACGGCCCGGCGGCGCGAGGCGCCGGAGTGGTCGACGGCCGTCTCGCGCAGCGCGGCGAGCGGCGCGGTGCGCCCGGCCCGTACGGCGGGCAGCAGGGCGGAGCCCAGGCAGACCACCACACCGACGGCGAGCGGCAGCAGCATGGAGAGCGCGCTGATCACCAAGTCGCCCTCGGGGAAGGGGAATCCGATGGCCGGGAAGAGCGCCCGCAGTCCGGCCGCGACACCGATGCCGCCCGCGAGGCCCGCGGCCGACGCGACGACCGCGACGGCGCTCGCCTCGACGAGGGTCGACACCGTCACCTGGCGGCGCGAGGCGCCGAGTGCGCGCAGGAGCGCGTTCTCGCGGGTGCGCTGGGCGACCACGATGGCGAAGGTGTTGTGGATGCTGAACGTGGCGACCAGCAGGGCCACTCCGGAGAACACCAGCAGGAGCGTGGTGAAGACGGAGAGGAACTGGCCGGAGATGTTGTCGGTGCTCTCCGCGGCCGACGCCTCGCCGGTGATGGCCTCAACGCCGTTGGGCAGTACGGGAGTCAGCGCGTCGACGAGCTCCTGCTGGCTCACGCCGGGCCCGGCCCGCACCCGGATGGCGGAGGCTTCGCCGGGCTTCGGGGTGAGGTACTTCTCGGCGTCGGCGCGCGTCATGCCGGTGAAGGTGGTCTGCGCCATGCCGTCCTCGCCGCCGAAGGTCACGATGCCCACGATCTTCACCTCCACCGGGTCGGGGGTGCGCAGGGTCGTCGTGTCACCGATCTTCAGGTTGCCGGTCTCGGCGGCGCCGCGGTTGACGACGACCTCGCCGGGTCCGGACGGGGTGCGTCCTTCGGCGAGTCGATACGCGTTCAGCTCGCTGTCGTCGATCCAGTTGCCCGCGAGGGTCGGCGGGCCCTGGCCGCCGATGGGGTCGCCGTCCTTGCCGAGGAGCTGGCCCGCGCCCTGGATGTCGGGTGCGGCGGCGGCCACTTGGCCGGTCTTCTCGATCGTCTCGACGAGGTCGGTGTCGACCGGCTTGCGGGTGCCCCGGTTGTCGTCCGGGGTGGTGATGGTGCCGGCGCTGCGGACGACGGCGTCGGTGCCGCTCGTGGCGTTGCCGAACATCGTGTCGAAGCTCGTGCGCAGGGTGTCGCCCATGACGAGGGTGCCCGCCAGGAAGGCGACGCCGAGCATGACGGCGAGGAACGTACCGGCGAAGCGCCGCCTGTGACCGCGCAGCGAGGAGGCACTGAGCCGCACGGCGGCGGTCAGGGAGTCCATGACGGCGACCCCTTCCCACTGGGCCGCGCGCCGGGTGCGTGGGGCGGCGCGGCGGAGTGCGTGGTGGGGTGCGTGGTGGGATGCGTGGCCGGGTGTGGGGTGGAGGACGGGCCGGAGGGATCGGCGGGCGGCGGGCCGGGGTTCGCGGTGGACGGCGCGCCAGGGTTCGCGGTGGACGGCGCACCGGACGACTCGGCGGGCAGCGGGCCGCGGTTCGCGGCGGACGGTGGGCCAGGGTTCGCGGTGGACGGTGGGCCGGGGCTCGCTGTGGGGGGTCGTGTGTCGAACGCCTTCATCCGGTCCAGGACCCGGTCGGGCGTCGGCGACTCCATGCGGTCCACGAGGCGGCCGTCGGCGAGGAAGACGACCTCGTCGGCGTGGGCGGCGGCCACCGGGTCGTGCGTGACCATGACGACGGCTCGGCCCATCTCACGTACCGCGTGGCCGAGCAGGTTCAGCACCTCTTCGCCGGAGCGCGAGTCGAGGTTGCCGGTCGGTTCGTCGGCGAAGACGACATCGGGGCGCCCGGCGAACGCCCGCGCCACGGCGACGCGTTGCTGCTGGCCGCCGGAGAGCTCGGCGGGCCGGTGATGCAGCCGGTCGCGGAGCCCGACGACGTCGATCAGGGCGTCCGCCCACGCACGGTCGCCGCGGACTCCGGCGAGGTCCATGGGCAGGGTGACGTTCTCGGCGACGGTCAACGTCGGCACCAGGTTGAACGCCTGGAAGACGAAGCCGACGCGGTCGCGCCGCAGCAGGGTGAGGCGCCGGTCGTCCAGCTTCCCGAGCTCGGTGTCACCGATGAACGCGGCGCCCGAGGTGAGCGTGTCCAGGCCCGCCGCGCAGTGCATCAGGGTGGACTTGCCGGACCCGGACGGGCCCATGATCGCGGTGAAGCGTCCGGCGGCGAACGCGACGCTCACCCCGTCCAGGGCCCGTACGGCGGTGTCGCCGCTGCCGTACACCTTCACGGCGTCGGCGACGCGGGCGGCGCCCGTCTCCACGAGCCCCGTGGCCCGTCCGGTGGCGGCGCTCACGCCGGGCCGCCCTTGGAGGTCCGGCCGAACTCCTCGTTGAGGACGGTCAGCCGGCGCCAGTACTCGTCCTCGTCGATCTCACCGGAGGCGAAGCGGCGGCCGAGCACGGCGATCGGCGAGTTCTCGTCGACGCCGGCATGCCCGGCGTACCCCGTGGGCCCGGCGAGCCCGCCCGCGCCCCGGAACGGGCCGCGGCGGCCGCGCCACACGGTGCGGCGGAGCAGGGTGATGCCGCCGACGACGACGGCCGCCCAGATCAGCGGGAAGAACAGGATCCACGGGCCGGGCCCGCCGTCCCAGTGCGCCAGGGTCTGCATCTGAACTCATCTCCTCCGAAGCGGTTTTCTGCGGTGCCTCCAAACTCGCCCCGGGGGTGCGCTCCCGTCGTCGTACGGCCAGCGGCACCGCGCGTACCACCGCGGGAGTACGTGGGGCCGCAGCGGATACGCCCGACCGGATCACCAGCTTCACTGGAACTCTGTACCTACTAGTATGTACAGTGATCGCATGAGCACTCCGGAGCGTCTGATCGAGTCCACCCGCGAGCTGCTGTGGGAGCGGGGGTACGTCGGCACGAGCCCCAAGGCCATCCAGCAGCACGCGGGCGCGGGGCAGGGCAGCATGTACCACCACTTCGCCGGGAAGCCCGACCTCGCGCTCGCCGCGATCCGGCGTACCGCCGAGGAGATGCGCGCCACGGCAGAGGCGACCCTGGGCGGCGACGGATCGGCGTACGCGCGCATCGAGTCGTACCTGCTGCGCGAACGCGACGTACTGAAGGGCTGCCCGGTCGGGCGGCTCACGATGGACCCGGACGTCATCGCGAGCGACGAGCTGCGCGCACCCGTCACCGAGACCCTCGACTGGCTGCGCGACCGGATCGCCGGGATCGTCGAAGAAGGCGTCGCCCAGGGCGAGTTCACGGAGGCGCTCGCCCCGCAGGACATCGCGTCGACGGTCGTCGCGACGGTGCAGGGCGGCTATGTCCTGGCGCGGTCGTCGGGGGCACCGGCCGCGTTCGACACGGCGGTGCGGGGCCTGCTCGCGCTGCTCGCGGCGGCCCGCACCCCCGCCGCTCGCTCTTGAACCGTCATCGGCCCCTCAGCCACTCATCAGTTCGCCATCACTCAGTAAGGATGCGTACGTTGCACATCACCCGGAACCGGCCCGACACCCACCAGGGCCCCGCCGAGCACTTCACCGGCACCGTCTGGCTCGACGAGATAGCCGCGCCCGACGCCCCGTCCCGCCTGCGCATGTTCAGCGTCCACTTCGCCCCCGGCGCCCGCACGGCCTGGCACCGCCACCCGCACGGCCAGGTCCTGCACGTGACCGAGGGCGAGGGGCTCGTCCAGCGCGAGGGCGGTCCGGTCGAGCCGATCAGGGCCGGCGACACGGTGTGGATCGAGCCCGGCGAGTCGCACTGGCACGGCGCGGGACCGCGCACGTTCATGACCCACCTGGCCGTGGTCGAGGCGGCGTCCGACGGCACGACGACCGAGTGGGGCGACCTCGTCGACGCCCACGGTCGCGCCGCCTGATGCTGCCGCGGAAGGAGCGCGCGATGCACGCGATGCAGTACGAGATCACCCTGCCCGCCGACTACGACATGGGCGTCATCCGCCACCGGGTCGAGTCGAAGGGGCACCTGCTGGACGCGTTTCCCGGGCTCGGTTTCAAGGCGTACTTGATGCGCGAGCGCGGCACGGACGACTCGCCCGTGAACCAGTACGCGCCGTTCTACCTCTGGAACACGGCCGAGGGCATGAACTCCTTCCTCTGGGGGCCCGGATTCCGGGGGCTGAGCGAGGACTTCGGGCGGCCCGTGGTGGAGCACTGGACGGCGCTCGCGTACGAGGAGGGGCCCGCCTCAGGAGTCGTACCCAGGACCGCCGTTCGCCGTCGGCAGCACATTCCGGCGGCCACGCCCCTTCCGGGTCTCGCGGCCGAACTCGCGGCGGAGGCAGGGCGTTTGGCACGGGCCGACGGTGCGGTGAGCGCGCTGACCGCGGTCGATCCGCGGACCTGGGAGGCCGTGCACTTCTCACTCTGGGAGAGGGAGGCGCCGCAGGGGCTCGGCGATGTCTTCCAGGTGCTGCACGTCTCCGCGCCGGAGCGGGGCGAGTTGCGTCGGGGGCGGCAGTGGTGAGCGGCTCCACGCGGGTACCGATGGACGATCGCGCAGGCGCTCCGGCGGTTCGGACGGTCCTCGGGGATGTCTCCCCCGCGGATCTCGGCGTCTGCGACGCCCACGACCACCTGTTCCTCCGCAGCCCTCAACTCCCGGGCCAAGAGCTGGATTCGCCCTCCGCCGCGGCGGCCGAGCTGGCCGCGTTCCGCGAGGCGGGCGGGCGGAGCGTCATTCAGTGGACGCCGTACGGGATGGGGCGCCGCGCCGAACTGTTGCCGGAGCTGGCGAGGGCGTCAGGTGTGCGGGTCGTCGTCGCGACGGGGCTGCATCAAGCGGTCCACTACAGCCCGGAGTTGCTGGACCGCCTGCGTGCGGACGACCTCGCGGCGCTCTTCACCCGTGAACTCACCGACGGCATGGGCGAGTCCGGGGTGCGGGCGGGTCTCATCAAGGTCGCGGGCGGGTTCCACGGACTCGACGCGCACGCCCGCTGGACCATGGCCGCGGCGGCCGAGGCACACCACGCGACGGGCGCGCCCATCACCGTCCACCTGGAGCTGGGCACCGGCGCGCTCGACGTACTCGACCTGCTCTGCGGCGACTGCGGCGTACCGCCCCACCGTGTCGTCCTCGGCCACCTCAACCGCTCCCCCGACCTCACCGCCCACCTCCAGGCCGCCGAGTCGGGCGCGTACCTGGCCCTGGACGGACCCTCCCGCGCCCACCACGCCACGGACTGGCGCATGCCGGACGCGGTGCGGTCCCTGGCGGACGCGGGGTTCGGCGACCGCCTGCTCCTGGGCGGCGACACGACGACGGCCGGGGCGCGGTCGGTGCACGGCGGCCCCGGCATGCCCCATCTGCTGCGACGGGTGCGTCCGCGGCTCGCGACCGCCGTGGGCGAGGAACTGGTGGAGCAGATCCTGACGGTGAACCCGGGGCGGGCTTTCGGGGTGCACTGGGCGTAGGGGCACCAGGGCACCAGGAGCACCAGGGAGATCCAGGGAGATCCAGGGAGATCCAGTATTGCACTGACCGTTCCAAAACCTGTACGGTTTTCCCCATGGCCCGACCGAGAAGCTTCGACGAGGAGCGGGCCCTGGACGCGGCGATGCATGCCTTCTGGGCGAACGGCTACGAAGCCACCTCGACCCAGGACCTGTGCGAAGCCACCGGCCTGGGTCGCAGCAGCATCTACAACACGTTCACCAGCAAGCACGACCTGTTCCGGCGCGCCCTGGCCCGGTACATGGACAGCATGAACACCGGCCAGCTCCAGATCCTCGAGGACGTGGAGCGAACGGCCACGGAGCGCTTGCGCGCCCTGTTCGACCGGGTCATCGAGGGCGAGTTCGAGCAGCGCCGGAACGGGCACAGCATCGGCTGTCTCACCGTCAACACCACGGTCGAGCTCGCCGGGCGCGATCCGGAGGCCGCCGCGATGCTGGAGCGGGACCTCACCACACGGCTCACCGCGCTCGGCGCCACGATCCGCGCCGGCCAGCAGGACGGCGACATCAGGTCCGGACGCGACGCGGACACGCTGGCCCGTTACGTCAACGCCGTCATCGGCGGCATGCGGGTCTCCGCCCAGGGCGGCGCCGACCTGGCCACACTGCGGGCCATCGCCGACACCGCGATGGACGCGCTCACGAGCTTCTAGCGACGTCGCCCCCCCACTGTCACGTTCGTGGCACCGTCGCGCCTTCCCGCACCTCCCCATGCCCTTTTTCTGTACTGATCTATCCAAAACCTGCCCGACAGGAGCACTCCGCCATGCCTCGCGCCGTATACGTACTAGCCCTTGGTATCTTCGCCATGGTGACCAGTGAATTCGTGGTCGCAGGTCTGATGCCGCAGATGGCGGACGGACTGGACGCCACGATTCCCGAGATCGGCTATCTCATCACCGCCTTCGCCGCCGCGATGGCGCTCGGCGGACCGTTCCTCACCGTCGCCGTACTGAGGATGCGTCAGAAGGCGGCCCTGATACTGCTGTTCGGCATATTCCTCGCGGGCAATGTGCTCGCCGCCCTCGCCCCCGACTACCGCACCATGCTCGTCGCCCGCGTCCTCACCGGCATCGCGTCGCAGGCGTTCTTCGGCGTCTCCATCTCGCTGGCCTCCCGCATCACCCGCCCCGAAGTGCGCGGCCGCGCCGTGGCGGTGGCCCTCAACGGGCTGATGCTGGGCACGCTGCTGGGGTTGCCGTTCGCCACGGTCGTCGGCGAACACCTGGGCTGGCGCGCGGCGTTCTGGGCCATCACCGTGCTGACCGTGCTCGCCGCGGCGGCCACGCTCATCGGCGTGCCGAGTGCCGACGGCGAGAGCGAGGAGAACAGCACCCTCCGCGAGGAACTGGGCGCCTTCCGCAGCCCCCGGCTGTGGCTGACCCTCACGACCAGCACGTTCGTGATCGGCGCGACCTTCTCCGCCTTCAGCTACCTGAACCCGATCCTCACCGAGCTCACGGGCTTCTCCACCGGGACCGTGCCGCTGCTGCTCATCGCGTACGGCGCCGCCACCGTCATCGGCAACACCGTCGTCGGCCGGTTCGCCGACCGGCGTACCCTGCCCGTGCTCGTCGTCGGCCTGGTGCTCAACCTGGCCTTCCTCATCGGCTTCGCGCTCCTCGCCGAACTGCCTGCTCCCGCCGTGGTGTTCATGCTCGGCATCGGTCTCGTGGGCGTCACCATGAACCCGGCTCTGGTGACCCGCGTCCAGCGCGTCGGGAACGCTCGGTCCCTGGTGAACACCGTCCACTCGTCGTTCATCACGCTCGGCATCATCATCGCCACGTCCGTCGGCGGACCCGCCATCGACACGTTCGGTCTGCGGGCTCCACTGTGGATCGGCGCGGGACTGGCCGTGCTCGGACTGGTCTCCCTCGTGCCCGACCTGCGGCGAAGGGCCGCCACGGCCCGCCTGGAACTGGCCGCCCCGTCAGACGCCTGACGGCTTCTTCGCCTCGAAGAGCCAGGTGTCGAACACCTCGGACAGGTTCTTGCCCGACTTCTCCTCGCACAGGTCGATGAACTGCCGGGTGTCGGCGTTCCGGTGGCGGTAGCGCTTCGTCCAGGTGTGGAGGATGTCGTAGAAGGTGTCGTCGCCGACGGCCTCGCGCACCTTGTGCACGACCATGGCGCTCCGTCCGTAGACGGGAGAGTCCGACATGCGTCCCCCGCTGGGCGGCGCGGCCGGCGGGAAGTCCCAGATTCCCTCGCTCTCCGGGTGCGTGCCGTCGCAGAACTCCTCGAAGGTCTTCTGCGCGGACTTGCCGTCCTGGTCCTCCTGCCAGAGCCACTCCGCGTACGTGGCCAGGCCCTCACTGAGCCACAGGTCCTTCCACGCGCGCGGGGTGACCGAGTTGCCGAACCACTGGTGTGCCATCTCGTGCACCACCAGCGTGTCCTCGGGCGCTTCTTCGAAGTACGGCTTGGTCTGGGTCTCCAGGGCGTAGTCGAGTCCGGGTAGGTGGTCGACGACGGCGCCCGCGGAGGAGAAGGGGTAGGGCCCGAAGTTCTCGGTGGCCCAGTCGATGACGTCGGGGACCAACTCCTCGACGTCATCGGCGTCTTCGGCCTCGTCCGGGTCTACCGCGATGTGGAGGGGCACGCCGTCGGAGGTCCGGCCCTTGTGCACCTCGAAGTAGCCGACGGTGACGTTGGCGAGGTAGCTCGCCATGGGCTCCTCGGTCCGCCATTGCCGCGTGACGCGGTCACCCTTGTCCTGCTCCTTCGTCAACTCCCCGTTGCTCACGACGTCGTAGGGGTCGCCGTCCTCGTCCTTGGGCACGGTGACGGCTATGTCGTACGTCGCCTTGTCCGAGGGGTGGTGATTGCCCGGGAACCACGTCATGGAGCCGGTCGGCTGGCCGAGGGCGGTCGAGCCGTCGTCCGTCTCGATCCAGCCCTCGAGGCCGCCGTCCGCGCCCTCGAACATCTTCGGGGTGCCGTCGTAGGTGACGGTGGTCTTGAAGGTGTCCCCGTTGCCGAGCGCCTTGGCGGGCGTCACCGTCAGTTCGTTCCCCGAGCGGCTGAAGCGGGCTTCGGCCCCGTCCACCGTGGCGGTGCGCACCTTCAGCCCGGCCAGGTCGAGGTTGAAGCGGCTGAGGCCCTGGGTGGCGCGGGCGGTGATGACCGCCGTGCCCTTGAGGCGGTTGGTCTCGGGGACGTAGTCGAGGTCGAGTGCGTAGTGGGAGACGTCGTAACCCCCGTTGCCGAGGGTGGGGAAGAGCGCATCCCTGACGCCGCTCGCTCCCGGCCGGGCCGCGGGGGCGCCGTCGCCGCCGGTGCAGGCGGTGCCTGCGAGGAGCAGCAGCGCCGCGAGGAGTGCGTGGCGGCTGGGACGTTCCCTCGTCGTGCGTCGCGTCATCACGAGGCCCCGTTCCCCCGTCAACCGTCGCGTCATCACGAGGGCCCGCCGTCCCCTGCCCGGCGCTTGCGCCATGGCCGTACCGCTCCCACGCCGACCGCCGACGCGACGGCGGTCGCGCCGACGCCGACCGCGATGCCGGCTCCGAAGCCCGGCCCGTTCTCCGCGGCCTCCCCGGACGCCGCGGTCTCGGCCGCCGCCACCTTCACCTTCGCCTTGAGCACGATCGGCGGGTAGTCGCACACGTACTCCTGCTCCCCTTCGCCGACGCAGTCCGCGTCCTTGTGGCGGAGGGTGACCTTCACCTCGTACGTGCCGGGCTTGGTGTTCTCCTTGATGCGGGCCGCGCCCACCCACGCACGCCCCGAGTCGCCCAGGACCGTGTCGTCGGTCAGCGCGGGACCGGAGACGTCCACCGCTGTCGGACGCGGATTGCCGGGACGCTCCTTCACGGTGATGTCCACGACCCCGCCCGCTTCCACGGGGCCTCCGACGGACACGTAGCCCCGTCCCGGGAACGGCAGCGCATCGCCGTGGGCCGCGCCCGCCGCCCCAAGAAGCAGCAGAGGTACCTCAATTACGACATATCCGCTACGTACGGATAGAGAAGTGAAGTTGTCCATATGTCCTCCAGTCCGCCATAGTTCTACGATCATGACTCATATTGGCGCGGTCACGCCACAAAGGGTGACCCGCCTCTCGTCTTCTGTGGGGGAAACGACCATGCATGTGCGCAGAGCGCTGGGCGTCGCGGCGGGGGCCGCGGCACTGATCCTGCTGCCGGGCCTACCGGCGTACGCGGACCCCGGCGATCCGACGCCCAAGGGGGAAGCCACCGCGCCGCCCGCGGTGGCAAAGACCACGCCTCGACCCACCGTCCCGCCGACGCCCGTCCCGGCCCACGGTGACGAGGACGCGCGCGGGTTCACGCCTGCCGACGCCGACGACTACTGGACCCCGGAGCGCATGCGGGAGGCCCGGCCCGTGCAGGAGCAGGAGGACAAGCAGTTCTCCGCTCCCACCCGGATGCCGCGCTCCGCCAGCCGGCCCTTCGAGGGTCTGCCGATCGTCGGCACCTTCTTCTGGAACGACGGCACCAACACCGGCCGCTTCTGCGGCGGCACGGTCGTCAAGAGCCCCGGCAAGAACCTCGTGATGAGCGCCGGGCACTGCTTCGACGACCAGGACGCGCGCAAGAACCTGACGTTCGTGCCGCAGTACGACGACGGCAAGAAGCCGCACGGCGCCTTCACCGTCAAGCCCGGACGCATCTACGTCGACAAGCGGTACCTGGCCAAGGGCCCCGACGCGGCGGCGGACCTCGACTTCAACTTCCTGCAGCTCGAACCGCGCGGCGGCAAGAACGTCGAGGACGTCGTCGGCGGCGCCGAACTGAAGATCAACGCGGGGTACGACCACTCCCCGGTCCGCCTGATCGGCTACCCGGCCAACCAGAAGCGCCCGCTGGACTGCACGGACAAGACCGTCCGCTACAACAGCACCGACCCGAAGATCCCCGGCAGCTTCCTGCGCATCGCGTGCGACAAGTACTCCGGCGGCGCATCGGGCGGTCCCTTCCTCATCAAGCAGGGCAACAGCTGGGGTCTCATCGGCGTCATCGGCGGCTGGAAGACCGGCGGCGACAAGGACGACATCTCGTACAGCTCGTACCTCGACGGTGACGCCAAGGCGCTGTACGACGACGCGGTCAACAACCGGCCGCCGGCCGGCCGCGGTGTCCTGGGCAAGGCCGAGACCTGGAAGCACGCCGAGGCCATGGCCGGCGGCTACTTCACCGACGGCAACCCCGGGACGTGGGACTACTCCGACCTGATCGTGCGCTGGACCGACGGCGAAGTCACCTTGTACCGCGGCGCGGGCGACGACGCCGACAACTTCGACAAGGAGATACGTCTCACCGGCCCCAACGGCACCTGGAAGCACGCCGCCACCATGGCGTCCGGCGACTTCACCGGCGCCGACCGTGACGACCTCATCGTCCGCTGGTCCGACGGCGAACTGACGCTCTACCCGGACGTCGACGAGAAGGGCTTCCACGGCGAGGTCCAGCTCCAGAAGCCCAACGAGCTGTGGAAGAACGCCACGTCCGTCACCGGTGGCCGGTACACGAGCGACAACAAGTGGACCGACGACCTCCTCGTCCGCTGGAGCGACGGCGAAGTCACCCTCTACACCAACGTCAACCGCGACGGCTTCCACGGCGAGAAGAAGCTCGCCGCTCCCAACGGCACCTGGAAGCACGCCTCGACGCTCACCTCGGGCGACTTCACCGGCAACGACCAGCACGACCTGATGGTGCGCTGGACCGACGGTGAGCTGACGCTCTACAAGGACGTCGACCAGAACGGCTTCCACGGCGAGACACAGCTCAAGAAGCCCAACCGCCTCTGGGAGCACGCCACGGTCCTGGCCGCCGGCGACTACACGGAGAACCGGCACCCGGACGACTTCCTGGTGCGCTGGTCCGACGGTGAGGTCTCCATGTACCCGGACGCCGACGAGACGGGCCTGAACCGCGAGCTCACGCTGGTGTATCCGCCGGCCTGACGCGTGCGAGGGGAGGGCCCGTGGGTACGGGCCCTCCCCTCGGCGTTTCCAGGGCGGCGAAACGGAAGCTGTTCGCTCCTCAGGTGCGGGTGCCCGAGCTGGACGGCTCGTACGGCTACGGCTGGGTCGTCGTCGATTCCGGCGACGGCCGGGTCGCCTGGCGCGACGGCGGCAACGACTGGTCACGGGCGACGGTCGCGGAGTACCGATGCCGACGGATCATGGTGTTCTGGGTGAGCAACCACGCGTACCAGAAGGGGAAGTGGAACCTGGAGGACGGCCAGCTGGAGCTGTCCCGCGGCGTGGCCGAGCGCGTTCGGCACTTCGGTTGAGGGTGATGCGGTGCGGCGCCCCCGGGGTAGTGCGTTCCTCAGGAGCGCCTCAGGGATGCCTCAGGGGCCCTTACCCCAACGCCCCCAGCGGATCGTCCAGCACCGGCTGCCAGGCCAACTCCGCCGCCCCCACCAGGCTGTTGTGGTCCAGCGTGCACGCCAGGATCGGCACGCCGCCGCTCCGGCCCCACAGGCTCCGGTCCGCGACGACCGCGCGCAGTCGTTCCGGGTCCGCCTCCAGGAGGGCGCGGTGCAGGCCGCCGAGGATGATGCGGTCGGGGTTGAGGATGTTGACCAGGCCCGCGAGTCCGAGGCCGAGCCGGTCGATGAGCGCTTCGGCGGCGGAGCGCACGGACGGGTCGTCGTAGGCGCCGCGGAGCAGTTCGCGGGCCTGCACGAGCAGTCCCTCGGGGCCCGGCTCACGGCCCGCCGCCGTCAGGAAGGCCAGCGGATCCGTCTCGACGTCCAGGCAGCCCCGGCTGCCGCAGTAGCAGGGGCGCCCCTCGGAGTTCACGGTGAGGTGCCCCACCTCCAGGGCGAGGCCCGAACTCCCGGTGTGCAGGCGGCCGTCGAGGACGAGGGCGCCGCCGACGCCCCGGTGTCCGGTCGCCACGCACAGCAGGTCCCGGGCGCCGCGGCCCGCGCCGTGACGGTGCTCGGCGATCGCGGCGAGGTTCACGTCGTTGCCCGCGAAGGCCGGCCCCTCGATGCCCGCGTCCCGTACGCACTCCGCGAAGATCTCGCTGACCGGCGCGCCCGCCGGCCACGCCAGGTGCAGCGGGTTGAGAGCGGTGCCCTCCGGCTTGGCGACCGCGGACGGCACGGCGAGACCCGCGCCCACACAGCGTCGCCCAGTCTCGCGCAGCAGCCGCGCGCCCGCGTCGACGACCGCCCCGAGGACTTGCGCGGGGTCGGCGTCGACGGTCTCGCAGCCCGGCGCCGTCGCCACGATGCCCCCGCCGAGCCCGACCAGCGCGGCCCTGAACCCGTCGGCGTGCACCTGCGCGGCGAGCGCGACGGGCCCCTCCTCCGCGACGGCGAGCCGGTGCGAGGGCCTGCCCTGGGAGCCCGCGGCCGCGCTCGGCTTCGCGTCGATCCGGATCAGCCCGAGCGCCTCCAGCTCGGCGGCGACCGCGCCCGCCGTGGCGCGGGTGACGCCCAGCTCCGCGGTGAGCACGGCACGGGTGGGGGCGCGCCCGGTGTGGACCAGTTCGAGCGCGGGGCCCAGCGCGCCGCGCCCTCGCTCCAGGCGGGTACGCGTGGTCACTTCCCCCTCGGCACGGGGGTCAGCCTTGCCGTTCATGAGGGCGAGTCTCCCATGATCCGTACACGGCCCCGCCGTTCGATCGTCATCCGCCCGTCCCTCCCCCGCATCGCGGTGTACGCCGGGGACGTGTCACTCACCCGGTCACGTCGCCCTCGCGCACCCCGCCACGCACTCGTCTTGTCCGCGCCCCGCACGCACCCCTACTCTGACTTTGTGCCGCTACTAAACAAACTCGGGACCGCAGCGTCGCGCCCCTCCCCCACACCCCCCGGCCTCCGACGACTCCGTGTCATCCTCACGATCTTCTTCGCCCTGGACGGATTCATCTTCGCCGGATGGGTCGTCCGCATTCCCGCGATCAAGGACCAGACCGGCGCGTCGGCCGGCGATCTCGGGCTCGCGCTGCTCGGGGTCTCCGTCGGCGCCGTGATCACGATGACACTGACCGGGCGGCTCTGCCGCCGATTCGGCACCCACCCCGTGACCGTCGCCTGCGGCGTGCTGCTCTCCCTCAGCGTCGCCCTGCCTCCCCTGACCCATTCGGCACCGGCCCTGGGCGCGGTGCTGCTGGTCTTCGGAGCGGCCTACGGAGGCATCAACGTCGCGTTCAACAGTGCCGCCGTCGACCTCGTGGCCGCCCTGCGCCGCCCGATCATGCCCAGTTTCCACGCGGCGTTCAGCCTCGGCGGCATGACCGGCGCCGGGCTCGGCGGGCTGATCGCGGGCTCCCTCTCCCCCACGCGCCACCTGCTCGGTCTCACCGTGATCGGCCTGCTCGTCACGGGTGTCGCCGGACGCGCCCTCCTGCGCATCGAGCCGCCGGTCCCCGCCGACGGCCGGGACCCGAACAGCGGCCCCACCCCGGACGACGCCCCCCGCCGCCTCGACACCCGCACCCGCCGCCTCGTCCTCGTCTTCGGTCTCATCGCGCTCTGCACCGCCTTCGGCGAGGGCGCACTCGCCGACTGGGGCGCCCTCCACCTCGAGCAGGACCTGGCCGCCCACCCGGGCGTCGCAGCCGCCGGCTATTCGTGCTTCGCCCTCGCCATGACCCTCGGGCGGCTCAGCGGAACCACCCTGCTCGAACGGCTCGGCCAGACCCCGATACTCGTCGCCGGCGGTGCCACGGCCGCCGTCGGCATGCTGCTCGGCGCGCTCGCCCCGACGGTGTGGCTCGCACTCCTCGGCTTCGCCGTCACCGGTCTCGGGCTCGCCAACATCTTCCCCGTCGCCATCGAGCGCGCGGGCGCACTGGCCGGGCCCAACGGTGTCGCCACCGCCTCCACCCTCGGCTACGGCGGCATGCTCCTCGGCCCGCCCGCCATCGGGTTCATGGCCGACTGGTTCACCCTGCCCACCGCGCTCACCAGCGTGGCCGTGCTCGCCGCTCTCGCCGCCGTGATCGGCTGCACGACGCGCGGCTGAGGAGGGGCCGCACACCTGCGCCTGCCGTCGCGTCCTGCCACCCACTGAGCGGGGAGTGACCCGAGCACCCCGCGCCGGGCGATACGTCAACCCCCACTTCCGGCCAAATGGCCGCCCCTTGCCGGAACGCGGCGTCTGTAAAGCGGACGCCCGTTTCGCCAGCACGCGCGTGCCCGCATGCCGCCGCACGACGCAACCGGATGCCGATCGAGCATCGATAACTCATGCAGTCAGGCCATCCCCTGAGTAATGCATCGAAATTAGTGTTTTACAAGCGGCGTTCCCACGAATTAAGGTGAGCGCTCAACTAGAGACGGCTTGCAGGTATCAGGAATTCGAGGTCGGATCCTCTGATCCGTACCTCTCGATCGCAAGCCGGTCAGTCAAAACGGGGAGAGTGTAAAGGCATGTACGTGAAATTCCTTGAGGCGACTCGGCACACCGGTTCACACTGCTGAGCTCTTCTGGTCCTTCACCGCAAGCGACCGCTTGTCCGCATGTCACACCCCGTACGCCTGACATGCTCGACACGCATTTCACGCGCGTTTCAGCGCGTCTCGGTCGAGACGGAATCCACGTGGGCACGTATCGATGATGGTGTTTCGTCGCGCCAATTCCATTTTCCAGCCTGTTTCGGCTGTTCTCGCGCCGTGACGGTCGTCGACCGTCCGCGAATCTCTGCAATGACGCATCCCAAAATCTACGGATTCCAGGTCAGAGAATGATGACGAACCCCTTGGGGCTCCAGGAATTGTCCCTGCCAGACATGCTGCGCGCGGCCGTTCTCGCCCAGCCCGACCGGACCGCCGTCTCCTGCGGCGCGGACAGACTGAACTTCGAGCAGCTCGGCGAGCGGAGCGGGAATCTGGCGGAACACCTGCGGCGCCTCGGTGTCGCGGCGGACGAACCGGCCGGCATCTTTCTGCCGCCTTCCGTCGACCTCATGGTGAGCGTCTGGGGCGTCCTGTGCGCGGGCGCCGCCTATCTGCCGCTGTCGCCCGAGTACCCGGACGAGCGCGTGCGCTACATGGTCACCGACTCACGGACCAAGGTCGTCCTGACGGACGCGTCCCTGTCCGGGCGACTGGCGGCCCTGACTCCACCGGAGACCCGGATCCTCACCCTCACCAGGGACGACGGTGCCGCCGACGCGCCCACTCCCACGTCCGTACGGGATCGTGTACGGGGTCGCGACCTCGCGTACGTCATCTACACCTCCGGAAGCACGGGCCACCCCAAGGGCATCGGGATCGAGCACCGCAGCATCGTCCACCAGATGCGCTGGCTGGCCGACGAACAGGGGCTCGACCGGACGAAGACGGTGTTGCAGAAGACGCCGCTGAGTTTCGACGCGGCGCAGTGGGAGATCCTCGCCCCGGCCTGCGGCGCGAGCGTGGTGATGAGCGAACGGGGGGTCTACGCCGACCCCGGCGGACTCGTCGACCTGATCCTGGCCCACGGGGTGACCACCCTCCAGGGCGTGCCGACTCTGCTGCGGGCGCTCGCCGACACCGGCCGGCTGGCCGACTGCACCTCGCTCACCCAGGTCTTCAGCGGTGGCGAGGCGCTCACCAGGAGTCTGGCGACCGAACTCCTCGACGCGCTCCCCGGCTGCGAACTGGTCAACCTGTACGGCCCGAGCGAGTGCACCATCAACGCCTCGTCCCACCACGTGGACCGGCGCGCCCTCCGGCACGGTCCGGAGCACCTGCCCATCGGACGGCCCGTGCGCGGCATGCGCCTCCACATCCTCGACACCGCGCGGCGGCCGGTCACCGCGGGCGAGTCCGGTGAACTGTACATAGCGGGGCCGCAGTTGGCCCGCGGGTACCTGCACAACCCCGGGCTGACCGCGGACCGCTTCGTCCTCGGCAGCGGTGAGGACCGCGCCACCCGCCTCTACCGCACCGGAGACCTGGCCCGGTGGAACGCCGACGGCACCGTGCAGTTCCTCGGCCGCACCGACAGCCAGGTCAAACTGCGCGGCTTCCGGGTGGAGCTCGACGAGATCAAGGTGTCCGTCGAGCGGCACGACTGGGTGAAGTCCGCCGCGGTACTGGTCCGTGACGATCCACGGACCGGCCCCAACCTCGTCGCCTTCGTCGAACTCGACCCCGACCGGGCCGCGTTGATGGACCAGGGCAACCACGGCGCCCACCACCGGTCCAAACGGAGCAGGCTGCAACTCAAGGCTCAGCTGAGCAACTTGGGGGTACGCAGGGACGAGGGGTCACCCGTCGTCGAGTTACCGGGTCGGGCCGCCACGGCCAGGCAGCGCCGCACCGTGTTCACCCGCAAGACGTACCGCTTCTACGAAGGCGGTCCGGTCACCCGCGACGACCTCCTGGCCCTGCTCGACCGACCCGCCGAACGGACCGCAGCACCCCGCGAGCCGGCCACCCTCACCCGGGACGAACTGGGCTCGCTGCTCCGCCACTTCGGCCAGTTCCCCAGCGGCGAACGTCTTCTGCCCAAGTACGGATACGCCTCCCCCGGCTCCCTCTACGCCACCCAGCTGTACCTGGAGCTGTCCGGCATCGCCGGCCTGGAAGCGGGTCACTACTACTACCACCCGGTCGACCACCACCTCACGCTGATCGCACCCGCGCCCGCCCCCACCAGGACGGCGCCCAGGATGCGCGTCCACTTCATCGGACACCGGTCGGCCATTGCGCCGGTCTACCGGAACAACATCCGGGAGGTGCTGGGGTTCGAGACAGGCCACATGGTCGGCCTCTTCGACCACGTGCTCCCCGAGTACGGGCTGCGCATCACCGCCCGCGCGGACGAGCCCGGCGTCAAGGGCGCGCTGCGCTGCCCTGACGAGGACTTCCACCTGGCCACATACGAGATCGAGACGGCCGCGGCAGCGGCCGCGCCCCGCCCGGTCGACCTGTACGTGCAGGCGCACCCGGGCCGGATCGCCGGCCTCCCCGAGGGCCAGTACCGGTACCGCGACGGGGATCTGGTGCGGGTCTCCGACGGACTGATCCGCAAGCAGGACGTCATCGCCATCAACCAGGAGGTGTACGCGCGGGCGGACTTCGGCGTCAGCATCATCGGGCGGGCGGCGGCGCCCTGGCAGCGCTACGCCGACCTCGGGCGCGAGCTGCAACGCCTCCAGATGAACGGCGTCGGCCTGGGGCTCATGTCCTCCGGCTACAGCTCGGAGACCGGCCGCCCGCTGGCATCGGCCCGGCGCATCGCGGCTCTCCTCGGCGCCGGAACCTGCGCCGACACGGCCTCCTATTTCGCCGTGGGCGGCCGCGTCAGCGAGGAGCAGCGGCTCAGTGAGGGCATGAAGGAGGACTCCGTCCACATGCGGGGTCCCGCCGAGATCCTCAAGGAGAACCTGGCCGAGACCCTGCCGCCGTACATGGTGCCCAACCGGGTCACCGTCCTCGACGCCTTCCCGCTCACCCCGAACGGCAAGGTCGATCACCAGGCCCTGCGCGAGCTGGACCAGGCAGCCGTCGACGACGCCGACGCACCGGTGGTACCGCCGCGCACACCCACCGAAGAAGCGGTCGCCGTGCTGTGGCGCGAGGTGCTGCGGCAGGAGCGGGTCTCGATCCGGGACAACTTCTTCGCCGTCGGCGGCCATTCGCTGACCGCGGTCAACCTGGTCGGCCGGATCAACCGGGAGCTGGGCAGCTCCCTGCCGCTGCAGGTGCTGTTCGACGCGCCGACCGTCGCCGGTCTCGCCCGGCTCGTCGACCGTACGCCCACCACCGCCCTGTCGCGTCTGGTGCGGCTCGGCGGCACGGACGACGGGCGGCCGGTCTTCTGCTGGCCCGGGCTCGGCGGCTATCCCATGAGCCTGCGGCTGCTGGCAGGACGGCTCGGCCTCGCCCGGCCGTTCCTCGGCGTCCAGGCGTACGGCATCAATCCGGGCGAGCGCGCGTACCCGACGTTCGACGAGATGGTCGCCAGGGACATCGAGCTCGTCCGGCAGGCACAGCCGACGGGCCCGTACACGCTGTGGGGTTACTCGTTCGGGGCCCGGGTCGCCTTCGCGGTGGCCCGGCAGCTGGAGCGGGCCGGGGAGCGCGTCGACGAGGTGATCCTCCTGGCGCCCGGCAAGCCGCCCGTGGAGGTACGGGACGGTGCGTCCGACGGGGCGACGGTCGACTTCGACGACCCCGTCTTCGTCGCCATCCTCTACTCGGTGTTCGCCGGGAACATCCAGCGGTCCGCGATCGCCGAATGTCTGGCATCGACCCACGACGAGGAGTCCTTCATCGCGTGCCTCTGCGACCGGTTCGAGCATCTGGACCGCGAGCTGGTGCGCAGGATCGTCGGCGTGGTGCGGCTGACGTTCCTGTTCGAGTACGGCCCCGAGGACAGGGCGGGGCACAGGGTCACGGCACCGGTCACGGTGTTCCGGGCCGCCGGCGACCAGGACTCCTTCATCGATCACGGCCACGAGCACGGCCTCGGCGAAGGCCCCGCTCTGTCGGCCACGCCTCCCCGGATCCACCGGCTGCAGGCCGACCACTACGCACTGCTGCGCGCGCACGGGGTGGACGAACTCGTCGCCGCCATCCGCGGCGCACGACTCACCCGAAAGGTCATCCCGGTGCCCCACGTCACCATCAAGCACTTCCCGAACATCCTCGAGGAGGCCCAGATATCGGCGCTCGTGGACGCGATAACGAGCGCGGTCAGGACCGCCTTCTCCGTCGACGAGGGGGTGGTGTCGATCGCCCTGGAGCCCGTGGCCCAGGACGTGTGGAACGAGCGCGTCTACATCCCGGAGATCGTCGAAGCTCCCGGCCACCTCGTCAAGGGCCCGGACTACTGAGGCGGGTGATCCCATGCGCAAGGCGATCACCAGGGCGCGGGAGGACCTCTCCATGATCGTGGAGCGGGACCCATCGATCCACACATGCGCGCAGGCGCTGCTGCACCCCGCCCTGCCGGCCCTGTGGGCCCACCGGGCGGCACACGTCCTGCACACCCGCCGACGACGTCAACTCGCCAGGCTCATCGCCTACTTCGCGCGAGCGGCGACCGGCGGCGTCGAGATCCATCCGGGCGCGCGGCTGGGCCGCCGCGTGTTCATCGACCACGGTGCCGCCGTCGTCATCGGGGAGACCGTCGAGATCGGCGACGACGTCACGATCTTCCACCAGGTCACGCTGGGCGCGGTCGGCTGGTGGCGGGACGGGCGGCGTGCGCCGGGTGCCCGGCGCCACCCCGTCGTCGGCGACCGGGTGGTGCTCGGCACCAACGCGATCGTCCTCGGCCCGGTCACCGTCGGCGACGACGCACTGATCGGCGCGGGGGCGCTGGTCCTGGGCGATGTGCCGCCCCGGGCCCGCGTGACGGCCCCCGTGGCCGCGGTGGCCGTACCGCTGTCGGCCGCGGAGCGCGCCGAGTCGGAGCAGCTGCTCCGCACGCTGGCCACCGCCGGGTGCTGGTGACGGCCCGCCCAGGCCGCGCCCACCCCACCCATCGACGGATTCGAACCCGGCCACGAGCCGGTACGCCATCGGAGGCACAGAATGATTCATGTCGGAGTCCTGGAGAGCAATCTCTCCGGTTCCGGCTTCGAGGGCCTGCAGATCATCAAGGAACTCGACTGCCGCGTCACCTTCTTCACCCGCGACCTGGAACGCTACCTCGCGGTCCCGGGCGGCCCCGCCTACTTCGACCGCTACGTCGACGACGTCGTCCGGTGCGAGACGAACGTCTTCGACGAGCTCCTGCCGCACGTGCACGCCGCCGGGGCCGAGCAGCCCTTCGACGCCTTCCTCACCCTGGCCGAGTACGACGTGGTCGTGGCCGCCGAGGTCGCGGTCCACCTCGGGCTCCCCACCGTCAGCGTCGACGGTGTCGCCACCGCACGCAACAAGGCGCTCATGCGCCGCCGCTGCGCCGAACTCGGCGTACCCATACCGGCGTTCCGCACCGTGCGGTCACCCGACGAGGCGGCGGCGGCCGCGGCGGAGGTCGGCCTGCCCTGTGTGGTGAAGCCGGCCGACGAGACGAGCAGCGCGGACGTACGCCTGGTGGACACCGCGGATCAGGCCGCCGAGCACGTCGCCCTGATCCTGTCCCGCGCGGAGAACACCCGCGGTCAGGCCCGTCACGACGAGCTGATGGTCGAGGAGTACATGAGCGGCCCCGAGGTCAGCGTGGAGGTGCTCGCCGACGGCGACCGGTACGAGGTGTTCGGGGTGACGGACAAGTCGGTCGTCGGACTCGGCTACTTCGTCGAACTGGCCCACACCTTCCCCTCCCGTCTGCCCGAACCGCTCGTACGGGCCTGCGGCGACCTGGCCGTGGAGGCGCTGCGCGCGGTCGGGTTCGACCTGGGCATGGCCCACGTGGAGGTGAAGCTGACGGCGTCCGGGCCCAAGCTCGTCGAGATCAACCCGCGGCCCGCCGGCGGGAAGATCACGTATCTGGTCGACCGGGCCCTGGGCATCAGGTCGCTGGAGCTGGTGGCCCGGCAGTACCTCGGTCAGCCGCTGCCCGAGCCGGTGCTGCCGCGGCGTCCGGTCGGGGGCGCCGCGATCCGCTATCTGACGGCGCGGCCCGGCCGGGTCGTGTCGGTCGCCGGGCGGGAGCGCGCCGCCGCGCTTCCGGGTGTCGAGGAAGTCGTCGTCAAGCCGCAACCGGGCTCCGTCGTAAGGGAGTTGCGACGCAACGGTGACCGGGCCGGTCATGTGCTCGCGGTGGCCGAGACCGCCGAGCTGGCGGCGCGCACCGCGGAGGCGGCCGTCCAAGAGATCGGGATCCGCACCGAGCCGGTCTCCCGGCGCCCGGTCGCGGACTCCCTCGTCGACCTGATCGGCGGCACGCCGCTGCTGAGGCTGCCGGTGGACCGGATCGTGGACGGCGTCCCCGCGGACGCCGAGGTGCTGGCGAAGCTGGAGCTGTTCAACCCCTGGTCCAGCAGCAAGGACCGGGCGGCTCTCGCGATGCTGCGGGGCGCCGAGAAGCGGGGGCTGCTCGTGCCGGGCTCCGGCACCGTGATCGAGGCGACCTCCGGCAACACCGGTATCTCGCTGGCCGCTCTGGCGGCGGACCGCGGCTACCGCTGCGTCATCGTGCTGCCGGACAACGCGACCCGGGAACGGGTGGCCATGCTGCGGTCGCTCGGCGCCGAAGTGGTGCGGACCCCGCACTCGGGCGGCTATCGGGCGGCGGTCGACAAGGCCGACGAGCTCCACCGGCGGACGCCCGGCTCGTGGTTCTGCCGCCAGCACGACAACCCGGACAACACTCGGGCGCACTTCGAGACCACCGGCCCCGAGATCTGGAGCGACGTCGGCGGACGCATCGACGTGTTCGTCTGCGGGGTGGGAACCGGCGGTACGCTCAGTGGCGCGGGGCGCTATCTCCGCGAGAGTCACCCCGCTGTGCGGATCGTGGCGGTGGAGCCCGCGGGCTCGCCGCTGCTCTCCGGCGGTGAGCCCGGCGCGCACGGCATCCCGGGCTTCAACGGCGGTTTCATCGCGCCGACCACGCAGCGAAGCCTCATCGACGAGGTGATCACGGTGTCCGACGCGGACGCCCTGGACACCATCGGGCGGCTCGCACGGCACACCGGCCTGATGGCCGGTGTCTCGGGCGGCGCGGTCGTCCACGCGTCCGGCGTGCTCGCCGCCAAGCCGCAGTACCGTGGGCGGCGCATCGTGACGCTGCTGCCCGACTCCGGCGAGCGGTACCTCAGCGTGCTCGCCCATGGGACCACCCCGGGCGGTGCCCGATGAATGCTCCTTTACCTCTGGCGAGTTGGCACACCGGTGACCGGCCACGCCTGCTGATGGTGATGCCCTACCGCCAGTTCGTGCGCAAGGCGCGGGCCGAAGGGTTCTGGGTCGGCGCGATCTGGGATCCGCAGCTGGAGACTCCCGGCTACCTCGACGACGTGCGCGTCGCCGCCGACCTGTTCGTGACGGTGGACTTCGGGGACCGGGAGCTGCTGCGGCGCACCCTGCGCGACGTGGCCACGGAGCACCGGGCTTCGGTGATCCTCCACCTCGGCAGGGAGGAGACGATGGTGACGGCCCACGAGGTGGCGGAGGAGCTGCGCGCCGAGGTCAACCCGGCCGATGCGATCCGCTTGCTCTCCGACAAGCACGCGATGCGTGAGCTGCTCGCGCGGCACGAACTGTCGCCGGTGGCCTACGCGTCGGCGCCGACGCGGCACGAGGTTCCGGCGGCGGTCGAACGGATCGGTCTTCCCGCGGTCGTCAAACCGGTCGCACTCGCGGGCAGCCGGGGCGTGTTCCTGTGGCGGGAGCCGCGGGACCTGGCGGCCTGGACGGCGCTCGTGGACACGTACGGCTGTGACGGTCCTTTCCTGGTCGAGGAGTACCTGCGCGGTCCCGAGTACAGCGTGGAGACGCTGAGCCAGGACGGCGTGCACCGGGTCGTCGGCGTCACCGAGAAGGTCCTCGGTCCGCCGCCGCTGTTCGTGGAGGTGGGGCACGTCCATCCGGCGCCGCTGCCGCCGGAGCGCGGGCGGGCCATCGAGGAGCTCGCGGTCCGCTTCCTGGCGGTGTGCGGGTACCGGTTCGGGCCCGCGCACACCGAAGTGATCTGGACCGAGCGGGGGCCGCGCATCGTCGAGTCGCAGGCCCGGCTCGGCGGCGACCGCATCCCGCGGCTCGTCGAGCTGGCCGGTGGCCTCGACATCGAGCGGGCGATCTTCGCGGGCCTGGCGGGCGCACCGGCCGCGGTGCCGGAGCCCACGGCGACGGCGGCCGTACGGTTCTTCACCTTCCCGCCGGGACACGTCGACGCGATCCGCGGTGTGGAGAGAATCCAACGCCTGCCGTACGTGGATGAGTTGACGCTTCGGCTGCGTCCCGGCGACACCGTCGAGGAGGTCCGCGACTCCAAGGCCCGGCAAGGGCACGTCATCGTCTCCGGCGCCACACCCGAGCAGGCCCGGAGCCGGCTGGCGGAGGCGCTCGCCCTCCTCGAGGTCGTCGTCGACGGGACGCCGGTACGTGCGGACGGCCGGGCTGTGGAGGCGCAGGCCGCCCCCGGTACCGACGCCCAAGTCGTGTTCGTCGGCTACAACGCGGCCTATCTGCGCGCCATCGACGGGAGTGTTCCCGACGGGTCCGTCGTGGTCCTCGAAGAGCCCGACATCATCCGCAAGCGGGGACTGCGGGACGCGGCGGCCCGCTTCGGCTGCCTCGACCGGATCGTTCCCGCGCACTACCAGCAGTCGGCCGGGGCTCTGGATCTGGCGGCCGGCCTCGAGGCCGAACGCCCGGTGGCGGCGGTCGTACCGGGCCTCGAGTACGCGGTGCCCGCGGCGGCCGCGCTGGCCGAGAAGCTCGGGCTGCCGGGCGCGACCGAGCCCGCCGCGCAGGCGCTGCGGGACAAGGTCCGGCTGCGCGAGGTGTGCGACGCGGGCGGTGTCCGCGGTCCGCGCTGGCGGGAGGTGCACGGCCCCGAGGACCTCCTCGCCTTCGCGGGCGAAGGACCGGTGGTGGTCAAGCCGGCCAACCGGCAGGCCAGCGTCGGCGTCCAGCTCCTCGACTCGGTCGACGCGGCCTCCGCGGCGCGTGCGTGGGAGCGCACCTCCTCCGCCGCCGAGTACGAGCAGGTGCCCGACCGGCACCTGAGGTGGCGCTTCCTCGCCGAAGAGCGCCTGCGAGGGCCTGAGTACAGCGTCGAGGCACTGGTGCGGCAGGGCGAGATCATCTTCCACAACGTCACCGCCAAGACGGTGATCCCGGGGCCGTATCCGGTGGAGCTCGGCCATCTGCTGCCCGCTCCGCTCGGCCAGGACACGCAGGCCGCGTTCGAGGAGGCCATGCGGGCACTGGTCGCGGCGACCGGCTATCGCACGGGGATCCTGCACGCCGAGTGGATCCTGACCTCGTCCGGTCCGGCACTGGTGGAGTGCGCGGGACGCTGCCCCGGCGACTACTTGATCGACCTGAACGACCTGGCGTACGGCACACGGATCAGGCTGGCGCTCATCGACCTGCTGGCGGGCCGTCCGGTCACCCTCCCCCGTACCGCCCGGCTCGTCTCGGCCATCCGGTTCCTGGCCGCCGGGCCCGGCACCGTCACGGCGGTCGACGGGACGGACGCGGCACGGGCACTGCCCGGCGTACGGACGGTGGAGATCGACGTCGAGGCGGGGCAGGAGGTCCGGCCGTGGGCGTCCTCGTGGGACCGCGCCGGACACGTGATCGCGACCGGCCCCGACGCGGACAGCGCGCACCGACGCGTCCTCGACGCGGACGCGGCCATCCACATCACCACGGAGTGAGGAAGCAGATGTCTGTTCTCCGGCAGCGCGTCCGGGGGTGGCACCGGTCCGTCCCCGGCGGACGGGTCGGCCTGCGGCTGTCCGTGATGGCGATGATCGACGCCGTCGGCACGGGCGCCTTCCTGGCCGTCTCCGTACCGTTCATCACGCGGTCCGTCGGGCTCTCCGTGGGCGCGTTGAGCCTCGGTCTGGCCCTGTCCGCCGCGATCGCGCTGGCCACGGCCGTGCCCATCGGCGTCCTCGCCGACCGGATCAGCCCGAAGAAGGTGCTGGTCGGCGTCAGCCTGTGGCGCTGCGGCTGCTTCGTCCTCTACCCGTTCGTCCAGAACCTGTGGCAGTTCCTGACGGTGGTGTGCCTGCTCGGCCTCGTCGACAAGGCCGCGGCGCCGATGGAACAGGCCCTGGTGGGACAGGTGACGGCGAGCGACGACCGGGTCAGGGTCGTCGCGGTGCTGCGGTCGCTGCGCAACGTCGGCTTCACCGTCGGCGCCCTGCTGGGCGGGGTCGGACTGCTGGTCGACGCCCGGGCCGGCTACGCGGTGATCCTCCTGCTCAACGCCGCCTCGTTCGCCGTACTCGCGCTCCTCGCCCACCAGTTGCCGGTACTCAGCACCCCGGCGAAGAGCCTGCGGCGCCGCTTCTCCGTCGACGCGCTGCGGGACAGGCCGTTCCTGTCGTTCACCGGGATCAACGCGGTGCTCACGATGCACATGACGCTGCTGAGCATCGGCATCCCGCTGTGGATCGTCGAGCACACGGACGTCCCGGCCGCGGTGATCTCGCCCCTGGTGGCGGTCAACACGGTGCTCGCGATGGCTCTTCAGGTGCGCGCCAGCCGCGGCACCGAGACCATCGCCGGGTCCGCGCGGGCGCTGGTGCGCGCGGGCCTCGCCCTCGCCGTCTGCTGCCTGCTCCTGATCGCGGCGCCGAAGCCGCCCGTCCTCGTGGCGGTAGGCGTGCTGCTCCTCGCCATGGTCGCGCTCACCGCGGGCGAGCTGTTCCAGTCCGCGGGCGGCTGGGGCGGTTCGTATCTGCTCGCGGTGCCCGGCCAGGAGGGCGTCTATCTGTCGGTCTTCTGGCTGGGCGTGGCCGTCCAGCAGATCGCGGCACCGGTCGTGGTCGGCCTGGTCATCACGGCGGGCACCACCGGGTGGGCGGTGCTGGCCGCACTGTTCGCCGTCTGCGGCCTCGCCGCGCCGGTCATCGGCCGGTGGGCGCAGGCCCGGACCTCCGACACCCCGCAACTCCGTCAACCCACAGGCTCGTGACCCCAGGAGGGATCAATGTCCGTTCCGCTGTACGTTCCCGCAGGTGAAGGCGAATACGTCGACATCCGGGACACGAAGAGGACGTATCTGAAACTCACCACGCCCGACTCCAACGGGGAGTTCGGCTTCTTCGAGCACCACATGGCTCCGGAGGCGAAGGGCGCGGCCCCGCACATCCACAAACAGTCCACCGAGATGTTCTACGTGGTCAAGGGCGAGATCGAGTTCACGATCGGCGACCGCAAGGTGGTCGGCGAGCCGGGCGCGTTCGCGTACGTCCCCAAGGGGGAGCCGCACGGCTTCACCAACCGGGGCACCGAGGACGCCACCCTGCTGATCATGTTCTACCCGATCTACGACCGCGAGGACTACTTCCGCGGCCTGGGCCGGCTGACGGCCAACGGGCGCGATCCCAGCATGGAGGAGCTGCGGGAACACATGGCGAAGTACGACCAGTTCATGGTCTGAGACGGATCCCGAGCCGTGGGGGGGCCGAGCCGGGTCCGGCATGAACCGGTCCCGGCCCGCCCTTTGCGGAAGCGCCACTGCCGTCAGTGGGCTCACGGGCGAGGGCGAGTTCCGGGTGGGCCGTCGGGTCGCCGGTCGTGGACTCGCGGTTGCGGTCCTCGGCCCTGACCGCGCCGTCCGCGTCGACGAGCACGGCCCCGAACGGCCAGTCACCCGCGTCCAGCGCCTCGGCTGCTACGTGCGGTGCGCGGCCACGACCGCGGCCCGACGGGCGAGGTGCTGCGGGTGCGAAGTCCACGGTCCCGGTGGCTACGGAGCGTACGCAATCGATCCCAGATCACCCAAAGGTTCCGTTTCCAGTGCACTCCATCCGACACAATCGCCCGCATGGAGATTTCCGAGCACATTCAAGTAGTCGCCGCAGAGGGCAAGTTGCTGGCCAGGGCCGCCGCGGAGGCGGGGACCGACGCCAAGGTGCCGACCTGCCCCGACTGGCAGATACGGGACCTGCTGCGGCACGCCGGGATGGTCCACCGCTGGGCCGCCGCGTTCCTCACCGAGCGGCGCACCTCCTACCGGCTCGGCGGTGAACTCCCCGACCTGGACGGCGACGCTCTCGTCGAGTGGTTCCGCGAGGGCCACGCCGCTCTCGTCGCGACGCTCGAGTCGGCCCCGCCCGACGTCGAGTGCTGGACCTTTCTGCCCGCGCCCTCGCCGCTGGCCTTCTGGGCCCGGCGGCAGGCGAACGAGACGACCGTCCACCGGGTCGACGCCGAGTCCGCGCGCGGTGGCGCCCCGTCGCCGCTGGACGTCGACTTCGCCGTGGACGGGATCGAGGAGCTGCTGTTCGGCTTCCACGCCCGCGAGAAGAGCCGGGTGCGCAGTGACGTTCCGTGCGTGCTGCGGGTGCGGGCGACGGACGAGCGGACGTGGACCGTGCGTCTCTCCGACGGGCCCCCGGTCGCCGAGCACGGCGCGACGGCGCCCGCCGACTGCGAGGTGTCGGGTCCCGCGACGCGGCTCTATCTGGCGCTCTGGAACCGGCTGCCGTTCCCCCAGGTGACCGGCGACACCGCACTGGCGGCGCTGTGGCGGGAGAGGTCCGCCATCGTCATGGGGTGACGCCACCAGCAGGTCGGCGGGGGCCGTCAGCTCGTCAGCTCGTGCGGGGCCGTCAGCTCGTGCGGAGTCGTCAGCTCGTGGAGTTGTCGAGCATCCGCGCGAGGACGGCCCGCTGCAGCGGACGCACCTCCTGGTGCAGTGCGCGCCCCTTGTCGGTGAGGGATACGCGTACGCCGCGACGGTCCTCGCTGCACATGCCGCGCTCCACGAGACCGTCCTTCTCCAACCGTCCGATGAGGCGGGAGAGCGCGCTCTGACTCAGGTGGACCTGCCCGGAGATCTCCTGCACGCGGAACGTACAGCCGCCGTCGTCCGACGATCCCTCGGCCAGCACGTCGAGGACCTCGAAGTCGCTCGCGCCCAGACCGTGCGGGTGCAGCTCCCGGTCGAGCTCGCACAGGGTGCGCGCATGCACCGCGAGGATGCCGCGCCACTGGTCCACGAGCCCCTGCTCGCGCTCTTCGAGCCCCTGCTCGGCCGTTTTCGCCGCCATAGGACGGCACGGTAGCAGAGTTCCGACCCTTTGATGCACCGTCATTAAATGCAGGCGCAATCAAAAGGGTCAGGTGCGGGGCCGGTCGGCCGAGGCCCTGATGGCTGCGATCGTGAGCGCCACGACCAGCAGCGAGGCCAGGGTCGCGATCGCCGCGGACAGGGTCGGCAGCGGCGCCGCCACCCGCTCGGGCCGCAGGACGAAGGCGAGCGACGCCGAGTCGATCCGGTCGTCCACGAGATGGGCGACGGTCAGCGCACCGGCCACCAAGGTGCCGGCCAGGGCCGCGAACGGCGATCCGCTCAGGCACAGGGCCGCGCCCGCCGCTGCGCAGGCGACGGAGACGCCGAGCGCTCCGGCGAGCCCGACGGCGGGCGCACCCGACCAGGTCAGCGGGACGTGCGCCGCCGCGCAGAGCAGGAGCAGTACGCCCGCCACGCGACGCAGCCACACCAGGGAGGTCCTGCTCCGCACCTGTGTCGCCGGGGTCCCGGGAACGCTCGGAGCGGACGCGGCGCGGGCCGGGGTGGCGGTCGTGTTCCTCGGGTCGGTGCCGGCGATGCCCCGGGAGGCGTCGGCGCCCGGGCCGCCCTCCGCCCCGGTGGCCGCGGCGCCGTCGACGGCCGCCGCGCCCGCGGCACCCGGGGCGCCACCGGCCTCCTTCTGCTCCCGCAGGCTGCCGATCAGCTGCATCAGGTCCTCGACCGACCTGGTCGTACCCGCGGCGTGCACCACCTCGGCGCCGCTGTGCGGGTCGTGCGGCGGACGGGACAGGAGGTGGACGAGTCGGCTCACCTCGGGGATGGGCCGTTCCTCGGCGGCGTGCCGGATGGCCTCGTCCATGTGGTCGGCGGGGTGCTCCGGCGGGCCGAGGAGTTCCACCAGCCGGGTGACGTCGTCGACGGAGCGGGCCACGGCCGCCAGACGGAGTACGGAGGCGGCGGTCGGCCTGCCGTCAGGTGACTGCTCCAGGAGGGTGACGAGGTCGACCACGTCGTCCAGCGGCCGCGACACCACGGCGACGCGTATGAGCTCTTCCACGGCGTCGTCCTCGGCATCGGGCGCCGCCGTCTCCGAGGGCACGCCCTCGGTGGCGTCAACGGCCCGGTCCCGCTCGGGGGGAACGCCGTCTGCGACGTCCGCCGCCCTTTCCCGTTCGGGGACGACCTCGTCGGTGGTGTGGCCTGCCGGCTGCTGCCAGGAGGCGGGCTCCACGCGGGTCGGGACGCCGAGCTGCGCGGTGCCCCAATGGACCGACGTGGACACCAGCGGATCGCCGGTCCCGGACGTTTCCCCTGCGGCGGAGAATGACTCAGCGGCCATGTCGTCTCTCCATTTCAGCGGGACACCCTCGCCCCGCACGTGAGCGTGTATCCCGTTGTATGCACGCTTCATGCGGGCCGCCACTGGAGGGGGCCTGTCGGCGGTATGCGCGGCGGCGCCCCTCACCGGAGGCACGATGCGCTCGGCGGCGCCCCTCACCAAAGGCACGATGCCCGCGGTGGCGTCACCGGCGTCGTTCTCCGGCGTGCGGCCGCCCGGCGAGGGCTCGCCGCTCCGGGCCGGCCGAATCGGGCGGATCAGCCCAGCCAGCCGGGGCGGACCAGCCCCGATTCGTACGCCATGACCACGAGTTGTGCGCGGTCCCGGGCATTCAGCTTCACCATGGTCCTGCTGACATGCGTCTTGACGCACCTAGGCTTGGACTGACGAGGATACCGGGCCTTCGGCCAGGTCAGCACGGGTACCGCCTCGCGGCCTAGCACGGCGACGCGGGGGCACCCTCGGGGGAAGAGGCTCCGGCCGCGCCGCCGCGCCGTCTCAGCGCTTGCGGACGAGCCGCCGCGTGATCTCGTCCGGGTCCGCGTCCGGCCCCCACGTCTGGAACGTCCGGCCGTTCGACAGGTTCACGACCCACCACCCGTCAGGCTCCGCGTAGAACGTCCCCAGCGGCCGACCGTTGCGCTTCGCGGAGACGACAAAGATTCCGTCCGGCTCGCGCCACAGCAGTACGTCAGCCACGGCCCTACGCGCTCCGTCGCTCGCGAGCGGGCGGCCCCTCGGGCAGCTCGGCCACCTCGGGGCGGTGCTCGCGAAGCGGCTCCCGGAAGTCCACGAACGCATCCGTCGCCACCGTCAGCAGCTCGGCAGCGTGGACGGTCAGCGGGAGGTGTCCGGGCTCCTCCCAGGAGATCCGGACACGGGGTGTCCCGGTGACGCTGTGGGTGTCCGTCGTGTGGGCCACGGTCAGCCACTCGCCCTCGTGCTGGACGCGGTGTCCGGGCAGCAGCCGAAGCGCTCGAAGACTGTTCACGAACTTCCCTGCCTTCTCGGTCACTTCGCGTCGTCCTTCTCGTCCTCACGGACCACGAACGCATCCGACCCCCGGAGCCGCCGGAACGAGCGGTGACCGGACCGGCCCGCGTGCTCCAGACACGCCACGTCCACGGGGTCCGCGTCGGGCTCCGGGCCCGTGCTCCAGCCGCACGCCTTGCACGTCGCGGAGTAGGCGGCGGGTACGTCCGGGTGCTCGGTGATTCGGTGGGCCACGAACCGCAGCACGCCCCGCACGCTCACCGCGTCCCCTCCTCGCGGTGGCGGTGGATCGGGCACGTGCAGCGCGGCCAGGCGGACGACACGGCCGGTAGTCCGGCCTTCGGGTCGGGCTTCACCTCCACCACGTCGTGAGGCTCGGTGCGCGTCCCGTCCGGCTTGATCTCGTACACGGCGATTCTCAGCACGGCCCGCCCCCGTCCGTCGTCCGGACGTGCTCGGCGTCGCGAGTGGTCACCGCGCGCAGCGCTTCGGGCGGTGCGTCCCAAGGCTCCCCGTCGCCCTCGGGCTCGACGTGGACGAGACCCTTCGCGATGTGGGCGACCTTGCCGACGCTGGACGTACGCAGGTCCACGACCAGCGCACCGGTAGGCGGGTACCGGTCCGGGTCCTCGTCGGGCTCCGGCGTGTGGAGTTGGGTCTTGCCGTGCGTCGCGTCCATCCTGCGACGCTAAGCGGAGTGGTCCCCGCCAAGGGGGACGCTCTGTCCCCCTAAGCGGCCAGTACCCCTACCTCGTCGGCGAGTTGCTGCGCGTCGGAGCGGAGCGGCCCCCGACTGTCCTTCGCGAGGTCGTACGCGAGCCCGCGCGCCGAAGGGGTGTAGCGGACCGTCTCCGGCGACGCCTCTTGCGCCCGCTTCAGCCAGTGCACCGCGCCCGCGAGATCCTTCCGTTGGCGCTGCGCGCGGGCCAGCTCCACGAGCACGCGGGAGCGGCGTTCCACGCTCGGCATGGCGGCCAGGTCGATGGACTCGGCGCGCGTCATCGCGAGCCCCGGAGTCCGGAGGTCCACGCCGACGCTCACGCCGTGGAAGTCGGTGTTCGCCCGCCCGAAGACGGTCCACGAGTGGACGTACCCGGCGGGCAGCCGGTCGGCGGTGTGGTCGGCCTCGTCCCAGTGCCGCCACGCGTCGCCCTCGCGGCCCTCACGGGCGCACGTCACGGCCGCATGAAGGTGCAGAGCCCCGAACATGCCCCGGAGGTCGTCGGAGCCGTCTTCGAGCCTTGGCCGGAGCGCGTCGGCGGCCTCGGCCACGACCTGAACGGCCTCCTCGGCGTACCCGTTCTCGCGGAGCCCGTTCCCGAACGTCCAGGCGGCCCCGGCGAGGCTCAACGGGTTGTCCGCGTCCTGCGCGGCGGTACGGCCCCGGTCCGCGATGATCCAGTACAGCTCAGCCTCGACGCTGTACGCGGTGACTTGCTGCGCCAGGTGGTAGACCTCGGCGAGAGCCGCGTACGCCTCGCGCCTTGCCGGGCCTTCGAGTTGGCGGGGGAGAACCTGCGCGTCGCGGATGAGCGCGGGCAGCAGCGCGCTTACCTCGGTGCGTTGGAAGCGGGACGCGTGCCACAGGGTCCACGCCTCGGCGACGCGCCCCTTCAGCACGTCCACAGACGTACCGAGCACCTGCGGCCCGGACTGGAACAACGAGCCGCGTACGGCGTCACGTACGCCGCTCGCGGCCGGAAGCATCAGCTTCCCGCCGGGGGCCACCGGACGCGGTGACGGGTCGCCCGTCAGAATCGACAGGTCCGATAGCTTGAGCGCGCTCGCGAGGCGGACGAGTAGCCCGTGGTTGTGGAGTTGCCGCTTCCCGATCTCGATCTTCTTCAGCCAGTCCGGGCCACGGCCACAGAGCCCCGCGAGTACAGGGCGGCTCATACCTGCCCGTTCGCGGTGGTACTTGATCCGCTCGCCGGTTGTCGCGTCCTCGGGAAGTGCGTCCGTCATGGGGTAGCTCCCTGGTGTCAAGCCCTTGTGGCCAGCGTACGGCGCGAAGCCGTCCGGCGGCAGGGGATCACGGGCCAGGCCCGGAAAACAGAACAAGGCCCCGGAGTCAACCACGTCCAACGTGGTCCGACTCCGGGGCCTTGCTCCCGAAAGGGGTCACATGACGACGACACCCCCGTGCACCGCCACGCGTTGCGTTCTGCGCCCGCTCGTTCGCGGGGTCACCAGTACAGGGACTCGCCGTTGGTGTGCTTCGCTCGCGCGGCCCTCAGCCCCTTCTCGGAAGGGCTCAGATGCCCGCGCTCAGCCGTCGTCACCTTGGCCAACTCCTCGGCCTCTGTAGGAAGTTTGAGGGCCCGCGTCAGCGCTCCGTAGGTCGTCCGGTGCGCGCGGATCTCGGCGAACAGCGGGTTCGCGACCGGTTGCCCCTTTGAGCCCGGCACAGTCGCGGGAGCGTCGGCCGCCGCGTCCTCCAAGGCGGTCAGCTCGTCCAGGGTGTCCGCTGCGCGGCGAAGCGTCGCCCACTCGCCAGGGTCCAGGCGGTGAGCCCGGCTCACGTCGTCCAGCAGCCGGAGCCCCGGCGCGCTCTCACGGCCCGTGAGGCGGCTCGGCAGAGGTTCAATGAAGCGCTCGGCCACGGTGGCGAGCCTCCTTCCAGGGGGCAGGGAAAAACGAGGGTCGGAAATCAAGCACGCTCGGGCCGGAGCGCTAACCGCTACCGGGGTCCGCGACTTCGGACCGGGGGTATCCCCCAGGTCCAGGGTCGGGGGATCGGTCAGCTTCGGCCGTTCGCGACGGACACGCCACGTCGCGGCCAGCACGTCTCACGCGTGCGTCAGCGCTCCGCGCGACGCATCGAGCAACGAACCTCACGACACGTCGTCTGAGTCGCCTCACGAGCGCGTCACGTACGCGCTGTGAAGCTCGTTGAGTGCGATCAGGTCGAGCAGGTCAGCCGCGCCGTTCGCGGGCCGCGTGTCGAGTACGGCTCGCAGTCTCACCAACTCCATAGCGTCAGCGTGGAACACGCGGCCAGCAGCCACACGGCGAGCAGCCATCGCACGAGCCACATGTCGCCAGCGGTGGCACTCGTCCGAGCAGTACCGAACCTTGCGATCCTCAGCCGAACGGCGCACCCTCAGCCGACCACAGCCGGGCCGGGCACAAGGACCGGGGGCGGGAGTTGAGAGCGGGGGGCCACCAGTCGAACCGGGGGGCTCCTCGCGAACGGGGGTGGTCTGGAGATTGCGGGGGGTTGTCACCACAGACCACCGGGGGTTCCAACGGCGGTGATGCGGGACACGGTGGTGAAGTCCCAGGCGTGCGGAGTGCGGACGGACACGACGCCGTCACAGCCCAGCGCGCGGCGTACCTCGGCCCGCTCGTCCGCTGTCAGCCCGCCGCCAACGGCCCCGCCGTCCCGGCGGTACGTGTAGTCGCCTGCCGTCTCGGAGGTAATGCCGAGGGGGTTCGCGAACATGCGGATCGCCAAGCGCAGCGCTACGGCCCGCACGGCGGGCGGAAGCTCCTCGGGGAGCCAGCCGCCAGCGGCGGCCCGCACAGATGCGAGCGCGTCCGTCAGAGCAGCCTCGGCCCGTGGCTTGTCGGCCTCGGGGATGCCGCCGGGGTACCTTGCGGCCAGGTCGGCCAGGGGCACAGTCATGAGGTTCCTTGGAGTCGAAACAGAGAACGGCCCCGGCCAGAACTCGCGGCCATCCATGCGCGAACTCCGGCTCGGGGCCGTCTTCTTGTGTGGGTCAGGCGGCAGCCTTCAGGGCGACCATGCAGGTCTCGTCCATCGCGGTCGCGCCGACGTACGTCTTCACGAGCGAAACGGTGGACTGCTGGTCCATGACGAACTGTCGAGCCGTCATCAGCGCGTACCCGTTGTAGGTCTGCGCGGCGGCGTCAGTGCCAGCCGGAGCAGACGGAGCGCGAACAGCCAGGGCCACGGCCTCGGCCGTGAACGCGACCGCGCCGCCCTTGATGAACGGCGACACGACGACCTCGAAGCCCAGCAGGCGGCCCAGCGAACCGGAGGTGATGACCTCGGAGTTACCGGCGAACGAGGCGTTCTGAAGCTCCGGCAGAGCAAGGAACGCTTCCTTCAGCTCCGGGCCGATCGCCAGTACGCGGCCAGCCTCGGGGATCTCCCGCTTCGTCATCTCGGCCGACACCTTCGCGAGTGCGGTAAGCGGAGCCTTCTTGCTGATGGTCTCCGTAGCGGCCGGAACCGACTCGTCCCCGCCCTCGGCCTTACTGCCGTTGATAGCGACATTCAGCACGCCCGCAACGGCCTTCTCGCAGTGCTTCGCGACACCGGAAGCCTGCGGCTGGAGCACCTGACGGCCATAGTCGCGGATGTCCAGATCCTCGTACTTCTGCGGGATCTTGACGGCGTTGTACGCCTCGTCAGTCAGCTTCACCGGGAACGACTGCTCGTTGATGTCGTCGTACTTGGTGCCGTTGCTGTCGAGAACCCGAGCGTCGATCACCTTCGACCGGACAACCCGAACCGAGTCGCCGACTCCGCCGATAAATCCCTTCTCGGCATCGCGGAACACCTTGTTACCCAGCACCGATTCGGCCTCCAGGAGGCCCAGGGCGGTGACAACCACCTGATCAATTTCAACCTTGTGAGCCATCGTCGGCCCTTTCATGTGCTGCGCCACGGCCTACGGCCGGGCGCGTGGAAGCTGTGGTTACTTGCCGATATTGGGGAGCGTGCGCCGAATGGAAGCGGCGAGCTTCGCCGGGTCCATCTCGCGAACTTCACGTTCGCCGCGCTGCGTCGGTCCCGCGCCGATAGTCGGCATTGCCCGCTTCTTCAGCCCGTTAGCGCTAGAAGGGGCGACGTCGAGCGCGGAGGCGAAGACATTTTGCAGCTCCTGCGCGGATGCCTCGATCTCATCGGGCGTGCTGCCCTTCAGGAACTTTCCGGCACCCGTGGGGAGTCCGGAAGACTTCGCGGCCCACGTCTTCATCATGAGAATGTCCGGGGAGTCCTCCGTGACCGTCTTCGCGGGCTCCTCATCGGCCTTGGGCTCGGGAGCCTCGGGCGTTGCCTCGGCAGGCTTCTCGTGGGCCTCAGCAGGCTTCTCGGGCTCGGTGGCGTCCGGCTTCTCCGGAGCGTCCTTCTCGGCTTCTGCGGTCACAGCTTCCCCACAACGCGAGTGATGCGCCGCGCGCCAGTCTTCGGGTCGCGCTCGGATGCCGGAACGTAGTCGGCCACGAACTCGGGGAAGAGGTCCAGGAATTCGTCACGGAGCTTCACGAAGTGCTCGGCGTTCTTGGTGTCGCGGCGGTGTGCCGTAGACGTAACGGCATAGGTCAGCGCGTCCACGAGCCGAGTGAAGAGGTCAAGGTTCATTGGTGGAGTCCTGAGAGTAGAAGGGTCGAAAGCGGCTCCGGGCGGCGTCTTGTTTCGCCAGAGGAGACAACCAAAAGATTGCCGCCCGGAGCCGTGCTATCCGTAAGCGCCGGACGTGCCGACCGCTCTACTTGCGTTATGCGCCCGGCAGTTCTTGCCTGGCAGTGGCCGGGTCCTCGCGGTGAGCCGGTGGCGAAGGGTGACAAGGTGACACCGAGACGCTGAATCTGGTTTGCCCTAGGGGGCTCTTATGTTCTTTCAGATATGCAAAATTTTCGTCACCTCGTCACCCCTAGAGAGAGGCTGGCCGCTCTTCGCGATGGGGCCGCGAGGTTGCTCGCAGGGGTCGGGAAGGCGGAGCGACACCGCGAACTCATGACGTCCCCGAACGCGCCGCACACGTACGCCTTCGCGGGCCTCCAGGGCGGCATAGAGCGCGTTCCTGCCCCAGCGGGGAGGGTGGCCTTCGGCCTCCGCGAGCGCCTTGTAAGTGCGCCACACCTCGGCCCGGTCTCGGCCGTTCAGGTAGTTCAACATGACGAGGCGGGAGAACCGTCCGGTGGCAGTTCCGGACGCGAACGCCTCGAAGTGGTGGCAGTTCGGCGTGACCATGGTGATGCTTTCCTTGGGGGCTTGGTGGCAGTTTCGGGGGGGGGCGGGAGTCTGTCTAGGTGGCAGTTCCCACCCTGGTTATGCGCCCCAGGTGGCAGTTTGTTCGTGGGCTTCCCCTGGCACACGAAAAGAGGCCCGACCCCTCGGAAGGGATCGGGCCTCTCTATGTGCCTCTCTCGCGGCCTCTCAGCCGTCGCTCGGGGCCAGGGTCCGGACAAGCACGGGACGGCCCGCGCGCCACGGCCAGCAGCGGACCATCAGGCGGCCACCTCGTAGGCGTCAGCGAGTGCGCTCGCGGCCCGTGCGTGGTCGTTGTCCGTGACCGCAATGGACACTCGCGAAGGCTCGAAGCCCTTGCGGCCTCGGACGCCCGGAGCGATCTCGATACGGACCCCGGCGGCGTCGAGCATCTGTCGGCGCTGCATACCGTCCACGCGCTCCCACACATCCGCGTAGGTCTCCCCGGTCGGCACGCTTCGCACGATCCGGGGCTTATCCCGCTCCGCCTCCAGGGCGGCCCGCTTGGTGCTCAACTCCACCACCCGCGCGCCGAGTACGGCGGCGGCCTCGGGGTTGGCCTCGATCGCGGCCGTAAGTCCGCTCAGCGCCCGCTCTACGTCGGCGAGTTCGGCCGTCACGTCCGCGCCTTGTTCCACTTCTTCGCGGTTCACGTTGAGCGCGCCGAGCGTGGTTATGAACCACTCGGACGCGTAGGCGTCCAGATAGTCAGCGTTGATGGACACGCAGGCACTCGCCTTGCAGCGGTATGTACGCGCATCCTTGCGTCCCTTCCGCCGCGACATGCTGTGCACCATGTGCGAACCACACGGTCCACACCACAGCGACCCCGACAACGGGCTGTCCGTCTTCGCGGTGAACGTAAGCGGGTTCTTCCGGGCCGCGATCACGGCCCGCACCTTGTGCCAGGTGGACGCGGGCAGGATCTCGGGCGCGATCACGTCCAACGTGCCGTCCGGGCGGAAGCACTCCACCGGGACGTTGTTGGACTCGTCCCAGCGCGTACGAATGCCTCGCAGTGCCGGAGACACGAGCATCTTCCGCAGCACCGACCCCGCCCACCTCGCAGGCGTCGGCGTACGGCCCGCGCGGCGCGCCGCGTGCATCCGAGGCGTGTCGATCTCCCGGCGATTGAGCCACCGAACGATCTCTTCAACGGTCGTGCCTGCGATCACGCGCGAGGCAAGTTCAGAGACCAGCTCGGCCGCCTCGGGGTCGATCTCCAGATACGCCCCGCCGTCGCGGCGCACGATGCGGTACCCGAACGGGGCGACTGTGCGAACGCGGCCCTGCGCCAAGATCTCCGCCCGTGTGGACATGGAGCGCTCGCGAATGCGGTCCCGTTCCTGCTCCGCCATCCACGAGAACAGCCCGAACATGCTCCGCCACGTGCCCGGGGTCATCTGCCCGTCCACGGTCACGGGGGCCGCGCCGTGCTTCTCGAAGTGGTCTTCCTTGAGCCTCGCGAGATCGGAGTTCCGGCGGCCGAGACGGTCATGCTTCGTCGTGACGATGTAGTCCACGGTCGGCAGCACCGCGAGCGCCTTGGACATCTCCTTGCGCTTCTCCGGAGCGACCCACCCGGACACGTTCTTGTCCACGAAGGTTCCGACCACGCGCCACCCGTTGCGGTCGCAGTGGTCTTGGCACTCTCGTACCTGCGCCTCGGCCGACACAGACGCCTGGTCGGCATGGCTTACGCGGACGTAGATGATGACGGACTTCACGGGCGGTGCTCCTAGGTCTGTTGCCTAGGCGCGTTGTGCGCCCCGTGAGCCGGGTTGTTCGCGCGACCTAGGCAGCGGTCTCCCTAGGTGCGCCGGGGGCGGGCCCTGTCAGCCCAACCAGCCGGGCCGCACAAGACCCGACTCGTACGCGATCACGACCATCTGAGCGCGGTCGCGTACCCCCAGCTTCGTCATCGCACGTGAGACGTGCGTCTTGGCGGTGAGCGGGCTGACGACGAGGCGGCGCGCGATCTCCTCGTTGGAGAGGCCGAGGCCGACCAGCGCCATCACTTCCCGCTCGCGTTCGGTCAGGCCCGCGAGGGTGTCGGCGGCCGCCGGCTCCTTGGAACGCGCCGCGAACTCGCCGATGAGGCGGCGCGTCACCCCCGGTGACAGCAGCGCGTCCCCCTCGACCACCGCCCTGACCGCGCGCAGCAGTTCGTCCGGCTCGGTGTCCTTGACGAGGAAGCCCGATGCTCCGGAGCGGATCGCCTCGAAGACGTACTCGTCCAGTTCGAAGGTGGTGAGCATGACCACCTTCACGTCGCCGAGACCGGGTTCGTCGGTGATCCTGCGGGTGGCGGCGAGCCCGTCGAGGACCGGCATCCGGATGTCCATCAGAACGACGTCGGGGCGCAGTTCCCGCACCATCCGCACCGCCTCGTCGCCGTCCGCGGCCTCCCCGACGACGCCGATGTCACGCTGTGCGTCGAGCAGCGCCTTGAAACCCGCTCTGACCAACGACTGGTCGTCGGCGAGCAGTACGCGGATCACTGGTCCTCCCGAGGTGCGGTGCGGGCCCGGGAATCGCCGTCCGCCGCCCGGGGCAGTACGGCGGTCACACGGAAGCCGCCGTCCGGGCGCGGGCCCGCCTCGATCGTGCCACCGAGGGCGGCGGCGCGCTCCCGCATTCCGGCGAGTCCGTTGCCGCTGCCGCCCGCGTCGGTACCGGTCGCGGGTCCGTCGTCGTCGATGCGCAGGGTGAGCGACGCCGTCTCGTGTCGCACCAGCACGCGTGCGTGACGCGAACCGGAGTGCCGTACGACGTTGGTCAGCGCCTCCTGGACGATGCGGAACGCGGCGAGGTCCGCGCCCGGCGCCGGCTTCAACAGGGAGCCCTCCGTGGTGACTTCGACGGTCAGGCCCGCGCTTCCGGCCTGCTCGACGAGTTCGGGCAGCCGGTCGAGGCCGGGTGCCGGGGCGCGCGGCGCGTCGCCGGGAGCGCGCAGGGTGCCGAGCACCTGGCGCACCTCGCCCAGTGCCTCCTTGCTCGCGGCCTTGATGGTGGTCAGCGCGGTGCGGGCCTGTTCCGGGTCGGAGTCGAGCAGCGCGAGGCCGACACCCGCCTGCACATTGATGACGGAGATGCTGTGCGCGAGGACGTCGTGCAGCTCGCGCGCCATGCGCAGCCGCTCCTCGTCCGCCCGCCGCTTCGCGGCCTGCGCCCGCTCGGCCCGTTCCTTCGCCCACTGTTCACGACGTACGCGAGCGAGTTCGGAGACGGCGACGATCGCGACGACCCAGACGGCGACGGCCAGTTCCTCGCTCCAGGGGCGGGCACCGTCGCCGGCCGGCGGCAGCCACCGGTAGAGCCAGTGGGCGATCAGCAGATGCCCCGCCCACAGCCCGCCGACCGCCCCCCAGGCCGCACGCCGGTGGCCCGCGACGATCGCGGCGAAGCAGCCCACGGTGACGGCGAGGAAGACCGGGCCGTAGGGGAACCCGCCGGCGACGTAGACGAGAGTGAGCGCCGCGGAGGCGTACACGACCGGTACGGGGTACCGGTGGCGGAGCAGCAGCACCGCCGTGGCCAGGAACAGCAGCACCCGCGCGAAGGCGTTGAGGTCCTGGCGTTCGAGCTGACCGTGCTCGGCGAACCGGGACCCGACCTGTACGAAGACGGTGAGCACGGCCGTGGTCAGCCAGGGCGGACGACGCCCCGTCGAGGCCCCGGCCCCAGCCCCCGGCCCCGCCCCCGTCGGCCCGTCGGCCCCGGAATTCCACCAGGGCGGCCCGTGCCGCCACATGGGCGGCCCGCCCCACCTCGGGGGCGGGCCGCCCGGCGTGCCTTCGCGCTGCTCGTCCATGCCGGTCACGCTAGACCGGGCCGGACGGCGCGGGCGTCCGACGGGCGATGTGATCACGCGTACTCCCCCGGGAGTAGGAGGGGTGCGGCGCGCGGTGTCAGTGGCGCTCGACTGCTCTCACCTGGGCGCTTGTTGCCCAGGTCACGCCCATACTAGAGTTTGTGTATGGCTAAGACGCCGCGCATGACACTCCAGACTCAGCTGGTGCTGCGGACCCTGCTCGAGACTCCGGCCCACGCCCGCTACGGCCTCGAACTCTCCGACGCCGCGGGCCTGCCGACTGGCACGATCCACCCGATACTCGCCCGCCTCGAGAACGCGGGCTGGCTCGAGTCGTTCTGGGAGGACACGAGCGAGATCGAGAAGACCGACCCGCCGCGCCCCCGCCGCCGTTACTACCGCTTCACCCAGAGCGGCGCCGAATCCGCCCGCCTCGCCCTCGCGCAGGCCTACAACGGCGGAGCCACCTCCGCTCGCCTCCGCCCCGCCGCCGAGGGTCCCGGAGGGGTGTAGGAACATGCCGGACTTCAAGAACGAGGAATTCTTCCCGGGCCCGGGGCCCGTCCCACCCCCCGACCCCGGATCGGGACCCCCGGCAAGGCCCACCCTCATCTGCCCCAACGGACACACCACGCCGACGGACGACTGGTGCGAGGTCTGTGGACACCGGATGCCGGGCCATCCGTGGACGTTCCCGTCCCCGGCCGAGGTCACCGCGTCGCGGAACCCCGAGCTCGCCGGGTTCCTGATCGACACGGACGAGGGCACGGTGATCGCGACCGAAATGATCGACCACGGCGTGGTTCCGCCCCTCACCACCGGGGCGGACGACGCCGAATCCGGGGTTCACGCACCGACACCCGTCCCGCGCCGCGGGCCCAGCAAGTGCGTCAACCTGGCCGTCCGCCTCCTCCCGTGCCAGGACCGCGACCGGTGGCTCGAGGAGTGGCAGGCCGAGTGGTGGGACCTCGCCACCCGCTCCTTACACGTACGCATCGCCTTCATCGCCCGTCTCGTTCTGCACAGCGGCCCCAGGCTCGCCTGGCTCCTCCGTGTCGGGCGCCCCAAGGAGGCGGCATGACCGGCCGGTTGCCCAAACGCAGGATCCGCCCCCTGCAGACCCTCGAGGACCACGAGCTCCGCAGCATGCTGCGTTGGGTACAGGAGCTGCGCCGTCGTGACGAGTTGAACCGTGCACACGGCAGACAACGGGTGCCACCTCCACCGGCGTTCTCACCGGCATCGTCGACTCCGGCGGGGCCGACCGCGCCGGCCGATCCGGGGACGCGGCTCATCACCCTGGCGGCCGCCCTCCTGCCCACCACGCAGCGGGACCGCTGGGCCGAGGAGTGGTGCGCCGAGTGGGCCGACCTCTCCGAACGCCCGCTCCTCACGCGCTGGTTGTACCTCGCCCGCCTGATCCTCCACGGAGCGCCCCGGCTCGCGTGGAGCGGCCGCCGCGCCGCGCGCCGGGGGACGGCGTGAACCGGCCGGGCCCTTCCCGCGGTCCTCTCCGCCACCCTCTCCGAGAGCCCGTCAGCAACCTTTCGAATCCGACAGGAGATCAGCAGATGTCACTCCAGGACGGCGGCACCGTCATCCGCCTTCGCTACCTGCCCGGCACCGGTTTCGCCCTCGCCGGCGCCATTGCGGCGGGCATCACCTGGGAGTACATCCCGCAGACCGGCACGTGGCCGCTGGCCGTGATCGCCGCGGTGGCGATGGTGTGCGACGCGGTCATCATCGCCACCCGGGCCCGCCGCGGTTGACGGTACGGCAGGACGTGCTCGCGCGGTTGCCCTCTCGTGCCCGGTCGCAGCACGGGCGTCCCCTTCTTCGGGTCGCCCCCCGGCTGCGCTTGCGGAACAAAGAGGGCCCGTACGCGCTGTGCGCGTACGGGCCCTTGATCGAGCGCCGGGCAGGCCTTGCACCTGCATTTCCCCGCAGGAAGCGGGGCGTCTTTCCTTGGACCACCAACGCATCACCGGAACACCCGTGTTGGGCGACCAGCTCAAGATCTACTTTACCCCACGGAGGGCCGAGCGCCGACATCGGGCGGGGCTGAGTGCGCGAATCGCCACCTCGGCGGACAGCCGCTCAGCCCAGGGTGAGCAGGACGACGGCGACGACCGCTCCCACCAGGCCGGTCGTCTGCGCGCGCGAGACTCTCTCGCCCAGCACCGTGACGCCGAGCACGGTCGGTACCGCGGGACAGAGCGAGGCCAGGACGACGGCGACGGCCAGCATCTGCTGCTGCGCCGCCCACAGGTAGAGGGTGAGCCCGAGGGCCGCTCCCGCACCGATCAGTACCGCGAGACCCGAGAGCCTGAAGGGCTGACGGAACGCGGCCGCATGCCGGCAGGCGTTCGGCAGCAGCAGGAGAACCGCCGCGGCACGTCCGGCCGCCACGGGCCATATACCGCTCGCGGGATCCGCCTGCGCGAGCCCGATGTACTGCATGGCCACACCCGCGCTGGCGATGAGCCCGTCCACGGGCACACGCGAACCGCGTGCCCTGTCGACTGTCCGCGCGTCCGCCTGATCGCCGCGGGCTCCTCCGGCGGAGACGAGCCAGAGCGCGGGAACGGTCACGCCGATGCCGAGCCAGGCCAGGGCGGTGGGCCGGTCGCCCAGGAACAGCACGCCGCACAGCACCGAAAGGGCCACGCCGGTGACGGCGCTCACCGGGATCACGACGCTCATGGCGCCACGCGTGAGGCCGCGGTTGAGGAACTGCATCCCCACGGCGCTTCCGACACCTGAGGCCGCTCCCCAGGCGAAGTCCACGGCCCGGACGGAATCCACGGGCACGGTCGCAGCGAGGGCGATGACCGTGGCGAGAAGCAGGCCGCCGAACTGTCCGAGGAACGTCACCACGGTGAAGTGGATCCGCCTCGACAGCAGACCACCGGCGAAGTCGACGATGCCGTAGCACGCCGCGGAGGCCAGGGCGAGAAGGGCGCCCATTCCCTCGGGGTGCCCCGCGGGTCACTCCCGACTCACGCGGTTACTTGGTGTTGTGCGTGGGGTAGACCTGGACGTCGGTGTAGGCGCCCTTGATCGCACCGGCGCCCGCCGGCCACTTCAGGGTCACGGTGTGGGTCTCGTTGGGGGGCGTCACCAGGATGTGGGTCGGCTTCGAGAGGCTCTCGCCGCTGTTGTCGATGTCGTAGGCCAGGTTGAAGACGGCGGCGGCGCCGGGCTTCAGGGTGGTGACGCGGGGCTGGGCCTGACCGCGCTCGATGGGGTTGGAGGTGCCGTCGGCGTCCTTGATGTCGACGCCCGCGAAGCCCGTCGCCGAGCAGGTCTTCGAGCCCCGGTTGATCATGGTGATGTCGATCCGGCCGGTGTTCTCGTCCGGCGCTGCGTCCTTCGCGTCGATCGCCAGGTCCGCGGTCTTGCAGAACGCGACCTTGCCGCCGCCGGACTTGGACCCGCTGTTCGGGGCGTCGGTGCCGGCCTCGGAGTCCTGTCCGGAGCCCGACTTCCCCTCACCGGCCTCCGAACCGCCGTCCGCCTTTGCGCCGCCCTCCGACTTCGCGCCGCCGCCCGAGGACGAGGAGGACGAGTTGGAGGTCGCGGCGCCCTGGGAAGACGCGTCCGCTCCGGAGTCGTCGCCGTTGCAGGCGGTGAGCGAGAGGGAGGCGGCGAGACCGAGGGCGGCGAAGGCGGCGATGCGGGTGTGCTTCATGGTGTTCCTCCCAGGAGGAGCGACAGTTCTTGCGGTCGGAACTATTTGTAACCCGCACCGAGTTACAGGCGGTCCCCCGCGACGTCTTCGTTCCGTCACAGGCGATGCCCTCACCGCCCTCCCGCTGCCCTCGAGGGCCACCAGGCCATCACCTTCGGGCACACGCCCATGTCAGCGCGGTCTCGCCACCGAGGCATCGGCTCTCCGCGGGAGACTCGCACAGCCCTCCCGCCCCGCCTCAGCCCTGCCGCAGCAGCCCCACCCCGTGCGCCAACTGCGTCACCGCGTGCGAGAAGAACGCGGGGCGGTCCTCGACGATCCGGTTGAACTGGCCGAACACCTCGAACCCCACGAGCCCGAAGAGCTGGGCCCACGCGGCGACCATCGCCGTGATCGTCGCGGGCGGGAGGTCGGGCGCGATGTCCGCCGCGAGCCGCTCGCCTTCCGTGCGGAGCCTGGCGGGCAGCGGCTCGTAGGCGACGCCCCTCCCCTGGTGGGCGTCGCGCACGATGCCGATGAGGACAAGGCCGACGCGCGCGGCGGCCCGCACGGTCGAGTCCGGCGCGCTGTACCCGGGTACGGGCGAACCGTAGATGAGCGCGTACTCGTGCGGATGCTCCAGCGCCCAGGAACGCACCGCCTCACACACCGCGGTCCACCGCCGCACCGGCTCCTTCCCGGCCGCCGCCGCGTGCGCGGCCTCGGCGGCGGCGCCGACCGCGTCGTACGCGTCGATGATCAGCGCGGTCAGGAGGTCGTCGCGGCTGGGGAAGTAGCGGTAGAGGGCCGAGGAGACCATGCCGAGCTCGCGGGCGACCGCGCGCAGGGAGAGCTTGGCGGCGCCGTCGGCCGCGAGCTGCTTGCGCGCCTCGTCCTTGATCGCCGCGGTCACTTCTTCGCGGGCGCGGGCCCGGGCTCCGCGGGTGGCGCTGGTGCCGGAGCGGGAGCCGGAGGCGGAGCCGGAGTCGGGGCCGGAGCCGGAGCCGGAGTCGAGGCCGGAATCGGCGTTCGTGCTGGTGCTCATACGGCCAGTGTGCCACGCGCCCGGAGCAGCGCACACAAACGAGAGCACTGCTCTTGCTTTGGAGCACTGCCGTCGTGCACACTGCTCTCAAGCGAGAGCAGTGCTCTCGAATCCGGCTCCGGTCGGCCCGAACGGCTCCAGCACAGAGCCGCCCGGCCCCACCCCCGCCACCCACATCCAGGAGGGCACCGTGTCCACGACTCCCACGCCGTACTACCTCGAAGGCAGCCGCCTCAACGTCCGCCTGAACAGCGTGATCGGCTGGCTGGCGCGGCACGGAGTCAGCCTGATGGGCAGCGCCGAGCTCTCCGTCCGGGGGCGCAAGAGCGGCAAGATGCAGCGGATCCCCGTCAACCCGTTCACGTACGACGGAGACCAGTGCCAATACCTCGTGTCGGCGCGCGGGCACTCCCAGTGGGTGCGCAACATGCGTGTCGCCGGTGGCGGGGAACTACGACTGGGGCGCAAGGTGCGGGAGTTCACCGCCGTCGAGGTGCCCGACGCCGAGAAGCTGCCCCTTCTGCGCGGCTACCTGGAGAAGTGGGGCTGGGAGGTCGACCAGTACTTCCAGGGCGTGACCGCAGGCTCCTCCGACGAGGAGATCCTGGCGGCCGCGCCCGATCACCCCGTCTTCCGGATCACCGGGCAGAAGAAGCGGAGGTAGCGGAGAGCGACGGACGCTAGCGGTCGCCGTTCTCGCCCCTGCCCTGGAGGACGCGCCCCACCATCGGATGCGTACGCACCAGCTCGCCCAGCGTCGTCGAGCCGCGCGTGATTTTCGCGAACGCGTTCCATGCGGGGCGGAAGCCCGTGATCGCCGTGTGCAGCATGCCGGGGCGGCGCTCGAAGGCCTTCAGCATGCGGCGGCCGACGCTCATCTCCACGCCGAGCCCCGCCTTGATGGCGAAGGCGTAGTTCAGGGCCTGGCGACGCGCGTCGACCGCGTCGTGCGCCTCGGCGATCCGCACCGCCCACTCCCCCGCGAGCCGTCCGGAGCGCAGCGCGAAGGAGATGCCCTCGCGGGTCCACGGCTCCAGGAGACCCGCCGCGTCACCGCAGACCAGGACGCGGCCGCGGGAGAGCGGCGAGTCGTCGGCGCGGCAGCGCGTCAGATGCCCGGAGGAGATGCTGGGCTCGAAGCCGGCGAGGCCGAGCCGGGCGATGAAGTCCTCCAAATACCGCTTGGTGGCCGCGCCTTCACCGCGCGCGGAGATCACACCGACGGTGAGGGTGTCGCCCTTGGGGAACACCCACCCGTAACTGCCCGGCATGGGACCCCAGTCGATGAGGACCCGCCCCGCCCAGTCCTCGGCGACGGTCTCGGGCACCGGGATCTCTGCCTCGAGACCGAGGTCGACCTGGTCGAGCTTCACGCCGACGTGCGCCCCTATGCGGCTCGCGCTGCCGTCGGCACCGACCACGGCACGTGCCAGGACCGTCTCGCCGCCCTGGAGCATCACGGCGACGGTCCGCCGGTCGGGCACCTCGGTGCCGTGCTGTTCCACGCGCGCGACGGTGACGCCGGTGCGCAGCTCGGCACCCGCCTTCTGTGCGTGCTCGACGAGCTGCTGGTCGAATTCGGGGCGGTTGATCAGCCCGAACAGCGTCTGCCGGGAGCGGCGGGTGCGGCTGAACTTGCCGTCGAGGGTGAACGTCACCGCGTGCACCCGGTCGCGGAGCGGCAGCTCGAAGCCGGGCGGCAGGGAGTCGCGCGAGGGGCCGATGATGCCGCCGCCACACGTCTTGTACCGCGGGATGTCGGCCTTCTCGAGGAGGAGGACCGAACGCCCCGCGACCGCTGCCGCGTAGGCCGCCGAGGCCCCCGCAGGGCCGGCTCCGACCACGACGACGTCCCACACGTGCCGGGTGTCGTCCGCTGAGTTCTCGCTGCTCACGTTGGTCTACCGCTCCTGATCCCGCTGTTGGCCGCGCTTTCCCCCGGCATCCTACGGCGGACCCTCTCGGGCCCCGCCTGTGGGAGGATCACATGTACTCACACGTACAACGTCGCACCCACGAGGAGCGTGCCCATGTCGCCGAATCCGATCGCCGAGACCGTCGCCTCACTGATGCCGAGGGCGAAGGCGGAGCTCACCGAACTGGTGGCCTTCAAGTCGGTGGCGGACTTCGACCAGTTCCCGAAGAGCGAGAGCGAGGCCGCCGCCGGCTGGGTGGCGGACGCGCTGCGCGCCGAGGGCTTCCAGGAGGTGGCGCTGCTCGACACCCCGGACGGCACGCAGTCGGTGTACGGCTTCCTGCCGGGCCCCGAGGGCGCGCCGACGGTGCTCCTCTACGCGCACTACGACGTCCAGCCGCCGCTCGACGAGGCCGCGTGGGCGACCCCGCCGTTCGAGCTGACGGAGCGCGACGGCCGCTGGTACGGCCGGGGCAGCGCCGACTGCAAGGGCGGCGTCATCATGCATCTGCTCGCGCTGCGCGCCCTGAAGGCGAACGGCGGCGTGCCGGTGCACGTGAAGGTGATCGCTGAGGGCTCCGAGGAGCAGGGCACGGGCGGTCTGGAGCGGTACGCGGAGGACCACCCCGACCTCCTGACGGCCGACACCATCGTCATCGGTGACGCGGGCAACTTCCGCGTCGGCCTGCCGACGGTGACGTCGACGCTGCGCGGCATGACGCTCGTACGTGTCAGTGTCGACACCCTCGAAGGGAACCTGCACTCCGGCCAGTTCGGCGGCGCCGCCCCGGACGCGCTCGCCGCGCTGGTGCGCGCCCTCGACTCGCTGCGCGCCGAGGACGGTTCGACGACGGTCGACGGTCTGACGAGCGACGCCGTCTGGGACGGGCTGCAGTACGAGGAGAGCGACTTCCGCAGGGACGCGAAGGTCCTCGACGGTGTGGAGCTCATCGGAGAGGGCACGGTCGCCGACCGCATCTGGGCGCGCCCCGCCGTCACGGTCCTCGGCATCGACTGCCCGCCGGTGGTCGGCGCGACGCCGTCGGTGCAGGCGGCCGCGCGGGCGCTGATCAGCCTGCGGGTGCCGCCGGGCGTGGACGCGGCCGAGGCGACGAAGCTGCTCCAGGCGCACCTGGAGGCGCACACGCCGTGGGGCGCCCAGGTGCGGACGGAGCAGATCGGGCAGGGCCAGCCGTTCCGCGCGGACACGACGAGCCCGGCGTACGCGGCGATGGCCGAGGCGATGGGCGAGGCCTTCCCCGGTGAGGAGATGCAGTACGCGGGACAGGGAGGCTCGATCCCGCTCTGCAACACCCTCTCGGCGCTCTACCCGCGCGCGGAGATCCTGCTGATCGGCCTGAGCGAGCCGGAGGCGCAGATCCACGCGGTCAACGAGAGCGTCTCGCCCAAGGAGTTGGAGCGGCTCTCGGTGGCCGAGGCGCTGTTCCTCCAGAAGTACGCGACGAACTGAGCGCGACCCCCTACGGGCCCCGCCTTCGGGCGGGGCCCTTCTGCCTCCGCGGTGCCGCACGCCTCGCGGAAAGCCGTCCGCCATCCGCTACCCGCTACCCGCTACCCGCGGAGCGGGACGCCGGCCTCCAGGTAGAGCGTGGCGCCGCGTTCGCGTGCGCGCAGCGCCCAGCGCAGCCGTTCGTAGCGGACGGCGGGCAGCAGGTCGGCCGCTTCCTGTTCGGTGACGAAACGCCAGTCGCGGAGTTCGGGCCCCGGCAGGAGCATCCGGACCGCGCCGCTGTCGAGCCGTCCGCCGTCGAAGAGGAAACGCATGCCTCCGTAGCCGGGCGGGTTCGGCGGTTCCCAGTCGGCGACCAGCAGGGGCGGGGTGCCGGTGAGCTGGATGCCGGTCTCCTCGGCGACCTCGCGCACGCCCGCGCGTGCGGGCGCCTCGCCGGGCTCGACGACCCCGCCGGGGAACTCCCAGCCGGCCTTGTACGTGGGGTCGACGAGCAGCACCCGGTCCTGCTCGTCGAAGAGCAGCACTCCGGCGGCGAGGGTCTCGGCGGTGGGCTCCGGTGTCTGCACGATGTCGCAGACGGGCGCGGCGCCGCTGCGGACGGCCTCGGCGACGCGTTCGGCGGTCTCGAAGGGCGTGATGACGCTGGTGTCGACGACGTGGGCGTCGCCGTCGATCCAGTCGGCGCGGGCCGCACGGTACGGCTCGATGTGGTCGTAGGCCCACTGCCGCACCCTGAGGTCGCCGTCGGGGTCCGACGGCACGGGCCGGCCGGATATCCGCTCGCGCAGGATCGTTTCGTCGGGGGCGAGCAGTACGTGGTGGACGCTGATCCTGCGGGCCGCGAGACCGCCGAAGATCTCGTCGCGGTACTCCTGGCGCAACAGCGTCATCGGCACCACGAGGACGCCTCCGACCTCGGCGTGCAGCGCGGCCGCGGTGTCGATGACCAGACGGCGCCAGATGGGCAGGTCCTGATAGTCGTTCACCTCGTCGAGGCGCTTGGGCGGCAGGAGGTGGGGCAGGGTGCCGCCGATGACCTCGGGGTCGAAGAGTGTGCTGTTCGGGATCAGCTCGATCAGTTCCCGTGCGGCGCTCGTCTTCCCCGCGCCGAACGCACCATTGATCCAGACGATCATTCATTCTCCAGAACTGGTAGGCCGCTGAACAGCGGCGGAGCCTCACTCAGAAGATCATCTGGGGAAGGGATGGGAAACGGCGGCATCCACAGTCCGGCCCCCACTACCTCCTTCTCCCACACGGACTGGAGGTACTCCACGATCCGCTCCTCCATGGCGAGCGTCACCTCACTGTATGTGCCCTCAACGCCCGGCAGTTCATGCCCCATGCGCGCCTCGATCGCCACCTTCGCAATGTCCCCCGGCTCACCCAGCTTGGCCTTCGCCCAGTGCCGCAGTCGGTAGAGGTCCGTGCCGGCCGGCTCGGGCACCACAGGGATCTCGGGCCACTGCCGGCGGTCGTACCGCAACCGCGCGGGCTGCGAGACCGGGCCGGAGCTCGCTTGGACCTCCACAGCCAGTCGTGAGCCCAGGAGGTCGACGCGCCCTCGCCGGCGATGCGAATGCACTGTGCGGGGCCGGGCCACCGCCACGTACTGGCCGGCGTTGGACGACGAAGGGTCGGGCGCTTCGGAGATCTGCACCAACCGGGTGGTCTTCGCGTCCCACGCGCGGATGGGCTCCAGCGCAGTGGCAACCTCCCTGCCGAGGCGGCCGTCCGGGCCGTCCCGAGCAAGGAGGAACGGTCATGCGTCGACCTGCACAGCTTGTAGCAGCACTGGTGATGGCAATGGGAGCAGCACTCGGACTCGCGGGCGCCGCCCAGGCCGCCCCCAGCGATGCTTGGGTCACGGGAGATGCGTGTCTCCAGGGAGGGGGCCAGCCGACGGAAGGCCTGCCGGGGTTGTTGGGGAGGTGTCAGGGCGGCGCGCACGACGGAGCCTTTATTCAGCCTCACACGTAGGCGGCAACGCCGAAAACGCTCAATGGCTGTCGGACCTCTATCGAAGATGCGCCAGGTCCCAGTGGGGTCACACGTTGCTCGACCGCTGTTCTGGCCCGGGCAAGGTGTGCGCGGTTAACGATGGACCGGGTGCGCGCGAGCCCGCTCGGCGTTCGCGCGCTTGCACAGCCAACACTGATCCACCACGTGCCCCGGGGCGGCCCCCGCATGGCAGCTGACGGCCGCCCCGGTTCCCCATCCCGATCACACGAGACAGGAGCAGCACCACGGCACTGCTTTAGGACATGCCCACCCGCGACCCCAGCGCGTACCCGACGCCGACAAGCACGCGACCGACTACCGCAGCTCACAGGGTGGTGGGCCAGGGGCACGGCGAAGCCGGTTCCCGATAAGCCGAAGTAGAAGACGCTGATTCCGGCGAACGTCCAGGGCATCGGACGTGGGTGATCGGGCGGACCATGTCCTGGCTGTTGGGTTATCGCAGGCTCAGCCCTCGCTACGAGCGTCACCCGCGCTCACCTACCGCCCCAGAAGGCGGGGGTCCACGTCGCCCTGGCGGATGTTGACTTCCGTCACACCGCGGTCCGTGGCCGCCCCAGCCAACCGGAGGGCTTTGCGGGTCACGGCCACGGCGATGTCCGCCGCTTCGCCGGGCGTGTCGGCCGACACCTGCACGGTGGCGCCGACGGAGAAGAAGGCGCCGGTCGGGCTGTTGGACGTGGCAGTCGGTACGATTTCGTACTGCGGTTCCGCCTCCATCGAGTCGACCATCCCCTGCTGAAGCCGCTCCCACTCACCGGCGGCAACGTCCATCAGCAGTTGTACGTCGACTTCCCAGTCACTGGTCATAGCGAGGCGCCTTCGTCCGAATCCGACTACCTGGGTTTGACGTCGGCTGTCTTGCTGACAACCTGCGTCTGGTGCCCACGACAGGCGACACGATCTGTGCGGTGCTCTGCCCCCAGAACCGCGCACTGTACTTCAGCCTCTTGCCGTTCGGGACAGGGGTGTAGAACGTCGCTTTGCCGCCACCGGTCCGCACGGTCCGGGTCTTCTTCGCTGTCGCGGCGACGAGCGGCTTCGGCACACCCGCCCGCATCAACTTGGAGGTGACCTGCAACTGAACCGAGGGGACGTTGCCGTAACACTGGGCGCGCGTCTTGTAGATAACGCTCTTGTCCTTCTTGGACCAATGGGGAGTGTCCGCCGTGATGTTGCAGTACGCGCGAATCGCCCTTCTGTGCCCGTCCGCGCCCGGCGCGTTCAGCGGGATCCGCGTAGTGCCCTCCACCTTCGGCGTGACCTCGTCGTCCGGCGTATCTGCGGAGCGTGAGGAGACCTTCGTCGCGCCCGTGAGAGCGGGGCTGCTGTCAGCGTGCGCTGCGGGAGCAAGTGTCAACGCCGGACCAAGGATGCGCAGAACGCTGTAAGCAGTGACTTGCCGAGTATGCCCCTCTTGTTCAACTTGCCATCCCTCTTTCGCGCTTCAGCAGAATCCACGATGAAGACGCCGAGTCCAGGACCCTGCCGCACCCCCGTCACGGCAGGTCCTGTGACTCAGTCAGTCAGCGTTTCCAGGACCCTGACTGCTGATCCGTGGAACAGGTCGATAGGGCCCCAACTGCGGCCGCTGCGTCTTCCGAAGATGCCGGTGCCAACGCTTCACACACCAGATGGCAAATAATATCGGCACGAAAGACAGAATTGTTGGGACAGCTGGCGGTAGCCACGACCAAAAGGACATCGGCCACACCACAGCGACGGCAATGGGAAGAGCGGCACTTATGCCCAACAGAAGAGCCCCCCACACATCGTCAACTCGCGCCCACCAGGACCGCCCCTGCAGGTACGGCTCGAACCGCATCATGACGGAAAGTGCCAGCGTCGCGACCGGCGCCATCAGCCAGGGCGATGCAGGCATGCCGCGGTTGCCGAAGAATTCACCGATCAATGTTGCAGGGATGTACGCCGGGAGCAGAAACATGCCCATATAGACAGCGCCTGCCCCTATGGCCGGGAGGCGGTCTTCCGATTCGGCAAGCTGCTCCTCTGAGTCGGATTTCACTGCGGCCCCACCCTTTCACCAGGCTACAGGAATTCTGCCGCCAGCGACAACACGCCGTTTAAGGTGCATACCTACCGCCGCCCCTGCTGTAATCGAAAACTACTTGAGGACTCGACTTGAGTCGATTAGTAATTTCCGTTATGGCGATAGGGTTTCCCTCTCACGCCCCATCTCTCATTGGGTAGGCCGGTTTACGGTGAGCGTCGGAACTGGCCGGCTAAGCGTGTGGAACGGCTCGAACACCTGGCGGCGGACCCAGGTCGGGTCGGGAGGGCAGCTGCACGCGCAGAGCGGCTGAAGGACAGCGACAAACAGGCGCCCGAAACGGTGACTCCGCGGTGCGAAGTTCCGCCTCGCTCACCCCCGACGTGGAGAGCCTTCGCCGCTCCCGCCCCCGTCGGCAGCCTGTGCGGCCGTTTCCATGCCCGCAGGAGGTGACTCCGTGGCCGCCCAACGGGACACACGCAAGGTCACCGACGAGGAGCACGCCGAGATCGTCCGGTTGGACGGCGAGGACATGGGACGCAGTGGGATCGCGCAGCGTGAAGAGGTTGACCGGATCTTGAAGGAGTCCGGCCGCGCCGTCGCCGATCCCGTACTTACCGGCGATGAGTCACAGAGTGGGGGAACCCAAGGCATCACGCATGGCCTCGGTCAGTGAGTTGTAGTGCACGTCGATCTCGGCCTCAGCCGCCACCACTTCTTCCAGGGCCAGGATCGTAGGGGCCGCAGATATATGCGCGACTACCTGCAGGTGGATCACTTCCACGGCCTCTACATACGTCTCCGTTGCCGCGGCAACGTGTGCTGGCCCCGCAACCGACACTCTCGACCCAGCTGCGTGGACTGACGACCATGCGCCGTCCAGCTGGCTGGAGGCCTCATGAATTCCGTCGTTGCTCTCAATGGCGATGGCGAGTGCACCTAACGCGCGCCCATGCACGTAGGAGGCAGCAACGAAGCCTTCATAGGCTTCCCGCCGGGCCTGACGATGCCACTGCGCATGCTCCACAACTGCGGCGTCCGACGATTGCTGCCGCAGAGACTCGGCTGAGTGTTGCGCACTGATCCGCGCTCCCCGCACTACGGCCACGGCTCCCACTGCGGCACCTGCCAAGCCGGCGCCCGTGCCGATCAACGCGACCAGCCCACCATCCATTGCGCTCTCCCCCAAAGCCTGCGTCTCCACCAGCATGGCGGGGGCGACCTTCAGCGGTCACTACGCCGAGAAAGGAGGAATCCATGTGTCGCCAATGATGGTGGAGGACCTCGCCCGTGAAGTGGGCGCCTGCATGCAGACGCTGAGGGCGCCCTTCTTGTCGCCCGGAAGGGTTCGCCGGGCGACGGGCTCGCGGCCGACCCGCAACACCCCGCCACGGAACCTGGTCCCGATGAGAGCGGAGCCGCCCACGGCTCTCAAGTGTCCCTCCACGTCTCGTCAAGGGGAACGGCCCAACTTCACCCCAAGGTGTGGCACTGCCCTTCCGTGAATCGTTCCCGCACTGCACAGCGCATCCACCCCCGCTAGCGTTTTCCCGGCAGGCCCCCCAGTCCCCGGGTGCCTCTCATAACTGGCACTCCCGTTGCGCCACGCTCCTCCGGGGAGCATGTCGGCGCCGGCGCTGGGGGGATGGATGCGGCAGCACGAACTCAAGACATTCACGCGCGAGGACTCCGATCAGCCTCCGCGGGTGTACGGACTCGACCACGCGATAGTGATCGAACTCTACGGAGAGATCGACCTGGTGGCCTACCAGCGCACGGTGGCGCTGATGGACGCCGTGACCGCGGGCCCCGAGCCCGTCGTGGTCATCGACCTGAGCCGGATCACGTTCATCGACTGTTCCGGGCTCTCCCTTCTCATGCGGGCCCACCGAAGGGTGACGGCGCGCGGCGGGCGTCTGTGCATCGTCTGTTCGCACCGGCTGACACTGCGCATGCTGCGCGTCACGAAGCTCAGCGCGGCCCTGTCACCGGCGCCGACGCTGAGCGCGGCGCTCATCGACCCGTCCGACCACGAGGCGTCCTGACGTTCCGCGCCGCCTCGTGGTGGAGCTGGTAGTGCTCGCGCCAACTCGGTGTCGCCGCACCGCCCATGACGGTCATGACGACGTCATGGGCGAGGGTGTCCGTCACGGGCAGGTGGCCGAAGAGGACCCGGTGGTAGGTCGGGGCGCCGAGCATGTCCAGGAGCAGGTCGATGTCGGCGTCGGGCCGGATGTCGCCGCGCTCGACGCCGCGCCGTAGGGCCGCCTCCGTGGTGGCCCTCCTGGGGTGGAAGATCGTCTCGGTGAAGACGCGGTCCAGGGCGGGGTCGTCGGCGAGTTCGGCCATGAGCGCGGGCAGCGTACGTCGTCCGAGGCTCCCGCCGAAGGCACGGCTGAGGGTGTCGATGCCCTCGATCAGGTCGCAGTGCGTGCATCCCGTGTCCGGCGTGGGCGCCGTCCCCATCGTGTCGGCCAGCGCCGCGATGACGAGGTGCTGCCTGGACGGCCAGCGGCGCCGGATGGCCGGCTTGGTCGTACCGGCGCGCCGGGCCACCGCCTCCATCGTCAGGCCGGGGTAGCCCGTCTCCTCCAGCAGCTCCTGAGTCGCCGTCAGGATCGCCTCGTCGAGCCGGGTGTCGCGAGGGCGTCCGGCGGGACGGGCCTCGGGAGCGGTTCGAGTGGTGCGGGTGGCGCGGCCTGCGGGGAGCGCGGGGTCGGGGGTTGCCATGGGGGCGAGTATAGGTAGCATGACTTTTCGTTCCGGTCCGGATCGAAACGTAAAGGAGGGGTTGTCTTGCCCGAGCAGAAGCCAACGGCGGCGGAGAACACGGGTGGACGCGGAGAGGCGGGCACGGGGGTGCGGAAAGGGGTACGTGAAGGCTTACGTGACTCCACCACCGATGTCCGTGCCGACGCCGCGGGCCCCATGAATGCCGCGGGCCCCATGGTTGCCATGGATGCCACCGACGGCACCGACAGCACCGACAGCACCGACAGCACCGACAGCACCGACAGCACCGACACCATGCACGCCACGGGAGATCCCGCCCGCGAAAGTGTCTTTCGCGCCCCCTATGCCGCCCTGACCTGGGGGATCGTGCTCTCGGTCGGTCTGGTGGCCTTCGAGTCGATGGGCGTGGCCACCGTGCTGCCCGAGATCGCGGGCAGACTCGGCGGCCTCGGAGCGTACGGCTGGGGCCTGTCCGCGCTGATGCTCGCCAACCTCATCGGCACCGTCGCCGCGAGCCGCGCCTCCGACCGTCGCGGCCCCGCGCGCCCGCTGGCCCTCGGCCTCGCCGTCTTCGCCGTCGGCTGCGCGGTGGCCGGGTCGGCGCCCGACTGGCCGCTGTTCCTCACCGGACGCTTCCTGCAAGGGCTGGGCGTGGGCGCCGTCATGGCGCTCGCGTACACCGCGATCGCGCTGGCCTATCCGCAGCGGCTGCGCGCCCGGATGTTCGCGCTCGTGTCGGGCGGCTGGACCGTCCCCTCGCTGATCGGCCCGACGATCGCCGCGCTCGTCTCCGACCACGTGTCGTGGCGAGGCGTGTTCGTACTCCTCCTTCCGCTGGTGGCTTTGGCGGCCGCGCTCGCGCTGCCACCGCTGCGTCGCCTCGGCGGGCCCGAACGAGTGCCTCCGGCGGACGGCGGACCGTGGTGGTCCACGCCGGTGGCGCGCAGCGTGCTGCTCGCCGCGGGCACGGGAGTTCTCCTGGCCGGCCTCGAACTGCGCCAACCGGCCCTGCTGGCCGCGCTGGTACTGGCCGGCGGCGGCGCGGCCGTCGCGGCGCTGCGCTCGGTCACGCCGGCCGGCACGCTCGGCGCGCGACGGGGTGTGCCGACAGGTGTCGTCCTGCGCTTCCTGCTCTGCGGCGCGTACTTCGGTAGCGAGGCGTTCCTGCCGCTCGGCCTGGTCGAGCTGCGGGGGCTGAGCGCGACGGAGGCGGGGCTCGGGCTTTCCGCGGGTGCGATCACGTGGGTGCTGGGCGCGGCCTGGCAGGGCAGGGCCGACAGCCGCTGGAGCGGGCGGTCGCGGGCGGTGCCGATCGGGGCGGGATGCGCGGTGCTGCTCGTCGGCATCGTGGTGATGGCGCTGGGCGTCCTGGTCGACGCGACGCCTTCGTTGACGGCTGTGGCGGGCTGGGCGATCGGCGGCGCGGGCATGGGCGTCGCCTTCAACGCGGCGACCACCGACACCATGGAACAGGCTCCGGCCGACCGGCAGGGCGAGGCGAGCGGCGCGATGCAGCTCGCGCAGACGTTGGCGGTCGCGGTGCTCAGCGGTCTCGGGGGCGCGGCGGTGGCCCTGTCGGACGTGCACGGGTCGTCGGTGTCGGTGGCGCTCACGGCGACGTTCACGCTGGCGGCGGTGCTGGCGGGGGCGGGGGGTCTGATGGCGCGGCGGATCCGGGTGGGGACGGTGCGCTGACGCTACGGCAGCGCCCCCTGCCGTTCATCGGCCGTGAGACCCCGCAGTGTCCACAGCCCGTACAGGGCCAGGAGCGGTTTGACGAGCGTCCACTCGCCGGGGCGGTAGTCCTCCGCGCGCACCAGCTTCTCCGCGAGGTCGGGGCGCTGCCGCCGCAAGTACGCGCGGGCCTTGAGTGCGTGGGCCGGCTGCGAAACGATTTTGATGCGGTCCACGCCTTCGAGGAGCGGGATGACATGAGCGATGTTCTCCCACGTGGTCGTGGACCGGTCCTCGAGGAGCACCGTGCCGTCGAACCCGAGGACCGACTGTGCGTGGTCGGCCATCAACTGGGCCTCCGTGGTGCCCGTACCGGTCGCTCCGCCACTGAAGATCAGACGGGTGTCCTGCGTGTGGTCGGTGGCGGTGATGGAGCGGATCCCGGCACGGACGCGCCAGCGGTTGATCAGGTTCGCCGCCCCCTGGGGGTTCCGGTACCCGAGTACGACCACGGCCTCCGAACCGCCGCCGCTGTGCCCCGCGAGAGCTCGGGACCAGCGCCGGTTCAGCCATTCACCCCAGGCCAGGGCCGCAACCCCGGCTGCTGCCGCCAGTCCTGGCCTACGCCACATACGGCGGCTCCAGGACACGTCGTGTCGTCGTGTGCACGGCATTACTCTGACGCGATGGTTCATGTGCGTGAGATGGATGAGGCTGACATCACGGCCGTCTCGACGATACGGGTTCGAGGGTGGCGGGCGGCGTACGCGGGCATCGTCCCCCGAACGTACCTGGATGCCATGACGGTCGAAAGCGACGCGGTCCAACGGCGGCAGATGCTCTCCCACCCCCGCCGAGCCTTCCGTGACTTGGTGGCGATCGACGACCGCGGCGACACGGTGGGCTGGGCCTGCTTCGGGCCGTGCCGGAGCGAGGTGTCCGTTACGGGGCGGACGGGGGTGCGGACGCGGATGGGCGAGGTCGGTGAGGTGTACGCGCTGTACGTCTCGCCCGAACTGACCGGCCGGGGCATCGGCGGCAGGCTCCTCGAGGAGACCCACGCCCGGATGAAGGAGCAGGGCTTCGAAGTGTCGGCGTTGTGGGTCCTCGCCGACAACGGACGAGCCCGGCGTTTCTACGAGCGGGCGGGCTACGCAGCGGACGGCGCCACTCAGGACGACGTCTACGACGAGGTCACCCTCACGGAGCTCCGCTTCCGACGCGTGTTGTGAGCCCGGCGGCAGCACGGTCACGTGAACGGCACGGGGCTCTGACACACCAGTCGTCCTGCACACCGGCCATCCTGCACTCCGGGCATCCTGCTCAACCCTGACCGTTCACCGAGGAGTGATCGTGACTGTCGCGTGCCCCTCCCCCGGCCCCGTCGGCCCGGTCCACGGCCGGGTCGGCAGCGTCGGCAACCTGCCCCGGGTGAGGGCGAAGCGCGGCAGCGACACCTCGTACAGGTCCGCTGCCGCACGCAGGGCCCGACCGTCGTCCGAGCGGTCGGCGGCCGGTCCGGCGGGGTCCGGGAACAGGTGGTCGGGGGAGAGTTCCGCGGGGAGGTCGCCCCATTGGACGCGGTTCGCCCGGTGAACCGTGAAGCCGTAGCGCTCCTCGCCGTCCTCGGCGCAGGCGAAGTGGAACAGGCCGTCCTGCCGCCAGACCGTGAGCGCGCGGGTGCCGCGCGACAGTTCGGTGCCCGGGTGGGTCAGGCGGTCGGCGTCGAAGCCGAGCAGGTGGTGCGACTCGAAGCTGAAGCTCCAGCGGTCCGCGGCATCGGCCCGAGCCACGGCACCCGTCCGGGCCGCGGCACCCGTCCGCTTCACGGCACCTATGCGGGCCATGGGACCGCGACGCTCCCGCTGCCACGCGTACTGAAGGTTCCAGAGTTCCGCGTCGTTCGCCACCGGCTCCAACGGGCCCGCCCCGAACCGCTCCACCAGCTCCTCCGGGCGTATCCCCTCCACCAGAACGAAGCGGTACGCGTCGCGGCGGAGTCCGCCCATGCCCTCCTCGTGCGCCAGCCAGGCGAGCCCGTCGGGCGTGCTCTCGTCCGTGGCGGCGGGCACCGGCACGGGCACGGGCGTCCCCTGCCCGGCCCGAGGGGTACGCAACAGCGCTCTGCCCCGCTCCGGTGTGATCACCGGACCGAGCAGGGGATCCCCGAGCAGCCCGAACGGAGCCACGTGGTCGTCCGCGTACGGCTCCCACCTCGGGACCGCCGCCGCGATCACCCGCCAGGCGCCGTCCGTGTCGCCCCAGCGCGCCAGCTCCCTGGCCTCCTCGACGGCATGCCCGAAGGCACCCGGTGACACGTACTCGTACGTACGACGCTTGACCTGCTCCAGGACCACCTCGGCCCGCTCCCTGTCCGACGCGTAGTCGTCGGTCACGGGGCCCAGCACGAAACGGTCGTCCGTCCGGCCCTCGCGCACACGCTCCTGGATCTTCAGAGGCAGCACCTCGCGCGCGTACAGGGGGTCGTCCATCCGCGGGTCGACCGGCACCCAGCCGCGCCCTTCGAGCAGCACCCGGAGCTGGGATGCCATGAGCCGTGCCCGCGGTCTGCCGAGGTCCGCCGCCTCGTCGAACACGGTGAGCGCGTCGTCCAACTCGCCTCTCAGGCAGGCGAGCCTGGCCTCTTCCACCCTGTCGTCGAGCTCGCGCGTCACCGCGTTCCCGAAGCCGGGATCGTTGCCGCCCGATCGGTACAGGTCCTTGTACATCTCCTCCATGAAGGCACGGAACGACGCGTACCGTTCGGGTCCGTCGCCGGCCCATCCATGGAGTACGTAGAGGGCCCATTCGCCGTCCGCGTCCACGTCTCCCGGGTCGAGCAGCACGTCGGTCATGTCGGAGTCGAGCGACAGTTGCAACGCCCTTCCCCACATGCCTGCTTGCCGCACTTCGTGTGCGGCCGGATTCTCGCCCAGGTTCGCCTCGTACAGCTTCTGCAGGTCGGACGGGTCCCCGTACGGCACGATGTCGTCCACTCCGGCCAGCAGATGGACGGAACCCCCCACGTACCGCCAGCCGTCCGTCACTTCGAGGAAGGAGCGGAGGGAAGGAGGCAGCGGCGCCGCGATCCCCCACCCGCGCACGCGCTCCTCCAACGCGGCCATCCGCGCCGGACCGGCCGGGGCGAACCCCAGCCAGCGGTCCCGCACGATGTCCTCGTCCAGCTCCTCGAACTCCTCCGGCTCGGTCGCGGCCAGCGCGTCCAGCCACTCCGCGCTCCACCGCTGGAGCCACGGCCCCCACTCGAAGATCTCCATGCGTGCCATCGTGACAGCCGCCACTGACAATTGCCGCTGGCGTCGGGGTCGGTGGGCGCCCGACGCCAGCGGCTGCACCGAGGTGCGGGGGCGTACCCGATCGGGGGGGCCGGGTACGCCCCTGCATCAGATACTTCGTGGGCGGGGGCGGTGTTGGATGCGGCGTCGGCTCAGTTACTGCTCGCACGTCGTGCGCCGGGTGGCTGCCCCGCACGTCCGGGTTCCGCCTGTGGCACGTATCCCGGCGTCACCGGCGGGAGCGCCCCTGTACCAGTCCGCCCCTGTACCAGTCCGCTCTGATAGGCGACCGCGACAGCCTGCGCCCGGTCCCGCAGCCCCAGTTTCGTGAGCACACGGCCGAAGTGCGTTTTGACGGTCGCCTCGCCTATGAAGAGACGTTCGGCAACCTCCGCGTTGGACATGCCGTGCGCGACCTCGGCGAGCACCTCGCGCTCCCGTGGAGTCAGCCGGTCCATCTCGCCGGGCGTGCGCACACCGCTGTCCGGACGGGCGACGAACTCCTTGAGCAACTCCCGTGTGACGGCCGGGTGGAGCCATCCGCCGCCCGCGGCGACAGCGTGGACACTGCGCACCAGTTCGGCGGGGACGACATCCTTGAGCAGGAAGCCGGACGCGCCCGCTCTGAGAGCCGCGTACACGGACTCACTGAGGTGGTAGGTGGTCAGCATCAGCACCTTGATCGGGCGGTCCGGATCCGCGGAGAAGTGGTCCGCGGTGATCCGGCGCGTCGCTTCCACACCGTCGAACCCGGGCATGCGGACGTCCATGATCACGACATCGGGCTGGAGTCTGCCCGCCTGCTCGACGGTCTCGCGGCCGTCACTGCTCTCTCCGACCACCTCGATGTCCGACTCGGTGTCCAGCAGCATCGCGATCCCGGCACGCACCAGCGGCTCGTCGTCGGCCAGCAGCACTCGGACGGTCATGCCTCGCCCCCTCGTGCCGCGGCGGGGACCGGACCGTCGAGGCCGCTCATGAGCGGAGCCGCCACCGCGGCCGGACGCTCGAAGGGCAGGGTCGCGGTCACCAGGAAGCCCCCGCCGTGCACCGCCCCGGACGTGAAGTGCCCGCCGGCGGCAAGCACTCGTTCTCGCAGGCCGAGAAGGCCGTGTCCCGTCGACAGGTCCCGTGGGACGTGTACGTGTCCGCCTCCGCCGTCGTCACTCACGCTCACCTGCAGATTCCCCTCGAACCGCTGCAGCCGCACGACGGCTCCGGCCCCCGGGCCGGCGTGCTTGGTGACGTTGGTGAGTGCCTCCTGCACCACGCGGTAGGCGGCCAGAGCGATGCCCGGGGCCGGCTCCCCGAGGTCGGGGTCGGACTCGAAGCGGACGGTGACACCGGTGCGGCGTACCGCAGTGAGCAGACCCGCGAGGTCGGCCAGGTCCGGCTGCCGGGTCGGCTCCTCGCCCACGTGCGCCTCTGTTCCGTCGGCACGCAGCACCATGAGCATGTTGCGCAACTCGCCCATGGCCTCCTGACCGAGCTTCTCGATCTGGTGCAGCGCCTCCTCGACACGGGTTCGGTCCCTCACCAGGACCCTGCGGGCTCCCGCGGCCTGAAGCACCATCACGGTCACCGCGTGCGCCACGATGTCGTGCAGTTCCCTCGCGATCCTGGTCCGCTCGTCGGTGAGCGCCTCGCGTGCCTCGGCGGAGCGGCGGAACTCGAGGTCGGCGGCGCGCTGTCGACTGACGTACGCCCAGCGCCCCGTTCCCCACGCGCCACCGTTGAGGAGGAGGTAGAAGAGGACGATTCCCGTCAGCGCGCCGACGAACTTGCCCGGCGACAGCCCGCCCGCCTCCTGCACCGCGATCACGACGTTGGGCGTCAGAGCGAGGGGCAGCGCCCAGAACGCCGTCGCGGCCGGGCACTGTGCCGCGACCGTGAACAGGGCCGCGAGCAGTCCGAGCACCGGGCCGTAGCCCGGCACCCAGAGCGCGGCTCCCACGCTGTGCAGCAGGAGGAGCCCGAATACCGGCAGGGGAGCCCGCCGCCGCCAGACGAGCGCGAGGTAGCCGACGGCGGCATAGGCGATGACGGCCGCGCCAGCGGCTTTCGCGGGGTCGAGTTCGCTTCCCACGGACGAGAAGACGACGAGGTCCAGTGACCACAGCAGTACCGCCAGTGCCCCGTCACGCGTCATGGGCGGCAGGGCGCGACCGCGCCCGGGCAGTCGCGCGATCACTGCCGGCACTTACAGACTTTGAGGTGACAGACCTTCTCCACCTCGTCCGTATACGAATCCGTGCGCACGGCCTCTCGGCAGGGGCGGTTCTGCTCCTCCTCCATCCGGGAGAGCTCCCGCAGCACACCGGTGGGGATGTGCCGAATACCCGCGGGTATGAGCCGCTGAGCGCTCATCGCCGCCCACCAGTCGCCGCGCACCCGGTCCAGCTCGGCAGCCATCGCGGACACCGACAGGTCCGCCAGTTGTGTGGCGTACCGAGAAAATCCGGCAATCTTCAGCGCGGCAATCGACGCGTTCTCGGGATAGGGCGGTCGCTGCGCGTAGTGGATGACTTTGCGGACGCGGAACCTTTCGATCAGCATCGTACGTCGCAACGGCACCGGAATGACCAGCAGTTCAAGTTCCCTGGGCGTCTCCAAGAGATCGTCGGGCGGCGCGGGAACGAGGACGATGTCCTCGTTGGCCAGCACTCCCGTGGCCAGATGCCCGGCGACCCTGTCCGACGCGCCCCGTATCTGCACAGATATTCGCAGATCCGTCCTCACGGACGTCACGTCACACATGTTTCCCCCGAAATTCCATTCCCGATAATCACGGGAATCTCACTGATCGCCGTAATGGCGACCACTGATTATCGCAGTAGGGCGTCACCGCGGAACTCCGGTTCGGAAATACCCCCTCGGCGGCGTACACGGGTGTCAGCCGATGGGTTCAGAAGATCCGGCGACCTGCTCGGTGAGGCGTACCGGAAATGTCCGCTCGGCAGCGGACGACGGAAAGGCGGGATCCAGCGGAACATCTACTCGAGGCCACGGGCGGCGTGGCCCACGTCGCACCCCGCACCACAAGGAGAACCACTTTGGTCGCAGAGATTCGCCGGCCCACCACCGGCATCACCCGTGGAACGGGGCCGATGTACCGGGTCGGGCCGGCCTCACCCCTGCCTCGCCTCCGCTTCCGGGATCGGGACGAAGTGCCGGAGTCCGAGCCTCCGCCCCGGCCGTCGGCCGCGCAGGAGCCCGGCAACCGAACACAACCGAACGCGCGGCCTGGATCGCACTCCCCACATTCACGACAGTCAAGGGTTCCGACGCCAGACGGCTGAACCCGTACCGCTCCTCTTCCAACAGAGTCCAACAAGCCCTACCGTAAGCGCGCGCGTGACACGTCCACGCAAGCTCCTCTCACCCCCATCTCTCGCACGTACGCAGGTACGCGAGTACGGAGGAACGTAACGATGCGTCATCTCCCAGCCCGCACGACCCGTACGAGAGCGGTCGGATCACTGGCCGCCGCCCTGCTCTGCGCCGCCGGGCTCGCCACGCCCGCCGCGGCGCGTGACACCGCCGCCCCGACCACCGCCACCCCGACCGCCGACGCCCCACCCACCGCCATGCCCGACTCCGCCGCCCCGTCCGCAAAGCTCCCCGACGGCCTCGCCCGCACTCCGCCCATGGGTTTCAACAACTGGAACTCCACCCATTGCCGCGCGGAGTTCGACGAGGCCATGGTCAAGGGAATCGCGGACATTTTCATCGAGAAGGGCCTCAAGGACGCCGGATACCAGTACGTCAATCTCGACGACTGCTGGGCGCTGCCGCAGCGTGACGCGCACGGCAAGCTGGTGCCCGACCCCGCCCGTTTCCCCCACGGGATCAAAGCAGTCGCCGACTACGTCCACTCCAAAGGCCTCAAGCTCGGCATCTATACGAGCGCAGGCACCAAGACCTGCAATTCCGCGGGCTTCCCCGGCGCGCTCGGGCATGAGCGCAGCGACGCCCAGCAGTTCGCGGACTGGGGCGTCGACTACCTCAAGTACGACAACTGCAACAATCAGGGTGTCGATGCCAAGCAGCGGTACATCGCCATGCGCGACGCGCTGAAGGCCGCCTCCGAAAGCACCGGCAGGCCCATCGTCTACAGCGTGTGCGAATGGGGCGAGAACAAGCCGTGGGAATGGGCGGCGGACGTCGGCCACCTCTGGCGCACCACCGGTGACATCAGCGACAACTGGGGCTCCATGTTGTCGATCATGAAGAGGAACCTGCCGCTCGCGAAGTACGCGGGGCCGGGCCACTGGAACGACCCCGACATGCTCGAAGTCGGCAACGGCGGTATGACGGACACCGAGTACCGCACTCACTTCTCGATGTGGTCGATCATGGCCGCGCCCCTGCTCATCGGCTCCGACCTGCGCAAGGCCACACCCGAGACCTTCGAGATCCTCGGCAACAAGGAAGTCATCGCCGTCGACCAGGATCCGCTCGGCAAGCAGGGCGAGGTCGTCTCGTCACAGGGCGGACGCTGGGTCGTCGCCAAGGAGATGAAGGACGGCAGCCACGCCGTCGCCCTCTTCAACGAGACCGGCAGCCCGCAGTCCGTCGCCACGACGGCGAAGGCGGTCGGGCTTCCTGGCGCCGACGCGTACACGCTGCGCGACCTGTGGCAGCACAAGAGCTACAACACGGCGGGCCGGATCGCGGCCACCGTTCCCGCGCACGGCACCGTACTGCTGCGCGTCGCCGCCGACGGCAAGTGGGCGCACCATCCGCCGGCCACCGAACTCGGCCTGAGGGGCGGCCTGTTCGTGGAGTCCGGCGAGCCCGCCGAAGTCACCTCCGAGGTCACCGACCTGGGCCGCACGGCCGCCCAGCGGGTCTCCGTGACGCTCGGTGCGCCGTCGGGGTGGACCGTGAAGGCCACCTCGCCCAGTACGGCGCGCTCGCTGCGGACCGGCAAGTCGCTCGCCACGTCCTGGACGGTCACCGCGCCGACGGGCACGAAGCCGGGATCGTACGACGTGCGCCTCAAGGTCACGTACCGCTCGCCGCAGGGCGCCCACGCCGAGACGGTGTTACCGCTCACCGCCCAGGTGGTCGTCGCGCCCCCGGCCGGCAGCTCCCTCCTCGGCGACCTGCCGTGGCTGTCGGCGACCAACGGCTGGGGCCCCGTGGAGCGCGACACCAGCAACGGGGAGAGCGGCCTCGGCGACGGCCGGCCGATCACCATCGGCGGCACGGTGTACGCCAAGGGTCTCGGTGTGCACGCGGAGAGCGCCGTCGAGTACTACACCGGAGCGGCCTGCGAGAAGGTCACCGCGCAGGTCGGCGTCGACGACGAGACGATCGTGAAGGGCACGGTCGCCTTCGAGATCTGGGCGGACGGCGAGAAGGCCGCGTCGACGGGTGTCCTCACCAACGCCATGCCCGCGCGGGAACTCTCCGCGGACGTGAGCGGCGCCCAGGTCGTACGCCTCGTCGTCACGGACGGCGGCGACGGCATCGACTCCGACCACGGCGACTGGGCGGACGCCACGTTGAGCTGCTAGCGGTCGCCGGCAGCGCCTCAGCCCCCGACCGCACTCCCCATCCGCAGCGCCGCACTCGGCTCCAGGTCGAGTGCGGCCGCGGCCGCGCCCACCAGCCCCGCGTCCGTGCCCATCAACGCGGGCGCCACGGTCAGGTGGCGTACGAAGGACAGCGTGGCGTAGTCCCGCAGGGCGCGGCGCAGCGGTGTGAAGAGCACGTCGCCCGCCTTCCCCACTCCCCCGCCGATCACCGCGATGTCGATCTCGACGAGGGTGGCCGTGGCGGCGATCCCGGCGGCCAGCGCCTGCGCCGCCCGTTCGAAGGAGGCAAGCGCGACGGGGTCCCCGGCACGGGCGGCGGTCGCCACCGCGGCCGCCGACGTGTCGCCGTCGGGGCCGGGAAGCCAGCCGCCCTCGATGGCGCGGCGCGCGATGTTCGGGCCGCTGGCCATCCGCTCGACACAGCCCCGCGCCCCGCACGGGCAGGCGTCGCCGTCGAGGTCCACGCTGATGTGGCCGATGTGTCCCGCGTTGCCGGTCGGGCCCGCGTGCAGCTTGCCGCCGAGGACGAGGCCGCCGCCGACGCCCGTCGACACGACCATGCACAGCGCGTTGTCGTGGCCGCGCGCCGCGCCCTGCCAGTGTTCGGCGGCGGTCATCGCCACGCCGTCGCCGACCAGGACGACGGGGAGTCCGCCGGTCGCCGCACGGACGCGGTCGACGAGCGGATAGCCGCGCCAGCCGGGGACGTTGACCGGGCTGACCGTGCCCGCGGAGGCGTCCACGGGGCCCGCGCTGCCGATGCCCACGGCTGTCGCGCGGCCCCACAGCTCACTGGAGGTCAGCTCGCCGAGGACCTCCTCGACCGCCCGCATCACCGTGTCGCCGTCCTCACGCGCGGGCGTCGGCCGCTGCGCGCGCAGGACGATACGGCCGCGCCCGTCCACCAGGGCTCCGGCGATCTTGGTGCCGCCGATGTCGAGTGCGGCGACGAGGTCCATGTGCATCTGTGTCGGGTCTCCTGGTGTATCGGCAGGCCGGAGAGTGCGAAGGTCAGTCTCCCTTGCATCTGACAACGTTGTCCAGGCCCTATGCTCGACGCCACATGCTCTTGCAGGGCCCACGACCGGACCAGGGCCCGAATCGTGGACCCCTTCGTGGACGACAGGACAGGACTGCGCACCGTGGCCGAGACCGCCGCCCGACGACCCGAGAACCGTTACGGCAACCGGCCGACCATGAAGGACGTCGCCGCGCGCGCGGGTGTCGGCCTGAAGACCGTCTCACGCGTCGTGAACGGCGAGCCGGGCGTCACCCCCGACACCGAGCGCCGTGTGCAGGAGGCCATCGACGCCCTGGGGTTCCGCCGCAACGACAGTGCGCGCGTGCTGCGCAAAGGGCGCACCGCCAGCATCGGCCTCGTACTGGAGGATCTGGCCGACCCGTTCTACGGTCCGCTGAGCCGCGCCGTCGAGGAGGTCGCGCGGGCGCACGGCGCGCTGCTCATCAACGGGTCGAGCGCGGAGGACCCGGAGCGCGAACAGGAGTTGGTGCTCGCGCTGTGCGCGCGACGCGTCGACGGGCTCGTGGTGATTCCGGCCGGGGACGACCACCGTTATCTGGAGCCGGAGATCGCCGCCGGTGTGGCCACCGTCTTCGTCGACCGGCCCGCCGGGAAGATCGACGCCGACGTGGTCCTCTCCGACAGCTTCGGCGGCGCGCGGGACGGCGTCGCGCACCTCATCGCCCACGGTCACCGCCGCATCGGCTTCATCGGCGACCAGCCGCGCATTCACACCGCGATAGAGCGCCTGCGCGGTTACCGCGCGGCGATGGAGGACGCGGACATTCCCGTCGACGAGGCGTGGGTGTCGCTCGGCGTCACCGATCCGGAGCGGGTGCGCCTGGCCGCCGAGACGATGCTGAGCGGACCGGAACCGGTCACGGCGGTCTTCGCGGGCAACAACCGTGTGACGGTGACGGTCGTACGCGTCCTGGCCTCCATGGACCGGCCCGTGGCCCTCGTCGGCTTCGACGACATCGAGCTCGCGGATCTGCTGAACCCGGGCGTGACCGTCGTCGCGCAGGACGCGGCGCAGCTGGGCAGGACGGCGGCGGAACGGCTGTTCCGGCAGCTCGACGGCGCGTCGGAGGCCCCGGAGCGGGTCGAGCTTCCCACGCGGCTCATCACGCGCGGGTCGGGTGAACTGCCGCCCGCGCAGTGAGCAGTCGGCCTGCCGACAGAGAGCGCGCTCTCTACCGGGCGGTCAAGGATTTCCCCCGCGCGGCCCGCACCGCCCTCGGCAACAGGGACTGACCTTCAAGCTCCGGTCAGGGCCAGAACACCACGGCGCAAGCGATCAGCGTGCCGAGGGCCATCAGGCCGCCGATGGCTCCGACGACGAGGGCGACCTTCTCCGAGGAGGGGCGGAGCTCTTGCCAGCCCAGTCCCTGCGCCGCTTCCCGGATCAGTCGGTGGCCGTCGGCGGAGGAGAAGGAGGTCCGCTCGCCGCCGTCCGGGGAGCGGCCCCAGGTCCGGTATCTGGCGCGGCCTCTCTCCACCGTCCGGCTCGATGTCCCGAACGCGCCCCGCTCGTGGGTGCGGACGATGTCCGTCATCGTGAAGGTCTTGTCGCGCGGGTGCAGTTCGACGCGGTAGGTGTGCACCTGTGTGACGCTTCGGCCCACGTGCGGGACGTCCACCGTCATGTCGAAGCCGCGCTCGGTCCGCCGCAGTCGGTATGCCGTGCCCGCCGTGGCGGTCTCGACGCGGGCGTACAGCGACGCGGTGCCGCTTGCGCCGGCGGGTGCGTTCATCGGTCGGTCTCCGTGGTGTTCGGGCGCTGTCGCATCAGCAGACCGGCAGGCCGGGCAGCGGCTTGTCGTTGTCGCCGCCCTTCAGGTAGACGTCGCTGACGAAGACGTTCGTGTTGCCGCTGTCGTCGTCCGTCTTGGCCCACCAGACGTTCGTCCACCGGCCGGACGTCTCACGGCGGCCCAGGTTCTGCTGGCAGTAGAAATAGTTGGTGCCCGCGTTCAGCGTGCCGACCCGGGCGCCGCCCGCGGTGTACGAGCTCGCGGTGCGCCACACGTCGCAGTTGTACTTGCCGCCGCCCGCCGGATGGCAGACCGGGTCCGGCGCGGAGCCGCCCTCGGTCGGCTTGGTGGAGGAGTCGGGACGGGACGGGGTCTTGCCGTCGTCCTTGCTCCTGTCGGCGTCCCGGTCGGACGCGTCCTGGTCGTCCTTGCCGTTCCTGTCCCCCTTTTCCGCGTCGTCCGCGTCGTCCGCGGGCTGCGTGCGCGGCTTGCGGGGCTTCTCGTCACCCTGCCCCGACGGCTTGGGCCGCTCCGACTCACCGCCGAGGGGGCCGCGGCTGCCGTCGTCGTCGTTCGACCCCGCGCCTCCGGCTGTCGTACCCTCCCTGGCCTGGCTGCCCTTGTCCTCCTTCCCGTTGAGGACGGCCACCGTGGCTCCGGTCGCCGCGAGGACGACGGCGACGGCAGCGGCGGCCAGCAGCGCGCGTCCGCGGCGCGGGCGACGCTGCGTGGAGCGCATCTCGGCGCGGGTCTCCGCGCGGCTCGCCGACGCGGGGCCATGCGGTGCGGGGCTCTGCGGCGCGGGACTCTGCGGTGCGGGGCTCTGCGGTGCGGGGCTCTGATGCCCCGCGAAAGAGGCGGGGGCAGGGGCCTGGGGCGGCTGCGTCACCGCGGGCGGCGGGCCGAAGCCCGGCGGCGGCGCGCTCGGAATGCTGCGTTCCGTCGGCCCGTAGGGGGCCTGGGCGGCCGGTCCCGCGCCATCGGGCGCCGCGGCCGCCACGCCCGCGAGCAGCAGCCGTGCCGCGTCCGCGTCGGGGCGCGCCTGCGGGTCCTTGTTCATCAGCTGCCGCAGTACGGGAGTCAGCGGCCCCGAACGTCGCGGCTCGGGGAGCGGGTCGACCACGATCGCGGTGAGCGTGGACCACGTCGACGTACGGCGGAAGGGCGATGAGCCCTCCACCGCGGCGTACAGCGTGGCGCCGAGGGCCCAGACGTCCGAGGCGGGGCCGGGGTCGTGGCCCTGGGCGCGCTCGGGCGCCAAGTAGTCGAGCGAGCCGACCAGTTCGCCGCTGCGGGTGAGGTGTGTGGCCGAGCCGTCGTTCGGGTCCTCCATCGTGGCGATGCCGAAGTCGGTGAGGACGACGCGCCCGCCGGTCTCCAGGAGGATGTTGCCGGGCTTCACGTCGCGGTGCAGGACGCCGACGCGGTGGGCGGCGGCCAGGGCGTCCATGACCTTGGCGCCGATGTCGGCGGCTTCGCGGGGGTCGAGGGCGCCGCGGTCGCGCAGCACGTCGTCGAGGGAGGGGCCGTCGACGAGCTCCATGACGATGAGGGGCCGTCCGTCGATCTCCGTGACGTCGTGCACGGCGACGACTCCGGGGTGGCGCACACGGGCGGCCGCGCGTGCCTCGCGCTGCATGCGCAGGCGCAGGTCGGCCAGTTCGGGGCCCGCCGCGTCCGTATACGTGCGGAGTTCCTTGACCGCGACTTCGCGGTGCAGCACCTCGTCGACGGCGCGCCACACGACGCCCATGCCGCCCCGGCCGAGCTGTGCCACCACGCGGTAGCGCCCGGCGAGGAGTCTGCCCGCCTCGCCCGTCTGTTCCTGATCCCCCGAAAACACCGCTGCCCCGTTCCTGTCACGCCACTTTCCGTGGCGTACAGACTACGGGGCAGCAGTGACCGTCAGTGGCTGCTGTTACCGACCTGGCACGCCGCTACTTGCCCGAGGCGGTGAGGTCGCCGCGGCGCGGGCCCGCGAAGCTCTGCAGGCGGGCCAGGGTGAGGCCGGTGAGGCGAGTGACCTCACCGGCGTCCAGGGCGCCGCAGTCCAGGCCGCGCAGCAGGTAGCCGGCGAGTGCCTTGGCGGTGGCGGGCTCGTCGGCGACGTCGCCGCCCTCGTGGTGGCCCGCGTAGGCGGCCAGGCGGGCGGCGGCCGCCTGGAAGCCCTCGCGGTAGAACGCGAACACGGCGGCGTAGCGCGTCGGGATGTGGCCCGGGTGCATGTCCCAGCCCTGGTAGTAGGCGCGGGCCAGGGCGCGCCGGGTGAGGCCGTAGTGGAGCCGCCAGGCGTCGTGGACCTTGGCGGTGGAGCCGACGGGCAGGACGTTGGTGGAGCCGTCGGAGACGCGTACTCCGGTGCCGGCGGCGGCGACCTGCATGACGGCCTTGGCGTGGTCGGCGGCCGGGTGGTCGCTGGCCTGGTAGGCGGCGCTCACGTGGAGGCAGGCGCTGTAGTCGAAGGTGCCGTAGTGCAGGCCGGTGGCGCGGCCCTCGGCGGCCTGGATCATGCGGGCCACGGCGGCGGTGCCGTCGGTGGCGAGGATGGACTGGCTGGTCTCGATCTGGATCTCGAAGCCGATGCGGCCGCGCTCGATGCCGCGGGCCTTCTCGAACTCCTCCAGGAGGCGCACCATCGCGGTGACCTGCTCCGGGTACGTCACCTTGGGCAGGGTCAGGACGAGTCCGTCGGGGAGGCCGCCGGCCTCCATGAGGCCGGACAGGAAGATGTCGAGGGTGCGGATGCCGCGGGCGCGCACCGCCTCTTCCATGCACTTCATGCGGATGCCCATGTACGGGGCGGCGGTGCCGTTCTTGTAGGCCTCCGCGACGAGGCGGGCCGCGCGGGCGGCGTCCTGGTCCTCGTCGACGCCCTTGTAGCCGTCCTCGAAGTCGATGCGCAGGTCTTCAACGGGCTCGTGCTCCAGTTTGGTGCGCACGCGCGTGTAGACGGCTTCGGCGAGGTCGTCGGACAGGCCGAGGACGGCGGCGAAGGAGGCGGCGTCCGGAGCGTGCTCGTCGAGCATCGCCAGGGCCTTGTCGCCCCAGGTGCGGATCGAGTCGGCGGCGAACTGCTCCCCGGGAACGTACACGGTGTGGACGGGCTGGCGGGTGCCTGGGTCTCCGGGATAGCGGCGCTCCAGCTCCGCGTCCACCGGGGCGAGGGAAGCGCTGATGCCGTCGCTGACCGCGCCGGCAAGGCTCGTCGCCACCTTCTCTTGCTGACCCATTCCTGCATCCTCCACACGCTCGGTGCCGCGCCCGGCATTTCCGCTTCACGGAATCAACAATCCGTATAGCGAAGTTATCCGTGACCTTCGTGCTGGTCAACACCCTCTCGTGTCGTGGACCCGTCGCCGACCACAGGAGTTCACGCCGGTCCCGGATTCTTCTGCCGCTGTCTCAGATCCTGCTTACGCAGCCGTACGCGCGCACCCCATCCTGACCGCGCGCCCCGAACCGAAGGAGACCGTGTGCCGACCGATTCCCCCGTCACGCGCCGTTCCGGCCTGCGGACGGCGTTCGCCGCAGCCGCCGCGCTCCCCCTGCTCACCACCGCGCTGGCCGCCGCGCCCGCGCACGCCGTGCAGCGCCCGGGACGCCGCCTGGAGGTCATGTCGTTCAACCTCCGCTACGCGAGCACCACGCCGCCGAACACCTGGGCCGACCGCCGCCCGGTGACCCGTGAACTCCTGCACGGCACCAGGCCGCACATCATCGGCACCCAGGAGGGCCTCTACCAGCAGGTGCGGGACATCGCGGCCGACCTCGGGCCGCACTACGACTGGATCGGCACCGGCCGCGCGGGCGGCAGCCGCGACGAGTTCATGACCGTCTTCTACGACACCCGCAGGCTCGCCCCGGTCGAGTACGACCACTACTGGCTGTCGGACACCCCCGAGGTGATCGGTTCCAACACCTGGGGCGGCGGCTCCATCCGGATGGCCACCCGGGTCCGCTTCCACGATCTGCGCACCGACGACGAGCTGTACGTGCTCAACACGCACCTCGACAACGCGTCCCAGTTCGCACGCGCGCGTGCCGCGCAGCTGATCGTCGAGCGCCTCGCCCGTCTGGACCGATCCCTGCCGCTGCTCGTGACGGGCGACTTCAATGTGGCCGCGCACAAGAACCCGGTGTACGACACGCTGCTCGGTGCCGGTCTGGTCGACAGCTGGGACGCGGCCGACCGACGGAGCAAGGCGTACGCCACGTTCCACGGCTACAAGCCCCTCACCCCCGACGGCGACCGCATCGACTGGATCCTCGCGACACCGGGGGTGCGGGTCCACGAGGCGAGGATCAACACGTTCTCCCTGGGCGGGCAGTTCCCGAGCGACCATCTGCCGGTGCAGGCGAGCCTGACGCTGTGACGCGACGGGGCCCCCGCGCCGCGTGGTGCGGTGCGAGGGCCCCGTCGGGGTCACTGAGCTCAGCCCTTGCGGGTCTTGACCTCTTCGGTGAGCGCCGGGACGACGTCGAAGAGGTCGCCGACCACTCCGTAGTCGACCAGGTCGAAGATCGGGGCCTCGGCGTCCTTGTTGATGGCCACGATGGTCTTCGAGGTCTGCATGCCGGCGCGGTGCTGGATCGCGCCGGAGATGCCGGACGCGATGTACAGCTGCGGGGAGACCGACTTGCCGGTCTGGCCGACCTGGTTGGAGTGCGGGTACCAGCCGGCGTCGACCGCGGCACGCGAGGCGCCCACGGCGGCGCCGAGCGAGTCGGCGAGGGCCTCGATGATCGAGAAGTTCTCGGCGCCGTTGACGCCGCGGCCGCCGGAGACCACGATCGCGGCCTCGGTCAGGTCGGGGCGGCCCGTCGACTCGCGCGGGGTGCGCGAGACGACCTTGGTGCCGGTGGCCTTCTCGGAGAAGGAGACCGTGAGGGCCTCGACGGTGCCCGCGGCAGGGGCGGCCTCCACGGCGGCCGAGTTCGGCTTGACCGTGATGACCGGGGTGCCCTTGGAGACCCGGGACTTGGTGGTGTACGAGGCGGCGAACGCGGACTGCGTGGCCACCGGACCCTCGTCGCCGGCCTCGAGGTCGACGGCGTCGGTGATGATGCCGGAGCCGATGCGGACCGCCAGGCGGGCCGCGATCTCCTTGGCCTCGGCGGACGACGGGACGAGCACGGCGGCCGGGGACACGGCCTCGTACGCGGCCTGGAGCGCGTCCACCTTCGGTACGACGAGGTAGTCGGAGAACTCGGGGGCGTCGGCGGTGAGGACCTTGACCGCGCCGTGCTCGGCGAGCGTGGCGGCGGTGGCCTCGGCGCCGGCGCCGAGGGCGACGGCGACGGGCTCGCCGACGCGGCGGGCCAGGGTCAGCAGCTCCAGGGTGGGCTTGCGGACGGCGCCGTCCACGTGGTCGACGTAGACGAGAACTTCAGCCATGGGACTCAATCTCCTGCTTGATGCGAAGGACTTGGGAGCGGCAACGGGGCGACTGAAGCTCAGATGAACTTCTGGCCCGCGAGGCTGTGTCTAAATGAACTTCTGCTCCGCAAGGAAGGCGGCGAGCTGCTTGCCGCCCTCGCCCTCGTCCTTGACGATCGTGCCGGCCGTGCGGGCCGGACGCTCGGCGGCGGAGTCGACCTTGGTCCAGGCGCCCTCGAGGCCGACCTCCTCGGCCTCCAGGTCCAGGTCGTCCAGGTCGAGCGACTGCACCGGCTTCTTCTTGGCGGCCATGATGCCCTTGAAGGACGGGTAGCGGGCCTCGCCCGACTGGTCCGTCACGGACACGACGGCCGGCAGGGAGGCCTCCAGCTGCTCGCTGGCGGCGTCGCCGTCACGGCGGCCCTTGACGGTGCCGTCCTCGACGGAGACCTCGGAGAGCAGCGTGACCTGCGGGACGCCCAGGCGCTCCGCGAGGATCGCCGGCAGCACGCCCATGGTGCCGTCGGTCGAGGCCATGCCGGTGATGACCAGGTCGTAACCGGTCTTCTCGATGGCCTTGGCGAGCACCAGCGAGGTGCCCATCACGTCGGTGCCGTGCAGGTCGTCGTCCTCGACGTGGACGGCCTTGTCGGCACCCATGGAGAGCGCCTTGCGCAGCGCGTCCTTGGCGTCGTCGGGGCCGACGGTCAGCACGGTGATCTCCGCGTCGTCCGCCTCGTCGGCGATCTGCAGCGCCTGCTCGACCGCGTACTCGTCGAGCTCCGACAGCAGGCCGTCGACGTCGTCGCGGTCGACGGTCAGGTCATCGGCGAAGTGCCGGTCGCCGGTGGCGTCGGGCACGTACTTCACACAGACAACGATCCTCAAGCTCACGCCGGCTCTCCTACTGCATCGTCTTTACTGGGCTGCTGCCTTGGCTCATGGCCACTGCCTTCTTGCAGGCAGCATAGGCGCCTGAAGCGGCGGATCCCGGTCGGGGCGGCCCGCGCTCCTACCGGAATATTACTCATGAGTACATCCAGTTCATTCCCGCTGAGCAAGCGCTTTGAACTGTGACCTTCCCAACGCTCCGTAATCGGGCCGCCCGCGGTCCGACGGGAACTCTCAGTCGCGCAGCGCGTTGAAGCGCCCGTGGTGGTAGAGGAGCGGCCGGCCCTCCTCGGAGCGGTCGCCTACGACGGCCTGCGCCAGCACGATGCGATGGTCGCCCGCGGGCACGCGTGCCACGATCCGGCAGACCAGCCAGGCGAGCGCGCCGTCCAGGACGGGCACCCCTTCGGGGCCCTCGCGCCAGCTCGTGGGCGGGCCGAAGCGGTCGGCTCCGCTGCGGGCGAACGTGGCGGCCAGCTCCTCCTGGTGCTCGCCGAGTATGTGGACGCCGACGTGGCCGGCCTCGGAGACCGCGGGCCAGCAGGAGGAACCGGTGCCGATGCCGAACGAGAGCATCGGGGGCTCGGCGGAGACGGAGGCGAGCGAGGTGGCGGTGAAGCCGACGGGGCGGGAGCCGTGCGCGGCGGTGATCACGGCGACCCCCGCGGCGTGCTGCCGGAAGACCGAGCGCAGCAGATCGGGGGTGGCGAGCCGGGGCGTGCTGAGGGCAGGCGATGCCGTCATGGAGTTGTCCTTCTGCCGGGAGTTGCCGGAGGTGCGAGCGGAGACGTCGTTGCTCAGCACTGCGGACAGCGGGCGCTGGCGTGGCGGCCGAGGTCCACGTGGACGCGCTCGTACAGAAGGAGGTCCCGGGGCATGCGAGCAGGCTCGCGATAGATGCCGCGTGCAGTCAAGTCCGTTTCGGAATATGAAAGAAGGATCACTGCCGCGGACCCCTGCCGCCCGCCGTGACCTGCGCGTCGACCCGTCATACGGCCGCACCGAGCGCCGCGATCACATCGGGTTTGCGGGGCTGTCCGACGGCGCGGCGGACCACGTGCCCGGCCGCGTCGAGGACGAGCACGGTGGGGGTCTTGAGGACGCCGAGTTCCCGTACGAGATCGAGCCGCTCCTCGGCGTCGATCTCCACGTGGGTCACGCCGGGGACCATTCCGGCCACATCCGAGAGCACTCTGCGCGTCGCGCGGCAGGGCTGGCAGAAGGCGCTGGAGAACTGCACGAGCGTCGCCCGCTCCCCCAGCCGCGCCCCGATGTCCGCCGCGTCGAGCCGCCGCCCGGTCTCCCGTCCCCGCACTTGCGTCGCCACCTACCCTCGTCCGTCCTGCACCAATGCGCTCTGCAGTACAGCGTTCGCGCGCCCCGAATGATTCCGACGTGACGAGAATCTCCCGTATACGCGGCACCAAGGCTGGTCACTCGTCCGTTGATGGGGCACGATCTGCGCAACGCCGAAAAACCTACGGCTGCGTAACTTGATGCCGGGACCCCCTCCCCAGGCAGAAAACGAAGGGCCCTTCCCACCCATGGCAGAGCTTGTCTACCGTCCCGTCATCGGTGCAGCTAAGACGCTGTTCAAGGCATGGGACCTCAAGATCGACTGCAAAGGGTCGGAGAACATCCCACGCTCCGGCGGCGCGGTCCTGGTCAGCAATCACATCAGTTATCTCGACTTCATCTTCGACGGTCTCGCCGCCCTGCCGCAGAAGCGTCTGGTCCGCTTCATGGCGAAGGAGTCGGTGTTCCGGCACAAGATCTCCGGGCCGCTGATGCGCGGGATGAAGCACATTCCGGTCGACCGCGAGCAGGGCGAGACGGCCTATGCGCACGCCCTGGACTCGTTGCGCTCCGGGGAGATCATCGGCGTCTTCCCCGAGGCGACGATCTCGCAGTCGTTCACCCTGAAGCAGTTCAAGTCGGGCGCCGCGCGACTGGCCCAGGAGGCCGGGGTGCCGCTGATCCCGATGGCCCTGTGGGGCACGCAGCGGCTGTGGACCAAGGGGCACCCGCGCAACTTCAGGCGCAGCCACCTGCCGATCACGATCCGGGTCGGCGAGCCGGTGGAGGCGCCGAAGGACCAGTACGCGGGCGCGATCACCCGGCGGCTGCGCGAGCGCTGCCAGGAGCTCCTCGAGGCCGCGCAGCGCGCCTATCCCGTACGCCCGAAGGGGCCGGACGACACCTGGTGGATGCCCGCGCACCTCGGCGGCACGGCACCGACCCCCGCCGAGGTCAAGGCCGCCGAGGCGGGCTGACCCTCGTGCCCCTCAGCGGACGGTGATGTCCGCGCCGGGGCTGAACTTCGCGAGGAGCTCGGCCAGTTCCGCGCCCGCCGCGTCGAGGCCCGCGTCCGGGCCCATGCCCTCCAGCAGGAAGACCGCGTTCACCGACTCCTCGGTGAGGCGGGTGCGCGGACCCTGGCGCCAGTTCCAGCGGCGGCACGTGACGCCCTCGTCGTCGCACCAGACGACTTCGCCCGCGTCGGGGTGCTCGACGACGCGCTCGCCCGCGGCGGCGGTCACGAAGTCCTCGTGGCCGGTGGCCCGCACCAGCCGCATGCCACCCTTGATCCGGTCCAGGTCCTCGCCGCCGACCGGGATCAGATGGGCCACGCTGATCGCGTTGTAGAGGTCGACGAGCAGGTTGATGCGCGGCAGGCCGCCGTCCGCGAGGGCGCGTTTGGCGAGCGCCTCGGCGGAGTTGCGGGTGCGCGAGGGCTTGGCGCCGAAGGCCGTGTACGCGGCGCGCCAGGCGGCCATGTGCGGGTCCTCGTGCGGGGCGCTGCCGTCGAGCCGTGCGGCGAGGCGGCGGGCCGCGTCGTCGAGGAGTGCCTCGGTGGCGTCGGTGCCGGGTCCGTTGACGAGCCCACGGGCCTCGATGACGACGTGGGTGAAGTCGGGCGCGAGGGCGCGGACCTCGTCGGAGACGGTCAGGTGGAGGGTCATGGTCCGTCGTGCCTCACAGTTCTGAGGGGTAGATCTTCCAGAGGTGCAGCCGATCCCGGGCCTCCTTGAGCGCGCGGAGCGCCACGGGACTCGGTTCAGCATAGAGGACTGGGTAGTCCACTTCGTTGCACTCCGGGTCCACCGGCCAGGCCAGCCGCTCCTCGCCGATCATGAACTGTGCGTCGACACCGGCCGGGATGTTGCCGCGCGGGTCCTGCCGGTGCCAGGCACCGTCGAGCCGGACGGCGACCAGGCCGTGCAGGGAGTAGCCGCCGGTGTTGTCGTCCCGCAGACGCTGGTAGCAGAACCCCGTCGGGATGTCCTCGGCGCGCAGCAGGGCGGCGAGGGCGTGGGACTTGGCGGTGCAGATGCCGGTGCGTTCGCGCAGGACGTCGGAGGCGCGCCAGGTGACCTCCATGCGGCCCACGTCCTGCGAGTGGGGGATCTCGTCGCGCACGTACTCGAAGGCGGCGCGCGCGTAGGCGTACGTATCGGCGGATGCTTTTGCAAGAGCGGCCGCCGTCTCGCGGACCAGCGGATGGTGGTGGTCGACGACCTCGTCCGCTGCCAAGTACGCAGACAGGTCGGGTTTTTCCTGGGTCAGCTGCATGCCACGGGAGCATAGGAATACGCCCGACCGTACGTCAATGACTTTACGGTCGGGCGTATAAGTATGCGACACACCCGGTGACTCAGTGAGCCATCTCCTCCTTGAGCGCCGCGAGGAACCCGTCGACGTCCTCCTCGCGCGTGTCGAACGCGCACATCCAGCGGACGTCGCCCGCCGCCTCGTCCCAGAAGTAGAAGCGGTACCGCTTCTGGAGGCGCTCGCTCACGTCGTGCGGGAGACGGGCGAAGACCGCGTTGGCCTGCACGGGGTAGAGGATCTCCACGCCGTGCACCGAGCGCACGCCCTCCGCGAGGCGCTGCGCCATCTCGTTGGCGTGACGCGCGTTGCGCAGCCACAGGTCCTTGCTGAGCAGGGCCTCCAGCTGCACCGAGACGAAGCGCATCTTCGACGCGAGCTGCATCGACATCTTGCGCAGGTGCTTCATGTGCCGGACGGCGTCCTGGTTGATGACCACGACGGCCTCGCCGAACAGCGCGCCGTTCTTCGTGCCGCCGAGCGACAGGATGTCGACGCCGACGGCGTTCGTGAACGTCCGCATGGGCACGTCCAGGGCGGCCGCGGCGTTGGCTATCCGGGAGCCGTCCAGGTGCACCTTCATGCCGAGCTGGTGGGCGTGGTCGCAGATCGCGCGGATCTCGTCGGGCGTGTAGAGCGTGCCCAGTTCGGTGTTCTGCGCGATCGAGACGACCTGCGGCATGGCCCGGTGCTCGTCGTCCCAGCCGAACGCCTGCTTGTCGATCAGCTCGGGGGTGAGCTTGCCGTCCGGGGTGGGCACGGTGAGCAGCTTGAGGCCCGCCATGCGTTCGGGCGCGCCGCCCTCGTCCACGTTGATGTGCGCGGACTCGGCGCAGATCACCGCGCCCCAGCGGTCGGCGACCGCCTGGAGCGCGACGACGTTGGCACCTGTGCCGTTGAACACCGGGAACGCCTCGGCGGTGGGCCCGAAGTGGCCGCGGATCACCTGCTGGAGGTTGGCGGTGTAGTCGTCCTCGCCGTACGCGATCTGGTGGCCGCCGTTGGCGAGCGCGAGGGCCGCCATGACCTCGGGGTGGGCGCCCGCGTAGTTGTCGCTGGCGAAGCCCCGCACGTCCGGGTCGTGGTGGCGGCGGGCGTCGGTCTTCGGCGGGTTCACGGCTTCTCGGTCACGACCGGTCGTGTGGCGTGCGGTCACGGCTTCTCGGTCAGCCACAGGCGGTTTCCGTTCACTTCTCCTGCGGGCTTCTCCCAGACGCCGGCGACGGCCTCGGCCAGGTCCTTGACGTCCGTGAAGCCCGCGAACTTCGCGTTGGGCCGCTCCGCGCGCATCGCGTCGTGCACCAGCGCCTTGACCACCAGGATCGCAGCCGCCGCACGCGGCCCGTCCTCGCCCCCCGCCTTGCGGAAGGCGTCGGCGAGGGCCAGCGTCCAGGCCTCGGCCGCGGCCTTCGACGCGGAGTACGCGGCGTTGCCCGCGGTCGGTTTGGAGGCGCCCGCCGCGCTGATGAGCAGGTAGCGCCCGCGGTCGCTGCGCTGCAGACCGCCCTCGAAGGCGAGGGAGGTGTGCTGCACGGTGCGGATCAGGAGCTTCTCGAGGAGGTCCCAGTCGGCGAGGTCGGTCTCGGCGAAGTTCTTGCTGCCGCGCCAGCCGCCCACGAGGTGCACCAGGCCGTCGATCCGGCCGAACTCCTTCTCCGTGCGCGCCGCCCACTCCCGGGTGGCGTCCAGGTCGAGGAGGTCGACGGTGTCACCGATGACGGTGGCCCCGCCGTGCGCGTACCGGGCGGCGTCCACCGCTTCGGCCAGGCGCGCGGCATCGGCGTCCGAAGCCACGACGGTGGCTCCGGCCTCGGCCAGCCTGAGCAGGCTGGCGCGCCCTGCGGGCCCGGCCGCTCCGGCCACCGCGATCACGGCTCCATCGAGTGCGGACATGGTCCTCGCCTCCTCCTGGCGGCCGCTCACGCGGCGGCCTTCTCGGCGCCCGAGGTAGCAGTGATCCCCTTGGTGGAGGCGATCACGTGCTTCAGCTTCTTGGAGAGCGCCTCATAGAACATGCTGAGCGGAAACTCGTCGGGAAGCACCTCGTCGACCAGTTTGCGCGGCGGCAGCGTGGTGTCCAGGGCCTCGGGGCCCTTGGCCCAGCGCGATCCGGGGTGCGGGGCGAGGTAGCGGGACACCAGGTCGTACGCGGCGAACCAGTGGACCAGCTTCGGGCGGTCGATGCCCGCGCGGTAGAGGTCCTCGATCTCGCCGCACAGCTGGTTGGTGATCTCCGGCGCGCGCTCCCAGTCGATCCTGAGCTGGTTGTCGGTCCAGCGGACCACGTCGTGCTTGTGGAGGTACGCGAAGAGGAGCTGGCCGCCGAGCCCGTCGTAGTTCTTGACGCGGTCGCCGGTGACCGGGAAGCGGAACATCCGGTCGAAGAGGACCGCGTACTGCACGTCGCGCGCCTGCGGGACGCCCTCGGCCTCCAGCTTCACGGCCTCCTTGAAGGCGGTGAGGTCACAGCGCAGCTCCTCGAGTCCGTACATCCAGAACGGCTGGCGCTGCTTGATCATGAAGGGGTCGAACGGCAGGTCGCCGTGGCTGTGGGTGCGGTCGTGGACCATGTCCCACAGGACGAAGGCCTGCTGGCAGCGGTCCTGGTCGCCGACCATGTCGCGGATGTCCTCGGGCAGTTCGAGCCCGAGGAGGTCCACGGCGGCCTCGGTGACGCGGCGGAAGCGGGCGGCCTCGCGGTCGCAGAAGATGCCGCCCCAGGAGAACCGCTCGGGGGCCTCGCGCACGGCGATGGTCTCGGGGAAGAGGACGGCCGAGTTCGTGTCGTATCCGGCGGTGAAGTCCTCGAAGGTGATGCCGCAGAACAGCGGGTTGTCGTAGCGCGTGCGCTCGAGCTCGGCCAGCCAGTCGGGCCAGACCATGCGCAGCACGACCGCTTCGAGGTTGCGGTCGGGGTTGCCGTTCTGCGTGTACATCGGGAAGACGACCAGGTGCTGCAGGCCGTCCTCGCGGTGCGCGGCGGGCTGGAACGCGAGCAGCGAGTCGAGGAAGTCGGGGACCTGGAAGCCGGTCTCGGCCCAGCGGCGCAGGTCCGCGACGAGCGCGCGGTGGTACGCGGCGTCGTGCGGGAGGAGCGGGGAGAGCTCATCGACCGCGGATATCACGCGGTCCACGGCGAGTTCGGCGATGGCCTTGGCCGGGGCGCCGTCCGCCTCGAAGTCGATGGAGCCGTCCGCCGACTGCCAGGGCCGGATGTCCTCCACGGCGTCCTTGAGCACCGGCCACGCGGGGTGGTCCACCACCCGCCCAGCAGTGGAAGGAACCGCACCCTCGATACCCGACTGCACAAGAATTTCCGTCATGTCCCATCCTCCACGGGAGAACCTCGCGTCAGAACACCGTATGCGTGCGAGGTTCTCCGCGACAAGAGGGGTCTCCGGAAATTATCCTGTGCCACCCCCACTTCCGCCGCTGTTTTTCCTGCGGCTCCCTGCCGACCCGATTGCTTCTGCCGCCTCGGTCATCGCCCGCACCGCGTCGGGGAGCAGCTCGGGGAAGCCGAGGAAGCCGTGGAACATGCGCGGGTAGTGGGCGGTGGTGACGCGCCCGCCGGCCGCGCGCAGGCGCGCCGCGTAGGCCAGTCCCTCGTCGCGCAGCGGGTCGCAGCCCGCCGTGAGGACGTACGCGGGCGGCAGGCCGCGCAGATCGGGAGCGCGCAGCGGTGAGGCGAGAGGGTGTACGCCGTCGAGGCCGAGGTACTGCTGCCAGAACCAGCGCAGATGCGCGGCGGTCAGGAAGTAGCCGTGCGCGTTCTCGCGGTACGACTCCGCGTCCTGGGCGGCGTCCAGCAGGGGGTAGAGCAGCACCTGCAGCGCGACGGCGGGACCGCCCGCGTCCCTGGCCCGCAGGGCCACGGCGGCGGCGAGCCCGCCCCCGCTGCTGTCCCCCGCGGTGACGACGGCTCCCGGATCGCCACCGAGCGCGGCGCTCTCCCCCGCCACCCAGCGGAGCGCCGCGTACGCGTCGTCGACGGCAGCGGGGAACGGGTGCTCGGGCGCGAGCCGGTAGGCGACGGAGACCACGACGGCCCCGGAACGGGCGGCGAGCGCACGCGCGGTGGCGTCGTGCGAGTCGAGGCCGCAGAGGGTGTAGCCGCCGCCGTGGAAGAACACGACGGTGGGGCGGGGCGCGGGGTGCCGGTCCGGGGCGGGGCTCGGGTCAGAGTCCGGGTCCGGGTCCGGCAGGTAGAGGCGTACGGGGATCTCGGGTGCGCCCGGCGGCCCCGGAACGGTCCGGTCCACGACGGCCCCGACGGCGGGCGGCGCCTTCCGTGAGGCGGGTGCGGCGGCGAGGATGCGGCGGGCCTCCACCGCATCGGTGACGGTGCCGCCGAGGTCGGGAAAGGCGCGCGCGAGGGCGGCCACGAGGGGGCGGGCGCGGGGGTCGAGGCGGTCGGGGGCGGGCCGCCGCATCAGCTCGGTCCCGCCTCCTGCGCGCGGAAGTACGGGATCACCTTCTCGCCCCACTGCCGCAAGGTCTCCAGGCAGGCCTCCTGGGGGACCGTGCCCATCTGGACGAGGCACATGATCTCGTCGGCTCCCGCGTCGCGCAGGCGCTCCACGTAGGCGATGGCGTCGTCCGCGGTGCCATAGGCGTGGTCGGCGTTGAACGTGGCCGTCGAGGTGGGGCGTACCGGGATGTTCTGTTCGTGCAGGCGCGCGACGACCTGCTCGGCGGCCCTGCGCATCTCCGCGGCCTCGTCGCCGCCCTCCACCACCGCTTCGTCGGGCAGTCCCGCACCGCCGTACCAGTGGCCGATGGACTGCGCGAAGAAGCGCTGGCCGCAGATGCCCACGCGCCGCGCGGCCTCCCGGTCGTCGAGCACGATCGTCGGGCAGAGCACGGAGAAGTGGTCGTTGACGACGTCCGACACGAAGCGGGCGCCGGTGCGGGCCGCGACCGCCGCGTCGTACGCCTGCCGCATCCCGGCGATCGACTCGGGCCCCGCGAACCCCATCACCAGGGCACCGATGCCGAGTTCGGCCGCCTGCGTCAGGGTCTCGGTCCTGCTGCAGGCGAGGAAGAGCGGGGGGTGCGGGGTCTGCTTCGGCCGCGGGAGGATCGGGTGGGGGCCGATGTCGAGGAGTTCGCCGTGGTGCTCCAGCTCCTCCTTCTCCCAGGCCTTGCCGATGATCCGGAGCGCTTCCTCGACCTCTTGGGTCGTACGTTCCTTGTCGACTCCGCAGAGCGACGTCTCCTGCTCCGTGCCGCCGCGCCCCGCACCGAGGTCGAGCCGCCCTCCGGAGAGCAGGTCCAGCATGGCCGCGCGTTCGGCGACCCGCGCCGGGTGGTTGAAGTTGAACGGCATGCAGACGACGCCGTGCCCGATCCGAATGGTGCTCGTGCGGGCGGCGACCCAGGTCAGGAAGATTTCCGGCGCGCTCATGTGCGCGTACCACTTGAGGGAGTGGTGCTCGACCGCCCAGACGCGGTCGAATCCCATCTCCTCGGCGAGCACGGCCTGTTCGACGCTGTCGTGGATGACCTGGTGCTCGCGCTCGACGGTCGGATCGGCGAGCTGCGCCTCGAATATGACGGAGAACTTCACGTGCCCTCCAGAGAAAGCGTATGACGGTCAGTCATATGACTAACCGTCACATCGCGAAGTCGCAAGGGCTGCCGCACCGGCATTCCGTCGGGCGGCTCCGCCCTAGGAGTCGCCTCCCCCGAAGGCGCCGCCCGCCGTGAAGACCTTCGCGGCGAAGCGTTCGCCCATGAGGCGATGGGTCTCGGCATCCGGGTGGAGGGCGTCGGGGAGGGGGTGCTCGGTGGCGTCCGCGGGGCCGTAGAGGTCACGGCCGTCGAGGTGGTGCAGGTTCGGGTCGTCGGCCGAGCGCTGCTCCACGATGCGGGCCAGCTCGTCGCGGATGACGTTGAGGGTGAGCTTGCCGCTCGCCCGCTCCGCCGGGTCGCCCATCGCCGCGAACCGGAGGCGCCCCTCGCCGATCTCGCTGAAGTCCGGCGCGCAGGGTCCTGGGGTGTCCTCGTGGATGGGGCACAGGATGGGCGAGACGACCAGGAGCGGCGTCTCGGGGTGGCCCTCGCGGATGGTGTCGAGGAATCCGTGGACCGCGGGCGCGAAGGCGCGAAGCCGCATCAGGTCGGCATTGACCACATTGATGCCGAGCTTGACGCTGATCAGGTCCGCGGGGGTGTCCCGCATGGCACGGGCGGTGAACGGGTCAAGGAGGGCACTGCCCGCCAGACCCAGGTTGATCAGCTCCACACCGCCGTGCGAGGCGGCGAGCGCGGGCCAGATCGTGGTGGGGCTCGCGGCGTCGGAGCCGTGGCTGATCGAACTGCCGTGGTGCAGCCAGACCTTGCGGCCCGGGTCGCGCGCGGGCTCCACGGGAGCGTCGGTGCGCAGGGAGAGGAGTTCGGTGGTCTCGTTGTGCGGCAGCCAGATCTCGACGTCCTTCATGCCGTCGGGCAGTCCGGCGAAGCGTGCGGTGCCGGGCTCTCCGGTGCTGCGCTCGGCGGTGCCCTCGGTCATGTCGATGGTCAGGACGTGGCCCGCCTCGACGGTCGTCGCGCCGGCCGGGCGGCCGTCGACGAGCAGGTCGTAGACGCCGTCCGGCCGGGGCGGCACACCGACGTACGACCGCTTGGTGGGCAGCGTGTCGAGTTCGATCACGGTGGCGCGGGTGCGGAACGCCAGGCGTACGCCGGAGGGCTGGGACTCGGCCATGGCGAGCTGACCGTCGGTGTTCTGCGCGCGGGCCCGGGCGGGGAGCCGGTGCGGCAGCACGCCGTGCTCGGTGCGCTCCACGTCGAGGGCGCCTCGCAGCAACTCCGCGGTGATGGCCGTGGTGGTCCAGGAGGGATCGGTCTGGTGGGTGTCGTCCGTGTGCATTGCCTCAACCTGTTGATCACGTGTATGGATTAGACGGCCGGTTCGGGCCAGTTGCGCAGCAGGGCGTCAAGGGCGTCGATGACGCGTGTCCATGTCTCGTCGGAGTCGGGCGCGCTGTGGCTGAACCCGCCTCCGAGCTCCAGGCTCACGTAGCCGTGGAAGACGCTGCCGAGGAGGCGGACCGCGTGCGTCTGGTCCGGTTCCGTCAGCGCGTACCCGCGCAGGATCGCCCGCGTCATCTCCGCATGGCGGCCGCCCGCGCTCGCGGCCGCGGCTTCGGGGGTGAGTCGAAGCTGGGCCGCGGCGTACCGGCCGGGGTGCTCACGGGCGTAGTCGCGGTAGACGTTCGCCAGCGCGGCCAGCGCGTCCTTGCCCGCCCGCCCGGCCAGCGCGTCGGCGCCCCGGTCGGCGAGTTCCGCGAGGGCGAGCAGCGCGATGCCGGTCTTGAGGTCCTGGGAGTTCTTCACGTGCGAGTACAGGCTCGCGACCTTGACGTCGAAACGTCGGGCGAGCGCGGAGACGGTCACCTGGCCGAAGCCGACCTCGTCCGCAAGCTCGGCCCCCGCCCGGACCAGACGTTCTGTGGTCAGTCCTGCGCGCACCATGACGTACTCCTCCCGACCTCTGCGTACCCCTCTTCTGGCTTAAGCAATTATGGAACTGCCTAAAGGTTTTAGGCAAACCGATACCGCGATTAGGCTCCGTGTCCGATGCTTTTCTCGAACCAGTGGTGCGCGTACGGCTCGTCGTTGAACGCGGGCACTTCCTCGAAGCCGCAGGAGTGGTACAGGCCGATCGCCGCGTCGAGCGCCTTGTTGGTGTCGAGGCGCAGGACGGGGCGGCCCTCCCGTACGGCCAGTTGCTCCAGCTCCGCGAGGAAGCGGCGGCCGAGGCCGAGACCGCGCGCCGCGGGCGCCACCCACATGCGCTTGATCTCGGCCGGGGCGCCGGGCGGCAGCTTGAGTCCGGCGCAGCCGACGGGCTCGCCGTGCGCCCTGGCCACCAGGAACAGGCCGTGCGGCGGCCGCAGCCCGCCCGCGTCCGGCAGCAGGCTCCGCGCGGGGTCGAAGCCGGTGTCGAAACGCTCCTGGAGTTCGGTGAAGTAGGAGCGCAGGCAGTACTCGGCGTCCGGATGGCCGGGGTCGACGGTGTCCAGGGTGACCGTCGAGGCGGTGAGCAGCCGGTCCACCTCCGCCATGGCGGCGACGAGCCGCGCCCGCTGCGCGGTGTTCAGCGGCCCCAGGAGGGAGACCGCGAGTTCGTCGCTGCGCTCGTCCAGGAGGCCGCGCTCCGCGCGTCCGGCGTCGGTCAGCCGGACCGTGCGGACCCTGCGGTCGCGGGGGTGCGGCTCCACCGCCACCAGGCCGTCGGCCTCCAGGGCGCGCAGCAGGCGGCTGACGTAGCCGGAGTCGAGTCCGAGGCGTTCGCGCAGCCTGCGCACGTCCTGGCCCCGCTCGCCGATCTCCCAGAGCAGCCGGGCCTCGCCGATGGGGCGGTCGCGGCCCAGATAGTGGTCGTGCAGCACGCCCACGCGTTCGGTGACGGTGCGGTTGAAGCGGCGTACCTGATCGATCTGTTCGGCGTCCATTACCTGACCTTAGTCAGGTAATGGACGCCGAAACCAGGCTGTCCGGTGGGAGGCCGGACCGCTCAGAGGACGGTGATGTGGCCGGGCGCGGGGAGCCGCGGGGCCGTGGCCGGCTCGTGGATGTCGGCGAGGGCCATGAAGAGCAGCGCGACGGCCAGGGCGCCCGGGTCCGGCACGCCGAGCGCGTGGTCGCCCACGTAGCTGGCGCGGCCGCGGCGGGGGCGCAGCGAAGCGGTGGCGAGGGCGCCACGGATCGCCGCCTGCGCCGCCTCGGTCAGGGGCGCCTCGGGGGCGTCCGCGTCCCGGGCCGCGGCCAGCGACTCGGCGGCGGGCGCGAGGGCGTCGACCAGTGTGCAGTCGCCGGGGACCGCGCCGCCCACCCGGTGGATGGCGGCGTGCCCGGCCTCGGCGGCCTCCGCGAGCGCGGCCGCCGTCGGGGCGCCGCCGTCCGCCGGTGAGGCGGCGGCCAGGTGCTGGAAGAGGAGGCCGAACAGGGGACCGCTGGTGCCTCCGACGTCGTTGAGGAAGGCGTCGGCGAGAGCGGCCGTGCCGTCCGCGCCGGTCTCGTCGGCCAGCTTCACCGCGCGGCGCACGCCCCCGGCGAGGTTGTCGCCGAAGTCGCCGTCGCCGACGAGCTGGTCGAGCTTGGTCAGGTTGTCGCGGACCTGCGTGACGGTGAGTGCGTAGCGGTCGAGCAGGGCGCGGTCGCCGGCCTCGCGCTGCGTGGACGCGGGAGCGCTCGCGGGGGTGCCCGCAGGGGTCCGCGCCGACGGGGCGTGGTGGTCGGAACCTTCGGCGCCGTCGGAGGTGACGACGGGGCGCGGCAGGACGAGCGGGGTCCGCGTGGGGGCGGTCCACAGGTCGTCCCAGCCTTCTTCGAGCCGCGTCAGGGTGAGGGAGAAACCGGCCATGTCCAGGGCCGCGGTGAAGGTACCGGGGACGATGTGGACCGGGCGGACGCCGCGGGCGGTGAGCTCGTCGTTCAGCAGCACCGCGATGGCGTTGAGCTCGAGCTCGGTGGTGGCGCCGAGGCCGTTGACGAGGGCCAGCACGTCGTCGGGCCCGTCGGGCAGCGCGTCCAGGAGGTCGTCGGTCATGCGTCGGACGAGGTCGCCGGTCGCGGGCCTTGCGATGGTGCGGATGCCGCGCTCGCCGTGGATGCCGACGCCGTAGTCGAGGGTGCCCTCGTCCAGCTCGAACGCGGGGCTCACCGTGGTGGGCGAGGTCTGGGCGCGGGCGGCGACGGCGATGCTGCGGGAGCGGGAGACGACGCGCCGGCCGAGGTCGGTGAGCTCCTCCAGCGTGGCGCCCCGGTCGGCGGCGGCGCCGAGGAGCTTCTCGACGACGACCGTCGCGGCGGTCCCCCTGCGGCCGGTCGCGCTGTCCGCGCTGTCGGTGGCGAGGTCGTCGTCGACCAGGACGGTGGCGACGGTGACGCCGTCATGTCGCAGACGCTCCGCGGCGATCTGGAAGTTGATCACGTCGCCGGTGTAGTTCTTGACGATGTGCAGGACGCCGCCGCTCTTCGCGGCCGCGGCGCTCGCCTCGTAGATCTGCCGGTTGTGCGGGGACGCGAAGATCTCGCCGGGGCAGACGGCGTCCAGGCCGCCCCGCCCCAGGAGCCCGGTGTGCAGCGGCTCGTGGCCGGAGCCGCCCCCGGAGACGAGGGCGACCGTGCGGGCCGGGTCGGCGTCGCGCGCCCGCAGGTAGAGCGGGCTGCTGTTCACCTCGATCATGCCGGGGTGCGCCAGGGCCAGCCCTCGGGCGGCGGTCAGCACGGCATCGATCTCCGGCAGGAAGTGGCTCATCGGTGAACTCTCCAAGGGTGTGCGGGTGGCGTACGCGACGGCTGACGCACAAGTCGACAGCACGACGGCGGATCCACGACGGCTGACGCGCTGGTCGGCAGCGCGACGGCTGGTCCGTGACGGCTGACGCGCCGGTCGGCGGCGTAGCGGCTGAGCCACGCGCCGGCAACGCGGTCGCTCGCCGACCGACGCGTCGGCGACGCGGGGGCAGCGGTCCCGCGCCCGGTTCGGTCCGGAACTCCTGAGTTCCGGACCGAACCGGGCGGCGACGCGTCCACCCTGCCTCCGCGCCCCGCGCCAAGGTCGGCACACCCAATACCGGCACGCTCACGTTCCGGTCGCCGCCGCCGTGTGCGAGGCTGACACCGTGCACCGGCCGGGCCGAGATCGGCGAAGGGCGCGCGGCACCCCCGTACGACATATTCATCTTTGCGAGGTCTTTACGTTGGTGGACGCGCGGCGCGAGGACCTCGGGCGGATGCTGCGGGCGTGGCGGATGGCGCGGGACCCGGCCCTCCTCCCCGGACCCGTCCCTTTCCGCGGCCACCGCTCGTACCTCACCCAGCTCGACATGGCCCTGCTGCTCGGGGTCTCCGAACGCTGGTACCGCGCCCTGGAGCGGGGCGAGGACCGCAAGTACGCGCGCGAGATGATCGAGGGCGTCGTACGGATTTTGGACCTCTCCCCCGGCCGGGCGACCGCCCTCCACCGCGGCACCGGCCACCAGCCGCCCCGGTACCGGACGGGGAGCGCGCGGCCGGACGACGCGATGCTCGATCTGCTGCACCAGCAGCGCCGGGTGAGCTGGATCTGCGACCAGGCCTGGGACGTGCTCGCCGTCAACGCCGTGGCGGCACGCCACTGCCCCTGGCTGGCCCGCCCGGACGCGAACGTCATGACCTGGGCGTTCTCCACGGAGGCCCGGTATCAGCTGCGCGACTGGGAGACGAAGTGGGCGGGTCCGCTGCTCGGCAGGCTGCGCCTCGCCTGGCAGCGCTGGCCGGACAACGAGCGCCTGGACGACGTGGTGCGGACCGTGCGGCGCGAGCCGGGCATCGCCGAGCTGTGGGAGCGTACGGCGGACGCCCGGGCGTCCCACGACGACGCGGCGCTCCCGATGTACTTCCCCCTCGTGGCGCCCGATCCGGTCGACGTGCGCGTCGCGGCGTACGGACGCTTCGGCGACACGGCGCTGCGCTGGCTGGTCCTCACGCCCGTGGACCCGGCGATCACGTTCCCCTGAGAACGGTCGGCTGCGCCGGGACCGACCGGGCACGGGCCATCAGCCGTCCAAGGTGCCGAGCCAGTCCGTCAGGAGTCCGTTGAGCTCGTCGGGGCGTTCCTGCTGGACCCAGTGGCCGCAGCCGTCGAGGACGTGTGAGGAGCGCAGGCCCGGCAGGGTGTCGGGGAACGCCTTGATCGCGTCGGCGAGCCACACGGTCGAGGCGTCCAGGGCTCCCCCGACGAACAGGGACGGCTGCCGGACCGGCGCGCCGGCGAAGCGCGGCGTGAGGTCCTCCCAGTCCCGGTCCATGGCGCGGTAGCGGTTGAGCGCGCCGGTCAGGCCGGTCCGCTCGAACTCCGCGGCGTACACGTCGAGGTCGTGCTCGTCGAGCCACGCGGGCAGCCCCGCCCCCGAGGCCGCCGCGACAGCCGGGAACCGGTCGCGCAGTCGCCCGCCGCGGCTCACGAAGTGCGGGTCCGGCGCGTCGGGCCCCGGCATCGTGTCGGCGGAGAGCGCGGCGTAGAAGCCGGCGAGCCAGCCCCGTACGTCGGGCTCGATCTCGGCCTCGGCGCGGCCGGGCTCCTGGAAGTACGAGACGTAGAACTCCTCGTCCCCGCCGTCCCCGCCCATCCCGGCGAACACCTCGCTGGGCCGCGGGCCGCCAGGCGGCGTGTACGGGACGCTCAGCAGCCCGACCGCGCGGAAGACGTCGGGCCTGACGAGCGCGGAGTGCGCGGCGACGGCGGCGCCCCAGTCGTGCCCCACGATCACCGCGTTCTCCGCACCGAGCGCGCGCACCACGGCGGCTCCGTCGTCGACCAGGTCGAGCATCCGGTACGCGGAGGCGTCCGCGGGACGCGACGACCGGCCGTAGCCGCGCACGTCGACGGCGACCGCGCGGTACCCGGCCGCGGCCAGGGCGGGGAGCTGGTGGCGCCAGGAGTACCAGGACTCGGGGAAGCCGTGCACCAGCAGGACGAGGGGGCCCTCGCCCTGCTCCACGAGGTGGACGCGGCCCGCGGGCGAGGGGACCAGACGGTGGGTCAGGGCCCCGGCGGGCGACGGGACGGGCTGCGACTGTGCGAGGGACATGGGCGCTCCTGAGCTCGGGCGACTACGTGCCCCGAGCATGCGGCGCGCGTCCGCGGCGGGACGATGTTCGTTGCCGTTCCGGCAAACAGGCGCCCCCTACGGAACGATCGAGTCCACGTAACCGCCGTCCACCCGCACCGCGCCGCCCGTCGTCGCGGACGCCAGTGGGGAGCTCAGGTAGACGACCATGTTCGCGATCTCCTCCGGCTCGATGAGGCGCTGGAGCAGCGACTGGGGGCGGTGTTCGGTCATGAACTTCCGCTGTGCCTCGTCCCACGGCAGCGCGCGGTCGACCAGTTCGTAGACGAAGTCCTCGACGCCGCCGGTGTGCGTCGGTCCCGCGATCACGGAGTTGACGGTGACGCCGGACCCCGCCGCCTCCTTCGCGAAGCCCCGCGACACGGCGAGCAGCGCGGTCTTCGACATGCCGTAGTGGATCATCTCCGCGGGTGTGACGAGTGCCGAGTCGCTGGCGATGTTGAGGACGCGCCCCCAGGAGCGGTCCTTCATGCCGGGCAGATAGTGGCGGATCATCCGCACGGCGGTCAGTACGTTGACCTCGAAGTAACGGCGCCACTCGTCGTCGGAGATGTCGAGGGCGGGTTCGGCGCCGAAGACGCCGAGGTTGTTGACGAGGATGTCCGCCCGCGGCACGGCCCCGAAGACCTGCCGCGCGCCCTCGTCCGTGGAGATGTCGCCGGGCGCCGCGAGGAACCCGGCGCCGTCGCACTCCCCCTTCAGACGGTCGACGGCGGCGTCCACGGAATCGCGGGACCGCCCGTTGACCGCGACCTCTGCGCCCGCCCGCGCCAGGCCGACGGCGATCGCCGCGCCGATTCCCTGGGTCGAGCCGGTGACGAGCGCGGTCTTGCCGGAAAGGTCGACGAGCACGGTGTGTACCTCCTGGAGTTCCTGTGGTTGCCCTCTTGCCCCACTCCCCCTGTCCGCCGCCCCCCTGTCTACCCCTTTGACCCCAGTGCGTCGACGAGCACGCGTACGTGCCCGTGCGGTAGGTCCTTCGTGGCCGTCAGGAGGGTGAGCCGTCCCTGGTGGGCGAGGGCCCGCAGCCGGTCGAGCTCGGTGGACCGTTCCGGGTCGGCGAGCTCGTGGCGGTATCGCTCGGCGAACTCCTCGAAGCGCTCGGGGTCGTGGTCGTACCAGCGGCGCAGCTCGTTCGACGGAGCCAGCTCCTTGTCCCACGCGTCGAGCCGCGCCCTGTCCTTGGACAGCCCGCGCGGCCACAGCCTGTCGACGAGGACGCGCGTGCTGTCGTCGGGCGACGCCTCGTCGTAGACGCGCTTGACCCGCACGTCGGGGGAGCGGCGCGGCGTCATGCGATTCTCCGTCCGGTCGGTGCCGCCCGGCGGTCGGGGGCCGCTCCCAAGACTGAACCACGTACCCCGTTCGGACGAGCATCACGGGCCTCCGCCGTGTCGCCCTGCTCGAGTGGGCCCATGAAGCGACGGATCGGCAGCATCGACCGACGGTGGTTCGAACGGGTGGCGTCGGCGCGGCTGCCGGGCGCGGAGCAGGTGCTGCCGCCGCTGAGCAGGGCGGCGAACCACGGGCGGCTCTGGTGCGGCACGGCGGCCGCCCTCGCGGTCGTCGGCGGCCCCGCGGCCCGGCGCGCCGCGCGGCGCGGGGTGGGCGCCCTCGCGCTGGCCTCGGTGACGACGAACGCGGTGGCCAAGTACGCCGTACGGCGGCGCCGCCCCGTCCTCACCACCGTCCCCGCGATGCGACGCCTCTCCAAGGCGCCGTGGACGTCCTCGTTCCCGTCCGGGCACGCCGCGTCGGCGGCGGCGTTCGCGGTGGGCGTGGCCCTGGAGACGCCGCGGTACGGCGCGCTGATCGCGCCGGTCGCCGCGGCCGTCGCGTTCTCCCGGGTGTACGTGGGGGTGCACTACCCCGGTGACGTGCTCGCGGGCTGCGTCCTCGGCGCGGCGGCGGCCGCGGCCACCTGCTACTGGTGGCCGCCGCACCCCCCACCCGCCCAGTTCCGCCGCACCCGGGTGCAGGCCCCCGCGCTGCCCGAGGGCGAGGGGCTCGTCGTCCTCCTCAACTCCGGTTCGGGTAAGGGCGTTCCGGGGCGCCTGCCGGCGGGCGAGCATCTGGAGCTGCTGCTGCCGAAGGCCGAGATCCTGGCGTGCGGTCCCGGTGACGACCTCGGCGAGATCCTGGACGAGGCGGTGGCGCGGGCCACCGGGGCGGCCGGGGTGCTCGGCGTGTGCGGCGGGGACGGCACGGTGAACGCCGCGGCCCGGCGTGCCGCGGAGGCGGGGCTCGCGCTCGCGGTCTTCCCCGGTGGCACCCTGAACCACTTCGCGCTGGACGTGGGCACGCCCACCTTCGAGGAGACCGCGCACGCCGTCGCACGGGGTGAGGCGGTCCGCGTCGATCTGGCGCGGGTGCGCGACGGAGAGGGCACGGAGGTCGCCGGTTTCGTCAACACGTTCAGCATCGGCATCTACCCGGAACTCGTGCGCAAGCGCGAGAAGTTGGAGGGGCGGATCGGCAAGTGGCCCGCGGCGGCCGTGTCGTTCGTCGAGGTGCTGCGGACCGCGGCGCCGCTGCGGATCCGGCTCGACGGCCACGACCGCGTGCTGTGGCTGCTCTTCGCGGGCAACGGCCAGTACGTGCCGGACGGCCTCGCGCTCACACACCGGCCCCGGCTGGACGACGGCCTCCTCGACATCCGCACGGTCGACGCGGAGGCGCCGCTCGCCCGGACGCGCGTCGCCCTCTCCGCGCTGGGCGGCGCGCTGCGGCGGTCGCGGGTGTTCCGCGCCGAGCGCGTCGAGGAGTTGCGGCTCAGCGGTCTGGAGGACGTGACGGGTCTCGCGTACGACGGTGAGACCGCGCCCACGCCGGGCACCCTGCTCCTCGACAAGCTCCGTTCCGCGCTGACGGTCTACAGCCCGGCTGCACAGCTGGACGAGATCGCCCAGCGGGCCCGCACGCTGACGCTGGCGGCGAATCGTCAGCCGAGGCCTGGGCCGGCGGACTGACTGACTGACCCAGCTGAGGCGGGGGCCGGCGGACTGATCCAGCCGAGGCCCGGTCCGACTGACTGACTGACCCAGCCGAGGCAGGGGCCCTCGGACAGATCCAGCCGAGGCAGGGGCCGGCGGACTGACCCAGCCGAGGCACAGACCGGCTGGCTGATCCCTTGCGCCCGCCCCGGCCCTATCACTTCAATGCGCCCTATGGCGGCCCGTCGAACCACCTCGCAGCAGCACGGCAGCACCGCGTCCGCCGACGGCGGTGCCGTGTTGCCGCCGACCGCGTGGGCCGTGCTGGGGCTGCTCTCCTTTCCCGGGGAGCGGACCGGGTACGAGCTCAAGAAGTGGGCGGACTCCTCCCTCCGCTTCTTCTACTGGTCGCCCGCCATCAGCCAGATCTACGCCGAGCTGCGCCGCCTCGAAGCGCTCGGGTACGCCACGTCGCGCCGCTCGGGGCCGGAGGCGCCCCGCACGAAGCGGGCGTACGCCATCACGGAGGAAGGCCGCGCCGCGCTGGCCGCCTGGGCCGACGGCGGACGGGGCGTGGGCCCGCCCGTCCTCAAGCACCCGCTGCTGCTGCGGATCTGGCTCGGTCACCTCACCGCCCCCGACCGGCTGCGGGATCTCGTCGCCGAGCACATCGCGCAGACCCGGAGCGAGTTGAAGGAGGTCAGGGACGCGCTGGCACGGGTGGACGGCGCGGACGGGGCGCAGGCGTGGTCGCATCCGCAGGTCGCGCTGCGGTGGAGCGAGCGGCGCCTGCAGGCGGAGGTGGGGCTCGCGGAGGCGATGCTCGGCGATCTGTCCGCGCTCGAGGCGCGCGGAGGAACCGAGGAGACCGACGCGCCGCGCGCGTCCCCGGCGTCCCGCCCGTCCGCCGAAGAAGCGGACCCGCCACCACCACAACCCACACCAGGCCCGCCCGGTCAGTCCGCACCACCCCCGCCCGACTGACCCGCACCACCAAAGCCCAGTCAGCCCACGCCACCACCACCCGGCCGACCGGTGCTGCCGCCGCCCGGCTGATCCGAGGCCACCACCCGGCCAACCCGCGCCCCCACCCCCACCAACCCGCACCACCAAAGCCCAGTCAGCCCACGCCACCACCACCCGGCCAACCAGTGCTGCCGCCGCCCGCCTGATCCGAGGCCACCACCACCCGGCCGACCCGCGCCACCACCGCAACCCGGTCAACCCCTCCGCCCCGGCCCCCCTGCAGACCGGTGCCACCCCCGGTCAACCCCTCCGCCCCGGCCCCCCTAAAGACCGGCGCCACCCCCGGTCAACCCCCGCTGCCCCAAGGTCAACCCGTGGAGGACTCGCCCACGCCAGGGTGAAGCGGGTCGCCCCGGTGGTGGTGTTGCCGGTAGGACGGGCGGGGTCAGCCGTCGCCCGCCGTTCGGAGCAGCGCACCCGTGAGCACCCGTGCCGTCCTTGTCGCCGCCCTGATCACCGGCCTCCTCCTGGGGATCGCGGGGACCAGATCCGAGGAGTCCACCGACCACCGTCCACACGGTTCCTTCACCGAGGCGGGCCATTAGGCTGCGACATTGCGCGCGGCTCCCCGGCCGCGCGGTCGCCGAGCCTCCGTCGACGGAAGCGAGTGGATCTTGAACTTCCTCACCATCGGTCATCGTGGGGTCATGGGCGTCGAGCCCGAGAACACCCTGCGTTCCTTCGTCGCCGCGCAAGCGGCGGGCCTCGACCTCATCGAGCTGGATCTGCATCTGAGCAAGGACGGCGCGCTCGTCGTCATGCACGACGCCGACGTGGCCCGTACGACCGACGGCAAGGGGCCGATCGCCGAGAAGACCCTCGCCGAGCTGCGGGAACTCGACGCGGGCCGCGGCGAGCGCATCCCCGTCCTCGAAGAGGTCCTGGACGCGGTGAAGGCACCGCTGCAGGCCGAGATCAAGGACGTCGCGGCCGCGCGCGCCCTCGCCGAGGTGATGCTGAGCCGCGACCTGGTCGCGCGGGTGGAGGTGATCTCCTTCCACGACGAGGCGATCGCCGAGATCGCCCGCCTGGTCCCCGGCGTACGGACCGCCCTCGTCGCGAGCCGCTACGGCACGGACGTCGTGGAGCGCGCCACCGCCGTCGGCGCGACCACGCTCGTCCTCAACATCCGGCGCCTGACGCTGGAGATCGTCGAGCGCGCCAGGAAGGCCGACCTGCGGATCATCGGCTGGGTCGTGAACACTCAGGACGACCTGCGCCTGGTGCGGGCCCTGCAGCTGGACGGGGCGACCACGGACTACCCCGAGATCAAGCGGACGGGCCGCTTCACCGCTTAGGCGTCAGGCATCAGGCATCAGGCATCAGGCATCAGGCATCAGGTGCCAGGTATCAGGCGCCAGGCGTCAGGCCGCGGACAGGTCCTTTACCAGCAGCTCGAACTGCAGGTCGTCGCGTTGCGGGATGCCGAAGCGCTCGTCGCCGTACGGGAAGGGAGTCATCTTTCCCGTACGGCGGTAGCCGCGCCGCTCGTACCAGGCGATGAGGTCCTCGCGGGCGGAGATCACGGTCATGTGCATCTCGCGGACGCCCCACGCCTCGCGGGCCCTCCGCTCGGCCTCGGCGATGATCACCTTGCCGAGGCCGGCCCCCTGAAGGGCCGGGCTCACGGCGAACATGCCGAAGTAGGCGTGATCACCGCGGTGTTCGAGCTGGCAGCACGCGATCAGCGCGCCGTCCCGCTCGACGGCGAGCAGTCGGCTCGTCGGCGACTCGATGACGTCGACGACGCCCTGCGGATCGGTGCGCTGCCCTTCCAGGAGGTCGGCCTCGGTGGTCCACCCGACGCGGCTCGCGTCTCCGCGGTACGCCGACTCGATGAGCACGACGAGGGCGTCCACGTCGGCGGCTTCGGCGGCGCGGAAAGTGAGCTCTCCTGAGGTGGGGCGCGGGGCGGTGTCCATGGACCTGGCTCTCCGAATCTTGGAGCTGGATGGGGCGCCGTCGAGCCTAACCCCACGCCATGAGGGACTAGGGTGCGGGCGCATGGTCCACGTACTGAGCAGCAGGACACTCCTGCGCCCCACCGACCCGGAGCGCTCGCGCGTCTTCTACGGCGAGACACTGGGGCTCGGCGTCCACCGCGAGTTCGGCACCGGTCCCGAGCGCGGCACGGTCTACTTCCTCGGCGGCGGCTTCCTGGAGGTGTCGGGCCGCTCCGACGCCCCGCCCGCGCCGGGACTCCAACTCTGGCTCCAGGTCGCGGACGTCGCGGCGGCCCACGCGGAACTGGTGGAGCGCGGCGTCGAGGTGGTGCGGCCGCCGGTGCGGGAGCCGTGGGGGCTCATCGAGATGTGGATCGCGGATCCGGACGGCGTCAGGATCGTTCTCGTCGAGGTCCCGCACGACCATCCGATCCGCTACCGGCCGGGGATCTGACCTTCCGAATCTTCCACTCCTCCAGGATCCCCCGACCTCCAGGGCCTCCAGGGCCTCCAGGACCTTACGAACCTTGCGGACCTTACGAACCTTGCGACGGGAGCAGCGGCAGCACGGGGAAAGCATGGTCCCGCCAGATCAGGCGTGACGGCTCCTCCGGATAGGCGGCGACGGTCGACGGCACGTCGAAGAGCCGCACAAGGCGCCGGTCGCGGTCGTACGCGGGCCAGCCCGGGTCGCCGGTCGCGGCGAACGAGGTCCACGCGGCGCGCATGCGGGCGGAGAGGGTCTCCGCCTCGGACGCGGTCCCCTCCGCCGTACCCGCGGCGGAAGCGTTTCCGATCAGTGCCGCCGGCTGGCCGCGGTCGAGGTTGCCGAAGACGAGGGGCACGTCCAGGCCGTGGCAGGCGCCGAGCACGCCGTCCATGCCGGGGGCCTGCCAGGTCAGTTCGTACACGTGGGCGCGGCCGCCCGCGGCTTCCTGCGCCTCCGCCAGACGCAAGGTCGGCATGCGGAAGATCCAGTCGGACAGGACGAGTTCGTAGAGCTCGTCGGGGCCCGCCTTCGGGTAGGCGTCGCGGTAGGCGCGGGCGCCGTCCGGGCCCGGGGCGAACGTGCGCAGGACGTTCGCCGCGACGTCCTCGCCCACCTGGCCGAGAAGCCCGTCCAGCGCGGTGAGGAGCCGTTGCTCGTGGCGGGTGTGGCCGACGAGGAGGTCGATGTCCCGGCCCGCGCCGTCGGCCAGGGCCTGCCACGGGGTGACCGACAGCGCCACGCCGTCGACGACCGGCGAGAACGTGATCGCCCGAAGGGCGGGTTTGCCCCAGCGTCCGCCGTGCCGGGCCGCCCCCGCGCCGACCGCGTCGCCCGCGGCGGCCAGCCGGTGCGGCGCCACCTCCGAGAGGTCCGCGACCGTGGCCCGCAGGCCCAGTTCGGCCGCGCACGCGCCCGTGATGTCGGCGGCGAGCTCCGGAGAGAAGAACGTGCCCTGCGCGCTCTGTGCGACGGCCCTGCCGAAGAGCCCGGCCGCGCCCCGCGCCGCGAGGAGCGCGGCGACGGACCCGCCGCCCGCCGACTGCCCGAAGACCGTGACCCGGTCCGGGTCGCCGCCGAACGCCCCGATGTGGTCGCGCACCCACTCCAGTGCGGCGATCTGGTCGAGCAGGCCGCGGTTGGCGGGCGCTCCCTCGATCTGTCCGTAACCCTCCAGACCCACGCGGTAGTTGAACGTCACGACGACGACCCCGCCGTCCCGCGCCAGGCGGCCGCCGTCGTACTCGGGAAGGCCGGACATGCCGATCGTGTAGGCACCGCCCTGGATCCACGCCAGCACCGGAAGCGCCGCGCCGGGCCCGGGATCGGGCGACCAGACGTTGACGGTCAGCCAGTCCTCGCCCGCCGCCTCCCTGGCCAGCGCGTCCATGCCGAAGTGGCCGCCCTGCGGAGGAGGCGGTCCGAAGGCCACGGCCTCGCGCACCCCGCTCCAGCCGCGCACCGCGCGCGGCGCCGCGAAGCGCAGCGCGCCGACCGGCGGCTCGGCGAACGGAATGCCCCGGAAGACCGCGACACCCGCCTCCCGGCTCCCGCGCAGCGCCCCGGCCCGCGTACGGACCTCGGGTCGGGACCGGGACGCGTCATTACCCGCAACGGTCATCGCAACTCCCCCTCCGGATTCCCCTACGGAGCATCCCGCCCTCCGCCGACCGGGCGCCAGCCATTTACGCGAAGTGCGCAGACCGGACACAGATGTGTGAAGCACGTCACACGAGCAATCCATCCAGGATGCAGGGGTACAAGGCCACGGGTACGGTCCGCAGAAGATCATTCAGAGTCCTGACAGACCCGACAGCCCTGAAGTCGATCTCCAACAGCTCAGGAGAGACATCACATGGCAGCTCCCCGGATCCTCATCGTCGGCGGCGGTTTCGCCGGCATGGAGTGCGCACACAAGCTGGAGAAGAAGCTCTCGCCCCACGAGGCGGAGCTGCGGCTGATCAGTCCGACGGATCACCAGCTGTACCTGCCACTGCTGCCGCACGTCGCCTCCGGAGTGCTCACTCCGCAGTCGGTCGCCGTGCCGCTGCGCCGGATGCTGCGCCGCACCGCGATCGTGCCGGGCGGCGCCGTCGGCGTCGACCCCAAGGCCAAGGCGGTGGTCGTACGGAAGATCAACGGCGAGGAGGTCGTGGAGCGCTACGACTACCTGGTCCTGACCCCCGGCAGTGTCACGCGGCAGTTCGACATCCCCGGTGTCGACCGGTACGCGGTGGGCGTCAAGACGCTGGCCGAGGCCGCGTGGATCCGCGACCACGTCATCTCCCAGCTGGACCTGGCCGCGGCGAGCTCCAGCCGCGAGGAGCGCGAGCAGCGGCTCCAGTTCGTGGTGGTCGGCGGCGGCTACGCGGGCGTGGAGACGGCCGCGTACCTCCAGCGTCTGACGTGCGCCGCGGTGAAGCGCTATCCGGGTCTGGACGTGTCGCAGATCAAGTGGCACGTGGTGGACGTCGCCCCGAAGCTGATGCCGGAGCTGGGCCCGCGGCTCGGCGACAAGGCGATGGAGATCATGCAGCGGCGCGGCGTGAACGTCTCGCTCGGGGTGTCCGTGGCCAAGGTGACCGAGGACACCGTCACGCTCACCGACGACCGCGTCCTGCCGTGCCGGACGCTGATCTGGACCGCGGGCGTCGCGCCGAGTCCGCTCATCGCGACGCTGGGCGCGGAGACGAACCGCGGCCGGCTCGTCGTGCGGCCCGACCTGACGGTGCCCGGGCTCGACGGCGTCTTCGCCCTCGGCGACGCGGCGGCCGTCCCCGATCTCGCCAAGGGCGGCGACGCGATCTGCCCGCCGACCGCACAGCACGCCATGCGGCAGGGCTGGGCGGCCGGGAAGAACATCGTCTCGGCCCTGCGCGGCTTCCCGCTCGCCGACTACCGGCACAAGGACATGGGCCTGGTCGTCGACCTCGGCGGCATCCAGGCGGTGTCGAAGCCGCTGGGCGTGCAGCTGACGGGGCTGCCCGCCCAGGTGGTGGCGCGCGGCTACCACCTGGGCGCGCTGCGCACGGTCACGGCGCGCTTCAGGACGGCCGCGAACTGGGGCCTCAACGCGGTCGCGGGCGACGACTACGTGCGCACCGGTTTCCAGGCGCAGCGGCCCGCCACGCTCAAGGACTTCGAGATGACGGACGCCTACCTGACGCAGGAGGAGATCATGCAGCGGGTCGAGGCGGCCTGAAGGACGTCATCGACACCCGTTCGGGCGAACCGCCGACGGCCGGGTTCAGGGCGTTGTTCCGCTGTTGGACGAGGGCGGTGAGCAGTTTGGGCCCTGCACGAGGGCTTGGGGGACATGAGGCGTCCTCCTGACGCTCTCAGCCCCTCCGCACCCCGAGGCGCCCCTCCAGCTGCGCGAGCAACTCCCCCAGGAGTCCGCTGAGTTGCCCCTGCCCCGTGCCGTCGAGCACGGACAGGACGACTGTTTCGTACGCGAGCTGCTCCGGCAGGATCGCGTCGACCAGGTCGCGCCCCGCGTCCGTCAGTCCGACGTGCGCGACCCGCCGGTCCCGCGCGTCGGCGCGCCGCTCGACGAGCTCCCGCTCCTGCAGCAGCTTGAGCCGTTTGGTGACGGCGGCCCCCGAGGAGAAGGTCTCGCGGGCCAGCTCGCCGGGGGTCAGCTCGTGTCCGGTGCGGCGCAACGCGCCGAGCAGGTCGAACTCGGCGCGGGTCAGGCCCGCCCGGCGCAGCGGCGCGTCCTCGGCCTGCTGGAGGAGGGCCGCGCAGCGGTTGATGCGGCCGATCACCTCCATGGGTCCGGTGTCGATGTCGGGCCGCACCGTCTGCCACTGCCGCACCACCGCGGCCACGGTGTCCCCGCCGTGGCCGGTCACCGGACCGTTCTCCGTCGTCATGCTCGTGCGCCCTCCCAGGCGTCGGCGGTCCCTGCGCGGGCCCGCGTCCCCTGACCGTTCTCACCGCTGTGGCCGTGCAGCCTGCGGACCGTCGCCGCGAGCGTACGGTGTCCGGCGCGTTCGGCGGCGAGCACCCGCTGTTCGGGCAGGGCGCGCTGCCACCATTCGCCGGCGGCCGCGTCCGCCGCGGCGCGCAGGTCGACGAGGGCCGCGGTGAGGCGGCGCCGTGCCGGTTCGACCGCTCCCGCGCCCGCGAGGCCCGCCTCGGCGTGCTCCCTGGCCCGGTCGGTCGCCTCGATGGCCTTCTCGATGTGGTCGGCCGCGCGCCGGTTGGTGACGAGGACGGCGGCCGCGACGCCGAGCACGGCGCCCACGAGGGTGTCCACGACGCGGTCCAGGATCAGTTCGCCGGGCTGCTGGAACCGCGCGAACTCGGTGACGAGCAGCGCCATGGGCGTCACGCACACGCTGCCCAGCCAGTAGTTGCGGGTGATCAGCGCCTCCGCTCCGAAGGCGAGGGCCAGACAGCACACGATGAGTTCGGCGTGGCCGAGGTGCGCGAACGGCGCGATGGCGGCGAAGGCGAGCACTCCGATGAGGTTGCCGACCACGCGCTGCACGCCCCTGTTCCAGGTGAGGGTGACGTTGGCCTGGTAGAGGGAGGCGGCCGTGACCAGGGCCCAGTACGGGCGGCCGATGCCGAGCGCGAGCGAGGCGTAGCCGGCGAGGGCGCAGCCGACGGCGGTGCGCAGCGCCACGGGCAGCAGCGGGGAGCCGGGGGCGAGCCGCCGCCACAGCGGCACCTTCGGTCCCGCGAGCTCGGCGTCGACGCCGAGCAGCTCCTCCTCCTCGCCGCGGTGTACGCCACGGGGGCGCGGGACGGCGCCGGTGCCGCGCAGCCCGGCCGCCCAGGAGCGGAGCGCGTCGGGGTCGGCGGCCTCGGGCACGGCGAGGGCCTCCTCGGCGCGGACGACGAGGCGGGCCAGGGCGCGCCGGGCCTGCACGGTCCGGGTGCCGGTGGCCAGCAGTGACTGCCAGGCGGCGTGCACGGCTCCGGCCGCGGCGGCGCGGGTCCGCTCGGTGCCGGGTCCGTTCGCGTCGGCGCGCGCCGCGTCGGCGTAGGCGGCGGTGGCGTGCAGGGCGCGTGCGGTGGCGCGGCGCTCGGGTCCGTGCGGGCGCACCAGGGCGGGCGCCATGCCGACGAGCCAGGCCACGGCGCCGCCCGCGAGCGTGAGGGCGAGATGGCCGGGGACCTGGCCCAGGGTCTGCGGCGCGAAGAGGGTCGCCGAGCTGATGAACGTGAAGATCAGGTGCCCGGGCGGTCCGACGCGCGTGGCGTCGCAGAGCGTCTTCTGCGCCGCGGCGAGCAGTGCGCCGACCGCGACGAGGACCGCGGCGGAGCTCGTGAGCGAGGCGGTGACCAGGGCGACGGCGATGCTCGCGGCCATGCCCGCGACGACTCCGGCCAGGACGCGGGCGCGTGCGGCGTAGGGGAGGTTGTGGGTGTACAGGGCGCAGAACGATCCGGCCATCGTGTACATCACGAGGTCGAGCCGGCCGAGGGCGAGCAGCGTCAGGTTCGGCAGGGCGGTGGCCACGACGACGCTGGTCGCGGGCTTGAACCAGATGTCGGACGGCTTGCCGGGGCGCAGCACACCGGCGAGCGGAAGCCTGCGGGCGCGGACGGGACGGGGGGTGGATTCGGCTTCGGACCCGGGGCGCGGGGACGGCGGCGTACTGCTCATACCCAAAAGGTTAGCAAGTGTTTTACTCGCGAACGATCTGGGTTCCCATGTCGCGCTCGCTCCCCCGTGCTCCCCGTGCACCCCCATGCGCTCGCGTACGGCGGCATGCGCGTGGGCATCGACCCGACGACACCGATCGACAGTTGACGCCGCCGACAGGGGAGGGTGCCGTGCACGGACCGGCACAGGCCGCCTGGCTGCTCGTCGTGGTCTGCGCGGGCACCGGGGCCTACTGCCTGCTGCGCATGCGCAGCAGGATCGAGGAACAGCGCCGCACGGCCGGCGGCGAGGCACTCATGGGGTTCGGGATGGCGGTGATGGCCGTACCCGCGGCCGTACTCGCCCCGCCGCGCTGGGCGTGGCTGGTCTACGCCGCGGTGTTCGGCGTGGCCGCGCTGCACACCGGGTGGGCGGCCCGCACCAGCCCGCACCACCTCCATCACCTCGTCGGCGCGTTCGCGATGGTCTACATGTCGGTGGCGATGGCCACGGCGCCCGGCGCGCACGCGGGCCACGGGGGCGCCGGCGTTCCCCTGCTCACCGGCGCGCTCCTGCTGTACTTCGCCGGGTACGTCCTGTGGTCCGGCGCGCGGCTGGCCCCCCGGGCGGTCTCCTCGCCGCCGGGTGGCGCGGCGGCGGGCGGCACGGCGGCGGGCGGCACGGCCGTGCTGGGGTGGGCGGACCGCTCCGAGGTGGCGCTGGCGTGCCGGCTGTCGATGGGGATCGGGATGGTCGCGATGCTGCTGACGCTGTAGGCGGAGCGACTCGGCGTCCGGCCGCCCCCGCATCAGCGCCTGCCCCCACCGGTACCGCCGAGCGGCGCCCGGTCAGTGTCCGGTCAGCTCGGCCAGTGCCGTGAGGCCGTCGATCCGCAGGTCCGCCGCGTCGGCGAGGTCGGGATGGTCCGCCCAGTAGTGCCCCCAGGGGCCGCGGCGGATGTGCGCCGTCCGCAACCCTGCCCGTTGGGCGGGGAAGATGTCGTGGGCGGGGTGGTCGCCGACGTAGAGCGTGGCCTGCGGGTCGGCTTTGGCCGCTTCGAGTACGTGCGCGAAGAAGTCCGGGTCGGGCTTGGTCACGCCCCAGTCGCCCGATGTGGCGATGTGGTCGGCGGGCAGGTCGAGGCCGCGCAGGAGCTCGCCCGTACGCGCCGTGCCCTCCCCGGCGACGACGACGCGGATGCCCAGCTTCTGGAGACCGCCGAGGGCGGGCCGCACGTCCGGGTAGAGGTCGGCCTCCCCCAGATGCTCGCCCCGGCCCGCCGTCTCGCGGGCGCGGCAGGCGGAGGCGACGTCCATGTCGGGGCTGACGAGCCGCAGCGCGTCGGCCCGGTCCCCGCCCTGGGCGACGACGGCTCCGACGAGCGCGGACAGAGTGTGGCGCGGCACCCGGAGCCAGTCCGCCCACGACGCCCAGTAGCGGTCGTCCTTGGTGAGGGTCTCCCCCACGTCGAACACGATGGTCTCGATCATCGTCCGCACCCTAACGGCCACCCGCCGCAAACCCCGGGACGTCACTCGTACGCGAGATACACCCGTGTCGGCCGTGGCGTGCGTCACTTGGAGTGGCAGCCCATACCCTCGGGCAGCCCGACCCTCATAGGCTGGGCGCCATGATGGTCCCCGTCGCACTGTTGCTGCTGGGCGCCCTGACCGCTGTCTTCGCCCCCCGGATGCTCGCGCGGGCCGACTGGCCGGAGCGCGAACCCGTGGTCGCGCTGTGGGCCTGGCAGTGCGTGGTGGCGGGAGTCCTGCTCTGCTGCGCGCTCTCGATGGTCCTGAGCGCGGCCGCCGCCTGGCAGGCCGTGCGCGGCCACGTCTTCGCGCCCGCGCCGCACGACGTGGTCGAGGCGTACGCGCTCCAGGCGCCCGGCCCCTGGGCCGCGGCGACCGCGGTTGTCCTGGCCTGTGGCGGTGTGTGGAGTGCGGTCATGCTGGCCAGGGAGATCGTGCGGGCGCGGGCACGGCGGGCGGGCAGCCGGGCCGAACTGCTCGTGCGCTCCCCGCTGTTGCCCGGCGAGGAGCCGGGCAACAACCGTCTCGTCGTCCTGGAGGGCGAGCGCCCCGACGCCTGGTGGCTGCCGGGCCAGGCACCCCAACTGGTCATCACCACGGCCGCGTTGCGTCGACTGAAGGGCCGTCAGCTCGATGCGGTGCTCGCCCATGAGCAGGGGCACGCGCAGGCCAGGCACGACTGGTTGCTGCACTGTTCGGGCGCGCTGGCCATCGGGTTCCCGCAGGTAGGGGTGTTCGCGGCGTTCCGCGACGAGATGCACCGGCTGGTGGAGCTGGCCGCCGACGATGTGGCGTCGCGTCGTTTCGGCCGGCTGACCATCGCTCTCGCGCTGGTCGAACTGAACGAGGACCGCGGTGTCTTCGGCCCTTGTCCGACCCATCAGGCGCACGTTCCGCAGCGCGTGCACCGGCTCCTCGCGGCCCGCCCGCGTCTCACCGCGGGCCGCAGGCTCCGTCTGACGGCGACGGCCGCGCTGGTGCCGGTGATCCCCGTCCTCGTCACGTTCGTACCGGGCCTGCGCGCGCTGGGCTGACCCTCGTGGGCCGCCGGACAGCCGCACGCGCCACGCGCTCCGCCGCGCCGGGATGGCATAGGTCCGGCCTCGTCGGCGAGGATCACTTCATGTACTCCGCGCCCACCGACACCCCGACCCGGCCGTCCGGCGCCCGGGCCGCGCTCACCGTCGCGGCTCTCTGCGTGCCGTCGCTCCTCCTGCTCCTCCTGGTCGCGCTGGAGTGGCGCCCGCTGCTCTCGCTCGACGGAGACATCTCGCGCACCACCCACCGCTGGGCGGTGGACGAGTCCGGTGTGACGCGCGTCAGCCGCGTCCTGACCGACTGGGTGTGGGACCCGTGGACGATGCGCGCGCTGTGCGCCGTGGTGGTGATCCGGCTCGCGCTGCGCGGGGCGCGGTGGCTGGCGCTCTGGCTGACCGGCACCTGCGTGGCCGGCTCCGCGGTGCAGCAGAGCCTGAAGGCCGCGGTGGACCGGCCGCGGCCGGTCTGGCCGGACCCGGTGGACTCCGCGCACTACGCGGCGTTCCCGTCGGGGCACGCGATGACGGCGGTGACCGTCTGCGGCCTGCTCCTGTGGGTCCTTCACCTGTACGGCGCCCGCCCGCCCGTGCGGCGCGCCTGCCTGGCCCTCGCCGTGATCTCCGTCGTCGGCGTGGGAGCGACCCGCGTCTGGCTCGGTGTGCACTGGCCGTCGGACGTCGTGGGCGGTTTCCTGCTCGGAGCCCTGATGGTGGCGCTGGCGGTCGTGACGTACGCGTACGGGCCCGCGAGGCGCACGCCCGACGCGACGTGACCGCGCCCGGCGGTCACCGACTCCGCCACCGACACTTGGGAGGCTCCCGCACATGACCATCAGGGGCGTGCTCTTCGACTTCTCCGGAACGCTGTTCCGCGTCGAGCCGGCCGAGTCCTGGCTGCGGGCCGCGCTCGCGGAGCTCGAAGTGCGCCTGTCCGACGGCGCGTCGGCGCGGGCCGCCGAGGCTCTGGAGCGGGCGGGCGCGCTCCCCGGCGGCGCCCACCCGGCCCAGGTGCCGGTCCACCTCGCCGAGTTGTGGGCCGCCCGCGACCGGACCGCCGAGCTGCACCGCGCCGCGTTCACCGGGCTGGCCCGCGAGGTGCCGCTCCCCGACCCGCGGCTCTACGACGCGCTGTACGCCCGCCACATGACCCCTCCGGCCTGGCAGCCCTACGCCGACGCCGCGAAGGTCCTGACCGGGCTGCGGGAGCGCGGCGTCGGGGTCGCGGTGGTGAGCAACATCGGGTGGGATCTGCGTCCGGTCTTCCGCGCCCACGGGCTGGACGCGTACGTCGACGCGTACGTCTTGTCGTACGAGCACGGGATCCAGAAGCCCGACCCGCGGCTCTTCGCCGTGGCCTGCGACGCGCTCGGGGTCGATCCGCGGGACGCCCTGATGGTCGGTGACGACCGGCGGGCGGACGGCGGCGCGGCCGGGCTCGGGTGTGCGGTGCACTTCGTCGAGCATCTGCCGGTGGAACGGCGGCCTGACGCCCTGCTGCCCGTGCTCGGACTCGTCGGATGACGGATCACAGAAGTCCGGGGCAGGCAACACTCCCCCGCGGTGCTGCCTGCCCCGGGCCCGCACTGAGTATATTGGCTCGGAGCCAGTCAACGCAGGAGTTACAGAATGTCCCCGCGCAGTCCGTCGGTCAATGAAGAATTGCGCAGACGTTCCCGGGAGCGGCTGCTGCAGGCGACGGTGGAGCTGGTCGGCGAGCGCGGGTACGAGGCCACGACGCTCGGGCACATCGCGGACCGCGCCGGCGCCGCCCGCGGCCTGGTGTCGTACTACTTCCCGGGCAAGCGCCAGCTGCTGCAGTCCGCGGTGCACCGGCTCATGCACCGCACGCTGGACGAGGCGCTGGAGCGCGAGCCGCGGACCGAGGACGGGCACGAGCGGCTGGCGCGGGCGGTCGACGCGATCCTGGGCCTCGCCGTCGACGAGCCGCTGCTCATGCGCACGCACATGGCGGGCATCCTCCAGGCGGAGGGGTTCGTGCAATGTCCCGAGCAGCAGCGTCTCGCGGAGCTGCTGCGCGACACCGTGGTGCGGTACGGGTCGCGGAACCCCGACCGGGACTATCCGCTGCTGCGCGCGCTCCTGATGGGTGCGGTCTTCGCGCTGCTCATCCCCGGGGCGCCGATGCCCCTGGAGACGCTCCGCGCCGAGCTGTTCCAGCGGTACGACCTCGACGGGAAGCTCGGCTTCCCGCCGGACGGCGCACCGCCCGGCGGGACGTCCCCGAACGGGACTAGTCGAAGTAGTCCGGCTGCGTCTGGACGTTGAGCTCGTCGAGGCGGACCCGCTGGGCGGAGTCGGTCCGCTTGTCGTTGATCTTCAGGACGTCGAGGCCCTTCTCGATGTCGTTCGAGTAGACCCGGCCGTTGTAGTAGTAGGCCGACCACGAGCCCGCCGTGGTGATCTTGTCGGTGGTGTGCGGGCCGCGTTCGAAGTAGCCGATCTCCTTGGGTTTGCCGGAGTTGGTGAAGTCCCAGACGGAGACACCGCCCTGGTACCAGGCCTGGACCATGAGGTCCTTGCCCCTGACGGGGATCAGCGAGCCGTTGTGGGCCACGCAGTTCTCGGTGTCGGCCTGGTGGCGCGGGATCTTGAAGTAGCTCTTGAAGACCAGCTTGCGCTTGTCGCCCTTGCCCTTGATGTCGTAGATGCCGTTGGCGCCGCGGTCGGGTCCGGTGGCCGCGTTGCAGGTGGCGCCGGATCCCCCGCCGAGCTCGTCGGTGAAGACGACCTTGTTCGCCCGCTGGTTGAAGGTCGCCGAGTGCCAGAACGCGAAGTTGGCGTTGTCCTGGACCTGGTCGATGACCTTCGGGTTCTCCGGGTCCTTGATGGAGAAGAGGATGCCGTCACCCATGCAGGCGCCCGCCGCGAGGTCCTCGGAGGGCAGCACGGTGATGTCGTGGCAGCCGGTGGTCTTGGAGACGCCCGGGTTGGTGGGCCCGCCCGGGTTGCCGCCGCCGTCCGGCCCCTCACCGGGGAAGAGCACGGGGAAGTTCACGACCGCGGCCTTCTGCGGGGCCTTGCGCGGCACCTTGATGACCGAGATCCCGTCGTGCGGGGGCCGGCAGTCGGGGAACGTCGCGTTCGGGGAGTACGAGGAGACGTACACGTAGACGTTCTTGCGCTCCGGCACCAGCGTGTGCGTGTGCGATCCGCAGGCGGTCTCGACGGCGGAGACGTACTTCGGGTTCGACTTGTCACTGATGTCGAAGATCTTCATGCCCTCCCAGGAGGACTTCTCCGTGGCGGGCTGCGTGGTGCTCTTGCAGGAGTTGTCGCTGCGCGAGGAGTCCGTGGACAGGAAGAGCAGGTTGCCCGAGACGGAGACGTCGTTCTGCGATCCCGGGCACAGGACCTGCGAAACCGTTTTCGGTGCCTTCGGGTTGCTGATGTCGTAGATGCGGAAACCGTCGTAATTGCCGGCGAAGGCGTACTTGCCCTGGAACGCGATGTCCGTGTTGAGGCCCGGCAGCGCGTCCTTGGGGATGTTGGCGAGGTGCTCGATGTTGCGGGAGTGGACGACCTCGTCGGGCGCGGGTATCTCCCCGCGTTCGATGGCCTTCTCCGTCCTGGCTTCGTCGCTCTTGGAGACGCTCTTCGGGGCGGCGGGGCTGTCACCGGGGTCGGGGACGGCTCCCGCGGGCGCGGCGGTCAGCAGCGCGGCCAGCAGTCCGGCCGCGGCCGCCCCGACGCCCAGGCGTCTGCGCCGGGTTCGGGAATTGTTCAACAGGGTCACTGCGTCCTCCCTTGTCGCCGTTCGCAGTTGAACGGTTCACGGACACCCGCAGTATCGTGCTCATCATGCACATATCAACAGAGGGGGAAACGGACCCGTAACGAGAGTTTTCGATCGTGGATGGTCATCCACGTGCTAGTACGGACCCCAACTCGTCGCCGCGTGCCGCAGGAGGTCTCTGTGCCCAACCGTCGTACAGCCGCCGTCACCGCGTTCCTCGCGGCAGCCGTTCTCGTGCTCGGGGGGTGCGACTCCGACGGGGGCGGCGGGAACGGGTCGGACGCCCGGCCCAAGGCGGCGGCCGAGCCTTCGGTGATCGCTCCGGGCAAGCCGGGCGAGACCGCGGCGACGATGTCCGCGAAGGACGCCGCGCGGCAGAGATCCGAGGACGACTCCCCCAACTCGGCCGACTTCACCTACACGCAGATGATGATCGTGCACCACGGCCAGGCCCTGGAGATGACCGAACTCGCCCCGAAGCGGGCGGAGTCCGGTCGCGTCAAGCGGCTCGCGTCGCGCATCGCCGCCGCGCAGCGGCCGGAGATCGGCGCGATGAAGGGCTGGCTGAAGAAGCACGGCGGTCCGCGCGGGCACGCCGGGCACGACCACGCGACCATGCCGGGCATGGCCAGTGCGGCGCAGCTGAAGCAGCTGCGTGCGGCGAAGGGCGAGGCGTTCGACGAGCTCTTCCTGAAACTGATGATCACGCATCACAGCGGGGCGGTCACGATGGCCGCGGATGTGCTCTCCGACGGCAACAACATTCAGGTCGAGGAGATGGCGAACGACGTGGTGGCGCAGCAGTCGAGCGAGATCGGGCGGATGCGGGAGATGGGCTGAGGCGTTCGGGCGTCCGAGTCCCTCCCCTAACGGCGGTGGTGACGTGGCGTCAGGAGGCCCGCGTCGCGCGCTCCCGCGATGAGTCTGAGCGACTTGCGGCGGCTGTGGCCGGTCGCGCACATCACGGCGAGCACCGGGTCGCGGCCCTCGCCCTGCGCGGTGCGGTACGCCTCGGCGACGATCCGGCGTCCCGCGTGGCCGCGCGGCCACGCGGGGCGGGCGCGGCGGGTCTGCCCGGCAGCCCGGGGACCGTCGTCCGCCAGGGGGCGCTCGATCCAGTCGACCAGCGCGGCGAAGTCGTCCGGGGAGAGCGGCGGCTGGGCGTGCAGGTCCTCGATGGCGACCCGGCCGTGCGACACCACGGCGGTCACGTCGACGTCGGCGCCGTCGCTGAACGTCAGCCGGACGCGGAACGAGGGGCCGGACGGCTGCCCGGAGCGCCACTCCGGCCCGACCCGGTGCTCCGGCCCGGCCTCCCCCTCCGGTACAGCGACATTCGGTCGATAGTGATCAGAAACATCAGCCAATGATCTGTTCCGCACACGCGCACGCTATCCGTGCCGTCGCACCCTCCCGGGAACGGCACGCACGGCGCATCGCACGGACGGCCGCACACCCCTGACATCACGCTCCCCCGGTGCGATCCTGAGAACGTCCCGGGCTCGTCTCGCGGAAGGAGCACCGCCGTGCTGCAGGTCGCCGTCGTCGGTTCGGGCCCCAGCGGGGTGTACGCCGCGCAGTCCCTGGTCCAGCAGGACCGGGTGCCGGACGTGCGGGTGGACGTGCTCGACCGTCTGCCCTGCCCGTACGGCCTGGTGCGGTACGGGGTGGCGCCGGACCACGAGAAGATCAAGTCGCTGCAGAACAACCTGCGCACGGTCCTGGAGCACGAGCGCGTGCGCTTCCTCGGGTCCGTCGAGATCGGCCCCGGCGCCCTGCCCCCGGCCCGGCTCCTCGGTCTCTACCACGCGGTGGTCTACTGCGTCGGCGCGGCGGCGGACCGCAGGCTCGGGGTGCCCGGCGAGGACCTGCCGGGCAGCTTCTCGGCGACCGAGTTCGTCTCCTGGTACAGCGCGCACCCGGACGTGTTGACGGACCTGTCCGCGCAGGACGGGTTCGTGCGGGACGTGGAGTCCGCCGTCGTCATCGGGGTCGGCAACGTCGCGGTGGACGTCGCCCGCATGCTCGTGCGCGGCGCCGCCGAACTGCTCCCCACGGACATGCCGGACGCCGCGCTCGGAGTGCTCGCGGGCAGCCGGGTGCGCGAGGTGTCGATGGTGGGCCGGCGCGGTCCTTCGCAGGCGCGGTTCACCACCAAGGAGTTGCGGGAGCTCGGCGCGCTGCCGGACACGGAAGTCCTGGTGGACCCGGCGGAGCTGGCGCTTGACCCCGCGTTCGCCGACCCGTCGGGGCTGCCCGCGGCGAGCCGTCGCAACGTGGAGGTGCTGCGCGGCTGGGCCGAGCGACCCGAGCGGGGCCTGGCCCGCCGGATCAGGCTGCGCTTCTTCCTGCGTCCGGTCTCCCTGACGGCGGGGGCGACGGGGCACGTCGCCGGGACCCGGTTCGAGCGGACCCTGCCGGACGGCTCGGGCGGTGTGACGGGGTCGGGGCGGTACGAGGACATCCCCGCGCAGTTGGTACTGCGCTCGGTGGGCTACCGCGGGGTGCCCATCGAGGGGCTGCCGTTCGACGCGGGGCGGGGCACGGTGCCCCACGCGGCGGGGCGGGTGCTGCGCGACGGTGTGCCGGCGCCCGGCGAGTACGTGGCGGGCTGGATCAAACGCGGCCCTACCGGCGTCATCGGCACGAACCGCCCGTGCTCCAAGGAGACGGTGCTCTCCTTGCTGGACGACGCCCCCGCTCTCGTACGGAGGCGGATCCCGGGGGATCCCCTGACGGGGCTCCGGGCGGCCGGACTGCGACCGGTCGAGTGGCCGGGCTGGCTGGCCATCGAACGCGCGGAGGCGGAACTCGGCCGCTCCCTCGGCCGCGGCATCGTCAAGATCCCGGACTGGGCGGGACTGCGGGCGGCGGCTCGGGGGACGGTGGACCGGCCGGTGCGGTAGGCGACGCGGCCCTACGCGTCCAGCAGGCCGAGCCTGTGCGCGACGGCGGCTGCCTCGCCGCGGCCCGACGCGCCCAGTTTGGGAAGAATGTTGGAGACGTGGACGCTCACCGTCTTCGGTGAGATGAACAGCTCCTCCGCGATCTGCCGGTTGCTGCGCCCGGCCGCCACCAGTCGCAGCACGTCACGCTCCCGCGCGGTCAGTCCCAGGGCCGCCGCCGGGGACGGGTCGGGGGCCGGCTCCTCCTCGTGGAGCGGGACGCGGGCGCGGGCGGCCAGCGTGGTGATGTCCGTCTCGAGTGGGGCCGCGCCCAGCTCGTGTGCCGCCGTCGCCGCCTGTCGCAGCTGGTCTCCGGCCGCGTCGCGGGAGTCGGGGCCGCCCCGGGCGAGCAGGGTTTCCGCGAGGCGGAGGCGGGCGGTGATCAGGAGCAGCGGGGGCTCGAGACGCTCCGTCGCGGCCACGGCCTCCGTCCAGGCCGCCGTGGCGTCCCTGTCCTCCGCGGTGCGCAGCTCCGCGTCGATCATCAGGGCGTACGCGGCCCACAGCGGCGCGAAGTCGGGCTGGCCCTTCATCGCGTGGCGGAGCCGCTCCACCGCCGCGGCGCGCCCCGGTCCTGCCACCGCGAGCCCGCGGGCCCGCGCCTCCGCCGCCGCTGCCTCGTACAGGAGGGGCCAGCCGTAGCGCTGGTGGCCGAGCGGGATCGCCTCGCCGACCGCCGTGTCCAGCAGGGCGCGGGCGTCGAGGACGCGGCCGTCGGCGGCCGCGAGGGCGATCGCGACGCGGGCCATGGCGAGGGTGTGCTGCGGTTCCGGGCGACGGTCGGTGGTCCAGCTGTCCGCGTCCTCCATCTGGCGGCGCGCTTCGTCGTACGCGCCGCGGGCCAGAGCCAGTTCGGCCCGCTGCCCGGCGACCTGCGCCCGGGTGCGGACGCTCACGCCGCGGCGGCCGACGGCCCGTTCGAGCACGTCGTCGGCGTCGGCCCAGCGGCCGAGCTGGATGAGGGACTCGGCGAGGTTGCCGTCGATGAACGAGGCGATGTCGGGCAGCCCGTGCCGGTCGGCGATGCCGCTGCCCTGCTCGGCGGTCGCGACGGCTTCGGCGTAGCGGCCGATGCCGTGCAGCGCCGTGGCCAGGTTGCCGTAACCCCGCAGTACGACGGCGGCGTTGGTCCGCGTCACCTGGCGGGCGCACGTCTCGCGGGCCTGCGCGAGACCGCCCTCGACGTCGCCCGCGTGCATCATCAGCCAGGCCAGGGTCTGCTGTGCGGTGATGCCGCTGATCTCGGCGCCTGTGGTGCGGCACAGCTCCAGCGCCTGTTCGGCCACCTCGATCGCCTTGGGCCCCGGCTGGTGCACGACGTACCACTGGGCCGCGTGGGTGAACACGTGCGCGTGGACGGGGGACGGCGGCAGGTCCTCCACGAGCGTCAGGGCCCGGGAGATCTCCTCCCAGCCGTCGGAGCGGGCGAGGTCGCGCAGCAGCTGGTAGCGCTCGGTCAGGAGCCAGGCCGTGCGACGGGGATCGGACGTGGCCGGGTCCTGCCGGGCACCGGGCGGCGCGTCGCCCGCCAGCTCGCGCAGCGCCCGATTGCAGAGCGCGAGCGCCCGCTCCCGTTCGCCCGTGAGGCGCGCGGCGACGACGATCGCGGCGAGCAGGTCCACGAGACCCCCCGGTACGTCGTCGGACAGGGCGGGGCAGACGCCGTCCTCGATGCCTTGCCGTATCGCCTCGCGGCGCAGCTCGGCGGCGACCTCGTCCCACAGGTCGAGGGCCCGTTCCAGCAGTTGATGCTGTTCTGCGAACGCATGCCGGCCACGGGCGGCGGCCGCCGCGGCGAGCACGGCGGGCAGGGCACGGGCGGGGTCGCGGGCGTCGTACCAGTAGCCGGCGAGGCGGCCGGCCCGCTCGTCGGGGCGTACGAGCAGGGGGTCGGCCTCCAGCGCCTCGGCGTAGCGGCGGCTGAGCCGGGAGCGCTCGCCGGGCAGCAGGTCGCAGGCCACGGCCTCGCGCATCAGGGCGTGCCGGAAGCGGAAGGACTCGCCCTCGTCGGAGGGTTGCAGGACGGAGGCCCCGACAGCGGTGCGCAGCGCCTCGATCAGCTCGTCCTCGGCGAGGCCCGTGACGGCGGCCAGGAGCCGGAACTCCACCTCCGTCCCGCCCTCGGCGGCGATGCGCACCACGCGCTGCACCTCGTCGGGCAGCGCCTCGATCCGGACAAGCAGCAGGTCGCACAGGGAGTCGCTGATGCCGCCCGGCAGGCCGTCGCCGAGACTGCGGGCCAGCTCCTCGACGAAGAACGCGTTGCCCTCGGAGCGTTCGAAGACCCGGTCGAGGACGTCCTCGGGCGGGGCCTCGCCGCGCAGGGCGGTGAGCTGGCGGCGGACCTCGGCGCGGTCGAAGCGGGGCAGTTCGACGCGGGTGACGGTGCGCAGCCGCTCGTACTCGGCGAGGGCGGGCCGCAGCGGATGGCGGCGGTGCAGGTCGTCGGCGCGGTAGGTGGCGACGATGAGCAGCCGTCCGCCGGTGAGGGAGCGCAGCAGATAGCTGAGGAGCTCGCGGGTGGAGCGGTCGGCCCAGTGCAGGTCCTCCAGGGCCAGGATGACGGTCCGGTCCGCCGCGAGCTGTTCGAGGAGGCGGACGGTGAGCTCGAAGAGCCGGGCCCTGCCGTCGGCTTCGGGGCGCTCCCGGTCCATCTCGCCGAGCTCGGGCAGCAGTCGGGCGAGCTCGCCCTCCTGGCCCGCGACGGCGGCGTCGACCTCGGCGCCGAGTTGGCGGCGCAGGGAGCGCAGGGCGGTGGACACGGGGTGGTACGGCAGGGCGTCGGCGCCGGTCTCGACGCAGCCGCCGAGGGCGACGACGGCTCCGCCTGCGGCGGCCCGGCCGAGGAACTCCGCCAGGAGCCGGGTCTTGCCGACGCCGGCCTCGCCGCCGACGACGAGGGCGCGTGGCTCCCCCGCGTCCACCCGGGACAGGGCCTCGTCGAGGGCGGCCAGTTCGGCTCCGCGGCCGACGAAGTCGGGGTTCACGTGACAGCTCTGCACGGTGCCGAGCATCGCACGGCGTACGAGGTGGCGGACAGCGGCGCCGGTGTCGGGGCCGGCGCGCGAACCCCGCCCGAGTCCGGGGCGCGCCCGCCGGGAACCCCGGTGCGCGTCCGCCGGGGCCCCGCCCCGCCCTCGCCCGCAACCCGCCCGAAGGGACAGGCTTTCGGGTGTCCCGCGTGCCTCTCCCGCACCCGTTCCACCGTCCCGCGGCTGCCCCCCGGGGTCGGCCGCGTCCCAGTCGCGCATTCCAGGCGCCCCGCGTTCCCCCAGGTCAGGGGCGTCTTTGGCGTTCCAGCGTCCCCAACTGCCCGGCATTCCTGGCGGCCGGGACGGATGACCCCGCAGGGTTGGTCCGTGCTCACCGGGAGGTCCCCTCACGGTTTCTGGAGCACGGATTTCACAGCAACGACATGGGAGTTCGTACATGCTTCGCAAGCGCTCACGCCTGATCGCCGCCCCGGTCGCGGCGGTCGCCCTGACCCTGACCGTCGCCGGCCACCAGGCCAGTGCGGCCGGGGCGTCGAGCTCGGACGGAACGGGACGGCCCACCGGCAAGACCGCACGGGCGGCGGCCGCCTGCCTGTCCGACGCCACGACCCTGCTCGGCGACCTCGACGGTGACGGCCGCCCCGACAAGATCGCCAACCCCGGGCTCAACGGCACGAGGACGACGGTCCAGTGGGGGGCCGCCGACGGCACGTTCGGCACGAAGCAGAACGTCGGCAAGCTGGTCGGCGTGGAGCGGGGCGAGGTCGCCACCGCCGCGGTCGCCGACTTCCAGAACGACGGCAAGCTGGACCTGGTCGTCAACATCGTCGAGCCGTCCGGCGTGGACGACCCCGCGACGGCCCGGGTCGCCGACTACCGGCCCGGACCGCTCAAGCGCGCCAACCTGGCCTCGGCCCGCACCCGGCACCTGGACATCGGCGACGCCCGCGAGGCCAAGGAGCTCCGGGTCGCCGACTACGGCGACGACGCGTACCCGGACCTCGCGATCCTCAGCAACGCCGGTGACGGCGTGTGGGAGCGGAACGTACGCCTGTCGAAGGCGAACAGCGGTCCGGGCGGCTACAACCAGGACCACGAGCAGAAGTACGGCGCCTGGGGCACCCCTGCCGAGCCTCCGGCCATGCCCGCCGACGGCTGGAAGCACTTCTACAAGTCGTGCTCCTGACCGGTTCCTGAACGTCATCTCCGGGCGCCGCCGGTTGTCTCCGGAACCGGCGGCGCCTCCTCGGCCCGGCCGGGGTGTCTCCAGCCGCTCGAAATGAGGAAGTCCCCTTGTCCAGCTCGTCCCCTTCCCTCGTGGCCGTCCCGGCGCCCGTCTCCCCCGTCTCCCCCGTCGCCTCCTCCGTGCCCGCCGTACTCCCGGTGCCGAAGGCCCAGCGCGTCCGCGTCTCCGTCACCGCCCCCGACCCGATCAGCCGCGAGGGCGTCATCAGCCAGCTGCGCCGTCACCCCGACGTCGAGGTGTGCGGCGACGCCGCGTCCGCCTCGGTCACCCTGCTCGTCGAGGACGCCCTCGACGAGGCCGCGCTCACCCGGCTGCGGCGCGCGGTGCGCGGCGAGGGCGCCCGTGCCGTGCTCGTCGCCGGAGCGGTCCGCGAGCACGAGCTCCTGAACGTCATCGAATGCGGCGTCGGAGCCATCGTCTGGCGCCGCGAGGCCACCGCGCACCGGCTGGCGCAGGCGGTCCTGACCACCGCCCGGGGCGGCGGCGACCTGCCCACGGACCTGCTGGGCCAGCTCATCGGCCAGGTACGGCGCCTCCACCAGGGCGGCCCCGACCAGCCGGGGTTCGTCCTGAGCTTCACCAAGCGCGAGGTGGACGTGGTGCGGCTGGTGGCCGAGGGGTTCGACACCTCGGAGATCGCGAGGAAGCTGTCGTACTCCGAACGCACCGTCAAGAACGTGATGCACGGCCTCACCACGCGCCTGCACCTGCGCAACCGCGCGCACGTCGTGGCCTACGCCCTGCGTGAGGGCTACATCTGAGACGCCCGTACGGGACGGGGCGCGACGAACTCAAGCCGTCCCAGGCCGTCACGGTGACGGTGCCGTCAGACGGTCAGACGGTGAACCGGACCGCTTCGAGCGACTGGTTCAGCTCCATCGGGCTTCCGTGGTACTTCCACTGGCCGGGGTCGGTGCACACCTCGCCCATCCAGTCCCTGTCCGTCACGAAGGCGTCGCTGCACACCGACCCGTCGTTGACCTTGTAGGTGAAGCCCTCGAGGGCGGGGTCGGCGCTCTCGGTGCTGCCGAAGAACATGTCCTTGCCGTCCTCCGCGTCCGACCACGGGATGCCCTCGCGCCAGCCCTCGCCGACGAAGGCGCCCGTGCCGGTGACGCCCTGGGTGCCGGACACCGCGATGTTGAGCGACTTGACGGGCGTGCCCTGGCCGGGCGTGCCCGCCTCGGCGCCGTCGCACACGGGCTCCTGCCAGGCGTCGCCCACGTAGGCGCGGTAGCAGATGTGGCGGCCCTCGCCGAGTTCGTTCACCGCGTCGGCCGCCGTCCTCTCGTCGGGCGCTTCCTCCTCGCTGCCGCCCCCGCCGCCGCCCTCCGGCTCCTGCGCGCCGCCCTTGTCGGACTCCGCGGGCGGCTCGGTCTCCTTGTCCTCCTCGGGCGGGGGCGGCGCCTTCTCGGCCGGCGGGGAGGGGCTGGCCGGTGCGATCGCTCCGGACTCCTGCGGCTTCTCCCTCGCCACGGTCTGCATCTGCGGGCGGTACGTCAGCCAGATCGTCACGAACGCGATGGTCAGGGCGAGGACCAGGCCGAGCGTGCCGGCCAGCCAGCCCGGCAGGACGCTGCGCTGCACGAAGGTGCCGTCCACGTTCAGCGGTTCGGTGCCGGAGCGGCGCACGCCCAGCGAGTAGGGCTGCTCCTGCTTGGAGCCGAACCAGATGATCTGCTGGGGCCTCAGCGTCGCCTTCACGAACGCCGCGCGGCCCGGCTCGATCTGTACGTTGCCGGGCTCGATGTCGTACGACAGCCGGTCGCCGGTGTCGTTGCCGCCGAGCGACGCGGTGACGGTGGTGTTGCCGACGTTGTCCACCGCCAGCTGCGGGCGGCCGCGGAACCATCCCTTCACCGTCGGCGGCACCAGCTCGGCGCGCACCTCGGTGAACGGGTTGACGGTGACGTTCCCCTCGGTGACGACGACGGCGCCCGCGTGTTCCGTCGGGGTGATGCGCACCGCGTAGGGATGCGCGCCGGCTCTCGCGTCCGCCGTGCGCGGTGGTGCGAAGGTCAGCTCCACCGTGCCGGTCGTCCCCGGATAGAGCCGCAGCACGGGTGGCTCCACGGTGGTCCAGGGGGCGAGGTCGCCGACCGGCTCACACCGGTACGCGTCGACGATGTCACCGGTGTTGCGCACCCGCAGCTGCACCGTGGTGGTGCTGCCGGGGTCGACGGTCACGGAGGCAGGTTCGAGGGAGGTCCAAAGGCTCACCCCACGACGCTAGGCGGGGCTGCGGCCGCCGTCAGGGGTCGGCCGGGCAGACCCGCTTGCCCGTAGGGGCGCGCGCGGTGACCTCCCGCACCCCTGCCGCCCCGGCGCGCGGCGGGGCACACTGACACCATGGACGAGGGCGTGGCGGCGGTGGTCGCCGGGGGCGCGGGGCTCGTCGGGGCGGTGCTCGGCGCCTGGCTGGGAGGGCGGGCGGCGACGGAGGGCACGCGTCTCGGGGCGACGATCGCGGCGGCGGAGTCGCACGCGCTGTGGGTGCGTCAGGAACGTACGAGAACGTATGACCAGGTGTGCACGGCGTACTCGGCGATCGGCGTGCGCCTCTACCCCCTCTACGCCGCCGTCTGCCGGGGTGAACTCCCCACGCCCGAGCAGGAGGAGGCGGCCCTGCGCGCGGTGGGCGAACTCGCCGGGGCCTGCTCGGGGACCGTGTCGTTCCTGGGGACGCCGGTCATCGCGGCGGCGGCGCAGGGCGTCGTGGACCGGTGCGACCGGTTCGAGGTGGAGCTGCGCCCCTTCCTGGCCGCGCTGCGGGCGGGCGCGCTGCCGGTCGCCGAGGCGTCCTTCGAGGCCAGGCTCAATCCGTCCATCCACGCGTTGCGCGACGCCAGGAACCGGCTGGTGGACGAGTTCCGCGGGGTGCTTCTGCCCGACGACGGCTAGGAGCCCGCCGCTGAACTCCCGAGGCGGGCCTCCTGGCGGGTCGCCGCGTCCAGGACGCTGTCGAGGAGGCCGGGGAAGAGTGTGTCGAGGTCGTCGCGGCGCAGCACGTTGAGTTTGGTCGTGCCGCGGTAGATCTGCCGGATGACGCCGCTCTCGCGCAGCACCCGGAAGTGGTGCGTGCACGTCGACTTGGTGACGGGCAGCGCGAAGTACGAACAGGAGAGGCCTGCGGCGCCCTCCTCCCGGGCCAGCTCCCGCACGACGCGCATCCGCATCGGGTCGGCGAGGGCGTGCAGCACCGCTTCGAGGCGGACGTCCCCGGGCTCGGGGTGGGCGAGCGTCCTGCTGCTCGCGCTGCCGGTCGCGGCGGCGGCGGTCGTCATGGCGGCTCCACTTCGTCCTCTGGCTCACTGGCGTGCTGCGTCCTCGGGTGCACTGCACCTCATTGTACGAGAGTCATCGTAGTTTGACATCCGCCGTACTACGAGGTCTATCGTACGAGGAGCACATCACCCCCCGAGGAACCCATGAGGAATGGAGCCCGCCGTGAGCGCGCTGTTCGAGCCGTACACCCTGCGATCCCTGACCATCCCGAACCGGGTCTGGATGCCTCCGATGTGCCAGTACTCCGCGGCCCCCGAGGGCGCCGAGACCGGAGCCCCGCGTGACTGGCACTTCGCGCACTACGCCGCGCGGGCCACCGGCGGCACCGGCCTGATCATCGTCGAGGCCACCGCGGTCAGCGCCGAGGGCCGCATCAGCCCGTACGACCTGGGCATCTGGAACGACACCCAGGCCGCCGCGTTCCGCCGCATCACGGACTTCCTGAAGAGCCAGGGCACCGTCCCCGCGATCCAGCTCGCCCACGCGGGCCGCAAGGCGTCCACCGACCGCCCGTGGAAGGGCGGCGCCCCGGTGGGCGCGGACGAGCACGGCTGGCAGCCGGTCGCGCCCAGCCCGGTCCCCTTCGACGAGCGGCACCCCGTGCCGACCGAGCTCACCGTCGAGCGGATCCGCGAGATCGTGGGACAGTTCGCCGACGCCGCCCGGCGCTCGCTGGACGCCGGCTTCGAGATCGCCGAGATCCACGGCGCCCACGGCTACCTGGTCGGCGAGTTCCTCTCCCCGCACAGCAACAAGCGCACCGACGCATACGGCGGCTCGTACGAGAACCGCACGCGGTTCGCCCTCGAGGTCGTCGACGCCGTACGGGCCGTGTGGCCCGAGGACAAGCCGCTGTTCTTCCGCATCTCCGCCACCGACTGGCTGGAGGAGGCGGGCTGGACCGCGGACGACACGGTCCGTTTCGCCACCGCCCTGAAGGAGCACGGCGTCGACCTGCTCGACGTGTCCACGGGCGGCAACGCGGCCGGTGTCCGGATTCCTGTCGAGCCCGGCTACCAAGTCCCCTTCGCCGCACGGGTGAAGGCCGAGACGGAGCTGCCGGTCGCCGCGGTCGGCCTGATCACCGACATCGAGCAGGCCGAGAAGATCCTCGCCAACGGCGAGGCGGACGCCGTGCTGCTGGGCCGCGAACTGCTCCGCGACCCCTCGTGGGCGCGGCGCGCGGGGCGTGAACTCGGCGCTGAGGTGCACGTGCCGGAGCAGTACCACCGCTCCGTCTGAGACCCGCCGCCCCGAGCCGCGGGCCGCCTCTCCGAGGGTCGTCGCACGCCCCTCGTCGCCCGCGTTTCTCGTTCATGATGGGTCAGGGTGGGCACCAGGACCTCACCGCGGACGACTGCGTGAGAGGGGCGACGATGTCGACAGGCCGACTTCCGGAGCGCGAGCGGCGCATCCTCGACGAGATGGAGACGGCGCTGCGCCGGGACCGGCAGCTCACGGTCCGCCTGTGGCTCCTGCGGCTCGGGCCCCGCGCCCGCACGGCCCTCGCGAACAGGCCGCACCCGCTCACCGTGGCCTTCTTCGCCGCGGCGTCCGGCACGCTCCTGTTCATCGGCCTCACCACGTCGAGCGCCGGCATGGTCTGGGCCTTCGCGGGCCTGTGGTCGCTCACGCTGATCGGGTTCGTGCGGCTGCTGTGCCGGTGGACCGAGCCGTGACCGCCAGGCCGGTTCTCGGTCTGGCGGTCATGGGGTGCCGGGCGTAGAGAGAAAGGTTCACCCAGGGCCCCCAGGGAGGCCGAAGTGGACAGGATCATCGGCAAGAGCACGTTCCGGGACCTCTTCAAGAACCACATCGTCGCGACCTCCGCGCTGCCACCGGGCACGGCACGGCGGTTCGCCGAGCGGGCCAACGCGGCGGCGGGTCCGTCCGACGCCGCGCTGCGGACGAAGGCCGAGTTCAGCGCGTTGTACGACCTGCTGCTCGCCGAGCAGACGGACATCTCGGGGGACGGCAGCCTCGTCCTGCTCGACGCGGACGGACAGGTCACCGCGATCGGCCGGATGGTGGACGCCTACCTCGAAACGGCGGTCGACAAAGCGGAGTTCTTCGCTCAGGACATGTATCAGGTCAAGGTCACCGGCTGGCCGCCCGGCGTCCTGACGGCCGACGACGTCATGGAGGCACCGCCGGGCGCCCGGCTGTCCCTGGCGCGCGGCGACGCGCCGGACGACACACTGCTCGCGACACCCTCGTTCTCGATGGTCAACAGCGGCAATCTGACGGCGCACGCGCCCAAGCGCTCCTGGAAGATCGACTTCGAGGTCGGCGCGAGCGAGGACCGCCTCTTCGGCATGGAGCGGATCAACCTCAAGGCGATGTACAACGACCCGTCGCAGATGCGCGAGGCCGTCGCCTGGCGGCTCCTCGAGCGCGCGGGCATCCCGGCGGCGCAGCACACGTACGCCACGTTCACGCTCAACGACCGCTACATGGGCCTCTTCTCGGTCATCGAGCAGGTCGACAAGAAGTTCCTCAAGGACCACTTCGGCAAGAACTCCGAGGGCAACCTCTACAAGGCGTACTGCGGCGACGTCGGCTGCGCGACCCTGGAGCACCGCTCCGGCACCGACGGCACCGACGGCGGCCGCCAGTACTTCACCGCGGGCAGCAGGGAGGACGACCGCACCTACCGCCTGAAGACGAACGAGGACGATCCGCTCGCCGCCACCTACGACGACCTCGCCGCGCTCGTCCGCTCGGTCAACGCCGTGGAACTCCCGGGCGATGAGCGGAAGTTCACCTCCGACGCGTTCCGCGAGGCGGTCGAGCAGATCCTGAACGTGCCGGCCTTCCTGCGCTGGGCCGGCGCCAACGTCCTCCTGGGCAGCTGGGACAACTACTTCGCGACCCCGTCGAACTACTACCTGTACAACTCCGGCAGGCTCGGCGACCCCTCGGGCTTCATGTCCCGCCCGTACTTCACGTTCATTCCCTGGGATTACGACAACAGCTCGGGCATCGACTTCTTCTCGACGCAGTGGCAGTACACGGACCTGCTCGACTGGCCCGCGATGACCCGCAACTACTGCCGCATCACGCACGCGCCGCACCAGGAGTCACGGATTCCGCTCTTCACCAACCTGCTGCGGCACCACGACTTCTGCCAGTACTACCTCGACCACCTCGAGTACCTCCTGGACACGGAGTTCGAACCCGAGCGGATCGCCGCGCTGCTCGGCGCGGAGGGTTCCGGACGGACCGACGGAATGTGGCAGCTCATCGCTCCCGCGGCCTACGCGGAGTCCACCACCCCGCACGGACAGCCCTTCACCGGGCGGCAGTTCACCAACGACGAGGTGTACCGGGCGGCGTACCGGCAGTGGGAGCTGAGCCGGGGCTCGCAGTTCACGCACGGGATCTTCCACTACACGCGCATGCGCTACGACCACGCGCGTCAGCAGCTCACCGAGCTGCGCAAGACCTACCCCAACGGCGCCAGTGGGGCGTCGTTCCCCGGCGCGACGGAGGTACTGCCCTCATGACCGCGACGAAGAAGACCGGCAAGGACAAGGCCGAAGCGGCACGCGAGCTCCGCCTCGTCAAGGAAGCCAAGATCCAGGAGCTGATCGGGGACAGCGCGGGCACCCGTCTGGAGGCGAGCGGTGTCCTCTACCGGGACGGCGCCTTCCTGATCGTCTGCGACAACCTGCCCTCCCTCATCCGGGTCGGCAGCGAACTGTCGCCCAAGGCACCGGAGAACGGCGTCCTCAGCCCCAAGAAGACCCCGGTCAAGGGCACGGACAAAGGCACGGTCAAAGGCAAGGGCAAGAAGGGGGCCGCTTCGGCGGCGAGCGAGGGGTTCGAGGACCTCGCCCACGACGCGGCACGCGACCACTACTACACGCTGAGCGAGGCCGAACCGGTCAAGCCCAAGGGCTTCCGCGCCCGCGTCCACGAGTACGACGCGAAGCTGCGGCCCATCGGCTCCGCACACCTCGCATTCGACCTGGCCGACGCCAACAAGGGCATGGAGGGCCTGGAGTGGGTCGACCGCTCGGGCACCGGTCACCTCCTCGCCCTGTGCGAGGGCAACTGGTGCGCGGGCGGCAAGAAGGGCAGGACACCGGGCGGCGGACGCATCCAGGTCTTCGGTCGCGAGGGCAAGCGGTGGACCCACACGACCACGATCCGGCTGCCCAAGTCGCTGCCGTTCGAGGACTACAGCAGCGTGTCCGTGCGCGACGGACGCATCGCCGTCCTGTCGCAGGCGTCGTCCGCCCTGTGGGTGGGCCGCATCGACACCGAGAAGTGGGAGGTCGACGAGGGCAAGGTCCACCGCCTGCCCACGGACGGCAAGGGCCGCACGGTCTACGGCAACCCCGAGGGCGTGTCCTGGGTCTCCGCCGACCATGTGGTGATCGTGTCCGACCGGGCGAAGAAGGGCGCGGAGAACGCCCGGTTCCGCGCGAAGGACCAGTCGGTCCACCTGTTCCTGATCCCGGGGAACAACGACTGATCCACGTCCCCGGCCCGGGGCGTCCGGTTCACTCCGGGATGGCCGCCAGGGTGAAGGAGTGCCCTGCGGGATCGGAGTAGGTCCGGGTGTCCCGGGGGCCGTTGTTGTCCTTGGTGACGATGGGCCGTGCACCGAGACCGACCGCCTCGCGTTCCGCCTCGTCCATGTCGTGGCGGCCGACCATGATCCTCAGGTGGGCCTGCTGCGAGTCCTCGGGGCGGGGCCAGCTCGGCGGGATGTAGTCGCGCTCCCGGTGCACGGCCAGGTAGACCCCGTCGCCGTTGACGACCTCTACGTAGTCGGGGTCCTTGCTCAACTGCACCTCGGCGCCCAGCAGTCCGGCGTAGAACTCGGCGAGCCGCTCGGGCTCGGAGCAGTCCAGGACGAGCACGGTCTTCTTGTGGACGGTCATGCCGACCGGGTCCCCCGCGCCGTCGTTTCCAAACGGCGGCGCGCTCCCCGCAGAGCCTGGGCGGCGGGTGCCTCGAAGAGAGCTGAGGTCCCGCCCGGCCGTGGTCGGCCAGGGCTCACTTCATCCACTCCGCCTCGTACTTCGCGTACGTCCCGTCGTGCTTCGCCAGGTGCACGAACTGGTCGACGTACTCCTGGAACTCGTCGTCGCCGCGCGGGGTCGCGTACGCCTTCTCGGAGAAGGTGAAGGGCTTCTCGGGGTGGAGGGAGCACAGTTCGGGGTGGATCTTCGACTGGTAGAGCGTCTCGCTCGCGTCCGTCATCATCACGTCCGCGCGGCCGTCGATGATCTCCTGGAAGATCGTGGTGTTCTCCGGGTGCAGCTTGATCGTCGCCCTCTTGATGTGGGCGCGCGCGAACTGCTCGTTCGTACCACCGGGGTTGACGACCACGGTCGTGCCCGGCTTGTCGATGTCCGCGAGGGCGCCCGCCCCGAACCTGTCCTTGTCGGCGCAGCGCACGACGGGCGTCTTGCCGTCCTCGCGTGTCGGCTCGCTGAAATAGACCTGCCGGGCGCGCGGCAAGGTGATCGAGACGCCGCCGACGCCGATGTCGCAGCGCCTCGACGCCACGTCCTTCGTCAGGTTCGCCCAGGTCGTCGCGGTGAACTTCGGCTTCGCTTCGAGGCTTTTCGCCAGGTCCCGCGCCATCTCGATGTCGACGCCGCTGTACGTGCCGTCGGCGGGGTCCAGCTTGGTGAACGGGGCGTAGTCGCCGGTCGTGCAGACCTTCAGTACACCGTTCTCCGGGACGGAGTCGAGGAGGGTTCCCTTGACCCGTTGATGCCGGTCCGGTCGCGGGGTCGCTTCCGGCGCCGCGGGCGCGGCCGCGGTGACGGCGAGCAGACAGACCAGGGCGGACAGAGCGGCGGCACGCTTCACAGGGGGCTCCTCACGGTGCGATCGGGGCACGGGGGACGAGTGTGTCGAGCCGGACCGGCGTCAGGTCGGGCGCCCCGCCGTCGTAGGCGTCCTCGTCGAACGGGTACAGCGGTCGCTCCACCCGGTGGTGGCCGAGCCGCAGCAGGTCCTGGTCCACGCCGCCCGGGGTGAGCGCGAGCAGCCAGTCGGCGGCCATGTCGTGGAGCTCGGGCTCCAGGTAGCCGATCTTCACGACGACGAGGTCGTACGTACGGGGGTCGATGCCGAGGCCGCCCTCCGCCGGGCCCATGAAGTCGGCGAGCGTGTGGAAGGGCTTGCGGCGCTCGACGAGGATCACGGTGAGTCCGCCGTGGCGCACGGCCGCCATGTCGACGCCGCGGTCGTAGGCGCCGCCCTCCGCCCGGTCCTTCCGGTCGGTGGCACGCTGCAACGCGACGACGGTGCCGGTGAGTTCGTACGGTCCGCCGTGGTGCGCGTCGACCTTGCCGCCGACGCTCAGCGTGACCTCCGCGCCCACGCCCGCGTCGAAGCACCGGGCGACGGCCACCGGGTCGGTGATGCCCGGGTGGACCGCGGTGACCCGGCCGGAGCGGACGTCGTCGTTGTCGAGCAGCCTGGCCAGCATGTACGCGAGGTCGCCCGCGCCGCCCGCCGTCGGGTTGTCGCCCGAGTCGCTGATCAGGAAGGGCCGCGCGTCCGACGCCACCGCCTTCTCGATGCACTCGTCGGCGGAGCCCGTGGGGCCGACGAAGACGAAGTCGCGGCGCGCGTCCCAGTAGCGGCGGGCGAGCTTCTCCGCTTCGGAGGCGGCGAGGTCGGCGTCGTCGCCGGTGACGACGATGGCGGCCCGGCAGCGCGGTTCGTCGGCCCAGGCGTAGCCGACCCACATCGCGGCGTCGAGGATGCCGGGGAGCTTCTCGATCTCGGCGAGGGAGGCGTAGAGGGACTTGGCGGGTTCGAGGCGGGTGCTGGTCTTCTCACCGGGCAGGAGCACGGGGACCTGGACCCAGGCGCGGTGCGGCCGGGTGCCGTCGAGGAGGCAGCGGACGAGGTTGCGGGCCGCGCGTTCGCGGGTCTCCCAGGCGTCCTCGTGCGGGGCGAGGCGGTGGGCCGTGAGCAGGTCGACGGGTTCGGCGAAGCGGCGCGAGACGTTGCCGTGCAGGTCCATGGCGGCCGAGATCATCGGGCGGCCCGTGCCGTCCCGGGTGCCCACGGAGTCGAGGGCGGCGCGTACCGCCTCGGTGAGGTCGGCCTCGGCGTCGGTGAGGCCGATGACGCTCATGGCGCCGTGGATGTCGTGGACGAGGCCGTCGAGCGGCCCTGCCTCCCTGATGCGGGTGACGAGTTCGTCCTTGAGGATCAGGTACGACTCCGCTTCGACGGGCCCGCCGGGCAGCGAGGTCGCGTGCAGCAGGGGCACCCACTCCACGGTGTCGGCGAGGTCGGAGTCGGCCCGCGTCCATGTGTAGCGGTCGAGGAGGTCCTGGCCGCGGGTCTGGCGGAAGTCGTCGGTGGTGGAGCGGTGCGGGCAGAACGTGGACGACTCGATGCCGATGCCGCCGATACCGATGCGCAGGCGGCGGGGGTGTGCGGAGGGGGTCATGCGGGTGCGCTCTCTTCCTGGGGGGCTGGGCCTGAAACGGTCGGCAGGTTCCGGCGCAGCGCCGTGAGGCCCGCGCCGAGCAGGCCCGCGTCGACGCCCGTCACGGTGGTGGTGATCTCCAGGTCGGCCGTGGCGAGCGGCAGACAGCGTTCGTAGAGGACGCCGCGTACGGCCGCGACCAGCGGTTCCGCGGTGGCGAGGACGCCGCCGAGGGCCACGGCCTGCGGGTTGAAGAAGTTGACGACGACGGACAGGACCGTGCCGATGTGCCGCCCGGCGGTGCGGACGAGGGTGGTGGCCCGGGGGTCGCCGTCCGCGACGAGCCGCAGCAGGTCGCCGGTGTCGGACACCTCGACGCCTTGCAGGGCGAGTTCGCGGATCAGCGCGGCGCCGCTGGCGACGGTCTCGAGGCAGCCGATGTTGCCGCAGCTGCAGGGTCGGTCGCCGGCGGCGTCGACGCGGACGTGGCTGATGTCGCCCGCGCTGCCGTTGGCGCCGTCGTGCGGGCGGCCCGCGGAGATGACGCCGCTGCCGATGCCGCGGCCCGCCTTGACGACGACGAGGTGTTCCAGTTCCGGCCGGGCCACGCGGTGTTCACCGACGGCCATCATCGTGGCGTCGTTGTCGACGGTGACGGGGATGCCGAGCCGTTCCGCGAGGACGTCGCGCAGGGGGTAGCGGTGCCAGCCGGGCATGCGGGACGGGCTGAGGACGCGGCCGGTGCCGGGCTGTACGGGGCCGGGGAAGGCGACGCCGAACGCGCGTACCGTGCGGCCCTCGGCGCGCTGCCGGGCAACGAGCGCGTCGGCCTGTTCGCAGAGCCAGTCGACGGCGGACTCGGGGCCCGCGGTGATGTCGTGCGGCAGGTCGACGGCGTCGGTGACGGTGCCGCCGAGGTCGACCGCGCCGAGCCGCGCGTGGTGGCTGCCGAGGTCCGCGGCGAGGGCGACGCCGCCCCGCGCCGCCACCCGGAGGAGCCGGGGCCTGCGGCCGCCGCGCGACGCGCCCTCGCCGGACTCGGTGAGCAGCCCGGCGTCGACGAGCTCCTGCACCCGAAGGGAGACCGTGGAGGGGGCGAGGCCCAGTTCGCGCACGAGATCGGCGCGGGACGCGGCCGCTCCCGACGAGACCAGGTGCAGGATGTGCTGCCCCGAGCCCGGCTCGCCGAGTGGTGTTCCGGTCATACGGCCGCCCCCAGTTGCTCACACGTTACTTCGATGTGTTTGTTCGACAACGAGACGAACACTAAGGCCAGTCGAAGCAAGACGGCCAGGGATTCCGGCTTTTCCCGTTCTTGCCGAATGAAGCTATTGACTTGTTTTTCGCGGTCGGCCTAGCGTTCGGGCGCCGCCCCGTCGTACTCCGGCACGGGCCGGCCCCCGTACCCCTTGGAGGCCCATCGCCATGCGCTCGTTCAGGTCCGCGGCGGCCGCGCTGCTCGTCCTCGCGGCGGCCCTCACCGGCTGCACCCGCGAGGGCGGCCGCATCAACATGGGCCCCACCGGCGGCACCCCCGTGGAGGGCGGTACCGCGACGATGGCCCTGCCGCCGTCGGCGACGCCCAACTGGATCTTCCCGATCGGCGCGCCGGGCTACGGCGCCTCGTACAACTACGGGATCAACTCGCTTCTGTTCATGCCGGTGTACGACGCCGTGCAGGACGAGGCGGAGGGCGAGTTGACCACGCACGGGCCCGGCACGCTGGGCCTGGAGCCGAGGTACAGCGACGGCAACAGGACCGTGACGGTGCCGCTGCGCGAGGGCGTCGAGTGGTCCGACGGCACGCCGGTCACCGCCCGTGACCTGGAGTTCTGGTTCCACCTCGTCAAGGCCAACAAGGCGGACTGGGGCAGCTACTCGGTCGGCACCATGCCCGACAACGTCAAGCGGTTCGAGACACTCGACGACCACACCGTGCGGCTGCACCTGACCCGCGCGTACAACCCGGACTGGTTCACCGCCAACCAGCTCGTCCTGCTGCGGGCGCTCCCCCAGCACGCCTGGGACGCGAAGACCGACGGCGGGAGGATCGGCGACTGGGACCGCACCCCCGCGGGCGCCAAAGCCGTCTTCGCCCGGCTGACGAAGCACGCGAAGAGCCTCGGCTCGTACGGTTCCGACCCGCTCTGGAAGACGGTCAACGGCCCCTGGAAGCTGGCGGGCTGGCATGACAGCGGGCAGGTCACGATCGTGCCGAACGAGAAGTTCACCGGCCCGAAGTCGGAGCGCCCGCACCTGGACAAGGTGGTCTTCAAACCGTTCACGACGGCCGACTCCGAGTACAACGTGCTGCGTTCGGGCGGCGTCGACTACGGCTACATCCCGCCCTCGGTGATGGCGCAGAAGGACAAGTTCGAGGACAAGGGGTACCGGGTCGACCCGTGGGAGGGCTGGGCGGCGACGTACATCGTCTACAACTTCAACTCCACGCACGGCGGCCCCATGATGGACCAGCTGTACATCCGCCGGGCCATGCAGCACCTCGTCGACCAGAAGGCGATGAGCGACGTCATCTGGCAGGGCAGCGCGACCCCGACGCTCGGCCCGGTGCCGGTCACGCCGAAGAGCCAGTACCTGTCCGAGAGGATGGAGAAGAACCGGTACCCGTTCTCCGTCGCCAAGGCCAAGGCGCTGCTGGAGCAGCACGGTTGGCGCACGAAGGACGGCACGGCCCGCTGCATGCGTCCCGGAACGGGCGCCGACCGGTGCGGCAAGGGCATCGACAAGAACACGCCCCTCGAACTCACCCTGCTCTCCCAGTCGGGATCCACCGAGACGACGAACATGATGCAGGAGCTCAAGTCGTCGCTCTCCAAGGGCGGCATCGAGCTGACCGTGCGTCAGCAGCCGCTGAACTCGGTGCTCGGCAACTCCGTTCCGTGCCGGGCGAAGGACCCTGGCTGCGACTGGGACATGTCGTTCTTCGGAACGGCGGGCAGCTGGTACTACCCGCTCAACCCCAGCGGCGAACAGCTCTTCTCGACGGGCGCCGCGGCCAACTTCGGCAACTACAGCGACAAGAAGGCGGACCGCATCATCCGGGCCGTGCAGTACTCCCCCGACATGAAGGCCGTGCACGAGTACGGGGAGTACCTCGCCGAGCAGCTGCCCGTGATGTGGATGCCGAACCCCGCGTACCAGGTCTCGGTGATCCGCAACGACCTGCGCGGCGTCTCGCAGAACCCGACCGTCACCTTCGCGCCCCAGCACTGGTACTACGTCAAGAAGAAGGGGGCCGAGAAGTGACCGGCTTCACCGGATTTCTGGTCAAGCGCTTCCTCCAGGCGATCGTCGTCCTCTTCCTGGTGTCCGTCATCGTCTTCGTGCTCCTGCACCTGCTGCCGGGCGGCCCCGCCCGCGCCATCCTCGGCCCGAAGGGCACACCGCAGCAGATCGATCACTTCAACCACCAGCAGGGGTACGACCGTTCCCTGCCGACGCAGTACGCGATGTATGTGAAGCGGCTGCTCACGGGCGACCTCGGCGACTCCTTCAAGCTCAACTCGCCCGTCTTCGACCTGCTGAAGCAGCGCCTGCCGAAGACGCTGCTCCTCACGGTCCTGTCCACCGTCCTCGCGGTCGTCATCGCCGTTCCCCTCGGTCTGCTGCAGGCCGTCCGGCGCGGCAAGGCGTCGGACTACGCCCTGACGGGCCTCGCCTTCCTGCTGTACGCGACGCCGGTGTTCTTCCTCGGCCTCATCATGATCATCCTGTTTGCGCAGGTCATGCCCATCTTCCCGGCGGAGGCACCGCAGGGCGAGACGATCGGCGCGCTCCTCGGCGACTTCACGGGGCTCGTCCTGCCCGTGGTCACCATGGCCTTCGGCATCATCGCGATGTTCAGCCGCTACATGCGCTCGGCGGTGCTCGACAACCTCACCGAGGACTACGTCCGCACGGCGATGTCCAAGGGCCAGTCGAGCCGCAGGATCATGGTCAGGCACGTCCTGCGCAACGCGCTGATCCCTCTCGCGACGCTCCTCGGCCTCTATCTGCCGACGCTGTTCAGCGGCGCCCTCGTCGTCGAGTCGATGTTCAACTACCCCGGCATGGGGCTGCTGTTCTGGAACGCGGCGCAGGGCTCCGACTTTCCCGTACTGCTCGGCGTGACGCTCGTCGTCGGCGTCGCCACCGTCGTCGGCTCGCTGCTCTCCGACGTCCTGTACGCCGTCCTCGACCCCCGGATACGGAGCGTGGCATGAGTACCACGGTCACCCCTGTCACCGCACCGGGCCACGAGGACGCCGCGCGGGCCACACCGTCGCTGGCCCGCCGCACGCTCCAGGTCTTCACCGGCAACAAACTCGCCCTGACGGGTGTGGTGGTGCTGCTCCTGCTGCTCGCGTTCAGCTACCTCGGCCCGCTGCTGTACGACACCGAGCAGATCCACACCGACCTGTCGCAGGCCAACCTGCCGCCCGGCACCTCAGGACACCTCCTCGGCACCACCGACCTCGGCTACGACATGGTCGGCCGACTGATGGTCGCCGGACGGACGTCCCTGGAGATCGGCCTGGCGGCGGGCCTGCTCGCCACGCTCTTCGGCACCGTCTACGGCGCGGTCTCCGGCTACTTCGGCGGCTGGGCCGACGCGGCGATGATGCGCGTCACGGACGCGGTGCTCGCCATCCCCGCGATGTTCCTGCTCGTCGTGGTGGCCGCCATCATCACGCCAAGCAAGGGCGTCCTCATCATGATCATCGCTGGCGTGGCGTGGCTGTCCCCCGCCCGGCTGGTGCGCGGCGAGGCCCTGTCGCTGCGCAACCGCGAGTACGTGCAGGCGATGCGGATGATGGGCGGCGGCGGTACGCGCGCCGTCTTCAAGCACATCGTGCCGAACGCCATCGGCACGGTCATTGTCAACTGCACGTTCCAGATCGCCGACGCCATCCTCTACGTCAGCTATCTCGCGTTCCTCGGCCTGAGTATTCCGCCGCCGTCCGCCGACTGGGGATCGATGCTGTCGGCCGGCATCACCTACACCCAGAACGGCTACTGGTGGCTGATCTTCCCACCGGGCATCGCGATCGTGCTGGTCGTCGCCGCGTTCAATTTCATCGGTGACGGGCTGCGTGACGCGTTCGAAGTGCGGCTGCGGAAGTAACAGGAGACACGACAGATGACCGAGCCCCTGCGCGCGGCCGAGCCCCGGCCCGCGACCGAACCCCTCCTCTCCATCGAGGACCTGCGCGTCGACATCGCCGCGCGCGAACACACCGTCCACGCCCTCGACGGCGTGTCCCTGTCCCTCGCCCCCGGTGAGGCGCTCGGCATCGTCGGCGAGTCCGGCTGCGGCAAGACGATGACCGCGCTCAGCGTCCTCGGCCTGCTGCCGCCGGGCGGCCGGATCACCGGAGGCCGGATCCTGTTCGACGGACAGGACCTCGCCGCTGCTGCGGCGCCCGTCCTCCAGGACGTCCGCGGCGACACCATCGGCATGGTCTTCCAGGACCCGCTGACCTCCCTCAACCCGACGATGACCATCGGCGCGCAGGTGGCGGAGCCGCTGCTCCTGCACCGCCCCGGCATCGGCAGGAGGGAGGCGTGGGCGCGCGCCCAGGAGATGCTGCGGCTCGTCGGCATGCCGCAGCCCGCCGAGCGCATGAGGGCCTACCCGCACCAGCTGTCCGGGGGCATGCGGCAGCGCGTCGCGATCGCCATGGCGCTGGTGTGCGAGCCGAAGCTGCTGATCGCGGACGAGCCGACGACCGCCCTCGACGTGACGACGCAGCACCAGATCCTTGAGCTCGTCGACGATCTGCGTGCCCGGCTGGGCATGGCGATGATCCTGGTCACCCACGACCTGGGCGTCATCGCCAACCGGGTGGACCGGGTAGCGGTGATGTACGCGGGAAAGGTCGCCGAACAGGCCGACGTGCGCGCCCTGTTCGCCCACCCGCGCCACCGCTACACCGAGGCCCTGTTCGCCGCGCTGCCCGAGCGTGCGGCCGCCGGCGGCACGGAGCTGCACACCATCCCCGGACTGCCGCCGAACCTCGCGACGCGCCCCACGGGCTGCCGTTTCGCGTCACGCTGCACGTTCGCCACGGACGAGTGCCGCACGACGGAACCGCCGCTCGTGGACGACGGGACGCGGGGCCCGGAGCACCGCTTCGCGTGCTTCCACCCCGTGCCGGAGAACGCCGCGTCACAGGACGAGGTGGTCGCCCCCGCCCCCGTACCCGCCGCCCACGCCCCCGGTGACGTACTCCTCGAACTCGACGCCCTGGTCAAGGAGTTCCCTCTCAAGGGCGGCGCCTTCTCGCGCAGCCGGGGAACCGTCAGTGCGGTCGGCGGGGTGTCGTTGACGATCCGCAGGGGCGAGACGTTCGGCATGGTCGGCGAGTCCGGCTGCGGCAAGACGACGCTCGGGCGGATCGTCGCGGGCCTGGAGGAGCCGACCGGCGGCGCGGTGCGCTTCGAGGGCGCCGACCCGTCGCGGATGTCGCGGGCCGAACGTCGTGCGCACCGGCGGCGCGTCCAGCTGATGTTCCAGGACTCCACCGCCGCGATGGACCCACGCATGCGGGCCGGCGAGATCCTGCGCGAGCCGCTCGTCATCCAGGGCGTCGGCGGCCGCGCCGAGCAGGAGGAACTGATCGCGGGGCTCCTCGACGCCGTCGGCCTGCCGCGCGGCGCCGTGCACCGCTACCCGCACGAGTTCTCCGGCGGCCAGCGCCAACGTCTCGGCTTAGCAAGGGCGTTGACGCTCTCCCCCGACCTCGTGGTCGCCGACGAGCCGGTCTCCGCGCTCGACGTGTCCGTGCAGGCGCAGATCCTCAACCTGATGCGGGAGCTGCAGCGCGAGCGCGGGCTGACGTATCTGTTCATCTCGCACGACCTGGCCGTCATACGCCACCTGGCGGACACCGTCGGCGTGATGTACCTGGGCAAGCTCGTGGAGTCGGGCCCGGCCGAGCAGGTGTACGCGCATCCGCTGCACCCCTATACGCGCGGGCTCCTGGACACGGTCAACCTGCCCGACCCGGAGGCCGCGGCCGCCCCGTCGGGCGCGTCCGGCGCGGGGCGTTCGCCTCTGGAGGGCGAGACTCCGTCCGCCGCGAAGCCCCCTTCGGGCTGCCGCTTCCGCACCCGCTGCCCCCTCGCGCAGGACGTGTGCGCCACGACCGAACCGCCGGTCACCACGCCGAACAGCGCGGGTCACCAGGTGGCCTGCCACTTCCCGTCGGCCTCGCCTCGGCTAGCGTCGGCGGTGTGAGACTCGCCGATGTCCTTGCCCAGCGCCCTGTCGTGCTCGACGGCGGCCTCTCCAACCAGCTGGAGGCCGCCGGGCACGACCTGAGCGACGCCCTGTGGTCCGCGCGGCTGCTCGCCGACGAGCCCGCCGCGATCGAGGCCGCCCACCGCGCGTACTACGAGGCGGGCGCCGAGGTCGCGATCACCGCGAGCTACCAGGCGACGTACGAGGGGTTCGCGCGGCACGGCATCGACGCCGGACGCACCCGTGAACTCCTGCGCCTGAGCGTCGAACTGGCCCGGCGTGCCGGGTCCGCGGCCGGGCGTGAGGTGTGGGTGGCCGCGTCCGCCGGGCCCTATGGGGCGATGCTCGCCGACGGGTCCGAGTACCGGGGGCGGTACGGGCTCTCCGTGGACGAGCTCGAGCGCTTCCACCGGCCCCGGCTGGAGACCCTCGCCGCAGCCGGACCCGACGTCCTCGCCCTGGAGACCGTGCCCGACACCGACGAGGCGCGGGCCCTGCTGCGGGCGGTGCGCGGCCTCGGGGTGCCCGCCTGGCTGTCGTACAGCGTCGCGGGCACGCGCACGCGTGCGGGCCAGCCCCTGGAGGAGGCGTTCGCGGTCGCCGCCGACGCGGACGAGGTGCTCGCGGTCGGTGTGAACTGCTGCGATCCGAGGGATGTGCGGGCCGCGGTGGCGCTCGCCGCACGGGTCACCGGGAAGCCCGTGGTCGTCTATCCGAACAGCGGGGAGGCGTGGGACGCGGCCGCCCGGTCCTGGCGGGGGCCCACCCGGTTCGCGGCCGGGCAGGTCGCGCAGTGGCGGGCGGCCGGGGCACGGCTGATCGGGGGCTGCTGCCGGATGGGGCCCGCGGCGATCGCGGAGGTGGCCGACGAGCTGGCGGCGGGCGGCCCCGCGGGACGGGACACAAGACGCTGACCTGACCCACGGACCGGAACACACGGCGCTGACCTGCGTGGATACCGTCTCCGGGGGTGACTGTCAGTGCCGGGGTGCAGACTGACCGGTACCTGAGACAACGACGTCCCGGAGGTGGTCGGCATGGCCGACATCATCCTGACCGTAGGCACCCGCAAGGGCCTGTTCATCGGCCGCAGGCGAGGAGGTGCCTGGGAGTTCGACGACAGCCCGTACTTCAACGCGCAGGCCGTGTACTCGGTGGCCATCGACACCCGCGGCCCCTCACCGCGCCTCCTCGCCGACGGCGACAGCGCGCACTGGGGTCCTTCCGTCTTCCACTCCGACGACCTCGGACGGACGTGGACGGAGCCGACGAAGCCCGCGGTGAAGTTCCCCAAGGAGACCGGGGCTTCTCTGGAGCGCGTGTGGCAGCTGCACCCGGCGGCCGCCGAGCCGGACGTCGTGTACGCGGGTACGGAGCCCGCCGCGCTGTACCGCTCGGAGGACCGCGGCGAGTCCTTCTCGCTCGTACGCCCCCTGTGGGAGCATCCCACTCGGTCCAAGTGGGTGCCGGGCGGCGGCGGAGAGGGCCTGCACACCGTGCTGACCGACAGCCGCGACCCGCGCGCGGTCACGGTCGCGGTGTCCACCGCCGGGGTGTTCCGCACCGAGGACGGCGGCGCCAGCTGGGCCCCTTCGAACGACGGCGTCTCGGCGGTGTTCCTGCCCGATCCGAACCCCGAGTTCGGTCAGTGCGTGCACAAGGTCGCGCGGGACGCGGCCGACCCGGACCGGCTGTACCTGCAGAACCACTGGGGCGTGTACCGCAGCGACGACGGGGGCGCGCACTGGACCGACATCGGCGGCGGGCTGCCGTCCGACTTCGGCTTCTCCGTGGTCGCGCACCCCCACCGCGGTGGCACGGCCTACGTCTTCCCCATCACCGCCGACAGCGACCGCGTCCCCGCCGACCACCGATGTCGCGTCTACCGCACGACCGACGCGGGCGGGACGTGGGAGCCGCTGGGCACGGGCCTGCCCGACGAGGACCACTACGGCACGGTGCTGCGCGACGCCATGTGCAGCGACGACTGCGACCCGGCGGGCATCTACTTCGGCAATCGCAACGGAGAGGTGTTCGCGTCGGCGGACGACGGCGACACCTGGCGGCAGCTCGCCTCGCACCTGCCGGACGTCCTGTGCGTGCGGGCCGCGGCCGTCGGTTGATCACCCCTGCCGTTACGGCAGTAGGGTGACGCCCGTGGCACCACGACCCTTGCATGAAATCGTCGAGACCGGCTGGGCCGAGGCCCTGGAACCGGTGGCCGAACGGATCGCCTCGATGGGGGACTTCCTGCGCGCGGAGATCGCCGCGGGACGCACCTACCTCCCGTCGGGGGCGAACGTCCTGCGCGCCTTCCAGCAGCCCTTCGACGACGTCCGCGTCCTGATCGTCGGCCAGGACCCCTACCCCACGCCCGGTCACGCGGTGGGCCTGTCGTTCTCGGTCGCGCCCGAGGTGCGGCCGCTGCCCGGCAGCCTCATCAACATCTACCGCGAGATGAACAGCGACCTGGGCCTGCCCGCGCCGACGAACGGCGACCTCACGCCCTGGACGCAGCAGGGCGTCCTGCTGCTCAACAGGGCGCTCACCACCGCACCGCGCAAGCCCGCAGCGCACCGGGGCAAGGGCTGGGAGGAGGTCACGGAACAGGCCATACGGGCGCTTGCCGCGCGCGGCAAGCCGCTGGTGTCCATCCTGTGGGGCCGCGACGCGCGCAATCTGCGGCCGCTGCTCGGCCCGTTGCCTTCGGTGGAGTCCGCGCACCCCTCCCCCATGTCGGCGGACCGGGGCTTCTTCGGATCGCGCCCCTTCAGCCGGGCCAACGACCTGCTGGTCCAGCAGGGAGCGAAGCCGGTGGACTGGCGGCTGCCGTGACGCCGGAGGATCCCGGGGAGCGCGTGCCGGAGTCCGTGCGGGAGTGCGTGCTGGGGGTCGACTCGGGTGGTTCGGGGCTGCGGGCGGCCCTGCACGTGCCGCAGGGCATGCACCGTCCCGAACCCGTGCGTTCCGCGGAGCCGGTGCGTACCGGCGCGCGCGGTATCGACGCCGGGCACTTCCTGGAGCAACTGCTGCCCATGGCGCGGGGCTTGCTGGAGCGGGCGGGCGGTGAACGGATCGCGGCCGTCGCCGTCGGCGCCGCGGGCATGGCGACCCTCGGTGACGACCTCCGCGCCGCGCTGCCCGCCGCGCTCGGCCGGGCGCTGGGCGTACGGCGCACGGCGCTGGCCGCCGACGCGGTCACCGCGTACGCGGGGGCGCTCGGCGACCGTCCCGGCGCCGTCGTCGCCGCGGGTACCGGCATGATCGCGATCGGCACGGATCTGACCGCCTGGCGCCGCGCGGACGGCTGGGGGCACCTGCTGGGCGACTGCGGAGGCGGCGCCTGGATCGGCCGCGCCGGGCTCGAAGCGGCGATGCGGGCGCACGACGGCAGACGCGGCGGCTCGCGGGCGCTGCTCACACGTGCCGAAGCGGCGTTCGGCCCAGTGGCCGGACTTCCGGGGCAGCTCTATCCGCGCGCCGACCGGCCCGCGGTCCTCGCCTCGTTCGCGCCCGACGTGGCGGAATGCGCCGCCGACGACCCCGTGGCGGACAGCATCCTGCGGGCCGCGGCCCGTCACATCGCCGAGGCCGCGGCCGCCGTCTGCCCCCTCGCGGACACCTGTGAAGTCGCCTTCACCGGCGGCCTGTTCAACCTGGGCGAACCGCTGCTCGCACCCCTGCGGGCCGAGTTCGCGGACCAACTGCCGCACGCGCGAGCGGTCCCCGCGGCCGGCGACCCGCTCGACGGCGCGCTGCGCATAGCGGCGGATATCGCCGGGGACCGGTTGCGGCTGCCGCTCGACGCACGCATGTTCTCGGTTCACGCTGCGGGTGACCATGAAGAAGGTGACAGTTGACCTCTACGTAATTCATCAGACAAAAACGGACTTATACCGCCCACCTGCACCCTCCCCGAACAGGGATGGCCCGCAAGCCAGTAGCATGCGGGCGCATGAGCTCCCCCACTGGGCCCGCATCCGGCCTGCCAGTACGAATGCCGCGCCCCCGTCAGCCGGGCCGGCACCGCCGTCCGGAGCCCGTCGCGGCTCCTGAGGGCGCGCCCGCACTTGTTCTCGCCGTGCCGGGCGCCCCCAGCACCACCATGCGCAGCCTCGCCGAGGAAGTCGTGAGCATCGCCCGCTCCGAGCTGCCCGGCCTCGACGCCAGAATCGGTTACCTCGACGGTGAGGAAGACGCCACCGTCACGTCCTTCCCCGAGTTCCCCTCGCTGCACTCCGTGCTCGCACACGCTGCCGCCCAGCGCACCGCCCGCGTCGAGCGTGCGCGCGCGGCGGGCGCCGAGGTGGCCGACCCCGAGGGTCCTGTCGCCGTCGTCGTGCCCCTGCTCGCGGGCCCCGACGCCGCGCTGATGCGGCGCCTCCGGCAGGCCGTCATGGACAGCCGTGCCGCCGCCGAGCTGACGGACGTCCTCGGCCCGCACCCGCTGCTCGCCGAGGCCCTGCACGTGCGCCTGTCGGAGGCCGGACTCGCCCGCGCCGACCGCGCCCGCCTGTTCACCGTGGCGACGGCCGCGGACGGCATCGTGCTGGCCACCGTCGGCGGCGAGGAGGCCGTGCAGGCCGCCGGGATCACCGGCATGCTGCTCGCCGCGCGCCTCGCGGTGCCGGTGATGGCCGCCGCGCTCGACGAGGACGGCGCCGTCGCGGCGATCGCCGAGCAGCTGCGCGGTTCCGGCTCGACGCAGCTGGCCCTCGCGCCGTACCTGATCGGTCCGGAGCTCGACAGCGCCCTGCTCGAGGCGACCGCGAAGGAGGCGGGCCTCTCCGTCGCCGAGCCGATCGGCCCCTACCCGGCCATCGGCAAGCTGGCGCTCGCCAAGTACACGACGACGCTCGGCATCACGCCGCAGCAGCCCTCGGGCGCGCCGGCGCACTGAAGCGATCCCGTACGTACGACGACGGGCCCGCCCTGATGTGGGGGCGGGCCCGTCGTCGTACGGCGATGTGGCTCTCAGCTGCGGGGCTCTCGGTCGAAGACCACGCAGGAGGCCGCGGGCGCCGCGACGGAGCCCGTACGGCTCGGGATGCCCGTCTCCTGGTCGATCGCGAACCAGGTGACATCCCCGGAGCGCTCGTTGGCCGCGTACAGGTGCCGGCCCGCCGGATCGATCGCCAGGTCGCGCGGCCACTTCCCGCCGCACGACACGGTCGCCGTCAGGCTCGGCACGTCGCCCGTCCCGTCGAGCGCGATGACCGAGATGACGTCCGGGCCGCGCGTGGCGGTCCACAGGAACCGCCCGTCGGGCGCGATCACGACCTCCGAGGGGTACGTGTCGCCGTCCGGGGCCTCCGCGAGGACCGGCAGTTCACCGAGCGGCTTGAGCGAGCCGTCGGCGGCGTCCCAGACGCAGACGGTGAGGGTGGGGCTGAGCTCGTTCAGGATGTACGCGCGGTCGCCGCGCGGGTGGAACACGAGATGCCGCGGCCCTGACCCCGGACGCAGCGCCACCTCGCGGTGCAGGGTCAGCCCGCTCTCCCCGAACGCGCAGACGCGCACGGAGTCCGTGCCGAGGTCGACGCTGACCGCCCAGCGTCCGCTCGGGTCCGCGAGGACCTGGTGCGCGTGCGGACCCTGCTGACGCTGCGGGTGCGGCCCCGATCCGGTGTGCCGGAGCTCGCTCGACGGCGTCGGGGCGAGAGTCCCGTCGGCCCGCACCTGCACCGCGGTGACGCTGCCCGAGCGGTAGTTGGCGGTGAGCACGTGCCCGTCGTACAGCGCCAGATGGGTCGGCGCCGACCCGACCGGCACGGGCGGCGCCGTGAGCTCGGCCTTGTCCCCCGCGGTACGGAACGCGGCGACACCGCCGTCCGAGGTCTCGCTGACCGCGTAGAGCGTCTCCCCGTCGGGCGAGAGCGCGAGATACGAGGGGTCGGCGACCGCGTCCGTGGCGCCCAGCACGGTCAGCGCACCGCTGTCCGGCGCGACGGACGCGGTGAGGACACCGGGCCCCCCGGCCGCGGTGAAGGATCCGATGTACGCCCGCCCCGTCTGCCTGCCCACGACCACGACTTGTCCCTCTCGACCCGGGCGCCCCGTCCGTCGCGCCACTCGTGCGCCAGACGCTAGCAGTTCGGTCTAGACCATCGGGCGGTCGAGGGGACGTCATTCCACCGCCGCCACCCCGACGCCCACCGCGATGAACAGCCCGCCGGTCGCCCGCTCCCAGCGTCGGCGCCAGGCCGGCCGGTCCAAGGCCGTGCGCAGGCGAACGGCGACGCGGACGAGGGCCAGCCAGTAGACGATGCCGATGACGACGTCGACCGCGCCGAGCAGGAAGATCTGCTGCGTCAGGGAGCCTCCCCGGTCGACGAATTGCGGCAGGACGCTGAGGAAGAACAGCGCGGCCTTCGGGTTGAGCACATTGCTGAGGAAGCCCTGCGTGAAGCTGCTCCGGCGCCCGTCGGCCGGTGCCGTCGGCTCCAGGGCCGGGGCCGGGGCGTCGTTCCTCCGCGCGTCCCGCAGGGCCCGCACCCCCAGCCAGATGAGATACGCCGCACCGGCCAGCTTGACGACGGTGAAGGCCAGGGCCGATCTCGTGGCGATCACCGACAGGCCGAGCGCCGCCGCGCACATGTGGACGCACAGGCCTGTCTGGGCGCCCAGCGCCGCCGCACGTCCCAGGGACGCGTCCCGCGCGGCCGCCCGCACGATCACCAGGAAGTCCGGGCCCGGCACGAGATAGGCCAGCAGCACGACCCCGAGGAAACCGGCGAGATCGATCGACATCAGCTTGCTCCGTCCTGCGCTCGGGCGCGCCCCGCCGGCACCGCCGGACGCCTCATGCCCCGTGGGTTCCACGGATCCGGCGGTTCACCCGCATGAACCCGATTGCGCCCTGATCCTGCGCACGAACGGTCCGCGGGGGTAGGCGTACCCGGCAGCAGACCGATCCGGCACCGCAGGAAGGCAGTCCCATGAGCACGTCGGCCCCTTCGCACAGCGCCCCCGGGGCGGGGAGCGAGCCGCGCAGGTCGATGGTGGTGTGCGGGGTGATCGGCGCGGCGGTCACGGCCGCGCTCGACGAGATCGTCTTCCACCAGCTCCTGCACTGGCACCACTTCTACGACCGCTCCACCCTCGGCGTGGGGCTGCTCTCGGACGGGCTGCTGCACACCGCCGAACTGCTGGCCCTGGTCGCCGGGTTCTTCCTCTACGCCGATCTGCGCCGTCGCCGCGCGCTCGCCCCGGCCCACGCCCGGGCCGGGCTCTTCCTGGGAGCGGGCGCCTTCCAGGTGTTCGACGGCATCGTGGACCACAAACTGCTGCGCCTGCACCAGGTCCGCTACGGCGTGGACGTCACACCGTACGACTGGGCGTGGAACCTCGCCGGTCTCGTGCTCCTGGTCGTCGGCGGGGTGCTGGCCGTCCGTGCGGTGCGCCGGGGTGCGCCGAGGTCCCTGTCGTGATGTTCGCGCACGGTCAGCACGGGGCCGCCACGGCGCCGGGCGCCGGGGAGCTGATCGCGGTCGTCGGCGCGGTGCTCGTGGCCGTCGGCTATGCGCTCACCGCACGCCGGCTGCGGCGGCGCGGGGACGTCTGGTCCCCGTGGCGCGACGTCTCGTTCGCCTTGGGTGCCGCGGGCGTCGTCTGGGCGGCGGTGGGGCCGCTGCCGGGCGGGCCGTTCACCGCCCACATGGGCAGGCACCTGCTGGTCAGCATGGGCGCCCCGCTGCTGCTCGTCCTTGCCCACCCCCTCACCCTCGCCCTGCGCGGCCTGGCGCCCGGCGCCGCGCGCCGCGGGCTGCTGGCGCTCGCCCACTCCCGTCCCGCCGGCTGGCTGGTCTTTCCTCCGCTGGCGGCCCTCCTCGATGTCGGCGGGCTGTGGGTGCTGTACCGCACACGGCTCTTCGCGGGCATGCGGGACGAGCCCTGGCTGCACGCCGTGGTGCACGCGCACGTCCTGACCGCCGGGCTGCTGTTCGCCCTCGCCGTCTGCGGGCTCGACCCCGTACGGCGCCGCTGGGGCCTCGCGGTACGCGGCGCGAGCCTGCTTGCCGCGGGCACCGCGCACGCCGCGCTCGCCAAGACCCTCTACGCGACGGCGCCGCCCGGCACCTCCTTCACCGCCGGTGATCTGCACACCGGCTCCCAGCTCATGTACTACGGCGGCGACCTGGTCGAAGCCGCGCTCGCCGCCGTCGTGGCCGCCTCCTGGTACCGGGCCGCCGGACGGGCGCAGGCGAGGGCTGTGGAGCGGCGACGCCGGACCTCAGCTGACTGGGCGTACCGCGGTTGTGCCCGCCCCGCGGACAGCGGATTCTTTGGAAGATGAACGGGGCTGGTGTGGCGCCATGACGGCGGGCAACCGTGAGCAGGCCGACTTCCGTGGTCCCCTCGACGTCACCAGGGCCGCCACGGCCGTCATCGACGCCCACGACACCGTCATCGGGTGGAGCCCGGCCGCGGAGCGGCTCCTCGGCTACGCGCCGGGCGAGATCGTCGGGCGGCCGGTCGCCACGTTCCTGGCGCCGGGCGCGGCGTCCTCCGGTCCTCCGCCGCGGTTCCAGGGGAACGAGATCCGCGTCGCCCGGCACCGTGACGGGCACGAGGTGGTCGTCGCCACCGGGGTGTGCACCCTGCCGGGCGACGGGCCGGCGGTGCGCGTCCTCGTCGCGGCGGAGCTCGACGCCCTGCGGCAGTGGGAAGCCCGTCTGGCCCTGCTGCACGGGCTGGCCACCCAGTCCCCCGTCGGCCTCGGCATCTACGACACCGACCTGCGTCTGACCTGGTGCAACACGGCGTACGAACGGGAGATAGGGCGGCCGTTCGCCGAGTTCCGCGGGCTGCGCGCCGACGAGCTGTACTCCGACGGCAAGTTCGTGACCAAGGGGCACCCGCCCACGCTCGACGCGGTCATGCGGCACGTACTGGACACCGGAGAACCCTTCCTGGACCTGCACTTCCAGGGCCGCCCGCCCAGCGACCCCGACACGGAGCACCTGTGGTCCTGCGCCTACTACCGGCTCCAGGACGCCGACGGAAGCGTGATCGGCGTGTGCGAGGACGCCTTCGACATCTCCGACCGCTACAAGGCCCAGCGGCGGCTCGCCCTGCTCGTCGAGGCGGGCCGCGGCGTCGGCGGCGCTCTCGACGTGAAGGTCACCGCCGAGAAGATCACCGAGGTGGCGGTGCCGGAGTTCGCCGCCGAGGTCACCGTGGACCTTGCGCAGGCGGTGCTGGAAGGCGGGGTGCCGGCCACCAGCGGCGTGGCGGCGGCCTCGCTGGTACGGGTCGCCCGCTGCTGCCCGGGCGGTCGGTCCGACGGGTCCCTCGGCCCCGGCGGCCCCTCCCCCGTGCGGTATCCGCCCGGTTCGCCGCAGGACCGCAGCCTCTCCTCCGGCGGGCTCGTGCTCGACGAGTCGGCGCTGGTCGTGCCGTTGCGGGCCGGGAACAGCGTGCTCGGACTCGTCACGTTCCTGCGCGGCACGGGCGCGGGCGCCTTCGACAGCGGTGAGGTGGCGCTGGCCGACGAGCTGGTCGCCCGTGCGGCCGTGTCCATCGACAACGCCCGCCGCTTCACCCGGGAGCGCACCGCTTCCCTCGTCCTCCAGCGACAGCTGCTGCCCCAGCAGCTCCCGGAGCAGTCCGCGGTGGACCTCGCCCACCGCTATCTGCCCACGGACGACGTGACCGGGGTCGGCGGCGACTGGTTCGACGTCATCCCGCTGTCCGGGACCCGGGTCGGGCTCGTGGTCGGGGACGTCGTCGGCCACGGGCTGCAGGCGGCGGCCACCATGGGGCGGCTGCGGACGACGGTGCGGGCCTTCGCCCAGCTGGACATGGATCCCGTGGAGCTCCTCGCGCGGCTCGACGACCTGGTGGCGCAGTCGGCGGAGGAGCAGTGGGGCGGTCCGTGGGCGGCCGGCGGGGACTACGCCGACGTGACGACCGGGGCGACCTGTCTCTACGCGGTCTACGACCCGGTCTCGCGGCGCTGCGTCATGGCCAGGGCCGGGCATCTGCCGCCCGCGGTCGTCGATCCGGACGGCCGGGTCTCCTTCCCCGAGCTGCCGGCCGGGCCGCCCCTGGGCCTCGGCGGGCTGCCGTTCGAGTCCATGGAGATCGAGCTGCCGGTGGGCAGCCTGCTGGCCCTGTTCACCGACGGCCTGGTCGAGGCCCGCGACCGCGACATCGACCACGGGCTCGACACGCTGGGACGGGTGCTCGGCGACCGGGAGGCGTCACTCGAAGAGCTCTGCGACCGGGCCGTCGCGGAGCTCCTGCCGAGCGGTTCGACGGCCGACGACACCGCGCTGCTGCTCGTCCGCACCCGCGAGCTCGACGCCTCACAGGTCAGCGAGTGGGAGCTGCCCGCGGAGCCGGTGGCCCCCGGGTGGGCCCGGGAGCTGGCCACCCGGCAGCTGCACGCGTGGGGCCTGGAAGAGCTGTCGTTCGCCACCGAACTCGTCGTCAGCGAGCTGGTGACCAACGCGGTCCGATACGGCGGGGGCCCCATTCAGGTACGCCTCATCCGTGACCGCACCCTCCTGTGCGAGGTCGCCGACACCGGGCACACCTCGCCGCACCTGCGCCACAGCACCGAGGACGACGAAGGCGGCCGCGGTCTGCTCATCGTCGCGCAGCTCGTCCAGCGGTGGGGCACGCGCTACACCCGCTCCGGCAAGACCATCTGGACCGAACAGACCTTTCCCGCATCGAACTGACGGATGGTGCGGGGAAGTTGGCTAGGGTGGCGGGCAGAGCGGCGTCAACGGCCCTGACGGGAGGGGAAGGTGGAGCGCCTTGCCACGGAAGGGCCTGTGACCGGGCGCCCGACAACCTCCGCACTGCTGCCCGCCGCGCTGCGCGTGTGGCTCGGGCTGATCGCGGTCCTCGCCGTGTCGGCGGCCGTCGTCATCGGAGTCCAGTACGCCGGCCACAGCGAGGCCGGCCGGGTCGACAGGTGGTTCATCGACCCGACGGCGGACAGTGTGGGCGGGCCGTGGCGGAGCGTCGCCCTGGCCACGGACTTCTGGGGTGAGCCCGTCGGCGCGGCGCTGCTGGTCGCGGCTGCGGTGGCGGGCTGTCTGCTGCTGCGGCACCGCCGCGGGGCGGTGCTCGTGGTCGTCGGCGCCGCGCTGGCCGTGGTGGCGACGACGCTCGTCAAGTCCGTGGTGGGGCGCACCATTCACGGCGACGACAACCTGTCCTACCCGAGCGGGCACACGGCGTTCGCCACCGCGCTCGCGGTCGCGATGGCGCTCGTCGCGACCGGCCGCCTCGGCCTCGGCAGGGCGGCCGGGACGTCACTCGTGCTCGGGGCGGCGCTGGTGGCGGGCGCCGTCATGGGCTGGGCGCAGGTCGCTCTGAGCGCGCACTACCCGACCGACGTGCTGGGCGGCTGGTGCACCGCCCTCGCGGTGGTGCCGGTGACCGCGTGGCTGGTCGACCGGGTCGCCGACGCCCGGTCGCCCGCTCGCCCCTGACGTCAGGCCAGGCGGCGGAAGACCGGTTTCACCGGGCGTCCGGCCAGCCAGGGCGTGGGGTCGCCCGCGTCCAGTGCCTTCCGGTAGACGGCGCAGGCCTGGGCCACCACGTCGACGGTGCGGTCGATGTCCGCGTCGTCGAGCGCGCTGCTCACCACGAACGACGGGGCGAGCACCCCGCCCGCGAGGAGGTGGCGCAGGAACAGGGTGCGGTACTGCTGCGACGGCTGCCCGCTCCCGTCGAGCGTCGCGAAGACCAGGTTGCTGGCCCGGCCCCGGACGACGACGTGGTCGGCGACGCCCATGCTCGCCGCGGCGTCCCGCACCGCGGCGGCCAGCCGCTCGCCCAGGGCGTGCAGCCGCGCGGTGATGCCCTCCTCCACGTACACGGTCTGCACCGCCATGGCGGCCGCGAGGGAGTGCGTCTCCGCGCCGTGCGTGGTCGAGAGCAGGAACACCCGCTCGCCGGAGTGCCGGAGCCCGCCCCGCTCCATCAGCGCACGGCGCCCGGCCAGTGCGGAGACGGCGAACCCGTTGCCCAGCGCCTTGCCGAACGTGGAAAGGTCGGGGGTGACGCCGTACAGACCCTGCGCGCCCGCCTCGGACCAGCGGAGGCCGGTGATCATCTCGTCGAAGACGAGGACGCAGCCGTGCCGGTCGGCCAGTTCGCGCAGGCCCGCGAGGTAGCCGGGCGGGGGTTCGGTGTGGGAGGCGGGTTCGAGGATCAGACACGCGACCTCGCCCTGGTACCGGGTGAGCAGGTCATCGGTGGCGGCCAGATCCCCGTAGGGGAACGTCACCGTGAGCGCGTGAGTGGACTCCGGGATGCCGGCGGACATCGGTGTGGTGCCGATGAACCAGTCGTCGACGGAGAAGAACGGGTGGTCGCCGCAGATCGCCACCCGCTGCCGCCCGGTGGCGGCGCGGGCGAGACGCACGGCGGCGGTGGTGGCGTCGGAGCCGTTCTTCGCGAACTTCACCATCTCGGCGGTCGGCACGGTCGCCAGGAAGCGTTCGGCGGCGTCGGCCTCGACGATGGACGGCCGGACGAAGTTGCTTCCGCGGTCGATCTCCCGCCGCACCGCCTCGGTGACGCGGGGGTGGACGTGGCCGAGGCTGACCGACCGCAGGCCCGAGCCGTACTCGATGTAGCTGTTGCCGTCGACGTCCCACACATGGGCGCCCCGGCCGTGGCTGATGACCGGGGCCAGGTGCTCGGGGTACTGGTCGTCGCCCTTGGCGTACGTGTGCGCGCCACCGGGGATCATGGCGTGCAGCCGTTCGTTCGCCGCCCGCGACCGGGGCAGCGAGAACTCTTCGTGGTCCACGGTGGGTTCAGCTCTCCTTCTGCTTCAGGACCTCGGCGAGGCTCGGCGCCTCGCGGTCCCGCTGGGACATCTTCTCGGGCGGCAGCGGCCAGGGAATGGCGAGCTCGGGGTCGTCGAAGGCGATCGTGACGTCCTCGGCCGGGTCGTGCGGACGGTCGATCCGGTACGAGGTGTCGGCGGTCCCCGTCAGCGCCTGGAAGCCGTGCGCGCAGCCCGCCGGGATGTACAGGGTCAGCTGCGTCTCGTCGGACAGTTCGAAGAAGGCCCGGTTGCGGTACGTCGGTGAGTCCCTCCGCAGGTCCACGACGACGTCGAAGATCTTGCCGTACGAGCACCGCACGAGCTTGGCCTCGCCGGCGCCGGAGCGCAGGTGCATGCCGCGCAGCACGCCGCGGGCCGAGCGGGACAGGCTGTCCTGGACGAAGGCGTTCGGGTCGAGGCCCACGGACCGGAGCACGTCGGCGTCGAAGGTGCGGCAGAAGAAGCCGCGCTCGTCGGCGTACGGCGTCGGCTCGAAGAGGAACGCGCCGTCGATCTCCGGGACTTGGATGGCTTTCACGGTGTCTCCCGCAGGGCGTGGGCGTCGGTGGGGGTCCGGGTGGTGCGGGCCCCGGGGAACAGGGCGGCCGTCAACGCGTCGAACTGGTCACGGAGTTGCCGCGCCGTGGCCCTGTTCCGTTCGGCGAGGGTGCGGCGCAGTTCCGCCGACTGTTTCTCCAGGGCCCGGAACTGCTCCAGGAGCCGGTCGGCGTCGGCCTCGCGGGCCGGGTGGCAGTACGCGCCGAGGCCCATGCGGTCCATGAGCGCGTCGCTCTTGGCCGCGTAGCTGAGCGCGAGCGTCGGCGTGCCCGCCTTCAGTGCGCAGACCAGGTTGTGGTACCGGGTCGCCACCACGGAGTCGGCGGCCGCCGCCTCCCGCATCAGGTCGGCGAGCGAGGCCGTCTCCGCGGCGGTGACCAGCGGTGAGTCCACGGCGTCGATGATCGCCTCGACCACCGACGTGTCGCAGGCGTCGCCGGTCAGCAGCCGGACCGGCCTGCCCTCCTCGACCAGCGCGCGGACGAACCGGGTCGTCCCTTCGAGGTAGCGCCGGTGGATCTCCTCGGCGCGTGCGCGGTCGTCGTTGCCGCCGTGGAAGTCCATGACGCCGACGCAGACCGTGCCGTCCTGCGTGCCCGGCCCGTTCGCCGACGGTGCGGGCAGGGCGAAGGCGAGGTCGGGGTAGACCTCGTCGCGCGTCGTGTCCACGCCCATGGCCCGCATCGCGTCGCGGGACAGGTCGTCGCGGTACGAGCGGTAGGTGGCGAGCCGCGCCGACAGGCGCACCAGGGTCCGGGTCGGCCGGTCGCGGATCGGGGCGGCGCCGACGCCGACGAGCGCGACCCGGGTGCGGAAGAGCCGGCCGCTCGCGCAGAGCAGGAACAGCGAGTACGGGAAGCCCCACGGCCGCAGCGGCAGCGTGGCCTCCAGGACGCCCATGCCCGGCACGACGACCACGTCGTGCCTGCGCACCCAGGCGGCGGTGCGGGCGACGTCGACGAGCTTGCCGAGCCCCTTCGCGGCGACGGCGCCCGCGCGTGACGCGGTCCGGTACTCGCCGCGGTTCCAGTGCAGCCGGGTGGCGGGGATGCCGTACCGGTCCGTGACGACCTCGGGTCCGCCGCACAGCGCGTCCACGGCCGCGTCGGGGTGCTCGGCACGCAGGTATCCGAGCACGGCTTCGAGCGATCCGTCGTTGCCGAGGTTGCCGGAGCCGAGCAGGCCGAACACGCCCACGCGTGGAGCGGCTCTCATGCCTCCCGCCCCTCGCGTCCGGCCACGAGGGCGTCGATGGAGACGTCGGACTTCGCCGGGTCGACCGGGGCGCGGTCCTCGACGCGTTCGCCGGCGCCGGGGCGGGCCCGGCTGGTCATCCAGGCGGCCAGATGGCCGTAGCAGGCGCGCCGGTCGGCCGCGGAGAGCGGCGCGCGTCGGATCGCCGAGACGAAGCCGGCGACGTACTCGGCGAGCAGCCGGGGCGTGGGGTGCAGCGGTCCCGCCCGGCGCGGGTCCAGGTTGACGCACCGGGAGCGCTTGGAGGGGTTGGCGCGTTCGGCACGCGTGGGGTGATCGCGGCGGAAGTACAGGAGTTCGGGCACTTGGTGGAAGGGGCCGTGCAGGCCGATCTCGGCGACGAAGGTGCGGTCCGCGTGGTGGTAGCTGTCGTGCGGTTTCACGCGGCGCAGGACGTCGGCCCGCATCACGCCGTAGAAGTCGTCGCCGCCGGGTTCGAACAGCATGCTGCGGAAACGCTCGGGCGCGCGCGGCGAGTCGGTGGCGAGCGTGTACTCGTAGGGGACCTTGACCTTGCCGTCGCCGTCGATGACCGCCTGGTCGGCGTGGGCGAGGATCACGTGCGGCCGTTCGTCGAGGGCCTCCACGCAGCGCCGCAGGAGGCCCCTGGCGTACAGGTCGTCGTGCGAGGCCCACTTGAAGAGTTCGCCGCGGCACTCGGTGAACACGTAGTTGTGGTTCGGTGCGGCGCCGATGTTGCGGGTGAGCCGGATGTAGCGGATGCGGGAGTCCCGCGCGGCGTACTTGCGGCAGATGTCCTGGGTGCCGTCGGCCGACGCGTTGTCGGAGATGACCAGCTCGAAGTCCTCGTAGGTCTGGCCGAGCAGGGCGTCGAGGGACTCGGCGAGGTACTCCTCGCCGTTGTAGACGGGCAGGCCGATGCTCAGCCGGGGGTTGCCCCGAGATGCAGTCATGTGGTCCTCACTTCGCGAAGGGTGTTCTGGTGGTGCTCGCGCAGGGCCCACCGGAGGTGCAGCCACCACACGGCCGAGCCGCAGACGGTCGCGGCGGCGACGCCCCAGGCCGAGCCGACCGTGCCGCCTGCCGCCGCCCCGCCGAGCCCGCCGGCGACGTAGCAGGCGGAGGCGAACAGCTGGCTGCGCAGGCTGCGCCGGGCCGCGCCGAGCGCACGGAGTCCGGCCGCGGCACCGGTGCCGAGTCCCGCGCCCACGACGCCGAGCGTGACCGGCACGATGAGTTCGGACGCGGCGCCCCAGACGTCGCCGAGGACGAACTCGCCCGCCCGGTCGGGTACGAGGAGCAGCGCCCCGCCCCAGAGCAGCGCGGCGGCGGCCTGCCCGCCGCCGAGGACGAGGCAGAACGCGCCGAGGCGGTGCGGGGCCCTGCGCAGGACCCGTGCCGCTTCGGCGACGGTGACCAGGGAGAGCCCCATCAGGACGGCCATGAAGGGGCCGAGCAGGAGTTCGGCGCCCCGGATGACGCCGACCGCGCCGACGCCGACGATGACGCCGAGTCCGTACGCCCGCAGTTGGCTCGCGCCGCTGTTGCTGACGTTCTCGACCAGGTACCGGGTGCCGAGGTCGCGGTGCGTGCGGAGCCATTCGCGCGCGCCGGACAGCCGGGGCCGGATGCCGGACTGGAAGCAGCCGAACGTCCCGGCCACCGCGGCGGATCCGCCCCAGGCGAGGACGAACGCCCCCACGCTGCCCACGTGCGCCGCCACCAGAAGGGCGGGCACGAGTGCGACGCCCCACACGAGGTCGTTGACGAACGCCTTGCGGCCGTTGCCCGCGGCGAAGAACGCGAACCGCCACGCGTCCTGGAGGAGCAGCCCCGGCAGGACGACGCCGAGGCAGGCGAACGCGGTCCCGACGCGGCCGCCCACGGCGAGGCCGGTCACCACGGACACCGCGCCGAGGGCGAGGCCGGTGCCGAGCGCGGTGCCCGACGCCCGGGCCGTCGCCGCCCGCCACGACTTCTCGGGGACGCCGCTGAAGCGCACCACGAGCGGGTCGGTGGCCAGGCCGCGGGAGACGTTGAGCACCACGCCGTAGGTCACCCAGGCCAGGCTGAACACGCCGAACGCGGTCACCCCGAGCGAGCGGGCCACGTAGACGCCCACGGCGAAGTTGCTCATGCTGGAGGCGGCCTGGTCGGCCAGGCCCCAGGACAGCCGGCCGATGACGCCCCGCCCGGCGCTCGGCTCGGCGCTCTCCCCGGCGGGTTCCGCCGGTGTCGTCTTCTCCCCCTCGGTGGTCATCGGCGTCATGCCTTGAGCAGCCCTGCGCCGTGCAGGGCGTCGGCCGCGACGGCGACGGCGTCGAACGGCAGCCCCGACCGTTCGGCGACGTCCAGCAGACTGTGCTCGCCGTCGGAGAGGTTGAGCACCCAGAGCATGGCCATCTGTGCCTGCTTGGTGTCGCTGCGGCCGCCGAGCGCGTCGTAGAGACCGCGGCGGCCCAACTGGGGTTCCCCGTAAGGGCTGAGGTTCTGGTACGTCCGGTTGCGGTCGAGGACGCCGAACGCCTCGCGGCAGACGGACAGAGTGTCCGCCATGGCCTCCGGAGAGACAAAGTCCGGGTTGTCGGCCGAGGTGTGGTACTCGGGGTAGCCGGCGTACGGGGTGCGGCTGAGGGAGCCCACACCGAGGTCGAACCCGGGCGAGCAGTACTGCCGCTCGTCGTAGCCGTACGGGGTGAACCCGGCGATGCGGTGCGGGCGTTCGGACGCCGTCAGGACGTGCCGCAGCACCCGGTCGATCTCCGCGTCGCCGCGCCTGCTCTGCTTGTACGTGAGTCGCCCCGAGTCGCCCGCGCAGGCCAGCACGAGTCCGTGCTTGACCTGGTCGACGCGTTCCGCGTTGCGCGCCAGCCAGGTGATCGCGCCGACGGTGCCGGGCGCGAAGATGAACCGGTACGTGTAGTACGGGGTCTGTTCGGCGAGCGCGCGGGCCAGGAACGTCGCCACCGCGATGCCGGCCAGGTTGTCGTTGGCCAGCGAGGGGTGGCAGACGTGGCAGGAGACGATGACCTCGTCGGCGACCTGCCCGGGGACGACGTGCTCGGCGTAGGTGAGGTGGCCGTCGGCGAGCGTGGAGTCGATGCGCACCTCGTAGTCGCCGTCGGGCAGCGCGTCCAGGGTCTCCTGGGACAGGCAGAACCCCCACTCCGGCTTGTAGTAGCTGGTGCGGTACGGCACCCAGCTCGGGTGGTCCGGCAGGGTGTGCAGGTGTTCACGCAGCTCGGACAGGGGCATGGTCGCCGCGACCGGCACGCTGTACCCGAGGACGTGCAGGCTGGACGAGGCGAAGTCGACGACCCGGCGGCCGGTGCTGTCGGCGACGTACGCGTCGCGGATGTTCCACTCCTGCGGCACCGTCCAGTCGAGCACCTGCGTGCCGGTGGGCACCTCGTGCACGGTGAGCGGGACGTACTCGTCGACGATCTTCAGGGTGGCGCGCACGCCGTCGCCCGTAATGCTCCGGCAGAGCGGGTAAAGACGCTCCACCAGCGCGTGCATCTGCCTGCCTGCCTCGGTCATCGGCGCCACCGCAGGGTGTCGTCGACGGTGCCGGCGTCGGTCGCCGCGCGCAGCACGGCGAGTCGGGTGAAGCGCTGCTCGAAGTCCTCGCGGGTCAGGCCGTGTTCGCGGTAGGCGTCGGCGAGTTCGACGGCGCCGCGCTTGACCGTCCACTCGCAGTCGAAGCCGGGGATCGCGGCGCGGAACCGGGCGAAGTCGACCCGGTAGGAGCGGGGGTCGGCGCCGTTCTCGCCGGTGATCCGCACCTTCGCGCCGGGCACCGCGTCGGCGACCTGCTCGGCGATCTCGGCGACCGTGACGTTGTTGGTCTCGCTGCCGATGTTGAACGCCAGGTCGTGCACCGCGTCGCGCGGCGCGGTGAGCGCGGCGGTGAAGGCCCGTGCGATGTCGGCGGCGTGCACGAGCGGGCGCCAGGGCGTGCCGTCGGAGAGGACGAGGACCTCACCGGAGAGGAGGGCGTGGCCGACCAGGTTGTTCAGGACGATGTCGGCGCGCAGCCGGGGCGAGTAGCCGAAGGCGGTGGCGTTGCGCATGTACACGGGGCTGAAGTCGGCGTCGGCGAGCGCGTGCAGGTCGTCCTCGACCCGCACCTTGGACTCCGCGTACGGCGTCACCGGGCGGAGCGGGGCGTCCTCGGCGACCAGTTCGCCGCCGCCGGCGGCGCCGTAGACGGAGCAGGTGGAGGCGTACAGGAAGCGCCGCACTCCGGCCTCGCGCGCCAGCTTGGCGAGGCGTACGGAGGCGTGGTGGTTGATGTCGTACGTGAGGTCCGGGGCCAGGGCGCCCAGCGGGTCGTTGGAGAGCGCGGCCAAGTGGATCACGGCGTCGATGCCGGTCAGGTGGTCGGGTGTGACGTCGCGCAGGTCGACGCGCGGTCCCGGCGGGTCCGCGGGGCGCGGGCCGAGGACGCAGTCGGCGAACAGGCCGGAGTCCAGGCCGACGACGTCGTGTCCGGCGGCCGTGAGCACCGGGGCCATCACGGTGCCCAGGTAGCCCTGGTGTCCGGTGAGCAGTACGCGCAAGGTTCAATCCCCCAGCTTGAGAGCGAGTTTGGTGACGGCGAACGCCTCGGCGTAGCGCGCGTGGCATTCGATTCCGCGGATCCGGGCGAGGCCGAGGAAGGCCTCCCGGTCGTACCAGGGACGGTGCCGTTGTGAGGGGTAGTGCTCCTGGAGGAGCCGTACCTTCTGCTCGGCGATCTCCGGTGACAGCGGCTGGTACGCGGTGGGGCGGCCGAGGTCGCCGTCCCACTTGACGATCTCGTAGCCGAGTACGAGGTGGTCGCGGAACGCGGTGGGGATCAGCTGCGCGAGGCCGCGGTGGTCCTGGTGCGCGTCGTCGATGCGCGGGGCGAGGACGAGGTCGGGTTCGGTCCGTGCGCGCAGCTCCTCGACCGCGGCCTTGGCCTCGTCCCAGTGCACGGGCATCCGTCCGTCGGGCAGTTTGAGGACGGTGACGCCGAGTTCGGCGCCGGGGCAGAAGGCGGCGAGCGCGGCCAGCTCCTCCTGCTCCCGCTCGCTGCCGCCGCCGGAGAGCACCAGCGCGTCGACGCGCAGGCCCGGCCGTGCCGTGCACATCGCGAGGAGCGTGCCGCCGGCGCCGATGGCGATGTCGTCGCAGTGCGCGCCCACCGCGACGATCCGGTCGAGGGGTCCCGCCCCGAGCCTGATCACGCGCCCACCCCGGCGTCGTCCCGCTCCCACACGGCCCACGGGCGGTCGCCGCGGGTGTAGGCGTCGTCGAGCGCGGCCCGCTCCTTGACGGTGTCGGTCGGCTTCCAGAAGCCGCGGTGCTGGTGCGCCACCAGGCGTCCGCTCTTGGCGAGTCGGGCGCAGCCGTCCGCGACCAGGTCGCCGTTCTCCGGTATGTGGTCGAAGACTTCCTGGCGGAGCACGAAGTATCCGCCGTTCTCCCACATGGGCAGTTCGCTGACGGGGGTGATGCCGCCCACCAGGCCGTCGTCACCGAGCTCCACGCAGTGGAACGAGGACTGCGGCGGCACGACCATCATCGACGCGCCGGCGTCGCGCCGGGAGAACTTGTCGATCATCTCCGGCAGCGGGGCGTCGGTGAGCACGTCGGCGTAGTTGGCGAGGAACATCTCGTCGCCGCCCAGGTGGTGGCGGACCCGGCGGAGGCGTTCCCCGATCGGCGACTCGATGCCGGTCTGGGCGAACGTGATCGTCCAGTCGGCTATGTCGGTGGAGAGCAGCTCGGTCTGCCCGCCCCGCAGCACGAAGTCGTTGGACGTCGTCTCCTCGTAGTTGAGGAAGAAGTTCTTGATGTGGTGGGCGCCGTAGCCGAGGCAGAGGATGAACTCCTTGTGCCCGAAGTGCGCGTAGTAGCGCATGACGTGCCAGATCAGCGGGCGCGGGCCGACCATCGCCATGGGCTTGGGCACGTCGTCCGCGGCACCGCTCCGCATCCGCATCCCGTAGCCGCCGCAGAAGAGTACGACCTTCATACTGTGACCTCCTTCGAGGACGCGGCCTCGACGATGCTGAGTTCCGGGATGGGGAAGACGAGGCGGCCGCCCCACTCGTGCACGTACGCGAGCTGCTCGGCCAGTTCGGCCCGCAGGTTCCACGGGAGGACGAGGACGTAGTCCGGTTTGTCGGCGGCGATCTGCTCGGGCGCCAGGATCGGGATGCGGGTGCCCGGGGTGAACCTGCCGTGCTTGTACGGGTTGCGGTCGACCGTGTACGCGAGCAGGTCGGGGCGGATCCCGCAGTGGTTGAGCAGGGTGTTGCCCTTGCCGGGCGCGCCGTAGCCGACGACGGTCTCGCCGCGCTCGGCCGCCTCGATCAGGAACTTGAGGAGGTCGCGGCGGACCTTGGCCACGCGGGCGGAGAACTCGGTGTACCCGGACAGCTCCTGCAGTCCCGCCGCCTTCTCGCGCGCCAGCACGTCGGCCACCTGCGAGCTCGGCTCGCCCGCCACCTCGGCCGGGCGGGCCCACAGCCGGATGGAGCCGCCGTGGGTGGGCAGCAGCTCGACGTCGACGAGGGCGAGTCCGCCGCTCGCTAGGGCGCGGATCGCGGACGCGACCGTGTAGTACTGGAAGTGCTCGTGGTAGATCGTGTCGTACTGGTTCTCCTCGATCAGGGTCAGCAGGTGCTGCACCTCGATGGAGACCCAGCCGTCGTCGGCGACCAGGGCGCGCAGCCCCTGGGTGAAGCCGACGACGTCGGGGATGTGCGCGTACACGTTGTTGGCGACGACGAGGTCGGCCGGGCCGTGCTCGGCGCGGACGGCCGCGCCGGTGTCCGGGGAGAGGAACTCGGTGAGCGTGGGGACGCCCGCCTCCCGCGCCGCGGCGCCGACGTTCACCGACGGCTCGACGCCGAGGCAGCGGATTCCGCGGTCCACGACGTGCTTCAGCAGATATCCGTCGTTGCTGGCGACCTCGACGACGAAGGCGTCCTCGCCGAGCCGCGCACGCGCCACCGCGTCGGCGACGAACGTGCGGGCGTGCTCCACCCAGGAGGTGGAGAAGGAGGAGAAGTACGCGTACTCCGTGAACGTCTCCTCCGGCTTGATCAGCGGCGGGATCTGCGCGAGCCAGCAGTCGGTGCAGACCCGCAGGTGCAGCGGGTACGCGGGCTCGGCCTGATCCAGTTGGTCCGCGGCGAGAAAGCTCTCGCACGGCGGGGTCGCCCCCAGGTCGACGACGCTCGCCAGCGTCGCCGAGCCGCAGAGTCGGCATGCTGTCATCGGTTCCCCCCATATCTGCTCGCGCGTGTCCCCCACCGCGAGCCAGTGCTTGCTTTTCCTGTCGGCGGCGGGCTGTCCCCGTCGCCGGACCGCCCCGCGATCGCGGAGCGGTACCCCTCCTCCAGGCGCTCAAGGCCGACGGCCGGGCTGAACCCCTGTTCGTAGCGGCGCCGGGCCGCCCGTCCCATCTCCCGGTTGGCGGCCGGGTCGGTGGTGACGCGGCGCAGGCACGAGGCGAGCGACGTGGCGTCGCCCGGCCGGTGCAGCAGCCCGGTCACGCCGTCCTCGACGAGTTCGACGAACGCACCGTGTGCGGCGGCGACGGCCGGCACTCCGGCCGCCATGCCCTCGGCGACGACCAGGCCGAACGTCTCCATGGCCATCGAGGGAGCCACCACGGCGACCGATTTCGCGACGCCCTCCCGGCACCGCTCCGGGTCCCACAGGCCGACGTACCGCACGTCGTCCCGGCCCTTCGCCCAGTCGGTCACCTCCCGCTGCAGCGGCCCCGCTCCCGCGAGCACCAGCGGCACGCCCACCCCGCCGCTCGCCGCGACCTCGTCCCACGCGGCCATGAGCAGCCGGATGCCCTTGGCCTCCGCGAGGCGTCCGAGGTAGAGCACGTGCTCGCCGTCGCCCGTCCTGCGGGCGTCCGGGTCGGGCACGAAGTTGTGCTTGACCGTGAGCCGTTCGGCCGGCATGCCGGACCGCACCAGGACGTCGCGCTGTGCCCCGGAGATGCAGAAGAACCGCTCCACGCCGGTCCACCACCGCCGCCGGTTGACCGAGAGGCTGACCGCGAGCGGCACCGTGGCGAGGCGGGAGTCGCGGTAGCAGCCGTGCCGGACGGCGGGCAGCGACATCGACGTGCCGACGCATTCGGTGCACGGGCGGCCGTCCCGGTGCAGGGTGCCCGGCGGGCAGACCTGGGTGTAGTTGTGCAGTGTGGCGACGGCGGGCACGCCGACGTCGGCGCAGGCGGCGAGGACCGCGGGCGACAGGAGCGGGAAGACGTTGTGCACGTGTACGACGTCGGGCCGCTCGGCGCGGAGCCGGGCGGCGAGCTCGGTGCGGACCGCGGGGTTCCACGGCACGAGCAACGGCACGGTGGCCTTGCTGAGCAGGGAGCGTGCGGCGATGTCGTCGCTGCGCCGCTCGAAGACGTCGACGTGGTGGCCGGCCGCGCGCAGCAGCGCCACCTCTTCGTCGACGACCCTGTTCTCGCCGCTGGGCTGGGCCGAGGAGTAGCGGTTGTGCACGACGAGAACGCGCAGGTCGTGCGTGTCGTGCGGATCGTGTCCGGCGTGCATGCGTGAGGTCATCTCCGGGCCCATCGCGGGACGTGTCGTCTGGGGACTGCGGGCGTCGAGAGGAACGGGGGCGTGGCGGGTGTCGCGAGGAGAGCGGCGGCCAGGCCCAGGTGGAGCAGGTAGGGCGAGGCGTCGCCCAGTCCGGCCTCGGTGTACGACGAGATCGCGACGTAGCTGATCAGGAAGATCGCGCAGGCCCTCGCCAGGGACGGGGGCCGCAGCAGCGCGACGCCGCCGAGGACGAGGAGCATCGACGCCACGATGGCGACGCCGGTCAGTCCTTGCTCGTTGTAGACGGCCAGCCAGCTGTTGTCGATCGGCAGCCCGCCGAACGACTTGTCGCCGAGGCCCGTGCCGAACACCTTCTCCCCTGCCGTGCGGGGCGCCGACAGGAGGGCGTCCCAGACCTTGGCGCGGCCGGTGAGGTTGGAGAAGTTCTCCTGGCTCTGGCCGCGCAGGAACCAGGACTGGAGCGCGGAGTAGAACACCACCCCGGCGACCGTCACGCACACCACCGTCCAGGCGAAGAACCGGCGGGCGGCGGCGCTGGTCATGACGAGCGAGCAGATCGCCAGCGTCAGCCCGACGAGCATGCCGACGGTGGCCGTACGGGTGTGGGTCAGGGCGAGCAGGACGAGCGAGGGCACGATGACGAACGCCGCGCTGCCCCCGGTGGTCCTGCGGCCGATGACGAGCAGCACGGTGAGCCCGATGATCACCGCGGCGTACTGGCCGATCTGCGGCGGGGTGAGCGGCCACAGGGCACCGACGAGGCGTCCGCCGTAGTACTCGGGCATGGCCGTGCCCGGCGAGATGACAAGGCCGACCGCGACCGTCCCGAGCGCCACGAAGTACATCCGGATGTGGTGGCGGACGAACGTCAGGCTGCCGTCCCACCAGCGGGTGAGCAGCCACAGCGTGCCGACGAAGAGCGTGAGCCTGAAGCAGCGGAACAGCGCGCCGTACCCGACCTCCAGGTTCGCGCTGGAGAGCACGCTCGGGATGAGCAGCAGGGTGAGCAGGAGGACGAAGGCGCTGGGCCTGATGCGGAGCCGCAGGTTGAGCGCGAGGGCCAGCGCGAACGCGGCGACCAGCGCGCCCATGGTGGCCATCTGGATGAGGGAGCGGGGGATGGTGACGATGGTCTTCGCCCCGGCGGAGCCCAGCGTGTTGAGGCCGAGCAGCGCCCAGACGACGCCGACGGCCTTCGGCGTGCCGGCCGGGCGTGCCGCGGTGTCCGTGCTCATCTCAGCCACCGTCCTGCCGGACGAAGGTGCTGCCCGCGTCCTGGCGGGGCGGGGTGTCCTGCCACTGTCCCGAGTCGAGCTTCCGCGTCTGGTCGCCCGCGACGAAGTTCCACGGTCCGCGGTAGTCGTTGTCGTGCCAGCTGTTGCGCTGCTTCTCGGTGATCGCCTCGGAGACCCGCTTGCCCTTGTACGGCGACCACTTGGGGTAGGTGCCGTAGTTGGAGATGATCGCCATGCGGCCGCAGTCGTCCCCGCACTCGACGACCGACGGGTCGAGGTCGAAGCGGTTGTCGTGGATGTCCACGCGCTGGGTCTTCCAGCGGCAGTCGGCGTACAGCGGGGCCTTGGTGATGGCAGGCCGCTTGCAGCTGTCGGTGTCCTTCACCAGCAGCGTGCAGTAACCGGTCGAGGTGTTGGCCGGGCTGTTGCAGAACCGGTCGGCGTTCTCCCAGAGGGTGATGCCGTTCCAGTTGTTCTCCAGCACGTTCCGGTAGATCTCGACCTTGTCGGTGCGGGCGCGGACCCGGGGCTCCCCGCCGGACTCGGAGACGTAGATCGTCGCGTAGGGGAAGTCGTCCCCGCGGTCGGCGTTCCTGCGGCCCTCGACCCAGTTGTTCTTGCGGAACGTGTTGTTGCGGATGACCGCGTTGTAGCTGGTCTCGTACATGAGCGCGGCGCCGTCGTTGGCTTCGAGGAGGTTGCCCTCGATGCGGAAGTCGTTGTTGTTGTTGTCGGCCCACAGCCCGGCGCCGCGGTTGTCGTGGACCCAGTTGCCGTGGATGTCGGCGCCGTCGACGGCCCAGAACTTGATGCCGCCGGTGCAGCCGCAGCCCGGGCGGCGCCGCTCCCAGTTGCCGGTGTTGTTGCCCACGACCTCGTTGCCCTCGACCACCAGGTCCTTGATCGAGTCTCCGGTCTTGTACGCGTTCATTCCGTACTGCCCGTTGTCGCGCAGGCAGTTGTCGCGGACCTGCTGCCGGGCCCCGGCCATCAGCCCGGCGCCGGAGTTGTTCTGGATCTTCGCGTGCTCGATCACCCAGCCGTCGGCCATGTCGTGGTTGACCACGCCCTCGTTGTGCGGCGCGACGAAGCGCTGCACGGTCAGGTGGCTGATGGTGACGTCGGCGGCGGTGCCGCTGAACGCGTACTGGTTGGTCTTGCGGCCGTCGAGCACCGCGCCGGGCGCGCCGATGTAGCGGTTGCCCTTCTTGGTCATGATCTGCGCGTACCGGTCGGATTCGAGCCGGTGCCTGCCCGGCTTGAGCCAGAACGTGGTGTTCGCCGGTTTGCTCTTGGTCTTCTCTGCCAGGTCGCCGACGACCTTGGGGTCGACCGTCACCGCGCCCGCCGGCGCCTTCTCGGGACCGGCGGCGGGCTTGGCGCACACCCGTGCCACGGACGCGGTCGGCGCGGCGGTCGGCTTCGACCGCGCGTCCGACGTACCCGGTGTGCCCGGCTCTCCCGACGAGCTGTCGCAGCCGGTCACCGCCAGCAGGGCGAGTGCCAGCGGTGCCGCGGGCAGTGCCCAGTGCCGCCACTTGATCCCCACGTGTCCCCCCTAACCCTGGAACCTGAGTACGGAGGTGAAGCCCCGCACGCCGTCGGTGGATCCGGTGCCGATCAGCGTGGTGGAGGGTTCCTTGCGTCCGAACCCGGCGGAGTACCAGCCGAGCACGGCGTGCCCTCCACTCGCAGAGCTCGGGGAAGGGTCGCTCTCGCCGCGGTGCGCCTGCCAGCGAAGCTCCTCGGGCAGTTCGAGCACCGCGGAGCGGTCCTCGCCGTCCCGGGCCCAGGTGAGCGTGGCCCGGTTCCCTTCGAGGTCCGCGGTGATCGCCGGTCCGAGGTGGAACGCCAGGCGTGCGGTCCGGTGCGGGCCGTGCACCTCATCGGTGATCCGCACCTCCCGCTCATCCGCCGTCAGTTCGACGCGGCGGCGGTGTACGGAGGGCTGGTAGCCGTCGTGTTCGGCGCACCAGCGGGCCACGTCCCGGCCGGAGGTGTCGGCGACCAGGACACGGGTGCGGGCGTGCCGGGTCCACAGGAACGGGCCGCCGGACACGGACTGGTCGGCGCCGTCGAGTTGCAGGGTGTTGTGGCCGAGGGTGGAGCGGAAGTACTGCCGCCATTGGGGCTGACCGTGGTAGCAGTACGTGCCGGGGTCGGCGAGCACGTCCACCCCGTCGTGCCTGACCTCCACGGACAACGCGTCGGCGTGGGCGTGCGCGGCGATGGAGAGGAAGCCGTGCGGGCCGCCGTCGCAGCGGCACCAGATCTTCTCCGGGCCGCGCAGGATGGTCATGCCCGCGTCGGCGAAGTGGGCGGGGCGGCTCGCCGGACGGGTCACCCGCCGCGGGCTGTCGTTCTTCGCGTACGGGCGGAGGAGCGCCGCGAGGAGCGGGGTGCGCACGTCGCTGGCCGGCACCTCGGGCCACCAGTCGAGCCGGCCGAACACGGCGTCCCCGGTGGCGAGGAGCGAGGCCCAGCGGTCGGTGCCCGGGCCGTCCACGACGAGTCCGTGCCCGTCGTCCGCGTCGCCCTGGCGGGGCGGCCGCAGCCGGTTGTCGACGACGGCGGCGAGCGCGTCGGTCATGCGCAGCAGCACGAGGCGTACGGTCGTGGGGACGGCGACGCCCGCGGCGTCCGCCTCGGCCACCGCGGCCAGCCCGAGCTCGAGGACGAGTCCGTGGTATTCACTCGCCAGTTCGCGGTTGAGGCCGGACGGGAAGGTGTTGCCGCGCAGGTTCCGCTCAAGGGACCGCAGCGCGCCGTCGCGCCAGCGCGCGGAGGTCGGGAACCACGCGAACGCGCAGGACGCGGCGAGCTGTCCCGCGGCCTCGGCGATGACGTGGTTGTTCGCCGAGGAGCCGCGGCTGGGGAAGGCGGCGAGCCAGCGCTGGTGGTGCCAGATCTGGTTGACCGCGACCGGGTTGTTCTCGAACAGGTCGGCCGCGCCCGGCCAGTTGTCGAGCAGCCTGCGGATCCACACCCACGAAAGGAGGCGGATGCCCAGCTCGATGCCGCTGATCCAGTGGACTCCGCGCAGCGGCGCGTTCGCCGCCCACCAGGACCGCAGGTGCTCGTCCACCCGCCGCGCGTACCGCTCGTCCCCGGTGACCGCGTAGGCGGCGGCGAGCACGGTGAGGTACTGGTGCCGGGAGGGCTCCCAGATCTGCTTGATGTCCCCGACCGCGTCCTCGTCGCGGTAGGGCACGTCGAAGGCGTAGCCCCACGGGGCGCGCCGCCCGGTCTTCGGGTCGTACCACCAGTCCGGGTCCACCAGGTCGTCGCGGACCACGCCGAAGAACTCGACGTGCCCGGCCAGCAGCCGGTCCGCCTCGGCGACGAGCCGTTTCGCGGCCTCCGGCGGCACGGCGGCGAGCGTCCCCGCGGGCAGTACCGCGGTGAACCGGGCATCGGCGGGGTGCGGGCAGGCGGGCGGCGCGGACCGCCAGCGCCGCCTGCGCACGACGTCGCCGACGCGGCCGCCGACCTCCCGCGGTCCCATCCGGGAGAGCCGCCGCAGGTACCAGCCCGGGCTCATGCTCATTCGGCGCCCACCAGTGTCACCGGCGCGCCGCCGGCCAGGCCGGTCCGCACCGCGAGGGTGGCCGCGGTGGTGGCGGCCAGGGACTCCAGCGGCACCGGCATGGGGCCGCCGGTGCGCACGGCCCTGACGAACGCGGCCAGTTCGGCCTCCTGGCCCTTGTCCCTGGCCTTGGGCAGCCGGGAACTGACCCATCGCTTGCTTCCGTACACGGAGGCGCGGACGAAGTCGTCGAGACGCAGCGCCTTGCCGTCGGCGACCAGGTCCAGGGTCTCCTTGGGGAGACTGGCCGGTCCCGAGGTCACGTAGCTGATGGTGGCGGTGGACCCGTCGGGGTAGCGCAGGACGACCTGGAGGTCATCGTTGCCGGGGGTGGCGAGCGCGTACACCGATATCGGGTCGGCGTCGAGGAGCCAGCTCACGGTGTCGATGAAGTGCCCGCCCTCGCCGGCGAACCGCGTGCCCTCGCTGCCCTGCCGGAGGTACCAGCTGCCGTGCTGCAGTTGGCCCGCGTTGACCAGGTAGCGGACGCTGGCCGGTCCTGTCCGGGCGCCGAACCGCTTCTTGGCCTCGCGCAGCAGCGGGGAGAACCGGCGGTTGAAGCCCACCTGGAGCCGGTCGTTGCCGGACTCCTCCACGGCCTTCAGCACGTCGGCCAGTTCGTCCTCGCCGAGGGCCAGGGGTTTCTCCACGAAGACCGCCTTGCCGGCGTGGAGTGCCTTCTTGGTCAGCTCGGCGTGGGAACTGTGGCGGGTGACCACGAAGACCGCGTCGACGGACTTGTCGCCGAGCACGGCGTCGAGGTCGGTGGTCGCCTCGGCGAAGCCGAACTTCCGCTTCGCGTTGGCGGCGGAGAGCGCGGTCGTGGTGACCACGGTCGCCAGCTCGACGCCGTCGCGCCCGGTCAGGTGGGGCAGCAGCATCGACGTCGCGTAGTTCCCCGCGCCGACGAACGCGAGGCGCACCGGCGACTTGGTGGTGCGGGCCGGGGCGGACGACCCGCCGCTCAGCCTCACCGCGGGCACGGTCACCGCCGGAGCCGCCGCCTCGCCCGCCTCCGTCGTCTGCTCGGGGTAGCGGAAGAGCACGGCGACGGCCTTGAGGTCGCCGTCCTTCAGGTTCTGGTACGTCTCCACGGCCGCGTCGAAGTCGGCGATGTGGGAGATCAGGGGCTCCACGTCGACGCTGCCGCGGGCGGCGAGGTCGAGGAAGCACGCCAGGTTGCGGCGCTCGGTCCAGCGCACGTACCCGATCGGGTAGTCGCGGCCCTCCAGTTCGTACGACGGGTCGTAGCGGCCGGGGCCGTAGCTGCGGGAGAACCGGACGTCGAGCTCTTTCTCGTAGTACGCGTTCCACGGCAGGTCCAGACGGCACTTGCCGATGTCGACGACCCGGCCGCGGTCACGGCTCAGGTGGGCGGCCAGCTCGACGGGCTGGTTGCTGCCGCCGCCCGCGGCCAGATACACCTGGTCGACGCCGTGGCCGCCGGTGAGTTCGGCGACGGCGGCCTCCACTGCGGCGGACGCGGGGTCTCCGGCGGCCGCCGCGCCGAGCCGCTCGGCGAGTTCGCAGCGCGCCGGATCGGGGTCGGCCCCGACGACACGGACGCCCGATGCGACGAGGAGTTGCACGACCAGCTGCCCGATCAGGCCGAGGCCGATGACCAGCGCCACCTCGCCGAGCTGCGGCTCGCCCTGGCGGACGCCCTGCATCGCGATCGAGCCGACGGTGCCGAAGGCCGCGTGCCGGGGCGCGAGGCCGTCCGGCACCGGGGCGTAGAGGTTCCTGGGCACCCAGTTCACTTCGGCGTGCAGGGCGTGCTCGTTGCCGGCGCAGGCCACGAGGTCGCCGACGGCCACGTCGTCGATCCCGTCGCCGACCTGCTCGACGACGCCGCACAGCGAGTAGCCCAGCGGCGTGTAGGAGTCGAGCTTGCCCATCACCTTGCGGTACGTGGCGGGCACGCCGTTGGTGGCCACGCTCTGCATGACCTTGGCCACCTGGTCCGGCCGGGAGCGGGCCTTGCCCACCATCGACATGCCGGCCTCGGACACCTTCATGAGCTCGGTTCCGGTGGAGATCAGCGAGTAGGCGCTGCGCACCAGGACACCGCCGGGCTTGCATCCCGGTGCCGGCACGTCGAGCAGCGCCAGTTCGCCGCTCTTGTAGTTCTGCACAACCTGTTTCACCCGAGCTCCTCTTGTTTTACGTGTTTCAGGCCGCCTGGCTCCGGCCGGAGCCGGAGACAGCGCCGCGGTACCAGTACTCGAGCGTCAGCACATGCCACAGATGCTTGGAGAAGTCCCGCTGCCCCGCGGCGTCCTCGGCGACCATGCGGGCCAGCGCGTCGCGGCGCAGGATCCCGGAGTTGACGAGCACGCCGTCGTTGACGACCTCGCGCACCAGTGGCGCCAGGTCCCGGCTCATCCAGGCCCGCAGCGGCGCGCTGAACAGACCCTTGGGCCGGTACACGATCTCCTTGGGCAGGACCGATGTGGCGGCCTCCTTGAGGACGGCCTTGCCCTGCCGTCCGACGATCTTGCGGTCGCCGGGCACGGTGAAAGCCGCCCTGACCACGTCGACGTCCACGTACGGCACCCGCACCTCGGTCGACGCCGCCATGCTGGAGCGGTCCGTGTACGCGAGGTTGAGGCCCGGCAGGAACATCCGGGCGTCGCCCAGGCACATGCGGTTGACGAAGTCGTCGAGGTCGTTGTCCTGGTAGATGTCCGCGTGCTCGGTCAGCACGTCGTCGACGGTGCCCGCCAGGTCCGGGTTGACGAGGGCGAGCAGTTCGTCCTGGTCGTACATGGTGTAGCTGCGGCGGAACGCGGTCTCCTCCGGCAGGTCGGCGAAGGAGAGGAACCGCTTGGCGAAGCGCACCGAGCGGTAGCCCCGGCGGGCCGTGGCGACGGGCAGCCGGTCCACGACACCGGACACCCCGCGCCGCAGGGGCCCCGGGACGCGCTGGTAGCGGAGCGCGAGCAGGTTGGCCAGGTGCTTGCGGTACCCGGCGAACAGTTCGTCGGCGCCCATCCCGGAGAGCATCACCTTGACGCCGGCCTCGCGGGCGGCCGAGCAGATCAGGAACGTGTTGATCGCGGCGGGGTCGCCGATCGGCTCGTCCAGGGAGTACGTCATCTGCGGGAGCAGGTCGAGGACGTTCGGGGCGATCTCGATCTCGTGCAGGTCCACACCGAACTGCTGGGCCACCTGCCGGGCGTAGCGCAGGTCGTCCGGCATCGCCTCGAACTTGGCGTCCGCGGCGCGGAATCCGATGGTGTAGGCGGAGATCCCGGGCTGGTGGCGGGCCGCGAGCGCGGTCAGGTAGCTGGAGTCGAGGCCGCCGGAGAGGAAGGTCGCCACGGGGACGTCGGAGAGGAGGTGCTGCCGGGTCGACTCCTCGACGATGGCGGCCAGGTCGGGCCGCTCGCCGCTGCGGGCCCGCTCCTGGCCCTCCGCTGCCACGTCCTTGAGGTTCCAGTACGTGCCGCGCTCCTCCCGGCCGTCGGGCCGAATCCGCAGCCAGCTCCCCGGCGGCAGCTTCTCCGCCTCGCGGAACGCGCACCGCGAGTCGGGCACCCAGTAGTAGAGGAGCGAGGCCACCAGGGCCGCGTGGTCGACCTCGAGGGACCCGCCGGTCACGGCGGCGAGCGCCTTGAGCTCGGAGGCGAACACCATGCCGCCGCCGCGCCGGAGCAGGAACAGCGGCTTGATGCCGAGCTGGTCGCGGGCGAGCACCAGTTCGCCGGTCCGCTCGTCGAAGACGGCGAACGCGAACATGCCGCGCAGCCGGGGCAGGCAGTCCGTGCCCCAGCGCCGCCAGGCTTCGAGGAGCACCTCGGTGTCGGAGGTGCCGCGGAAGCGCACCCCGGCGCCCGTCAGCTCGGCGCGGAGTTCGGGCGCGTTGTACAGCTCGCCGTTGTAGGTGAGGGAGAGGCCGTCCGAGACCATCGGCTGGGCGCCGGTCTCGGACAGGTCGATGATGGCCAGGCGGCGGTGCCCGAGGTGCACCTCGCCGTCGCCGACGGGATGGCTGTACCTGCCCGACCCGTCGGGGCCCCGGTGGGCGAGGACGTCGGTGAGCCGGTCGGTCACCGCCTTGCCGTCGGGCCATCGGTACGTTCCTGCGATGCCACACATGTTCTACCTGGCCTCCTGGTCGCTGTACGGGACCCGTGCGGCCGGTACCGACGGCCTTTCCGTTCGCGGCTGCCCTTCTCCCACTGCCTGCACGGCGTGGGAGCCACCCCCGCCGCTCTGCCGGGGCGGCCGCTCATGAGGGCCTCGCAGCGCGGTGTGCAGTCCGTCCCACAGCGTCCCGTCGGTCCGGTCGCGGGGGTCGGGGTCGATCAGCACCACACCGATCACCGGGATGCGCTGCTCGGCGAGTTGCCGTGCCACGGTGTGCAGCCATGCGGCGCTGCCGTGTCCTGCCCGTACGACGAGCACGGCCTGGCCGCCCAGGTACTGGAGGTCGGTCCACGCCGTGCCGGGCGCGACCGAGCCGACTCCTATGCGGCGCACCTGGTGCGGGACGGTCGCGGCACGCTCGCCGCCGACGACGGTCACGTCTGCGGGTATGCGGCGGTTGTCGGCGAGCTCCGAGCCGGGCAGGCCGTCGATGACAACCACGGGACCCTCCGCCGCGAGCACCCCCGCGAGGTCCAGGGCGATCGCGCCCGTGGTGCGCGCGCAGCCCAGTTCCAGCAGGGACACCGGTTCCCTGGAGCCGCGCGCGGTGCGGGCCAGGGAGGCGGCGAGCCGTTCGCGTGCCGCCCGGGTGCGCTTGAGCTGCCAGCGTCCGGCCGGTCGGCGCGGAACGCGGGGCAGCTCGGCGATGACCGAGGCGCCCAGGTTCGCCGCCAGCTCGCGGCGCAGTACGGGACGGTCGGCCACCACCGAGGTGACGGCGGCCAGCGCGAGGCCCAGGACGAGACCGAGGACGAGTCCGATCGCGGCCTTGGTGGCGGCCGACTTGGGCAGCGACTGCGGCACCGCGCGCGGGGCGTCCACGATCTGCGTACCGGCGATGATCTTGGGCGTGCCCATCTGGGCTTCCTCGGCGCGCTGGTCGTAGTCGGCTATGCGCGAGGTGAGTTCGGCCCGGCGGGAGAAGAGGGACTCGATGCTCGCCGAGTCCTGCGGGTCGGTCTCCGGCGACCTGTCGCCGATCGACTCGTTGACCTCGGTGAGTTCGTCCCGCATCCGGTCGCGCTGGTCGCGCAGCGCCTTGGCCTCGGCCTTCGCGGCCGCCTGCATCCGCCGTACGTGGTCCGCGACGAACGCGTCCGCCAGTGCCTTGGCCCGGGCGACCGCTTCGGCGTCGTCCTTCCCCGTCACGTCGATCTGCATGAGGTTGTTGGTGAGGCCGGTGCCCCGGTAGTCCTGGAGGAAGTCCTCCGGCTTCTCGGGGGACTTGAGGGTCTGGAGGGCCTTGCTCGCGATCCGGGTGGTCCCCAGGATCTCGACGTCGGTACGGATCAGCGTTCCGGTGTCGTTGGGCTGGTCCTCCTGGTGCGTGACGAGCACCTTGGTCACCGCGCTCGGCGGGGGCGGCATGACGACCGCGAGGGCCGCGCCGATCAGCAGCCCGAGGAGCGCGAGCGAGCACCAGAGGCGGCGGCGCCTGCGCACCGACACCACCAGGGAGTGCAGGTCGAAGAGTGGGGTGGGCGCCGGGGAGTCCGCGGTCGGGTTCGTCGTCACGCCGGGCCTCCCGTCGCGTCGCCGCGCGCGGCGAGGGCCAGGGTGGCCTTCTCCGGGGGCTGGTCGGCGGGGCGTCCCGGGCGAGCACGGACCGCGCCCGCGACGACGACGCCGACGACCTCGTGCCTGCCGTCCGCGCACGCCTCGGCGATGCCGCCGAGTTCGGCGGCGGTCCAGTTGCCGGCGCTGAGCACGACCAGGGCACCGGACTCGGCGCCGCTGTCCGGTACCACAGGCCGGGAGACAGGGACTTCGACCACGCGCAGCACGGGGTACCCCCTGTTCGCGGCGGCCGCGGAGGGATCGCCCGCGGACTCGGCGACGAGCTGCCCGGCGGCCCGGTGGGCGACCCCGTCGCCCTCGGGCACGACGACGAGCAGCCGACGGGCGGCGGGCACCTTGTTGCGGAGGCGGGCGCACACGCGCCGGTAGCGGATCCGCCGTCCCGCCTCGTCGGCGGATCGCTGCGGGGCCGGTGTGTCCCACCGGGTGTCGAGGCCGAGGAACCGGCGGATCAGGGCTCGCGGACCGCCGCCGTCCGTCCGGTGCGCGCGTCCTTCGTCGGGTACGTCGACGGTGCCGAGCAGCTCGGAGCGGAGCGCCGCGGCGATCTCGGGTTCGGTGCGCAGCCTGCGGTTGGTGCGGGCGGCGGCGAGGTGGCCGATGACGGCGGACACCAGGAAGAGGAGCGCCCCGCCCGCCACGAGCTGCGTGCGCGTCGGCGGTGCCTCCCCGGTCGGCCGGGGCGACGGCCCCATGACGACCATGCCGGCCTTGCTGGACACGGTCTCGGCCTGGTCCAGCTTCTTCATGGCCTCCTCCAGCGAGGCACGCAGCTTCTCCAGGGAGGTGCGGGCCTGGACGCCTTCCACGGTCTGTCCCGGGTCGGCCGCGTCGGCGAGCTCGCTGATGCGGCGGCTGGTCGCCTCCACCTTCTTGCGGAGGGCCTCGGGGCCCGTCTCCGTGGCGGTGTCGGCGCTGCCGCCGGTGAGCCGTGCGGAGAACCTGACGAACTGCTGGGCCATGCGGTCGGAGAGCTGCTGTGCGCGCTCCGGGCTCTCTGCCGTACCCGAGATCTTGATGATGTTTCCGTCCGTGGCCTTGGCGCTGACCTTGTCCTTCAGCTCGGTGGCGGCGACGCCCTTCCAGCCGAGCTCGGCGGCCGCGCGGTCGACCACCGACGAGCTGGTCGCGACCTCCGCCTGGGTGAGCAGTTCGCGCTCCTCCCACTGCCCCGGCAGGAGTACGGACGCCGATGCCGTGTACCGGGGCGGGAACAGCACCACCGAGGCGCCGTACCCGACGAGTGCGCCGATCAGGGTGAGGACCGCGAGGAGCCGCCACCGTCGGCGGAGGACCTGGCCGATCGTGGCCAGTCGTATCGTTTCGTCGTTCAACGGAGCCGCCTCCTCCCCTGGCGTCCCGGGGCGGCTCTCGGCGCCGCGGTGCGTCCGCGGCAGGCGGCGTCGTAGGCGGCGAGCAGTTGCTGCTGGGAGTTCTGCCAGGAGAGCCGGCCGGTGATCCGGTCCTGGCCGATCGCGCCCATGCGGGCGCGCTTCTCCGGGTCGTCGAGCAGCTCCGTGATGAGCTTCGCGAACTGCGCCTCGTCGTTGGCGGGCGCGTAGACGGCGGCGTCCCCGGCGGAGACGCGGGCTTCACGGAGGTCGAACGAGACGATCGGCTTGCCCATCGCCATGTACTCGAGGACCTTGTTCATGGTCGACACGTCGTTGAGCGGGTTGTGCGGGTCGGGCGAGAGGCACACGTCCGCGGTGGACAGATAGCGCACCAGGTCGGCGTCGGGTATTCGGCCGGTGAACTCCACCTGGTCGGAGAGCCCGAGCTGCCGGGACAGCTCCACCATGGCGTCGAAGGCGTCGCCCGCGCCGACGAACACCGCGTGCCAGTCGGTCCTGCCGAGCTCGTCGCGGAGTTTCGCGAGGGCCCGCAGGGCGTAGTCGACGCCGTCCTGCGGTCCCATGACGCCGAGGTAGCACAGCAGATGGGGCTTGCCGTTCTTCAACTCCGGCTCCGGGGCCACCGGTTGGAACCGGTCGACCTGGGGAGCGCTGCGCACCACGAAGACGTCGTCCGGCCGCTTGCCGCCGCGGCGCACCGCGACGTCCCGGTAGCTCTCGTTGGTGGCGAGCACGATGTCGGCGGCCCGGTAGGTCATCCGTTCCAGCGCGCACACGCCCCGGTAGAGGAGGTCCTCGCCGCGGTCGAACCGGGAGAGGTACAGCTCGGGCACCAGGTCGTGCTGGTCGAAGACGAACCGGGCGCCGCGCCGGGTCAGCCACCGGACCGGCAGGAACAGCAGGTCCGGTGGGTTGCAGGCGTGGACCACGTGGACGGGGCCGACCTCGCGGATCAGCCGTGCCGTGTGCCACAACGCCGATCCGTACTCCCGCAGATAGCCGGCGGGACCGCCGGTGGCGGCGCGCAACGGGTAGCGGTGGATCCGCACCCCGTCGATCTCCGCCTCCGGTTCGGTGTCCCGTTTGGTGCCTTGGGGACAGATGACGTGCACGGTCCAGCCCGCGTCGCGGAGCGTCGTGCACTCCTGCCACACCCGCCGGTCGAACGGCACCGACAGGTTCTCCACCAGGATCAGCGCGCGCCGGCGGGGCCGGTCGTCACGTATTGCATTACCAAGCAAGGCCCACGTACCCAGGTTCGGTCCGGCGCGCGTCGGCGTCGGGAAGGTGGATGAGGTCGATCAGTACCGGTCCCTCGCCGTGGGGCAGCGCCGAGAGCACGGCCGGGTCCTTGGTCCCGACCAGGCACACGTCGGCGTGCTCCAGTACGTCGTCGACGGAGTCGGCGAGCAGTTGCGCGAGGTGCGGCAGCCGGGTCTCGATGTACTCGCGGTTGGCGCCGATCAGCCGCGAGAGGCTGACGTTGGCGTCGTAGATCCGCAGGTCGTACCCCTTGCCGAAGAGTCTCTCCGCCAGTTCGACGAGCGGGCTCTCGCGGAGGTCGTCGGTACCGGGCTTGAAGGAGAGCCCGAACATCCCCACCCGGCGCCTGCCGGTGCGCTCGACCAGCTCGACCGCGCGCTGCAAGTGGTCGGCGTTGGACGGCAGTACGTGGGACAGGATGGGCACCGAGACGTCGGCGCGCTGCGCGGCGTGGACCAGGCTGCGCAGGTCCTTGGGCAGGCAGGAGCCGCCGAAGGCGAATCCCGGCCGCAGGTACGCGGAGCTGATGTTCAGTTTGCGGTCGGCCATGAAGACGTCCATGACCTGGTGCGAGTCGACACCGAGCGCCTGGCACACGGCGCCCAGTTCGTTGGCGAAGCCGATCTTGAGGCCGTGGAACGCGTTGTCCGCGTACTTGATCGCCTCGGCCGTCGGGACCGGCACCCGGAACACCTCGCCGGGCAGACCCTCGTAGAGCGCCGCGACCGCGTCGCCGCTCGCCGGGTCGAGCTCGCCGATGACGGTCTTGGGCGGGTCGAAGAAGTCCCGCACGCTCGTGCCCTCGCGCAGGAACTCCGGGTTGACCGCGACCCCGAAGTCCACCCCGGCGGTGCCGCCGATGTGCTTCTCCAGGATGGGCACGAGCAGGTTGAGGCAGGTGCCGGGGAGCATGGTGCTGCGGAAGACGACGGTGTGCCGTCCGCCCCGCTCGGCGAGCGCGATGCCGATCTCTTCGGTGACGCGCTCCAAGTACGTGGTGCACAGGCTGCCGTTGGATTCCGACGGCGTGCCCACGCAGATCAGCGACACCTCGCTGTCCGCGATCGCTTCGCGGACGTCGGCGGTGGCGCGTAACGCGCCGGTCCGTACGACCTCGGCGGTGAGCTCGCCGATCCGCTCCTCGACCACCGGGGCCTTGCCGTCGTTGACCAGGTCGACCTTCACCTGGTTCACATCGACGCCGATGACCTCGTGCCCCCTGCCGGCCAGGCACGCGGCCGACACGCAGCCCACGTAGCCGAGCCCGAAAACGCTGACCTTCATGACTGGTCACTCCCCCCAAGGCCGGCTCTCCCGGCCTGCTGTACGCGCCCTGTGCGGGCGCCGGTCCCCGTGCATCAGTAGGCCCCCTGGCCGTGGATCACCGCGCGCAGCGTCTTCCACAAGATCACTGTGTCGAGGGCGAGCGACCAGTCCTCCACGTACCGCAGGTCGAGGCGGACCGCCTCCTCCCACGGCAGGTCGCTGCGCCCGCTGATCTGCCACAGACCGGTCAGCCCGGGCTTGACCAGCAGCCGCCGCCTGATGTCCGGGCCGTACGCGGCGGACTCCTCCGGCAGCGGGGGCCGCGGCCCGACGAGCGACATCGATCCGGTGAGTACGTTGAACAGCTGCGGGAGCTCGTCGAGCGAGTACCGCCGCAGCACCGCCCCCACCCGGGTGACCCGCGGGTCCCTGCGGAGCTTGAAGAGCAGTCCCGCGCCCTCGTTGCGGTCGGTCAGCTGGGCGCGTGCGCTGTGCGCCCCGGTGACCATGGTGCGGAACTTGAAGATGGTGAACTCGCGGCCGTCCTTGCCGACTCTTCGCTGGCGGTAGAGCGCCCCGCCCCGGCTGTCCGCGAGGACGAGCAGGCCGACGAGCACCATCAGCGGCGCGAACAGGACCAGCAGGAACGCCGCGCCCAGCCGGTCGACGAAGCCTTTGACCACTCGCCGGCCCCCGGTGAAGGTGGGCATGCTCACCCGCAGGAGCGGGATCCCGAGCACCGCGTCGACGTGCAGCCGCGGGCCCGCCACCTCCATCAGGACGGGTGCCACGACCATTTCGGCGTCGCTCCCCTCGAGGTTCCAGGCCAGCCGCTGGAGCCGGTCCGGTGACCAGTGCGGGTCCGGGGTGACCGCGACGACCCGGTAGCCGTCGCGGCGGACGTGGTTCGCGACGTCCGCGAGCCCGCCGACGATCGGCACTCCGTCGAGATGGTCGCCTTCGGGTCCGATGCCGTCCGCCGTGCACACCGCCTCCACGCGCCAGCCGAGGTGCGGGAGCTTGCGGGCCCGGGTGATCAGGTCGCGCACGGTGGCCGGGCTGCCGGCGGCGAGCACCGGCCGCAGGCACCGTCCGTCCTGTCGCCGCTTGTGCAGCCGCAGGCGCAGCAGATACCGCGCGGTCATGGTGACGAGCCCGATCGCGGGGATCGCCACGAAGATCCAGAGTTTGATGTTGCGCGAGGTGAGAGCGATTCCGCCGAGCGCCAGGACGACGACCGCGGTGAAGAGTGAACGTCCGAGGCGCCTGAATTCCTCGGCGCCCTGTCCCAGTACGGACGGAGCCCACGCACGGCTGACCGCCAATGCGCCCAACACCAGGAGTTCGGTGCCGAATGCGAGAATGCCCCACTTCTCATGCCAGTTGGCTGCGTCCCGGGCCCCGAAGAAGATACCTATTCCAGCCACCACAAAGGCGGTGGCCAGGGTATCGCTGGTGATCACGGTGCGCCGGTACCGCTGCTCCCATTCAGTTGTGGGCTGGCCGATCGCCCCGTTCGTCAGACGCCCTCGCGCCGACGGAAACGGGCTGACTAATCCCCCCTGCCGCACAGAACCCCCCAGGTTCCCAGTGGTTCGACGTGTTCGCCCAGCACTGCCCCTCCCCCCCGGGAGACCCCCGCCTCCCGCACTGGTCCTCCCCCGGGAGACCCCCGCCTCCCGCGCCGCGCTGTTCCTCCCCGCGGAAAGCGCACGCCCCACGCGCACGGCATTCCGCACAATTCAGCGCTTGTGAACAACCCACCCCAGCGGCAAAGGACGCACTCGTCCTGCCGGAATCACGAACTGAAACCGGAACCCGTCCAAACCCCGGGTGCTCCCCGCACCCGAAGCCCGCCCCGGGCCCCAGGAAATTGATCACCCCCACGTACGGCGTCGGCACGCGATCACTCGCTGTCCGCAACGCCGGACTATTGCTGATTTATAGCTGCCTCGCGCCCGAACAGCTGAAGCACGGACAATCTAGAGCATGGGGACGGGTATGGAGAGGCCATGTGTGGAATTTGTGCTCGACCTTTGAGACCGGATCAACCGTTCGGTGAACACCCGTGGCTCTGTAACGGTCAGGACACGCACTGTGACCAGCGACGATAGGGGCTACCGACCGCCCGGGCGGTGACGACCCGGAGTCGGCGCCACCGCATGGGGGGCCGGATGGCTGACGCAATTTCGCCCCCGAAACCGCGGCCGAATGGCCAGTTCCATGGCCTTGGCCACGGATTTGGACACGTTCGCACACCGTGCACCCACCGGCGTCACCCGCGCCGTCCCGGTGACGGTCGGTAGGTGCCGTGCGGGTGCATCCGACAGGCCTACGGCGCCCGAAGCGTTCTGTGACCCGTATCGATCAAGTGTCACGGTGGGAGGCCGCGCCATGCTCTCGGGACCCGCGGAGGGGACCAGGCAGGACACCCTGGACGGAGCGAGCGCGTGCGACATCGACGCCGACGTGTCCGCCGCGGTGCACCGTACGTTGGAGGGCATCCTCCAGGGACGGCTCGAGGAAGCCAGAGCCATCGACCCCGTCTTCGCCGGGGACATCGCGGACCGCGTGGCCCGGTTCACCCTGAGCGGCGGCAAGCGCATCCGGTCGCAGTTCCTCTGGTGGGGCCTTCGGGCCCGCGCGGGAGGCGCCGGGCCCGGCCGGGTGGACGCGGCCCTGCGCCTCGCCTCGGGGCTCGAACTCATCCAGACGTGCGCTCTGGTCCACGACGACGTCATGGACGGCTCGCCACTGCGCCGGGGCAGGGACGCGGTGCACGTGGATCTCCGGAACCAGTACGGACCGTACGAGAAACAGGACTTCGGGACGGCCGCCGCGATCCTCGCCGGTGACCTGGCGCTCAGCTGGGCCGACGACGTGGTCGCCGCGACCGCCCTCGACGCGGTGCGGGCGCCCCGGGTGCGCGGACTGTGGCGGGCCATGCGCGCGGAGATGGTCGCGGGCCAGTACCTGGACCTCCGGGGGCAGGCCACCGGGTCGCGGTCGATGACCGAAGCGGTGCGGACAGCCGTGCTCAAGACCGCCCTGTACTCGGTCGAACGCCCGCTGGCCCTCGGCGCGGCGCTCGCCGGGGCCGACGACGCGACGACCGGAGCGCTCTGTTCGGCGGGTCGCTGCGCCGGAATCGCCTTCCAGCTGCGGGACGATCTCTTCGGCGCGTTCGGCGATCCCGGGGAGACCGGCAAACCCTCGGGGGACGACATCCGCGACGGCAAGGGCACGTACCTCCTGGCGGTGGCGGCCGCGAGGGCCGAGGCCGCGGCGGATCACGACGTGCTGGCGCTGCTCGACCGGTGTGTGGGCAGGGCCGATCTGGCCGACGACGACGTGCGCGGGGTGCGGGAGGCGTTCGTGACGACCGGGGCCCGCGGGATCGTCGAGGACAAGATCCACAAACTGGTCCGGCAGGCGCACCGTCACCTCGCCGCCGTCGCTCTGGTCCCCCACGCGGACCGGCGGCTGCGCGAACTGTTCTGCCGCGTGGCCGGTCTGCCCGTGTCCGGCCACGCGCCCGACGCCCCGTGTTTTCCCTGGACCGAGAGCGGGAGCCGATGAGGACCATTCCTGGCCGTACCGACCATGTGGTGATCGTGGGCGCCGGGCTCGCGGGCCTGTCCGCGGCCCTGCATCTGCTGGGCTCGGGACGGGCGGTCACGCTCGTCGAACGGGCCGGGCAACCGGGCGGCCGGGCCGGGCTCGTGGAGCGCGGGGGCTACCGGATCGACACCGGCCCCACGGTTCTGACCATGCCGGAACTCGTCGAGGACGCCTTCGCCGCGGTGGGTGACAGCCTGCGCGACCGGCTCGACCTCGTGGCGCTGCACCCCGCCTACCGGGCCCGGTTCGCCGACGGCGGCTCCCTGGACGTGCACACCGCGCCCGAGGCCATGGAGGCCGAGATCGAACGCTTCGCCGGTACCCGGCAGGCCATGGGGTACCGGCGGCTGCGCGCCTGGCTCACGCGGCTCTACCGGCTCCAGATGCGCCGGTTCATCGACACCAACTTCGACTCCCCGCTGGAACTCCTGACCCCCGACCTGGTCCGGCTGGCCGCCCTCGGCGGCTTCGGGCGCCTGGACGCGCGCATCGCCTCGTTCATCTCCGACGAGCGGCTGCGGCGGGTCTTCTCCTTCCAGGCGCTGTACGCGGGTGTGCCGCCGGCCCGCGCCCTGGCCGCCTACGCGGTCATCGCCTACATGGACACCGTCGCCGGGGTCCACTTCCCGCGCGGCGGCATGCACGCCGTGCCGCGCGCCATGGCGGCCGCCGCGGAGGACGCGGGCGCCGACGTCCGGTACGGGCACACGGTCCAGCGCCTGGAGAGGTCGGGTTCGCGGATCACGGCCGTCGTCACCGACCGGGGCCGCATCCCCTGCGACGCGGTGGTCCTCACCCCTGACCTCCCCGTCGCCTACGCGCTCCTGGGCCGCGCCCCGCGCCGCCCGGTCCCGCTGCGGCACTCGCCGTCCGCGGTGGTCCTGCACGTCGGCACCGACCGCACCTGGCCCCAGTTGGCCCACCACACGATCTCCTTCGGGTCGGCCTGGGAGCGGACCTTCGACGAACTGACCCGCACCGGGAAGCTCATGTCCGACCCGTCCCTGCTCATCACCCGGCCGACGGCGACCGACCCCTCCCTCGCCCCGCACGGCCGCCACCTGCACTACGTGCTCGCCCCCTGCCCCAACACCGACATCGGCCCCGCCGCCCGGGACTGGACCGACCTCGCGCCCCGCTACCGCGACAGCCTCCTCGGCGAACTGGAGCGGCGCGGACTCGCCGGGATCGGGGCGGCGATCGAAGAGGAGTGCATGGTGACCCCCGCGGACTGGACCGCCCAAGGACACGCGGCGGGCACCCCGTTCTCCGCCGCCCACACCTTCCCGCAGACCGGCCCCTTCCGGCCCCGCAACCTCGTGCGGGGCACGGACAACGCGGTCCTCGCGGGCTGCGGCACCACGCCCGGTGTGGGCGTGCCCACGGTCCTGATCTCCGGCAAACTGGCGGCCGCGCGCATCACGGGACCGCCGCGCGAGGCGGCCCGCACCCCGGGGCGGCCCGCGGCCACCGGCGCCGAGGGGAAAAGCGGATGAGCGGCCGCGAGCTGGACGCGGCGGCGATCACCGATCCCGCGCTGCGCGCCGCCTACCGCCACTGCCGGCGCCTCAACGCCCGCCACGGCAGGACGTACTTCCTCGCCACCCGGCTGCTGCCGATCGAACGGCGGCCCGCCGTGCACGCCCTGTACGGCTTCGCGCGGTGGGCGGACGACATCGTCGACGACCTGGAGGTCACCACCGCGCCCGCCGAACGCTCCCTGGCGCTGCGGCGGCTGCAGGCGCAGCTCGACCTGGGGATGCGGACCGGGGAGAGCAGCGAACCCGTCGTGACGGCGCTGGCCGACACCGCCCGCCGGTACGCCATCGACCCGCTGCACTTCAGCGACTTCATGACGTCCATGCGCCAGGACCTGGAGGTGACCGAGTACCCCACCTACGGCGATCTGGAGCGGTACATGCACGGCTCCGCCGCCGTGATCGGCCTGCAGATGCTGCCGGTGCTCGGCACCGTCGTCCCCCGCGCCGAGGCCGCACCGCACGCCGCCGCCCTCGGGGTCGCCTTCCAGCTCACCAACTTCTTGCGGGACGTGGGCGAGGACCTGGACCGCGGCCGGATCTATCTGCCCCAGGACCTGCTCGCCGCACATGGCGTCGACCGGGCGCTGCTGCACTGGAGCCGCACCACCGGTCGCGGGGATCCCAGGATCACCGCGGCGCTGAAGGAGGCCGCCGCCCTCACCCGCGGCGTCTACGCCACCGCGGCCCCGGGCCTGGCCATGCTCGATCCGGTCGCACGCCCCTGCATCCGCACCGCCTTCGTGCTGTACGGCGCGATCCTGGACGCGATCGCCGACGGCGGATACGCCGTCCTGCACCGGCGGGCGGCCGTCTCCCGCCGCCGCCGCGCCGCGGTCGCCTGCGACGGCCTGGCCCGGGTGGTCGCCGCCCGCCTGCGGCACCGTCCGGACGGCGCCCCCGCTCTGCCGCCCACCCCGCCCGAAGAGGCGTCCTCGCACCACGGCACGTACGCCCCGCACTCCCGGAAGGAGCCGGTATGAGCGGCAGCCGCTCCCCCGAGCCCGGGCGCTACCCCAAGCCCGGCCGCTACCCCTTGCGGCTGCGCCGCAGGCCCGTGGCCTGGGAGGACCAGCGGCCGACCTGGCGCGAGGCACGGCCCGCCGTGATCGCCGCCGCGTTGAAGCGTGCCCAGGGCCGTCCGTCGGGCAACTGGTACGTGCTGGGCGCGACCCGGCAGCTCAGGGACGACCGCCCCCTGGGCCGCACGGTGGCGGGGCGGGAGATCGTCCTGTGGCGTGACGCCGAGGGTGCGCTGCGGGCGGGCCCGGGGGCCTGTCCGCATCTGGGCGCCCCGCTCAAGGACAGTCCGGTGCGCTGCGGGACGTTGATCTGTCACTGGCACGGCATGTCCCTGGACGGGACACCGTTCGCGGGCTGGAGTCCGTATCCAGCCTTCGACGACGGCGTCCTGATCTGGGTCAGGCTCGACGACGTCGGCGGCGAACCGCCGCTGGAGCGGCCGGTGCTGCCCTGGCGTCCCGACCCGGGGGAGAGCGTGACGGCCGTGATGACGGTGGCCGGCCGCTGCGAGCCGGAGGACGTGGTCGCCAACCGGCTCGACCCCTGGCACGGCGCGTGGTTCCACCCGTACTCCTTCGTCGATCTGACCGTGGCCCCCGTCGCGGACGGCGACCGGGACGATCCGCGGCAGGACGCGTTCACCGTCGACGTGTCGTTCAAGGTGGCGGGGCGCGCGGTCGTGCCGGTGCGGGCGGTCTTCACCGCTCCCGAGCCCCGTACCGTCGTCATGCACATCACGCGGGGCGAAGGCGAGGGTTCCGTGGTGGAGACCCATGCGACGCCCCTGGGCACGGACCGGGCGGGGCACCCCCGTACCGCGGTCGTCGAGGCGGTGATCGCCACGTCCGGGCGCCCGGGTTTCCTCGCCGCCAGGGCCGCCGCGCCCGCGCTGCGGCCGCTCATGAGGGCGGCGGCGGCCCGGCTGTGGCGCGACGACCTGGCGTACGCGGAACGCCGCTGGGCCCTGCGCGACGCGGGCCGGTTCCCGGGCTGAACCGGCCCGGGGACCGGCTCACGTGCCGAGCAGCCGGTTGAGTGCCCGCAGCGCCGGGACCCGCCCGCGGTCGGGGACCGACCACAGCGTCTGGCCGTGCAGCCCCCAGCGTTCGAGCAGCGCGTTCGCGGCGAGGAATCCCGTGGTCACGGCGCGCTCCATCAGGGCGGCCGGCAGGTCGCTGCGGACGAGGTCGCCCGCGACGGTCAGGGCCGGGTCCGCGGTGTGCACGGTGGGCCGGTCCTCGTAGCCTCCCACCGCGAACAGCGGGCAGTCGGCGCGCCATTCGTGCCGCTCGTCCACGATCTTGGCGTCGCGCGTCTCGGGGTAGACGCGTTGCAACTGCATCCGCAAACGTTCCTGCTCCGCCGTCCGGTCGGCGCCGGGATCCACCGCGTACGCGTGCAGTTCGACGACCGAGCCGCCGGTGCGCGCGACCCAGCGCAGCGCCTCGCCCTCCCACCGTTCGAGGACACTCACGTTGTCCAGCGGCCCGTAGCCGCTGGTTCCCATGAAGCCCGGCCGGTCGGCGGCCACGGGCCGGTCGAGCCAGAGACGGGAGACGAGGAAGGGCGGGGCGGTGCGCAGCCGCATGATCCGCTCGCGCCACTGCCGGTCGGCGAGCCGGGGCGAACGGGCGACGACGTGCTGCAGGCCGGTCGTGTCGAGGGCGAGCACCACGGTGTCGTACGGGGCGCCGCCGTCCTCGGTGGTGACGCGGAACCCGCCGCCCGGCACCGGCTGGACGCTCTCCACCCCGTGCCCGGTGCGGATGTCGACGCCGAGGCCTGCGAGGTAGCCGGCCAGCGGTTCCCAGAAGGCCGTCGGGAAGGGTTCCTGCGGTACGTCGAAGAGCAGGCCCTCGCTGGAGCCGAGGAAGTAGATGTGGAACATGAGGGCGAGTTCGGCGGCCGAGAGCAGGCGCGGGTCGGCGAAGAAGCTGCGGGAGAACACCTCGAAGGCCAGGTGGTGGGCGGCTTCGGGGAACCGGATCCGTTCGAGGAGTTCGTGCGCGCTGGTGCGGTCGAGCCGCCGGTAGGTCTCGGGGACGCGTACGTCCATCAGGGGCAGGGCGGCGCGCGGGTTCATCTTGGCCAGGTCGCGCCCGCCGAACGTGGGGCTCAGCGCGGCGAAGCCGAGTGCGCTCCACGGCGGGGTGCGCGGCACCTTCGCGAAGCTGTCCCGGAACCCCGCGCTGTGCTGGAGCGGATAGTCGGGCAGGCCGGTCAGCGTGATGAGGCCCGGGTCGATCCGGCGCAGCAGGCCGCGCAGGTTGTAGTACTGGCGGAAGAACGCGTGGAAGCCGCGGGTCATGGTCGCCGTGGAGCCGTCGGCGAGCTCGATGGGCCAGCCCGCCAGGCGTCCGCCGAGCTGGTATTCGCGTTCGTACAGGGTGACTCGGACGCCGCGTTCGGCCAGGGCCGTGGCGGCGGCCAGGCCGGCGAGGCCGCCGCCCACGACGGCCGTCGTACGCGTCCGGCCCTTCGGTACGCGCGCGAGTCCGGTCGGCGCGTGCCAGACCCGGGCGCGGCGGTCGCGGCCGCGGCGGGGCGTCGCGTACGGCTGTTCCGTGACGTTCAGGTTCATCGGACGGCCCCGCCGGAGCCGTCGGCCGCGCCCAGCACGGTGTGCACGATGCCCGTCTGCCAGCCGGGCATCGGCAGGACGCGTACGCGGCCGAAGCCCGCTTTGCGGGTGCGTGCGGCGAACGCGTCGGCGGTGTCGAAGCCGGAGACGCTGCGGAACAGGTGCCGGTAGAGCGCCCCGTCACCGGACAGGGTGCCCGCGGGCTGAACCACCGCCTTGCAGACGGCCGTCCACACCAGGCGGTCCGTCAGGCGCCCGCTGAGGGTGTACTCGTGCACGGCGAGGCGGCCGTGCGGGGCGAGCAGTGCGCGGACCGCGGCGAGTACGGCGTCCGGGTCGGCGAGGTTGCGGAAGAGGTAGGCGGCGAAGACCGCGTCGAAGGGCCCCTCGACGCCCGCCTGTTCGAGCCGTTCGGCGGGGGCGTGCACGAAGGTCACGGAGGGCGGCCAGGGCTTGGCCGCGGCGCGCTCCAGCATGCCGGCCGACGCGTCGACCGCGACGATCTCGGCCAGCGGGGCGGCGCTGAGCAGGGCACCGGTGGAGGCGCCGGTGCCGCAGCCGAGGTCGAGCAGGCGCAGCCCCGCGCCGCCGTCCGGCAGCCGCAGCCGCCGGGCGGAGCGACGCAGGTGCGCGTGGTAGCCGGGGTTGGCCGCGACAAGGCGGTCGTAGGTGCGGGCGGCGTGGTCGAACGCGGCGGACAGGGTGTCGTCGCGCAGCACGGTCATCTCAGTTCTCTTTCCGTTCGGCCGGTTGTCCGGGCCGCGGGGCGGGCGCGGGGGTGGGGGCGGAAGCGGGGGCGTGGGCCCGGTGCTTGCGCAGTCGGGGCAGCTCGGCCGCCGTACGCAGCATGGGGGCCACGGGGGTGTGCAGCCCGATCGTCAGGTCCTCGCGGACGCCGGTGCGGCCGTCGAGGAAGCGGAGCAGCCGTTCCATGGGGACCTCGCGGAAGAGGCGGGTGAAGAACGACGCGCCGCTGACCCGGCCGGTGTCCAGGGCACGCAGCAGTACGGCGTCCATCGCCCGTGACCGCGCCGAGTGCGGGGGCGGCGGCTGCGGGGTGCGGCCGCGGTGGTAGGCGGCGGCGACGGCGCGTGTCTGCCGTTGGATGGCGGCGAAGGTGTACCCGGTCGAGGGACGGGTCGCTCCGCCCGCGGTGCCGATGCGGAAGACGGAGCGGCCGGCGCGGCGGGGGAAGCGTGCGTCGGTCATGGGGATCACGCCGTGCTCCACGCGGACGACTTCGTGGGCGCCGAGGGCCAGTTCGTCCGTCAGGTACCGCGTCAGCGCGTGGTCGTACGCCGCGTCGTCGAGGACCTGGCGGGAGAACTCCGTGTACTCGACCAGGGCTTGGCGCGGGCCGGTGGGCAGCACGTAGGCGAAGGACAGCCCGTGCGGCGGCTGGGGCGTGCGGAAGTCCATCAGGTCCGCCACCAGCGGGTCGAAGGCGGGCCGGTCGGTCGTGACGAACCAGCCGTGGAAGTGCTGCAGCAGGGTGGTGCGGCCCGGCGGCAGGACTCTCGGCGGACGCGAGTCGAACACCCAACGGGCGTGCAGCGACAGGGGGCGCCCGCGGGGTGTGCGCGTGCGGACCTCGGCGCCGTCGCCGACGTCACGGATCTCCTCGACCACCGCCTCCAGACGTGCCACGTTCGACTCGTCGGCGAGGCGGTCGCCGACAAGGGACTCGAAGGCGCCGGAGCGCAGCATCTTGTAGCGCAGGGGGGCGGGTGAGGCGGCGACGGCGGTGCCGTCCGGGGCGCGGACGCGCAGGGTGTCCCAGACGGCGGTGAGGGCGGCGTCGAACTCGCCGTGCGGCTCCTCCCAGAAGCACCAGGTGCGCTCGGCGGGCTTCAGGGGTCCTGCGGGGGCGTCGATCAGGACCACCGACGGCATCGGGCCGCCGGGGCGGTCGACGGCCAGCCGGTAGGCGAGCGACAGGCCCGCCGCGCCGGCCCCCACGATGGCGATGTCCGCGTCCTGCATGAAGCCCCTCGCCGGTCGTCCGCCCCTGCCCATGCCCAGCATTCCGCACGGGATCGCCACTTGGATGCACCGACCGCGCGCGAATCGCCGGTGACCGGTGCGGCGGTGGCTCTCCTACCCGGGGTGGGGCGGGCTCAGCAGGGTGACGGCGTCCCGGAGGCTGTGGCAGCGGGCGGGCCCGGTGCGCGCGGACCGTCCCCAGCCCGGCCCGGACGGCAGGACGAGGGCGCGTCGGCGGGCGCCCGCGGGCCCCCACTCCATCGCCGCCACGCGGCGGGCGACGGCCTCGCCCGCGGTGGAGCGGGCCTGCGACCACAGCACCACAGCCGAGGGACCGGTGCGCCGCACGGCGGCGACGAGTGCCTCCAGAGGTACGGCGGCGCCCAGCATCCGGGTGGGGACGCCGTGCTCGCCGAGGGCCGCGTTGAGCGCTTCCAGGGGCAGGCTGTGCTGTTCGTCCGGCATGCAGGCGAGCAGGACCGGGGAGGTGTCGAGCGGCGGTGCGGCGCGCGGGCGGAGCAGCGGGGCGCTGCGCAGGGTGGTCGAGATGTGCCAGGACAGGAGGTGCTCGACCTCCACGTAACGGTCGTCGGACAGCTCCCACTTGCGTCCCACCGCCCGCAGCGTGGGCACCATGACCTCTTCCCACACGGGTACGACGCCGTGCTCGCCGACCAGCGAGTCGAGCCTGCTCTGCATCTCCCGCGCGTCCAGGCGGACCGCGGCGCGGGCCAGGCCCCGGCACTCCTGGCGCACGTCGCCGAGGGGCAGGACGGTGCCGGCGTCGCGGCGCCGCCGTCCGGTGGACGGCGCGCCGGTCTCGTCGGCCGGCCGGACCGCCCCGACGGACGTGCGGGACGTGCGGGACCCCTGCGACGCCAGGCGCGCCGCCTCGCCGGGCGGGATGCCGCCGGCCGTGAGGCTGCACATGTGTTCCAGCACGGCGACGTCCTCGGGCGTCCACCGTCGGTGGCGTCCTTGCGTGCGGGCCGCGGGACCCAGGCCGTAGCGGCGGTCCCAGCTGCGCAGTGTGGTCGGTGAGACGCCCAGGCGCCGGGCGACGGCTCCCGAGGTGAGCGCGGCCGCTGAATCGTTCATGCCCCCAAAAATACGACGCAGAATCGATGCACGTTGCTCGTCCGTCCGCCCGCGCGAAGGATCGGCGCCAGGCCGCCCGCCCGGCCCGGACCACCCCGGGACGGAAGAAGCGGCCGCCCGGCAGAAGGAGAGCAGCCGCACATGATCGCCAGTCGACCGGTCACCGAGAGCGTTCCCGCCCCCCTGCCGGGCCGCGCGGCGGTCCGGGACGAGGAGGACCTGGCCACCGGCTTCGTGGCGGGGGACGAGGCCTGCCTCGCCGTCGTCCACGAGCGGTTCTCGGCGCTGGTGCTCTGCGTCGCCCGGCGTTCGCTCGGGGACGCGCGGGAGGCCGAGGACGTGACGCAGCAGGTGTTCATCGCCGCCTGGCGCGGGCGGGCCGGGTACTCCCCCGGCCGCGGGGCCCTGGCCGGCTGGCTCATCGGCATCACCCGGCGCAAGGTCGCCGACGCCCTGTCCGCGCGGAGCCGCAGGGCCGCCCTGGTCGACGCGGCGGGCGCGGCGCTCTCCGTACGCCCCCAGGAGGCGCCCTCCCTGGACGGCGTGCTCGACCAGGTCCTCGTGGAGCACGAACTGGCCCGGCTGCCACCGCCGCAGCGCGAGGTCCTGCGCCTGGCGTTCTACGACGACCTCACGCAGCCCCAGATCGCCGTCGTCACCGGCTGGCCCCTGGGCACGGTGAAGAGCCACGCCCGCCGCGGCCTGCTGCGTCTGCGCCACGCCTTCGAACACGGCTCCGACACGGACACCGGCACCCCGCCCCGGCGGTTGTGATGCCGGTGGGTCGCTGCGCGATCAGGCGCCCAGCAGCGGCGCACGCCCCGCCCTCTGGAGCGGGTGGGCCAGGTCGGCCAACGCTCGTTCCAGGCTGTGCAGGTGGGCGAGGGCCGGTTCCACGACGGCGTGCGGCAGGTCCACGGCCTCGCTGACCTGCGCCGGTGCCCCGCTGGGCGCCGTCAGGGACTCGACCGCGGCCTCGACGCGGCGGCACGCGGCGGCCAGGCGGGCGTCGTGGGACGCCTCCGGATCCGCGGCGACGGCGGCGAGTCCCCGTATCTCGCGCGCACAGTTGTCGAGCAGCGCGACCACCTGGAGAGCGCGCCCCTTACGGGTCCTCAGGGGGCTGAACGGGTGCACGAGCGGCGCCAGGGACATGCGCACCCGTCCCAGGATCGCCTCCAGCTCGGCGATGCGGCGGGCGGGGTCGGCGGATTCCACGCCCCCGAGCCGGGCGGCTGCTTCCTTCGTGCAGTCGTGCACGCAGTGCAGCGCCTTCTCGATCCACGCCTCGGTCGTGGCGTGCGTCGTGATCGGCAGGACGAGCAGCACGGCGAGGACCGCGCCGAGGGCGCCGATGCCGGTCTCGGCGAGCCGCAGCCCGAGCAGCCCCGCGTCCAGCACGCCGAGCAGGCCGTACAGCGATCCGGCGAGCACCGTCACCGAGAGCATCATCCACGTGTACGACACCGCGGCCGTGTAGAAGATGCCGAAGACGCCGACCGCCACGAGCAGGGCGCTGGGAACGGGCGCGCCGTCCAGGGGCACGACGAGGACGAGGCCCGCGCCCATCCCGATCAGCGTGCCGAGCACGCGCCGGAAGCTCCGCACGACCGTCTCGCCGCGCGAGGTGGTGTTGACGAAGACCCACCAGGTGGCGCCGACGGCCCAGTACCAGCGCTCACCGGAGAGCAGCTGGCCCGCGGCGAGTGCGAAGGCGCCACCCGCGGCCGCCTGGACGGCCTGCCGGGTGGTCGCCCTGGCAAAACCCCTGGCGGCCGGTGGGGCGGGCGGCACCACGCCCGGCGGCAGCCCGCGCTCGTAGCACCAGGCGCCGAAACGCACGGTCGAGGACGCGGCGAGCGACAGGAGCACCGCGACGTAGAGCTGGGGAAGCTGGTGCGGCTCCGTGTGGAGGAACTGGCTGATGAAGAAGGTCATGAAGGCGAACACGCCGAGCGAGTGCCCGCGCGGCCCCCACCGCCGCGCGTACACGCCCAGGCCCATGACGGCCAGGAAGGCGCAGTCCCGTGCGAGCGGCGTGTCGTGGAGCGACGCCGCGAGCGCGAGCACGGGGAACCCGACGACGGGCAGCAGGGCCGTGGTGATCGCCTGCCCGCGCACCGTCGTGTCCGAGACGGTGAAAAGGGCCAGGAGCGCGGCGAGTCCTCCGGTGATCGCCGCGACGAGCGAGTGTCCGGCCAGACCGCACACGACGACCGCCAAGGAGATGCCGAGTACGGCCCGCGAAGCGAAGCGGAGCCGCATCCGTCCCGGATCCGGCGCCACGAACACCCTTTTCAGCAAAGCTTCCCCGCCCTTCCGTGCACATCTCGATCTGCTCGCATGAAAAAGGCGCCGCGGAGATCCGCAGCGCCATCGACAGGACCATCAGACCATCCGATCGCCATCTGGCTCAACTCAGCCTCGTACGACTGGGCCATTGGCTCACTCGTGCGCGCCCGTACCGACCGCGGTCGGCGCCAACGGCCCATGCGGTCGCGCGGTGACCCGGGACGGCGGCTGTTGCAGGACGGTGACACTGCGGGCACAACGCATGCGGGTGGCCGCCCGTCTCAATAGTCGTGAACAGCCCGAATGGGAGATAGCGCACCTCTCCTCCCATGTCCTCACGGAAGGCACCCTCATGATCGTCACCAAGCGGAACTCCCTGCGCATGGCTGCCGTCGGCATCATCGGCGCGGTCGCCCTCGGCACGGCCGGGACCGCCGCCATGGCCGCGACCCAGGCCGCGCACCCCGTCTCCGTCACACAGAAGGCCACCGCCGCACAGGCCGAGATCACCGCGAAGCCCTCGGTGAAGTCCGTCAAGGCGTGGCAGCTGTTCCGTGTCACCGGCACCACGACCGGCCTGAAGCCCGGCAGCAAGGTGACCCTTCAGCAGAAGCAGCGCGGCCACTGGGTCTCGCTGCCCGCTTCCGCCCCTGTCACTCGCGGCGGCAGCTACTCCCTGGGCGTCAAGCTCGGCCTGAAGGGCAAGAACGAGCTGCGCGTCGTCCAGGGTTCGACGGCCTCCGACGTGTTCACCGTGACCGTGCGCTGACCGACGTGGTGCGGGCGGGACGGGACAGCAGGAGCAGGCTGTGCGGCTCCAGGGTGACTTCGCCGTTCGCCTTGTGTTCCGTCTCGTCCGCCACCCCCGTGGGGTCCGTGGTGTCGATGCGCGTCGTCCAGCGCTCCCCGTACGCGGCGTCCGGCAGGTCGAAGACGACCGGTTCCCGGTAGCTGTTCAGCAGGAGCAGGAAGGAGTCGTCGACCACCGGCCTGCCGTGGGCGTCGGGTTCCGCGATGGCGTCGCCGTTGAGGAAGACACCGACGGCGTGCGCGTCGCCGCGCTGCCAGTCCTGGTCCGTCATCTCCAGGGCGTCGGGCCTCAGCCACACCAGGTCGGGGAGCGGCTGGCCCTGGTGCGTGGCCGTGTCGCCGCGGAAGAAGCGGCGCCGGCGCAGCACGGGGTGGGCGAGCCGCAGCGTGATGGCGCGGCGGGTGAAGGCGATGAGGTCGCGCTGCTCGTCGGTGAGGTCCCAGTCGATCCAGGAGAGCTCGCTGTCCTGGCAGTAGGCGTTGTTGTTGCCCTGCTGGGTGCGGCCGAGTTCGTCGCCGTGGGCGAGCATCGGGATGCCTTGCGAGAGCATGAGGGTGGCCAGGAAGTTGCGCTGCCTGCGCGCGCGGAGTTCGAGGATCCCCTCGTCCGTGGTGGGTCCTTCGACGCCGCTGTTCCAGGAGCGGTTGGCGTTCTCGCCGTCCTGGTTGTTCTCGCCGTTGGCCTCGTTGTGCTTGTCGTTGTACGAGACCAGGTCGCGCAGGGTGAATCCGTCGTGCGCGGTGACGAAGTTGACGCTGGCGCGCGGGCGGCGGCGGTCGTGCTGGTAGAGGTCGGACGATCCCGTCAGCCGGGAGGCGAACTCGGCGAGGGTGTGGTCGCCGCCGCGCCAGAAGTCCCGTACGGAGTCGCGGTACTTGCCGTTCCACTCCGACCACAGGGGCGGGAAGTTCCCGACCTGGTATCCCCCGTCGCCGACGTCCCAGGGCTCGGCGATCAGTTTGACGCGGCTGACGACGGGGTCCTGCTGGACCAGGTCGAAGAAGGCCGAAAGACGGTCGACGTCGTGGAACTGCCGGGCGAGCGTGGCCGCCAGGTCGAAGCGGAACCCGTCGACGTGCATCTCGGTGACCCAGTACCGCAGCGAGTCCATGACCAGCTGCAGGACGTTGGGGTGGCACATCAGCAGGCTGTTGCCGGTGCCGGTGGTGTCGAAGTAGTGCGCCGGGTCGTCCTCGGCCAGGCGGTAGTACGACGCGTTGTCGATGCCGCGGAAGGCGAGGGTGGGGCCGTTCTCGTTGCCCTCGGCGGTGTGGTTGTAGACCACGTCGAGGATCACTTCGAGTCCGGCCTGGTGCAGCGCCTTGACCATGGACTTGAACTCGGTGACCTGTTCGCCGCGCGAGCCGTGCGCCGCGTAGGCGTTGTGCGGGGCGAAGAAGCCGATGGAGGTGTAGCCCCAGTAGTTGGACAGGCCGCGGTCGCGCAGGAAGCCGTCCTGGACGTACTGGTGGACCGGCATCAGTTCGATCGCGGTCACGCCCAGCGACGTGAGGTGCTCGATGACCGGTTCCGTCGCGAGGCCCGCGTACGTGCCGCGCAGCGCCTCGGGCACTCCGGGGTGCGTCCGGGTCAGTCCGCGGACGTGCGCCTCGTACACCACCGTCTCGGCGTAGGGGCGTCGAGGCGGTCGGTCGCCCTCCCAGGAGAAGGCCGGATCGGTCACCACGGAGAGCGGGGTGTGTCCCGCGCTGTCGGCCCGCCCCGGTCCGTCGGCCGCACGCTCGAAGAGCGCGGCGTCGTTGTCCATCTGGCCCTCGATGGCCCGGGCGTACGGGTCGAGGAGCAGCTTGGCCGGGTTGCAGCGGTGGCCTTCGGCGGGGTTCCAGGGGCCGTGCACCCGGTAGCCGTAGCGCCGCCCGGGGCCGACGCCGGGCAGGTAGCAGTGCCAGACAAAGCCGTCGACCTCGGTGAGGGTGACGCTGCGGTGCGTGCCGTCGTCGTCGATGAGGATGAGGTCGACGCGCTCGGCGACCTCGCTGAACAGGGCGAAGTTGGTCCCTTCACCGTCATAGGTGGCGCCGAGGGGAAAGGGGGTGCCGGTCCAGGTGCGCACGCAACTGCCTCCGTACGGGGGGGATTCGGGGCCGCGCCGGTAAACGGTGCGATGTGGGGTCGGGCCGGAAACGGTGCGCCGGCCGCGGCCGCCCGCTCGGGGAAGCCGCGGCCGGTGTGCCGCGCCGCCGTGTGAGGCGGGCTTTCACACCACCGCGGGTTCCGCCTCCGCGGGTTCCGCCACCGCGGGGCCCGCGAGCGCGGCGAGGGGCACCTCGCGCGGCAGCTCCAGGGCCTCGCGCAGGCTGGGCGCGGGCGCCGCGGGGGCCAGCGGGGCGCGTTCGGGAGCGCGGACCCGCCGGGAGAACCAGATGATCTTGCCGTCGGTCGCCGGGAAGCTGCCCCAGCCGTCACTGAGCGCGGCGATCTGCGTCAGGCAGCCCTGCGGTCCGTAGTGCCGCTCGTGCAGTTCGCGGTTGGTGTCGGACACGGCGGTGATGAGGTGCTGACCGTTCCACCACATCTCCACGACGGTGTTCTTGTCGGCTCCGTGCTCCTCGATCTCGTGGAGCAGAACCCCGGTGCAATGGCAGACGGGTTCGCTGAGAACCCCCAGCCCCCAGTGCCGGAGATGCGCGGTCAGGATGCGCCCGACCTGGTCGATCCTCTCCGGGCTTACCTCGACCTCGAGGTGGTAGTAGCAGGGGATCGCGGATTTCATTGCTCTTGGCTCCTCTCGGCGAAGCTTGTCCGCTCCGCCTCGGCCTGGTCGGCCGAGCCCCGAACACGCAGCGTGAGCACTGATCGCTTCTGAGTCAGTCTCAGGGTGCGAGCGCTACTCCATTTGCGCAACACGAGGCACAGGCGAGCGCGGACGCACCGGCACCGGCCCCGCCGGCGCAAGCGCCGACCCCATTAGTTGAATGCCTAACAGGACGATGGGTGCTCATCCGTGCACGATGAGTCAGAAGGATCAACGAGCGAAAGGGTGACCAGCGTGAAGCTGCTGCCCGCCAAATCCGAGGTCGCACGGCACTTGCGTCAGTACCGGGCGTGGGAACGGCTGTTGCTGGCGCACCCCGCCGACCGATCCGTGCGCATGCACTTCGAGGACACCGCGTACACGCTGTGCGTCCTGATGGGCGAGTGCAAAGCACGGGAGGCCGCCGACGCGGCCGAGCAGTATCTGCGTCCACGAGAGGCACGACCGTCCAGCACAGCACGAGCACCACACACGGCAACCCGTCGGCCTCAGCTCTCCCCGAGCGCCCGGGCCCGATAGCGACACCCGGCTCCCGTGGGGGCCGCCTGCACGCACGCCCGGCGGAGGAGGGACCGATGACGTCAGCTTCGGAGGCGACCGCCGCCCGCACCGTGCCCGTGCCCGTGCTCGACGTCCGGCCCGCGGTCGACTGCGGCCGCCGCCCGGCGAAAGCCGTGCCCGGCGAGACGTTCCAGGTCACGGCGACCGTGTTCGCCGAGGGCCACGGAGCGGTCGGCGCCGATGTCGTGCTCCTCGGCCCGGGCGGACGCCGCGGGCCGTGGACCCCGATGCACGAAGTCGCCCCGGGCAGCGACCGCTGGGGCGCAGAGGTCACTCCGGACGTCGAGGGGCAGTGGACGTTCCACGTGGAGGCCTGGACGGATCCCGTGACGGAGTGGCGGCGCGCCGCCGGGATCAAGGTGCCCGCCGGCATCGACGCCGGGCTGATGCTCGAAGAGGGCGCGCTCCTGTACGAGCGTGCGGCGCGCGGTGCCCCGGCGGGCACGGCACGGCAGACGCTGCTGGCGGCGGCTGCCGCGCTCCAGGACGAGGACCGGTCGCCGAGGACACGTCTGGCGGCCGCGCTCGCTCCGGAGGTGGACGAGGTCCTCGCGCGGTACCCGCTGCGCGAGCGGGTCTCCCGTTCGCAGGCGATGCCCCTGCTCGTGGAGCGGGAGCGCGCGCTCTACGGGGCCTGGTACGAGTTCTTCCCCCGGTCGGAGGGTGCCGTCGTCGAGGAGGGGGCGCCACCCGTATCGGGGACGTTCCGCACCGCGGCGGAACGCCTGCCCGCCATCGCGGAGATGGGCTTCGACGTCGTCTATCTGCCGCCGATCCATCCGATCGGCACGACGTTCCGCAAGGGTCCGGACAACGCGCTCTCCGCAGGTCCCGACGACGTCGGTGTGCCGTGGGCGATCGGTTCGCCCGAGGGCGGTCACGACGCCGTCCATCCGGATCTGGGGACGCTCGACGACTTCGACGCGTTCGTGCGCCGCGCCGAGGGGCTGGGCCTCGAAGTGGCCCTGGACTTCGCGCTGCAGTGCTCCCCCGACCACCCGTGGGTGGAGAAGCACCCTGAGTGGTTCGCCCACCGGCCCGACGGTTCCATCGCGTACGCGGAGAATCCGCCGAAGAAGTACCAGGACATCTATCCGATCGCCTTCGACGAGGACCTGCCGGGTCTTGTCGCGGAGACGGTACGGCTGCTGCGGTTCTGGATGGGGCACGGCGTACGCGTCTTCCGCGTCGACAACCCGCACACCAAGCCGGTCGCGTTCTGGGACCGGGTGCTCGCCGAGATCAACGCGAGCGACCCGGACGTCGTCTTCCTCGCGGAGGCCTTCACCCGGCCCCCCGTCATGCGGGCGCTCGCCCAGGCCGGTTTCCAGCAGTCCTACACGTATTTCACGTGGCGGAACACCAAGCAGGAGCTCACCGAGTATCTGACCGAGCTCTCCGTGGAGACCGCCGCGTATCTGCGCCCGAACCTGTTCGTGAACACCCCGGACATCCTGCCCGGCTACCTCCAGGACGGTGGCCGCGCCGCCTTCGAGGTGCGGGCCGTGCTGGCCGCGACGCTCGCGCCGAGCTGGGGCATGTACGCCGGGTTCGAACTGTGCGAGAACACCCCTGCGCGTGCGGGCTGCGAGGACTACCTGCACTCGGAGAAGTACCAACTGCGCCCGCGGGACTGGGAGTACGCGGAACGGGCCGGGTACTCCCTGGCGCCGCTGATCACCACGCTGAACCGGTTCCGGCGCGAGCATCCCGCCCTGCGGCTGCTCAGGAACCTCCGCTTCCACGAGGCCGACAACGACGCGGTCATCGTCTACAGCAAGCGCTCCGGACACGACACGGTCCTGGTGGTCGTCAATCTCGACCCTCACCACAGCCAGGAGGCCACGGTCTCGTTGGACATGCCGCAACTCGGCCTCGACCGGCACGAGTCCGTGCCGGTGCGCGACGAGCTCACCGGCGAGACCTACCACTGGGGCAGGGCCAACTACGTGCGCCTGGATCCCGGCCGCGCGCCC
>NZ_JBWKJS010000003.1:0-838205 GCF_056432085.1 Streptomyces sp. NPDC045678
GTGTTTCTTTTGTTCTTGCGTTTCCGACTCTATCAGACTCTTTCGTGTCCGATTTCCTCGGTGCCTTTCCGGTTCCCGCTCCGGCCTTTCGGCTTCGCGTTTCCCTTTCCGGCGGTTCCGACTCTATCAGATCCTTTCGGGCCTGACTCCCAGTCAGAGGGGGTTGTCTTTGCGGCTGTTGGGCCGTTCCGACGTCTCAAACTCTAGCGGGTTTTCCCGACGACTCATAATCGAGCCTTGGAATTGAATTCGGGCACGCCGAATCGGTTCCGTTGGGAGGTCGTGCAGAGTTTGGTTTGCCGCTTTCCGCGGCGGGAGGTGCTGTCGCAGAACCGTTACGGCTCCGTGGCAACCCGAAGAACCTTACGGGTCGGGCAAGTGACTGTCAACCCCGCCCTGTACCCCGCCGGAGGACGGTTCAGTCCAGGTCCGTCAGGCGTCCGCCCGCGTCCGGCTGAGCGTGCTCCACGCGACGGAGAAGACGGGTCAGCACCTCACCCAGCGCACCGCGCTCGTCCTGGGACAGGTCCTGGAGGAGGTCCTCCTCGAAGACCGTGGCGAGACGCATCGCCTCCAGCCACTTCTCACGCCCCTCCGACGTCAGCTCCACGATGACGCGGACCCGGTTGTTCTCGTCGCGGTCCCGCGTGACCAGGCCCTCCGCCACCATGCGGTCGATCCGGTGGGTCATCGCGGCCGGCGTGAGGCCGAGGCGCTTGGCCAGATCGCCGGGGCCCATTTGGTACGGGGCTCCGGAGAGGACGAGGGCCTTGAGGACCTCCCACTCGGCGTTGCTGATGCCGAGGGTCGCCGTCTGGCGGCCGTAGGCGACGTTCATGCGGCGGTTCAGGCGGCCGAGGGCCGAGACGATCTCCTCGACCTGGGGGTCGAGGTCCTGGAACTCCCGCTGATACGCGGCGATCTGCTCTTCAAGTGTCGGCTCACTTGGGCCGGGGGTGTCACCCATGGGCCGAGTATGGCACGCCCCCGCTTGGCATTGAAGTCCTTCGGTGTGTACAGTTTAGACTCGAACTTTAGCTTCGAAGTCTTCACTTCTAAGTCTCCACACCACTCTCTCAAGGCAGGTGAAAGTGACCAGGGCGATGGGCGCAGCGATGCGTCGTATTCAGGCAGGCAGCGCGCTGAGCGCGTTTGGCATCGGGTTCACGGTTCCGTTCCTCTACGTCTATGTGGCGCAGGTGCGGGAGCTGGGTTCCAGTGCGGCGGGCATCGTGCTCGCCGCGTTCGCCATGGCCGCTCTGATCGTCCTGCCCATCACCGGCCGCGTCATCGACCGTCGCGGCCCCCTGCCCGTGCTCGTGGGTGCGGCGGGTGTCGCCTCCGTGGGCGCGGTCGCGCTCGGTCTGGCGAACAGCGAGCCGACGGCGATCCTCTCCGCGGCGCTGCTCGGTGCCGGTACGGCGGTCATGCAGCCGGCGCTCGCGACGATGATCGTCTGGTCGTCGACGCCCGCCACCCGCACGCGGTCCTTCGCGATGCAGTTCTTCCTGCAGAACCTGGGCCTCGGCATCGGTGGTCTCATCGGCGGCCAGATCGTCGACGAGAGCCGTCCGAGCAGCTTCACGCTGCTGTTCTCCATCGAGTCCGTGATGTTCCTGGTGCTCGCGGCGATCGCGCTCACCGTGCGGCTGCCGCACGCGCCGTCCATCCAGGACGCGATGCCGAAGGACGCCTCCGCTCCGCGGGGCGGCATGCGTGCGCTCCTGCGGCACAAGGCCATGGTGCAGCTGTGCGTGCTCGGCTTCGTGATCTTCTTCGCCTGCTACGGGCAGTTCGAATCGGGTCTCTCCGCGTACGGCGTGGAGGCCGCGGGCATCTCCGCGTCGACGCTCGGCATCGCGCTGGCCGCCAACACGGCCATGATCGTGATCGCGCAGTTCGCCGTCCTGAAGTTCGTCGAGCGGCGCAAGCGCTCCCGTGTGATCGCGGCCGTCGGCCTGATCTGGGCCTTCGCGTGGCTGCTCGCCGGGTACGCGGGCGTCGGGCACGGCAGCCAAGCGATGGCGACCGCCGCGTTCATCTCGACGTACGCCCTCTTCGGGCTCGGTGAGGCGATGCTGTCGCCGACCGTCGCGCCGCTGGTCGCCGATCTGGCGCCGGGCGGCATGGTCGGTCAGTACAACTCGGCCTTCGCCCTGGTGAAGCAGCTGGCCCTCGCGGTCGGTCCGGCCGTGGGCGGGCCGATGGGTGCCGCGCTGCACGTCCCGTACATCGTGACGTTCGTTCTGTTCTCGCTGGGCATCACGGTGCTCGCGGTGCGGCTCGGGCGCCGGCTCACGCCGCTCCAGAACCAGCCTTCGCTGGCCAAGAGCCCGGTGGTGGCGCAGGGCGGCCCGGCCACGGCCGCGCCCGCCAAGGCCGACGCGTAACGCACCCTTCTCAACGCGAGCCGGCTGCTCGGCGCGCGCTACTTGGGGAGCGCGAACTCGCACCAGACGGCCTTGCCCCCGCCCGGTGTGCGGCGCGAGCCCCAGTTCGACGCGATCGTGGCGACGATGGCGATGCCGCGTCCCGCCTCGTCGGCCGGTTCGGCGCGGCGGCGGCGCGGCAGGTGGTCGTCGCCGTCGGTGACCTCGATGATCAGCCGGCGGTCGGTGCGGCGCAGGCGCAGCCGCATCGGCGGGGTGCCGTGCTGGAGGGAGTTCGCGACCAGTTCGCTGGCCGCGAGGACTCCCAGGTCGTGCAGTTCCGGGGAGAAGCGCCAGCTGGCGAGGACGCCGGTGGCGAAGGCACGCGCGCGTGGGGCGGCTTCCACACCGCCGAGGAGCTCCAGGGCGGCGTTCCTGAACAGTTCGGCGTCGCCTCCGGCGCGGGCCGGGTGCTGGAGGACCAGGACGGCCACGTCGTCGTCGTGGTCGGCCGTCACTCCCAGAGCGCGGATCAGGCGGTCGCACACCACCTGGGGCGTGCCGGTGGCGCCGGCGAGGGCGCGTTCCAGTGAGGCCACGCCCTCGTCGATGTCCTCACTGCGCCGTTCGACGAGGCCGTCCGTGTAGAGGACGGCGGTGGAGCCGGGGCCGAGGGGGACGGAGCCCGAGGTGTGCAGCCAGCCTCCGGTGCCGAGCGGCGGTCCCGTGGGCTCCTCCGCGCGGTGGATCGTGCCGTGCTCGTCGCGCACGAGGATGGGGAGGTGCCCCGCCGATGCGTAGACGAGGCTTCCTTCGTTCGGGTCGTGCACCGCGTAGACACACGTGGCGATCTGGCTGGGGTCGATCTCGGTGGCGAGGCCGTCCAGGAGCTGAAGGACCTCGTGCGGGGGCAGGTCGAGGCGGGCGTACGCCCGCACGGCTGTGCGGAGCTGGCCCATGACGGCGGCCGCTCGCACGCCGCGGCCCATCACGTCGCCGATGACGAGGGCGGTGCGGCCGCCGCCGAGGGTGATCACGTCGTACCAGTCGCCGCCGACCGCCGCCTCGGTGCCGCCCGGCTGGTACGTGGCGGCGATGCGCAGGTCGTCGGGCTGCTCCAACTCCTGGGGCAGCAGTGACTTCTGGAGGGTGACGGCGGTCTCGCGCTGGGCGCGTTCGCTGGTGCGCAGGCGTTCGGCGGCCTCGGCGTGGTCGGTGACGTCGGCGGCGAACACGAGGACGCCGCCGCCCTCCTCCGGTCCTGCCGCGGAGCCGCCGAGCGGCAGCGTCACGGGGGTGCACGTGAACGTGTACGACCGGCCGGAGGCCGCTTTGCGGGACTTCACGGTGCGCGGCTTCGAGCTGCGCAGGACCTGGTCGAGGAGTGAGAGCAGGCCAAGCTCGGTCAGTTCGGGCAGGGCCACGCGCGCGGGTTCGCCGACGGGCCGGGGGCCGAAGGCGGCGGCGTACGCGTCGTTGACGTACGCGATGCGGTGGTCGGTGCCGTGCACCAGGGCGACGAGGGCCGGGATGCGGTCGAGCACCTCGCGGACGGGCAGTTCCTCGATGCCGTCGGGCCCGGTGAGGCCGACGGCACCGCCCGGTGGGAGGGGTTCCCCCTCCGCGGCGGGCCGCTCGGCGCGGGCCGCGGGGACGGAGCCGTCCCCGCGCGGTGCCGTGGAGACCGCTTGTTCGGGCCGCGCTGCTGCGCGGCGCTGCGTTCCGGGGAGCCGGGCGCTCCAGCGCGTGAAGTTCACTGCGGTAGGCCTCGTGGTGTCGCTTCTGGATCGGGAACACAGCAGGTCGGGAGCGGACGTCCCTGGTGTCGGCCTGACGGCCTGCCCACGGACACACGAACAGTCTGACCGAACGGACTGACATCCGTCAGACGCCGGTCCTGTGCGGGGAGTTCCTGACTCCGGTCAGGAGGACTCCTTCGGGCGCTCCCCACCGGCCGCGAGTTCGAACTCCGCACGGGGGTGTTCGAGCGACCCCAGGGAGACGATCTCACGCTTGAACAGGCCGGACAGGGTCCATTCGGCGAGCACTCGGGACTTGCGGTTGATGGTCGGCACTCTGCTCAGGTGGTAGATGCGGTGCATGAACCAGGCAGGGTAGCCCTTCAGCTTGCGTCCGTAGACGTGCGCGACACCTTTGTGCAGTCCCAGGGACGCCACGGAGCCGACGTACTCGTGCTCGTACTCCTGGAGAGGGCGCTCACGCAGGGACGCGACGATGTTGTCGGCGAGGACCTTGGCCTGGCGCACCGCATGCTGGGCGTTGGGGGCGCACTCCGTGCCCGGCTCGTCCGCGGTGATGTCGGGGACCGCGGCGGCGTCGCCCGCGCCCCACGCGTGCGGGGCACCGTCGACGGCCAGCTGTGCGGTGCACCGGAGGCGGCCGCGTTCGTTCAGCGGCAGGTCGGTGGCGGCGAGCACGGGGTGCGCCTTGACGCCCGCGGTCCAGACGACGGTGCGGGTGGGGTGCCGGGCGCCGTCGCTGAGGACGGCCACGCGGTCCTCGCACGACTCGAGACGGGTCTCCAGGCGTACGTCGATATTGCGCCTTCGCAGCTCGCGCACCGTGTACTTGCCCATTTCCTCGCCGACTTCGGGCAGGATGCGGCCCGTCGCCTCGACGAGGATCCACTTCATGTCCTCGGCCTTGATGTTGTGGTAGTAGCGGGACGCGTAGCGCGCCATGTCCTCCAGCTCGCCGAGCGCCTCGACACCCGCGTAACCGCCCCCTACGAAGACGAAGGTCAGGGCGGCGTCGCGGATCGCGGGGTCGCGCGTGGAGGAGGCGATGTCCATCTGTTCGATGACGTGGTTGCGCAGGCCGATGGCCTCTTCGACGGTCTTGAAGCCGATGGCGTACTCGGCGAGTCCCGGCACCGGAAGCGTACGGGCGATGGAGCCGGGGGCCATGACGAGTTCGTCGTACGCGATCTGGACCGATCCGGTGCCTTCTTCCTCGGTGGCGAGGGTCGTGAAGGTCGCGGTGCGTTTCGTGTGATCGACGGATTCGACCTCGCCGATGACGATGCGGCATTTGTCGAGCGTGCGGCGGAGCGGCACGACGACGTGGCGCGGCGAAATGGATCCCGCGGCGGCTTCGGGCAGGAACGGTTGATACGTCATATATGGATCGGGCGCGATCACAACGATCTCGACCTCACCCCGCTTGAGCTCGCGTTTCAGCTTTCGCTGGAGTCTCAGCGCGGTGTACATGCCGACGTAGCCGCCGCCGACGACGAGAATGCGTACACAGTCCGGGGGCACCGGGGTCGTCCCCCGGGAGATCGCAGCCTTCACCATCCCATGACGCACCGGGCTTTGGCGTTTGTCCACAGGCCCGGCAATTTGTGTGACCGGGAGCGGTGTGCGGGAGTACCCCGGATTTCCGCTGTCGGGCGCACGAGGTGCGCAGGTCAGCGGGGGCGAAGGGGGAGCGGAAGAGGGGCAGGGGAAGGCCGGAAAGGGCGCATACTCCGATCGGGGGGCGCGCTGTGCGGAACCCGCCTCTTCTGAATTGACCCCCGCTCAACTATGTTCGTGTGACGTCGGGGTGTCGGGGGATGCGCTCGTCGGGCCGGTTTTCCGGCTCGTGGAAGGGCTCGCTCCTCACACTTCGGTAGTCAATGGCGGGGAGTGTCTCCGGGGGGAGACGTCATTACCGGGGGAACGTGTATGCACATTCAGGAGACTCACTGGACTTCCGCTGCCGTGTCGGCATCAGCCGTCGGCCCGAGCGGGAACGGACGCGACATGGGGGAAGGAGCGCGCACGACACCGCTGCGTGTCGACGCACAGCGCAATCTCGAACACGTGCTGAGGGCGGCACGCGAAGTCTTCGGCGAGCTGGGTTACGGCGCGCCGATGGAAGACGTGGCGCGCCGCGCGCGCGTCGGGGTCGGCACGGTCTACCGCCGCTTCCCGAGCAAGGACGTGCTGGTCAGGCGGATAGCCGAGGAGGAGACCTCCCGGCTGACCGACCAGGCCCGCGCGGCGCTCGGGCAGGAGGACGAGCCGTGGTCGGCGCTCTCGCGCTTCCTGCGGACGTCCGTGGCATCGGGGGCGGGCCGGCTGCTGCCGCCGCAGGTGCTGCGGGTGAGCGTCGAGGACGGCGCCAAGGAGGACGAGGTGCGGGTGCCGCAGCAGCGGCAGCCGGCCACGGACTCCCCCGACCTGCGTCTCGTCGAACAGCGCCAGGCGCCCGTCGAGGAGTCGACCTCGCTGGGTGACGACACGGGAGCGGCGACGCTCCTCGACGTCGTCGGCCGTCTCGTGGAGCGTGCCCGCGCCGCGGGCGAGCTGCGGGCGGACGTGACGGTGTCCGACGTCCTGCTGGTGATCGCCACGGCGGCGCCCTCGCTGCCGGACGCGGCACAGCAGGCGGCGGCCTCGTCGCGGCTTCTCGACATCCTGCTGGAGGGCCTGCGGTCACGGCCCGCGTAACCGTACGGATCGTTGCCGCTCACTCGCCCGTGCTGCGCCTGTGAGCAGTGCCCATGCGGCGGAAGGCTCAACGTCACGGTGAACGCCGGACGTTGAGCCTTCCCCGAATGGGTGAACGGTAGTGCTCGATTACGGGAAGTCGCCCCGGACGGGTGGTTGAACGTCTTCCCTCTCGGCCGCGGCACGACCGTGTGGCACGCTTTGCCGGTGGTCGGGTCTGAGTGTGCAACCGGGGGCGTTCCGCGATGAGTGTTGACGGTCGGGACGAGGCGCCCCAGGACGGTCCGGGCAGCGGTGCGGGAGGCCCCGTCGGCGCGGCCGACGCCGCAGGTCCGAGCGTGCCTCCGCAGCGCGGGGGCGGCCCGGGCGCCTCGGTTCCGGGAGGCGCCGAAGTCCCGGTTCCCGACGCCGACCTGATCGCGCGGATGCGCTCCGGCGACGACTCCGCGTACGAGGAGCTGTACCGCCGCCACGCCGAAGCCGTGCGTCGCTACGCCCGCACCTGCTGCCGTGACGCCCACACCGCCGACGACCTCACCGCCGAGGTGTTCGCCCGCATGCTGCAGGCGGTGCGCGGCGGCAGCGGCCCCGAGCACGCCGTGCGCGCCTATCTGCTCACCACCGTGCGGCGCGTCGCCGCCGGGTGGACGAAGTCGGCGAAGCGGGAGCACCTGGTCGACGACTTCGCGGTGTTCGCCGCGCAGGCCGCGGAGGTCTCCGACGACACCGCGTCCGGCTCCTTCGGAGCGGGCCTGGACCTGGGCGCGGACGTCCGCGCGATGCACGAGGCCGAGCAGTCGATGGCCATGCAGGCCTTCCGGAGCCTGCCGGAGCGCTGGCAGGCCGTGCTGTGGCACACGGAGGTCGAGGACGAGTCGCCCAGCGACGTCGCCACGCTCTTCGGCCTCGACGCGAACGGCACGCGCGTGCTCGCGAGCCGGGCCCGCGAGGGTCTCAAACAGGCCTACTTGCAGGCGCATGTGAGCGCCACGCTCACCGAGAGCGAGGAGTGCGCGCGCTACGCCGACCGGCTCGGTGCCTACGCGCGCGGCGGCCTGCGCACCCGCGCCGAGCGCGGTCTGCGCAAGCACTTGGAGGAGTGCGCGAAGTGCCGGCTCGCCGCCGGGCAGATCAAGGACGTCGCGAGCGGGATTCCCGCGGTCGTGCCGATCGCCGTCATCGGCTGGTTCGGTGCCGCCGGGTACGCGAAGGTGGCGGCGCTCGTCGGCGGCGGCGCCGCCGGAGCGGGCGCCGCGGGGGCCGCCGGTGCGGCCGCGGCCGGCGGGTCGACGGGCGGGTCCGCGGCGGGCGGGGCCGCCGCGTCCGAGGGGCTCGGCGCGCCCGCGAAGGCCGGTATCGCGGCGGGCGTCGTCGTGGCGGCCGGGGTCGTCGCGGCGATCGCCCTCACGGGAGGGGGCGGCAAGCCGAAGGCGGACCCGCCGCCGTCCAAGGAGCCCGTGGTCTCCGAGTCGGTCGTGCCGCGGAAGCCTCCGCCCGAGAAGCCGAAGGCCAAGCCGAAGCCGCCGCCCCCCGCGCCGAAGCCGACCCCGAAGCCCACGCCCACTCCCACCCCCACCCCCACGCCGAAGCCGAAGCCTCCCGCCAAGGACAAGCCCCGGCCGAAGCCCACACCCCCGCCCGCTCCGAAGCCCCGGCCGACCCCGCCGAAGCCGACCCCGAAGCCACCGCCCCCGCCGCCCCCGGCCCCCAGGGTCTACCAGTGGAACGAGCTGAAGTACGGCCTCACCGGCGACGGCACCAAGCCCGAGATGCGGCTCACCGAGAGCAGCTGGGTGTGGCAGCGCTGGGGTCTGTCGGTCGGCGACAGGCGCTACTCCCACGGCGTGACCGTGCACGGCCGGTCCTCCGTCACCATCGATCTGAACCGCAGCTGCTCGACGTACGACGCGGTCGTCGGCGTCGACGACATGACGATGGGCCTCGGCAGGGTGCGCTTCTCCGTGTACGGGGACGGGGCGCGGTTGTGGCAGTCCCCGCTGGTCAAGGGCGGTGACCCGGCGGTGCCGGTGCATGTGAACCTGAGCGGCCGCAGCACGGTCAGACTCGTCGTCGAACCGCACACGCCGTTCGACACGACGGCGCTCGCGGACTGGGCGCAGTCACGCATGACCTGCCGCTAGACGCTTCGGCGCCTGCCCGGACACTGAGGCGCCTGCCGGGCGCTGAGGCATCTGCCCGGGCGCTGAGGCGTCTGCCTAGGCGCTCGCGTCTCCGACGACCGCGGTCGCGAGCTCCAGCTCCGCCAGCACCTCGTCCGTCGTCAGCTCACCGCCCGCGACGCGCTCACGCTCGTACGCGGCCGGGCCGAGCGCCGCCAGGGCCGCGCGCTCCACGCGGTCCGCCTGCGCGTCCTCCGGGTGGGGCCGCGGGTTGCCGTTGCGCAGGGTGGTGGCGGTGGCCAGGGCGCGGGTCGCGCGCGTGTGCTCGCCGAGGTCGCTGAGCAGCGCCGCCGCGCCGTCCACCAGCGACGCCACGATCACTTCGGAGCACCGGGTCTCCACGGCTTCGCGCACCGCGCCGGTGACGATCGGCAGCCCCTTGGCGGGACCGGACTCGGCCGCTGCGACACGGGCCTCCATGCTGCTCAGGGCGACGCTGAACTGCGGGGGCGGCGTGCCGTACGCGGACTCGGCCCGCGATGCCTCGCACAGCGCGCGGGCCGTGTCGATGTCCCCCTCGTCCAGGGCGATCAGTGCCCCGAGGAGCCGTACGAAGGCGCGTGAGTCCGTCACCGCGTACCGGTCGGCCTCCCGGCGTGCCTCGTCGAGCACCTTCGTCGCCACGGCGCGGTCGCCCTGGCGGTAGGCGACCTCGGCGAGCCGGGCGAGCAGGAACGAGGACTCCGCGAAAGCGCCCACTTCATAGGCGAGGCGCAGCGCCTCTTCGTACTCGACGCGGGCCTCCTCGTGGTTGCTGCGCGCCATGGCCGCCTCGCCCGCCGCACTGCACACCTGGGCGCGCATCCAGCGGTCGCCGACCCGTCGGCTCAGCTCCCGCAGCTCCGCCAGGTCCTCGTCGACGCCGGAGAGGTTGCCTGGCATGTCGACGGCCATGTGCGTGCGGAACATGAGGATGACGCCGAGGTCCCATTCCTCGCCGTGGCGACGGCAGTTCTCCACGGTCCGGTTCAGCGGGGCCAGCGCGTCCTCGTGGGTGCCGCCGGTGAAGAAGATGGTGAACGGCCAGAGCAGCCCGGGGAAGCGGGCGGTCTCGGGCAGGGACTGCGAGAAGGCGGCGCGCAGCCCCTCGACGAGCGCCGGGTCCCCCCATTCCTCGTGGTGGGCCGGTGAGTCCGCGGGCCTGGACTCCGCGACCAGGCACAGGTGCAGCAGCTTGAGCCGCATCCACGGCCAGTAGAGCGGATCGTCCTCGGCGGGCAGGCCGGGTGGCGCGAGTTCCAGGACGCGGGCCATCCAGTCGGCGCCCTCCCTGCGGTAGTTGCGCAGCCACCAGAACCAGCCCGTGTTCAGGGCCATGTCGATCGCGCCGGCCGCGTCACCGGTGGCGGCGGTGCGCTGCAGTGCGGCCCGGATGTTGTCGAGGTCCGTCTCCAGGCGGCTGATCCACGGCAGTTGCTCCGCGGAGCGGAGCAGGGGCTCGGCGCGGGCGACGAGCTCCCGGAAGTACGCCGAGTGGCGTGCCTCGGCCGCGGCGAGCAGGGCGGGCGTCTCGGCGGCGCGCTCGGTCGCGTACTCGTGGATGGTCTCCAGGAGGCGGTACCGCATGCCGCCGGCGGGGCTCGCGGACGGGACGGCGACCACCAGGGACTTGTCGACGAGGGCGCCGATGAGGTCGGTGGCGGGCGCGGTGCACACGGCCTCGGCGGCCGGGAGGTCCCAGCTGCCCGCGAAGACGGACGCCTCGCGCAGCACGGTCCGTTCGGCCTCGTCGAGGAGGTCCCAGGACCAGTCGACGACGGCCCGCAGGGTCTGCTGACGGGGCAGGACCGTGCGGCTGCCGCTGGTCAGGAGGCGGAAGCGGTCGTCGAGGCGGTCGGCGATCTGGCGCGGGGTGAGCAGCCGCAGGCGGGCGGCGGCCAGTTCGATGGCGAGCGGAAGGCCGTCGAGACGGCGGCAGATCTCGGCGACGGCATCGGCGTCCGCCTCCGGATCGAAGCCGGGCCGCACCGCGACGGCCCGCTCCGTGAACAGGCGGTGTGCCGGGTCGGGCGGGAGCGGCTCGACAGGGCGGACCGCTTCACCCGGCACCCCCAGGGGTTCGCGGCTGGTGGCGAGGATGGTGAGGCCCGGGCAGTGCGTGAGGAGGGTCTCGGCGAGCTCGGCGGCGGCGCCGATCACGTGTTCGCAGTTGTCAAGGAGCAGGAGCAGGCTGCGCGGGGCGCAGTACTCGACGAGCAGGGCGACCGGGTCGTCCTGCGAGGTGGTCAGTTCGCTGGTCATCAGGATGGTCTCGCGCAGGTCGAGCGCGCTGACGACAGCGCCGGGCACCGCCTCGGGATGGTCGAGCGGGGCGAGCTCGGCCAGCCATGCCTGCGGATGCCCGGCGGCGGCTTCCTCGGCGAGGCGGGTCTTTCCGGAGCCGCCCGGTCCGGTGAGGGTGACGAGGCGGGCCCTTCGCAAGTCTGAACGGATGGCGTCGAGTTCGGGTTCCCGGCCGACGAAAGAGGTCAGGCGGGTGCGGATGTTGCTGCTCTGGTCGGTTCGTCCGGCCCGCTGGGGCTGCGACGGCTGCGGATCTCCTGACGGTTGCTGCGTCGGTTCGCCGTGGGGCTGCCGCTGTGCCGGTTCGCCGTGGGGCTGCCGCTGTGCCGGCTCGCCGGGAAGCTGCCGCTGTGCCGGTTCGCCGTGGGGCTGCCGCAGTTCCTGACTCGCCTGCTGCCGTCCCGGGCCTGCCTGGTACTGGCCCTCACCCGCCTCGTGCTGCCCTCGACTCGCCTGGTGCTGTCCCTGACCCGCTTGCCACCGCTCCCGACCCGCCGGTTCCTGCCGGGGCGGCTCCGGGGCCGCGAGCAACGCGGCGTGCAGCGCGCGCAGTTCCGGGCCCGGGTCGGTGCCGAGTCCGTCGGCGAGGGCGCGGCGCGCTTCCTCGTACGCGGCGAGGGCGTCGGCTCCGCGGCCGGCGTCGCGCAGGGCGCGGATCAGCAGGGCGCGCAGTGCCTCGTCGTAGGGCTGGGCGGAGGTCAGCTCGCGCAGTTCCGGTACGACCTCGGGGGCGCGGCCGAGGACGAGGTCCGCCTCGATCCGTGCGCGGACGGCCTCCGCGCGCTCTGCCTCGGGGCGCGCCGCGGTGGCGCGGTCGGGCAGGTCGGCGAGGGCGGGGCCGCGCCACAGGGCGAGCGCGTCGCGCAGGGTGCGGGCGGCCAGGGCCGGGTCGCCGCGGTCCAGCGCCGCCCTGCCCTCGCGCGCGAGGCGTTCGAAGCGGTGCAGGTCGACGTCGTCGGGGGCGACCGCGAGGCGGTAGCCGCCGGGGGCGGACACCACGGCGTCCTTGCCGACGGCCCGGCGCAGACGGCCCACCAGGGCCTGGAGCGCGGCGGGCGCGTCGGCCGGCGGGTCTCCCGCCCAGACCTCTTCGATGAGCGCACCGACGGTCGCCGTGCGGTTCGCCTGGAGCGCGAGGGCGGCGAGCAGGGCACGCAGCCGCTGGCCCCCTACGGACAGAGGGGCGCCTTGGTCGTCGTACGCCTCGGTGGCGCCCAGGATTCGGTACCGCACCACGTCATTCTCCCCGCCCGGTTGCGCCACGGCGCCTGCTTTCTTTTCGGGCGCGCGTCGCCGGTGCCGCGATGCGGTGATGCGGTGATGCGGTTCAGGTCCTTGTGGCCCGGTCCGCCGCTATCGCCCCGCCCCTAGGGCTCCCCTCTGCGGAACCACACTCCCCGTAGGAACAGCTCGTTGCCGTGCCGGAGTCCCCGTCCAGCACGTTCCTCTTCGCGACAGGAGTCGCCGCAGCCACAGCTCGGTGGAGACCAGGTCGGCCAGGCCGTCCAGCGGAAGCGGTTCCCCTTCGGCGGCCGAGCGCAGGGCCTTGCGGACCACGCGGGCCTCGACGAGCCCCGCCTGGGCGAGCAGCGGGGTGTCGAAGAGATCGATGAGGTCGTCGACGGCCATGCGGAGCCCGGTGCGGGCGGCGGCCGCGTTCGAGGCGTGGGAGGGGGCGCCCCAGCCGGAGGGCAGTTCGGCGACCCCGGCGCCTTCGAGGACGGTGCGCAGGATGGAGGCCCGCGCCCCGGGCTGTACGCGCAGCGCCTCGGGGAGCGCCCGGCAGGCGCGGACGACCTGGTTGTCCAGGAAGGGCGTGTGCAGGCGCTGGAAGCGCACCTCGGCCGCCTGCTCCAGGACGCGCAGGTCCGCGGCGTGCCGGGCGAGGGCCGCCCGAGCGCGGAACTCACCGGGCCGCTGCCCCGGCCCGCCGGGACGCATGGTGGTGTCGTGGAGGCGAACCGATACTTCAGCGAGGGCCTCGCCGGTCAGCCAGCGCGCGGCCGGTCCCGGCCTGGCCCACGCGAGGGCGGCGAGCGACGCTCCCACCGCTCCGCCGGGTTCGTCGAAGCGGCGTTGCAGCAGGCGCTGGGCGAGCGATTCGACGCCCGCGCGGTGCGGCATGCGGGCGAGCTTGCGGGCGGCGCCGTACACGCGCGCGGGGACCATCACCGAGCCGTCGGCCTTCGCCAGCGCCGCCACGGGGCGCACCATGTGGCGTCGTTTGCGGTCCATCAGGAGGTCGGCGAGGCGGGCCGGGTGGGCGTCGAGCACCTGCCGGGCGCCGTAGCCGGTGAAGTGGTCGGCGCTGCCCGACGAGAGCCGGGCGCGGTGGCGCTGGGCGGCCACCAGGACGCCGCTCGGCTCGTCCGTGAGGGGCCCGTCCAGGTCGGCGTAGGGCAGTGCGTCCTCGCCCGCCGCTACGACCACGTGGTGCAGGCGCGGGTTGGCGGCGAGGGCGCCGGCCCGCTCCAGTTCGCCCTCCCTGCCGTTGACGGCCAGGTCGTTGAAGGTGACGGCGAGGAGCCGCTCCCCCGCGCCGGTGCCGTGGCCGAGCACCGTGCCGGGCATCCCGGGCAGACCGGCCGCAAGGAGAGCGAGGGTTCCAGAAGCGGGTCCTCCGGAGAGGTCGGCTCCGATGCCGGGCACCGGCATGCCTCGGGCCGCGCGCCGTTCGGCGGGGCCCATGCCGGGCACCGGTCCGGGGTCCATGCCCGTACCCGGTACGTGGCGGGGTGCGGTGAGGCGGGCGCGCACCGCGTCGATGAGGGCTTCGCGTACGCCGTCCACCGCGCTGTCGGGGTCGGTGGGGGCCGCGGCGACGGCCAGCGAGGCCACCGGTTCGTACCCGACGATCTCCCGTGCGCCCGCGCGCAGGATCAGCGCGTGCCCCGGGGGTACGCGCCGCACGCCCTGGTACGGAGTCGAGTCGTGCAGCGCTTCGGGGACGTCGGGGGCGGCGAGCAGCGCCGCGAGGTGACCGATGTCCAGGTGGGCCTCGATGAGGTCGGCGAGCGGCAGTGCGGCCGTTCCATAGGCCGTGCCGTCGGCCCACGGGGTGTAGAAGACGGGGCGGGCGCCCGCGAGGTCGCCGGCGACCATGACGCGGCGGCCGACCTGGACGACCGCCGTGTAACTGCCGGACCATGCGGTCAGATGGCGCAGGGCGCCGCCGCGTGCGGCGAAGAGTCCGACCCTGAGCTCCTCGTCGGAGGCTCCGCAGGTGCCGAGGACCGCGATGCGGCTCTGCTCGTCGGCCGTCACTGTCCGTACTTCGTCGGCCCGCCAGTCGCCGACCGCCCAGAGCGGATCCGGGTCGCCCCACAGGAGTTGGGAACCCACGGGGTGGACGGTCCGGCCGTCGTCACCGGTGGCCCCGGCCGAGCCCACCGTCGAGGATCTCGCGGTGGTACTGCTCCACCCCACCAACCACCGCATCGCTGCCTCCACAGGCTGTGGACGGGCCGTCGGCGAAGTGCCGCCGGGCACGGCCGACCAGTACACCGAAGAACTGGGGTCCCATGCTGCCACGAAGGAGGCGTGCGGGAAGGGCTGCGGGACGGCTTGCGCCCCCTGGAATGCGCCCCAGGTGAGCGGTAGTTGAGCGCGGAACGGCACCCTGCTTCTTGGTGAGGCTTCCGGGGAGCGCCCGGGCGCTCGTGCTCAGCCGGTGCGCACGGTGTGTGCGAGCTTGTGCGCTCGGCGCGTTCAGCCGTCACAGGCGCACGCCTGCGCCGCACCCGGGCGCAGGCGCACGCCGGACCCGAACGCACGCGCACATCGCGCTCGGACACATGCGCACACCGCCGCAATGGGCGTTGTGCCGGATTCTGTACACAGGTGCTTTTCGGCCAAATCGGCCTGGCGCGGCCTCGGGAGGGAACCGTTCGAGGGCAACACACAGCCCGGGAGGCGGTGTTCACCTCCCGGACCGGTCCGCCGCCCGCGGGGATGGAGGCGGCGGTGTCCCCCAGCCCACTGACTCCAGCGCAGCGGGCCGACCCACGCATCGCCAATGGAAGCCCTGCCGCCGTGGCCGGAGAAGAGCGCACACACGGGCGCACGGCCACACGGCGGGAGCACGCATCGCCGTCGAGGCACCTACGTACGGACAACAATCTCGCCATCCGGAACTGGGCCTCTTAACGCTTGGGATGCGGCGAACTACGCTGTGTGTGCTGTTGTTTTCGCGGAGGCATATACCTGGAGGATCGGCCAAACGCGCTTGCGGCCGACTTTCCGGCCACCGCCCCCGGGGAACACGGCACGAATGCCGCGCGCGGTCCAGCCACTGCCCGGCAGCCGTCTGTGTCGAGGGGTGGCGCATGTCCAGGGAGCAACGCGGGCCGAACGAAAAACTCGGCACCGTTCTCGCCCTCGCGGGAATCAGCAATGCGGGACTCGCGCGCCGGGTCAACGACCTGGGCGCCCAACGCGGGTTGACGCTCCGTTACGACAAGACATCGGTGGCCCGCTGGGTGTCCAAGGGCATGGTGCCGCAGGGCGCCGCCCCGCACCTGATCGCGGCGGCCATCGGGCAGAAGCTCGGCCGCCCGGTGCCCCTGCACGAGATCGGCCTGGCGGACGCCGACCCCGCGCCGGAGGTGGGCCTCGCCTTCCCGCGCGACGTGGGGGCGGCGGTGAAGTCCGCGACCGAACTGTACCGCCTCGACCTGGCGGGCCGGCGCGCGGGCAGCGGCGGGATCTGGCAGTCCCTGGCGGGCTCCTTCGCCGTCAGTGCCTACGCGACGCCCGCCTCGCGCTGGCTGATAACCCCCGCGGACAGCTCCGTCGCGCGTGACGTCACGCGCGAGGTGCCCCGCGACACCGTGCACACCGACGACGGCGGCGCGCCGATGAAGGTCGGCCACAGCGACGTACTGAAGCTGCGGGAGGCGGCCGAGGACGCGCGCCGCTGGGACTCCAAGTACGGCGGCGGCGACTGGCGCTCCTCGATGGTCCCTGAGTGCCTGCGGGTGGAGGCGGCGCCGCTGCTGCTCGGCTCGTACTCCGACGAGGTCGGACGTGCCCTCTTCGGAGCCTCCGCCGAGCTGACGCGCCTCGCCGGATGGATGGCCTTCGACACGGGCCAGCAGGAGGCCGCCCAGCGCTACTACATCCAGGCACTGCGGCTCGCGCGCGCGGCGGCGGACGTCCCCCTCGGGGGGTACGTCCTCGCGTCCATGTCCCTCCAGGCGACCTACCGCGGCTTTGGGGACGAGGGAGTCGACCTCGCCCAGGCCGCGCTGGAACGGAACAGGGGCCTGGCGACCGCCCGCACGATGAGCTTCTTCCGACTCGTCGAGGCACGGGCACACGCGCGTGCCAATGACGCGCAGGCCGCGGGGGCGGCGCTGCGGGCCGCCGAGGGCTGGCTGGAGCGGGCCCGTGACGGTGACAACGACCCGTCCTGGCTCGGCTTCTACTCGTACGACCGCTTCGCCGCCGACGCCGCCGAGTGCTACCGCGACCTGAAGGCGCCGCGTCAGGTGCGGCGCTTCACGGAGCAGGCGCTGTCCCGCCCCACGGAGGAGTTCGTGCGCTCGCACGGCTTACGGCTCGTGGTGTCGGCCGTCGCCGAGCTGGAGTCCGGGAACCTCGACGCGGCGTGCGAGCAGGGCACGCGGGCGCTGGAGGTCGCCGGGCGCATCTCGTCCGCGAGGACCACGGAGTACGTGAAGGATCTGCTGCACCGGCTCGAGCCGTACGGGGACGAGCCGCGGGTGGTCGAGCTCCGGGAGCGGGCACGGCCTCTGCTGATGGCCCCGGCTTAGGCCCGCCGCCGACTCGGTGTCCGGTCGCGGTCGTGCTCGCGCCGGTCGTGCTCGTGGCGATCGTGTTCATGGCGGTCGCGGTCGCGGGTGAACCCCCGGGTGGGCGCGGGTTAAGGGGCGGGAAGGATCCGGCGTCCGAGGTTTGGCGGCGTTGTCAGTGGCGCAGGGCAGTATTCGTGGTGGGAGGTGAGGCGCGGTGAAGAAGGTCGCGTACGACTGCGACGTGCTGGTGATCGGCGGGGGGATCGTCGGGCTCGCGACGGCGTATGCCCTCACGCGCACCACTCCCGGCACGCGGGTCACGGTTCTGGAGAAGGAGGCGGGCCCCGCCCGTCACCAGACGGGCCGCAACAGCGGCGTGATCCACAGCGGGATCTACTACCGCCCGGGCTCCCTCAAGGCGCGGTACGCGGTCCGTGGCGCCGCCGAGATGGTCAAGTTCTGCGCGGAGTACGGCGTCGCGCACGAGGTCACCGGCAAGCTCATCGTCGCCACCGAGCGGGACGAGCTGCCGCGCCTGCACGCGCTGGTCCAGCGCGGCAGGGAGAACGGCATTCCGGTGCGCGAGCTGGGGCCCGCGCAGATCACCGAGTACGAACCGGAGGTCCGCGGACTCGCCGCGATCCACGTGGGCACGACCGGGATATGTGACTACAGCGCGGTGGCCGCGCGCCTGGCCGACGCGTCCGGGGCGGAGATCCGGTACGGCGTCCGGGGCGAGGTCGTCCGGATCGACCGCCGCGCCGACCTGGGTGTCGCCGTGCGCACCGCCGACGGGGCCGTCGTGCGCGGCAAGGTCCTCGTGAACTGCGCGGGGCTGCACTGCGACGGGATCGCACGGCTCACCGGGGACGACCCCGGCATGCGGATCGTGCCGTTCCGGGGCGAGTACTTCGAACTGGCCAGGCCCGAGCTGGTGCGGGGCCTCGTCTATCCCGTGCCCGATCCGGCGTTCCCCTTCCTCGGCGTCCACCTCACCCGGGGCATCGACGGCGGCGTCCACGTCGGGCCGAACGCGGTGCCGGCGCTGGCCCGGGAGGGATACGGATGGTCGGTCGTCCGTCCCCGCGAGCTCGCCGGGACGATCGGCTGGCCCGGGTCCTGGCACATGGCCAGGCGGCACTGGCGGTACGGGGCGGGGGAGCTGCGGCGGTCCGCGTCCAAGTCCGCGTTCACCGAGGCGGTGCGGAGGTTGTTGCCGGCGGTCCGGCCCGACGATCTCGTGGCTGCGCCCGCGGGGGTGCGGGCGCAGGCGGTGCTGCGGGACGGGACGCTGGTCGACGACTTCCTCATACGGGAGGGGGCGCGGACGGTTCACGTTCTGAACGCGCCCTCGCCGGCTGCGACGGCGTCCCTGCCCATCGGCAGGGAGGTGGCTCGCAGGGCGGTCGGCGCGTTGCGGGAGGGGGACTGAGGGGCTGAAGGGGGTTGAGGGGACGGAGGGGGCTGAGGACGGGGGCTGAGGTCCCGCCCGGCGCCGGGTGGCCGTGAGGCGGTCCTCGCTCGCCGTAAAATTGGCGCACTGTGTCTGACTCATCTCGTAACGCCGATGCTCCCGACGCCCCCGACGCTTCCGACGCCTCTGAGGTCGACCCGTCCCGGGGTGGCGGGCGCGTCACCGGGGCTCCTCGGTTCCCTGGGGGGCCCTCGCCCGATCCCGCCGGGTCGCACCACGAGCGGCGGATCCGTAGTTTCCAGCCCCGCCGGAGCCGGGTGACCACCAGCCAGGGGGACGCCCTGCGGCGGCTCTGGCCCACGTGGGGCCTGGACATCGACGGGCTCCGCACCCTCGACCTCGCCGAGCTGTTCGGCGACGAGCAGGGGCCGCGCCCCGACATGCCCGTCGTCCTGGAGATCGGGTTCGGCATGGGCGAGGCCACCGCCAAGATGGCCGCCGCCGACCCGGACACCGGCATCCTCGCCGTCGACGTGCACACCCCGGGCCAGGGCAACCTCCTCGGCCTCGCCGAGCGCAACGGCCTCGACAACGTCCGCGTGGCCAACGGGGACGCGATCATCCTGCTCCGCGAGATGCTGCCGCCCGAGTGCCTCGACGGACTGCGCGTCTACTTCCCCGACCCCTGGCCCAAGGCCCGCCACCACAAGCGCCGCCTCATCCAGCCCGAGTTCCTGACGCTCGCCGCGCCCTCCCTCAAGCCCGGCGCGCTGCTGCACTGCGCGACCGACTGGGAACCGTACGCCGAGCAGATGCTCGAGGTGCTCACCGCGCACCCCGACTTCGAGAACACACGGGCCGACGGCGGATACGCGCCGCGCCCCGACTTCCGCCCCCGCACCCGCTTCGAGGGCCAGGGCCTGGACAAGGGCCACGTCGTCCACGACCTGCTGTTCCGGCGCGTCGCCCCGACCACGACGACCGCCAAGGACTGAGGCACCGTCGCGGCCACCCCCATCCCTCGTTAGGGTCGACCACGTGGCCACCGGTTCCCCGTATCCGATACCCCCCGAGGCGCCCGCCCCGAGGGAGCTCCTCCGTGTCCGCTGGTGGCAGCGGCGCGCGATACGCGTCGGCGCGCTCGTCACCCTGCTCGCACTCTCCGGCCTGGTCATCCTCGCCCTGGTCAGGGAGCAGACCGGCACCGAGGGCTTCCTCGTCGGGCTCGGCCTCGCGACCGTGCCCGTACCGCTCCTCGTCGCCGCGTTCCGCTGGCTGGACCGCGTGGCACCGGGCCCCTGGCGGAACCTCCTCTTCTCCTTCTCCTGGGGCGCCTGCGCCGCCGCTCTCGTCGCGATCGTGGCGAACAGCTTCGCGATCCGCTGGATAGCCACCGCCACCGCCGACCCGAGCAGCGCCGACACCCTCGGCGCGACGGTCATAGCCCCGATCGTCGAGGAGAGCGCGAAGGCCGCGGCCGTGCTCCTCGTCTTCCTCTTCCGCAGACGCGACTTCACCGGCATCGTCGACGGCGTCGTCATAGCGGGGGTGACCGCGACCGGGTTCGCGTTCACCGAGAACATCCTCTACCTGGGCAACGCCTTCGTCACCGACCAGCTCAGCCGCGAGAGCGGCCTCGCCTCCGTGACCGCCGCGACCTTCTTCGTGCGCGTCGTCATGTCGCCGTTCGCCCACCCGCTCTTCACGGTCCTGACCGGCATCGGCTTCGGCATCGCCGCGCTCTCGGCCGAGCGGCAGATGGTGCGCCGCGTGCTGCTCCCGCTCACCGGGCTGCTCCTCGCGATGGGCATGCACGCGCTGTGGAACGGCTCCGCGGTCTTCGGGCAGTTCGGGTTCTTCACCGTGTACGCCCTCTTCATGCTCCCGGCGTTCGGCCTGCTGACCTGGCTCGCCATCTGGACCCGCCAGCGCGAACTGCGCACGATCCGCGAGGAGCTGCCCGTGTACGCGGCGGCGGGCTGGCTCACCCCGTCCGAACCGTTCGCGCTGGGCTCGATGCGCGCCCGCTCACTGGCCCGCGACTACGCCGCGTACACCTGGGGGAAGCCCGCGGCCCGCACGGTCGCGGAGTACCAGATGTACGCGACGTCCCTCGCGTTCCTGCGCCACCGCGGCCGCCGCGGACGGGCCGGTGCCGACTTCGTCGTACGCGAGCGGGAACTCCTCGAGAAGCTGTGGGAACGCCGCGAGCCGGCCCGCCCCGCCCTCGCGTACGCGGCACAGGCGACGGCACCGGTCATGCCCCCCGTGCCGCCGTACGGAATGTACGGGGCGTACGGCGGCCGCCCTCCGCACGCCCCTCTCCCCTACGGGCCCCCGCAGCCCTACCCGGCCTACGGCTACCCGACGGCGTACAACCCCTACCGCCCCTAGGGCGCGCCCTTACGCCGACGCCGCGTTCAGCGCCGCGACATCCGCCTCCGTCAGTTCGAGATCCGCCACCGCGAGCAGCGCCGGCAGCTGCTCCACCGTCCGCGCGGAGGCGATCGGCGCCGCCACGGTGGGCTGCGCCGCGAGCCAGGCCAGCGCCACGGTCGGGACCTGCGCTCCGTGCGCCCGCGCGATCTCGTCGAGGGCGGCGAGGACACGGTCGCCCCGCTCCGTCCCCACGTACGCCTCGACCCGCGAGCTGCGCGCGCTCTCGACGCGCGTACCGGCCCGGTACTTGCCGGTGAGGTAGCCCGCCGCGAGCCCGAAGTAGGGGACAGCCGCGAGGCCGGAGCGCGAGGCGACTTCCTGGAGGGGCCCCTCGTAGGTGTCGCGGGAGACGAGGTTGTAGTGCGGTTGCAGCGCCACGTAGCGCGCGAGGCCCTCGCGGTCGGAGACGTCGAGCGACTCCTGGAGCCGCTCGGGGCTGATGTTCGACGCGGCGATCGCCCGCACCTTGCCGGCCCGCACCAGCTCGTCGAGCGCGCCGATGATCTCCTCCACGGGCACCGACGTGTCGTCGAAGTGGGTGTAGTAGAGGTCGATGTAGTCGGTGCCGAGGCGCTTCAGGGATGCGTCGGCGGCGCCCTTGATGGTGGCGGCGGACAGGCCCTTGTACTCGGGGTGGGAGCCGGCCTTCGTGGCCACGACGACATCGGAGCGGTTGCCGCGCTCGGCGAGCCACTCGCCGATGAGGGTCTCGGACTCGCCGCCCTTGTTGCCGTCGACCCAGGCCGAGTACGCGTCGGCGGTGTCGATGAAGTTGCCGCCTGCCGCGGTGTAGGCGTCGAGGACGGCGAAGGACGCCGCCCGGTCCGCGGTCCAGCCGAAGACGTTGCCGCCGAGGGAGAGCGGGAAGACCTCGAGGTCGGAGGAGCCGAGTGGGCGAAGAGAAGTCATATCCTCCTCAACGCCCCCATCGGAGACGGAATTCCGTGCAGGCCACAAGCAAGCGGTGGCCGGCCCCTACGAAGGCGCGATCAGGGGTTGAGGCCCTTGCTCTGCAGCCACCCGAGCGGGTCGATCCCCGAGCCGCCCGGCGTGTGGACCTCCATGTGGAGGTGCGGGCCTGTGACGTTGCCGGTCGCGCCGACGCGGCCGATGACGTCACCCGTGGAGACCTTCTGGCCCGCGCTGACGTTGAGCGACGACTGGTGGCAGTACCAGACCTCCGTGCCGTCCTCGAGTTCGAGCACGGTGCGGTAGCCGTACGCGCCCGCCCAGCCGGCCTCCTTGACGGTGCCGGTGTGCACGGCCTTCAGCGGGGTGCCCGTGGGCGCCGCGAAGTCCAGGCCGGTGTGGTGGCCCGAGGACCACATGGAGCCGGCGTCGCCGAAGTGCGAGGTGAGGGTGTACGAGGAGGTGGGGATGACGTAGCTCTTGGCGAGCTTGGCCAGGCGCGCGGCCTCGGCCTTCGCCTTCCGGGCCTCCTCCTCCTTCTTCTTCTTGGCGGCGGCCTTGGCGTCCGCCTCCTTCTCGGCGGCCCTCTGCTGCGCGGCCGCCTCTTCGGCGGCCTTCTTGACGGCCGCGTCCTCGGCCGCGGTCCGCACGGCGGTGTCCGCCTGGTTCTGCTGGTTCTCGGCCTGCTGCATGATGCGGGCCCGCAGGGCCTCGCCCGCGTGGGTGGTGCCCTGCTGGGCGTCGGCGGTGCTGACGCCCGCGGCGGTGAGGGGGGCCGAGGCGGCGACGGCGGTGTCCGCGGCGTCGTCGTCGGACATCAACGAGCCCACGCCGGGCAGGGACTCGGCCTCGGGCAGCGAGTCGGTGACCGCGCCCAGGTCGGGCATCGATATGGAGACCGGTGGCTTGCCGTCCTGCGCGGTGGCGATGCCGCCCGCGCCGACGGCGGCGATGACGCCCACGCCGAGCACGGTGGAGCTGCGGGCGAGCCCGCCGCCCTTCTTGTGCACACGGTGCCTGCCGCGGACGGGACGGACGGACTCCTCGGTGGGGTTCCACTCTTCGAAGGAGCCCTCGTCGTACGAACCGAAGTCGTCGTCATTCGGAACGTACACGGCTTGGGGGGCAGGCCGGTTGGACGCCACTGGGGCGCACTCCTTTCCTTCCTTCTCGCCTACCGGGTTAGCTGACGGGTTCGGAGCAGGAAGGTCTCCTACGAACATCTGACACGGATGCACAGATGCCCGATTCACCCCATGTTGGTGGTTCCCCGGCTCCCTTGCGGGATTAGGCGTGTGCGCACGGAGCCGCCTCTAGTGACGGCTGGGACGACCGCGCTGCGTTATCGAACGTTAATAGACAGCGGGTCGGTATTCCAAGCTGTTCCAGTTGATCGTTAACGCTCATCGGCCGTACACATCGGGACACGAAGGGTCGGAACGGGGCGAGTTGACCCCACCTTCCCAAACACCGGAACTTCACATTCTCTTGACAGAGCGTCAGTTGTTATGCGGAGGGCTGCACCTCAGTCACCGGACGTGACGTCGGAAGCGTCGGCCGCGACGTCCAGGTCCCCGGCGGTGGGGCGCCGCACCGCGAGCAGCGCCATGTCGTCCGTCATGCCGCCCCCGGTGTGCCGCCGCACCTCCCCCGCCAGCGCGGCGAGGAGCGCGTGCGGGCCGCCGCGGCCCGGGAAGATCCGCCCGCCGAGCCGGGTCGCGGGATCGTAGAACTCCCCCGCCGCGTTGCGCGCCTCCGAGAGGCCGTCCGTGTAGAAGAGCAGCAGCGCGCCGGGCGGCAGTTCCGTCTCGTCCGCGCGGTCCGGCCAGGTCCCGAGGTCCCCCATGCCGAGCGGCAGCGCGGGTTCGCTCGCCGACAGGACGCACAGCCGCCCGTCGCCGCGCAGCAGCAACGGCGGCGGGTGCCCGCGGTTCACGAGCCGTACGGCGCCCTCGCCGTGCCGGATCTCGGCGAGGACCGCGGTGGTGAACCCCTCGAACGCGTCGAGCCCGTCGCGCCGGGTGCCCTCGCGGGCGAGCGCCCGCTCCAGGCGCTGCGCGACCGCCTCCAGGGTGGCCTCCTGCTCGGCGGCCTCCCGGAAGGCGCCGATGACGACCGCGACGGCGGCGACCGCGCCCATGCCCTTGCCGCGTACGTCACCGACGATGAGCCGCACGCCGTGCGGGGTGTCCTGCACCGCGTACAGATCGCCCCCGATGAACGCGTCCGCCTGCGCGGCCTCGTACCGCGCCGCGAAGTCGAGCCCGCCGATCCGCGGATCCGGTTCGGGCAGCACGGCGCGCTGCGTGGCCTCGGAGATGGAACGGGCGATGGCGAGCCGGTCGTTGCTGCGCCGCACGACGCGGTTGATGACGATCGCGAGCGCGGCGACGGTCACCACGGTGACCACTTCGGTGACGGCCTCGACCTGGCTGCTGATCGTGCTGCCGTAGTGCAGGAAGAGGACGGCGGCCGTGGCGGCGACACCCGTCAGGACGGTGTTGAGCCGCGAGTAGAAGGGGGCGGCGATGAGGGGGGCGGCGGTGAAGAGGGGGGACGCGGTGAACTCCGACGGGGTCGCCGCGTCGTACACGACACCGACGACGAGGAGCAGGAGCGGCAGGGAGCGGACGAACGCCCGCTCGGGCCCGGTGGTCCCCCTGGCCTCCCTGGCATCCCTGTCGTCGGGATTTCCTCGCTGCCCCACCGCTTGTCTCCCGCCGAGTCCGCGCCCATCACCGCGCTGCATTCAGGGTTCCCGCAGCGGCGGGAGGGTGCGAGTTGGTGTGGGCCGACCGGGTTACGGCGGGGAAAACACCTGAGGCCGGGAAGCTGATGCTTCCCGGCCTCAGGCCTTCAGTAGCGGGGACAGGATTTGAACCTGCGACCTCTGGGTTATGAGCCCAGCGAGCTACCGAGCTGCTCCACCCCGCGTCGATGAACACAACTCTACGCCATCCGGAGGGGTGCGTCGAACCACTCAGACGTTGTCGGCGTGCGTGAGGGTCTCCCAGGCCACGAAGAGGTCGTCGGTGCCCTCGGGCCGCCGCTCCCGCGTGTACCTCTCGGTCTGCGGCATCTCCAGCCCCAGCCGTCCCCGCAGATGGCTGAGGCCGACCTCCGTGTCGGGTCCCATGTCGCGCTGCACCCTGCCGCCGCACAGCCAGGCCGGCGCCGCCGCGCCCAGCTGGTACTTGGAGTGGAACTCGAAGGCCGCCCGCAGCCGGTCCCTGACCTCTCCGTACAGGTCGACGCCCTGGTGCCGGGCGGTCTCCGCCATGTGCGAGGTGGCGGCGAGCGAGTAGCTCGCGTGCTTGAAGTTGCGGCAGGTCTCCTGCGACAGCCCGTCGGCGTACGTGCCCTGCCCGAACCAGTACTTCTTCAGCTCGGCGGCGGTGTCGATGCCGCTGCCCGCCGGGGAGACGGGCAGCTTCCCGTCGGACTCCAGGTAGAAGTACGCGGGCACGCGCGTCCTGAAGTGCCGCACGGCCTGCTCGAACGTGGCGTGGTCGTCGAGGAAGACGGCCATGCTCATGGTGGCGTCGGCCATGACCAGGTCCCAGTTGCCGTTGCGCTCGACGGCACCGTCGCGGACCTGGGGCAGGTAGGCGTTGCGCAGCATCCGCTCGAAGCGCAGGAGCTGCCCGTCGGGCCACCCGTCGTACGTGTAGCGCAGGGCTTCGGCGGCACGTGCCCAGGACGAGGCGGCCCAGGCGGTCTGCAGCCCGGCGTTGTCCTCGGTGTGCCGGGTGATCGCCTTCGCCCAGGCGTCCATGATGTGCACGGCCTTCTCGGCGTGGGCGCGCTCACCGGTCACGTTCCAGAGCAGGGCGTGCGTGTACGCGGCCAGCGCGTCCTCACGCTCCTCGACGCACCCCCGCCCGGGCCGGGTGTCGGGCGGGCACTCCACGACGGCGTACGGCCGCGCGGTGTAGTCGGCGGCCGCGTACTTGCTGTGCCGCATCTGCTCGAACGCCGCGAACCAGGGCTGCTGCCGCCCCCGTACCCGGTCCCGGGCCCGTTCCAGTTGCTCCTTGCCGACGAGCACACCGGGATGCGTGAACGCGAGATCGAGGGGCCGGGCCGCGGCGGTACGCGTCCCGTCCTCACCGGAGCCACCGCCACCGCAGCCCGCTGCGAGGGCGACGAGAAGCGGTGCCACGAGCAGTACGAGAACGCGCTGCCGTCGCCTGCGAGCCACTGCTGCCATTGCCGAACCTCCCGCCGCGCCGCCGGCCTCCGGGCGGCCACCGGCAGTCCAGCGTCGCCCGCGCGCCGCGGCCGCGCACGGCCGGGCTGGTCCGTTCGGGCGACGGAGGGACCGGGCCCGCGCCAACGCCCGATCGTTTCGAGACGCGGCCGAGTCGCGGTGGCTGGCCTCCGGCCGCCGCGGGCAGGATGGCCGGAGGCGCACAGACGCCCGGCTTCCCCAGACCTCGGAGGCGACCGTGGAGACCCGACGCCCGAGCGTGCCCGAACACGTCCGCCCGGCGCTCCGCGACGAACCCCACCTCCAGGCACATCCGCGACGCCGGCGCCGCCCTTTCACCGCGCAGTCGTAGCAGTCGTACGTGCGATCAGGAGGTACACCCATGGCCCAAGTGGTAACCGAGGACGAACAGGCCGCACAGCGCAGAATCGGTTCCGCGGTGCGCAGCGACAGCGTGCTGACCGGCGGCGGTCTGGCGCTGTGGCGCGAGTACCGGACCGGACCGTGGACGTTGTCCGCGGCGGAGCTCTCCCGGGACCTGGACGTCCTCAAGGTGCCGCACACGATCGTGGTCGCGTTCCGCCCGCCGCGGGGCCGCGGCGGGGACCCGCGCAAGGGCCAGGAGGTCCGCGTGCACTTCGCGGACCTGGCCACGCTGGTCCGCTGGATGCCGCAGCTCCGGCAGCAGATCGACGAGATTCCCGACGCGCACTTCGGTTTCCCCTTCCCGTACTGCGAGGCACGCTCCACCGGCATGGTGATGAAGCTCCTGCCGTCCCTCGCCGCGGAGTGGCCCAGCTGGACGACCGAACAGGCCGCGGCGATGGGGCTCCTGTGCGCCCGGTGCGGATTCGACCTGCGCACCTGCGGCGTCGAGCAGCGCCTGGCCTACAACATCGGCGGCGCCCCCGGGCAGCCACGCCTGGAGTGCGGCCCGTGCTGCGGCGACGGCCGACCCGCCCCCTCCGGCCCGTCCCACGACAACTTGCCTTGAAAGCGCGGGACGTGGGCAGCTTCCCTCCATGGCGGTAGACGTGAACGTTCTGCTGAAGGACCTCGACGCCACCCGGGAACGCAGCCTCCGCCTCATGCTGAGGGCGCACCGGGCATCCGAGTTGAGTCAGTGTCTGGTGGCCGAGTCCAAACGGCGTGTCGCTCGGCTGCAGATCGAGGCCGAGGCGCTCCGGCGCGAGAACACACAGCTGCACCGGGCACTCACCGGCCGCCCCGTGGTGGACCAGGCCCGTGGCGTACTGATGGCCGTCGGCGCGCACGGCCCCCAGGGCGCCTGGAAGGTGCTCGTGGACACCTCCCAGCGCACCAACACCAAACTGCGGCTGATCGCGGAGATGGTGGTGGCCGGCACCACGGACGAGCCGGTCCCCCCGCGCATCGCCGAACAGCTGCGGCAGTCACTGAACCGGCAGGCCGCAGAGCGAAGCCCCCGGCCAGCGGAGGCTGACCGGGGGCTTTCCCCGTAGACCGTGTGGGACTCGAACCCACAACCAATGGATTAAAAGTCCACTGCTCTGCCAATTGAGCTAACGGTCCGCGTCGGTGCACCCCCGAGCATAGCGGGACGGGCCTCGACATCCGATCGGGTATCGCCGTTTACGCCGAAGGGCCCGCCCGACTGGAGTGTCGGACGGGCCCTTCGGTCACGCGGATCGTGCCACCGGTCTGGCTACCGGTCAGCCGTTGCGCTTCCAGCGCGGCTTGTCGTCACGGCGGCCGAACGAACCCGTGCCGGTGCCGGAGCGGTCGTCGCGGCGGTTGTACGACGGGCGGTCGTGGCCGCCGGAGCGGTGGGCGCCGCCCGAGGGACGGTCGTCACGGCGGTCGCGGTTGAACGGACGGTCGCTGCCGCGGTGGCCGCCGGACGGGCGGTCGTCGCGGCGGAAGCCGCTCGAGGGACGCTCTTCACGGCGGAAGCCGCCACCGCGGTTGTCATCACGACGCTCGTCGCGGCGGAAGCCACCGCCACGGTTGTCGTCACGACGCTCGTCGCGGCGGAAACCGCCACCGCGGTTGTCGTCACGACGGTCGCGGTTGAAGCCGCCACCACGGTTGTCGTCGCGGCGGAAACCGCCACGGTCGCCACCACGGCTGTCGTCACGACGGTCACGGTTGAAGCCACCGCCGCGGTTGTCGTCACGACGGTCGCGGTTGAAGCCGCCACCACGGTTGTCGTCGCGGCGGAAGCCACCACGGTCGCCACCACGGCTGTCGTCACGACGGTCACGGTTGAAGCCACCACGGTCGCCACCACGGTCGCCACCGCGGTCGTTGCGGCGGTCACGCTCGTAGTTGCCGCGCTCGTCACGCTGCGGGCGACGGTTGTCGTACGAGGAGGAACGCTCGGCGGCGGGCGCCGGCTGCTCCGGCACCGACACGGCGGCCTCGACGACCGCCTCAGCGGCGGCGGCGGCCTCGGCGACCGCCACCTCCGGGTCGTCACCGCGCTCGCGGGCGGCACGCGCGGTGAGGCGGTCGGCCTCCTCGCGCAGCTCGGCGGCGCGGCGCGTGGCGCGCTCCAGCTCCTTGGTGAGGTCCTTGACCTCACGCTCGGCCTGGGTCGCGGCGTTGCCCGCGGAGTCGGCCTGCACCTCGGTCATCGAGCGGGCGCCGGTGATCTCGGCGACCTCCGGGTCGAAGGTGCCGCCGCCGTTGATGATGTGGCGCGTGGCGTCGACGCCGGCGTCCTCCATGAGGCGGAAGATCTGGCGGCGCTGGTGCGGGAGCGAGAGCGAGACGACCGTGCCGCTGCGGCCGGCGCGGGCCGTACGACCCGAGCGGTGCAGGTAGTCCTTGTGGTCGCCGGCCGGGTCCACGTTCAGGACCAGGTCGATGCCGTCGACGTGGATGCCGCGGGCGGCGACGTCGGTGGCGACGAGGGCGTTGACGTAGCCCTTCTTGAAGTCCTCGAGCACGCGGGTGCGGGCACCCTGCGTCATGCCGCCGTGCAGCGCGTCGGCCTTCACACCGGAGTCGCAGAGCTGCTCGGCGATGCGGTCGGCGCCCAGCTGGGTGCGGACGAAAATGATCGTGCGGCCCTTGCGCGCGGCGATGGCGGCCGTGACGGGCGCCTTGTCGCGCGGCTTCACGATCAGGATGTGGTGCGTCATGGTCGTGACGTTGCCCTGGGCGCTGTCGACCTCGTGCGTGACCGGGTCGTTCAGATAGCGCTTGACCAGCGTGGAGATCTCGTTCTCCATCGTGGCCGAGAACAGCATGCGCTGGCCGCCGGAGGGGACCTGGTCGAGCAGTTCGGTGACCTCGGGCAGGAAGCCCAGGTCGGACATCTGGTCGGCCTCGTCGAGGACGGCGATCTGGGTGTTCTCCAGCGAGCAGGCGCCGCGGCTGATGATGTCGCGCAGGCGGCCCGGGGTGGCGACGAGGATGTCGACGCCGCGCTCGAGGGCGTAGATCTGGTTGCCCATCGACGTACCGCCGCAGACGACCTTCATCTTCAGGCCGAGCACGTCGCCGTAGGGCTGGAGGGCGTCCGCGACCTGCATCGCGAGCTCACGGGTCGGCGTGAGGATGACGCCGCGGGGCTTCTTCTTCTCGGTGCGGCCCTCGGCGGCCAGCGTCGCCAGCATCGGCAGACCGAAGGAGAGGGTCTTGCCGGAGCCGGTGCGGCCGCGGCCGAGGATGTCCTTGCCGGCCAGGGCGTCCGGGATGGTCGCGGCCTGGATCGGGAAGGGGGCGGTGACGCCGTTCTGGGCGAGCTTGCGGACGATGCCCTCGGGCAGTCCGAGGTCACCGAAGGTGGGGCCGGTCTCGGCGTCTTCGGCGGCGTCCGTGATGGCCTCTTCGGCCTCGACGACGTCTTCGGTCCTGGCTGCCTGCTCGGTCTCGACGACCTGCTCGGCGGCTTCCACGACGTCGGCGGCCTGGACGGTCTCGACGGCTTCGACGACGGTCTCCACCGTCAGCTCGTCGGACGTCTCGTTCTCGGGCAGGACGGCGTGGTCAGAATGAGAAATGGACATGCGAAATGCGAAACCTTCCGGAGTCTCGGCACGCGCCCGTCAACTCCGTGATTTCGCAATGGACCGCCTCGATGCGGTCAGCCACGGCAAGGGAGAGTACGCGCCACGCGGCGCTCTTCTGTGTCGGCGCCGGGCAAATGGGATCAAACGATCTACCACCATACGCACCCCCCACCCCAGATGGCAAACCGCCCCCTCTCCGGGATACCCGGGAGGGGTTTCCGAGCAGGCGTGCAGACGTACGGAGGGGCGTGCGCGGGGGTCTCCACAGGCTGCGGGGGTCTCCACAGGCTGCGGGGGCCTCCACAGGCTGCGGGGGCCTCCACCGGCTAGTGAAAACCCACCTGGGGCGACGGCTCGCGCCCCACGATCTCCTCGTCCCGCCGCTGCAGCTGCGCGCCCTGGCCTCCCGACCCCTCCGACGACGACGGCTCCGGAGTGGTCGGATCCGGCGTCGGGGTCGGCGTGGGCTTCGGCGGGTCCGGCGGCGCGGTCGTCCGCGTCGGCGTGGGCCTGGGACGCGTAGGGGCCGGCTTGCCGGGACCGCCGGGCTTCGGCGGCTTCTCGGACCGCGTCGCCGACGAGGACTCCGAGGGCTTGACCGCACCCTGCTCCGCCTCGCCCCCGCGGGACGCCCGGCCCTTGCCCTTCTTCTTGCCCTTGCCGCGCCCGCCGCCCCGCCCGCGCCCGTCCTCCGCGTCGACGTCACCGCCCTGCGTCACGGGGTCGCCGTCGGGAGCGGCCGCACCGCTGTGCCGGCCCGCGGAACGGTCGGGCGCCGGGCCGTTCCCGTCGTCACCGATGCTCATGCAGCCCGCGGTCGCCGCTACGGCCACCGCGACCGCGGCCCAACGGACGGGAACGTACAACTGGCGCACGGCCGAGCACCTCCTGAGGCGCTGAGAATCGAGACGCCCTGCCCAACTCCCGCGGCCCGCAAGAGGACACGGACGGCAACCCCCACGGGCCCGCCCCGCACCGCGCCCCGCACACCCGGCCGGACACCCTCGCTCACACGTCCCCGGAACTCATCCCCGGACGACGCCCGCGGAACCCGCGCCCGGCCCGCTCACCCGTACCCCAGCGCGTGCAGCCGCTCGTCGTCGATCCCGAAGTGGTGGGCGACCTCGTGCACCACCGTGATCTCCGTCTCGGCGACGACGTCCTCGCGCGACTCGCACATGCGCAGCGTCGGCCCCCGGTAGATCGTGATGCGGTCCGGCAGCACCCCGGCGTACCACTCGCCCCTGTCGGTCAGCGGAGTCCCCTCGTACAGCCCGAGCAGCTCGGGATCCTCGGTCGGTGGCTCGTCCTCGACGAAAACGGCCACGTTGTCCATCAGCCGGGTCAACTCCGGCGGAATCCGGTCGAGCGCCTCGCCGACCAGTTCCTCGAACTCCTCGCGCGTCATCTCCAGCACACCCCCATTGTCGGCCACACCCCTCGCCCCGTCCCGGCATAGTGACCAACCCACATGGGCATACGGGACCAATGGCCCGCGACTTCACGGTCGTCCCCCAGGGCGTACGCAGGGCGGGCCGCGCCCTCGTAGGCCACTACCGCGCTCGCCATACCCACCCCGTCAACGAGCTGGTCAGCCCACCCCACCCGTACGCCCGCGCCCTCGGCCTGATCACGGTCGTCCTGCTCGGCGCCTGGCTCGGGCTCCTCATCGTCGGCAGCGTGCGCGCCCCGGTCGGCCCGATGGACACCCGCATGACCCTGCGTCCCTCCGTCTCCGGCGGCACGAAGATCAACGTCTCGCCGCTCGGCGCCCTGGAACTCCGCTCCCACACGGCCCCCATCCGCCTGGACGTCGACGTGGACCGCCTCGACCCGGTGCGCTCCCAGGCCCTGGTCGACCACCCCGAGCGGCTCTCCGGCCTCCAGGACGAGGTCGCGCGCGACGTCGGCCACGGCACGCTCGACCTGGCCGTACGCTCCTGCGTCGCCGTCGTCTCGGGCGCGACCGCGCTCGGCCTCGCCGTCTACCGCCGCCCGCGCCGCGCCCTGGCGGCCGGCGGCCTCGCGCTCGTCCTCCTCGCGGCCTCCGGCACGGCCGCGTACGCCACCTGGAACCCGAAGTCCGTCCTGGAGCCGAAGTTCTCTGGCCTGCTGAGCAGCGCCCCCTCCGTCGTCGGCGACGCCCGCAGCATCGTCAGCGAATTCGACGTCTACCAGCAGGAGTTGGCGCGCCTGGTCACCAATGTCACCAAGCTCTACGACGTGACGTCCACCCTCCCCGCGTACCAGCCGGACCCCACCACGATGCGCGTCCTGCACGTTTCGGACATCCACCTGAACCCGGCGAGCTGGAAGATCATTTCGTCTCTCGTCGAGCAGTACGGCATCGACGTCATCGTCGACTCGGGCGACACCATGGACCACGGCTCGGCCACCGAGAACGGCTTCCTCGACCCGATCGCGGACCTCGGCGCGCCCTACGTGTGGGTGCGCGGCAACCACGACTCGCACACCACCCAGCGCTACCTGGAGCGCTTCAAGAACGTCCACGTCCTCGACGACGGCAGGGCCGAGACCGTCGCGGGCCTGCGCTTCGCCGGCATCGGCGACCCGCAGTACACGCCGGACCGCTCGGAGAAGGCGGGCGGCGACGCGGTCGAGCACATCGCGGGCATACGCCTCGCGTCCGCCCTGCGCGCCGAACGGGCGGCGGGCACCCCGGTCGACGTGGCCGTCGCGCACAACCCGACGGCGGCGCGGGAGACGGACGGCGAGGTGCCGCTCGTCCTCGCGGGGCACATCCACCGCCAGGAGATGGAGGTCATGGAGAAGGGCACGCGGCTGCGCGTCGAGGGGTCGACGGGCGGCAGCGGGCTGCGCGCGGTCGACGACGAGTACCCCGACCCGGTCGAGGCGTCGGTCCTCTACCTGGACCGTACGACCAAACGGCTGCAGGCCTGGGACGAGATCAGGCTGGGCGGCCTGGGTCTGACGAAGGCGGAGGTCAGCCGCCATCTCCCCAAGGAGAACCGCCCCGGCGCGCCCGCCGCCCCGACCTCTCCCGGCCCCTCATCCGACCGGTCTCCGGAGGACCGGTCCCCGGGGCCCGGATAAGCGTTTTGGCGATACCTCCCCGCATCCCATATGCTTCTCACGTCCCCGACGCGCTGCAAAGCGCCCAGGCGGGCCTCTTAGCCCTCATCGTCTAGTGGCCCAGGACGCCGCCCTTTCAAGGCGGTAGCACGGGTTCGAATCCCGTTGGGGGCACGCAACACCTTGTGCGAGACTAGTGCTCGCACAACGCTTGGTCCTGTGGAGCAGTTTGGAGTGCTCGCCACCCTGTCAAGGTGGAGGCCGCGGGTTCAAATCCCGTCAGGACCGCTTGCGATTCCACGCGGATCGCGTGGCTGGGTAGCTCAGTTGGTACGAGCGATCGCCTGAAAAGCGATAGGTCGCCGGTTCGATCCCGGCCCCAGCCACTTCTTCAAGAAGCCCCGCCACCGGCGGGGCTTCTGCCGTTCCCGGGTCCGTCACGCCCCCGCGTGGGCCGGTGCCGAGGCCCGGCCGCCCGGATGGCGGTGCCGCCACACCCAGAACACCGTCGAGGACACCAGCGCCCACGCGCCGAGCACCAGGAACGGGAACGCGTGCTGGTGGCCGCCGAAATAGACCGCCGTGTGCTGCGCGTTCACCGACGCCCCCGGCGGCAGCCACTGGCCGATGTGACCGAGCACCGAGGGAAGCAGCGGCCACGACACCGCGCCACCGGACGACGGGTTCCCGAGGAGCACCATCAGGCCCCACGTCGGGATCATCGCCCAGCGCCCGAACAGCGTGTTGAACATCGTGAAGACCATGCCCGACGCGAACATCGTCAGCGCCAGGATCAGCCAGGACTCCACGAAGGGCAGATCCAGCGCGCCCAGCCACCAGTCCACGACCGCCGAGATGACGAACGCGCCGAGCAGCGCGTACAGCACGGTGAACCCGATCCGCTCGGCCGGGTTCAGGCCCCGCGCGTGGACGCTCAGCTGGATCGCCCCCACGAAGCCGATGATCACGGCGGCGAGGGAGATGTAGAAGATGGCGAGGCCCCGCGGGTCGCCCTCCTGGAGCGGCTTGATGTCCTTCACCGTGACGGGGACGCCGACCTTCTCGCCGACCTTCGGCGCGGTCTCCGCGAGCACCTGCGCGACGGAGGCGCCGGACGCCCCGGAGACGTCCAGCGTCACCTTGTCGCCGCCGCGGGCCACGTCCAGGATCGCGAAGACCTTCTGCTCCTCCACGTCCAGCCGCGCCGCTTCCCGGGTGTCGTACCTGCGCACCTCCAGGGAGGCGTTCAGTGCCTTCTCCATGCCGTCGAGGAAGGCCTTGCCGCGGGCCGAGTCACCCTTGTCCTTCGCGTCGACCACCGCGGTGGGGATGTGGTGCGGGGTCGGCTTCGCCATGGAGAACGTGTACGAACCGGCGAAGAGCCCGGCGGCGGCCGCCAGGATGAACACCAGCACGATCGCGGGCAGGAAGGGCGACTGCTTGAACGCGTCCCACCGCTCGCTCCGGGTGGGCACGCGCCCGTGCGCGCCGTGCTGGTGTGCACCGGCCTGGTGTGCACCGTCCTGGTGCGGCTCCGGCTCATGATCAGGCATACGAATACGCTAAACCACGTATACGCATCCTTCTCACTTGGTAACGGGCGAATCCTCACTAACGGACGAACCTGCGGTAACGGGTGAATCCGGCCTGTCGCTCTCGCGCCTGCGCCACCCTCGTACCCCGAGCACGGCCCCCACCAGCACCACGACCCCCACGAGCAGCACCGAGTCCGGCACCGCCCTGCCGAGGTCCCCCGCCCACTGCTCCACCGCGAACGAATCGTCCACGCCCAGCAGGCCGGGCAGCGCCGTCGTCCCGTCGTAGGCGAGGAACAGCGCGCCCAGCGCGATGAAGAAGAGGCCGGACAGCAGCGACGTCGTATGCAGTTCGAACCGCCCGAGCCGGAACGTCCGGCCCCGCAGCCACCTGCGCCGCCCCAGGTCGAACCGTTCCCAGAGCAGGGCGAGCACGAAGAGCGGCACGGCCATCCCCAGCGCGTACACGGCGAGCAGCAGCCCTCCGTACACCGGGCTTCCGCTCACCGCGGCCACCGTGAGGACGCTGCCGAGGATCGGCCCCGCGCAGAACCCGGCGAGCCCGTACACCACGCCCAGCGCGTACACGGAGAACGCCGTGGTCGGGCGGATGCGGCCCGAAAGCTCCGCCATCCGCCGCGAGGCGAAGCCCATGCCGAGGATCTGGAGCGCGCCGAGCCCGATGATCAGCCAGCCCGCGACGAGCACCAGCTGGTCGCGGTGGCCGAAGAAGAAGCGCCCCGCGTAGGACCCGGCGGCGCCGAGCGGCACCAGGGTCGTCGCGAGTCCCGCGTAGAAGATGCCGGTGCGTGCGACGAGGCGCGAGGTGGAGTCGATCGAGTAGGCGAAGAACGCCGGCAGGAGCAGTGCGCTGCACGGGCTGACCAGGGCGAGGAGTCCGCCGAGGAACGCGGCGAAGTATCCGACGTCGGCGGTCACTCGGAACCGCCCTTGCCGCCCGCCTTCGCGCTCTTCGCGCTCTTGGCGGCCGATTCGACGGCCTGGTGGAAGACCTGGTCCGGCTGGGCGCCCGAGACGGGCCGCCCGTTGATCACGAAGGACGGCGTCGCGGCGGCCCCGAGGCCGTACGCCTCCTCCTGGTCCTTCTTCACGGCGCTCTTGGCCGCGTCGCTCCCCGCGTCGGTGACGAAGCGGTCCACGTCCTTGACCCCGGCGTCCTCGGCGAGCTCCTTCAGGCGGTCGTCGCCGAAGCCCTTCTCCTTGGATCCCTCGGCGTACGCGGCCTCGTGGAACTGCCAGAAGCGCCCCTGCTTGCCCGCCGCCCACGCGGCACGCGCGGCCCGCTCGGAGTCCGCGCCGAAGATCGGGAAGTTACGCCATTCGATGCGCAGGGTGCCGTCCTCCACGTACTTCTTCACGAGGCCGGGCTCGGTGTCGCGGGCGAACTTGCCGCAGAAGCCGCACTTGAAGTCGGCGTACTCGATCATCACGACGGGCGCGTCCGCGCGGCCCTGCGCGAGCGGGTCCCCGGCGTCGCGCCGGGCGAGCTTCTCCAGCTCGGGGTAGACACCGGCCTGCGATTCGGTGGCGGGCGCGGCGCCCGCGGCCTCCTCCTTGACGGTGCCGCCGCCGGAGGAGTCGGCGGGCTTGGTCGCCGTGTACGAGGCGACGCCGAGCAGCACCGCGGCGACGGCGACTCCCGCGCCGATGGCGATGTTGCGGCTCTTCTTGCTGCCGTTGCCGTTCTTGGTGTCGTTCTTGGGCATCAGAGCGGTCTCTCTTGTCCTGTTGTACGTCGATTTACACGTCGATGGGGCCCCTGAGTCAGGGGCCTCCTACACGCGCAGGACCGAGAGATCGACGGGTGAGAGCGGTACGAGCTCGGGCGGCCCGCGTACCGGAGCGAGGTCGAGGACCGCCTGGTCGGCGCCCCAGGAGCCGGTCGCGCCGTGGGCCTCGCAGAGCGCGGGGAGCAGTTCGTGCGGGGAGTTCGTGCGCGGCGGCGCGGCCGGACCCTGCTCGCCGTCTCCCCGTGCGCCCTTTCCGCAGCCCGGCTGTTCGCGGCCGTCGGCCGCGGGGGCCGCGGTCGCCATCGGCATCGCCGCCGCCGTCGCCGTCGCCGCCCGCCCGGGCGTCCGCTCCGCCGGCTGCTGTCCGGACGCCGCCGCGGGCGCGCAGAACAGCCCGAGCACGATGAGGAGCACCCCCGCCAGGGGGCTCCAGAGCGTGCGCGCGGGGGACGACATGCCCGGAATCGTACGTGCCGGGGCGGCCCGCCCGGGAAATCGGTTCGCCACTGCCGAGTCGCGGGTGAGATCCTGGACGCCGTATGTCTACGCAGCCCGCCCTCGCCCTCGACGCCCTCGCCCCCCGACTCTCCGAGCTGTCGCTGCGCGACGAGCACCGGATCGGCCGGCGGCTGGAGGGTGCCCGCCGGATCCGCAAGCCCGAGGCCCGCGCCGCCGTCCTCGCCGAGATCGCGGCGGACGTGGAGAAGGCCGAGGCGCGGATGGCCGAGCGCGGCTCCCGCATGCCCGTGATCACGTATCCGGAGCAGCTGCCGGTCAGCCAGAAGAAGGACGACATCGCCGAGGCGATCCGCGACCACCAGGTCGTGATCGTCGCCGGTGAGACCGGCTCGGGCAAGACCACGCAGATCCCCAAGATCTGCATGGAGCTCGGCCGGGGCGTGCGCGGCATGATCGGCCACACGCAGCCCCGCCGCATCGCGGCCCGCACGGTCGCCGAGCGCGTGGCGGAGGAGCTGAACACCCCGCTGGGCGAGGCCGTCGGCTGGAAGGTCCGCTTCACCGACCAGGTCGGCGCGGGCACGTTCGTGAAGCTGATGACGGACGGCATCCTGCTCGCCGAGATCCAGACGGACCGCGAGCTGCGCGCGTACGACACGATCATCATCGACGAGGCCCACGAGCGGTCGCTCAACATCGACTTCCTGCTCGGCTACCTCGCCCAGCTGCTGCCCAAGCGCCCGGACCTGAAGGTCGTGATCACTTCCGCGACCATCGACCCCGAGCGTTTCTCGCGGCACTTCGGGGACGCGCCGATCGTCGAGGTCAGCGGGCGCACGTATCCGGTCGAGGTGCGCTACCGCCCGCTCCTCGAAGAGGACTCCGAAGACTCCGACCGCGACCAGATCACCGCGATCACGGACGCCGTCGAAGAGCTCCAGGCCGAGGGCAAGGGCGACATCCTCGTCTTCCTCTCCGGAGAGCGCGAGATCCGCGACACGGCGGACGCGCTGAACAAGAAGAACTATCGGTTCACCGAGGTCCTCCCCCTGTACGCCCGGCTCTCGCACGCCGAGCAGCACCGCGTGTTCCAGCAGCACACCGGGAGACGCATCGTCCTCGCGACGAACGTCGCGGAGACCTCGCTGACCGTCCCCGGCATCAAGTACGTGATCGACCCGGGCACGGCCCGCATCTCCCGCTACAGCCACCGCACGAAGGTGCAGCGCCTGCCCATCGAGGCGATCAGCCAGGCCAGCGCCAACCAGCGCAAGGGCCGCTGCGGGCGTACGTCGGACGGCATCTGCATCCGGCTGTACTCGGAGGACGACTTCGTCTCGCGCCCCGAGTTCACGGACGCCGAGATCCTCCGTACGAACCTCGCCTCCGTCATCCTCCAGATGACCGCGGCCGGCCTCGGCGACATCGAGAAGTTCCCCTTCATCGATCCGCCGGACCACCGCAACATCCGCGACGGCGTGCAACTCCTCCAGGAACTGGGCGCGCTCGACCCGGCGCAGAAGGACCCGAAGAAGCGGCTCACGCAGCAGGGCCGCAAGCTCAGCCAGCTCCCCGTCGACCCGCGCCTGGCCCGGATGGTCCTGGAGGCCGACAAGAACGGCTGCGTGCGCGAGGTCATGGTGATCGCCGCCGCGCTCTCCATCCAGGACCCGCGCGAGCGCCCCGCCGAGAAGCAGGCGCAGGCCGACCAGCAGCACGCCCGCTTCAAGGACGAGACGAGCGACTTCCTCGCCTTCCTCAACCTGTGGCGGTACGTGCGGGAGCAGCAGAAGGAGCGCGGCTCCTCCTCCTTCCGGCGTATGTGCAAGGCGGAGTACCTGAACTTCCTGCGCATCCGCGAGTGGCAGGACATCTACTCGCAGCTGCGCACGGTCGCCAAGCAGATGGGCATCCACCTCAACGAGGACGACGCCCCCGAGCAGCACGTGCACATCTCCCTCCTGTCCGGCCTGCTGTCCCACATCGGGATGAAGGACGTGAAGGAGTCGAAGGAGAGCAAGGAGAAGGACCCCAAGCAGCGCGGCGGCGGGCGCAACGAGTACCTGGGCGCGCGCAACGCCAAGTTCGCGGTCTTCCCGGGCTCCGCGCTCTTCAAGAAGCCCCCGCGCTTCATCATGTCCGCCGAGCTCGTCGAGACCTCCCGCCTCTGGGCCCGGGTGAACGCCCGCATCGAGCCGGAGTGGGTCGAGCCGCTCGCCCAGCACCTCCTGAAGCGCACGTACAGCGAACCGCACTGGGAGAAGGACCAGGCGGCGGTGATGGCGATAGAGAAGGTGACGCTGTACGGCGTCCCGATCGTCACCGACCGCAAGGTGAACTACGGCCGCATCGACCCCGAGGTCTCCCGCGACCTGTTCATCCGCAACGCGCTCGTCGAGGGCGACTGGCGCACGCACCACAAGTTCTTCGCCGCCAACCGCAAGCTCCTCACCGAGGTCGAGGAGCTGGAGCACCGCGCGCGGCGCCGCGACATCCTCGTCGACGACGAGACGCTCTTCGACTTCTACGACCAGCGGGTGCCCGAAGACGTCGTGTCGGGGGCGCACTTCGACTCCTGGTGGAAGAAGAAGCAGCGCGAGGAGCCGGAACTGCTCGACTTCGAGCGGTCGATGCTGATCAACGAGAAGGCGCAGGGCGTCTCCAAGGACGACTATCCCGACTCGTGGCGGCAGGGGCAGCTCAAGTTCAAGGTGACGTACCAGTTCGAGCCGGGTGCGGACGCGGACGGCGTGACGGTCCACATCCCGCTCCAGGTCCTGAACCAGGTCACCGACGACGGCTTCGACTGGCAGATCCCCGGTCTGCGCGAGGACGTGGTCATCGAGCTGATCCGCTCCCTGCCGAAGCCCGTCCGCCGCAACTACGTGCCCGCGCCGAACTTCGCGAAGGCGTTCCTGGAGCGTGCGGTGCCGCTCCAGGAGCCGCTGCACGTCACGCTGGCGCGCGAGCTGCAGCGGATGGTCGGCGTGCCGGTCTCGCCTGACGACTTCGATCTGACGCGCGTGCCCGACCACTTGAAGATCACGTTCCGGATCACCGACGAGCGGCGCAAGAAGCTCGCCGAGGACAAGGACCTGGAAGCCCTGAAGGTCCGGCTGAAGCCGAAGGCCCGCAAGGCGCTCTCGCAGGCGGCCGCGGCGACGGCCGAGCGGACGGGCGGGGCGGCCGTGGAGCGCACGGGCCTCACGGACTGGACGCTCGGCACCCTCACGCGCGTCTTCGAGACGCGCCGCGCGGGCCAGCCGGTGAAGGCGTACCCGGCGCTGGTGGACGACGGCGACACCGTCTCCGTACGCCTCTTCGACACGGAGGCCGAGCAGCTCCAGGCGATGTGGAAGGGCACCCGCCGCCTCATCCTGCGCAACATCCCGGTCAATCCGGCCAAGTTCGCCTCCGACAAGCTGACCAACCAGCAGAAGATCGCCTTGTCGGCGAACCCGCACGGCTCCGTGCAGGCCCTCTTCGACGACTGCGCGATGGCCGCCGCGGACAAGCTGATCGCGGACTTCGGCGGGCCCGTCTGGGACGAGGAGTCGTACCGCAAGCTCTTCGACAAGGTGCGCGCGGAGATCGTCGACACGACCGTGCACGCCGTCGGCCAGGTGCAGCAGGTCCTCGCCGCCTGGCAGGCGTGCGAGCGCCGGCTGAAGTCGACGAAGAGCCCGGCGCTCCTCGCGAACCTCGCGGACGTACGGGAGCAGCTGAACTCCCTCGTCAAGCCGGGCTTCGTGACGGCGACGGGACTGCGGCGGCTGCCGGACCTGATGCGGTACATGGTGGCGGCGGACCGGCGCCTGCAGCAGATGCCGACGAACGTCCAGCGGGACACCTCCCGCATGGAGAAGGTCCACGAGATGCGTGACGAATACCTGTGGCTGCTCGAACAGATGCCGCAGGGCAGGCCGGTGCCGCAGGAGGTCCTGGACATCCGCTGGATGATCGAGGAGCTTCGCGTCAGCTACTTCGCGCACGCGCTGGGCACGGCGTACCCCGTCTCGGACAAGCGGATCGTGAAGGCGATCGACGCGGCGGTGCCGTAACCGGGCGACCGCACAGGGTGAGTTCGACCGCCGGGCCTGCGCTGCTGTAGAGTCTCATCTCGCAGCACAACGCAACACCAAGTGCCGCGAACAAGGTCCTGTGGAGCAGTTTGGAGTGCTCGCCACCCTGTCAAGGTGGAGGCCGCGGGTTCAAATCCCGTCAGGACCGCAGTAGAAGAGGGGCCGCACCGGTTAGGTGCGGCCCCTCTTGCGTTACGGCACACCCCGAGGCCGCGCCCGCGGCGAAGCCGCAATCAAACACAGCAAATCCCGTCAGGACCGCAGTAGAAGAAGGGCCGCACCGGTTAGGTGCGGCCCCTCTTGCGTTACGGCACACCCCGAGGCCGCGCCCGCGGCGGAGCCGCATCCCATGGATGCGCCCCCTCTTCGCGTGCCTCCGCGCGCGGCCCGTTGTGGTGCCCGCATCTTGACTCCGTCACATTCCGCCGGTACCCCGGACACCAGGGAGTCGCGGGAGGCTCCCCAGGAGGTGACGCATGTCCGCTTCTCCGGCATCCACGCGGCACGAGACGCGCGCCCTGCTGCGCGCCCACCTCGCGGCGGCCACCAGATACCGCCACGTGACCCGGCACTGCCCGATCTGCCACCGACTGCTGAGGCTCGCCCTGGAGCCCTCTCAGCGCGTCTCCGGCGAGCACGAGGCCCCCGAGGCGGCCTTCGTGCGCGAGAGCGCCACAGCCGCCCGCTCCGGGCCGGCCGGCCCGGAGGCACCGGCCGGGGACGAAAGTCCCCCCGACGCATGACCAAAGACGACACGCGGGCCCCCACCCCGGTGGGAGGCTGAGAAGTGGAGGGCGACATACGGTTTCGCTGGGCGCCACAACCCCTCTAGCGCAGGGGTGTCATGCGCAACAAGCTTCACGACGTGTGACGGGTGTCACCGAACAAGTTTTAGGAAGTTAGGAACTTACACCCTCCCTACAACGGGCCAATTTAATATGTGCAATTGCACCATCCCCCGGGATCGGCCCGGGCACTCCCCCCAGGCCCCGGCCCGAGACTCCCCAGAGACAAACTAGGGTGCTAAGACCCCGCCCACCAGCGCGTCCTCCGCGCACAAAAAAGATCGCGCTGGACCCGGCGGAGTCCAGCGCGATCGAAACGACGCACCCAAGTGAGTCAGGCGTGGGCCCCGTTGGGGCAGGACCCTCGTCGCGTGTAGCCACATGTCGGACGTACGGCCAGGTTGGGGGACCCGGCAGCAGTGGTGCTCTTCGCCCGAGTTGTACGAGTTACTGCTGGTTGAGCGGTACTTCTGACGTACGTCAGGCCTCGCTGCGCTGCTGCGGAATGCCCGCGAGCAGTGCGCGGACCTCAGCCTCGCGGTACCGGCGGTGTCCGCCGAGCGTGCGAATCGACGTGAGCTTGCCAGCCTTGGCCCAACGCGTCACCGTCTTCGGGTCGACGCGGAACATCGTGGCGACCTCAGCCGGGGTCAGCAGCGGCTCGGCATCAGGGGTGCGAGCGGTCATGAGCGGCCTCCTCGGGAGAACCGAACCTTCTCGGTTCATTCCTCTAAATTCTGCACCTTGACCCGCGTTGCCCGAAATGGCGGACGCGAGTCGAGTCGGTTATAGGACGAACGGCTTGTCCTCGGCACTACAACTACACCATCCGTCCAGCCGCGTCGGCCAAACCGATGGAATTGCCCTCCCAGGTGTTCATCACCGACGGAAGCCGATGGACCATGCCATAGCGGACAGTCACGCCACAGTGACGATCAGTCACAGAGCGATCAGGAGTCAACAGACCCCCCATAGAGTGCAATGCTGAGCATTCCGCCCATAGTTGGGCGGAAGGAGCCCTCCCCGGACTCCTTGTCCTATTTTGGCACGAGGAGGGGTGATGGGCGCAAGGGTGCAGTTAGTGCGGTCCGTCACGCTTGAGACAAAGGCCCGGATCGGGACCTACGTCCTGACACCGGGGAGGCCGGAGGCCTCAGTTCGCGAACCGAAGGTCCCGGACCGCCCGCCATCGCTCCACGAGCCTTGCATACGCCTCGCCCGCCGCCTCGCCGTCGCCGGCGCGCAGCGCCTCGATTCCCTCGGCGACGTCCGCGGCCGAGTGGTCCTCGTCGAGCTCGTCGGCGGAGACCGCGTGCACGAGCCCGCCGTAGTCGAGCTCGACCAGGGAGCGGGGATGGAACTCCTCCAGCCACCGGCCGACGTCCATGAGCCCCTCGATGATCGGCCCCTCGTCCAGCGCGTCCCGCAGCGCCCGCAGCCCGCGCGCGACCCGGCGCCGCGCCTCCACCATCGGGGTGCGGTAGCGGAGCCCCGGCGGCTCCCCCTTCTCGTGGCTGCGCTCCTCGTCGGAGACGAGCACGAACCAGTGCAGCGGCACCTGCCACGTCGACGTGCGGATCCAGGGGCGCGCGTCGGGGTTGCGGGCCAGCCACTGTTCGTAGTCCGCGGCCGTCTGGCGGCGGAGCACCGGGGGGAGCACGGCGTCCAGGACCGGCCCGGGCAGCTGCCCCGCCAACTCCTCCATCGCCTGCCAGCCGCGCAGCCGGGTCCGCCACGGGCAGACGTGCAGCACTCCGTCGACCTCGGCCACGAACGCGTCGTCGCTCTCGTGCACCGGCACGGGCACCGGGGGCGTGGGCAGCAGGTCGGCCAGCGAGCGGCGGAGCTCGTCCTGGCAGGAGGGCAGGTCGGGGCGGCGGGCATAGCGCGCCCAGTGGCCGCGCTCCGGCTCGGGAAAAGCGGCCAGCGGCTCGTACACACGCAGGTAGGACGCGTACGGGACCGTCACCGAGGACACCTTGGGCACGGCTCCTCTCTCCCCCGCGGACGCGCCGGAAAACGTGATCCTCGGCACCGGGAAGCCAAGGTCGGTGGACAGCCTCTAGTCTCATGCCCATCGGGCCCCCGCCACCCGTACGGGAGCCCTCCCAACCGCCGCACTTGACCGGGAGTCACCACAGTGACCGAAGCAGACAACGGCGTCCTGCACACCCTGTTCCACTCGGACCAGGGAGGCCACGAGCAAGTAGTGCTCTGCCAGGACCGCGCCAGCGGCCTCAAGGCCGTGATCGCCATCCACAGCACCGCCCTGGGCCCCGCCCTCGGCGGCACCCGCTTCTACCCGTACGCGACCGAGGAGGAGGCCGTCGCCGACGTCCTGAACCTGTCGCGCGGGATGTCGTACAAGAACGCCATGGCCGGGCTCGACCACGGCGGCGGCAAGGCCGTGATCATCGGCGATCCGGACCGGATCAAGAGCGAGGAGCTGCTGCTCGCCTTCGGCCGCTGCGTCGCCTCGCTCGGCGGCCGCTACGTGACGGCCTGCGACGTCGGTACGTACGTCTCCGACATGGACGTCGTCGCGCGCGAGTGCCGCTGGACCACCGGACGCTCCCCCGAGAACGGCGGCGCGGGCGACTCCTCCGTGCTCACCGCGTTCGGTGTCTACCAGGGCATGCGGGCCAGCGCCGAGCACCTGTGGGGCGACCCGTCGCTGCGCGGGCGCAAGGTCGGTGTCGCGGGCGTCGGCAAGGTGGGCCACCACCTGGTCGAGCACCTCCTGGAGGACGGCGCCGAGGTCGTCATCACGGACGTCCGCGAGGAGTCGGTGACCCGGATCGTCCACAAGCACCCGTCGGTGACGGCGGTGGCGGACACCGAGGCGCTGATCCGGACCGAGGGCCTCGACATCTATGCGCCGTGTGCGCTGGGCGGGGCGCTGAACGACGACACCGTGCCCGTCCTCACCGCGAAGGTGGTGTGCGGCGCCGCGAACAACCAGCTCGCGCACCCGGGTGTGGAGAAGGACCTGGCCGACCGGTCGATCCTCTACGCGCCGGACTACGTGGTGAACGCGGGCGGCGTGATCCAGGTCGCCGACGAGCTGCACGGGTTCGACTTCGACCGGTGCAAGGCGAAGGCGTCGAAGATCTTCGACACCACGCTCGCCATATTCGCTCGCGCAAAGGAGGACGGCATCCCGCCGGCCGCCGCGGCCGACAGGATCGCCGAACAGCGCATGTCCGACGCGCGCTGAACGTGCCCGGAATCCGATGTTCCGGCGCTGTGTGACGTTTTGACAGGGCCCCGTCGACGTACAGGAGAGACAAGACTCACCCCCGTCGGCGGGTCGCCCACCAAGAAGAGGTTAAAATCGCAGTTGACCAGCGAGGACGGGGCTCCTCGAGGGTCGTGCGCCGAGGCGCGTCCTGCGGGCGACGTACCGTATGGCCGCAGGAGCAGGTACCGTGGAAGCCCTACGGACCGGTCTCTCCACGGAGAGCCCGTTCCAGATCATGAACGCGTGTCAAGACTCTGGGGCCGTCGAGCCCCGTATCCGAGGGGGTCGAGCCATGGGGCGCGGCCGGGCAAAGGCCAAGCAGACGAAGGTCGCCCGCCAGCTGAAGTACAGCAGCGGCGGGACTGACCTGTCGCGTCTGGCCAATGAGCTGGGCGCTTCGACTTCGCAACAGCCGCCGAATGGCGAGCCGTTCGAAGACGACGACGAGGAAGACGACCCGTACGCCCAGTACGCGGATCTGTACAACGACGACGAGGACGAGGACTCCGACGAGTCCGGTCCGTCGTCGCAGCGCCGCGGCGCTTGACCTCGTTGCATACGCAGCACCTGTTGCCTACGCGGCATTCGCAGTTCTCGTAGCAACTGCACTTCACCCGGTCCGGGGTGGTCACCACACCGGACCGGGTTTTGTGCTGCCCCGGAGGGCAGCACCACCGTCTACTTCTCGTAGTCACCGATCAGGGCGGCGCCCGTGGCGTGCTCGCCGCGGTCCGTGATCTCGCCCGCGACCCAGGCGTCCACGCCGCGGTCCGCGAGGGTGGTGAGCGCCGCGTCCGCCGACTCCTCGGGGACGATCGCGATCATGCCGACGCCCATGTTCAGCGTCTTCTCCAGCTCCAGGCGCTCCACCTGGCCGGTCGTGCCGACCACGTCGAAGACCGCGCCCGGCGTCCACGTCCCCCGGTCCACGATCGCGTGCAGGCCGTCCGGGATCACCCGGGCGAGGTTGGCCGCGAGGCCGCCGCCCGTGACGTGGCTGAAGGCGTGGACGTCCGTGGTGCGGGTGAGCGCCAGGCAGTCCAGGGAGTAGATCTTGGTGGGCTCCAGGAGCTCCTCGCCGAGCGTGCGGCCGAACTCCTCGACGTGGCGGTCCAGGGCCCATCCCGCACGGTCGAAGACCACGTGCCGTACGAGCGAGTACCCGTTCGAGTGAAGACCCGAGGACGCCATGGCGATGACCGCGTCACCCTTACGGATGCGATCGGGGCCGAGCAGCCGGTCGGCCTCGACCGCGCCGGTGCCGGCACCCGCGACGTCGAAGTCGTCCGGGCCGAGCAGACCCGGGTGCTCCGCGGTCTCGCCGCCGACGAGGGAGCAGCCCGCGAGGACGCAGCCCTCGGCGATGCCCTTCACGATCGCGGCGACACGCTCGGGGTGGACCTTGCCGACGCAGATGTAGTCGGTCATGAAGAGCGGCTCGGCGCCGCACACGACGATGTCGTCCATGACCATCGCGACGAGGTCGTGGCCGATGGTGTCGTAGACCCCCATCTGGCGGGCGACGTCGACCTTGGTCCCGACGCCGTCGGTGGCGGAGGCCAGGAGCGGGCGCTCGAAACGCTTGAGGGCGGAGGCGTCGAAGAGCCCGGCGAAGCCGCCGAGGCCGCCGAGGCCGGCGACCTCGGGACGCTGGGTCTTCCTGACCCACTCCTTCATCAGCTCGACGGCGCGGTCGCCCGCTTCGATGTCGACGCCCGCGCTTGCGTAGCTGGCACCAGTGCCCGCATGCGGAGCATGCTCAAAAGACTCAGCAGACATGTGGGTGAGAACTTTCCTGTCGTACTGCGTGGGGTCTTACGGGCGACGGATCGCGTCGGCCGCTGCCGTGGACGCCGGGCCCGCGGCCAGCTCCGTCTCCAGGAGCTGCTTGCCGAGCAGCTCGGGGTCCGGCAGGTCCATCGGGTACTCGCCGTCGAAGCAGGCACGGCAGAGGTTCGGCTTGTCGATGGTCGTGGCCTCGATCATGCCGTCGATGGAGATGTACGAGAGGGAGTCGGCGCCGAGCGAGGTGCCGATCTCCTCGATGGTCATGCCGTTGGCGATGAGCTCGGCGCGGGTCGCGAAGTCGATGCCGAAGAAGCACGGCCACTTCACCGGCGGGGACGAGATCCGGATGTGGACCTCGGCGGCGCCGGCCTCGCGGAGCATCTTGACCAGGGCGCGCTGGGTGTTGCCGCGGACGATCGAGTCGTCGACGACCACGAGGCGCTTGCCCTTGATGACTTCCTTGAGGGGGTTCAGCTTGAGACGGATGCCGAGCTGGCGGATCGTCTGCGAGGGCTGGATGAAGGTCCGGCCGACGTAGGCGTTCTTGACCAGGCCCGCGCCGAAGGGGATGCCGGACGCTTCCGCGTACCCGATCGCGGCGGGGGTGCCGGATTCGGGCGTCGCTATGACCAGGTCGGCCTCGACGGGAGCTTCCTTGGCGAGTTTCCGGCCCATCTCGACCCGCGAGAGGTAGACGTTCCGGCCCGCGATGTCCGTGTCCGGGCGCGCCAGGTAGACGTACTCGAAGACACAGCCCTTGGGCTTCGCTTCCGCGAATCGGGACGTTCGCAGTCCGTTCTCGTCGATCGCGACGAACTCGCCGGGCTCGATCTCGCGGACGTAGCTGGCGCCGCAGATGTCGAGCGCGGCGGACTCCGAGGCGACGACCCAGCCGCGCTCCAGACGGCCGAGGACCAGCGGGCGGATGCCCTGCGGGTCGCGGGCCGCGTACAGCGTGTTCTCGTTCATGAAGACGAGGGAGAAGGCGCCCTGCACGTCCGGGAGGACCTTGGTGGCGGCTTCTTCGATGGTCAGCGGCTTGCCGTCGTCGTCCACCTGGCCCGCGAGGAGAGCCGTCACCAGGTCGGTGTCGTTGGTCGCGGCGACCTGGGTCGCGCGGCCGTTCTCCTTGGGCAGGGCGGCGACCAGCTCGGCGAGCTGGGCGGTGTTGACGAGGTTGCCGTTGTGCCCGAGCGCGATGGAGCCGTGCGCGGTGGCACGGAACGTCGGCTGGGCGTTCTCCCAGACGGAGGCACCGGTGGTCGAGTAGCGGGCGTGACCGACCGCGATATGACCCTGGAGCGAGCCGAGAGAGGTTTCGTCGAAGACCTGGGACACGAGGCCCATGTCCTTGAAGACGAGGATCTGGGAGCCGTTGCTTACCGCGATTCCCGCGGATTCCTGACCCCGATGCTGGAGGGCGTAGAGCCCGAAGTAAGTGAGCTTTGCGACCTCTTCGCCCGGAGCCCAGACACCGAAGACGCCGCAAGCGTCCTGGGGGCCCTTCTCGCCGGGAAGCAGATCGTGATTGAGTCGACCGTCACCACGTGGCACGGCATCGAGTGTAGGCGAGATCGACCACTGGTCCGAATTGGGGATACGGACCCTGCACGGACCGTAATCGCGAACGCGCCGCGCACGCCGTCCGCCCGGGCCGAGTGCGAAGCCCTCGTGAACAGACCGGCCCTTTCGTTGACACCTACAAGCGCTCTCGGACAGGCTCCGGCGCATGCAGTCCACCGGTGACCCGACGGTCACACTCGTGGGGCGCCGCCACGTTGACCTGGTCCGTGTCGCGAGCGCCATCTGTCGCGCTGCCTGAACGCACCCTTCCGCATCCCTCTTCCCCCGGTTTTCGCCTGCCCTCGTTCAGGAGCGCGTTGTGTCTTCGCACAAGTCCGACAGGTCCGTTTCCCAGCTGTCCCGGCGTGCCTTCGGCGGCGTCGTCGGTGCCTCCGCGACCGCCGCCGCCGTCGGTCTCCCGGCCGCCGAGGCGCAGGCCCGCGCCGGCGCCGAGGAGCGGCCGTTCCGCGCGGCCGCGCGACGGGGCGGCCGACGGCCCAACATCCTCTTCATCCTCGGCGACGACCTCGGCTGGGCCGACCTCTCGTCCTACGGATCACCGCACATCAGGACCCCGAACCTGGACCGCCTCGCCCGTGAGGGCGTCCGCTTCACGGACGCCTACTCCGGGTCCGCGACCTGCTCGCCCACCCGTTTCAGCCTGTACACGGGCCGCTTCCCCGGGCGTACGAAGGGCGGGCTCGCCGAGCCGATCGCGGACAGGTCCGTGGGCCTCGACCCGACCCACCCCACGCTCGCCTCGCTGCTGCGCGACGCCGGGTACGCGACGGCGCTGATCGGCAAGTGGCACTGCGGCTACCTGCCGGACTACTCCCCCACCAAGTCCGGGTGGGACGAGTTCTTCGGGAACTTCGGCGGGGCCCTGGAGTACTACTCGAAGCTGGGGCTCGCCGGGGAGTACGACCTCTACGAGGGCGCTGTCCGGGAGGGCGACGCCGAGTACAAGGACCTGCGGTACTACACGCGCGTCCTGACCGAGCGGGCGAGCGCATACGTGCGGCGGGACCACGGCGGCAAGCCGTGGCTGCTCAACCTGAACTTCACCACCCCCCACTGGCCGTGGATAGCGGACGGCGACGAGGAGCAGAGCGCGGAGATCGTCCGCCGGATCAGGGCGGGCGAGAAGGGGGCCCTGCAGCACCGGGACGGCGGTTCCGTGGAGAAGTACAAGGAGATGGTCGAGGACCTGGACCGCTCCGTCGGCGAGGTGCTGCGCGCCCTGAAGAAGTCCGGGCAGGAGCGGGACACCCTCGTATTCTTCGCGTCGGACAACGGCGGCGAGCGCTTCTCGTACAACTGGCCGCTGTCCGGCAACAAGGGCTCCCTCAAGGAGGGCGGCATCCGTGTGCCGACCATCGTGCGGTGGCCGGCGCGGCTCGACGGCGGGCAGGTCAGCGACGAGCCCGTCTACACGCCCGACTGGACGGCGACGCTCCTGGAGATCGGCGGCGCCAGGCCGGACCGCGCCCACCCGCTGGACGGCACCAGCCTCGCCCCGTACCTCCTGAAGGGCGAGAAGCTCGCCGAGCGGGAGCTGTTCTGGCGGGTACGGGGCGAGCGGGCGCTGCGGCGCGGCAGCTGGAAGTACTACCGGGGCAAGGACGGCGCCGACCAGCTCTTCGACCTCGCCGAGGACCGGCGCGAGCAGGCCGACCGGGCCGCCGCGGAGCCGCGACTCCTCGCCGAGCTGCGGCGGGCGTGGGAGCGGACGGACGACGGGCTGCTGCCCTACGCCTAGTTCTCGCCCTTGGCCGGGTCGTTGCTCCGGACCGCGCTCCGGTCCTTGCCCCGGTCCTTGCCTTCGGCGGTGTTCGCGGTGACGACCGTGCCGTCGTCCGCGGTGAGCTTCAGCGTGCCCTGCTTCACCTCGTACCGCGCCTCGCCGCCGAAGAGCTTCAGCAGCTTGCGTTCGGTGGTCATCGCGTCGCCCGGGCACATCTTCCGGGTGGTCGCGGGCGCGCCGAAGGTGATGCGGCCGTCCTTCGCCTCTGCCTTGGCGGAGACGTCGTTGCAGCCGAGGTTGCCGCGGACCTTGCCGTTGTCGCCGAAGGTGAGGTGGACCTTGCCGGACACGGCCTTCGGCAGGGTCGCTGCCGTCTTGCCGTCGCCGATGCCGTTCACCGTCCACTGGGTGCCGGTGAGCGGCGCGTCGGGTTCGGCGGGCTGCGAGGAGAAGTCCACGCGGTCTCCCTCGGCCGTGGTGAGGGTCATGCGGTCGCCGTCCACCTTCGCGGTGAACTTGCCCGCGCCGAGTGCGCGCGTGAGGTTCTCCTCGAACTTCATGCGGCCGTCGCCCTCGCAGGCCATCCTCGTCGTCTGCGTCTTGCCGAAGTCCACGGTGTCCCCCTTGATCGACACGGTGGTGCCCGCCTGGTTGCAGCCGTAGCTGCCGGCGGCCTTCCCGTCCTTGCCGATCTTGAGGTAGGCGCCTTCCGGAGCGTCGTGCTTCTTGCCGCCCACGGTGAGGCTCTCGACGTTCCAGCGGACACCGGTGAGTGCCTGCTCGCTCTCCACGGAACGGCCGCCGGAGTCGCTGTCGGAGCCGGCTCCGGACTCGCTGCCGCATGCCGTGAGCAGCAGCCCCGCGGAGGCCAGCGCGGTCAGGGTGAGGGTCAGTCGCTGCGTGTGCATGGCAATGTGACGGGACAAGTGGGGGTACCGGTTCCATCTGCCGCCCGGCGCCCGCGGGGTCACCCCATGATCGGCAGCAGCCCCGACAGATCCGCCCGCTCACCGCTCGCGCTGACCTGCGCCGCGTCGAGCGCCGTCGCCCAGTCCGTACGCCCGGCCGCGAGGCGGACCCAGGTGAGGGCGTCGGTCTCGACGACGTTGGGCGGGGTGCCGCGGGTGTGCCGGGGGCCTTCGACGCACTGCACGACGGCGTACGGCGGAATCCGTACCTCCGTGGACGCGCCCGGCGCCTTCACCGCGAGGGCGTCCGCCAGGAGCCGGGCGCAGGCGGCCAGGGCCTGCCGGTCGTACGGCACGTCGAGGCCCGGCACCGCGTCGTTCAAGTCGTCCGTGTGGACGGTGAGTTCGACGGTACGGGTGACCAGGAAGTCGCCGAGGGTCATGGCGCCGAAGCGCGAGGGCACCAGGCGGTCGTCCGTCGCGGCGGCCAGGGACTCCTCGATGCCGGTGAGCGTGCGCGTGAAGAGGTCGTCGAGGTCGGCGCCCGCCGTCTCCGCGATCGCCCGGGTGTCCTCGTCGACCTGCGCGGCCGCGGTGACCGTGGCGAACGGCCAGTCCATGAGCGGCACTTCGTGCCGGCCGGGTTCCGGCATGCCGAGGTAGCGGTGGACGGTGCCGAGGACCATCGCGATGTGGGCGGCCAGTTCGCGCACGGTCCAGTCCCCGAGCCGCGTCGGGCGGGCGAGCTGCTCGGGGGTGAGGGTGCGGACCGCGGTGCGTACGTTGCCGAACTGGGCGAGGACGGCGGTGCGGGTCTTGGCGGAATCGTACGAGCGCGTGCGCTTCTTGGCCGGTGGCATGGTGCCGAGCCTAAGCGGTCCCGGGGTACCCCTGAAGTCCCTTTTCCACCAGATCGAAGGCGCGCTCGGCGAGGGCCGCGCAGTCGACCGCCATGTCGTCGGCGCTGTCACCCGCGAGGAGTCTGCGGTGGTTCTCCAGGATCACCGCGTCCCGTGCGGCGACGAGCTGCTGGGCGGCTACTCCCGCGAGCAGCCGGTCGCCCGTCTCCTCGGTGAGGACCTCCGCGAGGAGCTCGACGCTGCGCATCCGGAAGGTCAGCATCCGGCGCGCGAGGGCGGGGGTGTCGCTGATGAGCTGCCGCATCTGGAGCAGACGGGCGTCTCCGGAGAGGCCGATCGAGGGGTCACGCGCGTCGACCATGGCGAGGAACTGACGGCGCAGCGCGGCGACCGCGCTCTCGCCGGGCGCGCGCCCGCGCACCGCTTCGGCGGCGTCGGAGACGTGCTCCTCCATCGGGCCGAGGAGGACGTCCTCCTTGGTGCCGAAGTAGTTGAAGACCGTCATCTTCGAGACGTCGGCGGCGTCCGCGATCTCCGCGACGGAGACCTTGTCGTAGCCACGCTCCAGGAACAGGTCGAGCGCACTGCGCCAGATCCGCATCGCCGTCTGCCGCTTCTTGCGCTCCCGCAGCCCGAGTGGTTGCGCAGCCACGCCCTCTTCAGCCCCAGCCATGCCCACACTGTACCAGGATGAAATTTTTACCCGGTAAAGTCTTACTCGGCGCTCACCTGTCGGCTCGGCATGCCTTCACCGGCCGTGAACACGGTGCCGTTCGCGGGCACGCCGACACCGCGCCAGCTGAACGGGAGGCCGCGGGCCGTCTCCATGTCGGGCCCGTCCATCAGGCTGAAGTGCAGGTGCGGCTCGGTGGAGTTGCCGGAGTTCCCGCACCGGCCGAGCTCCTGCCCGACGGCCACCCGGTCTCCCACCCGCACCGTGAGAGAACCCTGCTCGACGTGCGCGTACACGGCGTACGTCCCCTCGCCCAGGTCCAGCACGACGTGGTTGCCGACGACGCGGCGGGCGCCGCCGAGCGTCCTGCCGACGCCCTCGACCAGCCAGAAGTACAGGACCCCGACGAGGGAGCTGCGGCTGAGGTGGTCGCGCTGGCCGTCCTCAGCGTGCACGACGGTCGCGTCCGCCACCGCGAGCAGCGGCGCCCCGAAGGCGGGGTAGGCCTGCCCGCGCCGGGCGACGGGCCAGAACCAGACGGGCTTGGGGCGCGCCGGCCCCTCCGCGGGCTCGGCCGTGATGTCGATGGCGTACGTCTGGGCCAGGTGGTGCGTGCCGTGGCTCGGCACCTTGTCGGCGGGGCTGTTCAGCGCGGACCAGCGGCCGGTGACCGGGGGTTCGACCTCGACCGGGGCCGGGGGGTCCACCTCGATCCGCTTGCGCGCGGAGCGGGACATCGACGTACTGATGCCGATCGCGGCGAGCGCGGGCAGCCAGCTCAGCCAGTAGTTGTACGGCAGCTCCGTGAACTGCCGGACGACGAACTGGGCGAAGAACACGACCCACAGCAGCCGGTGGGCCACGGCTGCGGTCTTGCGCAGGCCTACGGACACAACTCCCCCTTGTACGGTCATAAAGTCACAAAGTCGTACAGAATCGGTCAGGTCACCGGCTTTGCCGCCGTGAGCACCACGAGCAGCGGCACCACCCGCCCGGCGGGCACCTCGAAGCGCCCGCGCTCCGTGCTGTGCAGCCAGCCCGTGCCGGTCAGCTGGCGCAGGTGGTGGTAGATCTGGCCGGTCGTGCCGACGTCGTCGAGCGCGGCCAGCTCGGCGGCGGTGCGCAGGCCGCCGAGGATCTCCCGCAGCAGCCGCAGCCGCACGGGGTTGCCGAGCGCGGCGAACGACTCGGCCGCCTCGGACCAGTCACCCTCGAAGACCGACTCGGTGAGCAGGCCGTACTGCCACTCGTACCGGTGTCCTGTCGGCACCCGCACCGTCCCGGTGAACAGGACGGCGCCGTCCGCGTCCTCCGTCACCGGATGCCGCGCCTTCAGCGCGTCGAGGGCCCAGAAATCGCCCTCCCCCACGGCGGGCGCGGCCGGCCCCGCGCTCTCCAGCTCCGCCATGCGCCGTTCGAGCTCGGCGACGCGCTCTTCCAGATCCATGACTTGAACTTACGTAATTACGTAATCTCGTGCAAGCCCTCACCCCTACCGGCTCGCCCCGGATACGCCGAAGCCCCCGCCCGGACCAGGTCCGAACGGGGGCTCCAGGGAGGAAAAGCCGGGCGTCTCTCAGGCGAAGAGGCCCGGGATCGTCTCCTCGTGCGCCGTGCGCAGCTCGCTCAGCGGCAGCGTGAACTCGCCCTGTACGTCGACCGCGTCGCCGTCGACCACGCCGATGCGGCGCACGGGCAGGCCCCGCGCCCCGCACATGTCGGTGAAGCGCAGCTCCTCGCTCCGCGGCACCGAGACGACCGCGCGCCCCGCCGACTCGGAGAAGAGGAAGGTGAACGCGTCGAGGCCGTCGGGCACGACGAGCCGCGCGCCCTTGCCGCCGCGCAGGCACGACTCGGCCACGGCCTGCACGAGACCGCCGTCCGACAGGTCGTGCGCGGCGTCGATCATGCCGTCGCGCGACGCCGAGATCAGGATGTCGGCGAGCAGCTTCTCGCGGGCCAGGTCGACCTTGGGCGGCAGCCCGCCGAGGTGTCCGTGGACCACCTGTGACCAGGCCGAACCACCGAACTCCTCGTGCGTCTCGCCGAGCAGGTAGAGGAGCTGGCCCTCTTCCTTGAACGCCATCGGCGTACGCCGCGCGACGTCGTCGATCACACCGAGCACAGCGACGACGGGCGTCGGGTGGATCGCCGCCTCACCGGTCTGGTTGTAGAGCGAGACGTTGCCGCCGGTGACCGGGGTGCCCAGCTCCAGGCAGCCGTCCGCGAGGCCGCGGATGGCCTCGGCGAACTGCCACATGACGTCCGGGTCCTCGGGCGAACCGAAGTTCAGGCAGTCCGAGATCGCGAGGGGCTTGGCGCCGGACGCGGCGACGTTGCGGTACGACTCGGCGAGTGCGAGCTGCGCGCCCGTGTACGGGTCGAGCTTCGTGAACCGGCCGTTGCCGTCGGTGGCGATGGCGACGCCGAGACCCGTCTCCTCGTTGATCCGGATCATCCCGGAGTCCTCGGGCTGGGCGAGCACGGTGTTGCCCTGCACGAAACGGTCGTACTGGTCGGTGACCCAGGACTTCGCGGCCTGGTTCGGGGCGGCGACCAGCTTGAGGACCTGCTCGCGCAGCTCCTCGCCGTTCGCCGGGCGGGCCAGCTTGTTCGCGTCGTCGGCCTGGAGGGCGTCCTGCCAGGACGGGCGGGCGTACGGACGCTCGTAGACCGGGCCGTCGTGCGCGACCGTGCGCGGGTCGACGTCGACGATCTTCTCGCCGTGCCAGAAGATCTCGAGCCGGTCGCCGTCCGTCACCTCACCGACGACGGTGGCGATGACGTCCCACTTCTCGCAGATCGTGAGGAACCGCTCGACCTTCTCGGGCTCGACCACGGCACACATGCGTTCCTGCGACTCACTCATGAGGATCTCCTCAGGGGTGAGCGTGGAGTCGCGCAGCGGCACGTCGTCCAGCTCGACGCGCATGCCGCCGGAGCCGTTGGACGCCAACTCACTGGTGGCGCAGGAGAGACCGGCCGCGCCGAGGTCCTGGATGCCGACGACGAGCTTCTCGGCGAAGGCCTCCAGGGTGCACTCGATGAGGAGCTTCTCCTGGAAGGGGTCACCGACCTGGACGGCCGGGCGCTTGCTCGGCTTGGTGTCGTCGAAGGTCTCGCTCGCCAGGATCGAGGCGCCGCCGATGCCGTCGCCGCCCGTGCGGGCGCCGTACAGGATGACCTTGTTGCCGGGGCCCGAAGCCTTCGCGAGGTGGATGTCCTCGTGCCGCATGACGCCGATGGCACCGGCGTTCACCAGCGGGTTGCCCTGGTAGCAGGCGTCGAAGACGAGCTCGCCGCCGATGTTGGGCAGGCCCAGGCAGTTGCCGTAGCCTCCGATGCCCGCGACGACGCCGGGGAGCACCCGCTTGGTGTCGGGGTGCTGGGCGTCGCCCATGCGCAGCGGGTCCACGACGGCGACCGGGCGGGCGCCCATCGCGATGATGTCGCGGACGATGCCGCCGACGCCGGTGGCCGCGCCCTGGTAGGGCTCGACGTACGACGGGTGGTTGTGGGACTCGACCTTGAAGGTGACCGCGTAGCCCTGGCCGACGTCGACGACGCCGGCGTTCTCACCGATGCCGACGAGCATGGCGTCGTTCTCGGGGACCTTCTCGCCGAACTGCTTCAGGTGGATCTTGCTGCTCTTGTACGAGCAGTGCTCGGACCACATGACGGAGTACATGGCGAGCTCGGCGCCGGTCGGGCGGCGGCCGAGGATCTCGCGGACGCGCTCGTACTCGTCTTCCTTCAGGCCCAGTTCGGCCCAGGGGAGCTTGACGTCGGGCGTCTCGCTCGCGTGCTTGACGGTGTCCAGAGTCATGCGTTGACCAGCTTCTTCAGGATCGAGGTGAAGAATCCGAGGCCGTCGGTGCGGCCGGTCCCGATCAGCGGCTCGACGGCGTGCTCGGGGTGCGGCATGAGGCCGACGACGTTGCCCGCCTCGTTGGTGATGCCGGCGATGTCACGGAGCGAGCCGTTGGGGTTGCCGTCGAGGTAGCGGAAGGCGACGCGGCCCTCGGCCTCCAGCATGTCCAGCGTCCGCTCGTCGGCGGTGTACTGCCCGTCGATGTTCTTCAGCGGGATCAGGATCTCCTGGCCTGCCGTGTAGTCGGCGGTCCAGGCGGTCCCCGCGTTCTCCACGCGCAGCTTCTGCTCGCGGCAGATGAAGTGCAGGTGGTTGTTGCGCAGCATCGCACCGGGCAGGAGGTGCGTCTCGGTGAGCACCTGGAAGCCGTTGCAGATGCCGAGGACCGGCATTCCGGCCTTCGCCTGCTCGATGACGGACTCCATCACCGGCGAGAAACGCGAGATGGCGCCGGCCCGCAGATAGTCGCCGTAGGAGAAGCCGCCGGGCAGCACCACGGCGTCGACCTGCTTGAGGTCCTTGTCCTTGTGCCACAGCGGCACGGCTTCGGCGCCCGCCACGCGGACGGCACGCTGGGTGTCGCGGTCGTCGAGGGTTCCCGGGAAAGTGACGACTCCAATTCGAGCAGTCACTTCGCGGCCTCCTCGGCCTTCGCCTCTTCTTCGACCTTTACGACGAAGTCTTCGATCACGGTGTTGGCGAGGAAGGTTTCCGCCAACTCGTGGATACGGGCGAGGGCCGCGGCATCCACCGGCCCGTCGACCTCGAGTTCGAAGCGCTTTCCCTGACGTACGTCGGAGATGCCCTGGAAACCGAGGCGCGGCAGTGCACGCTGCACCGCCTGGCCCTGGGGGTCGAGGATCTCCGGCTTGAGCATGACGTCGACTACGACGCGTGCCACTGGCACTCCCGGTGTGTGGTGCTGGCGTGTGCTGCTTGCTAGGTGCTGAGCAGGTTCCTTCAGACTACCGGCACAAAAATTCTACTCGCGTAGATTCGTAGCAACCTACGAGATGACGGTCACGTTCCGGTGCTCAAACAGGTTTCGAACCGAGAACCTTCACCATGAATCCATGAAAGATCACGCAACGTCATTGGTACCTGACACGCGGAGGTATTAGGACAGGCTTCACAATGCAATGCCGGGCACTGTACAAAGGAAATGGCAATAGTCGATACTTTGCCGAAAACATCCGTGCACTCGGCATCACCGCATGTCAACGCGGTACACGCGGGAGAGCCCGCGCGAAGGGACCGATATTCGTGGCGCAACGTGTCGTGGTCACTCTCTTTGACGACATCGACGGCGGGGAAGCGGCGGAAACGGTCGCGTTCGGTCTTGACGGCACGTCGTATGAGATCGACCTCAATCAAACCAATGCAGAGAAACTGCGCGGGGCACTTGCCCCGTACCTGGAGGCCGCCCGCAAACAGTCGCGATCCGGCATCGCGTTCCGGCACACGGCCCTCTCCCCGGACCCGTCGGCGGTCCGCGCCTGGGCGCGCTCGCACCACATGAACGTGCCGCCGCGCGGCCGCATCCCCAAGAAGGTCTACGAGGCGTTCGAGGCGGCCAACTGAAACACCAGGTCCGCGCCCCTCGGCACAACCGACTTGCGCTGCACCCCCGCTGGTCAGCTAGAGTCTGGAGCACGCCGAGGGGCGAGGCCGAAAGGCCGGGCCTCACGGAGTCATGCGGGTGTAGTTCAGTAGTAGAACATCCCCCTTCCAGGGGGAAGGCGCAGTGTGCAATTCCTGTCACCCGCTCTGCATCGCTCACGGACCGGTCCTCCGGTTGCGGTAAGCTGGTGCCCGCGCCGATCAGTGAGAGCTGGTCGGAGGCAATGCGAACGTAGCTCAGTTGGTAGAGCGCAACCTTGCCAAGGTTGAGGTCGCGAGTTCGAACCTCGTCGTTCGCTCCACGTGAGAGGCCCCGGTCGATTCGACCGGGGCCTTCTTCGTGTTCCGGGCTTCTCCGTGTTCCCCGGCGGACCGTGCCCGGCGGCGCCTCTGACATTTGTCATACGGGCCGGTGACAGCGCGCACTGCCGACGGCTTCCCGGCCGGGGGACGCTCGGACCATGACTGACCAAGTGATCGACGTGACCGATCTGCGGCGCGTGTACGGGGGCGGTTTCGAGGCGGTACGCGGGGTCTCCTTCGCCGTGGGGCGCGGCGAACTGTTCGCGCTCCTCGGCACCAACGGCGCCGGCAAGACATCCACCCTCGAGCTCCTCGAAGGGCTCGCCGCCCCGGCCGGCGGACGCGTGCGCGTCCTCGGGCACGACCCGTACACCGAACGCGCCCGGGTACGGCCCCGCATCGGCGTCATGCTCCAGGAAGGCGGATTCCCCGCGGAGTTGACCGTCCAGGAGACCGCCCGCATGTGGGCGGGGTGCACCAGCGGCGCCATGCCCGTCGGCGAGGCCCTGGACGTCGTCGGGCTCGGCAGGCGGGTCGGTGTGCGGGTGAAGCAGCTGTCGGGCGGCGAGAAGCGCAGGCTCGACCTCGCCATGGCGCTCCTCGGCAGGCCGGAGGTGCTCTTCCTCGACGAACCCACCACCGGCCTCGACGCCGAAGGGCGCCGCGAGACCTGGGAGTTGGTGCGGGACCTGCGCGACAACGGCACGACCGTGCTGCTCACCACCCACTACCTGGAAGAGGCCGAGGCGCTCGCCGACCGCCTCGCGATCCTGCACGAGGGCCGGATCGCCGCCGCGGGACGCGTCTCCGACGTGGTCGCCAGTCAGCCCTCCCACATCTCCTTCGAACTGCCCGACGGCTACTTCGTCGGCGACCTGCCGCCCCTCGGTGAGCTGGGCGTGAGCGGCCACGAGATCTCGGGGAGGAGGGTCCGGCTGCGTACGAACGAACTCCAACGCGCCGCCACCGGCCTGCTGTTGTGGGCCAGGGACGCACGGGTCGAGCTCACCGGACTCGACGTACGGGCGGCGTCCCTGGAGGAGGCGTTCCTGCGGATCGCGCGCGCCGCCGAGAGCGGCACCGCCGAGGCGTCCGCGCGGCACACGGGCGGGAAGAGCGGCGCGAAGAACAAGGAGATGGCCGTATGAGCACGATGACCACGACGGCCCCCGCGGGGCGCATGCGGGCGCTCGCGCGCTCCGAGATGACCCTGCTCGGGCGGAGCAAGGGCACGCTGTTCGCGGCGCTCTTCGTGCCGGCGGTGATCCCGTTCAGCATGCGGCAGGCCGCCGACGGCATGGACCTGAAGGGCACCGGACTCGACGTCGGCACCGTCGTACTGCCGAGCGCCCTCGGATTCTCCCTGCTCTTCGCCGTGTACTCGGCGCTGACCGCCGTCTACGTCGCCCGGCGCGAGGAACTCGTACTGAAGCGGCTGCGCACCGGTGAGCTGCGGGACCCCGAGATCCTGGCGGGCGCCGCGCTGCCCTCGCTCCTCATCGGCATCGTGCAGTGCGTCCTCCTCTCCGTGGGCTGCGCGGTGCTCCTCGACGCGGGGGCGCCGAGCGCGCCGCACCTCGTCGTCCTCGGCGTCGCGGCGGGCCTTGTGATGTTCGCCGCGCTGGCGGCCGTCACCGGGAGCTTCAGCAGGTCCACCGAGTCCGCGCAGGTCATGACGATGCCGCTGATCTTCGTGTCGATGATCGGCTCCGGGCTCTTCGTCCCGCTGGAGGTCATGCCCGACAAGCTCGCCTCGGTCTGCGAGCTGCTGCCGCTGTCGCCCGTCATCGAGCTGATCCGCGGCGGCTGGGCCGGCCACCTCTCCGCGGGCGACGCGCTCGGCGCCGCCGCCACCGCGGTGGCCTGGACCGTCCTCGCGGTGTTTGCTGTACGGCGGTGGTTCCGGTGGGAACCCCGGCACTGAGGGAGGCGACGGACGTGGTCGGCCGGATGCGGGCCTGGCAGCGGAGCTGGCACGGGCGCAGCAAGATCGAGAAGGTCGAGTTCCAGTCGACGGTGACATGGCACCTGGTGCCGTGGATCTTCCTCCTCAGCTGGGTCTCGGTACCGCTCGGCCTGAGCCTGCGCCACGACCTCGCCCCACAGCTCTTCGGCTGGACGCTGATCGTGACGGGCGCCGCGCAGTGCCTCCAGGCCAACCGGTCGCTGCGCCGCTCGGTCGACCACTACCTGCGCCGGGCTCCGCTGCCGCGCCGCGACCTCGTCGTGGCGGGCGTCCTCATGAGCGCCACGCTGGGTCTCGCCGTGGGTCTGCAGGCGGTGGACGGGGTGCCCTCGGAGATGCTGGGCCTCACCGCCCTGTTCGTACCGATGCCGTTCGCCCAGTCGCTCGCCTTCTCCGCCACCGTCCGCGGCTACGCGGCCCGCATGGCGCTGGTCGTCGTCGTGGCCGTCGGCGCCTTCGCCGTCGCCGGGGCCCCCGGCGGGCAGCTCGTCGCGATCGGCGTGATCATCGCCTTCGCGGGCTTCCTCGCGCTGATCTCCACACGCTGCGGCGCCTGGACGCTCTCCGTGATGTGGGAGGCCGACCGGGGCCGCGAGGTCGAGGCGCGGCTCGCGGTCGCCGAGGAGCGGCTGCGGTTCGGACGGGACCTGCACGACGTGATGGGACGCAACCTCGCCGTCATCGCCCTCAAGAGCGAGCTCGCTGTGCAGCTCGCGCGGCGGGGGCGCCCGGAGGCCGTGGACCAGATGGTGGAGGTGCAGCGGATCGCGCAGGAGTCGCAGCGGGAAGTACGAGAAGTCGTACGCGGATACCGCGACGTCGACCTGAAGGTGGAACTCGCCGGCGCGCAGGGCGTGTTGGAGGCGGCCGGGATCGAGTGCCGGGTCATCGGGTCCGGGGTCGCGCTGCCCGCATCGGTGCAGTCGGCGCTGGGGTGGGTCGTGCGGGAGGCGGCGACGAACGTGCTGCGGCACGGTGACGCGGGGCGGTGCGACATCGCTCTCGCGGTGAGTGAGGGGCGGGCGACGTTGAGCGTGGAGAACGACGGGGTGCCGGAGGTGGCGCCCGCGGGGCACGGCTCCGGTCTCGCGGGGTTGCGGGAGCGGCTCGCCGCGGTGGACGGGACGCTGGACTTCGCGTCCGGCGACGGGGTGTTCCGGCTCGCCGTGCAGGTGCCGCTGCCGCCTTCGCGGGACCCGGCCACGTGGGAGCAACCGGATCACCTGGATCGATCGGGGCGGTCCGGACGGTCCGGCCCGTCGAGCCAGGAACACGGCCCCGGCCTGGACAGGGAGGTGGCGGCGTGACCCTTCGTGTGCTGCTCGCCGACGACGAGCACCTCATCCGGGGTGCGCTCGCCGCGCTGCTCGCCCTGGAGGACGACCTCGTCGTCGTCGCCGAGGCCGCGTCAGGACCCGAGGCGCTCGCCATGGCGCGGGCGCACCGGCCCGACGTCGCCGTCCTCGATCTGCAGATGCCGGGCGCCGACGGTGTGAGTGTGGCCACATCCCTGCGCGACGAGTTCCCCGAGTGCAGGACCATGATCGTGACGAGTCATGGCAGACCGGGACATCTGAAACGGGCCCTCGCGGTGGGCGTACGGGGCTTCGTGCCGAAGACCGTCAGCGCCCAGCGGCTCGCCGAGATCATCCGGACCGTGCACGCCGGAAACCGTTACGTGGACCCCGAGTTGGCCGCCGACGCCATCTCCGCCGGCGACTCGCCGCTGACCGCCCGTGAGGCCGAGGTCCTCGAACTCGCCGCCGACGGGGCGCCCGTCGCGGAGATCGCCGAGCGCGCCGCACTCTCCCAGGGAACCGTCCGCAACTACCTCTCGTCGGCCGCCACCAAGATCGGTGCCGAGAATCGTCATGCCGCGGTGCGTCTCGCACGCGAGCGAGGTTGGGTATAGTTGGCCTCGCGCCACGGCGCAGCGCGGACGTAGCTCAGTTGGTAGAGCGCAACCTTGCCAAGGTTGAGGTCGCCAGTTCGAACCTGGTCGTCCGCTCCGAAGGAAAGGCCCCGGTCCACTGGACCGGGGCCTTCTTCATGCTCGGCCGCTGTGCGCCCCGCCTACCAGGGCGTGCCGGTGAGCCGCTCGTACGCCTCGATGTACTTGGCGCGTGTGGCGTCCACCACGTCCTGCGGCAGCGCGGGCGGCGGCTGCTCGCTCTTGCGGTCCCAGCCCGAGGCCGGCGAGGTCAGCCAGTTCCGCACGAACTGCTTGTCGTACGACGGTTGGGCGTGGCCCGGCTCCCACTGGTCCGCGGGCCAGAACCGCGAGGAGTCCGGGGTCAGGACCTCGTCGGCGAGGATGAGCTCCTCCCCGGCGAAGCCGAACTCGAACTTCGTGTCGGCGAGGATCAGGCCGCGCTCGCGCGCGATGTCCAGCGCCCTGCCGTAGACGGCGAGGGTCGTCTGGCGCAGCTGCGCCGCGGTCTCCGCGCCGACCTGGCGGGCGACCTCCTCGTACGACACGTTCTCGTCGTGCTCGCCGACGGCGGCCTTCGCGGCGGGCGTGAAGATCGGCGCGGGCAGCTCAGAGCCGTCGACCAGGCCCTCGGGCAGGGCCAGGCCGCAGACGGTGCGCGACTCGTTGTACTCCAGGAGGCCCGAGCCCGTCAGATAGCCGCGGGCCACACACTCCACCGGGACCATCTCCAGGGACCTGCAGACCAGCGTGCGGCCCTCCCAGTCGGCGGGCGCGCCCTTCGGCAGCTCCGTGGAGACGACGTGGTTCGGCACGATGTCCGCGAGCTGGTCGAACCACCACAGGGAGAGCTGGGTGAGGACGCGGCCCTTGTCGGGGATCTCCGACGGCAGCACCCAGTCATAGGCGGAGAGGCGGTCGCTGGCGACCATGACGAGCTCGCCCGCCTCGTTCTGGTACAGCTCGCGCACCTTGCCGGTGTGGAGGTGGACCAGGCCCGGCACCTGGAGCGGCTCGGGCTTTTCTACGAATCCGGACACGGTTCCCTCCCGTGGTTCTGGCCAAGTGGGGTCGATTCTCCCGTATGGGAGGTGTGGTTTTGGCCAGGGGTTGAGTGGGGCGGTCGAAGGGGGCGATCGAGGGGGCGAATGGGGCGGTCAGTCACGCTTGCAGATGCGGTCCAGAAGGTTGGCCGTGGCGCGCTGGATACGGGGGTCCACATGGCCGGGACGGTCCAGCGCCGGGGACCATGCGAAGGTGCCGGACGCGAAGACCAGGGCGCCGGACGGGGCGCGGTAGAGCGACGACTCCTGGTGGCGGACGACGCCCTCGGTGTCCTCGTACGGGGAGTGGGCGAGGAGGATGCGGCCCTGGTGCTCGGGGAGCGCCGTCCGGGGGAAGTAGCGGTCGGCCTCGCCCGCGACGAGGCCGTCGATCTCGTCGCCGTCGTGCGCCCCCGTGGCCTCCCACAGCCAGTGGTCGGCGTTGCGGACGACGAGGGGCCGCGGCTCGGGGACGCGGCCCGCGTACTGGATGCCGAGGAGCTGCTGCTCGGCCGCCTTGCCGCCGTCCCGCTCGCGCCACAGGGCCGGTTTGCCGGGGCCTCGGCGCTTGCGGCAGGTGAGGAGGCGGTCCTCGACGCCGGACGCGGAGGGGCTCAACTCCACCTGCCAGTACATGGTGTTGGCGGAGAGGAAGACCAGTGACGTGCCGTGCTCGCGGGCCTGCTCCGTGGTGCGGCGCATGCTCGGCGACCAGTACTCGTCGTGGCCCGGGAAGACCAGGCCCCGGTACCGGGTCGGGTCGACGCGTCCCGCGTGCAGGTCGCGGGCGTCCGCGTACGCCAGGTCGTATCCGTACCGCTCGGCCCAGCGGATGAAGTCGTAGGCGTGGCCCACGTGCAGGGGGAGGCCCGCGCCCGCGTACGGCCGGTCGAAGGAGACCGTGACGGCGGCCTCGCTCTCGCCGAGCAGTCCGCCCTGCTCGTCCCACGCGTGGTAGAGGCTGGCGCCCGTGCGGCCGTCCTCGGGGTAGAGGTTGTACGCCTGCCAGGTGACGTCGGGCAGGAGCAGCAGGAGGTCGGCGGGGTGGTCGTCGCGGACCGTGAAGGGGACGTGCGAGCGGTACCCGTCGGCGGTGGTCAGGACCGCCACGTACGCCCCGACGTTCCAGTAGCTCGGGATCTGCAGGCGCCAGGAGAGCCACCAGTGGTGGCAGGAGACCGTGCGGTCGGCGGTGAGCGGGGCAGGCTGGACGATCCCGGAGAGCCGGGGGCTTGTGGTGATCTTGCTGGCGCCGTCTCCTCCGTAGTGCCCGATGCGGTAGATGTCGACGCCGAACTGCTGGGGCGGGTCCACGGTGACGTGGAAGTCGATGGCCTCGCCGGGGGCGGCGGCGCCGGTCGAGGTGAACCCCTTGATCTGGCAGTGCACGTCGTCGGCGTTGAGCGGGCCGCCGGTGCGCGGTGCCGGGATGTCGGCGGCGCCGGGGGACGGGGCGTGGTCGATGTACCAGGGCACGACGTGGCCGGTGTCGTCGAAGTAGTGCTCGGTTCCGCGCAGCCAGGGCAGCGGGCCCTGGCCGAAAGGGTCCGACACGGCGTGCGCCAGCGCACCCGATTCCCATCGACGGATCGGCTCCGACCTCATCTGTGCCCCTCCCTCGCTCCCCCGAGCCTGCGCCGCCTGTGGTGCGTACGGTCCGGCAGCCGCTCCCAGCACATCACATTACGCACGCGCCCCGTCACCGTTCGTCGCGAATTGATATGAACGGAGCGTGATGCTCCGCGAGGCGCGGGGTGGGAGGTGGGGTGGGGGGTGGGATCGGGTGGAGGCGGGGTGGCGGGTGAGGGGGTGGGAGGTGGTGGTGAGGGGGTGGGAGGTGGTGTGAGTGGGTGGGGCGGGTCGGGATGGGGTCTGGTGGGGCGTGCGGGGGCGGGGCGAGTGGGGCCTGGCGGGGCGTGCGGAGGCGGGGCGGGGCGAGTGGGGCCTGGCGGGGCGTGCGGAGGCGGGGCGGGGCGAGTGGGGCCTGGCGGGGCGTGCGGAGGCGGGGCGGGATGGGGCCTGGCGGGGCGTGTGGGGGCGGGTCGGGTGGGGCCTGGCGGGGCGTGCGGAGGCGCGTCGGGTGGGGCCTGGCGGGGCGGGGATGCGGGTGGTCAGACCAGGCGGACCGGTTTCTCGGGGCGGATTCCCAGGCGGGTGAGCCATGCCCGCAGCGGGGACGGGTCGCCGTCCTCGACGAGGCTCATGACGCGCGGCGTGAGATCCGCCGCGCGCTCGCCGCCGACCAGCAGGGCGGGGCCGTCGAGCCAGTCGAGGCCGGGGGCGGCACCCGCGGTGTCGATGGCCGCGCAGCACACCATCGCCGTGACGTGGTCGACGAGCAGCTCACGGCCCGTGCGGGGCGGCTGCAGCGGGAAGAGCGGCAGCGCGCCGTCGTCCCAGAGTGCTTCGTCCGGGCCCTGCCCCGTAGGAGCGGGACGCGGGGGCGCCGCGGCTTCCTCGCGGGCGATCTCGGCGGTGAGCCCCGCGGCAAGCATGCCACCACGGCTCCCCTCGTCGGCCTCGGCCCCCTCGTCCACCTCGGGAAAGAGCGAGGCGGCACGCTCGGGGGCGTCCAGGGCGTCGGTGGCGTCGGTGGACGCGCGGTTGGCGTCGGGGGAGGCGGGGTCCGCGTCGGCGTCGGCGTCGGCGTCGGCGTCGGCGGGGACGGTGGCGTCCGGGGCGTCCGGCTGCGGGAAGGGCACGGCTTCCGGGTGGGGCGGGGCGCCGGAGGCCTCCGGCTCGGCGGGGACGGTGGCGTCCGGGGCGTCCGACTGCGGGAAGGGCACGGCTTCCTGGTGGGGCGGGGCGCCGGCGGCCTCCGGCTCGGCGGGGGCGGTGGCGTCCGGGGCGTCCGGCTGCGGGGATGGGGCGGCTTCCCCGTGGGGCGGGGCGCCGGCGGCCTCCGGCTCGGCGGGGACGGTGGCGTCCGGGGCGTCCGGCTGCGGGGATGGGGCGGCCTCCCGGTGGGGCGGGGCGGCGGGGGTCTCCGGCTCGGCGGGGACGGTGGCGTCCGGGGCGTCCGGGGCGTCCGGGTGCGGGAACGGCGTGGCTTCCCGGTGGGGCGGGGTGGCCGCGGTCGGGTGTGCGAAGGGAGCGGCTTCCGTGTCCGGGTGCGCGAGCGCGGGGGCTTCCGGGTGGGGCTCGGCCGGTGCGCCCGGCCGGCGGAGCGCGGGGGCGTCCGGGTGGGAGCGCGCGGTCGTGCTCGGCTGCGGGCAGGGGGCGGCATCCGGGTGGTGGAGGGTGGTGTCGTCCGGCTGCGTGCAGGGGGACGCAGACGAGCGTTGCTCACTCTCCGTAACGCTTGGCGGAGGCGTCGTCAGGTGGGTCAGGACTCGGTCGAGGGTGGGGCCCTTGGGGGCCGAGGTGGTCCGGTCGGCGGCACCGTCGACCTCCAGCGCGTCCAGGACCCGGTGCAGCCGCGCCGCGTCCATGCGCCATTTCCGGTCGACGACCTCGTCCGGGTACTCCTGCCAGGCCACCGGCGCCCAGTCCGGCCCCGACTCCGCGGGACCCCCGTGGAAGAGCCGCGCGGCGAGCAGCGACGCCGCCTCGTCCACCGAACCCGGCTCCTCCAGGAGGTCGCAGGCGGGACGCTCGCCGAGCCGCGAGGCGAAGCCCTCCGCCAGGCGGTCCCTGCGCGACAGCTCCGTCAGCGCGGAGACCACACCCGCGTCGAGCCGCGAGGGCCAGCGGCCCATGCGCCAGGCGGGCAGGGCGACCCGGGTGAGGAGGCGGTCCCAGCCCGCGTACGCGAGGCCGACCTGCTCCTGGGCGACGATCCGCACGCCGTAGTCCACGGTCTGGGCCCGCTCCGCCGCGGCCGCGGCGACACCGCGCTCCATCTCGGCGGCATGGACCCGGCAGTGCCGCAGCAGGAGCCGGGCGACCCGCCCGACACCGCCGAGCGCCACACGGGCCAGCGGGCCGCGCCCCGGCGCCGAGGCGACCGCGACCGCCGCGTCGAGCCCGCGCACGAAGCGCCGGGCGGCCGCTATGTCGGGGTGCGCCGACGGGCCCGTACCCGCCACGACGGGCGCGAGCACCGCGCGGAGCTCGCCGACGCGCATCCACCACAGGAACGGGGAGCCGATGACGAGGACGGGGGCGACGGGGCCGGCGGCCTCCCCGGTGCCCGGCGCGTTCCGGACTTCCGACGTCCGCGCCCGGTCCCGCCGCGCCCGCGCCCGGTCCCGGCCCCGGCTCGCTGGAGGCCCGTGCGCCGGATGCGTGCGGTCCTCCAGCCAGCTGTCGCAGTCCGGGGTGAGCGCTATCGCCGAGGGAGCGGGCACGTCGAGACGGTCGGCGAGGTCCCGCACCATGCGGTACAGATCAGGGGCCGACTCCTCGGCGATCGGCACGGTCGGACTGAGGGCGGGCCGCGCCCGCGCGACGACCAGGCCGACCGCTCCCGCGGCGAGCAGAACGAGCAGCGCGACGACGGTCACGGTCCAGCTCGCGACGTACCAACTCCCGCCGCCGGCATGCCCCGTGGCCCCCGCCGCGAACAGCACGACGGCGACGGCCGCGGGCAGCAGGGCGACGGCCAGCGCCCTGCTGCGCAGACGCAACACGGCGAGGGCCCGGGAGCGCGCGGCCTGCGCGCCCACCTCCACACCCGTACCTGACACGACCGATGGCACCCCCTGCTGCCTACTGTTCGGCCGCCGGCCGGAGCCGACGGCGCACATCAACGGCGTTGGTCTTGCTCACTCCCCCACTGTGGCACCCGCCGCCGACATCGCAATGCCGGTGGTCTGTTTGGCTCTGGGCGCCTTGAACGCTTTCGCCGCACCCTAGTTGGGGTACCGGTCGTCGTCAGCCGGATGGGCCACCGGTCACTCGATGGAATGGCTTTGGCTAAAGCTGGATGCCGAAAGGGCCCCGGATCCAGTGTCAGATCCGGGGCCCCGGGGGTTCGGGGGTGGCCGAAAGTTCACGCGGAAGCGGCGTGCGTCACGCCTCCGCGGCCGCCTCCGCAGCGGCCTCCGTGGCGGCCTTCGCCGCGATGTCGGTGCGGTGTTGGGACCCGTCGAGACGGATACGGGACAGCGCGGCGTACGCACGCTCGCGCGCCTCGGTGAGGCCCGCGCCGGTCGCCGTCACGGACAGCACGCGGCCGCCCGCGCTGACGACGGCGTCGCCGTCGCGCTTCGTTCCGGCGTGCAGGACGTACGCATCCGGGGCATCCTGCGCCGCGACCTCGTCCAGGCCCTCGATGGGGTCACCCGTACGCGGCGTGCCCGGGTAGTTGTACGAGGCGACGACCACGGTCACCGCGGCGTCGTCGCTCCAGCGCAGCGGGGGCAGGTCGGCGAGATTGCCGGTCGCCGCGGCCATCAGGAGCCCGGCGAGCGGGGTCCGGAGGCGGGCGAGGACGACCTGGGTCTCGGGGTCGCCGAAGCGGGCGTTGAACTCGATGACGCGCACGCCGCGGCTCGTGATCGCCAGGCCCGCGTACAGCAGCCCCGCGAACGGGGTGCCGCGGCGGCGCAGCTCGTCCACGGTCGGCTGGAGCACGCTCTGCATGACCTCGTCGACCAGCTTCGGGTCGGCCCACGGGAGGGGCGAGTACGCGCCCATGCCGCCCGTGTTCGGGCCCTCGTCGCCGTCGAGCGCGCGCTTGAAGTCCTGGGCGGGCTGGAGCGGGACGACCGTCTCGCCGTCGGTGACCGCGAAGAGGGAGACCTCGGGGCCGTCGAGGAACTCCTCGATGACGACGCGGTCGCAGGCGAGGGCGTGGGCGCGGGCCACGTCGACGTCGTCCGTGACGACGACTCCCTTGCCGGCGGCGAGCCCGTCGTCCTTCACGACGTACGGCGCTCCGAAGGCGTCGAGTGCCTCGTCGATCTCGGCGGGGGTGGTGCAGACGTAGGACCGGGCCGTCGGGACGCTCGCGCCCGCCATGACGTCCTTGGCGAACGCCTTGGAGCCCTCCAGCTGAGCGGCCTCCTTGGAGGGGCCGAAGCAGGGGATGCCCGCGGCGCGTACGGCGTCGGCGACGCCCGCGACGAGGGGGGCCTCCGGGCCCACGATGACGAGCCCCGCGCCCAGCCGCCGGGCGAGGCCGGCCACGGCGGCGCCGTCGAGGGCGTCGACGGCGTGCAGCTCGGCCACTTCCGCGATGCCGGCGTTGCCGGGGGCGCAGTGCAGCTCGGAGACGTCGGGGTCGAGGGACAGAGAGCGGCACAGGGCGTGTTCGCGGGCACCACTGCCGATGACGAGGACCTTCACGGGGTCAGCGTAGCCCGCGCGGCTCCGCCCCTTCGTACGGGCCGCCCACTGGACGCCCTTCCCCCTCCTGTACGTTCCTCCAGCCCCGCGGTGGGCGAGTGGCGGGCCGGGGGTTATTCGTTCGGGTATTCGTCGACCACCGTCGCGCCCAGCTCGCGCATGATCAGGTCGTGGCCCGACAGGGCCGACTCGACCAGGTCCGGGTCGTCGTCCTCGGGGATGTCGTCCTCGGGGGAGATGTGCTTCGGCGCCGGGGCGGCCGGCGCGGGGGCCGGGGTGGGCTCCGGGGCCGGTGCAGGCGGGGAGTACGAGGCCGGGGCGGCGGCCGCGGGCGGGGACGGCTGCTGCGGGGGCGCGGCGGGACGCGGAGCCTGCGGGGCGCCGCCGCCGAAGTTCCCGGCCGCCGGCGGAGGCGCAGAGCCGCCGGACGGGTCGACGATCGCCTCGACCTTCCACTGCACGCCGAACTGCTCGGACAGCGCCTGCCGCAGCACGTCCTCGCTGCCGCTGCTCGCGAAGTTGTCCCGCGCGCCCGCGTTGACGAAGCCGATCTGCAGGGTCGTCCCGTCGAACCCGGCGACCTGGGCGTTCTGGCTGAGCAGGATCCACGTGAAACGGCGGCGGTTCTTCACCGCCTCCAGGATGTTCGGCCACAGGGAGCGAGGATCGGGGCCGCCCGCGGGTGCCGCCGCCATCGGGGCGGCCGACTGCGGCTGGGAGGCGGCAGCCGGAGCGGCGGTCTGAGGGGCCGGAGCCGGAGCGGAGGCGGGGCCACCGCTGCCCGCGGACGCCGCCGTCGGCCAGCCGCCCGGGCGGGGCGCGGACGACGCCTGGGCGGGAGCCGAGGCCGCGGGCCAGCCACCGGGCCGACGCTCACCCGGCGAGTCGCCGGCGGGAGGCGGCGTCGAGGGAGCGACAGAGGGCGGCGGAGCGCTCGCCTGGGCGGCCGGAGCCGGGGCAGGCGCAGAAGCAGGAGACGCGGCCGGGGCCGAGGTCGGCGTCGGTGTCGGCGTCGGCTCAGGCGTCCCGCCAGATCCCCGCACCGCCGCCCGCGCAGCCGCAGGCCCCCCGCCAGGAGGCACCGGCGGGCCCTGCGGGACGGGCGGCACGGCCATGCCGGGCTGCTGCACGCCCGCGTGGGCCTCGGGCCCGGGAACGTACCCCATCGCGGGGCCGGGGCCCTGTCCGCCGGGCACGAAGTTTCCGCCGCGTTCCAGGCGCTCGAGGCGGGCCATGACGGAGCGCTCGTCGTCGTAGGCCGCGGGGAGCAGCACGCGGGCGCAGATGAGCTCCAGCTGGAGGCGCGGGGACGTGGCACCGCGCATCTCCGTGAGACCTTCGTTCACGAGGTCGGCCGCGCGGCTGAGCTCGGCGCCGCCGAAGACGCCGGCCTGCGCCTGCATCCGCTCGACGACGTCGGCGGGGGCGTCGATGAGCCCCTTCTCCGCGGCGTCGGGCACGGCGGCGAGGATCACGAGGTCCCGCAGCCGCTCCAGGAGGTCGGCGACGAAGCGGCGCGGGTCGTTGCCGCCCTCGATGACGCGGTCCACGACCTCGAAGGCCGCGGCGCCGTCCCCGGAGGCGAAGGCCTCGATGACGGAGTCGAGCAGCGAGCCGTCCGTGTATCCGAGGAGAGACGTCGCCATGGCATACGTCACACCGTCCTCGCGCGCACTGGCGAGGAGCTGGTCCATGACGGACATGGAGTCACGCACTGATCCGGCACCGGCCCGCACGACCAGCGGGAACACCCCGTCCTCGACGGCCATGTCCTCGCGGCCGCAGACCTCGGCGAGGTAGTCGCGGAGGGTGCCGGGAGGCACGAGCCGGAAGGGGTAGTGGTGGGTGCGCGACCGGATCGTGCCGATGACCTTCTCGGGCTCGGTCGTCGCGAAGATGAACTTGAGGTGCTCCGGGGGCTCCTCGACCACCTTCAGGAGGGCGTTGAAGCCCGCCGAGGTGACCATGTGGGCCTCGTCGATGATGTAGATCTTGTACCGGCTCGACGCGGGGCCGAAGAACGCCTTCTCGCGCAGGTCACGGGCGTCGTCGACGCCTCCGTGCGACGCGGCGTCGATCTCGATGACATCGATCGAGCCCGGCCCGTTCCTCGCCAGGTCGCGGCAGGACTGGCACTCGCCGCAGGGCGTGGGAGTGGGACCTTGCTCACAGTTGAGACAGCGGGCAAGGATGCGCGCGCTGGTCGTCTTGCCGCAGCCGCGCGGGCCACTGAACAGGTAGGCATGGTTGACCCGGTTGTTCCGCAGCGCCTGCTGCAGCGGGTCGGTCACATGCTCCTGCCCGATGACCTCGGCGAACGACTCCGGGCGATAGCGGCGGTACAAGGCGAGAGACGACACGCATACGAGGTTATAGGCGACCACTGACAACCTGGACCGCCCCGAACGCAAAGCGCCCCCCACGCACCCGCCAGAGCCGACCTACCCTTGCTGCCTTCCGGCCCTGGGGGAGTTCAGTCAGATAGCGCCACGTGAGGGGCTGGCCCCCACAGTAGCGGATCCCGGGGCGCGGAAGCGACGCCGGGAGGAACCGTTCCGCCCTCGGGTCCCCCTCGAGTGGATCGTGTTCGCGAGCACTCCCCAACGTCTTGTATTGTTTGCGGCGGAGGATTCGCCTAGTGGCCTAGGGCGCACGCTTGGAAAGCGTGTTGGGGGCAACCCCTCACGAGTTCGAATCTCGTATCCTCCGCAGGCAGAAGGCCCGGACCGAGCAATCGGTCCGGGCCTTCGTCTTTCCCCGTAGGGAGGACTCGCCGTCATCGCCGGGCACCGCCAAGAAGCAGCGACTGACCGCCCTGCTGACACACCACAGTGATCCGGAGCGAATGGCCGCAGTCGTCGCTTCGGCACCGGCGGCCACCCGGCAACTGCTTGAGCGGCGAGCCCGTCACCAGGGTGAACAGCCGGAGACACAAGCGGAGTTCATCATGCTCGGGGCCTCGTCGGCAGACCCCGAGCCGGGTGCGCGCTGGGCGCTGGAGCGGGGGTTGCTGGTTCAGGGCCAGCACTACGGGTACGGGCCCGCGCGTATGCCGGCCGAGGTGGCGCTCGCGCTGCGCGGGGCCGACTGGCGCGCCCCGTTCGACCCCGTCCCGCCCGCGATGCGGCTGGTGTCCGTGACCTTGGCGGAGGCGGACCGGGGGGCGGCGTCCGCAGCCATGGCGTTCGTCGGCCATGCCGCCTCGGTTCTGGGGGCGTGCGCCGCGTCTCCGCCGACCCGGTTGAAGTCCGGTGGGATGGGAGCACGTGAGCTGTCCCGGATCGGCAAGGCGGCGCGGTGCGACGACATCGTCGTACGCCTCGTCCTGGAGACCGCGTACGCCGCCGGACTACTGGCCCGGGACGGCGACCAGGTCGCGGCGACAGAAGGCTGCGACGCCTGGGCGGAGCGAGAGCCGGCGGAGCAGCTCACCGTGCTCTTCCAGCCGTGGCGGACGCTGCCGCTCACCCCGGCCCGGACCCGGGACGAGGACGGCAAGGCGCTGCCCGCACCCGCCGGGGCATCACCCTGCAGCGGCTGCGTGTGGGCCCGGGACGGTGCCTCCGGCGACCATCGGCCTCAGCGCCCTGGCCGCCGGGCTACGGGCCGCCTCCCCGACGCCCCCGGCTCCCGACCCGTTCGGCACCCGGGTCCCTCTGCGGCACGGACACCGAGGAGATCGTCGCCGGGTACGCGAAGAACCTGACGTACAGCGATGTCCGCCGGCTCGCTCACGCCGTCGACACCGGCACGGCCAGCACGGTCGAGTACGTCGCCGCCTCGGGCAACCGGACCATACGCACCCTCAGCGAGCTCGATCTCGACCCGCCCCACCTGTATGCCTGGTGCCATCTGCGCGACGAAGGGGTCTTCACTCTCTCCCGCATCCACGGCGTCATGCCCGGGTAGCCCGGCCCAACGCTGCGACGAGCCTCCACTACGATCGCCGATCGTGGACTGGGTCGAGCGCACCGCGCAGCTGAGGCAGTGGACGAGGAGCGGGACGCGCGCACCGCACAAGCCGCTCCTGTTCCTGTACGCACTCAGCCGGTTTCGACAAGACGCCGACGGCGAGCTGCGGTACAGCGCGGTGGAGCAGGATCTGCGGCGGCTGCTCGACGAGTACGGGCCCGGTAACCGGACGACGCCCGCCTATCCCTTCCATCACCTGGTGAGTGACGGGGTGTGGGAGGTGCGCACCGAGCGCGGGCCGGGGAGCCCCGGGACCGGGGTCAGGGAACTGCGGGCGTCCGGCGCCGCGGGGCGGCTGACGCCTCAACTGCGGGCGGCACTGCGGCGGGAGCCGTCCCTGCTCGGCCGGATGACACGGGTACTGCTCGACCTGAACTTCCCGCCCTCCCTCCACGGCGAGCTGTGCGAGGCCGTCGGTCTGGAGTTGGAGGAGGCCGAAACCGGACAGCTCTCGGCCGCGCGCAGACAGCGGGACCGGCGGATGCGGGAGATGGTCCTGACCGCGTACGAGTACCAGTGCGCCTTCTGCGGGTACGACGGCAGGATCGGCACAGTGCCAGTCGGCCTTGAGGCCGCCCATGTGCGCTGGTGGGCATTTGACGGACCGGACGACGTCGACAACGGGCTGTGCCTGTGCTCGCTGCACCACAAGCTCTTCGACAAGGGTGTGCTCGGTATCGGTGAGGGCCCTGGCGAGGGCCACCGCATCCTGGTCTCACAAGGCTTCGTCGGGCGCAGCACCGCTGCCCGCGAGCACGTCATCATGCTCGCCGGCCGTCCGGTCATCGGTCCCCAGCCGGGCGTCCGCCCCATCGCCGCCACCCACCGCTCCTGGCACACCAGCCAGGTCTTCCACGGCCGCCCACGCCCTGCCACGACCCCCTGACCGCCGATCTGACGGTCGCCTCAATGCACTGGTAAGCAACGTGATACCAAGAGTATGGTCTCTTGTATGGCGACGACCAAGAAGGTCACGGTGACGATCCCCGAGGATCTCCTGGACGAGATCCGTGCGGAAGCGGCGGAGCGGGGCCTATCGGCATACGTTGCCGAAGCGCTGCGCTTCAAGCGCGACCGGGACCGGCTGCGGGAACTGTCCGACTGGCTGCAGGAGGAACACGGGCCCCTCACCGAGGCGGAGCACACCACAACGTTCGAGGAACTGGCGGAGCTCGATGCCGAACACGAGCGCCGCCGCGCCACCGGAGCACGTGGCGCCGGAGAGGCCGCGTGACGAAACGGGCCGGTGAGCGCGGGCAGCGACCACTGCGCGTCTTCGTACTCGACTGCGAAGCCCTGTCCCTGGCCGTGCGCGGCGACCGGAGGATGATCGCGTGGCTCGACCTCGCGGCCCGGGGCGAAGCCGAGGTGGTGACGTCCCCCATGACGCTGGTCGAGGCGTACGACGGCAGAACCACCGAACAGCGTTGGGACTGGGTGCTCTCCCGGCTCAAGGTCGCCGGCATCGGAAAGGACGAGGCGCGCCAAGCCCGCCGCCTGCTGGCGGATACCAAGCTGCATGGGCACAAGTACGCGATCGACGCGGTACTCGCCGTCATCGCACGCCAGCAGGAGGGGCAGGTCACCGTCTTCACCTCGGACGTGGACGACCTGGAGAAGCTGGTCCCGGGCGCGATCGTCGTCAAGAAGGTCTGACCCGGCGCTCTGGTCTCGATTCTGGTCTCATTCACCCGCGTCCAGCGTCGTTCACCACCCGGACGAAGACGTGGAAAGCATGTTGGGGGCAACCCCTCACGAGTTCGAATCTCGTATCCTCCGCCGGCAGAAGGCCCGGACCGTTTCGACGGTTCGGGCCTTCGGCGTTTCCGGTGTTTCCGGTGTCCGTTTCCGTTTCAGCCCGCGGCCCGTAACCGTTCGCGCAGTGCGGCCTCCATCGTGGGGGCCGGGCGGAGGCGGGCGGTGAGGTGGAGGATGCGGAGCATGCGCAGGATGAGGGGGTGGGGGCAGACCAGGAGCAGGTCGCCGCTGCGCTCCTCCAGGCGGGTGCGGGCGCGGCAGAGCAGGGCCAGGCCGGAGCAGTCCAGGAACGTGGTCGGCGTGAGGTCGATGACGAGCAGCGTTTCGTGCGGCGTCGTCGCCTCGTCGAGGAGCGGCAGGATCGTCAGGGCCGCCGCGATGTCTATCTCGCCGTGGAACTCCATGACGGTGTGGCCGGGGGTCCGGTGGACGAGCAGAAGCCCGTCGGGGAGCGGAACGCCGTGGTTCATGGCGGCATCCTCACTGCGAACGGCCCACCTCCAGACGGCCGGGATGGGCGGGTGGGACGAGGAGCCACCGGGGGCCTGGGTGACGACGTGCGGGGTGGGGCGGGAGCAAGGGTTTTCATTAGGTGATATGCCCCCGTCAAGGCGTTGTCCAACCTGCCGCCTTGACAAACTTTGCGCTCCAAGTCGGAGCGTGTGCCGTTGAGTTGGTATGGGCCTTAGGTGGCTCGAACATGCTGTCGGGGGTGTGTGTCGTGCCGGGGCGTCGCCCCGGGGCGACCACCCCTGTGGGGTGATTCCGGCTCCTCGCCGTCTCGTCCAACCTGGGCGGGATCGCGGAGGCGGGGAGGGCGTTCATGGGGGCCAGTGGGCGGCGGGACCGTGTCGGGCGGCTTGTGTCGTTGCTGCGTGCCGTGCCCGGGGCCCGCGCGGTCAGGACGTACCGCCGGGAGTGGCTGACGAAGGACATCGTGGCGGGGGTCGTGCTGACCACGCTGCTCGTGCCGCAGGGCATGGCGTACGCCGAGCTCGCCGGGCTGCCGGCCATCACCGGTCTCTACACGTCCATCCTGTGTCTGCTCGGCTACGCCGTGTGCGGGCCCTCGCGGATCCTGGTCCTCGGGCCGGACTCCTCGCTCGGACCGATGATCGCGGCGACGGTGCTGCCGCTGGTCGCCGCCGACGGTGATCCCGACCGTGCCGTCGCCCTGGCCTCGATGCTGTCGCTCCTGGTCGCGGGCATCATGATCCTCGCGTCGACGGCCCGCCTCGGTTACGTCGCCGAGCTGATCTCCAAGCCCACGATGATCGGCTACATGAACGGCCTCGCCGTGACCATCCTGGTCGGTCAGCTGCCCAAGCTCCTCGGGTTCAAGGTGGACGCCGACGGGCTGATCGACGAGTGCGTGGCCGTGGCGGAAGGGCTCGCGGACGGGAAGGCGGTCGGGGCGGCCGTCGCCGTCGGGTGCGGCGGGATCGTGCTGATCCTGGCGCTTCAGCGGTGGCTGCCCCGGGTGCCTGGCGTTCTCGTCATGGTGGTGGCGGCGATCGGTGCCGTGGTCGTGTTCGGCCTCGAAGGGCGGGGGGTCGCGCTCGTCGGCGTGCTGCCCGAGGGCTTTCCGCCGCTGACCGTTCCGGACGTCGGTCTCGACGATGTCGGTCCGCTGCTGGCGGGGGCCCTCAGTATCGCCGTCGTCTCGCTCGCCGACACCATCTCCAACGCCTCGGCGTTCGCCTCCCGCACCGGGCAGGAGGTGCGCGGCAACCAGGAGATGGCGGGCGTGGGCGCGGCGAACCTGGCCGCGGGGCTCTTCCAGGGCTTTCCGGTCAGTACGAGCGGGTCGCGCACGGCGGTGGCGGAGCGCGCCGGGGCGCGTACCCAGCTGACCGGCGTGGTCGGCGCGGCGTTGATCGTGCTCATGCTCGTGCTGGCGCCGGGTCTCTTCCGGAACCTTCCGCAGCCCGCGCTCGCGGCCGTCGTCATCACCGCGTCGCTCTCCCTGGCCGACGTCCCCGGCACGGTGCGGCTGTGGCGGCAGCGCAGGATCGAATTCCTGCTGTGCCTCGCGGCGTTCCTCGGGGTCGCCCTCGCGGGGGTGCTCGAAGGGATCGCGGTGGCCGTGGGGCTCTCCGTGCTGAATGTCTTCCGGCGGGTCTGGTGGCCGTACGAGACCGTTCTCGGGCGGGTCGAGGGGCTCCCGGGCTATCACGACATCCACTCGTACCCCGCCGCCGAGCGGATTCCGGGGCTCGTCATCTACCGCTTCGACGCTCCCCTGATCTTCGCCAACGCCAAGACCTTCCGCGACGAGGTGACACGGCTCTCGCGGTCGGATCCTGCGCCCGGCTGGATCGTGATCGCGGCCGAGCCCATGACCGACGTCGACACCACCGCCGCCGACGTCCTGGAAGCGCTCGACGAGTCCCTCAACGCCCGTGGAGTGCATCTCGTCTTCGCGGAGCTGAAGGACCCGGTACGGCGCAAGATCGAGCAGTACGAGCTCACGCGGACGATCGACGAGGAGCACATCTTCCCCACGGTGGAGGCCGCCGTCGCCGCGTTCCTGAGTCGTACGGAGTGAGGGTGGCGGGCAGGACCGCCCGCTACATCGGCAGCGCGTGGTGCTTCGCGCGGGCGTACTCCGCCTCCGTCAGCGCGCCCGAACGGTGCAGTTCCGCCAGCCTCTCCAGCTCCCCCGCACTGGCGACCGACGACGCCCCCTCGGGGTGGTTGCCGAAGGCGGACATGCGGGTGGCCACGTTGCGGTTGCTCATCCCGGAACCCTGGGAGATGACGTAGAGGAGTACGCCGAGCAGGGGCAGGACGAACACGAGCAGCAGCCACAGGGCCTTGCGCACGCCGCTGAGACCGTCGTTGCGGAAGATGTCCACCACGATGTGGATCACGATGGCGAACCAGATGACCCATAAGAAGAACATGAGCATGGTGAGGAAGACGTCAAACATCGGGTAGTCGTCCACGGCAGCCCTCCCGTTGGTCCGGTGGGCACCCAGCTTCGGGGGCGCCGCCCGGGGGCGTATCACCCTTGCGGGGCGAACCCTCGTACGGCGAAGCGCGCGACAGTGGTCCCGGCGTCACTGCTGCGAGGGGGCACCGTCATGCTGACCGCCACGCGCGCCCGGCCGCTGGCGGCCCGTGTCGTCCGGCAGCTCGTGGGCGTGAACATCCTGGATCTCGCGACGCGGCTCGCCGCGCAGGCGTTCCTCGCCGCGCTGCCGATGCTCATCGCGGTCGCCTCGTTCTGCCCGCCCGGCTGGCGGCACGAGCTGCGCAGGTCGCTGCGGTCCCTGTTCGGCTCGGGCGGGACCGAGAGGGCGATGCTCGACCAGGTGTACGCGGGCGACCCGCAGGCGATGAACAGCTGGGGCGCGGCGAGCGTGCTGGTCGCGCTGCTGTCCGCCACCGCCTTCTCCCGGGCCCTGCAACGGCTCTGCGAACGCTGCTGGCACCTGTCGCCCTCCGGCGTGCGGATCCTGCTGTGGCGCTGGGCGCTGTGGCTCTTCGTCTGGCTGACCGGCCTGTTCTTCCAGGGCCTGCTGCACGACGGGTTCGGCGCGGGTCCGATCCTGGGGATACCGCTCCAGGCCGTCGGCGCGATCCTGATGTGGTGGTGGACGCAGCACCTGCTGCTCGCGGGGCGCGTGGCGTGGCGGCCCCTGCTGCCGGGGGCGCTGCTGGTGGGTGCGGGGGTGGTCGTGTACTCCCGGGTCGCCGCCGTGTGGCTGCCGGGGGCGTTGCAGCGCAGTGTGGAGCGGTACGGGCCGCTCGGCTCGGTCTTCACGCTCCTGTCCTGGCTGATCGTCTTCTTCACGGTCGTCTCGGTCGGCATCGCGCTGGGTCAGGTGTTCGCGCAGGAGGAGCGGGTGCGGCGCGTGCTGCGCATCGCCGCGGTGCCGGCGGCGGGCGGCGGCGCGTCGACGACGCGGTGACCTCAGCGGACATGGATCACGTGGGCGGCGCGCTGATCTCACGGACATGGGTCACGTCGGCGGCGCGATGATCTCGCGGACACCGATCACGACGGCGGCGCGATGATCTCGCGGACACCGATCACGACGGCGGCGCGATGATCTCGCGGACACCGATCACGTCGACGGCGCCGTGACGTCGCGGACACGGGTTACGTCGACGACGCCGCCGTGACCCGGCCGGCGCGTGTCGCTTCGCACAGGGCGTGGTGGTCGCGCTCGTTCCGGTCGGCGTAGCGCTCGGCGAACTCCGCGAGCGCGCGGTCGAACCGGTCGGAGCCGCCCAGGTACGCGGCGATGGCGATGCGGTCCCCGGAGCGGGCGTGCGCGCGTGCCAGGGTCGCCCCGGCCAGCCGCCCGAACAGCCGCATGACCTTCGGAGACATGCTCTCGGCCTTGGGGATGGCCTTCCAGTCGTGCAACTGCCGTACGTAGAAGTCCCGTTCGCGGCCGTCGAGGCCGGACACGCGCTCCCAGCCCAGGAACATGTCGCTGGTGGCCTGCATCAGACGCTGGCCCGACACGACGCGCTCCCCCTCGTTCGCGTAGGCGCTGGCCTCGCAGTACGGGGCCAGTGACGACTCCTCGGCCTCCTTGGCCTGGAGGAACAGGGGGTCGCCGGTGTCCCGCCCGAGGAGCAGCAGCACCCAGCAGCGGGTCCCCACGCTGCCGACGCCGACCACCTTGCGCGCCATGTCGACCACCCGGTACTGCGCGAGGAGCGCGCGCCGGTCGGACGACAGCGTCAGGACGTAGTGGCCGATGAGCTCCCTCAACTGCTTCTCCAGATCGGAGCGTTCGACTTCCGGGAGGAGGTCGGAGAGCGGGGTCACGAGCGGGGCGTCGGGGGCGATCCGCAGGTCGTCCCCGACCTGGTGGACGAGCCTCTCCAGGGACTGCAGGTGGTCGCGGCCCCTGGCCTTGCTGAGGGTGCGCGACAGGCGGCGCTGCGCGCGGGGGCGCAGTTCCCCGGCGAGCCCCTCGTACAGGTCGTCGGCGTCGACGCGGGAGTACCACACGTCGAGGTTGCGCATCCCGGCGAAGCCGCGCATGGCCTCCCGGTAGGAGCCCACCGTCTCCCGGACCACGCGGGACCGCTCCGGCGTACCGAAACCATTGGCGCGGCCCGCGATCGCGAGGCTGGCCGCCAGCCGCTTGACGTCCCACTCCCACGGCCCGGGCAGCGTCTCGTCGAAGTCGTTGACGTCGAACATGAGATGGCGCTCCGGGGACGCGAGGAGCCGGAAGTTGAGCATGTGCGCGTCCCCGCACAGCTGGGTGGTGATACCGGTCGACGCCGTCGTCGCCAGGTCCATCGCCATCAGCGCGGCGGCGCCCCGGTAGAAGCGGAACGGCGATTCGAGCATCCGCCCGTACCTGATCGGCACCAGCTCGGGCAGCCGGCGCGACGACTGGCGTTCCAGCACCTCGACCGGGTCGGTGCGGCCCGGTGCGGGGGCGAACTCGGCGTGGGCGGAGCGCGGCACCTTCGTGCGGGCCGCCCTGCCGCGGGCGGCGCGCTCCTGCGGAGTGGGATGTACGTGCCGGCCCTCGGTCATGGCCTGCCCCTCTCTGATCTCGAACGGTCTCGGACGCTCTCGGACGGTCTCGGACGGTCTCGGATGCCTCTCCTGCGCGTACGGGGCGAGCCTGCCGATGTCCGGCACGGGGCCGAACCACCTGCCGGGGGTGAGGTGGGGCCGGTCCGCGCCCTGCACCGTGTCGCCATGAATGCGACGACGACGCAGCGCCGTTGGCTGGCGCGGGCGTCCCTGGCATCGATCCTCGCCGCCGTGCTGACCCTCGGCGTGTTCGCCGGCGCGCGGACCGTCGGGCTGCTGGCCGTCGGCCTCGTCGGCCTGGTGCTCGTGGCCGCCGGGCTCTGGTGGAGTCTGGCCAGGCAGGGCACCCTGCGGGTCCTGGCCGTCGTACTGACCCTCGGGGCGCCCGTGTGGGTCCTCGTCGCGTACACCCGCGCCCACCTGACCTGGGTCGCCGTCCTGACGGTCGCCCTGTGGCTGGTGGCGGTCGCCACGGGCCGCGCGGCGCTCGTACGGGACGAGGAGGCGGCCCCGATGCCCGAACATCCGGCTCCGCGCGTGCGCCACCCCGTGCTGATCATGAACCCGCGGTCGGGCGGCGGGAAGGTCCGCCGCTTCGAGCTGCGGGAACGCGCGCAGAGCCTGGGCGCCGAGGTGCAGCTCCTGGAGTGGCGCGACGGGAGCGAGGGGAGCGACGTCACGGACATGGCCCGCAAGGCGGCCGCCGAGGGCGCCGATCTGCTCGGGGTCGCGGGCGGCGACGGGACGCAGGCGCAGGTCGCCGAGGTCGCCGCCGCGCTGGACCTGCCCTTCCTGGTGATTCCCGCGGGCACCCGCAACCACTTCGCCCTCGACCTGGGGCTCGACAGGGACGACCCGTCGAAGGCACTCGACGCGCTGCGGGACGGCGTGGAGCTCCACGTCGACCTCGGCAGCGCGAACGGCCTCCCCTTCGTCAACAACGTCTCGTTCGGCGCGTACGCCGAGGTCGTGGCGAGCCCCGCGTACCGGGACGACAAGACGCGTACGGCGCTGCGGCTGCTGCCCGACATGCTGGCCGGCCATCAGGGACCGCGGCTCTCCGCGCGCGCCGGTCACGTGGACTTCCCCGAGCCGCAGGCGCTGCTCGTCAGCAACAACCCCTACGGCACGGGGGACATCGCGGGGCTCGGCCGCCGGGCCCGGATGGACGGCGGGGAACTGGGCTGCGTCGGCGTCAGGGTCACCGGCGCCGCCCAGGCCGCCGGGCTGCTGCGCGGACGGCGTGCCGCCGGTCTCGTACGCACGAACGCGGCCCGCGTGGTCGTCGACGCCGACCAGGACCGGATCCAGGTCGGGGTCGACGGCGAGTCCGTGTCCCTGCGGGTGCCCGTGCACTGCGAGGTGCGGCCGCGGGCCCTGCGGGTGCTGGTGCCGCGCCACCGTCCCGGCGTGCGCAGGGCGCGGCCGATGCTGGACTGGCGGCACATCGGGCGGCTCGCGGTGGGGCGGGCGCGCTGACGACGGCGTCACGGCGCGGTGTCGTCCACGCCGTCAACGCCGTCCACGCCGTCCACGCCGTCCCTGTCATCCACGTCGTTCACGCCCAGGAGCTTGTGGGACACGGGCCGCGCGTACCGGACCAGGGACCAGATCACCAGGACGTCCAGCGCGATCATGACGACGCACCACACCGGGTAGTACGGGACGAAGAAGTAGCACTCCAGCGCGCTCATCCCCGCGACCGTCACCCCTACGGCACGCGCCCACAGGTAGCCGCTGAGGAGGGTGAGCGCGGCGGCGAGGACGATCATGCCGACGGTCAGGTGGAGCCAGCCCCAGGCCGTGACGTCGAGTGCGTACGGGTAGTCGTCCGGCCGCACGAAGAACCGGTCGTCGATGATCGCGGCGAATCCGGCGATCGCGTGGTAGCTGCCGACGATCGTCAGGACGCACACGGAGAACACCACGGTGGCGACCGCGAGCGTGCCGGCCTCGGACTTCCGCGGACCGGCCGCGGGCTCCTGCGGCCTGGCGTGTTCGGCCATGACTGCTCCTTTCGCCTTGGTCGGAGCTGGAGCGTGGTCCGGCCCGCTCCGGAACGGTTCACCCCTGGCAGGCGAGATGCGGTGGCGGGCCGGAACACAGTCACCTCGCCGGGGTGAGGCCCCGCGGCTCAGGGCCGGAAGAATGGCCGCACGGGCAGGTACCGCAGGAGGTGATGCCATGGGCACCGATCGGCCGGGCGCGGGTGCGGGGCGGTCCGAACCGCTCCCCGAGGACGGCAGGTTCGAGATCCGGGTGCGCGGCACACTCGGTGAGGGGCTCCGGTCCGCCTTCACCGAACTCACGGTCACGCTGCGTCCCGCGGAGACCGTCATGTACGGGGGTGGCATCGACCAGAGCGCGCTGTACGGGATTCTCGACCGGATCCAGGCGCTGGGGCTCGAACTCCTGGAGGTGCGTGGCCTGCCCCCGGCGTCGAGGGCCGAAAAGCCTTCCGGTTAGGCCGCACGGGCCCTTCCCGAAGCCGCGGGGAACGGCCACGTTGGGTATGTGCTGCCGACCGACAGGAAGGTGAGGACATGCCCGCGGTGACGGCGTATCCCATTCCGACGGCGCACGACGGCCGGGCGCAGACGGCACGGCCGTCGGCGCCGGGCCGCGGGGCGGGTCATCGCAGGGCCGGTCTCCGCAGGGCCCTGCGCGCGTCGGGTCACGCCACGGACCGCACGGACGCGTTGGAGGCCGCCTGTCACGTGTGGCTGGCCGGAGTGCTCGTGGAGATCGCGGGGAAGGCGGGGGACGCGCGCACGGCGAAGCTGCTGGCGGACGAGGCGTCGGCGACGCTGGCGGCGCTCTCCGCCGACCCGGCAGGGAGGCCAGCCCTCGCCGCCGGTCCGGCAGGGGAGACGGCACTCGCCGCAACCCCGGCAGGAGAAAGGGCCCGCACCGCCAGCCCGGCAGGGGAAAGCGCACTCACCGCCGACCCAGCAGAGGAAAAAGCCCACACCCCCGGCCCGGCAGAGGAGACGGCAATCTCCGCAGCCCCGGCAGGGGGAAAGGCCCGCACCACCAACCCGGCAGAGAAGACAGCGCTCACCGCCGACCCAGCAGGGAGGACAGCACGCACCGCAACCCCAGCAGGGGAAACGGCCCGCACCCCGCCCCTCACCCGCCGTGAACTCGTCGTGCTGCACGCGCTTCAGGAGAACGTGCCGCTGCGCGGGATCGCCGGCAGCCTGCACGTCTCCCACAACACGGTCCGCAGCCAGACCCGCTCCGTGTACCGCAAACTCGGCGTGAGCTCCCGCTCGCAGGCGCTGCACCGCGCCCGCGAGCTGGCACTCCTCTGATCCGTACGTCGGCCGACCCGCACGTCGGCCGACCCGCGGCGGCGTCACAGCAGCTGGAGCTCCCGTGCCCGGCGTACCGCCGCCGACCTGCGGGACACGGAAAGCTTGCGGTAGACGCTCTTCAGGTGGGTCTTCACCGTGTTGACCGAGAGGAACAGGTCCTCCGCGATCTCCTCGGTGGTCATCATCTGCGACAGGCGCCCCAGCACGTCCTCCTCCCTGGCGGTGAGCCGCTCGACCGCGACGTCGGCCGTGCCGTGCCCGTCGCCCGGGACGGGGCGGTGGGACCGGGCGCAGGGCGTGTCGAGCGAGGCCGCGCAGGCCCGCACCAGGGGCTGCCGCAGCGTCGGCGGCAGCCACGGTCCCGCGGTGTCGAGGAGCGTCTCGGGTGCCGCGGGCAGGCCCTGCTCGGCGACGTTGACCAGCCGGCCGACCAGGGACGCGACGCCCGCGGTGAACGGGTCGGGCAGCGCGTGCAGGGCGGCGCCGACGTGCCCCAACTCGGAGCGTACGAGCGTCGGTTCGCCGCGGGCGAGGGCGACCCAGGCCCGTACGACGAGCAGCGTCGCGTTGGAGCTGTCCCGCGCGGTCCAGGTGGGCAGCGGAGGACGGGTCGCGAGCGTGGCGAACTCGCCGGCCGCCCGGAACCGGCCGCGGACCGCTTCGAGCAGGGAGAGCTCGACCAGGCAGCCCCGGCGCAGGGCACCGTTCTCGGTGGCTCCCGCCGCCTTGAGCCCGCTCGTGAGCAGGGGCTCGGCCGCCTTCAGGTCTCCCCCACGCAACTCCGCGCGGCCCAGCACGAACAGCGTCAGTGCTCTGATCTCCGGCCGCTCGTCCAGCGCGTGCGCGGGCAGCCGTGCGCACAGGGCCCTGGCCTCGGCGGCCGCGGCCCGCGCGGCGGCGAGGTCCCTGGAGTGCTCCGCCGCCATCCGGATCACCGTGTGCGTCAGGCGGCACCTGAGCATCCGGTCGGTCTCCGTGTCCGGCAGCCCGTCGGTCAGCCGGGCCGCCTCCGCCAGCGCCTCCGCGACCGCGTGGGGGTCCGTGTACTGCACGGCGGCGGCGACGAGCACGGGTTCGGGGTCCTCCGTCAACCCCTCCGTGGGGGGCCACTGTTCCGGGATGTCGGGCAGCCGCGTCGCCGTGAGGCCCAGAAGCTGTCCGATCCCGAGCTGTTCGACGACCAGACGCCCGGCGTAGCGCGCGTCGTCCGCCGCGAGGGCGTGGCCGACCGCCGCCGCGAGGCACCCGTGCTCCGCCAGCCAGGCGGCGGCCCGCCGGTGCACACCGGCGACACTGCCCGGCAACTCGTGCTGGAGCCGGAGCTGGAGCACGTCGGCGAACATCCGGTGGCAGCGGAACCAGCCCTGCCCCAGCGGCTGCAGGAAGGAGTTCTGCCGTACGAGAGTGGCGAAGTACCGCCCCGCCTCCTCGCCCGCGACCTCCGTGGCCAGCTCCGCGTTGACGTGCTCCAGGACGCTCGTGGTCAGCAGCAGCCGGCGCATCTCGGGTGACTGCACGTCGAGCACCTCCTCGACCAGGTACGTCACGATCGCCTCGTCGTCACCGGCGAACCGGGCGATGAACCGGTCCGGGTGGAGCTGCCCCTGCATCGACATGGCGGCGAGCCGGATCCCCGCCGCCCAGCCCGCGGTACGCCGCCGCAGCGCCCTGACCACGTGGCGCGCCACGTCCAGACCGTGCTGGGAGAGCAGCGAAGCGGTCTCCGAGTCGGTGAACGCCAGGTCGGCGGTGCGCAGTTCGGTGAGTTCGCGGGAGAGCCGGTAGCGGTGCAGGTGCAGCGGCGGGTCCCGGCGCGAGAGCACGACCAGGCGCAGCATGGACGAGGTGTGCCGCAGGAGGCTGACGACGCCTTCGGCGACCGGTGAGCCCGGCTCGGGCTGGAAGTCGTCGAGCACCAGCACGACCGGTGAGCCGCGCAGCGCGAGCCGCGTGGAGAGCCGTGCGACGAGCAGTTCGTTGACGGGCACGTCGTCGAACGCGGGAAGGTCCACGCCCGCGCCGCTCAGCGCGGTGAGGATGCGTGGCCAGAAGACGTCCGGGCGCTCCTCGCGCCCCTCGCACCGCACACAGGCCACCGGGCCGGGGGCCCGGCCGGTGTGCAGCCACTCCGTGGCGAGTGCGGACTTGCCCGCTCCCACCGGCCCCACGACCACGGTCAGCGGCCCGAGCACGCCACGCGAGAGCCGTTCGGCGAGCCGCGGGCGCGGGACAAGCCACCCGGGCAGCTCGGGAACGACGGTACGGGGTTCGGGCACGGCCGTGCGGGGTTCGGGCACGGGCGCTTCGGGTGTGAAGACGGTCTCGACAGGCGGCCTCCCCAGGTGTTCGTCCATCGACGGCACCTCCCTCTCGGATCGGGTGGTGCTGGAAAGACGAGTCTGGGCCCGGCGGGTGAGACGGCACCCTTGGGGGCGGCCATCTCACCCGGGTGAAGTTTCCGTGCGCCCGGCGTGCGTGCACCGCCGTGCCTGGCGGCGTACGCGGCGCCGGACACCGGGCTCACTTGGACTGGAGCGCCTCGACGAGTTCCTCCTCCCGGTCCTTGGTGAGGGAGGTACGCAGGACGGTGGGGTTGAAGGGGCGTAGGGCTTCTCGTACCCGGTCCGGCGTGGAGCGGCGTACGAGCGCGAAGACCGCGGCCTTGCCGGGCTCCAGCGTGTTCGCGACCTCCTTGATGAAGGCGTCGCTCACGCCGATGTCGGAGAGCTTCCCCGCGACCGCGCCGGTGGCCGCGCCGACCGCCGCGCCGAAGACCGGCATCAGGAAGAGCATGCCGAACAGGGTCCCCCACAGGGCCCCGCCCGACGCACCGGCCCCGATGAGGCTGTAGCTCTGGCGCACGTGCACCTTGCCGTCCACGGTCCGCCAGGCGAGTGCGGCGTCCTCCAGGTCGAGCAGTTCCTGTCGCGACAACTCCTTGCTGAGCCGCAGGACCGCTTCGGCCTTGTCCTTGTCCGTGAAGCCGAGCACGACTAGATCGGCCATCATGTCCTCCTCGTCCGGTTCTTTTTCCTGGTCTCCGGTTCCTGCGCGGGCGTCTCCGGCACGGGCCCCGTGCGGTGCCGCGGGGCGATGGGCTCTCCCCGCTGGTCCGCGACGGCGACGAGCTCCGCCGCGATGGGCAGCAGCGCCTCTTCGGTGAGGAACCCCTCGGCCACGGGCACGCCGCCGGCGTTGCGGATGGCGGCCCTCAGGTACTTCGCCCACACGTGTTCGAAGAGGATGAAGGCCGCGGCGGTGCCCGGCTCCAGCGCCTGGGCGGTGTCCGTGATCTCGGCGAGCGTGAGACCGAAGGCGCTCCCTTCGGACACGGACGGAAACGTCTTCTCCGCGCCCCGCATGCTTTCGCGGGAGATGCCGAGCAGTGCGGCGACGGTGTCGCCCATGTCCTCGGCCTGGTAGTCGAGGACGGTCAGCCGTCCGTCGGTCTCCTTCTGCACGAAGAGCATGTCGAGCACCCGGATCTGCCCGTTCGACTCCAGGATGATCAGCTCTTCGACGACCCGGCCCTCGAACTTGGCGGAGGGACCGAACTCGACCGTCAGCAGTTGTATGGGCCCGATGGCGCCCATCGAGACTCCCTTCCTCGCAATTCGACGGTTCGTTCCCATCAGGCCGCGCCGGGCCCCTTCCCACGTCACCCGTCACAGGTGAAGGTCGCGCCGCGGTCCCTGCCCGACAGTGGGCGCCGGAGGTGCGACGCCATGGCCCACGGAGAAGCTGCGGACGACCGCACGACCGCCGGCGCCCCCGGTGCCGACGACGAACTGGTCCGGCTGCGCGCGGAGGTCGCGGCCCTGCGGGCCCACGCCGACACCCGGCGGAGCAGGAAGGTCCGGCTCCTGGTGGTCCGGCGCGTGGCCGCCGCCGTGCTGATCGCGCTGGCGGCCGTCCTCGCGGTCACGTCGGTCGTCGGCGTGTGGGGGGCGCGCACCACGCTCAGCACCGGGCGGTGGGTCGACACGGTGGACGACCTGCCGGGCCACCCGGCGGTGAACAGGGCCGTGTCCGCGTACCTCACGGACGAGATCTTCGACCGTCTCGAGGTGGAGCGGCGGCTGTCGGAGGCGCTGCCGGACCGGGCGTCGTTCCTCGCCCCGCCGGTCACCGGGGCGGTGCGGGACTACGTGCGCTCCTCGATCTCCGAACTCATCGCGACCGACGAGTTCCAGACCCTGTGGCGCACCACCAACCGGTTCGCCCACGAGCGGATCGTCACGATCCTGGAGGAGCGCAACAAGAACGTCCGGGCCGAGGGCGACACGGTCACCCTGAACCTCCTGCCCATGATCAACAACGTTCTCGACACCCTGGAGGACCGGCTCCCCACACTCTTCGGCAAGGACCTCGACCTGCCCCGCATCACCTCCGGCGAGATACCGCCGGGACTGCACGACCGCATCGAGGACGCGCTCGGTGTGTCGCTGCCGGACGACTTCGGGCAGGTGCGGCTCTACGACCGCGGTGAGCTGACCCAGGTGCAGGAGGCGGTGCTGCTGTTCAAGCGGGCGGTGTGGGGTCTGGTCATCGCCGTACCCGTCCTGCTCGCCCTCGCCCTGTGGATCTCCCCGAACCGCCGGCGCACCGTGCTCCAGTTCGGGCTGTGGCTGGTGGTGGCCGTCACCGTGCTGACCAGCGTGCTGCGGGCGGTGCGGGACCAGCTGCTGGCCCAGGTGAAGCCGGGCGCGTACCGGGAGGGGGTGCGTGACGTGCTGTGGACCGTGTTCGAGACGCTGCGCGAGCGGGGCGCCCAGCTCCTGTGGCTCGGCGTCGCCATCGCGCTCGTCGCCTACCTCGTCGGGCCCGGCCGACTGCCCGTGTGGCTGCGCCGCACCGTCGCCAAGGGCGCGCGGTCCCTCGGCGGGCTCGTGACGCGGGCCGCGCGCCGCGGCACGGGTGCGGGGGCGCGGCAGTGGATCCGCCGCCACGCCGACGTGCTGCGGGTGGGCGGGCTCGTCGTGGCGGCCCTGGTCGCCCTGCTGCTCGCGTCGTGGACGGCGCTGCTCGTGGTCGCGCTGCTGCTCCTCGCGTACGAGGCGGGGGTCACGCTCCTGGCGCGCGGCGGGAAGGAACCGGCCGGGACCGACCGACCCGAGAACGCTTCACCCACCGCAGGTGAGGCCGGGCCCGCGCCCGGCACGGAGACTGACGCTGCCCAGGTCACCTCGTCGCAGGGAGGGAACCCATGAGCACAGGCACGCACACGGAACGGATCGGCCCGAAGGGCGACGAGGAAGGCCGGTGGCGGCTCTGGGGCCCCTACCTGAGCGAGCGCCAGTGGGGCACGGTCCGCGAGGACTACAGCGACAACGGCGACGCGTGGTCGTACTTCCCGCACGACCACGCCAGGTCCCGTGCCTACCGCTGGGGCGAGGACGGCCTCGGCGGGATCTGCGACGAGAAGCAGCGCCTCTGCTTCGCCCTCGCGCTGTGGAACGGCCGCGACCCCATCCTCAAGGAGCGCGCCTTCGGCCTCACCAACGGTGAGGGCAACCACGGCGAGGACGTGAAGGAGTACTACTTCTACCTCGACAGCACCCCCAGCCACTCCTACATGCGCTACCTGTACAAGTACCCGCAGGCCGAGTACCCCTACGAAGACCTCGTGGCCACCAACCGGGAGCGCGGGCGCGGCGACTTCGAGTACGAACTCCTGGACACCGGTCTGTTCGCCGACAACCGCTACTTCGACGTGACGGTCGAGTACGCCAAGGCCGCGCACGACGACGTCCTCGTCCGCGTCACCGTCGACAACCGCGGCCCCGAAGAGGCCACCGTGCACGTGCTCCCGACGCTGTGGTTCCGCAACACCTGGTCGTGGACCGACGGCGCGGAGGCGACCGGAGGGAGCGGCGACAAACCCCGGATCAGTGCCGCCGAGAGCCCCGGCAACACCGTGGGCCTCACCGCGGTCCACCCCGAACTCGGCAGCTACGACCTGCGTTTCGGCGCGCGGGTGCCCCTGCTCTTCACGGAGAACGAGACCGACAACGAGCGGCACTTCGGCACTCCCAACGCATCGGCGTACACCAAGGACGGCATCGGCAGGCACGTCGTCAACGGGGAGATCGGAGCCGTCAACCCGGCGCGGCACGGCACCAAGGCCGCCGCCCACTGGACCCTCACCCTGCCCGCAGGCGGCTCGACGACCCTGCGGATGCGGCTCGCGCCCACCGGCTCCGAGCCGTCGCTCGCCCGCGGCTTCGACTCCGTCTTCGCCGCGCGGACCGCCGAGGCGGACAGCTTCTACGACGAGCTGGCACCGGAGAGCGCGGGTGAGGACGAACGCCGCGTGATGCGGCAGGCGTTCGCCGGAATGCTGTGGAGCAAGCAGTACTACCACTTCGACCTGGAGACGTGGCTGGCCGAGCACGGACTGGAGCCGTGGAGCCTGCCGCGCGACGGCGACACCCGCAACCGCGAGTGGTTCCACATGGTCAGCGACGACATCATCTCGATGCCCGACAAATGGGAGTACCCCTGGTTCGCCGCCTGGGACCTGGCCTTCCACGCCGTGGCCCTGTCGATGGTGGACACCGGGTTCGCCAAGGAGCAGCTGGAGCTGCTGACCCGGGACGCCTATCTGCACCCCAACGGCCAGCTCCCGGCGTACGAGTGGAACTTCAGCGACGTCAACCCGCCGGTGCACGCCTGGGCCGCGTACTTCGTCTACATGATGGAGGAGCGCATCAGCGGCCACGCCGACCGCGAGTTCCTGGAGCGCACCTTCCAGAAGCTCCTCACGAACTTCACCTGGTGGGTCAACCGCAAGGACCCCACAGGACGCAACGTCTTCCAGGGCGGCTTCCTCGGCCTCGACAACATCGGCGTCTTCGACCGCAGCGCCCCCCTGCCCACCGGCGGCCAGCTCGAACAGGCCGACGGGACCGCCTGGATGGCCCTGTACTGCCAGGCCATGCTGCAGATCGCCCTGGAACTCGTCGAGCACAACCCGGCCTACGAGGACCTGGTCCTGAAGTTCGTCGAGCACTATCTGTGGATCTCCGCCGCCATGGACCGCGTCGGCGACCTCGACGACGGCATGTGGGACGAGGAGGACGGCTTCTACTACGACGTGCTGCGCCTGCCCGACGGGCAGGCGGTCCGCCTCAAGGTGCGCTCGATGGTCGGGCTGCTCCCGCTCTGCGCGTCGACCGTGTTCCGGCCCGCGCAGCTCGCCAAGGTGTCCGGGCTGCGCGAGCGGCTGCACCGCTTCGCGACCCGCCACCCGTCGCTCTCCGCCACCCTCGCGACCGCCCAGGCCGGCTCCACGGGCGGGCCGCGGCTGCTGTCGGTGATGGACGAGAAGAAGCTCCTGCGCGTCCTCGAACGCCTGCTGTCCGAGGACGAGTTCCTCGGCCCGTACGGCCTGCGCGCGCTGTCCCGGCACCACGCCGAGCACCCCTACACCTTCTGGGTCGACGGCCAGGAGCACCAGGTGCGTTACGTGCCCGCCGAGTCCGACTCCGGGATGTTCGGCGGCAACTCCAACTGGCGCGGGCCCGTGTGGTTCCCGGTCAACGCCCTCGTCGTACGGGCCCTGCTCAACCTGTACGGCTTCTACGGCGACGACCTCACCGTGGAGTGCCCCTCCGGCTCCGGGGTGCGGATGACCCTCTACGAAGTCGCCGAGGAGATCTCACGGCGGCTCGGCGCGACGTTCCTGCGCGGCCCCGACGGGCGCAGGCCCGTCTACGGCGGGCAGGAGAAGTTCCAGAACGACCCGCACTGGCGCGACCTGATCTCGTTCCACGAGTACTTCCACGGGGACAACGGCGCGGGCATCGGCGCCGCGCACCAGACCGGCTGGACCGGCCTGGTGGCCCCCCTGATGATGGTCTTCGGGAGCCTCGGGCCCCGGGACTTCCTGGCCGACCCCGGAGAGGGGACCTCATGACCGGGCTGCCCGCACAACCCGTCGTGCACGAAGTGAACACCCGGGTGTGGCTGCGCGAGCTCCAGCGGCGCACCGGCTCGCACACCGGCCTCGCCGACGTCCCCAAGGACGCCTGGGACCACATCACCCCGCACGGCGTCGACGCCGTCTGGCTCATGGGGGTGTGGGAGCGCAGCCCGGCGGGCCGCGCCGTCGCCCTGCGCGACGCGTCGCTGCGGGACGCCTTCGCCCGGGCGGTGCCGGACATCGCCGACGACGAGATCGCCGGGTCGCCCTACTGCATCCGCCGCTACGAGGCCGACGCGGCCCTGGGCGGCGCCGAGGGGCTCGCCGTGGCGCGCGCCGAGCTCGACCGGCGCGGCGTAGGGCTGCTGCTCGACTACGTGCCGAACCACGTCGCGCCCGACAGCCCCTGGGTGACCGAGCACCCCGAGTACTTCGTCCGGGGCACGGCCGAGGACCTGCGCCGCGACCCGGCCGCCTTCCTCGACACCGGCACCGACGTGTACGCGCGCGGCCGGGACCCCTTCTTCCCGCCGTGGCCCGACGTCGTCCAGCTCGACGCCTTCGCGCCCGCCCTGCGCGCCGCCACCGCACAGGTCCTCACCGACATCGGGGGCGCCTGCGACGGAGTGCGCTGCGACATGGCGATGCTGCTCATGAACGACGTCTTCGCCCGCACCTGGGGGCAGTACGCGGGGTTCGCGCCCCAGGAGGAGTTCTGGCCCGCCGTGCTCGCCGACGTCCGGCGCCGCCACCCGGGCATGGTCTTCGCCGCCGAGGCGTACTGGGACCTCGAATGGGCCCTCCAGCAGCAGGGGTTCGACTTCTGCTACGACAAGCGGCTCTACGACCGCATCGTGCACGAGGACGCGGAGTCCGTCCGGCAGCACCTCCGGGCGCCGCTGGACTACCAGCGCCGTCTCGTACGGTTCCTGGAGAACCACGACGAGCCCAGGGCCGCGTGGACGCTGCCCCTGGACAAGGAGCGCGCGGCGGCCGTCGTCATCGCGACGCTGCCCGGGGCGACGCTGTGGCACGAGGGCCAGTTCACCGGGCGCCGCACCCAGCTGCCCGTCTTCCTGGACCGCAGGCCCGACGAGGAGCCCGACACCGGGCTGCGCGCCTTCCACGAACGGCTCCTGTCCGCCGTCCACAAGAGCCGGATGCGCGAGGGCGGTTGGCGGCTGCTCGACAGCGAGGGGTGGCCCGACAACGCCAGCCACCGCTCCGTGCTCGCCTGGAGCTGGACCGGCGCCCACGGCCGGTTCGCCGTGGCCGTGAACCTCTCCGGGCAGCCCGCGCAGGCCAGGCTCCGGCTGCCCTGGCCCGAACTGGGCGGCCGCGCGGCACAGCTGACCGATCTCCTGGACGGCTCCCGCCACGCACGGTCCGGCGACGAGCTGAACGACCCCGGTCTCTACGTCGCCCTCGCCCCCTGGGGCACCCACGTGTTCGCCGTCGCCGACAGCGGCACCTGACCGGACGGCGGCACCCATGGCCGATCACACAGCCCCGCCGGGACCGACCGCCGGCGGACCGCGCCACGTCCTGCTCCCGCTGGCCCTCGCCCAGTTCATCTGCAGCTTCGCCGGCTCCAACATGAACGTGATGATCAACGACATCAGTGAGGACCTGGACACCACGGTGCAGGGCGTCCAGACCGCCATCACGATCTTCCTGCTCGTGATGGCGGCCCTGATGATCCCCGGCGGCAAGCTCACCGAGCGCTACGGCCGAAAGCGCTGTTTTCAGACGGGCCTCGCCGTGTACGGCGTGGGCGCCCTGCTCAGCTCGGTATCGCCCGGCCTCGGGCTGCTCATCCTCGGCAACTCCGTCCTCGAGGGCATCGGCACGGCCCTGCTCATCCCGCCCGTCTACATCCTCGCCACGCTGCTGTTCACCGGCGTGACCGCACGGGCCCGCGCCTTCGGCGCCATCATGGCGATGGGCGGCATCGGCGCGGCCGCGGGACCGCTGATCGGCGGCCTCATCACCACGGCGGTCAGCTGGCGTGCCGCCTTCGGGTTCCAGGCCCTCATCGTCGGCCTCATCCTGCTGCTGAGCCGTCGCGTGCCCGACCCGCTGCCCGCGGACCCCGCCGCGTCCTTCGACGTCCGCGGCGCGGTGCTCAGCGCCGTCGGGCTCATCGTCCTGGTCACGGGCATCCTGGCCGTCGACGACAACGTCTGGCTGGCCGCCGGACTGCTCGCCGCGGGGGCACTGGTCCTCGCGTGGTTCTTCCGCTCGACACGCGCGATGGAGCGGGCGGGCAAGGCACCGCTCCTGTCGACCGGTCTCTTCCACAACCGCACGTCCAACCTGGGCCTGATCACCCAGCACGTGCAGTGGCTGGTACTGATGGGGGTGTCGTTCGTCGTCGCCGCCTACCTCCAGGTCGTCCGCGGCTACAACGCCATCGAGACCGGCGTGATCTTCACGGCGGCCACGGTGGGCCTGCTCGCCTCGTCCCTGGCCGCCGAACGCTTCGCCAAGCGCCGCGCCCAACGGACGCTCATCACGGGCGGGTTCGCCATCACCCTGGGCGGCATCGTCGTCCTGCTCGTCATGGCGGGCGGCTCCGCGAGTGCCTGGGCGTCGTCCCCCGGGCTCTTCCTCATCGGGGTGGGCCTCGGGGTGATGCTGACCCCGTCGGTCAACATCGTGCAGTCGAGCTTCGCCGAGGACGAGCAGGGCGAGATCTCGGGCCTCTCCCGCAGCGTCTCCAACCTGGGCTCGTCCGTGGGCACCGCCGTCGCGGGCACGATCCTCGTCGCCGATCCGGCCCACGCGTATGGCGCCGCGATGATCACTCTCGCCGTGCTCGGCCTGATCGGGCTCGGCGCCGCGACGCTGCTGCCCGGAGGCTCGGCCCCGAACGTGGCCACGACACGGGAACGGCCCGCCGGGGCGGGTTAGGGCGTGTCCGGCGGGTCAGGGCGTGTCCGGTGGCCAGGGCCTGTCCGGCGGGTCAGGGCCCAGGAGGCTCGGGAGCGGTCCTGCGGTACGCGGAGACGGCCGGGCTGCGGGGCGTCCAGTCGTAGACCACCGTGCTCCGCACGAGGAGGTCCTGGACGGACGCGCTCCGGCGGCTCAGCGGGATCCACAGCAGCCCCGTGGGAAGCGCGAGGCAGAGCGCGGCCCGCAGCACCGCGGGCGCGACCCGCAGCAGCCGCCCCGAACGGGCGCTCACCCGAAGGCCCATCACCTGGCCGCCTGCCGTGCGCCCCGTCGTGGCCCAGCTGCCCGCCGCGTAGCCGAGGGCGATCGCGGTGCCGCACGCCGCCGTGACCCACGCGGGCGGATCGAGGGTCCTGAACGGCGGGCCGGCCACCACCAGCACGACGGCGGACGCCCCCAGGTGCAGGAGCACGCCGAGCACCACCACGACCAGTGCGTCGATGCCCCCGGCGAGAAGTCGTGAGACGAGCCCGGCGGGCCGCCCCCGCGCCTGCCACGGCCCGTCCGGGACCGCCGCGCCGCCGCTCACGCCGGCCGCACCGGCCGGGGCGGCGGGGCCCCGGGCCGCCCGTCGGGCGTTCTGCGCAGCAGGCGGTCGGTGAGCTGGGCGACCAGCCGGTCGGCCTTGATGCCGCGTTCCCGTACCGCTTCGACGGTCTCGCGTGTCATGCCGCTGCCCGCCTCCCTGGCGATGCGCTGCACGTCGATCTCCGCGAGGACGCCGAGGACCAGCGCGACGAGGTCGATGCGGTCGATGACGGCGTCGACGTCGAGACGCCGCGCGATCGCGTCCACGTCGACCCGCTCCACCACCCGCTCCACGTCGAGGCGCCGGGCGATGGCGTCGACGTCGACGCGGTCCACGACCTGGTCCACGTCCACGCGCCGCACGACCCGGTTCACGTCGACGCGGGACACGATCCGGTCCACGTCGACGCGCTCCACGATCCGGTCGACGTCGACCCGCTCGACCACGCGGTCGACGTCCACGCGGGACACCACGTCGTCGAGTTCGATGCGCCGCACGACGGCGGCGAGCAGTTCACGTACGACCGCGTCGAGACCCGCGCCCGCGGTCCTGAGCACCAGGCGCGGCACGAACAGCAGCGTGCCGGCGATGTCGGTGCCTCTGCATGGGTTCACCCCGGCATCGCACCGGACCGCACGGCCGCCGTCCTCCTCCCTGGCGGGTGAGGTTCGCGCCGCCGCCCGTCCTCAGGGCGTCACAGGGGCGCGCCGTAGGCCTTGTGGGCCTCGCGCCGCCCGTACGTGGCGAGGGACCAGATCACCAGCACGTCGAGCAGGATGACGAGCGCCGACCACACCGGGTGGTACGGCGTGAAGAAGAAGTGCTCCATCGCGCTGAGCCCCGCGATCGCGATGCCCACACCGCGGGCCCACGCCTTGCCCGAGAAGAGGCTCAGGGCCGCGGCGAGCACCACGACCCCGGTGAGCATCTCGACCCAGCCGCGGGTGTTGACGTCGAAGTCGTAGGAATAGTTGTTCTGCGTCTCGTAGTAGTTGTCGCTCAGGATCGCGGAGAGTCCCGAGATGACGTGGAACGAGCCGACGAGGCCCAGCACGCACGCGGCGAACACGACCCCGCCGAGGGTCATCACGCCGACGCGGTGCTCCGGTTCGGGCGGGGGCGCACCGGGACCGGCCTGGTTCCGGGTGTAGTGCTCAGCCATGTCGAACCTCCTGTTGGACCTGGACGGATCACGACGGGGGACGGAGCCGTCGGCGCGTGACGGACTTGCCGAGCTCCCACAGGCCGAGGAGCGCGAGAGCGGGCAGGAGGGCCCAGCCGAACTGGCCGATGGTCAGCGGGGTGGTGTCCAGCAGCCGGTTGAAGGCGTCCGTCTGGGTCACGGCGACGGCCAGGAGGAACTCTCCGAGGAGCGTCCAGTTCAGCTGCTTGCTGTCGAAGGAGTCGGCGGTGAACACCGTGCCCGTCTGGCTGCGGCATTCGAGGGCGGCGACGAGCAGGCACAGCGCGAACGTCGTGAAGGCGATGGAGTTGCCCACGGCCGGGCTGTCGAACCGCGACTCGCCGAGCTTGATCATGCCGAGCAGTCCGGCGGTCAGGGCCGTTCCGACGAGCCCGACCGTGAGCATCAGGCCGCCCGTCATCACGGGTTCGCCGCGCGGGCGCGGGCGGCGGCTCATCAGGTCCGCGCTGACCCGGTCGAAGCCGAGGGCGAAGCCGAACGCCGCGTTGACGAAGAAGTGGATCCACAGCACCTGGGCGGGCGTGAAGGGCTCGCCGTCGGCGATGTCGAAGAGCGTCGCGCCGAGGAACGTGAGCACGAAGGCGACGAGCAGCACGAGCACGAACCGGATGTACTTGGTGAGGTTGTCGTAGATCTTGCGGCCCTGCTCGACCGCGTGGACGATCGTCGCGAAGTTGTCGTCGGCGAGGATCATGCGTCCGGCGTTCCTCGTGACCTCCGTGCCGGACCCCATGGCGATGCCGATGTCCGCGGCCTTGACGGCCGGGGCGTCGTTGACCCCGTCGCCGGTCATGGCGACGACGTCGCCCTTCTTCTTGAGGGTCTCGGCGAGCAGCACCTTGTGTTCGGGGGCGACGCGCCCGACGACGCCGATGTCGTCGATGCGGGCCAGCCGCTCCCGCTCGGTCAGGGCCGCGAACTCGGTGCCGAGGATCGCCTCGCCGGGTATGCCGATCTGCTCGGCGACGGCGGCACCGGTGATGACGTCGTCGCCGGTGACCATGCGGACCCGGATGTGGGCGGCCCGCGCCGCGGCCACGGCGTCCGCGGACTCGGTGCGCGGCGGGTCGACCATGCCGACGAGGCTGGTCACCGTCAGCTCCGCCATCAGGGGCAGGAGGTCCCCGTCCGGGGTGAACTCCGCGGGGTCGAAGTCACGGGTCGCGGCGGCCATCACCCGGCGCCCCGCCCGCTCCATCCGCTCCAGTTCGTCCTGCGCCCGTTCGCTCAGGGCCTTGTCGAAGGGGGCGGCGGCGCCGTACGAGAGGGCCGTCGTCGCGCGGGCGAGCACGGCCGGTGCCGCCCCTTTGACGAAGCAGCGCACGACCGTGCGCCCCTGCGGGTCCCGTGCCTCGTGGAAGGTCGCCATCAGCTTGTACGCGGGGTCGAACGGCAGCGTCGCGAGGCGCGGGAACCGGGCCCGCGTGGCGTCGACGTCGAGCCCCGCCTTGTGGCCGAGCACGAGCAGGGCGCCTTCGGTCGGGTCCCCCACCACCTTGCCGTCGACCAGGGCCGCGTCGCTCGCGACGAGGTACGGCAGGATCGCGCCCTCGATGCTCGGGGACGTACCGGCGGCGTGGTGGACGCGGCCTTCGAGGCCGTAGCCGGTGCCGGAGACCGTGTAGCGGTCGTAGGGGTCGACGACTTCCACGACGGTCATCTGGTTGAGCGTCAGCGTGCCGGTCTTGTCGGAGTTGATCGCCGAGGTGAAGCCCAGGGTCTCGACCGAGGGCAGGTCCTTGACGATGGCGTGCCTGCGGGCGAGTTCGAGGCCGCCGAGGGAGAGGATCGTCTGCGTCACCGTGGGCAGCGCCTCGGGGACGGCGGCGATCGCCAGGGAGACCGCGCTGATGAACAGCAGGTCCCACGGCTCGCCCCGCTCCCTGCCGAGGACGAACATCATGAGCATCGTCAGGCCCGCGGCCCCCACGATCCACAGCGTCAGCCGGTTCAGCTCCTTGGTGAGCGGCGACTCCTCACGGGGCGTCGTCGAGAGCATCCCCGCGATCCGGCCCAGCTCGGTGCCGGACCCGACGGCGGTGACCACGAGGACGGCGCTGCCGTGCGTCACCGGGGTGTTCATGAACGCCATGTCGGTCAGGTCGGCCGGCGTCGGCTCGACGTCGGACGCCATCCGCACCGGCGCGGCGTCCTTGGCGGCGGGCACGCTCTCCCCGGTCAGGGGGGACTCGTCGATCTGGAGGGCGTTCGTCTCGATGAGCCGCCCGTCGGCGGGCACCTCGTCCCCCGCGGTGAGGAGGACGACGTCCCCGACGACGAGCTCCTCCGCGGGGATCCTGGCCTCGGTGCCGTCGCGCCGCACCCGCGCCGTCGCCTTCGTCATCGCCTTGAGGGCGTTCATGGCGCTCTCCGCCTTGCCCTCCTGCCGTATCCCGATGACCGCGTTCAGCACGGTCAGGGCCAGCAGCACCACCGCGGTCCCCCACTCCTGGACGGCGAGGGACACCGCGGCGGCACAGACGAGGATGATCTGCATGTACGAGGTGTACTGACGGAGGAACCGCTGCCCGCCGGACGCCGGCTTCTCCTCCGGCAGCGCGTTGGGACCGTCCTCGGCGAGCCGCGCGGCCACCTGTCCTGCGTCCAGGCCCGCGCCCGGGACGACACCAAGCCGTGCGGCCACCGACTCGGCGGAGTCCGCGTGCCAGGCGGCGGTCCGGGCGGCGGGCGGGCGGTGCCCGGGTGCGGATGCGGATGCGGATGCAGTCATCGCTGCCGCCTCTTGGTCCTCTTGGCGCCCTTGGCGGGCTTCACCCCGGTGCCCTTGGCGAGCTTCGCCGCGTACGGATCGGGCGCCGTCCCTTCCGGAGCCTCGCCCTCCAGCAGGATCTTCTCCCGCGCCAGGTCACGCCGGCTCTTGTCGTCGATCTCGGGGTAGCGCGGGTCGATCCCGATCAGGGTGTCGGCGAGCACGGCCGCCGCGCAGATGCGCGCGAACCACTTGCGGTCGGCGGGAACGACGTACCAGGGCGCCCAGGGGGTGCTGGTGGCGGAGAGCATCTCGGAGAACGCGGACTGGTAGGCGTCCCAGAAGGTGCGCTCGCGGGCGTCGGCCGCGGAGAACTTCCAGTTCCGCTCCGGTACGTCGATCCGCCGCAGGAAACGGACGCGCTGTTCCTCCTTGGACAGGTTGAGGAAGAGCTTGACGACCCGGAAGCCGTTCTCGGACAGGTACCGCTCCCAGTCGTTGATCTCCCGGAAGCGCCGCCGCCAGAACGCCTTGCCCGCCTCGTCCGTGTCCGGTATCCGCTGCCGGCTGAGGAGTTCGGGGTGCACCCGCACCACCAGGGCCTCCTCGTAGTGCGACCGGTTGAAGATGCCGATCTCGCCGCGCCGCGGCAGGCGGCAGGCGTAGCGCCACAGGTAGTCGTGGCCGAGCTCCTCGGCCGACGGCACCCGGAAGTTGGTCACGTGCACGCCCTGCGGGTTCACCCCGCTCATGACGTGCCGGATCGTGCCGTCCTTGCCGCCGGCGTCCAGCGCCTGAAGACAGACCAGGACCCCGTGCGTGCCCTGGGCGGCCAGGCGCCGCTGGTAGTCGGCGAGCAACTCGACGCCGACGCCCAGCAGTTCCTGGCCGGCCGCCTTGTCCTTGATCCCCGCCTTGTGCGCGGGGTCGAAGTCCTCGGACAGGTTCACCTTCGCCCCGGGCTTCACCCGGAGCGGGGCGATGAACTCCGCGATCCGGCGGGCCTGCCTCTCCGGCGTACGTTCCCGTCCGTCCCGCATGGCCCTAGACGTCTTCGCGCCGCACCACGCAGAGCCCCCAGATGATGAGGGCGTCGACGGCGATCACGGTCAGGGACCAGAAGGGGTAGTACGGGATCGACAGGAAGTTGGCGATCATCAGCAGCCCGGCGATGATCACGCCGGTCACCCGGGCCCACGCCATCGCGGCGAACAGACCCGCGCTGACACCGATCGCGACGACGCCGAGGATCAGGTGGATCCAGCCCCAGCTCGTCAGGTCGAACTGGAAGACGTAGTCGCGCGTCGTGAGGAACACGTCGTCCTCGAGTATGGCCATGAGGCCGCGGATGAAGCCCATGATGCCGGCGATCATCAGCATGACCGCCGCGAAGACCGTCAGCCCGGCGGCCGCCGCCTGCGCGGTGCTGCTCGAACGGTGGTGCACAGGGGTCGAGGTGGCCATGACAGGACCTCCAAGCTCAGAAGTGCCGGTTGCACCGTTGTGCGTGGAGTCTTCTCCCCGTCCGGGCCGCCGGTGGTCACCCTCCGGGGGTGATAGAGGGGCCCGGCCACGTGATGGCCGGGCCCCTCGTCACTCAGCGCCTCACCTGCCCCCCGACTGCCAGAGGGTGACGGCCAGGGCGGTGCAGGAGGTGATCGCTGCCAGCGAGGGCAGGGGCCAGCGGCTGCGTTCCAGGGCGTCGAGGCGGTCCTCGTGCTCGGAGAGGGTCTTGTCGGTCTGGTCGGCGCGCTGGAGCAGGAGGGCGAGATCACCCCTGGTCGTGGCGAAACCGACGTCCACGGAACGGCGCAGCCGCTCCAGCTCCAGGGGGACGCTCCCCGTCTCAGCTCCCGCCATCGTCCACCCCCCGCCTCCGCAGCCACGCGGGCAGCAGCGCCTCGACGGCCGGCACGGCCATCAGGCGGCTCAGCGCCGTGGCGAACGCCACGAGGCCCGCGAGCACCGGGACGTCCGCGACGCCCGGGTCGGCGGCGAGCAGCGGCAGGGCGGTGATGAGGGTGACGAGTGCTTGTACGGCGGTGCGCAGCCCTCTGCGGGTCGCATCGTTCGGGTCGTTCATGGTCGTACTCCCTGGACTCGGTGCTCGGAACTCAGGGCCGCGGCACCCGCAGCCGGTCCCAGCTCGCGCGGCCCGGAACGCCGTCCGCCGCCGCGCCGCGGTAGCCGAGCTTGTTCTGCCAGACGGCGTACGAGGCGCGGTCGGCCTCGGTCCACACCGGCCCCGGCCCGACCTCGTACCGCCCGCATCCCTCCTTGACGAGCCGGCGCCCGACCGCCGTGAACAGCTCCTCCCGCCGCCCGATGGCGAAGAACCCGGCACCGGGGAACGGTTCGTACGCGGTGCCTTCGCCGCCTCCGCCGCCCGGCGCGTCGGAGCCGAGGCGCTTGGCGACCCGCCCCCGCATCACCGGCATCGAGAACATCGGGTCGATCTTGCGCCGGGTCCACTCCTTGTGGCCGATGACGCTCGCCCCCGACCACCCGTGCGCCCGGCACAGCGCGGCGGAGAGGCGTTCGACCGTGTCGAGCTGGGCCGCGGGGAACGGATCACGCCCGTTGCCGAGGTTCTCGATCTCGAAGCCGTAGAAACGGGCGTTGCCGTCCACGGCGTCGGGCCCCGGCCTGGACGGCGGCGTCTTCGACCTCTGCACCGCGTCGAGCGCGGCGGCCGAACCGTTGCCCGCGTGGTTGGTGCGGCCGTACCCGACCAGGTGGAGCGTGCCGTCCTTGCCGATGAGTCCGATACAGAGCGGACCCGGCAGATCCGGCATGCCGCGCCGGCAGAGGGCGAGGCTGTCGCGCCCTGCCGTGTGGTGCAGCATGACGCCGTGCACGGGCCCCCAGGGGCCCTTGTGGTTGCGGTTGTGCGTCCTCCAGGTGCCGTGTTCTCTCATGCGGACGCCCTCGCCGCGCAGGGCGCGAACGAGGGCGTCGGGGGACAGAGGCGTGGCCATGAGGCCTCCCCGGTGTGCGTCAGATCAGGGATGTGATGGTGAAGTAGCGGTTGCTGAGGGTGGCGGTGCCCGCGGTGGTGCGGTAAGCGCCGGTCACGGTGTAGGCGGCGCCCGCGGTGAGGCCGGTGAGCGGGTACTGCATGCTCGCCGTGACCTGGTTCGTGCCGCCGACGACGGCCGCGCGTGCGTCGGCCGCTGCGCTGACGACCCGGGTGCCCTGCTTCACGGCGGCCGAGAAGTACGCGAGACCGGCCGCGCTGTTGTTGAAGCGGGCACCGATCGTGAGGACCACGGTGCCGGACGGCGGGGCGATGAACGTGACGGCGAGGGGCTCGGTGGCGCCGGTGAGCGTCTCGACGTACGCGGTCGACGTCGTCGAACCGGTCAGGCTGCTCGCCCAGTGGACCGGGCCGAGCGAGAGCTGGGCCCACTGCTTGGCGGCGGTGAAGTAGAAGTGCCGGCCCGGGTTGTTGAGCCAGGCGATCATGCCCGGGATCGGGTCGGTCACCTTCGCGTCGCGGGCGGCGGCGTCGGCGAACCGCAGCACGGTCCGGCCGTCGACGGCCTCGGCGAGGGACTGCAGGTGAACGGGGATGTCGGCGTTGTCGGCGGGCTGCGGGTAGGGCAGGTTGCCGAGGGGGGTGAGAGCGACCATGGGTTCGGATCCTCCTTGGGCGGGGCGGTCGGGGTCGGCCTTCGAGGGCTACGGCAGCATCTGGCTCCAGTCCGGCCCTTCGTCGCCCGCCTCCACGAGGGGGTCGTCGATCTGGATGGGCCCCGGCGGCGGCTCGTAGCCGTCGACCGACGTCTCCTCTTCGTTCATGCCGTGCCTCCCGGCGTGTCAAGGAGCGTCCGGTAGCTGATCGCCTGCTTGGTGAGGTCGTCGAGCGTCGCGTACTGCGCGGTGAGCCGCTGGTACTTCCGCTGCTGGCCGTACGCGGGGTCGACCGGTGCGTCGGGAGTGAGCCCGGCGTCGGCCGGTACGCCGTTGAAGGCGGTGCCGCGCAGGGTGAGGGTCTGCTGCGGCGCGCCGCCGGCCGCGTGCGTGGTGCGGATGCCCACCACCCAGGCCAGCGTGTCGAGTTCGGCGCCCGCGGTGTCGACCACCCGGACGACGTCGCCGAGCTGGATGCGCGGGTCGTGCAGGACCTCGACGTCGCCGAGGAGCGGCACGGGGTAGCGGCCGGCGGTGAGCATGGCCTTCGACAGGGCCGAAGCGGTCTCGACCGTCTGCACCCAGTCGCCGGTCGGCGCCGTGTACTGCTGCTTGCCGTAGTACTTCTGACTGGTCGTGTTCCGCCACGCGTACGAGCGCTGCTTCGGATCGGCCGACCGTTTGAGCGGCTGGAGCCGTACGGAGGGCTTGCCGTCCTTCGTCACCGTCCACAGGGTGGCCGCGCCGTGGTTGGCGAACCGCACGGAGTACGTCGGCCCGTCCCGCCAACAGCTCACCGTGACGTCGCCCTTGACCGACGTCCCACCGGTCTTCGCGGTGCCGAAGCGCACCTGGTGCCCCTCGCCGGAGACTGAGTCGTCCAGGACTCCGGGCGGGCCGACCTCGACGTCGTCCTCGGCCATGGCGTACTGCACGACGATCGCCGAGTTCGGCTTGATCTCCCGTACCACCGTGTCCTGGATCGGCTCGCCGACGACCGCCTTGATCCCGTTCCAGTCCTGGTAGGGCTGCTCGCAGTAGTTGCGGCAGGCGTCGATCTCCTCGGTGACGGTGATCGAGGAGATGTCCCGACGCGTGGTGACGGTGAGGTCGGGCACGGTCGGCACCGTGGTGAACCGCGAGGGGCCGCGCCAGCGGAAGACGCCCTGCTCGTCGAATTCGGCGGTGGACATGCTGGCCCTGGCGATCTCGGTGATCGCGTCCCACTGGGATCCCGACACCTTCGGGATGTCGAAGAGCGGCAGCTCGGGGGTGTCGAGGGCGGCACCCTTGGTCCATTGCCCCCGCTGCTCCCACTCCGCCTGCGGGTAGGTGGCGGTGTCCGTCCAGAGCCGGTCGGTGACCTGGAGGCACTCGACCGCCATGTCGGTCATCAGGTTGACCTGGTGCAGCTCGGAGACCGGCTGCCAGGACTCCTCCTTGCTGAAGGTGGCTTTCTCACCCACCCGGTACCGGCCGTCGGGCTGTGTGAGGCGCGGCTGCACGGTCGGAGCGACGACCGTGCCGGTCGCGGACGTGTCCACCGTGAAGCCGAGATGCCAGACCCCCCGCAGAGAGGCCAGCGTGTCGATGGTCCAGGACACCACCTGCGGGTCCGCGACACCGTTGGTCCCGGACGTGATGAGCACCTTGCCGGTGGCGATGTCGAACGAGCCCTTGAGGTATCCGGTGCGCGTCCCGGCCTGGTCGAACACCGCCGTCATCTCGATCAGGTTGCCCCGTGCGAGCGCCGTGTTGACCCAGCACTCCACCTGGAAGACCTTGCCCGGCAGCGTGAACCGCGAGCGCGGCATCCACGACGCCACGAAGCCGGCCGCCTTCGGCATCAGGGCCATCTCGAAGGGCGCGCCCTCGCGGATCCAGTCGTACGTCGACGGGCTCGGCACGTACTCGGGCTGACCGTGCGTCGCGTTGAAGCCGCCGTGCAGGGAGGCGTACAGCGCGGTGAACGGCTGCGTGTCGGCCGGGTCGATGTCCGGGGCCCGCGGCGGCGGGCAGCTGTGGATGCCGCCCTGGCGCAGGAGTTCGTCGACGCACCAGGTCGCGGTGGCGACGGGGCGGCCCGACATGAAGCCGTGGTACGGCCGTGGCAGATAGGCCGGCCCCCGCAACCGCTCCGCGCCGTCCAACGCGTCCACGGTCACGGTGTCGCTGCCGGACGCGGCGGTGCGCGAACGCACGGTGCCGCGAAAGGCGGGCACGGTGCGGCCGCCCGCCCCCGCCGTGTGGACGACGGACTGTCCGGGGCGTACGAGATCACCGGTGAGGCGGTCCGCCCAGGCCGAGTAGAGCCGCGGCGCGGGAACGCCCTCCGCGCCGCCGAGCAACAGCTCCAGCTGCGCGGAGGCGCTGCCCGACACGGCTCGCATCGCCTCGGGAAGGTCCGTGGCGTACGCCCGCTCGACCTTCCACGACTGGACCTGCGGGCCGACCTCCTTGCCGCCGAGACGGGTGGAGTGGGCCGGCACGCGCTCGGGTGTGGACAGGGCCCGGGCGAGGACCTCGTCAGAGCGCTGCATCACGGACCTCCACGAGGTCGAGGCTGACGTTGCGGTACGGCAGCCGGGCCGCGGGGACGTCCGTGTACGCCGTGACCGCCATCGCCGGGCAGCCGTCGCCGAGCGCGTGCGCGACGGGCTCCTCGTCGAGGGTGAGGCAGGCGCCCGCGAGCCCGAACAGGCCGACCGCGCCGGGCCGTGCGACGGGCGTGACGTAGGCGGCGCCCGCGGGGGCGGCCGCAGTGACGGAGGCACCGGCGGCATGGCTGCTGCTGAGGTACTTGCCGTCCGCCGCCTTCCAGTCCAGCTGAGCGGTGGCGATGAGGGGGTCCCAGCCGTCCGGAAGCAGCCAGGACGCCCGCATGCCCGGCACGACCGGCCAGCCGGTCCACACCCCGTGGATCCACCCGACGGCGGCGCCCGCTTCCCGGCAGTCGACGGTGGTGACGCCGTCGGCGTTCCTGGCCAGCGCGATGTCGCCGTTCATCGTGAACCAGTGGTCCCAGCCGCCGGGGATGTCCGACTGCCCGGCCGCCTGATAGGGGTCGAGCAGGTTGACGGAGGCGGGGTCGAGCACGACGAGCGGGCCGCGTCCGGTGCCGACGCGGCGGGCGAGCCGGGCGAGGTGCTGGGCGTCCTCGGGCTCAAGCCACTCGAAGGAGAGCTTGAGACGACGGATGGTGCGGGTGGGCGCGAAGGTGGTGACGCGCCCTTCGAGCGCCTTGAACTCGGTGACGTTGAGCTCGGCGGTGCGGTCCCAGCTCTTCGCCGCCTGCCGGATTTCCCGGAGCCGGCCGGGGGCTCCGATCCACAGGTTCCTGGCCATGAACTCCTCCTGTTCTGTTGTGACTCGGTGGAGCGCGGGGCTAACGCCGTGCCAGGGCGCGCCGGCCCGCGAAGACGGCGCGGGCGATGGTCTGCGAGTCGACGTCGACGTGGACGGGCCGGTCCGCGAGGCGCTCCATGGCCTCGGCGAGGCGGCGCAGGGCGACGGCGTTGCCGCCGCCGTTGCTGATCATCCGTTCCAGCCGGGAGAGCGGGATGACGGCTTCGCTCTCGCCCGCCTCACCGACGAGCGCGAGCGTGCCGCCGTTGCGGGCCTGCACGATGCCGCCCTGGGCGAGGTGGGGCACGGGCACGTGAAGGCGCGGGAAGCCGAACGACTTCCCGCCCCACTTCGGCACCCAACTGGGGATGGAGATCTTGATCCCGGCGAGGACGCCGAACACGCCGTTCAGGGCGGTGGCGAGCCCCGTGATGGGCGTCAGGATGGCGTTGCCGAGCCCCTTGACCAGCGGCTTCACGAAGTCGACGGCGACCCGGGTACCGGACTTGATGCCCTTCCAGGCGGCGTCCATACCGCGCTTGAGGGCGGCGGTGACCTTGTCCATGTTCACGAACTGGGCGATCAGCGGGGCGGCGAGCGTCATGATCAGCCCGAAGGGGCTGCTCGCCATGGCGAGGTTGAGCCCCTTCTGCGCGGTGCTCGCGCCCTTGAGCCCCTTGCCCAGCTTGCCCATGGACTTGCCGCCCTTGTCGGCGTTCTTGCCGGCCTTCCCGACGGACTTGTCGACGGCATCGGCCTGCCGCTTCACGTCACGCAGGGCGGCCTTGGCCTTGTCGGCGGACCCGCGCAGCTTGTCGAGCGAACTCTTGAACTTGTCGGACCCCTTCTTCGCCTTCCCCAGGGACCCGTCGGCGGTACGGAGTCCGCTGTGCAGCTGCTTGACCGCGCTGCTGCTGCTGTTGGCGGACGTACGCAGCTTGCCGACGGCGGTAGCGGCGGATTGGGTGGACTTGCCGAGCTTGCCGACGGCGGAGGCGGCGGAGCCGGTGGGCTTCCCCAACTGGTTGACGGCTCCGGCGGCGGAGCCGGTGGACTTGCCCAACTTGCCGACCTGGGCGGCGGCCTGGCTCGCGGCGCTGCGCATGCGGCCCAATTGGGTGGCCGCGGTACTTATGGACTTGTTCAATGCCATGGTTGTCTACTCCTCCGGATGACTACTCCTTGCGCGCCGGATCAGAAGCGGGCATTGAGCCGGGCGATCTCGTCGTTCAGCGCCTGGACGGAGACATTGGCCTGGCGGGCCTCGCGGTTCAGTGCGTTGACCTGACTGCTCCGAAGCCCTTCGAGCTGGTTGTCGTGCCGACCGGCGGTCTCCCGGAGGGCGGAGATGTCGGCCTTCCGGGCGATCTTGCGGTTGAGTTCAGTGGAGAGGTCGGTGACGCGCTGGTCGGTTCGGCTGCCGAGGCTGGTCAGGTCCGACTTGATACGGGAAATTTCGGACGCAGCGTTGTCGAGATCGAGCCTGAGTTTCTCAGGGTTGCTCAGCGCATTTTTTAGTTTCTTCTCCTCCCACTTCGCCTTGAGATCAAGTTCGGCACTCCAGAGCTTCACGCCGGTACCGAAACCGGTGAACTCGGTCGAGACTCCGGTGGCGGCAGCCGTGGCACCGGCGATGTCCGCCTTGGCGCCGCCGTATTCCATCTTCGTCGTGAAGGACTGGACTGACTCCTCAAGACCCTGGACTGAATCCTCGAGATCTGTAACTCTGTCGTTCAGAGGCTTGCCCTCGCTGCCACCCATGGCTCTCATCTCCTTGAAAGGGTTCAGTCATGTCTGGGAATATCGGTACTCAATTTTCCGGCCGCGGTATGTTCGAGTTCGACGTCCCCAAGCACCTGGTCGGGGAAAGATTCGTTATCGAGGCACGATGCAGGATTTTCGGACCCGGTTTTGCAATTCACGGCGAGATTCACGAGGACGGCGTCACCAAGCACGAGAACATAGGCTTCGCGCACTGGGGCGACACAACTCATCTGATGATCCCTGCGCAGTACGGAAAACTGGTCGTCAAGGGCGCATCGAGTGACCGTAAAACCGGCCGCTGGAGCCTGGAATGCAAGAGCTTCCCGGAGCTCCCCGAGCTGTCATTGGAGAACTCGGCCAGCGCCTCCCGCGTGTTCCTCATACGCGGTGGAGAACGGCGCGCAGACGTCGAATTCGCGGGCGCAGGCTCTGTCCGGCACTTCGATCTCGAAGGTGGCAAGGAACAGGAGCTCGCCTGTAACACCGGCAGCTTCCGCGGAACCATCACCATCCCCGGAGAGGGCGTGGTCGCGATCTCTCAGCCCTTCGGCGGCTGGGGCCCGATGCAGAAGTGGAAACTCACCCTTCGCAATCGCTGACCCCGTCGGCTCCCCGTCAGGTGAAGAACGCGACCAACTGCTCCGCCGACGGCATGGCGGGCCCGGAGTCAGGCGTCCGCTCCTCGGCGCGGCCCTCCGAGGGACGGGGCGCGCCGGGGCGCGGCAGTGGCTTCGGCGGGTCCAGGGGTTCCGCGTCCTCGTCCCGGTTGACCGTGGCGAACATCCAGTTCGCGTCGGCCAGTTGGTCCACCACGTGAGCCAGCAGATAATCCCCGACCGACCACTCCGCCCCCTCCCCCTCCGTCTCCCGCGCCACCGCCCCCTCCCGCGGCAGATGCCGGATCAACACCGCGAGGCGGCGGGAGGAGAGGCGGCCGCGGTGCCAGTCCAGGAGGTCGAGGCCGTAGAAGCGGAGCAGGTCGGCCTCAAGAGCCTCGGCGTGTTCGTCCACGAACGCGCCGAGGCTCAGCCTTCCCCCAGGCCGAGCCCGGTCTCCTTGCCGTACGCCTCCAGGATCGCCGCGATGTCCTGCATCGTGACCTCGTGCCGCTCGAAGCGGGCGAACTGCTGCTCCCCCAGGAGGAGTTCGAGCAGCCCGTCCACGTCGTTGTCGTCCAGGTCACGGAGCTTGCGCGCGGTCGCGCGGGTCAGTTCGGTCGGCAGCTCGAAGCTGTCGGAGTCGAGCTCGAAGGTCCACGCCCGGCCGAGCGCTTCGAGGCGCTGGGCGCGGGCGGCATTGACGTTGAAGCCAGACACGGGTCTCTCCTTCGGCGAAGGCGACGCCCGGCCGTGCTGGGGGCACGGACCGGGCGTCGCTGGGATCCTATGCGGTCGCGCGCAAGCGCAACCGGCGATTTTGCGCAATCAATCAGCCGGGGAGCAGAGCGAACTGCTCCCTGTCCTTTTACGAGTAGGACGTGGCCAGTTCCTTGATGCGGAAGCTCGCCAGCGGAGCGTTGTCGTCCTTGGCGAGCGCCGTGAACGTCACGCCCAGCTTCACCGCACCGGTCCGGGTCAGACCGATCTCCTCGGTCTCGGTGACCTGGCCGCGCGGCACGACGAACCGGTACTTCGCCGCACCGTCGGTGAACTCGATGCCGAGCGCACGCTCGTCCGGCGCCGGGGTGTGGGCGAGGTCGTACGTGAACTCCTTCAGGTCACCCTCGGCCAGCGCGCCGACCGTCGCCGGCACGGTGGCAGCCTTGACCTCGCCGCCACCCATGAAGAAGGCCAGGTTCGCCTTGTTCAGCTGCAGCAGCTGGAACTTCACGGTGAGGTCGCGGTCGGAGTAGATGAACCGCGCCGGGCTCACCGACTGCCAGGTGTCGACCGGGTCGATCTTGTCCTTCTTGTTGAACTTGATGCCGTCGGTCGTGGTGTAACCGAGGTCGGTCCACTTCGTCTTGTCCCAGTCGGTGGCGATGGTGGCCGGCGCCTCGGTCCCGATCGGCGCGATCAGCACGCGTCCGGTACCGGCGACGCGGATTTCCTTGCCGTTGTTGCCTGCCATGCGAACTCCTCAGTTCTCGGTCGTCCGTCGGTACGACGGAGGCCGTTACGACGAAGGCCCCGCCGGATGGCAGGGCCTTGAGGGTGAAGCTGCGAGGGTGGCGCGGTGCTGCTACGCGGGACGGATCGAGATCCGCACCGTCGACAGGTACCGGTTGCCCGCCGGGCGGTTGTAGTCGGGCAGCCAGCGCGGCCCGTCCGCCTCGGCGACGTCGGTGACGACGGCCCCGCCGTACGAGGTGCCGGTCAGTTCGAGCACACAGGCACGGGCGGCGAGGGAGATACCGTGCGCGGTGGACTTGTCCGGGCCGTAGACCTCGAGGTCGAGCAGCGGCTGATCGAGATGCCGGTCGTCGACCCACGCGCCGCCGACGCGGGAGACGAGGACGGCCTTCTGGGTGCCGTCGAACCCGGCGGGCGGCTTGTTGTCGACGACCGAACCGGCGAGCTCCGCCCGGTTCTTGAGGAAGTCGACGACGAGCCGTTCCGCGTCGGGAAAGGTCAGGATGGACACATGGACACTCCCTGTCATGAGAAGGGAAATGAGTGTGGGCAACACAAAGCGGCAGGTCCGCCGCCCCGGTGCGGGGCGCAGCTCTGCCGCTGCTCCAAGTGTGATCCAGGGGTCCCGATCCCGCAACTGAACTCCGAGGCCCCCAGTTGGGGCACGCCACAACGCACGAAGGGCCCCGCACCCCCCGGTGCGGGACCCTCCTCACGTACGGCCAGGCCTGCGCCTGCGCCTGTCGCTACGCCTTCGCTCGCGCCACCCCACGCACGCACCGCTCCGCGGCGAACACGTCCTCCAGGCGGTACATCGAGCGCCGTCCCTGCCGCCCCGCGGCCTTCAGGTGGCCGAGCTGGACCCACTTGCGGATGGTCGCGGGCGAGACGTCGGCCTCGGTGGCGGCGAGGTCGCCCGAGATCAGCGGGGTGTTCATGCCGCCTCCTCGTCGAGTACGTGCCGGCAGGGCGGGTTGACGCACATCGCGACCCCGCGTTCGGGGAAGGCCCGCAGTGAGACCGAGTCGCAGGCGGGGCAGCGGCCGGGCAGCCGCACCAGCTGCTCGGGGTCCCCGAGGGCGCGGGCGCAGCGGTTGGCCATCCGGCGGGTCTCCTCCTCGACGTGGGCGGCGAGGTCGGGCATGTCCCTGTCCCGCAGTACGTCGAGGAGTTCGGTGAGGCGGCGCAGGCGGACCGGCACGGGGGCGGCGGAGATGCGGCGCAGACCTAGCCGGTCCCGTACCGCCTCCTCCAGTTCGACGACCCCGTCGCCGATGTCGCGGAGGGCGTCGGAGACGTAGAGGCGTACGGGTGCGACGGCGGACGCGGCCGGGCCGCCGCCCCGCACCTCGCGGAACGTCCGTCCCGTGCCGGGCGCCAGCTCCTCCAGGAGCAAGGGGTACCGGCGTCGCAGCGAATCGATCCAGAGCGCGGCACGGTCCACCGCGCCGCTCTTCAAGGCCCCGCTCATCACGGCCTCCCCAGGTTCTCGTTCGACTGCCCCGACGTCGGCTGCCCCGACGCCGGCTGCCGCGACGTCGACTTGCGCGGCTTGACCTCGCGGCCGTTGCGCCACAGGCGTCCCCCGCTGACCCCGTCGAACCAGGTGTGCGACGGATCGACGATGGCTTCGCACTCGCGGCGGATCGGACACTGATTGCAGGCGCGCAATACCGGCGCCGCCTCGGCGGGGGTGCGTGTGAAGACGTACTGCTGGGGGAGATCCGCGCAGGCGGCGTTCCTGCGCCAGTCGAGAGCCTCGTCCCGGTGGGATTCGGAGACTCGTATTTCAGCGAACGCGCTGTTCAGAGCAGGTGCGAGCAGAACTGTCCGATTGGGCATGCGCATCCCCTCCGCAGGTATGCGAACATTAGTTCGAAGACGTCGATGCGTGATCAGAGTTCCACGCTACGTGCGCATGCGCAACTAAAAACGGGGAGGCGCGAGAACGAGAAGGGAGTAAGGGTGGCTGGAAACAGCTGGCGCGACGACACCGGACGGAACCCCTCCGCCGACCGCGCACTCGGGATCTTCACAACAACGTGCGAGCGCGCACATATTTCGGTGCGCGCACGATCGGTACGCTCGCTCTGCGACGAGGGGAGAGCGACGACATGGTGTCCAGCCCGCGGGCCAGCGCCCGCAGCGACCAGGGGTACCGACCCGGGAGCGATCACGAACACGGCCGTGAGGGTGGCCGGAACCGAGCGGACGAACTGGAGGAGTTCGCCGAGTGGATCGAGGGCGTGATGCGCGAGCGCGGTTACGACATCGACAGCCCGCGCGGCGGCGGCAAGTCGAAACTGGCGGACGACGCGGGCGTGCACCGGGCCGCGGTCAGCCGCCTCATCCAGCGGCAGAGCATGCCGGACCTGGAGACGATGCGGCGCCTCGCCGCGGTGCTCGGGGTCCCCCTGCGGGACATGCTGATCCGCTCGGGCCGACTGTCCGAGAACGACCTGCCGATCATGGCCGCACGGGGCGGGGAGCCCGAGGCCCCCCGACTGCTGAGCCCCGAGGAAGCGGCCCGGAGAATGGGGGTGCCCCCAGAACTGCAGGCGGTCTTCGTGAGGGTCACGAAGGCGTTCCTGCCGCAGGTCGAGTAGTCGAACAGCTGGGGGCCGACTCACGGCCGACTTACGCAGCCCGGGGGCACAGAGGGAGTGCGAACATGCCGACTGACGAAGCGGAGGGGCCGTCCGGGGGTGCTCGGCGTCGCGGTACGGGACGTCATGACGCCGAGAACGGGACGAGGGCGTCCGAAGAACTGGCCTACCTCGTCGGCGGGCTGCTGATCGAGCTCGGTTCGAAGATCCAGGAGGCCGGGGTCGACGGCGTCCGGATCCTCACCGAGGATGAGGCGCAACAGAGCCAGCTGCGCTGGTTCCAGGAGGGCTGGGCGGAGCACGCCCGCGCCACGGAACACGCGCGTACGGCCGACGACGGCCCGGGAGCCGGTTCGCCGGCCGGCCATGCCGGTCATGCCGACGAGGAGCCGCCGTCCACGGGGGCAGCGTCTCCCTCGTCCGCGAGGCTGCTCCGGTTCCCTTCGAACGCGCCGCGAGGCACGCACCCGCTCCCGATCGTGGGCACGGACGAGGCCCGCGGAACGAGGGACTTGATGGCGCACCGGCCGCGCAGGCGCCGGGACGACGGACCGAACCGCACCGGGCCCGACGCATAACCCGAGACCACAGTCCGAGACCACGGCCCGAGCGCATGCTCCGAGACCGCGGTCCTGGGCGTGGGCGAATGACGCCCGCTGTCACGTATCCTCCGCTTTCGCCCGTCCGGGCGAACGAGCAGGAAGAGAATGGACAGCTGGTGTCGCGAATATCGCGCGTGTCCCGCCTGGCCGGGGGGTGGTGCCGGAATGCCGTGCTCCACGAGTGGCGGAACATCGTCGCGGCCCCGTGCCGCAGGCTCCGGGAGCGTGGCCCCCTGGGCGTCTCGCTGGCCGTCGTCGCCTGCGCCGCCGTGATCGGCCTGCACGAGTTCCAGCAGACGGCCGCCGGTGCGGGCGTGGTACGCGTACTCAGCGAGGTACGGGCCGACCAGCCGGTCTGGCTGTCCCTGCTCCGCACGCCCGTCTCCCTGTTCGTGCCCGCGGTGGACCTGTCGGCCTGGGGCGGCCTGCCCCGGCTGTTCCTGGCGTTCGCCCTCGCCGAGCTCCTCTTCGGACGCGTACGGACGCTGGTGGTGGCGTACGCCGTCACGCTCGCGGGAACCCTCGGGGCGCGCGTCATGATCGCCCTCGGTCCCGGCCGGTTCGGACTTCCCGCGGAGACCGCGCACACGGTCGACACCGGGGCCTCGGCGGCGATCGTGGGCCTCTTCGCCTGCACGGCCGTGGCGCTGCGGTCCCCGCTGCTCTTCCTCGCCGCGGTCGTACCGACCGTGGCCGGGTCGATCGCCGAGCCGAACCTGGCGGGCCGTGAGCACCTGGTGGCGGTGGCCGTGGCGATGGTGCTCGGCGCCGTCCTGCACGGGACGGCCGCCCGTTGTCAGTGGACGCTGCCAGTATCGAGGCAGTCGATCAGGAGGTCGGACATGGGCGGGAGTCCGGACAGGACGGTTCTCGAAGCCGACGACCCGCTGGCCGTAGCCGTGACGGGCGCGATCCGCGGCGGTGACGTCGCGACGCTGCGCGAGCTGCTCGACGCGCACCCCGGGCTCGCCACCGCGGGCGTCGAGCGGCACGGCGAGGCGGCGGGCACGCGCAGCCTGCTCCACCTCGCCACGGACTGGCCCGGCCACTTCCCCGCCGGACCCGAGGTCATCGCGGTGCTCGTCGCGGCGGGGGCCGACCCCGACGCCCGGTTCGTCGGCGCCCACCGCGAGACACCCCTGCACTGGGCCGCGAGCAACGACGACGTGGCGGCGGTGGACGCGCTGGTCGCGGCGGGCGCGGACATCGAGGCGGCCGGGGCGGTCATCGGGGGTGGCACTCCGCTCGCCGACGCGCGGGGCTTCGGCCAGTGGCGGGCGGCCCGTCGGCTCCTCGAACTCGGGGCGCGGACGACCTTGCAGGACGCGGCCACGCTGGGCTTGCTCGACCGGGTCGCGGCGTACGTCGAGGACGGCCCGCAGGACACCCGCACCGCCCCCGACATCACCAGCGCGTTCTGGGGCGCGTGCCACGGCGGGCATCCGGCGACCGCCCGCTATCTCCTCGACCGGGGCGCCGACCGCGACTGGATCGGGTACGACGGCATGACGCCACTCGACATCGCGATCGAGGCAGGAGCCGACGACGTCGCGGAGTGGCTGCGAGGAGAAGGCGCAAAGAGACGGCGGGAGTTGAGGTAATCCCCCGACGACACGACCCGGCACCGCTCCCAGGCGGACCCACCTACCCCTCAGGGGCCGCGTAACAGTGCAGCACGACGCGCTGTCCCGGCTCCCACTCCTGCTCGGCGACGCCCAGCAGCCGCCACCCCATGCGTTCGTAGAGCGCGGCCGCCGACCGGTCGGAGGACACGACGTCGAGGACCGGATGCAGCCCGCGCCCCCGCGCCTCCCGCACGACCCTCCCCATCAGCAGGGCCCCGATCCCGTGCCCCCGGGCGTCCGGCGCGACGTAAAGACGGCTCACCACCCCCACCGTCCCGATCACCGCCCCCGCCTCCTCGCACCACAGCCCCGGCGCCTCGTCCCCCGGCCCGGGCCGGGCCAGCCCGACGTGGCCGACGACCCGCCCGTCGAGCTCGGCCACCCACGCGCCGACGGCGTCGGCCCCTTCAAGCCACGCCCCCGGCTCCTCCGGCCAGTTGACCGGGTATCCGTCGGTCTTGTGCACGGCCGCGAGCACACCGACGCAGGCCTCCAGGTCGCGCTGGCCGGAACGTTCCCGCAGCCGGAGGACGGGGTGCCCGTCTGCCGCGTCGGCGGCACGGTCTCGTCTCATCGGAGCATCGAATCACAGCGGTCGGCCGCGTACGGGCCGCACGCCCAACTAGACACTTCGACAACAACGTCGTCAGGCGAGCGCGACCAACTCCCGGTACTCGGAGCTCCACATGTCCTCGTCCCCGTCCGGCAGCAGCAGCACCCGGTCCGGGCGCAGGGCGTCGATCGCACCCTCGTCATGGGTGACCATCACGATGGCTCCGGGGTACGTCCCCACCGCGCCGAGCACCTCGTCCCTGGACGCCGGATCGAGGTTGTTGGTGGGCTCGTCGAGGAGCAGGACGTTCGCGCCCGAGTGGACGAGCCCGGCCAGCGCGAGCCGCGTCTTCTCGCCGCCCGAGAGGACCGAGGCGGGCTTGTCCGCGTCGTCCCCGCCGAACAGGAAGGACCCCAGCACGCGCCGCACCTCGCCGTCGGTCAACTGCGGGGCCGCGTCCGCGAGGTTCTCCCGGACCGTCTTCGTACCGTCCAGCGTGTCGTGCTCCTGCGCGAAGTACCCGAGCCGCAGCCCGGGTCCGGCCACCACCCGCCCCGCGTCGGGGAGTTCGCGCCCGGCGAGCAGCCGGAGCAGCGTCGTCTTCCCCGCGCCGTTGAGGCCGAGGACGACGAGCCGGCTGCCGCGGTCGACGGCCAGGTCGACGCCGTGCAGCACGTGATGGGACCCGTACGCCTTGGCCAGTGCCACCGCGCCGAGCGGCATCCGGCCGCACGGCGCGGGCTCGGGCAGCCGGATCCGCGCGACCTTCTCGTTCCGCCGCCCCGACTCCGTACCGGCGAGCATGCGCTCGGCGCGCCGGTCCATGTTCTTCGCCGCGGTGGCGGTGGCGACGTGGGAGCGCATCTTGTCGGCCTGCGCGCGCAGCGAGGCGGCCTTGCGCTCGGCGTTGGCGCGCTCGCGGGTACGTCGCCGCTCGTCGGCGGCGCGCTGTGCTCGGTAGGCGTGCCACCCGGTGTTGTGGACGTCGATGGTGCCGCGCTGCGCGTCGACGTGGAGGACACGGTTGACGGTGTCGGCGAGGAGTCCGGTGTCGTGGCTGATCAGCACGACACCACCCGGGTATCCGGCCAGGTAGGTGCGCAGCCAGGCGACCGAGTCGGCGTCCAGGTGGTTGGTCGGCTCGTCGAGGAGCACGGTGTCGTGGTGCGCGAACAGGATCCGCGCGAGCTCGACGCGGCGCCGCTGCCCGCCCGACAGCTCGCCGACGGGCCGCCCCAGCACGCGCTCGGGCAGCCCGAGCCCGCTCGCGACCCGGGCGGCCTCCGCCTCCGCGGCGTACCCGCCGTACGCCTGGAAGCGGTCGTCCGCGCGGGCGTAGGCGGCCATGGCCCGCTCCTGCGCGGCCGGTCCCGCGGCTTCGGCCATGGCGGCCTCCGCGGTACGCAGCGCCGCCGCGGCCTCGTCGAGGCCGCGCGCGGACAGGATGCGGTCGGTGACGGTGACGGCGGGGTCGGCGGCGCGCGGGTCCTGGGCGAGATGCCCGACGGAGCCGGTGCGGGTGACGGTGCCGTCGGCCGGGGCGGTCCGCCCCGCGAGGATCTTCATGAGGGTGGTCTTGCCGGCGCCGTTGCGCCCGACCAGGCCGACGCGGTCGCCGGGGGCGATGTGGAAGGAGACGTCGGACAGCAGAAGGCGGGCACCGACGCGCACGTCGACACCTCGAACGGTGATCATTGGATAACGCTCCGCAATAGCGAATGGACACACGGGTGGCGTGGAGGCGTGTGTCCTGGCTAGGAAATGCGGGGCGTAGACATACGACGAGGCTAACGCGGGCGACGCCGCCCCCGCACGCCCATTTCCCGAAGGCACCCACCCCCACCGCCCTGCACCGGCAGAACCCCCACCGCTCCGCGCCGGCCACCCCCACCCAAGGCGACCCGCTCCCGGAACCCCTGCCTCCGCCCGTCACCTCCCACCCGGCACAGACTCGTTCGGGCGGTTCGCGTGGACCGGCGTGGACGGAATCGACGGGCTCTCGCTCGCTTCGCCCGCTGTTCCCGGCCGACGAGTTCCCGGTTTGACCCGATTTAAGGCGTCATTTCCCAGGCTCGCACTCCGTCGCCATGGCTGCGCCCGGAGAGCCTTGCCCGGTAGGCTTTCCGTGTGATCTTCAAGCGCATCGGAAACGGCCGGCCGTACCCCGACCACGGCCGGGAAAGCACCCGGCAGTGGGCGGACGTCGCGCCGCGCCCGGTCCGCCTCGATCAGCTCGTCACCACCAAGGGCCAGCTGGATCTGGAGACCCTCCTCGCCGAGGACTCGACCTTCTACGGCGACCTCTTCGCGCACGTCGTGAAGTGGCAGGGCGATCTCTACCTCGAGGACGGCCTGCACCGCGCGGTCCGCGCCGCGCTCCAGCAGCGCCAGGTGCTCCACGCACGCGTGCTCGAACTCGGCTGACCGACCACCGCAGCCAGGCACTCCAGGCACTCGCCGCAGCCAGCCACGCGCCACGCCCACCGCACCCACCGCACCCACCGCCCACATTGACCCTTTCGGGTTGCACTGCCCCCCGGGCAATGATCATTTAGTAGGCATCGCCGCCCCTCCGCACTACGCTGCGCCCATGAGCATGCTCACTCCCCCCGGCATGGGCGGCAAATACCGCATCACGGGGGACAAATATCCACGGATGCGCCGCCCCAGCGGTCGCCGCAGGATCGTGCTCGCGGTCATCGCGTCCGCCGCGGCCGTCGCCCTGATCGGCTGGGGCACGCTGCAGCTCATCGACGTCTTCACCGGCGGCAGCAAGGCGTCCGCGTCGGCCGCGGGCCACGCCTCCCTGGACTGCGACCGCAAACAGGCAGCCGACACCCCCCAGCACCCCTCAACGCAGAAACAGAAGCAGACGCAGAAGCAGAAACCGCTGCCCACCCCGAAGCAGATCACCGTCAACGTCTACAACGCCACGCCCCGCGGCGGCCTCGCCAAGAACACCGCAGACGAGCTCAAGAAGCGCGGCTTCACCATCGGCAAGGTCGGCAACGCGACGAAGGCGTACGACAAGAAGGTCAAGGGCACCGGGCTCCTCCTCGGCGCCAAGTCGGCCGCCGACACCGCGATCCCCGTGCTCGGCACGCAGCTCGCCGACGCCGAGCACCGGTCCGACGCCCGCAAGAGCGGCGAGGTCGACCTGGTCATCGGCACCCGGTTCAAGAGCCTGGCCAAAAAAGAGGACGCCGACAAGGCCCTGGCCGCACTGGCCAAGCCCGAGCCGACGCCCACCGGGTCCGACAAGAAGAACTGCTGAGAGCCGCTACTCCGCGGTCCCGTACATGCGGTCACCCGCGTCGCCGAGCCCCGGCACGATGTACCCCTGCTCGTTGAGCCGCTCGTCGACCGAGGCCGTCACGACCGTCACCGGCGTACCGGCAAGCTCGCGCTCCATGACCTCGACGCCCTCGGGGGCGGCCAGCAGCACCACGGCGGTCACGTCGTCGGCGCCGCGCTTGATCAGCTCCTGGATCGCCGCGACGAGCGTGCCGCCCGTGGCGAGCATCGGGTCGAGCACGTACACCTGACGCCCGGAGAGGTCCTCCGGCATGCGCGTCGCGTACGTGGAGGCCTCGAGCGTCTCCTCGTTGCGGATCATGCCGAGGAAGCCCACCTCGGCGGTCGGGAGCAGCCGCACCATGCCGTCGAGCATGCCGAGCCCGGCACGCAGGATCGGGACCACCAGCGGACGCGGGTACGACAGCTTCACGCCCGTCGTGCCCGTCACGGGGGTCTCGATGTCGACCTGTTCGGTGCGCACGTCCCGGGTGGCCTCGTACGCGAGCAGGGTGACCAGCTCGTCGGCGAGGCGCCGGAAGGTCGGGGAGTCGGTGCGCTTGTCGCGCAGCGTGGTGAGTTTGTGCGCCACCAGCGGGTGGTCGACGACGTGGATCCGCATGACATCAACAGTAACCGGGCTCGGGCCCCACGCCTCTCGCTGGCATCAACACCGCCATCCGAGGGAAGGTGGAGACGTACGAACTGAGGTGGTGTGGCGCATGACGGAGCACAGTCCGGAAGACGAGACCGACACCGAGCGTCGTCGACGGCGCGCCCAGTTCCTGCGTGAACGCACCGAGGCCATCGAGCTCCGCGAGCGCGTGAAGCCGCGCCGCGCCCGGGCGGCACGCATGCGACAGCAGATGCGCATGCGCACGTTCCGCTGGTAGCGACCCGTCGGCCGCCCGCCCGGCGGAGGGCCCCGCGAGACCCACGGAAAAACGCGACGCGGAACACAGCGGCCGGAAGACCTCTCCTGACGGCGCCGTTTCTGCCACGATTCCGAATGGGCGGGGCTTCGTACCGCACTCCCCGCTCCCCGACCTCGCCGGGGGGAACCCAAAACCGCCAACCGGCACTGCCTATGACCAGTGGGAGAGTCACGGTGTACTTCGCCGCACTGCTCGCGCGCACCGAAGACGGGTGGGAAGCGAGCGACACGGAGCTCGACGATGTGGAGACCCTGTCGGATCTGGCCGACCTGGCCCGTGAAGCCACGGCCGATTACGACGACGACACGGTGCTCGTCTTCATCGAACAGGAAGACGCGTGGTTCGGCGTCGTCCGCATCGACGGTGAGGACGACCCTCGTATCTACGTGTCCGACGCGGCCGCGGCCGCCCGCAGCTCGTACGGGGAGATCCTGCTCACCGACGAGATGCTCGGCCGGGCCCCCGACGACGACGGGGCGGTCGACCTGGACGCCCTGGACCTCGACGGCACGGAGGACGGCGAACCGGAGGCGTCGGACGCCGACGCCGAGGGAGACCCGGAATCCGACGACGACTCCGGTACGCCGGGTGCGCCTCCCGGGCCGCTCGGCGACTCGGAGATCCTCGCCGACCTCGGCGTGCCCGAGAAGGATCTGCTCGGCCTGGAGAGCGGCGACGCGCTCAGCGAGATCGCCGACATCCTCGGAGCGGCGGAGGTGCTGGAGACCGTCCGCTAGGTTCCCCGTGTGACCGACCCGACCACCCCGACCGGCCAGACCGGCCAGACCGGCCAGACCGGCCAGACCGACCCGACAAATCCACCCGCCCCGACCCAACCGATCACCCCGACCGATCCCGCATGCGAAGCCGCACGCGAAGCCACATACGAACCCGCATCAGGCCCCGCACCAGGCCCCGCATCCGAACCCGACCCCGTACGCGACCGCTGGCGGGCGCCCATGCGGCTCGCTCTGGCCGAGGCCGAGCTGGCCGGCAAGGGCGGTGACGTTCCCGTCGGCGCCGTCGTGCTGTCCCCGGACGGCACGACGGTGATCGCGGCGGGGCACAACGAACGCGAGGCCGGCGGCGACCCCACCGCGCACGCGGAGGTGCTCGCGCTGCGCAGGGCCGCCGCGGAGCTCGGCGAGTGGCGGCTGACCGGCTGCACGCTCGTCGTGACGCTGGAACCGTGCACGATGTGCGCGGGTGCGCTCGTGCAGTCCCGCGTGGACCGGGTCGTCTACGGAGCGCGCGACGAGAAGGCGGGAGCGGCGGGCTCGCTCTGGGACGTCGTACGCGACAGAAGGCTCAACCACCGGCCCGAAGTCGTCCACGGTGTCCTCGCCGAGGAGTGCTCCGCGCAGCTGACGGAGTTCTTCCGGCACCGCTGAACCGCCGAAACGAGGGGCCGGTCCCAAAGGATTTCTGTCCTCGGCCCACCTTGGGCTAGAGTTCCTCTCGGTAGCGTGTCCGAGCGGCCGAAGGAGCTCGCCTCGAAAGCGAGTGAAGGGTAACCCCCTTCCGTGGGTTCAAATCCCACCGCTACCGCTCTTGATACGAAGGGCCCGTCCTCAGGGACGGGCCCTTCGTCGTGCGCACACCTTCCCGGACACGCGGAGAACCGCGAACGCACAGGGAACCCCGGTACCTGCGAACGCACAGAGAACCCCGGTACCTGTACGGCACCGGGGTTCTCCCTCCCGTAAGGGCGGGGGAAGCGGCATCGGGGGGACAAGCCGCTCCCCCCGACGAGGACCGGCCCTCAAGTCAGCGCCGCCGTCAGGGGGGAAGCAGACGGCGCGGACCCCGCAGTGGGGCCAATCCCTCGCCCCGCGGATTCCTGCCAGATCCGCCGGGCTCACCACCAATCCTGTCCCCCGGGCCGTCCGCGGAGCGCGGGCAAAGGACCTCTGCTGCCGGGCCGTTGGTCCTTAAAAGCCCCGTGAGTACCGTCAAAAGCCCCGTCAGCACCGTCCGGGTTAGACTCGCCGCCGTCACAGGGGTCACACGGGGCACGGCAAGGGGAGGCCAGATCGTGGCAGTGCAGTGGAAGAAGCTCGGCCTTTTCGCGGTGGTCGTCTTCGTGCTCTACGTGATCATCACCGACCCCGCCAAAGCCGCCGACTACGTGCAGATAGGGTTCGAGGGAATTTCGAGCGCCGCTCAGAGCATCGGCGACTTCATGACGTGGGTCGCCAACGGAGGCAAGGACTGAGCGGCTGTCCGGCCGCAGCCCTCTCCAAGGAGTGCCCGTGATCCGCCATCTGGTCCTCTTCAAGCTCAACGACGGCGTCCAGCGCGACGAGCCGCGCGTGGTCGAGGGCGTCGAGGCCTTCCGCGCCCTCGGCGGACAGATCCCGGAGCTCACGTTCTGGGAGTGCGACTGGAACATCACCGACCGCCCCATCGCGTACGACTTCGCCATCAACTCGGCGGTCGAGGACGTCGATGCGCTGAAGCGGTACATCGAGCACCCGGCCCACCAGGCGGGCGTCGCGCTGTGGCGCGAGTTCGCCACGTGGGTGATCGCCGACTACGAGTTCTGAGCCCCGGGCCCCACCGGCCCGCCCCCTCACCTCTCCGGCCCCTGGACGGCCCCGCACCGCGACGGTGCGGGGCCGTTCCCTGTCGTACGCCCCAACTTGCCCTCAACACGTAGTTATCAGGTGCTTGCACACAGTGCACATGTCTTGTGATGCTATGACCGCTTTTGACGGATGAGTTGACCGAGGTCGACCGAGCGTCGATCGAGCTTGACTGAGCCTGACTGACAGTGCCTGTCTGAGAAGGGGTGGCGTTGACCGTGCCGGCCAGTACTGCGCCCGAAGCGCCGCCCGCGAGGACCGCCCAGAGCCCCGGCAGCACCGGAACCGCCGGACCCACCGGAAGCACCGGAACGGCTGGAACCGCCGGGAGCACCGGAACCACCGGGAGCACCGGAAGCACCCGGGGCGCCGACACCCGCGCCCTCACCCAGGTCCTCTTCGGCCAGCTCAAGGACCTGGAGCCGGGCAGCCCGGAACACGGCAGGGTGCGCGGCGCGCTCATCGAGGCCAACCTGCCGCTCGTCCGGTACGCGGCCGCCCGCTTCCGCAGCCGCAACGAGCCGATGGAGGACGTCGTCCAGGTCGGCACCATCGGCCTCATCAACGCCATCGACCGGTTCGACCCCGAGCGCGGCGTACAGTTCCCGACCTTCGCGATGCCGACCGTGGTGGGCGAGATCAAGCGGTACTTCCGCGACAACGTGCGCACGGTCCACGTACCGCGACGCCTGCACGAGCTGTGGGTGCAGGTCACCGGGGCGACCGAGGACCTCACCACCGCCTTCGGGCGCTCGCCGACGACCTCGGAGATCGCCGAGCGGCTGCGCATCACCGAGGACGAGGTGCTCGCCTGCATCGAGGCCGGGCGCTCGTACCACGCGACGTCGCTGGAGGCCGCCCAGGAGGGCGACGGGCTGCCCGGCCTGCTCGACCGGCTCGGCTACGAGGATCCCGCACTCGACGGCGTCGAGCACCGCGACCTCGTACGCCACCTCCTGGTCCAGCTGCCCGAGCGCGAGCAGCGGATCCTCCTCCTGCGCTACTACAGCAATCTGACGCAGTCCCAGATCAGTGCCGAGCTGGGTGTTTCGCAGATGCACGTGTCGCGACTGCTCGCCAGGAGCTTCGCACGCCTCCGGTCCGCAAACCGTATCGAGGCGTAACCGGTTCGAGTGGAGTGCCGTCGGGGCTGTTCCCGACGGCACTCTTTGCTGAAAAGCCCCAGACCCCCTCTTTCCTGCACGGATGTCACCCTTGTTTGTCGACAAGTAACTACAGCGTGTTGCCGACATGTGACATTCTGCTGGAACCGCGTTTGCCGTAGCCCCACCTCCGGTATTCAGGTGGAGGCTGCGTTCCTCCGACGGAGCGCTCGCCGCGACCGTCCGCGACCTCAAGGGGGTGGCATGTCCGCAGACCAGGGCAGCTCGAAGGTGCTCACGCTCACGCTCGTCAAGAGCCCGAGCGAATCCGCGCCCGACGCGCTTCACAGCTCAACAGCCTCGGAAGCCATCGACACCCGGACCCTGTCCCGCTCCCTCTTCCTGCGGCTCGCCACGCTCGCCCAGGACAGCCCGGAGCGCGTCTATGTACGCGACACGCTCATCGAGCTCAACCTGCCGCTCGTGCGGTACGCGGCAGCTCGGTTCCGCAGTCGCAACGAACCGATGGAGGACATCGTCCAGGTCGGAACGATCGGTCTGATCAAGGCGATCGACCGTTTCGACTGCGAACGCGGCGTGGAGTTCCCGACGTTCGCGATGCCGACGGTCGTCGGCGAGATCAAGCGCTTCTTCCGGGACACCAGTTGGTCGGTGCGCGTGCCGCGCCGCCTCCAGGAGCTGCGGCTCGCTCTCACGAAGACCAGCGACGAGCTCGCCCAGCGCCTCGACCGCTCGCCGACCGTGCCCGAGCTCGCCGCCGCGCTCGGCGTCTCGGAGGAGGACGTCGTCGACGGCCTCGCGGTCGGCAACGCGTACACGGCGTCGTCGCTCGACTCCCCGACCCCCGAGGACGACGGCGGCGAGGGCTCTCTCGCGGACCGCCTCGGGTACGAGGACACGGCCCTGGAGGGCGTGGAGTACCGCGAGTCCCTCAAGCCGCTGCTCGCCAAGCTGCCGCCGCGCGAGCGCCGCATCATCATGCTGCGCTTCTTCGCCAACATGACGCAGTCGCAGATCGGCGAGGAGGTCGGCATCTCGCAGATGCACGTGTCCCGGCTGCTGACCCGGACGCTCGCGCAGCTGCGCGAGGGCCTCATCTCGGACTGATCCCGCGCCGATCTCGGGCTGAGGGCGTCAACGCCCGCAGGCGTGGCCCGTGTTGCTGACGGGGTTCCTAAATGACGACCCGTCAGCCACACTGGCGCGATGCGACGTGGCGTACGGAACGTGCTCGGTGCGGGTGCCGCCGTGCTCTGCCTCGGCGGACTGCTGTCCGCCTGCGGCGACGGCGGCGACGAGGGTTACGTGGCGACCGGGGCGGCCCCTGAGCGGGCCCGGGGACAGGCCGTGGGCCCTGGCGATGACGTGAAGTTGGTGCCGCTCGACGAGGCCGGCGACTCCGCCGCCCGCGGGGGCGGGAGGTCCTCCTCCTCTGCGGCGCCACGTGGTGCAGGCGGCTCGGAGGGGAAGTCGCCCGCCAAGACGGGAAGTTCGGCGTCCGGTAGCTCTTCCCCGGATGACGCGTCGGACGACGGACCAGGCTCCGGGCGTACGGAGGGTGGCTCCGGCGGTCCGTCGGCGCCGGGATCGGGCGGTCCCGGAACGGGCGCCCCCGGCTCTCAGAAGCCGAACCCCGGACCGAAGCCTGGACCGAAGCCGGACCCGAGGCCGGATCCGGGGCCGGCCCCGAAGCCCGACCCACCCAGCGGGCCCGCCGCGCTCTCCGTCGGCGACCCCGAGCGGAAGCCCGCGGACAAACGCTGGTGCGAGAACGTCACCCTCGCCTTCCGCAACACCGGTGGCTCACCGGTGCGTTCGGGCACGGTGACCTTCGGGACGCACGTCATCGGCGCGCTCGGCGTCGACTGGGCCACGATCGAGTCGACCGTGAAGCTGCCGGCGCCGATCGGACCCGGGCAGAAAAAGGAGAAAACCTGGCCGGTTTGCGTCGACGCGTGGCGGGTTCCGCTCGGTATGCACGTGGAGACGCGAGACGTCGACGTGAAGTGGCGGTAGCCCTGCCGGGGGGCCTCGCATGCCTGCGGGTGCGTGGGGGCCGGCCGCGCAGTTCCCCGCGCCCCTAGGTGATCCGGAACGATCCCAGCCGCTCAGCGAACCCGAGCGGGACGCCGGCCAGGGGCGCGAGGAACTGCGCGAGCAACCACAACGCACCCGCACCCGAACCCACCCGGCCCTCCTGGCCAGCCCAGGACGAGCCCGACCACTCGGCGAACCCGAGCGAGGCCCCGGTCAGGGGCGCGGGGAACTGCGCGAGCAACCACGACGCACCCGCACCCGGCGCTCCCAACCAGCCCAGGACGAGCCCAGCCGCTCGGCGAACCCGAGCGAGACGCAGGTCAGGGGCGCGGGGAACTGCGCGACCAGCCGCGACACACCCGCACCCGGCACCCCTGGCCAGCCCACGGCCAGCCCGACCACTCGGCGGACCCGAGCAAGGTCCCGGTCAGGGGCGCGGGGAACTGCGCGATCAGCCCCCACACACCCGCACCCGACGACGAGACCGCCGAACCCGCCCAAGCGCCGCTAGGCGAGCGTCAGCCACGCCACCCCGGCCACCACCGCGACCGCGACGATCACGCCGATGATCAGGCCCACGCGCGGGCCGGAGGAAGAAGGAGCCGCCGCCTGGCGGCCACCGCGCGGCGCCTCATCGACGAACGCGCGGAACATCTGCGTGCTGCCTGCGGGATCGGGGTTGCCCTGGTTGCCCTGGGGGTTGTGTGCCATGGAGCAGGACCCTAGCGAATGCAGCGCCATCGGCCCAACCCCCTCTGGCCAGCGACTTTACGAGCGAGGTCCCAACGCTTTGCCGACTCTTTAGCCCGATGGACCCTTTTTAGTTTGCCTGCGGCAACCAACTGCTTCTATCGTTGCCCTAAGCAACAAAAAATTGGAGGTGCCGTGGCCGCGCAGCGTCAGTACGAGGAGCTGGCCCGACAGCTCAGCGCCATCGGTGCCGTGAAGCGCGGTCTCGGACGGGGCCTGCCGCACGACTGCCCCGCCGGATCCGCCGCCGTACTCATCCTGCTCGACCGCCACGGTGCGATGCGGATGAGCAGGCTCGCGGAGCTGCTCGCCGTCGACACGTCGGTGACCAGCCGCCACGTCGCCCATGTCGCGGACAAGGAATGGATCGTCCGCGATCCCGACCCCGCCGACAAGCGCTCCCGGATCCTGCGGCTCACGCCCGGGGGCAGGGCCAAGGTGGACGAGCTCTCCGACCTCTCCATCCGGACGCTCACCCACTACCTGCACGACTGGACCGACGACGAGGTCGTCCAGCTCAGCACGTTGCTGGCGCGCCTGCGCGACAGCTTCGGGGACTGCCGCGCGGCTTCGGCCCGGCTGACCCCTTCCCCCCACGACGTGCGGACCACGTCGGAGACCACCCGTACACCCGCGTAAGAAAAGGAAGTCCATGGCAACAACCACACCAGCCGGTGTGCGGGGCAGCCATGCCAAGCACGGAGCCCACCACGGTCACCACGGTGAGAACGCTCCGATGACGCACCGGCAGATCATGGAAGCGCTGTCCGGGCTGCTGCTCGGCATGTTCGTGGCGATCCTCTCGTCGACGATCGTCTCCAACGCCCTGCCCGAAATCATCGGCGACCTCGGCGGCGGCCAGTCCGCCTACACCTGGGTCGTCACCGCGTCGCTGCTCGCCATGACCGCGACGACGCCCCTGTGGGGCAAGCTGTCCGACCTCTTCAGCAAGAAGGCGCTCGTACAGATAGCCCTGATCATCTACGTCGGCGGTTCGGTCGTCGCCGGTCTCTCGCAGAGCGCAGGGATGCTGATCGCCTGCCGCGTTGTGCAGGGCATCGGCGTAGGCGGTCTCTCCGCCCTGGCGCAGATCGTCATGGCCGCGATGATCTCCCCGCGCGAGCGCGGGCGGTACTCCGGCTACCTCGGTGCGACCTTCGCCGTCGCCACCGTCGGCGGCCCGCTGCTCGGCGGTGTCATCACCGACACCTCGTGGCTCGGCTGGCGCTGGTGCTTCTACGTCGGCGTGCCCTTCGCGATCATCGCGCTGATCGTGCTCCAGAAGACGCTGAAGCTTCCCGTCGTCAAGCGTGACGTCAAGGTCGACTGGGCCGGCGCCTTCTTCATCAGCGCCGCCGTCTGCCTGCTGCTCGTCTGGGTCACCTTCGCCGGTGACAAGTACGACTGGATGTCCTGGCAGACCGGCGCCATGGTCGGCGGTTCGATCGTGCTCGCGCTGATCTTCGTGCTCGTCGAGTCCAGGGCGAGCGAGCCGATCATCCCGCTGCGCCTCTTCCGCAACCGCACCATCACGCTCGCCTCGCTCGCCTCGCTCTTCGTGGGTGTCGCGATGTTCGCGGGCACGGTGTTCTTCAGCCAGTACTTCCAGCTGGCGCGGGGCGAGTCCCCGACGATGTCCGGCGTCATGACCATCCCGATGATCGGTGGTCTGTTCGTCTCCTCCACCGTGTCCGGCCAGGTCATCACCAAGACCGGCAAGTGGAAGGCGTGGCTGGTCAGCGGTGGCGTGCTGGTGACGGCGGGCCTCGGTCTGCTCGGCACCATCCGGTACGACACCGAGTACTGGCACATCGCGATCTTCATGGCCCTGATGGGTCTCGGCATCGGCATGATGATGCAGAACCTCGTGCTCTGCACGCAGAACCAGGTCGCTCCCGAGGACCTCGGCTCCGCCAGCTCCACCGTCACCTTCTTCCGCTCGCTGGGCGGTGCGATGGGTGTCTCGGCGCTCGGCGCGATCATGTCGACGCGGATCACCGACTACGTCAAGGACGGCATCGCCGACCTCGGCCCGAAGGCCGCGGCGCAGTTCGGCCACGGCGGCACCGGTGGCGGCGGCATCCCGGACCTGGAGAAGATCCCGGAGCCGTTCCGCACGGTCATGGAGAGCGCGTACGGGCACGGCATCGCCGATGTCTTCCTCATCGCCGCGCCGATGGCGCTGATCGCCTTCCTGATCACGCTGTTCATCAAGGAGGTGCCGCTGCGGACGTCGGGCGGGCTGGCCCAGGCCGCGTCGGAGACGACGGACGGCTCGGCTCCGGCCGACGCCTCTGCCGCCACGGCCCCCGCGGGCGACGCGGCGGCCACCGCCGAGCAGCCCGTGCTCGCCTCCGTCGCCTCTGGCACCGAGACCGGCCCCGAGGGCACGCAGCGGCTCGCCGCGGTGGCGTCCGCCGCACAGCCCGGCGCGGGCTCCGGTGAGCTCCCGCAGATCACGGGCGGCATTCCGGTACGCGGCTATGTCAGGGGCGCCGAGAGCGCACCGGTCCCGCAGGCCGCCGTCACGCTGATCTCCCTCGGGGGACGGCAGCTCGGCCGCTCGGTCGCGCAGGGCGACGGCTCCTACTCCGTCGACGCCCCGGGTGCGGGTTCGTACGTGCTCATCGCGTCGGCCGACGGGTTCCAGCCGCAGGCCTCCACGGTCGTCGTGGGCGAGGACGCCCTCGCGTACGACATCCTGCTCAGCGGCACCAGCGGGCTCAGCGGTCTGGTGCGGGACGCGGACAGCAAGCTGCCCGTCAGCGGCGCCATGGTCATCGTGACCGACGTGCGCGGCGACGTCCTCGCCACCGGGCTCTCCGGTGAGCAGGGCGAGTTCACCTTCGCCGAGCTGGTCCCCGGCACCGTCACCATCGCGGTGAACGCCGCCGGACACCGCCCGCTGGCGCTGCCCGTCGAGGTCGGCGGCACCGGGGTCACCCGGGTCGAGGTCGAGCTCAACTCCGGCGCGCGGGTGCTCGGCACCGTGCGTGCGGGCGGTGCGGCGCTGAACGACGCGCGCGTCACCCTCGTGGACGCCGCGGGCAACGTCGTCGCCACCGCCACCACCGGGTCGGACGGGGCGTACGCCTTCACCGACCTGGACAGCGGCGACTACACGGTCATCGCGACCGGGTACCCGCCGGTGGCCACGGGCCTGACGGTGGCCGGCAGCGGCATCGACGGCCACGACATCGAGCTCGCCCACCCGGGCGAGTGACGACTCCGGCCCGTGGCCGCGCCCCGAGCGGAGGCGCGGTCACGGGCCGGCTGCGGAGAGGCCCCCGGGCCGGCGGTGGCACACATGGCAGGGGACGGCCAGTCACCGCCGCCGGGGGCCGTCTGCGTATCGAAGCGTGCACTGAGCTCGGACGGGCTCGGACTGTGAGGCTTCCCGAACGGGGAAGCCCGGCAAGGAGTAAACGGGATGGCACTGAACGCTCGGATCCGGACGCGTGACGGATGGGCCGTGCCCCACGCCGTCGTCACGGTGACGGACATGACCGGGACGCAGGTACTGCGGGCCGACGCGGACGACGAGGGCGTCGTACGGGACGGGACCGCCCTCGCGGCCGGGCCGTACACCGTCATCGTGACCGCCGTCGGGTACGCGCCCGTCGCGTCCACCGCGCTCGTCACGGCGAGCGGACGGGCGGAGGTCGGCAACGTCGTCCTCGCCCGGCAGGGCGGCACCGAGCTGCCGCCGCCCGGTCCGTGGACCGTAGACCCGGCCCACTCGACCGTGGGCGCGGTCGCCCAGCACCTCGGGATCACCAGCGTGCACGGCCGGTTCACGGAGTTCGGCGGGCGGATCGAGATCGCCGAGGACGTCGAGAAGTCGCGCGTCGAGGCGGTCATCCGGTCGGCGTCGATCGACACGGGCAACGGCATGCGCGACGGGCACCTGAAGTCGGCGGACTTCCTGGACGTCGAGCAGTACCCGGAGATCACGTACCGGTCGAACGGCCTCACGCCCGCGGGCACGGACCGCTGGACGGTCCACGGCGAGCTCGGCATGCACGGGGTCGTGCGCCCGGTCGACCTGGACCTCAGCTACCTGGGGACCGGCGCGGACCCGTGGGGCGGCACGCGGGCGGCCTTCCGCGCCACGGCGGAGCTGCGCCGCGAGGACTTCGCGATGAACTACAACCAGGTGGTGCAGGCGGGGATCTCGGCGATCGGCACGACGCTGAAGGTCACGCTGGACATCCAGGCCGTGCAGGGGGAGGTCCTGCCGCAGGCGTGACGACGGCCCCGCCCGCCCCTTTCTAGGGGTTCTTGGCCAGCAGGGATTCGATGCCCGCGATCATCAGGTCCAGAGCGATCGTGAAGTCGCGGGCCCACATCTCCTCGACCGTGTCGTCGGCCCGCGCGGCCATCAGCTCGTCCGCGCTCTCCAGCACCCCGTGCGTGGCGAGCTCTTCGCGGACCGTGCCGACGGCCTCGCGGTAGTACGCCTCCGGGGTCATCCCCGCCTCCGCGCACCGCGCGAGGTAGTGGCCCTCGATGGTCCCGAAGCCGTACACGAACTGGAACACCGCCGAGATCACGCCGTTCTGCGTGTACGCGGGCAGCCCCGTGTTGCGTACCGCGTTCTGGATGGCGAGCGCGAAGGCCAGCCAGTTGGGGCCGATGTTGAGGAACCGGCCGACCAGCGGGGACACCCAGGGGTGGCGGATCAGCGCCGCGCGGTACTCGTCGGCCAGGGCGCGGAGCTGCTCGCGCCACCCTTCCGGGGAGGTCTCCGTGTCGGGGAGCCGCATCTCGCCGCACACCGCGTCCAGGGCGAGCTCCAGGAGGTCGTCCTTGGTGTCCACGTACCAGTAGACGGACATCGCCGTGACGTTCAGTTCACCGGCGAGCCTGCGCATGGAGAACTTGTCGAGGCCCTCCGCGTCCAGGAGCCGGACCGTGGCCCGCGTGATGCGGTCCCTGTCGAGTCCGCTCGGCTGGTCGACCTTGCGGCCGCCGCCGCGTGGCGCCTTGTCCTGCAGCCAGACACTCGTCTTCGCCGCGGCTTTCGTGCGGCCGGCTGCCTTCGCCATGGCGCACCTTCCTCGTTGGTCTCTGGCCTGGAGAGGTTCTCTTGATCTCCGGGTGGGCGGCGTGGGGGAGGCCGAGCAGCTCGTACTCGAGCGGAGCCGGGCGATCCGCCTCCCCCTGATGCTATGCCGCTGTCTTACCCACGGAGTCTGCCCTCTCCGCCCTGCGCAGCAACGCGGCAGCCAGGACACCTCCGACGAACACCGCAGCCGCGCCCACGAGCTGGCTCGTCTCCAGTCCCGAGGAGAACGCGTCGGCGATCCGTTCGCGTTCGCCGGACGACTCCGCCGCCGCCACGGCCGCGGGGAACGACGCGGCGGGGACCGCGACGAGGGACGCGAAGCGGGAGTTGAGCACCGCGCCGAGCACGGCGACCCCGAGGCCGTTGCCGAACTCCGCGAGCGTGCCGTTGATGCCCGCGCCCACGCCCGCCTTCTCCGGCGGGATGGCGCTCATGATGGCGTTGGCCATGGCCGGCATGGCCAGCGCGATGCCCGCGCCCATGACGATCAGGCCGAACAGCAGGCCGTTGTAGTTGTCGCCGCCGAGCACCGCGATGGCCGCGAGACCCGCGGCGAGCAGGCTCATGCCGGACACGATGGTGACGGGCGTGCCCATCCTGGCGTGCAGCTTCGCGCCGATGCCGGCCAGGTTCAGGGCGACGATGGTCACCGCGAGCGGCGCCGTGCGCAGTCCCGCCTCCAACGGCTCGTAGCCGAGCACGAACTGGAGGTGCTGGGTGAGCAGGAAGAGCGAGCCGCTCATGCCGAAGGCGACCAGGATGGAGCCCGCGACGGCGCCGACGAAGCGCCGGTCGCGGAAGAAGTGCACGTCCAGCATCGGGTACGGGATCCGCAGCTCCCAGAGCGCGAACGCGCCGAGGACCAGGACGCCGACCGCGGCGGCCACCAGGACCTGCCCGGACGTCCAGCCGTGCTCGGGCCCGGAGATGATCGCGTAGACCACCGAGGCCATGCCGATCGTCGAGAGCAGCGCGCCGAGCAGGTCGGGTCGGTCGCCCTGGGGGTTCTTCGACTCCGGTACCAGCTTCAGGACCGCGGCGAGACCGATCAGCGCCACGGGGATGTTGATCAGGAAGATCGAGCCCCACCAGAAGTGGTCGAGCATGAAGCCGCCGAGCAGCGGTCCCGCCGCGAACCCGAGGGAGCTGACGGTGGCCCACAGGCCGATCGCCTTCACACGCTCCGCGTCGTCGAAGATCTGCATGACCACCGCGAGCGTGGTGGTCATGAGGAGCGCGCCGCCGACGCCCATGCCCGCGCGGGCGGCGATGAGCTGCCCGGAGCTCTGCGCGAGGCCTGCGGCCAGCGATCCGATGCCGAAGAGGGCGAGGCCCACGGCGAGCATCTTCTTGCGGCCGTAGCGGTCGGCGGCGCTGCCCGCGGTGAGCAGCAGGCCGGACTGGACCAGCGAGTACGCGTTGATCATCCACTGGATGTCGGACGTCGACGCGTCCAGTTCCCGGGTGAGGGAGGGGATCGCGACGCTCAGGACGGTGTTGTCGAGCAGCACGGTGAGCTGCGCCAGGCAGATGACGCCGAGGATCAGCCAGCGCTGCGGGTGCCTCTGTGAGGCGGTGGGGTTCTCGGCTGTCGTTGCCGTCATCGGCCCTCCCTTTCCGGGTTTTCTGTTCTACGGTGTACGAGGCGGTGGCGCGACGTACACCGTAGAACAGTTCCCGTACGGCGTACAAGGGAATTAGGGCGAGGGGGCCGTCAGGTCGTAGAACGTGGCGCCGCCCACTGTGGTCTTCTGGTACGTCGACGCCACCCAGGACGTGATCTCGGTGCCGCCTCCGCCCATGCCGCCGCTCGCGATGAAGTAGTGGATGTCGCCGTCCGCCACGTACTTCTTGAACTGCGCGAGGGTCGGTGACGGGTCGCTGCCGTTGAAGCCGCCGATCGCCATCACCGGCTCGCCGGTGGCCAGTTGGTAACTGGCCGCGTTCTGGGATCCGATGGCAGCCGCGGCCCATGTGTAGTCGTCACCGGTGTCCGGCTCCAGGAGGGACTTGGCCTTGGCGGAGACCTGGGCTCCGTTCAGAAGACCGCCCATGCCACCGCCCATGCCACCGCCCGTGCCGCCGCCACGGGCGCGCTCCCCTGTGGGGCCACCACCGGGCATTCCACCGCCGGGCGCCCCGCCGCCGGGCTGCCCTTGCGGGGCGCCGCCCGGACGGGTCTGGCCACCCGGACCGGCGGGGCCGCCACCCGGCCCACCCCCACCGGGCGCACCCCCGCCCCGGGGCCCGCCCATGCCGCCGCCCCCCGCCGAAGCCGGCCCCGCCGTCACGATCGACCCCGTGTGCGCGCTGCCCACCGTCGAGAGGGTGTACGCCACCGGGCCCGCGACGGACGCCGCCATGCCCAGACCGACCGCGGCCAGCGCGAGCCCGCGCCCGAGCCGCCCCACGACCAGCAGCCCCACCGCCCCGACGAGCCCCGCGACAAGCACCGCCCACCGCAGCCAGGGCAGGTAATCCACCGCCCTGCCGAGCAGGGTGTACGCCCAGACCGCCGTGCCCGCGACCGTCACCCCGAGCACCGCGCCCGCCCATCGCGAGGCGCGCTCCTCCCACAGGACCGTGGCGCCCATGCCGACGAGCGCGGCGATGCAGGGGGCGAGGGCCACCGTGTAGTACTGGTGGAAGATCCCCGCCATGAAGCTGAAGACCGCGGCGGTCATCAGGAGCGAACCGCCCCACGCCACGAACGCCGCCCGCGCGGTGTCCGTGCGGCGCGCCTTGCGGGTGACGACGAGCCCGGCGACCAGCAGGATCAGCGCGGCGGGCAGCAGCCACGAGATCTGGCCGCCGATCTCGGAGTCGAACATCCGCCCGAGCCCGGTCTCGCCCCACTGACCACCGCCCCGCCCCCACCGCCGGGGCCGCCGCCGCGGGGCCCGCCGCCGCCCACGCTGCCGTTCTCGTCGCCGTTGAGGCGGCCGAGGCCGTTGTAGCCGAAGGTCAGCTCGAGGAAGGAGTTGTTCTGCGAGCCGCCGATGTAGGGGCGCGAGGACGCGGGCCACAGCTCGACGACCGCGACCCACCAGCCGCCGGCGGCGAGCATCGCCCCCGCGGACAGGGCGAGCTGGCCGAAACGCCTGCGCGGCCGCACCGGGGCGCACACCGCGTAGAGGACCGCGAGCGGCGGCAGGATCAGGAACGCCTGCAGCGTCTTGGTGAGGAAGGCGAGGCCGACCGCGGCGCCCGCCCACACCAGCCACGTGGTGCGGCCGTGCTCCAGGGCGCGCAGGACGCAGTACACCGTGACGGTCATCAGGAGGGCGAGCAGCGCGTCCGGGTTGTTGAAGCGGAACATCAGCGCGGCGACGGGCGTCAGGGCGAGGACCGCGCCCGCGATGAGCCCGGCGGCGGCACTGAACCGGCGCCGCACGGCCGCGTACAGCACGCCGACCGTGGCGACGCCCATGACGACCTGCGGAACGAGCACGGCCCAGGAGTTGAGGCCGAAGAGCCGTACGGAGAGCGCCATGGGCCAGAGCGAGGCCGGGGGCTTGTCGACGGTGATCGCGTTGCCCGCGTCGAGCGAGCCGAAGAAGAACGCCTTCCAGCTCCGGCTGCCGGCCTGGACGGCGGCGGAGTAGAAGGAGTTGGCGTAGCCGGACGCGCTGAGGTTCCAGAGGTAGAGCCCGGCGGTGACGAGCAGCAGCCCGAGGAACGCGGGCCGCGCCCATGGGGGGTCGTCGACCCGCCCGTGCCGGAGGCGCACGAGGGTTCCGCCGCCGCGCCCGGGCGCGGCCCCGCCGTCAGCCGCTCGCAGGGGCTCCGCGGCGTGCGAGGTGATCGTCATCGTGTGTTCCTCGGGTCGTGGGGGGTGGGGGTGCGGGAGGGGGCGTCGGTCCCGCCGTCCGGGAAGACCCACGCCCTGAGCAGCAGGAAACGCAGCACCGTCGCCGCCAGGTTCGCCGCGAGCAGGACCGCCGCTTCCGTGGAGTGCGCGGGGTGGGCCGACGCCGCGTCGAGTGCCGCCAGGGAGCCGCTCGTGAGGGCGAGGCCGATGGCGAGGACGACGAGGCCCTGCGCCTGGTGGCGGACCGCGCGGTCCCGGCCGCGTACGCCGAAGGTGAGCCTCCGGTTCGCTGCCGTGTTGGCCACCGCCGACACCAGGAGGGCGAGCGCGTTGGCTGCCTGCGCCCCCGTGAACGTACGGAATCCGCTGTAGAGGAGGAGGTAGAACAGGGTCGAGAGCGCGCCGACCACACAGAAGCCGACGAGCTGGCGGGTGAGGCCGCCGGGTACGCCGGTGATCCTGCGGTCGCGCGGGTCGTCGCCGAACGGGCGGGCGAGCCGGTCGAGCGGCAGCGCGCCGACCGCGAGCGCCCGCCCCACCCGCCACACGCCCTTGAGGTCGTCCGCGGCCGTCCGCACCAGGTGGACCGTCGAGTCGGGGTCGTCGACCCAGTCGACCGGCACCTCGTGGATGCGCAGCCCGGCGCGCTCGGCGAGGACGAGCATCTCGGTGTCGAAGAACCACCCCGTGTCCTCGACCAGCGGCAGCAGCACCCGCGCCACGTCACCGCGGATCGCCTTGAACCCGCACTGGGCATCCGAGAAACGGGCGTGCAGAGAGCCGCGCAGGATGAGGTTGTACGCGCGGGAGACGAACTCCCGCTTGGGCCCGCGCACCACCCGCGAGCTGCGCGCGAGGCGCGAGCCGATCGCCAGGTCCGAGTGGCCGGAGATCAGCGGGGCGACGAGCGGGAGCAGCGCGTTGAGGTCGGTGGAGAGGTCGACGTCCATGTACGCGAGGACCGGCGCGTCGGAGGCGGACCAGACGGCGCGCAGCGCCCGGCCGCGCCCCTTCCGGTCGAGCCGGACGTGCCGGACCTCGCGGACGGAGCCGGTGAGTTCGGCGGCGACCTGCGGGGTGCGGTCCGTGGACGCGTTGTCGGCGACGGTGATGCGGAAGGGGTAGGGGAAGGTGCGGGCGAGGTGGTCGTGCAGGCGCAGGACGCACGGCCCGAGGTCCTTCTCCTCGTTGTGGACCGGGATCACGACGTCCAGGACGGGTACGTCACGCCCGGTGGCGGGGAGGTGGTCCCGTGACGGCAGCACGTCCGGGTAAGGGTCGGTTCGCATGGCGCCGACCCTCGCCAAGCGGTCTGTCAGGGCTGTGTGGTGAGGCTGTGGCCCGGCTGTGAGGTGGTGGGCGGTGTGTTCCCGGCGCCCGGGAGCGTGACGGCGAACACCGTCCGCCCCGGCACGCTCTCGACGGTCACCGTGCCGTCGTGCGCCGTCACGATGGCCCGCACGAGGGCGAGGCCGAGCCCGGTGGACCCCGCCTGGCGCGAACGGGACGCGTCGCCGCGGGCGAACCGTTCGAAGACGGCGGGCAGGAGACCGGGCGCGATGCCGGGCCCGTCGTCCTGGACCTCCAGATGTACGTGGGGTCCCTCGTGCCGCACCCGGGCCGTGACCGTCGTGCCGGGCGGGGTGTGGGTGCGGGCGTTGGCGAGGAGGTTGGCGACGACCTGGTGCAGGCGCGCGGTGTCCGCGCTCACCGGGGCGGGCTCGTCGGGGAGTTCGAGGCGCCAGTGGTGGCCGGGCCCGGCGGCGCGCGCGTCGCCGACCGCGTCGACGACGAGCGGTGCGAGATCAGTGCTCCGGTACGAGAGCGGCTGTTCCGCGTCGAGTCGCGCGAGCAGCAGCAGATCCTCGACCAGGCCGGTCATCCGCTCGGCCTCGGACTCGATCCGGCCGAGCGCGTGCCGCGTGTCGGGGCCGGTCGACTCCCGCCCGCGGCGCGTCAGTTCGGCGTATCCCCGGATGGAGGCGAGCGGGGTCCGCAGCTCGTGGCTGGCGTCCGCGACGAACTGCCGTACCCGCGTCTCGCTGCGCTGGCGCGCGTCCAGCGCGGAGTGGACGTGGTCGAGCATGCGGTTGAGCGCGGCGCCCACCTGCCCGACCTCCGTGCGCGGGTCGGCGTCGGGCACGCGCTCGTGCAGCGCCACCTCGCCGCTGTGCAGGGGGAGCTCGGAGACCCGGGTGGCCGTGCTCGCGATCCTGCGCAGCGGCCGCAGCGCGACGCCGACCATCGCGGCCCCGGCGAGCGACGCGGCGACGAGGCCGGCCGCGGTGACGCAGACCTCGACGACGACCAGCGTGCCGAGCGTGTTCCGCACCTTGGCAGTCGGCAGCCCGACGAGGAAGTCGCCCTTGTGCCCGCTCGTGTACGTCACGCGGTACTCCCCGAGCCCCGGCAGGTCGACGTTGTGCGCCTGCCCGTCCCTCGGTACGCCACCCAGCGCGGCCAGCTGCGCCGCGTCCAGCTCCGTCGCGTCCGGCACCGTGGCGCCCGCGTCGTCCTCCGTACTGACGAGGGCCCGCCCGACCGAGCCGTCCCGCCCCACCTCCGCGCCGACGGCGCCGATCTCCTGCGGCCCGTGCGTGACGAAGTCCAGCGGATCGCCGTCCCGCGTACCGGAACCTCCGCCGGGCCCCACCCCGGGCGCCGGTCCCGGCGCGACGGCGGGCCCCGAAGCCCGCTGGGCGACCCCGCCGAGCGCGCCGTCCAACTGCTCGTACAGATGGGACTTGAGGGCAAGGGTCGTCACCACACCGATGACCGCGCACACGACGGCGATCAGCGCGACGGCGGAGAGGACCAGGCGCGTGCGGAGGGTGGGTCTCACGAGGTCACGAGGTCACGGGGCGACGAGGTCACGAGGCGGCGACGGGCACCGCGGACTTGATCAGATACCCGGCCCCGCGCCGCGTGTGGATCATCGGCTCGCGGCCCGCGTCGATCTTCCTGCGCAGGTACGAGATGTACAGCTCGACGACGTTGGCCTGGCCCCCGAAGTCGTAGTTCCACACCCGGTCGAGGATCTGCGCCTTGCTGAGCACGCGCCGCGGATTGCGCATCAGATAGCGCAGCAGCTCGAACTCGGTGGCGGTGAGGTGGATGGAGTCCCCGCCGCGCGTCACCTCGTGACTGTCCTCGTCGAGCGTCAGGTCCCCCACGACCAGCGTGCACTCGCTGCGCTTGTCGGCGGCACCGGCCCGCCGGATGAGCCCGCGCAGCCGCGCCACGACCTCCTCCAGGCTGAACGGCTTGGTGACGTAGTCGTCGCCGCCCGCGGTGAGCCCGGCGATCCGGTCCTCCACCGCGTCCTTCGCGGTCAGGAACAGCACGGGCACGTCCGGCATCTCCCGGCGCAGCCTGCCGAGCAGGGAGAGCCCGTCCATGTCGGGCAGCATCATGTCGAGCACCACGGCGTCGGGCCGGAACGCCCGCGCGGTCCGCACCGCGCCCGCCCCGTCCCCCGCGCTGCGGATCTGCCAGCCCTCGTAGCGCAGGGCCATGGACAACAGCTCGGTGAGCGACACCTCGTCGTCCACGACGAGCACGCGGACGGGACTCCCGTCCGCCCTGAGCAGTTCGGTACGCGCCTGGGGCGTGGTCGTGGTCATGCCCCACACCCTGCGCGTCGCCCCTGAGAGCACTCTTGCGCGAACCTGTGAATTCCCTGAGAAAGGCGCGGCCGATCCGGCGGTCACCGTCGGCTCCCGCACCGCCCTCGCTATCACTCCCGCACGAAGCCGTGACTCCTCTCCACCTTCGCGACGTGCAGGACGTACTTCTCGTACCAGTCCTCGCGTCCGCGGCGCTGGGCCGCGCGGTGCTCCAAGTTGCCGCGCCAGGCCTTGATGGACTCCTCGTCGCGGAAGTACGAGACGGTGATGCCGAGGCCGCCGGGCGTGCGGGCCGACTCGGTGCCGAGGAAACCGGGTACGTCCACGACGAGTTCGTCCATGCGGTCGGCGATCTCGCCGTAGCCGTTGTCCCCGTCCGTGCGCAGGGAGGAGAAGACGACGGAGTAGTAGGGCGGTTCGAAGGGTCCGACAGGACCTGTGGCGTGATCGCTCATGGCGTCACACTCGGGCCCGCACCACACCCACGTCCACCCTTTTCGGCCCACTCTTGCCCAACGGTCGACCGGACTTGACCATTCGGTCAGCAAGCCGATGTCCATCGGCCCGCAAGTCGGCCGTACACCCGGCCGTACACCCGCTCGTGCACCCGGTCAGAAGAGCCCGTCCTGCTCGGCACCACCGCCACCGCCACCGCCCCCGGCCTCCACGGCCCGCACCGGCACGGTCACCCCCGCCCCCGCGTGGGCCGCCGCCAGCTCCCACCCCACGAGCACCCGCGTGTCGACCACCAGCACGCTCCCGCCCGCCACCTCCAGGTGAAGGTCGGGCCCCGCCGCCGCGACCAGCCGGCCCGCGACCGTCCCGCCGTCGACCAACTCCCGCACCACGCCACCCGTCGCCGCCGGACCGCCCCGGTCGTCGAGCCCGAACGCCCCCGAGTGGTCGACGGCGGCGAACGGCACCCGCTCCAGCGCCTCCGCCCACCCGCCGAGCGCGACGGCCCGGCCGTGCAGCCCGGCGAGCTCCCGTTCCCGCTCGCCCCACCCGGGCAACGCCCCACGAAGCCCGCGCTTGCGGGCGTACGGCACCCGGTCCGGCACCCCGAGCGCCGCCCGCAGCAGCTCCTCCGTACGCCGTGCCGCCATCAGCGGCCCGCGCCCCAGCCAGCAGAACGCCACGGCCCCCTGCTCCAGGAGCCGCCCCGCGCCCCGCTCCTCCGCCGTGATCCCCACCTTCACGAGCCCGGCGCCGAACCACGCGAGGTAGACCCGGTACGTACGCGGATCGTCGGGCACCCCGTCCGCCGCCACCGAGAACGCCCGGTCGAGCCGCGCGCACTCCGGGCAGCGCGCCTGCGTGGCCGTACCCGGCACGACGGCCCGCAGCGGACACGGATTGCCCCGCGCCCCCACGCACCGCCGCTCCCCGACGGCCCGGAACCCGATGTCCCGCCCGTACGCGAGAACGCTGCGCTGTCCGCCGTCCCACCGCAGCACGGGCTGCCCGCCCGGCCACCCGAGCCCCGCACAACGCCACTCCACAGCCGCGACCCTCCACCGGAAACGCAAGAGGCCCCCGGATGATCCGGGGGCCTCTTGTCCATGTGCACTCGGCAGGATTCGAACCTGCAACCTTCTGATCCGTAGTCAGATGCTCTATCCGTTAAGCTACGAGTGCTTGGTTTTTCTTTTGTTCTCGTCTCCGCTTCCCGGCCCTTCGGCCCGTTCGCGGCGACAGGAAGAACATTACATGACTGCCGCCGCCATGTGAAATCCGTTCGGTGGACCCCTTGTGAGCTGCGGAAACACCGCCCGGAGCGCCCAGAGCGCCCATGACGCACCGAAGCCCCGGTCCAAGAGGACCGGGGCTTCGGATCAAGCTGCGGAGGCGGAGGGATTTGAACCCTCGATGGGATTTAAGTCCCAAACCGCATTAGCAGTGCGGCGCCATAGACCGGACTAGGCGACGCCTCCAGCTTGCACACCTGCGCGAGCGGGGGTGCGTGCAGATGATGACACAGCCAGTGGGTGTGTCACCAATCGCGGCACCCACGGTACTAGGCGTGCTGCCCGCGGGGCAAAGCGTTACGCGGCACCGCAACATCGCGGGGCGAACGGCGTTAGTTCCGTAGAGCCAACCGTCCCGACGTACCCGTGGAGCCAGAAATGCTGCGTCGTCTCGCCCTCACTGCCGCCGCCTCCGTCGCTGCGCTGTCCGCCCTCCCCGTCACCGCCCACGCCACCGCCGACGCCACCGCGGCCGCGACCCTCCCCGCTCCCACCGACCACCTCACCGTCACGGTCACCGGCTCGGGCGGCGACGGCGACGGGACGTACGAACTGAACTGCCACCCGACGGGCGGCACCCACCCGGACGCGGCGGCGGCGTGCGAGCGGCTTCAGGAAGTCACCGTCTGGGGGACCGACCCGTTCGCACCCGTGCCGAAGGACTCGATGTGCACGATGCAGTACGGCGGACCCGCCACCGCACACGTCACGGGAACCTGGCAGGGCCGGCCCGTCGACGCGACGTACGACCGCAGCAACGGCTGCGAGATCTCGCGGTGGGACGGTCTCGTACCGGTACTGCCCGCGACGTCCGCGTGACCAGGCGGTACGGAAAACTCACATCTTCTGCGTGCGACCTCCCTCTCATCCGGCGTCGCGCCCACAACCACTCCCCGTAGACTCCCTCCCGTGACACGCCACGGGCCGAGGGGCAAAATGGCCTGAGCGAGTCGGCAAGCAGCGGTAACCAGGGAGGAAGCGTCGTCGTGAGCAGCAGGCCATCCCGAGGCGCTGCTCGCCTCGCAGCCATACTCGACGCGCTCCCTGACGCGCTGGTCCTCGTCAACGCCAACGGCACGGTCGTGAACGCCAACGCCATCGCGCTCGAGGCGTTCGAGGCACCCGGCACCGCGCTCGTGGGGCGCGGTCTGCTCGATCTGCTGCCGCAGTTCGACTCCCGGCTCATCCCCGGCTCCATGCGGCGCCCGGACACCATCGACGAGCGCGGCCGCACCAAGCCGACCCGGATGATCGCCCGGCGCACGGACGGCATCGAGTTCCCCGTCGAGGTCACGAGCTCCCCGCTCGAGGACGGCAGGGCCGCCTACGACCAGCACGGCTACACGGGCGACGAACTGCTGATGCTCGTCGTACGCGACCTTTCGGGCACCGTGGACACCGAGGCCGAACTCGCGCGTTCGCAGCGGCAGACCGAGATGATCCTGCGGGCCGCGGCCGAGGGCGTCGTCGGCACGGACACCGACGGACGCGTCGTGCTCGTCAACCCGGCCGCCGCTCAGATACTGGGCTTCCGGGCGAGCGACCTCGGCGGGCAGGAACTGCACCCGCTGGTCCTGCACTCGCGCGCCGACGGCGAGCCGTTCCCGTACGACGAGTCCCCGCTCGCCGACACCCTGCGCTCCGGGCGCAAGCACCGGGTGCGCGGGCAGGTCCTGTGGTCCAAGAGCGGCGCCAAGGTGCCCGTCGACCTGACGACGTCACCGGTGCGCGACGGCGACCAGCTGGTCGGCGCGGTGATGACCTTCACCGACCGCAGGCCCTACGACGAACTGAACGAGAAGTACGAGGCGGCCCTCGCCCGGCACGAGGAGGAGCTCGCCGCCGCCGCGGCGGAGCGCGCCGCCGAGATCAAGGCCGCGGAGGAGCAGCGGGCCGAGGAGCTCGCCGCCGAACAGGAGCGGTACGCGGCGCTCGCCGAGCGCGAGAAGGACCGCTTCGAGGAGCTCGCCGACCGCGAGAAGGCGCGGTACGAGACGCTGGCCGCGCGGCACGAGCAGCTGCTCGCCGTCCTCGGTTCGTCGCTGCGCGGGCCCCTGGACGAGCTGCGCTGCGAGCTGAACGCGCTCGCCTCGGACGACGCGGGCCAGCTGTGGCCCGAGGCCAACCAGGTCCTGCACCACCTGTCCGCCGGGTACGCCCGGATGACCACGCTCGTCGACAACGTCCTCAACTACCAACGGCTCGACGCGGGCGACGAACAGCTCTCCCGTACGCCGGTCCTGCTCGACGCGGTCGTCGCCGCCGGTGTGGAGGGCGCGGTCGAGCTGATCGGGCCCGGGCGCGCCCAGTTCGCGGTGCACGCGCCGCCGATCGAGCTCGTCGCCGACGCGGAGCGGCTCGCCACAGCCCTCGCGCACCTCGTCGCGGACGTGGCGGGCATCGACGCGACCGGCAACGCGCGCTCGGACGTCGGCGCGGGCGTCTCCGGCGGCTATGTGGACTCGACGATCGTCGTCGCCGCCGCCCAGCGCGGCGAGGTCGTCCGCATCGAGGTGCGGGGGCCCTTCGCCGGCGGCGACCCGGTGCACGAGCCGATCGTGCGGGGCATCGTGCGGGCGCACGGCGGCGTGCTCCAGACGCACGAGGTGCCGGGCATGGGCAGCAGTGCGTACGTGCTTGAGGTGCCGATCGGGGCGGTTGGCACGGCCGGTGCGGCTGGTGCGGCCGGTGCGGGCTCCGCGAAGGGTGACGGCGGTTCGGCCGTCGTGCCCGCGCAGGCTTCGGGGCCCACGGGTTCGGGTGCGAGTGCGGGGGCCGGTGGTGGGCGTCGGCGGGCTCGGCGGCCCTCGGTGGACTCCTTCCTGGAGAGTGCGATCGCGGGAGCGACGGACTCGGAGACCGGGCAGACGGAGGCCGGGCAAACGGGTACCGGGCAGACGGGTACCGGTCAGGTGGATGTCGGTGAGCCGAGCGGCACGGGGCGGCGCCGGGGTCGGCGTGCGGCGGAGGCCTCTCCGGAGAGCCTCGGCGGTTCCGTGGCCACCGGTCTGGTGGGCCCCCGGACGGGCGGGCCCGGTGTGACACCGCAGGCCCCGTCTCCGGAGACTTCGGGTGGCGCCCCCGGCGGCGGTACGGGACGGCGGCGCGGTCGGCCCAGTGCGGCCGAGGGTGCCGTGATGACGGCGGCGGAACACGCGGCCGGATCCGCCGCGTTGGGCGAGACGGTGCCGCCGCAGGGCGTGCCCGTGCCCGACGGGGCGTCGGGACGGCGTGCCCGTCGCGCCGGTGAGCAGCACGCGCTGCCCGCGCTGGCTTCGGGCCCCGCGGAGACGCCCGGTGCCGGGCAGGGCGAGGGCGCGGGGAAGCCCACGGGACGGCGTGCGCGGCGTGCGCTGGCCGCCGCCAAGGAGCGTGCCGCGGCCGAGGAGGCGAACAACGGACGCGTCTTCGCGCTGCCGCCCGCCACGGCCGACCGCGCCCCGGGGCAGGAGTACGCGGGCCAGGAGAGCGTGGCCGTCCAGGGCGGCGGCGTACAGGGCGGCGGCGTACAGGGCGGCCCCGGACACCACGGCGCGGCCGTGCGCGGCGAGGACGACCACACCCCGCCGCAGCCGCACCCGACGCAGGGCCCGACGGGCCGCCGCTCCCGCCAGGCGGCTCCGGGCGCCCCGGCTCCGGCCGCCCCGGCGTCGACCGCCCCGGCGTCGACCGCTCCCGCGGATCAGACGGCCCCCGTCCAGGATCCGAGGAACCCCAGGCAGGCAGGTCCGGACGCCGAGCCCGGCCCGCTGCCCGCGCCGCAGCCGTGGCCCGAGGGCACGACTCCGCCGGGCGGCGTGCCCGCGCAGGGCACCCCGCACTCCGCCGGTACTCCCGCGCACGGCATCCCCGCGCCGGGCCGGGGCGCCGCGCTCCCGCCCGAGCGCGGTACGCAGGCACAGACACAGGCACAAGCACGGGCGGCCCAGCCGCTGCCCGCCGAGGCCGCGCCCGGTGACCCCAACTCGACGCAGGGGCGCGCGATCAGCGTGCGTACGCTCGGGCAGGGCGTGCCGTTCGGCCAGCAGATCGCCGAGCAGCAGGCAGGGCCGCAGCAGGGCGCGCCACAGGCTGCGCCGCAGGGTGGTGCCGCCATTCCCGGGCAGGGCCGCGCGCCGCAGCAGCCGCCACAGGCGCCGCAGGCTCCACAGGGGCAACAGCCGCCCCGGGCCCCCCACATCCCCCAGTCACCGCAGCCGCCGCAGGCTCCGCAGCCCCCGGCGGCCGCCGCGGCGGGACCGATGCCTGCGCCGGAGGCACCCGCCCCCGACCCGGTCGCGGACCCGCAGCAGTCCCAGGCGGCCCCCGCCGCCCCGCAGTCGCACACGCTCGGCGGCTCCGGGCGCCGGCGCAGGCTGGCCACGCCGCCCGACCCCTCGGCCGACGAGCGCCCCGAGACCTCGGCGCGCCCGCACCCGCAGCCCCAGCCCCAGCCGTCGGGGGTGCCGGCCCAGCACCCGCAGTCCCGTATCGCGTCGGCGTCCGAGGGCGCGGGCCGTTCGTACGCGATCGGCGCCCCGGACGAGGACGCCGACGAGGGTCCGGAGCCGCTCGACGGGCCCGGCGGCGCCGTGGAGGTCGCGAACCGGCCGCAGCCCCGGCCCATGGACGACGAACTGCCGCCCGAGCCGCTGGACAACCCGCGCCGCCTCCTGGTGTGGCCCGCGCCGGACGTCACCACGCAGCAGGCGCTGAGCGACCGCGGCTACCGTCCGGTGATCGTCCACTCGCGCGAGGAGGTCGACGCGCAGATCGCGGCGTTCCCCGCGGCGCTGTTCGTGGACCCGCTGACCGGGCCGATCACGCGCACGGCGCTTCAGTCGCTGCGGCAGGCCGCCGTGGCCGCCGAGGTGCCCGTCCTCGTGACGGCGGGTCTCGGACAGGCGACGCGCGAGGCGGCGTACGGCGCCGATCCCGCCGTACTCCTGAAGGCCCTGGCGCCGCGCGACAGCGAGCAGCACCCCTCGCGCGTCCTGCTCATCGAGGAGCACGAGGAGATCGCGCTCGCCCTGACGGCCACGCTTGAGCGGCGCGGCATGCAGGTCGCGCGGGCCGAGAGCGACGCGGACGCGGTGACGCTGGCGGCGCAGATGCGGCCGAACCTCGTGGTGATGGACCTGTTGCAGGTACGTCGCCGCAGGGCCGGAATCGTCGACTGGCTGCGCGCGAACGGCCAGTTGAACCGCACTCCGCTGGTCGTCTACACCGCGGCCGTCGACGAGACCGAACTGCCGAAGCTCGCCGCGGGCGAGACCGTCCTGTTCCTGGCGGAGCGGTCCACGAGCGCGGAGGTGCAGGGCCGGATCGTGGACCTGCTGGCGAAGATCGGCACGAACTAGACCGAACCGAAGGAGACCGGCGCGAACCGGACCGGCCCGCACCGCATCGCATCGGTACGGGCCGGTCGGCACGGTCGGCGTCAGAGCCGCGTGACGTCCAGTTCCCCGGCGGCGTACTGCCTGCGCAGGACCTTCTTGTCGAACTTGCCGACGCTGGTCTTCGGGACCGCGGGGATGAGCGTCCAGCGCTCCGGGAGCTGCCACTTGGCGATGCGTCCTGCGAGGAACTCACGGAGGGCCGCGTAGTCGGCCGTCGCGCCCTCCCGCAACACCACGGTGGCGAGGGGGCGCTCGCCCCACTTGTCGTCGGGCACGGCGACGACCGCGGCCTCGGCCACGTCCGGGTGGGACATCAGGGCGTTCTCCAGCTCGACGGAGGAGATCCACTCGCCGCCCGACTTGATGACGTCCTTGGCGCGGTCGGTGAGGGTCAGGAACCCGTCGGCGGTGATGACGCCGACGTCGCCCGTCTTCAGCCAGCCGTCTTCGCTGAACTTGTCGTCGGGGCGCAGGAGATCGCCGCCCGCGCCGCCGTAGTAGGCGCCCGCGATCCAGGGGCCGCGCACCTCCAGCTCACCGGCCGACGTACCGTCCCACGGCAGGTGCTCCCCGCCGGGGCCGACGAGGCGGGCCTCGACGGAGGCGGGGAAGCGGCCCTGCGTGAGCCGGTAGCCGAACTCCTCCTCGGTGCCCGCGGCGTGGGCCGGCGGGCGGGCGACCGTGCCGAGCGGGGACGTCTCCGTCATGCCCCACGCGTGGCAGACCCGCATGCCGAGCTTGTCGAAGGCCTCCATGAGGGAGGGCGAGCAGGCGGAGCCGCCGATGGTGACCTGGCCGAGTGAGCTGACGTTGCGCGGCTTCGCGGTGAGCTCGGCGAGCAGGCCCTGCCAGATGGTGGGGACGGCGGCCGCGTGCGTGGGCCGCTCCTTCTCGATCATCTCGGCGAGCGGCGCGGGCTGCAGGAAACGGTCCGGCATCAGCATGTTCACGCCGGTCATGAGGGTGGCGTGGGGCAGCCCCCACGCGTTGACGTGGAACTGCGGGACGACGACCAGCGACGTGTCCGCGTCCGTGAGCCCCATCGACTGGGCCATGTTGACCTGCATGGAGTGCAGGTAGATCGAGCGGTGGGAGTAGACGACGCCCTTGGGGTCGCCGGTGGTGCCGGAGGTGTAGCACATGGCGGCCGCGGACCGCTCGTCGAGCTCGGGCCAGTCGTACGCGGTGGGCTTGCCGGCGAGCAGCTCCTCGTACTCGTGCACCTGCGCGTGCGAGCCCGCGAGCAGCGAACGGTCGCCGGGGCCCGAGACCACCAGGTGCTCCACGCTCGTCAGCCGCGGGAGGAGCGGCGCGAGCAGGCCGAGCAGGGAACCGTTGACGATGATGACGCGGTCGGCGGCGTGGTTGACGATCCACACCAGCTGGTCCGCGGGCAGCCGCAGGTTGAGGGTGTGCAGGATCGCGCCCATACAGGGCACGGCGTAGTAGGCCTCGACGTGTTCGGCGTTGTTCCACATGAAGGTGGCGACGCGCTCGTCGTCCGTGACGCCGAGGTCCTCGCGCAGGGCGTGCGCGAGCTGGGCCGTGCGCTCCCCGATCTCGCGGTAGCTGCGCCGCTGCGGCTCGCCTTCACCGGTCCAGGTCGTGACCTGCGACGTCCCGTGCACGGTCATGCCGTGCCGGAGGATACGGGTGACGGTCAGCGGTACGTCCTGCATCGTGCTCAGCACGGCGTCCTCCTGGGGCGACATCGCTGCGCGGCAGATCGCCTGCGCGGCAGTAAGGGGGGCTGCGCTGATTCTGCGCGCATACCGCGCGGTATGTCACTAGTCCAGGGGATGATCGATCATCGTCTGCCGCTTTGGTGCTGACTCCGGCGTCGGCTCCGGCGCGGCTCGGCTCAGCGGACCGGCGTCAGCTCCGGGTCCTCGCGGAGCTTGCCCAGCGCGCGCGACACCGCGCTCTTCACGGTGCCGATGGACACCCCGAGCACCTCGGCGGTCTGCGCCTCGCTCAGGTCCTCGTAATACCTGAGGACGACCATCGCCCGCTGCCGCGCCGGCAGCTTCATGATCGCGCGCCACATCGCGTCCCGGAGCACCTGCTGCTCGGCCGGGTCCCCCGCCGGCGTCACCTCCGGCTCCGGCAGCTCGTCGCACGCGAACTCGTCGACCTTCCGCTTGCGCCACTGCGACGTACGCGTGTTCAGCAGGGCGCGGCGCACGTAGCCGTCGAGCGCCCGGTGGTCCTCGATCCGGTCCCACGCCACGTACGTCTTGGTGAGCGCGGTCTGCAGCAGGTCCTCGGCATCGCTCGGATTCGCGGTCAGCGAGCGGGCGGTGCGCAGCAGTACGGGCTGGCGTGCCCGTACGTAGGACGCGAACGACGGGTAGGCGGAGGGCCCGGTGGCCCTCGTCGGACCCGTGCCCCGCGTCGCGGCCTTCGATGCGCTGGTGCACACGGTCACCATGGATGCGGTCATGGCTCCACGCTAGAAGCGCCCCCTACTTCAGCGGATCGGCCGCAGGTCCCGAAGCCGTGTCCGCCTCAGGTTGTACGAGTAGGGCTGGCTCCACCTCCTACAGGTGGAGGAGGTGGAGCGGCCCCTGAGGGTTCACCCCTGAGAACCGCCCCGGTCCGGCGCCCCCGCACCGGGTGCTCCGTCTAGCCGACGCGCGCCACGGGAGCGTGCATCAGATTGCGGTCGATCACCAGCGTCCGCCCGCCGTGCCGCTCCTTCTTGTTCCCGGCGTACTGGTGGACACGCCGTGCCGGACGCCACGCGTCCGCCGCCAGCGCGGGCTCCCGGTACAGGTGGGGCTTGGTGTGCCAGCGCGCGAACCACATCACCGACGGCAGATCCCGCACGCCCGCGCGCCGCGCCGCCTCCATGTGCCGCACCCCGAAGTCGGCGCTGCTGTAGAACCCGGGGACGTACCCGAGCCTGCGCACCTCGCGGTTCCAGGACCTGACGAAGGAGAGCGTCGTACTCGCGCACGCCTGCTTCTTGTAGGTGTACGCCTCCATGTCGAGGTAGAGCGGGCTGTGCTGCCGGACCCCGATCGCCTTCGCCGCGCGGACCGCGTCGAGTCCTTCCTGCCTCCCCTGCTCCCAGGGGTGCTTTCCCATACGGACGTGCTTCTTGTTCTTCGCGACGACGCACGGCGACTGCGACCCGACGTACACCGGGAGGACCCGCCAGCCCATCTGCTTCACGGCGCGCATCCAGGCGTGGTCGAGATGCGGCTGCCGCTTGCAGGCCCGGCCGCGGCCTCCGTAGTACACGCCGACGGCGCGGTACTTGGAGTCGCGCCAGCGCCGCATCGTGTCGGTGGACTGGGTGAGGCAGGTGTCGAAGGCCCAGCCGCGGAAGGTCGTCACCTTGGCGGGCGCGCCTGCGGCGGCTCCTGGTGCGACGGCTCCTGGTGCGACGGGGCCCGGCGCGGCGGTGCCTGGTGTGATGGTGCCTGGTGCGGCGGTGCCTGGTGGTGATGCGGTCAGGTCCATGGTCAGGGCCGTCAGGACGAGGACGAATCCAATGATCATCTTTCGGATGTGCATATGGCGAGTGAAAGCCCGCGGGCCCGCCCCGCCGCCGGGACACGCTCCGCGTTCAGCCGTCCGACCCCAGAATCAGCCCCGATGTGGGGACCCCCGTGCCCGCGGTGACCAGCGTGCGCGCGACGCCCGGCAGCTGATTCACGGAGGTGCCGCGCACCTGGCGGACCGCCTCCGCCACGCCGTTCATACCGTGGAGGTAGGCCTCCCCGAGCTGCCCGCCGTGCGTGTTCAGAGGCAGCACCTCCCCGGCCACGAAATCCGCGGCCTCACCCGGCCCGCAGAACCCGAACTCCTCCAGCTGCATCAGCACGAACGGGGTGAAGTGGTCGTAGAGGATCCCCACGTCGATGTCCGAGGGAGCAAGGCCCGAAGTACGCCACAGCTGTTTCGCCACCACCCCCGTCTCCGGCAGCCCCCGCAGATCGTCGCGGTAGAAGCTGGTCATCTGCTCCTGCGCCCGGCCCGCGCCCTGGGCCGCCGCGACGATCACGGCCGACGGGTGCCGGAGGTCGCGGGCCCGCTCCGCGCTCGTGACGACGATCGCCTGGGCGCCGTCCGTCTCCTGGCAGCAGTCCAGGAGCCGCAGGGGCTCGACGATCCAGCGGGACGCGGCATGGTCCTCCAGCGTGATCGGTTTCCCGTGGAAGTACGCCGCGGGGTTGGTGGCCGCGTACTTCCGGTCCATGACGGCCACGTGCCCGAAGACCTCCGGCGCCAGACCGTACGTGTGCAGGTAGCGCTGGGCTGCCATCGCCACCCAGGAGGCGGGCGTCAGCAGGCCGAACGGGAGGGCCCAGCCGAGCGCGGCGCCTTCGGCAGAGGGTTCGCGATGCTGCACCCCGGAGCCGAACCTGCGCCCGGAGCGTTCGTTGAACGCGCGGTAGCAGACGACGACTTCGGCCACCCCGGTCGCCACGGCGAGGGCCGCCTGCTGGACGGTGGCGCAGGCCGCACCGCCGCCGTAGTGGATGCGGGAGAAGAAGGACAGCTCCCCCATGCCGGTCGCCTGGGCGACCGTGATCTCCGGGTTGGTGTCCATGGTGAAGGTGACCATGCCGTCGACGTCCTCCGGAGTGAGCCCGGCGTCCGAGAGCGCCGCCCCGACCGCCTCCACGGCCAGCTTGAGCTCGCTGCGGCCCGAGTCCTTGGAGAACTCCGTCGCCCCTATGCCGACGATCGCGGCCCTGCCGCCGAGACTGTCGCGCGAACGGACACTCATGCGGGGCCGCCTTCGGGGTGCTCGGGTTCTTGGGGTTTTACGGGTTGCTCGGGATCTTCGGGTTCTATGGGTCCTACGAGTTCTATGAGTCCTACAGGTTCTACGGGTTCTACGGGTTCTACGGGTCCCGCGGGGACGGTCACCGTGACTGTGCCGGTGACGTGGTTGCCGATGGCGTTGGCGCCGACGACCCTGACCACGGCCGTCGCCCCTTCGCGCGAGCTCTCGAGCCGCTCGACCGTCCCGCTCAACACCATCGTGTCTCCGGGGTAGTTGGGCGCTCCCAGCCGTATCGCCACCTTGCGCAGCACGGCCGTCGGCCCGAAGTGGTCCGTGATGTACCGCCCGACCAGGCCGTTCGTCGTCAGGATGTTCATGAAGATGTCGGGAGAGCCCTTGGCCCGCGCGAGCTCCGCGTCGTGGTGCACGTCCTGGTAGTCCCGGGAGGCGATCGCCCCGGAGACGATCAGAGTGCGGGTGATCGGGATCTCCAGCGGAGCCAGTACCTCACCTTGCGTCGTCTTCGCCATGCGACCCTCCCCCTCGCGCGACCAACTCGCCCAGCTGCTCGAGCACTTCGCTCCCGCACCCCAGGTACGCGTCCAACTGCCGCCCCCACAGAAAGTGCCGGTGCACGGGGTGGTCGAGGTCGGCTCCCGCGCCTCCGTGCAGATGCTGGCCCGCGTGGACGACGCGCTTGCCCGCCTCCGACGCCCACCACGCGGCGGTGAGCGCGTGCGTGTCGTACGGCAGGCCCGCGTCCCTGCGCCAGGCCGCTTCGTAGGCCGTGACGCGTATGGCCTCCGTGTCCATGTGGGCGTCGGCGGCCCGCAGCTGCACGGCCTGCTTCGCGGCGAGCGGGCGGCCGAACTGTTCCCGCTCGTTCGTGTGGGCCACCGCGCGGGCCAGCGATCCCGCGCACACCCCGGCCTGCAGCCCCGCGAAGGCGATCCGCGCTACCGCCAGCACGTCGTCGTACGCCCCGAGGCCACCCAGACGCTCCCCCGGCGTGCCGTCGAGAACGAGCCTGCCCGCGGCCCAGGGCGCGGTCAGCTCCACCGGTTCCACCCGCGCGTCGGCGACCCGCACCAGCCACAGGGTGCGGTCGGCCGCCGCCACCAGGACGACGGACGCATCCCTCAGCCACGGCACCCACCCCACCGTGCCGCTCAGCGTCCCGTCCGCCGCCGACGTCGTCCCGCCCGCCGCCGGTGTCCCGCCCGCCGACGCCGTCACACCGCCTCGCGCCGGGAACGCCCCCGTCGCGACCGAGCTCCCCTGCCGGAGCGCGGGCAACAACCGGTCCCGCTGTTCCGCCGTACCGTGTGCGGCCACCGCCAGCACCCCGTAGACACAGCTCGCCGCGAACGGGACCTGCGCCGTCACCCGCCCCTGCTCCTCAAGGAGCAGCACGAGCCCGAGCAGCCCGATGTCCTCCACCGCGCCCGGCAGGCCGGCGGCGCGCAGCGCCTTCCACAGTTCGGCGTCGGAACCGGTGCCCGTCGCCGCGAGCCGCTCCGGTGTGGCCAGGTCGGCGAAGATCTCCGCGGCGAGGTCACGCGCGGCGGCCTGTTCCTCCGTGGGCGTGAAGTCCATGTCAGCCCTCACCCTCGTCCTCGCCCTCGTCCTTGTCCTCGTCCTCGCCCTCGTTCTCGTCCTCGTCGATCCGGAACACCGGCAGCTCGACGTCCGCGTCCACCCGCAGGAACTCGAGCCGCACCGGCATCCCTATCCGCACCTTGTCGTACGGCACCCCGACGATGTTGCTGACGATCCGGACGCCCTCCGCCAGTTCGACGAGTCCCACGGCGTAGGGAGGGTCGAACGCGGGGAACGGCGGGTGATGCATCACCACGTACGAATAGACCGTGCCCTCACCGCTCGCCTCGACCGTGTCCCACTCGGGCGAACCGCATGCGTTGCAGCCGGGCAGCCAGGGGAAGCGCGGCGTGCAGCAGCCGCCGCAGCGCTGGATCAGCAGCCGGTGCCCGGCGACGCCCTCCCAGAACCCCGCGTTGTCGCGATTGACGACCGGACGAGGCCGCTGGGCCACCCCCTTCGACCTCAGCTCCGACTCCGGCTCCGACTTCGCCGGGGCGTACTTGAGGATGCGGAAGCGATGCGTCCCCGCGAGCGCGCCTCCCGCGTGGATGTCCATCCGTGTCGTGACGAAGTGCCCCGTCCCGAGCTTGGTCGTCTTGCGCTCCGACACCGACTCGATCACCGCGTCGAACGTGATCTCGTCGCCGGGCCGCAGCGCCCGCACGTACTCCTGCTCGCAGTCCGTGGCGACCACCGAGGTGTACCCGGCGCCGTCGAGCAGCGCGAACAACTCGTCGTACGCCGCCGAGCGGTCGTCGTGGCCGGAGAGGCCACCCATCGTCCAGACCTGCAACATCGTCGCGGGCGCCACGGGGTCCGCCCCCGCGTAGGCAGGGTTGGTGTCGCCCATCGCCTCGCACCAATGCCTGATCATGGGCGCGTTGACCCGGTCCTTGCCCCGGCCCGCCGCCGCGGCGACCCTGCCCTCGAACGCCCGCAACTCCTCGTACGCGATCTCCTTCACCGCCGCCCCCGGGTCGCACGCCATGCCCTTCACCGCCGTCCCCTCCGCATGCCGAGCCGCATCGTCGCGACGATCTCGCGCTGCACCTCGCTCACCCCGCCCCCGAACGTATTGATCTGCGCGGCCCTGTTCATCCGCTCCAGCTCGCCGTCCCCGAGCCCGCCCGGCGAACCGGCCCGCACGAGCCCCGCCTCGCCCGCGATCTCCTGACACATGCGGTACACCTCGACCGCCGACTCGGTTCCCACGAACTTCACGCCGCTCGCGTCGCCGGGGGCCAGCCGGTCCGCCCCCACGTCACCCACCAAACGCCAGTTGAGCAGGCGCGATGCCGCGAGCCGCGCATGCACCTCGGCCAGTCTCGACCGCACCCACGGCGCGTCGATCCGACGCTCGCCGGTCGCCGGGTCGGGTGTACGTGCCCGGTCGAGTGCCGCCGCGCAGAAGTCCTCGGCCTGCATGCCGATGGCGGCGAGCGCCACCCGCTCATGGTTGAGCTGGTTGGTGATGAGGCCCCAGCCACCGTTCTCCTCGCCGACGAGGTTCGCGGCCGGCACGCGGATTCCGTCGTAGTACGTCGCCGTCGTCGTCAGCCCGCCCACCGTGTCGATCGGGGTCCAGGAGAAACCGGGGGCGTCGGTGGGGACGAGCAGGATGGAGATGCCCCGGTGTTGGGGAGCGTCGGGGTCGGTGCGGCAGGCCAGCCAGATCCAGTCGGCGTTCTGCGCGTTCGAGGTGAAGATCTTCTGGCCGTCGATCAGCCAGTCGTCGCCGTCGCGCACGGCCCTGGTGCGCAGTGCCGCCAGATCGGTGCCGGCGGACGGTTCGCTGTAGCCGATCGCGAAGACGAGGTCGCCGCTGAGGATGCGGGGCAGGAAGGTGTCCTTCTGCTCCGCGGTCCCGTACTTCATGAGGGTCGGCCCGACGGTGTTCAGGGTGACCATGGAGACGGGGGCGCCGGCGCGGTGGGCCTCGTCGAAGAAGACGAACTGCTCGTCGGCACCGCGCCCCTGTCCGCCGTATTCGACGGGCCAGCCGATGCCCAGCATGCCGTCGGCGCCGATGCGCCGCAGGAGGCGCCGCTGCCCCTCGGCGTCCGTGCCGTCGGGCGGCCCGTCGGGCATCACGTCCCGGAAGTAGGCGCGCAGGTCGGCGCGGAGTCGGCGTTGGCGTTCGGTGGGGGCGAGGTGCACGGGGGCGGCCTCTCCATCTCGTACCGACAAGGGTTTCTGACTGTCCGTCAGATACGGCGCCGCTGTCAAGAGACCCGGACACACCTGTGCGGCGGCGCCGAAGCACCGCCGCACAGGACGTCACACCCCACGGTTCGTTCCCCCGGAAGCCGTCCCGATCGGCTCCCGGGGCTACCGGCTCACCAGAGCTGGGCGAAGTTGACCGCGACGTTCTCGTTCGACTGGTCGAGCGCCGTGAACCCCGAGCCGTTCACCTGCGCCGAGTTGTTCTGGTTGGACGCTCCGTTGCCGACGGCCTGCTGCTGCGTGGTGGACGAGTTGCCCGAGTTGTCGTCACCGACGCCACTTCCGTTCACGGTCGCCACACCGGCGTTCGATCCGTTGTTCGCGAAGGCGCCGTTGTCGGCCAACGCGACGCCCGAGAAGAGCGCGGCGGCCAGCGGTACGGCAGCGGCGGCAGCGATGATGCGGGCGGTACGGATGCTTGCCATGTCTTTTTCCTCCAGAGCAGGAGGCACGCGCCGGCCGGAACCGTGCGTACCCGAAGTATGGCTGTTGCCCGGGCAGTTGGCCGACCGCCTCGGGGTGCTGCACAACGTCGCGACTCCAGAGTTGCCCACCGAATCCCCGGCGAACCACCCCGGAAGCCGCGATTCCCCCGCAAGCGTGAGGACATGTCGATAAACCCGCCGCGCGCCCCACCGGCTGATCCACGACCTCCGCCGACCGCCGTCGAGACGCAGCTCAGACCAGGCGCCGCAGGGGAAGAAGCGTTACGGCAACACTCACCCCCGGGCCCGCCCGCCGGGGCGCCGCCCCTCCGAAAGGCCCCCTTCCGACCCCGAACCGCATCGCTCCCTCTTCCCTTCTTCGAACATACGTACGAGCATGGAGCCATGGCCACCACCGACCGCCATGCCACCGCCCTCGCGCTCGCCCACGCGCTGTCCGCCGCCGAGCGCGGGCTCGCGGTGATCCCGCTCTCGCGCTCCAAACTTCCCGCCCTGCGCTCCCCCCACCACGAGGACCCCCACCCCACCGCCCTCTGCCACGGCCAATGCGGCCGTCTCGGACACGGGGTGTACGACGCGTCGACGGACCCGCGGCGCATCCGCGAGCTCTTCGCCGCGGCCCCCTGGGCCACCGGGTACGGCATCGCCTGCGGGCTGCCGCCCCACCACCTGATCGGCATCGACCTGGACACGAAGTCCGGTACGGACGCGTCGGCGGCCCTGCGCGAACTGGCGCTGCGCCACCTCTTCACGATCCCCGGCACCGTCGTCGTGAGCACGCCCAGCGGAGGGCGCCACATCTGGCTGGCCGGGCCGCCCGACGCCGTGGTCCCCAACTCGGCGGGCCGGCTCGCCCCCGGCATCGACATCAGGGGCGCGGGCGGCTACCTGGTGGGCCCCGGCTCCCGCACGGAACACGGCGTCTACAGCACCGTTCCCGGCACGGCGCACCTGCCACCCGCCCCCTGTCCGCCCGCCCTACTGCGCCTGCTCACCCCCTCGCGCCGCGCACACCGGCACGCACCCCCGCACTCCGCGCCGTCGCCCGTAGACCACCCGCCCCACGACCCGCCCCCGCACCATTCGCCCCATCCGCACCAACCGGGCCAGGGCCTGGTCCAGTTCGTACTCGCCGCACACGAGGGCCAACGCAACACACGCCTCTTCTGGGCGGCCTGCCGCGCCTACGAGAACGGCATCGGCGAGACCCTGTCCCCCCAACTCACGGACGCCGCGATCCACGTCGGCCTCACCGCACGCGAGGCCCACTCAACAATCGCCTCAGCGGCCCGCCTCACGGGTTACGCGTGAGCCACGCGTAATCGAACGCGTCCTCATGCCCCTCGGACGTACCCCGGCCTCGCGGTGCACTCGTCCGCGCCGTTGCCGTCAGGCCAGAAGGCCGTCACGCCGAGGCGTCGGAGTGAGGTCAGAACGGGACTCCCACCGGCTGCACCGCGACATTGATCCTCTTCAACTCGACGAGGCGCGGATGCTGAACCGGTTTGCATCTAGGGCCTGTTTCGTCAGTGGTGACGGTCCGCTGCTCCTCGAGCATTTCCGTCGCAGTGGTGCTCAGGAGAGTCACGGACTCTGGGCCGTGCCGCGGGCCAGAACGGCCAGTCGTTCCGCGTCCGAGGTGCCGGGTTCGGCCGACCAGAGCACAAGTTGCTGTTCTGGGGCACCGGCGTAACGGAAGGTGTCCCAGTCGAGGGTGAGTTCGCCGACGGTGGAGTGAGTAATGCGTTTGCTGCCGAAGTCCTGGTGCGCGACGCGGTGCTCGGCCCACCAGACGCGGAATTGCTGATCGGCAACGGCCAGCTCGCCCACGATAGCTGTGAGGGCCGGATCCGTCGGATTCGTTCCGGCTTCCATCCGCAGGACCTCGACGCAGGTACGGGCCACGTCCTCCCAATCCGGGTAGACGTCGCGCATCACCGGGTCGGTGAAGACCATGCGGACATAATTGCGCTCGGACTCGGGCACGGCCGCGAAGTCGCACAGCAGCTCCGCTGCCAGTGGGTTCCACGCGAGGATGTCGAGCCGTGGGCCGAAGACGATAGCGGGTGTGCTGGTGAGCTGGCCGAGCAGCCGGGTCAGGTGCGGGTGCACGTGGGGGCGAGGGGAGCGACGCGGTGTCTTGCGGTGTCCGGCCCGCGCGGCCTGGGTGGCCAGACCTTCCACGTACGTCCTTTGATCGCCGTCCAGCCGAAGTTCGCGTGCGAGGGATTCGAGCACCGGCGGTGACGGTGCCAGTCGCCCTTGCTCGATGCGTACGTAGTAGTCGGTGCTGATCGCGGCCAGCTCGGCCACCTCCTCGCGGCGCAGCCCCCGCACACGGCGCTGGGTGTGCGCGCGCTCGGGAAGCCCCACCTGCGCCGGTGTGAGCTCGCCACGGCGGTGCCTGAGGAACTCACCGAGCTCACGAAGATGCGCGGAACCAGTCACCTCTCCAGCATGGCACCAGGGCAGGGGCCCTGCCTGGGAAAGATCCTTCCTAGGAAGCAACGCGACCTTCCTGCGCCCGGCTGCCGGCCGGACAGTGGATGCAGGCCCGCAGATCGCCGGCCCCCCACGATCCCGCAGGAGCAGACAATGAGGACTGACGTCCGCTTCCCGACCAACAGCCTGCAGCTCGCCGGCCACCTCTACCTTCCCGACGGCGACGACGGCCCGCTCGCCGCAATCGTCGTCGGCCACCCCACGACCGGAGTCAAGGAGCAGGCGCCGGCGGCGTACGCGACGCGGCTGGTTAAGGAGGGATTCGCCGTCCTGACCTTCGACGCCGCCTTCCAGGGCGAATCCGAGGGCATGCCCCGGGGCCTGGAGGACCCCTTCCAGCGTGCCGAGGACTTCCGTGCGGCCGTCTCGTACCTCACCACCCGGCCCGAGGTCGACCCCGACCGTATCGGCGTGATGGGCGTGTGCGGCTCGGGCGCCTACGTGCCCTACGCCGCGCAGACCGACCACCGCATGAAGGCCGTGGCCGGCGTGTCCGGTACCGACGTCCCCAGCTTCTTCCGCGGCGCCGACCCCGAGGGCTGGCAGCAGATGGTGGCGAACTCCGGAAACCTCCGCAGCGCCGAAGCCGCCGGCGAGCCCGCGGCGACCTTCGCCGTGCTTCCCGAGACCGCCGATGCCGACACCCCCGCCCCGACGGCCGAGTTCGTCGACTACTACAAGACGCCCCGCGGCAGGCACCCGCGCTCCACCGGAGACATGGTCGTGCGCAGCGCCGATCTCCTCGACCAGTTCGACTCCTTCGCCGACGTCGCCAAGATCGCACCCCGCCCGCTGCTCATGATCGCCGGTACCGAGGCGGTGACCCGCGGGTTCTCCGAGAAGGCCGTCGCCGACAGCCCCGGCAACGCCGAGCTGTTCCTCGTCGAGGGTGCCACCCACGTCGACCTGTACGACCGCGACCAGTACGTGACTCCTGCCGTCACCAAGCTGGCCGAGTTCTTCAGCAAGCACCTCGGCTGAGTCGGCGAGCCTGAGTGGTCAAGGGCCGGGAGGGTGCTGGTCGCAGCCACTCTCCGATGGTCGCGACCAGCACGACGGCCTCATAGCGGACGGCTAACTTGTCGTATCTCGTAGGGACCGCGCGATGTCGCTTGAGACGGTTGATCCCGCACTCGACAGCATGGCGCTCGCGATAGTCGGCCGGATCGAAACGCGGAGGTCGGCCGCCGCGGGAGCCGAGCTTCTGGCGGTTGCGTGCCTGGTCAGCCTTGTCGGGAATGGTGCATCGGATTCCTCGGCAGCGCAGGTAGGCCCGGTTTCTGCGGGAGGCGTAGGCCCTGTCGGCCCGCACACGGTCGGGGCGGACGCGTGGCCGGCCCGGCCGTGTGCGGGGCACGCGGACCTTCGCCAGCACAGGCTCGAACTGTGGTGAGTCCCCCCGCTGTCCTGCCGTGACCACGATCGACATGGGCTTCTGACCTTGCTCGACGGCCGGGTGGAGCTTGGTGGTGAACCCGCCACGCGAGCGTCCCAGCCCGTGATCGCGGGGCTCGATGAAGACGCCGCCCGGTGATTCCTTCTGTCGGTCGCCTTGTTTGCGAGCCCCGGCCGCGTGCTGATGGGCGCGGCAGACTGTGGAGTCGACGCTCAAGTCCCACACGATCGCACCTTCTGCATCGGCCAAGGATTGGAGCTGTGTGAGAATCCGATGCCAGGTCCCGTTCCGCTGCCACCGGTGGAACAGGTCGTAGACCCGGCCCCACGGCCCGTACCGCTCCGGTACGTCCCGCCACGGCACACCAGTCCGGACCCGGAACCGTATGCCGTTGATCAGCTGCCGCCGAGGCCAGACCGGCGGCCGGCCCGCCTTCGTGCCCTTCGGTAGCAGCGGCTCCAGCATCGCCCACTGCCAGTACTTGGCATAATGCTCGAATGGATCCAGGTGGGACAGCGTCAATTGCCGGTGTCGCAGCCATAGTTGGCGCTGGGCTTGGCGCCTTCGGGGTCGTACATGCGGCGAAGAACACCACTGCTCGTGCTGTGAGCGGCGCTGCGAGTTCCCTTGGGTCATTTCCGCGTTCTGGCACGATCTGCCCTGGGTGATCCAGACGGCGCCTTGGGGCAGCGGCCCTAGGGCGCTTCTTTCGGATCACTGTGCTCTTCGCCGATTCTCAACTGGCCGTAGGTCGAGGCGAGGCTGGGGGCAGCCGCCGCTGCGGTCTCCCTGGGGAAGCCGTGGCCTGCTCGCAAGGTTCGCGTGTCGGCGCAAACAAGCCTGAATGCGAGAGGATTCCGTCATATCGGTGCCAGAAGGGCGGGATCGTCGTGATCGGGCGGACGGTGGACACGTCACGTTGGGATGCTGCGTTGGCGCACCGGAGCCCGTAGAGGCTGGGGGCCTCACGGGGGACCCCGGGGTGGCTGGCAGTACGCCTTGTCCGCCAGGACCGTGGTCGGTCGGGTACGGGGACGGCCACTGGGCCGGGGGACACGCAGTGCAGCCATGACAGCGCCGAAAGCGGGCGCGTCCCCCGCCTGCCCAGCGTTAAGGACGAAACACAGCGGTCGGCAACGGCTGTCGGCAGTCAGGTGGATCTTGGTCGTCAGCCCGCCGCGCGAGCGTCCAAGAGCATGGTTGCCCGGCTCTCGGGCGGGGACTCCTTCTTTCCGGGCACCGGACGCATGCTGGTGTGCGCGCACGACGGTCGAATCGACCGCAACCACCAAGCCCAGACATCAGGCGCTTCGGCGCTGCCCCGGACGGCCGGATCTTCCGTGCAGCCCTCGGGGGGCGAGTCACGTCGAACGAGTACTGCGCGGTCTGGGACGCGGCCCGCGAAGCGGTCCTGAGCCCTGCCGAACTCAAGTCGGGGCTGGCCAAAGTGACGTACTGCCTTCGTCATGCCGCCATTTCACCGAGGATCAAGCGCGGCGTGGACCCCGTGGAGGTCGCGTACCGCGCGGGCCACAGCGTCGCCGTGCTGTATCGCTTCTACGCCAAGATCCTGAAAGGGGGGTCGACTCATGCCAACCGCCCTAACCAGGAGGGGCTTGAGGCTGAGGACGAGTGACGATTCTGGCCCACGTATGGCCCACACGCCCTGGTCAGACCCGGGACACGGGCGAGTACGGGTGAGACAGGCTGAACACCAGAAGGGGTGCCCCTCATTGAGGGGCACCCCTTCTGACCAGTCAATACGCTGACCTGCAAGCGGTGGGTGTGGGATTTGAACCCACGGTGGCGTGAACCACGACGGTTTTCAAGACCGTTCCCTTAGGCCGTCGGGGATCTCGTCTCCGTGCCCCCCACCTGCTAGGCAGCGCTCGCCGGCCGCCAGCCACACACGCTTCATGGAGAGGGTGGTCCACACGGGGTCCAAACGGCAGAGTAGGAGCAAGATCGGCTCGTGCAACCTTCTGATCCGGAGGATCGGGCACCCCCGCATAGGCAGTAACCCGGGCCGCACAATCTGATCGCTCAGCACAACGGTCATGTGCGGCTGTAGTTGCAGTTGCAGTTGCCGTCACGACTGCCGTCAACGCCGACCGGGCGACAGTGCCTGGGACTTGTGAGAGTCCAAAGACGGGCAGCTGGTCAACTTCCACCGGCACTCTTGAAGTCACGACAAATTCCGTCATGCTTATCTGGCATACCACCACTGCCCATGCTCATCGACGCGGGGAGAGGGATCTTGGTCGAGCCAGCCGTGCCGAGGTTCACTGCTGAAGAGGTCACACGGCAACTGGGCGAACAGGCCACATTTTTGGGGGCCGGTTCCTTCGGAGACACGTGGCACGTAGGCGACGACGCAATCAAGATCATCTGTACTGACGACTACTCCGCAGCGCGCTTAGAGCGAGAGGTCGAGGGCCTGCGGCGCGTGGACTCGCCTCACGTCGTCGCCTTCCGCGGCTCCATGACGCTCCGACTAGGCGACAAACCGAGGCCTGCTCTGAGGTTCGAGTACATCAATGGTGGCGACGTTGAGGGACGGCTGAATGCGAACTCACTGCTTCCCACAGAGCACGCCGAGGAATTCCTGCGATGTTTACTAACCGGCGTACAGGCCCTTCATAGAGCTTCAACAATTCACCGCGACATAAAGCCCGCCAACATTGCCTTACGAAACGGACGCTGGCAAGATCCGGTAATTCTAGACCTTGGTCTAGCCAAACAGCTAGATGCGAGCACCATCACTGTCTACCCTGGCCACATCGGCACCTTTCCTTACATGGCCCCAGAGCAATTGATAGGGCAAAGAGCGAGAAAGGCTGCCGATCTGTGGGGGATTGGCGTTACCACCCGCCAGGCGCTGACAGGGCGGCATCCATTTTACGAGGTTGGTGAACAGTTCAACGTGGATGAGGCGTATAGACGTCTATCAGAAGGTCCACGACCTTTGGAGAACACCTGCCCGGAACGCGTATCAACAGTTTTACAGCGGCTTACCTCGATGGTCGAACATGAACGAGGTAGCGTCACAAGCAACCTAATACGCCTGAATCGTCAAAACTAACTGGGGGGGATCATGCATCAGGACGAGCCAGATCCTATGCCGGAAGAGGATCTCGATTGGTCTACGGGTGTGGATGATGAACTTAATTGGTCTGCTGTAGACGAGGAAGAATTAGAAAATGCGACACTTGATGCCTACTTAGATGCCGATGACGAATATGCAGCACTCCCAAGCGAGGATGGATTCCTCATACTCAGCGGGGATGCCGCAGGGAGCGTGGTTAGCGCCCCACCGGCAGGAGCGGTAGTAAGTAAGTCGCGTAGCGTGCCTCCTAGAATTGGTCGCGACGAGGCACTGGCCGGCCACCTACCCATTTACCTGGTTCAGCGTGGCAGCAAGAATTACAAGTACATTCCTCGCGTTCTAGCTGGCCTACATGCCTCCTACGGCGATGACCTGGCTCTTGGGATTATTGCCAACATTCCTGCAGCCACAACTCAGGCGCACCGAGCCTTCTTTAACCTTTCGTCGGTGTCTGCGCTTAAAATTGCGGATCCCCAATGCTTCCTTCTGGATACAGGAATCTTGAGGCTAAGCAAAGAGCCGATTTCCGCACGCGGATACAGGTACGCCCCTTACCTTCGCTTCGGGGAGTCATCCGACTGGTTGCATCGCGTGCTTGAAGCGCAGCGAGCCACTGGCGCGAATCTTCTGCTAACGCCAGGTAGAGCAATCGACCCTGATGACCCTCAACCATCGCTTGATAGCACATGTGAGCAAGGTGACGACGCACTATCGCTGTTGGAACAAGGCGAGCGTCTCGCGCTTAATCTCACACTACCGTCCCGTTGGCTCTCCAACGAGGCCCTCAGGGATCGCCTGCTGAACCAGATATTGGACCAGGACCAGTTCCACACTTTGTACGTGCGTGTGCAGTGGTCACAGGGTAAGTCCTTCACGCCCCCTGACGATGCGGCATTAGTCACGGGTATAAAAAAGCTCTCCAACCTTTGTGCCGATGAGGAGCGAAGTCTTCTACTTCCCCAGACAGGACTGACCGGATGGTACGCCCTAGCGCACGGTGCTTCAGGGTTCGGGCTCGGGGCCAGCGGAACAGATCAAGCATTCGCTGAGTACGCCTTCCGTGGGCGTTCAAAGGGTTCCCAGCCAGTCGAGAGGTACTTCGAAAGGCAGTTACTGCACACACTGGACCGGAGTACACACGCGGCACTGATCAAAGCACCTGGATACGTTAATTGCGCCTGCCCGTACTGTCCCGCACTTCTAGCAAGCGAGCCGTGGTCTCACGTACTTTCCGCTCTCCACTACCTCCACAGCGTCGGAGAACTTACAGCCAAAGTGCAACGAGACTCGGTTCGTAATGGCCGGCATGCGGCAGTCAGGAGAATAGTGGCAGCCGCCTCAAAATACGCAAGCGGCCTGCTGCTCAGCGCCGAGGAGTCTCCAAGACATCTGCGCGCCTGGGGTCAGGCCCTGTAGAAGTTGTGAGATCGCTTCCGAAGACTTGCCGGATGGGGCCGCTCACCTCTCCTCGCATACACAACTCTGCGGCCCGCTCCACCAGAAGTTCTCGGTACACATTTACACCCGGGCGCGACCTACCTGATTTTGCGTGGATCAGCGGCTGAAGCCCCTTTGCCTGGCTAAGGGACGCCAGGCCGATGCCCGAATTAGAGAACCAGTCCCAATAATTAAGGGCTGGCGCACACGACTCGGAATCAACCACCAGCCACGCTTCGTCAGCCGCCAAACCGTGGCGAAGGGTCTGTTGATATCCACCACGCCAATCTCGGATCTTGGCCTCAACCGTGCAAATTCGAGAGGCTAGGCTGCGAAAACGATGCGCCGCCAGCCACCTTCCCCGAGATTGTTTTACTACATGCCCACCCTCTGCGAGCTTTGGCAGGATCGACGAAGAGATACGCCCGGGGCTCAAATGAGTACACTTTGCAATCTGCAGAGGTGAAAGCGAGTCATCCAAAGATCGCTGCAAAGAAGACAGAACACTCATACTGGAAAGATCCAGAATCAAGCCCTGCGCCCGCGCGCGACGTTGGCTTAAGGCACTCTCATCGAAACACACAAGAACCACATCAGGAATACCGGATGTGGTTTGGACCTCGAAAAATACCTTGCTGTCGAAGTTAACCAGCCTAGAAGCTTGATTTACTATGGGCCCGAGCATGTCGGCTTCTCGCAAAAATTGAGCTTTCGGCACTAGCGCAACCCCTCTCAGTTTGCAATACAGGCCAGGCTGCCGCGAGAATCCTACCGGGATGGGCCTTGATATTCGACTAACAATACGGCTAAATCGAAAACCCTCATAGAGGTGCACCCACACAGCCGAACATCAATCAGAGGTGGCCAAAGTTGAACGGAAGCGCAAGAAACGCCCTATAGGTTGACTTGGCAAACGCGACGCCGCCGACTCATGGGCCTCTGGAAAGAATCGTAAGACCGTTCGCGAACCGATTTCAGCGTCGGTTAGCCAAGATACGGACGCTCGCGTTGCTCCAAGAAGTGCTGAAGCCTGAGATGCTGGGTGTGATGCATCGGCAGGTCCTCAAGCTCCTCCGGTCGGACGAAGCGAAGTTCAGTCGACTCGTTGGAGATCGCGAGCTGTCCGCCAACGGTTCGGGCGGTGAAACAGACGTTGAACTGTCGTCGCACCTCTCCGTCTGAATACTCGATGATGTGCTTCGGGTCGGTGTACGTGCCGACCAGGCCCGTGATCTCGACGTCGAGGCCGGTCTCCTCCTTGACCTCGCGAACCGCCGTGCCGGGCAGGGAATCAGTGAGGTCCATGCCGCCGCCCGGCAGCGCCCACAAGTCGTTGTCCCGGCGGCGCTGAAGCAGAATGCGCCCCTGCTCGTCCGTGACGACCGCTGAGGCCGCTACAACCATGCTGTTCGGCTTCGGGGCGTTCGGGTCATCGTAGTACTCGGTGCGCGCCATGGTCACTCCTCCTGCTGTACCGGCTTCGCCGTCGCCCAGACCGCGTCGAAGCTCTGCCCGTAGGTGTCGAACATGCCGCCTTCCCCGTTACGGCGGAGGTGCCACACCGGGGCACCGTACGCGTTCGCTCCCCAGACGTGGGCGTTGACCAGGAGCTGGTCGTCGGCGCGGTACAAGGAGTTGTAGAGCGTCGTTTCGTGGGTCCTTATCTCGATGCCGGATACCCCGACGAGAGGTCGGTAGTGCATGAGGGCCAGTCGGCACCGGGACTCGATGCCGTGCCCGAACCGCTCCTCCTGGCCGCGTGCTTGGACGTTCGGGCTTTCGGCATCGCCTACTGCGATGCGTACGGAACAACCCTCGGCAGCTCGTTCGCGCAGCAGTTCGTTGAGCCGCGGGTATGCCTCGTGCAGGAAGACGGCCGCGTAGACCAGGACGTCGATGCGCTCGCGGGCCTGGGTCATCATGTCGACGAACGCGGATACAGGGAGGTCGGCTCGTTGTTCGTAGAGGGCGACGAGTTCCGGGCTGATCGCGCGGGCGGCGCGGGCCTGTCGAAGCGCCGGCCAGAGTGCGTGCACGTCTTCTCCTAGGGCTTCAGCTGCCTCCAAGGCTGTGGCACGGCGCGGCGTACGGCCCAGATTCACCCAGCGCTCAACCGACTTGGGGTCGACCTCAACGGCCTTCGCGAGTCCGGCGTACGTCCAGCCTCCGGCCGCCATGACGGCTCGTAGTCTCTCGTTCTGCATGAGTCTCCCCCTGAGTCTCGGGACGGCACTAGGGACGTTTTACCCGACGCGGGACGTCCCGAAGTGGGGTTTGGGGGTTGTTCCAAGGTCCCCCCTGTTGACCCGATGCTTCTGCGCACGAGCACGGATGGATACCGACTGCTTGCGGGGCGACGCGGACGCTCCGATTTGGCGTCAATCCACTCCGTCGGCGAGTAGGAGGCAGAAGTGATCGACGACGCGTCCCTTCCGGCTGTCGGCACCCTCATGGTCGATACGCGCACTGGCAAGACGGGCATAGTCACGGGACACGAGGGCCCGTACGTGCAGCTTCGTCCGTCTGGTGGAGGCACCGAGTGGGACGTCCCTCCCGACGCGCTTCGACAACCCACCCAATCCGAAGGGATGAGCTCCAAAGTGGCGGTCGCCAACAGGCGGTGGGGACTGTGAGCCCCCGGGCGGTTCTGAGGTTCGAGAATTGGACCCTCGAACCCGACGCCGAGCCCGACTCGGAGCCAGTCACCTACGCCATGCAGTGCGCTGTGGACGAGGAGACGTCACCGGCCAGCGAGGACTGGGTGACGCCTCAGGACTGGGTTCTGAAGCACTGCGGCAAGCATCCCTCCCACCACACCTACCGCGAGATCATCACCCGCCCCTGGCGGGCCTGGAGGCGGCCCTGATGCGACGAGTGATCACGAGACTGGGGCAGTTCACCGGACCGCTGATGATCATCATGATCTCCGGCTCCTGCGGCCTGGTCATCGGCTTCACGCTGGCGTCCGGCGCCCTGCCTCTCTGAACCCTCACCCGACAACAAAAGACCGGACCACCCCTCAGCCTGGACAGCATTCCGGGTGGTCCGGTCGAGGAATCCCTGTTCAGGACCCCGGTGCCGATGGTACCGGGGTGATCGGCGTGCCCGAACGCGGGTTCGGCTGCAACCCCGGCTCCACACAGTCGAGTCGGAGAGGAACAACCTTGCGCAGCGGCCCGTGCATCCCCAGTTCTGACCTCAGCCACCGAAAGTCAGCCACGACGGCGGGACGGCCGAACGAGCACCCGCCACGTATGCCTCCAGCAACCCCGTGCCGGTCTCAGCCACGCTGCCTCAATGCGTCACGGCCCGCACCGCCGACCGACCTTGGCGCTTCGGACGCGGCCTCGGTTCGGTGCTCGTCGGCCTGGTCCTGGTGCTCGAAGTGGTCGAGTTGCTTCCTGGTCCCCTCGACCGTCTCGGCGTTGTTGCGCGCTGAGTGGCGGGAGGCCGCCGGAGCGGTGGCGGAGACATGGAGCGGCGGCGGCCCCCGGCCGCCAGCGCGCGCGGCACGCCGCAGGCGGGCCGCCTTGATCCAGTAAAGAAACTCTGAACAGCTCGCCTCCTCGGGCCTTCTCAACTCGTCGAGGTCGGCATGTCACACGGACGGACCGGAGCACACCTCTATGGGTGCAGCACGGTAGATCAGCGCGCGATGGAGGGCGGGACCTGGTGGACGAGACAGGGATAGCGGCACTGGACGACGAAGTGACGCGCCTTGCCGTGGAGTTGGCCGAAGTGGCGTCACTGTTGGAGCAGGTACGAGAAGAGGTCAGGCACCTCCTTGACCGTCCCCGCCCTTCAGCAACTGCCTTCGGTATGCAGTGGAGCGGGAGTTGCTGACGACGCTCCCCCTCGACAAGGTCGATTGGACCGCCCCGGAAACGGACGACGAGATCGACTTCCGGTTCGTGCCGGGCCCGAAGCTGGCGCGGAAGCTGATCGAAGCAGTTGGGGCCCAGGGGCAGCGTGGCCGCCACCTGATGGCCTTCTTTGGCTGCCTGTACTACGCGGCCAACCGACCGGGCGAGGCGACCAGCCTGCGAGAGCAGGACTTCACTCTGCCCGAAGAGGGCTGGGGTGAGGTCCTGCTGTCCTCTAGCACGCCCCGGGTCGGTTCCGCGTGGACAGACACCGGGGAGTCCTTCGACTCACGCGGCCTGAAGAAGCGCGCCCGCAAGGCGACCCGTGCCGTGCCCATCCCGCCCGTCCTGGTCCGCATGATCCGCGACCACATCAAGGAGTTCGGCGCCGCCGAGGACGGCCGACTGTTCCGCGCGGTCCAGGGCGGCCACCTCCTGTCGAAGGAGTACGGGGAGCTGTGGAAGGCTGCCCGCCTCGCAGTGCTATCGGAGTCCGATGCCGCCTCGCCCCTGGCCGAGGTGCCGTACTCGCTACGGCATGCGGGCGTCTCGCTCTGGCTGGAATCGGGAGTCTCCCCGGCAGAGGTCGCCCGGCGCGCGGGCCACAGTATTGCGGTCCTCTTCCGCTTCTACGCCAAGGCGATTCATCGCAACCAGCACCGCTCCAACCAGCAGATTGAGCAGGCTCTCGACGCATCGGAGGCAGATGAGGTGTAGTCGAACCGCCCACCTAAGGCCTGCCTGAAAATCCTTGGCGAAGCTCCTCTCGCGCGTACCTAGACGAGAGGAGCTTCATTGTGGGACCTGGCAAAACCAATCCACAGCTGGGCAGTCCGGTCTGTACGCTCCGTTCATGACCAGCACGCCCCGTGAACGGTTCTCTGTGCGCCTCGGCATCCGCGAGTCATTTGATGCCGCCCCCTATGACGGCGTGCCGCCGCATCTTCGGCAACCGCTCGAGGACTGGGTCGCCACTCGTGTCCGTGTTGGCGGCGGCGCCTATGCCGTCGAGCTATGCCTCCGTCTCCGGATCGTCCCAAAGCCTTTCGAGACTCCCCCCGACGCACTTCAGTCTGCGGACGCTATGACCCTGCTTGACGCCGTCGACGCCATCCTGAACTCGGAGGATGAGCGCGCGGGAGGTGACCCCGGTGGTTATCTCGCTCGCATGCTTGATACCGCCGGTTCCGCTTATCGAGTCAACGAAGCCAAAGACGGGCTGGAGTTGAGGGTCGACCCAGCAGTACGCGAGTCGGTTGGCCAGGCAGTCTCAGACGCGCAGAACAACCCTTCTTCCGGCTCCGGAGCGGAGCACCTTGCCGCCGCTTGGCAGGCGTCCTACGGGCTGCACCCCGATCCCGTCCGGGCTTACAGCGAAGCCATCAAAGCCGTGGAGTCCGCCGCACACGGAGTCATCCAGCCCAACCACGCACGCGCCACGCTCGGCACGATGCTGGGCGAGATAGGCAATGCCCGGGAGAAGTTCGTAACCACGCTCTCCACGCCTGCTGGGAAGGACCCCCTCGCCCCGGTAGAGGCCATGATGCGCGCATTGTGGGACGGGCAGACGTCCCGCCATGGCAAGCAGACCGCGACCGTGCCGGAGACCCTCGAATCAGCACGTTCCGCTGTGCATCTCGCTGCCACGCTTGTTCAGTGGTTCGCTTCGGGGGGCGTTACTCGTAATCCCTGACGTGGTCCACGCCTGGTCCACACACTGTGATCAACAACGCGACAGACGTGGATCAGGGCGAGACAGCGATCACCAAGAAGGGGTGCCCCAGGTCTGAGGCACCCCTTGTGACCAGCACATACGCTGACCTGCTGCGGTGGGTGTGGGATTTGAACCCACGGTGGCGTGAACCACGACGGTTTTCAAGACCGTTCCCTTAGGCCGCTCGGGCAACCCACCCCGCGCCGTCGTCCAACGGAAACGGGACCGGAGGGACCGGAACCGGACGGCGCGGGAACAAGACTAGCGGGTCAGCTGTCGCCCTTGCGCTGGCCCAGCGTCACGTCGACCGTGTGCTCCTTGCCGTCGCGCTCGTATGTGATCTTGACCTTGTCGCCGGGCTTGTGGGTCCAGATCTGGCCGATCAGGGTCGGGCCGCTGTCGATCACCATGTCGTCCAGCTTCGTGATGACGTCGCCGGGCTTCAGGCCCGCCTTGTCCGCGGGACCGTTCGGAGTGACCGGCTCCGAGCCGCTCACGGCCTTCTCGGAAATCGTCGCGCCGTTCTTGCTCTCCTGCTGGAGGGAGACCGACGCGCCGATGACGGGGTAGACCGGCTGGCCGGTCTTGATCAGCTGCTGGGCGACCTGCTTGGCCTGGTTGACCGGGATCGCGAAGCCCAGGCCGATGGAGCCCGACTGGCCCTGGCCGCCCAGGCCGCCGCTCTCGGCGGGCTTGATCGCGGAGTTGATGCCGATGACCGCGCCGCGCGCGTCCAGGAGCGGACCGCCGGAGTTGCCGGGGTTGATCGACGCGTCGGTCTGCAACGCGCTCATGTACGAGCTCTTGCCGCTCTGCCCGCCGTCGCTGGAGGTCACCGGACGGTTCTTCGCGCTGATGATGCCGGTGGTGACCGTGTTCGAGAGGCCGAAGGGCGCGCCGATCGCGATGGTCGAGTCGCCGACGGCCACCCGGTCGGAGTTGCCGAGCTTGAGCGGTTGCAGGCCGGACGGGGCGTTCTTGAGCTTGATGACCGCCACGTCGTACCCCTCGGCGCGGCCGATGACCTCCGCGGCGTACTTCTTGCCGTTCGAGAACGTCACCTGGAGCTTGCCGCCCTCGGCGGCCGACGCCACGACGTGGTTGTTGGTGAGGATGTGGCCCTGCGTGTCGTAGACGAACCCGGTGCCCGTGCCGCCCTCGCCGCCGCCGCTCTGCGCCTCGATGGTGACGACGCTGGGCAGGGCCTTGTTCGCGATGTCGGAGACCGATCCGGGCTCGCGCTTCAGGTCGGCGGGCGTGTCGGGCGCGGAGACCGTGGTCGAACTCGTGTCGCTGTCGCCGCGCTCGGCCGCCCAGTAGCCGACGCCGCCGCCGATGCCGCCCGCGAGCAGGGCGGCCGCGAGCACCGCGGCGACCAGCCCGCCGCGTCGGCCGCCGGGCTTCGGCTCCTGCGGGTGGTACGAGGCGCCCCAGCCCGAACCGGAGCCGCCGTCCGTGGCGTACGACGGCACTGCGGGAGGCTGCGGCGGAGGCCAGTTACCGGCGCCGGAAGCGGCCTGCGGGGCGGGGTGCGGGGTGGGGTGCGGCGCGCCGTGGTGAGGGTGAGCGGTGCCGTGCGGAGCGCCGTGCGGAGTGTTCTGCGGCGCGCCCTGAGCCGCACCGTACGGCGCGCCCTCCGGAGCAGCCGCCGACGGAGTCGCCGGAGCATGGCCCGGCGTCTGACCGGGAGCCGCCTCGGCGGGAGCGTGCGCGGGGGCGGAAGGCGCCCCCGCGTGCCCCTGCTGCCCGGCGGACCCGACGGACCCGGAGGCGGCGGAGTCGGTGGAGGCGGCGGAGTCTGCGGGAACAGCGGGAGCGTCCACCGGCGCAGGGGGCGCGGACGGGGCCTGGGGTACCTCGTTGCCCTCGTTCTCGGTGCTCACAGCTCTTCTCCTCGGTCCATGCTGTCGTTACGGCGTTCTCGGTCACGGCCTGGTGGTGCCGGCTGTGCGGACCCTGCGGCTGTCATGCGGTCGCACGGTTACCTTCGCAGTTGTCTGCAGTCAGCTTTTCCCATGGGCTGTCAGGGCACCATAAGCCGATCCTGTGTGTCCGGCTCCCCCGGAGGGCCTCGCCCGGCGAGCCTCCGGGTACCCCGTGATGGCACCATGACGCGGTGACCCTCGCACGACAGCACCAGATTCAGGTCGTCGCCCACCGCGGAGCCTCCGAGGACGCTCCCGAGCACACGCTCGCCGCCTACAAGAAGGCGGTCGAGGACGGTGCCGACGCCCTCGAATGCGATGTACGGCTCACCGCCGACGGCCACCTCGTCTGTGTCCACGACCGGCGCGTCAACCGTACGTCGAACGGCCGCGGCGCCGTCTCCGCCCTCGAACTGGCCGACCTCGCCGCCCTGGACTTCGGCTCCTGGAAGAAGCACCACGGAGAGGCCGAGGAAGACCCGGACTGGGCGTCCGCCACGGGGGAGGCCACGGGTGCGGACACCTCGGTCCTGACCCTGGAGCGCCTCCTGGAGCTCGTGGCCGAAAGTAATGCCTCGGGCCGCCGCGTACGGCTGGCGATCGAGACCAAGCACCCCACCCGCTGGGCGGGACAGGTGGAGGAGCGCCTGCTCCTGCTGCTCAAGCGGTTCGGCCTGGATGCGCCGCCCGCGGAAGGCCCTTCGCCGGTACGTGTCATGAGCTTCTCGGCACGTTCGCTGCACCGTGTCCGGGCCGCTTCCCCGACGCTGCCGACCGTTTACCTGATGCAGTTCGTCTCGCCGCGCCACCGGGACGGACGCCTCCCCGCGGGAGTACGCACCGCTGGTCCGGCCATGCGGATCCTGCGCAGCCACCCTTCGTACGTCGCGAAGCTGAAGCGCGCGGGACACCAGGTGCACGTGTGGACGGTGAACGAGCCGGAGGACGTCGAACTCTGCGCCGAACTGGGTGTCGACGCGATCATCACCAACCGCCCGAAGCAGGTTCTGTCACAGCTGAACCAACTGGGACTCCATTAACTCCGGTTACAGGGAGTGCACCGGCGCGTTCGGTCCGTATTCGATCGTCACGAGTGCGTCACCGGACGTGGATTGGCCGGTTTCCGGTCCAGTCCAATGGGGCATCCACACCGTGGCGTGGGGCGAAGGAGGTCTCGGGGGTGGCGTTGGTGGTGGCACGGGAGGTGCCCACGTCGTCGAGCATGGCCGTTCCCCATGGCCCTGCGGGCGTGGGGGAAGCAAGGCACCACATGCGCAATCAGCTGCGCATGAGCGGGGTGTCCGAGTCGGTCGTCGACGATGCCGTACTGATCCTGTCGGAATTGCTCAGCAACGCCTGCCGGCACGGCAGGCCGCTGGGCCGAGGAATGGTCGGCGACGGCGACGTGCGCGTGGCGTGGCACGTCGACGAGGCGGGCCGGCTGACGGTCGAAGTGACGGACGGCGGCGGCCCGACCCGCCCGGTGCCGGCGACTCCGTCGGTCACGGCGCACGGCGGCCGTGGGCTCAACATCATCACGGCGCTCTCCGACGCCTGGGGCGTCCGCGACGACGTGCACGGCGAGGTCACCGTGTGGGCCGTCGTGCAAGGAGGACACCACCACGAGGATTTCGCTACGCGCGTCGCCGCTCCGTCGGCGGCCGCGATATCCGAGCTCGCCTTCGTGGACCCCTTCGACGATCTGGACTGAATCCGTGAACGGCTAGGCTCGCGCCCGTACGGAAGAGTGCAACAGAGCCGCAGCCGGGAGACACCCAGATGGCCAAGAAGCGCCCTCAGACCAAGGGCAAGCAGCAGTCGCAGGTCAAGGACGGAGCCCGCACCGGCGGCGCTGAGAACTATCCGGTCGTCGGCGCCCGTGAACCCTGCCCCTGCGGCTCGGGCCGGCGCTACAAGGCGTGTCACGGCCGGGCCGCCGCGCACGCGGTGACCGAGCTGGTGCAGCGCCCCTTCGAGGGCCTGCCCGGCGAGTGCGACTGGATCGCGCTGCGCGAGCTGGTGCCCGCGGCTACGGTCGAGCTGACCCTCAAGGAGAAGCTGCCCGACGGCATTCCGTCGGTGTCCCTCGCCACCGTGCTGCCGATGGCGTGGCCCGCGCTGCGTCGCGACGACGGTTCGGTCCTGCTCGGTCTGCAGAACGACACCTCGTCCGGCGACATCAGCCGCGACCTGGCCGACACCCTCCAGCGCGCCCTGGAGGCCGAGCCGGGTACGCCGGTGAAGGGCCGCCGCGCCCCGGCCGACGGTCCGCGGCTGCAGGACCTGATCGACCCGGAGGGCCGTTTCGAGCCGGTCGTGCACGCGGGCTTCGAGTTCTGGGTGCCGGACGCGGAGAACGCCACGCCGGAGGTGACCGCCTCCCTCGAACGGGCGAACGACGCCGCCATTCCGACGGTGAAGCTGACCGGAGTGGACGCCGCGTACTGGTGCGAGGCGACGGACAAGAACCACCTGCGCTGGGTCATGCCGCACCCCGAGGAGCAGCTCCTCGACGCGCTGGCCCGGCTGCACGCGGCCGGTACGTCGAGTCTCGGCGAGGGCACCCGGCTGGTCGGTTCCTTCCGTGCGCACGGTCTGACCGTTCCGGTGTGGGACCTGCCGAGCGGTGTCACGGCGGCGGATGTCGAGAAGCCCGCGGCGGAGTTCGCCGAGCGGCTCGCGACGGCGCTCGCCTCGCAGACCCCGCTGACCGCGGACGAGCGCCGGGCGCGCGGTGGCCTCACCAACCGCCAGGTCACGCTCAGCTGACCGCACCGTTCCCACGCTTACCGTCCCGTACCGGCTGACGCACCAGTCAGTCGGTACGCCTATGAACGGAATCGGTGACTCCAGTCACAACTCCCCGTAGCGGTAAGTAAATCCCTGTCCGGATAACTTGGATCGAATTTGCCAAGAGCCGATCTCTTGTTACCGTTCAGGTAGCCCGGTTGCTGGTGCATCCCCCGTCGCCAGCAACCGGGCCCTTTCATGCCCGGGAACCGGTCAAGGGCTCAACTGTCCTGCGGGGCTGCCGAGTTGCTGCCCGAGCGCAGCAGCAGTCCGTCCGCCTGGCCCGCCGCGTACTCCGCCACGGCCGAGTACGCCGCCGCGGCGCCCGCCGACCGCTCGCGCGGGGTCTCGCACGCTGCCGGTTCGTCACCCGCCTCCACCTCGCAGTGCATCTGCACGGTGCGTCCGCCGGGGCCCATCAGGGTCAGGACGGCGGTCAGCTCGTCGCCGGTGGCGTTGCGGTAATAGGTACGCGCCCAGGTGTCGCGGCCCAGGGTGAGCACACAGGTCTGGGCCTCGATGCCGTCGGGTGAGGAGAGTTCGGGGCCGCACCGGGAGGCGCTTTCCGCGCGCGGCTCCGAAGAGGCGTTCGAAGGGGCGGTTGCGGGGGTGGGGAGGGCCGACTTCGCGTCACCTTCGCCCACCGGCCCCGCGGACGCCCCGGCGAGCGGCAGGAGAACCGTGACGGCCGCGACGCCCAGGAGCATGATCAGGCGGGGTTGCATGAGCCGAAGATAACGACAGTGGGCGCGCGGTCGGCTCGCCGCGCGCCCAATTCCCCTACAACTCGGGCGCGCTCACACCCGTACGAGTGAGGGCGTCGACGACGGCGTCCACGACGGCCTCGACGTCCGGCACCCAGGGTGCGGCCGATCCCGGCAGCGGCGCGCGCTCCCAGCGGACCGGACCCTGGCCGGTCACGGAGGGCGGCAGGGCGATGTAGCCCCCTTCTCCGTGGAAGCGCAGGGAACCCGGGACGTAGTCCTTCGTGTAGAGGAGTTCGCCCAACTGGGCCATGGAGTACGGCGCGACCAGGATGTGGAGTCTGGCGTCGGTGGCGACCACCGGGCCGAGCCTGATGCCCGCCTCGTCGAGCACGGCGAGGGCGCGCGCGCCGGCTTCCGCGGGGAGGCTGACGGCGCACGGGGCGCGGTCTCCGGTGGCGAGGACGATGGGCGCGCCGGGTCGGTTGGTCCACCACCAGCGGACCATCCGCTCGTCGGTGGTGGCGGCGAGGAGGCCGGGGTCGAGGGGGTGCGCGCCCGGTACCGCGCAGTCGGGGTCGGGGCAGGCGCACCGGGTGCCGTCGCGTCGGTCGAGACCGACTCCTGGCAGTACGGGCCACCGCCATGCGGTCGCGAAGGTCAGAGCCGCGCCGAGCTGTCCGGCGCTCCGGCCGGGCTTCCTTCCGATTCGCCAGGACAGGAGCCTGCGTCGCCTTCCGAGGATCTCGCGCATGAGCGCTCGTTCCTTTCCGTTGCACGCCGGCGTTAGCCGGGGAGACTGCGGGCCACATCACACCATGTGTGGATCACTTCGCTGTACGTACGAGCTGGCACATCTGCACCCAGCCTGCGGCATGGGGAACCACTCTGAACCGAGCGTTGACGTGGCGTGGGGTGGCGGCGCCTGGCGTTTGCCGTCCCGCGATATTGCTTGCCGCCTCCGCCACGGGAGGATGGGGCACGGTCGTCGTGAGTTAGGACGCCCGGGTCCTTCGACAGGTTCCGGATCGATCCCAACTGCCCCTGGCCATCACTGAGTACGTACCCAGCGCGACCACTGCAACGCTTTACCGAGCAACCTCAGTCGATCCTAATATGCCCCAACCCGGCGCTATTTTCAGCCATCTTTCCAAGATCTTTTACAGTTCACCGAACTCCCCCGAACACCATGAATCCCGGCAGGGCAATGCTGGACATCCCCTCACCAGTGCGTGTACATCTGGAGACATTGCTAGCGGCGCATAACGACATGGGGGTTTGCGATGCTTTTGAGCATTACGCACCGGCCGGAAAGCCGTCAGCCATGAACGCCCCGCACCTTCCGAAAGTGGCCGGAATCGATTCCACAGTTCCGCCACCGGCACACACTGTCGCGCCCACCGCGCAGACCACACCCGCCGCGGCACGCCCGGAGGGCACTCCCGCCGCCGGCGCACCCGGCGCCGTGATCCAGGACCGGCTCGCGGGCTGGGTCTCCGACCTCACCACCCTGCACGAACTCACCGAGCGCCTCGCCCGCACGGCCACCCTCGACGAGGCGCTGCGCGAGCTCCTGCGCGCCGGAGCGGCCCTCGTGGGCGCCCGGCGCGGCCTCGCCGTCATCGAACCGGCCGACGGCCTCGGCCCCGAGACCACGATCGGCCTGGGACTCGGCCGCGCCGACCTCGGGCACATCGAGACGGTGCCGCGCCGCGCCACCTCGTACGGCAGGATCCTGGACGCCGCCGAGGGCAGACCCGGCACCGTGCCGGACGAGATCGCGCAGCCCGACCTCCTCGCCGACGAGAGCCTCGACCCCCGCCACCGCGAGGTCGCCGCCGTCCTCGGCTACGCCGCGAGCTACGCACTGCCCCTGGCCACCGGGACGGCAGGCCGGCTCGGCGCCGCCGTCTGGCTGTACGACGAACCCGCGGAGCCCGACGAGCGCCGACGCCACCTCGTGGGGCTCTACGCACGCCAGGCCTCCGAGCACGTGGCGCAGCTGCTCGTCCTGGACCGCGCCCGCACGACCGAGGCCACGCTCCGCGAGGAGCTCATGCCCTCGCGGCTGCCGCGGGTCGCCGGAGTGCGGCTCGCCGCCCGGCACCGCACCGGGCCGCGCGGCGGCGGCGACTGGCACGACGCGCTGCCGCTGCCCGACGCGGCACTCGGCCTCGCGGTCGGCTCCGTCACCGGGTCGGGCCCCAGCGCCGTGGCCGCGATGGGCCGCCTGCGCGCCTCCCTGCGGGCGTACGCGGTGATGGAGGGCGAGGACCCCGTGGCCGTCCTCTCCGACCTGGAGCTGCTGCTGCGGCTGACCGAGCCCGCGCGGTCGGCGACGGCACTCTTCGCATACTGCGAGCCCGCCCAGCGCAAGATCGTCCTCGCCGGCGCCGGGCACAGCCCGCCACTGATCATCGGGGAGCGGCGCACGGAGTACGTGGAGACCTCCCTGTCCGCGCCGCTCGGCATGCTCGCCTGCTGGGAGGCGCCGAGCGTGGAGTTCTCTCCGGAGCCCGGAGAAACGGTGCTTCTCTACACCGACGGTCTCCTGCACCGCACCGGCGACCCGATGAACCGGGCCTTCGCGCGGCTGCACGCGGCGGCGGCGAGCGTCCCCAAGAGCATCAGGGACGACCCCGGGGCGATCGCCGACCACGTGCTGCACACCGTCCTGCCCGACGGGCTCGACGCCGTGGACAGCGACGAGGACGTCGTGCTCCTGGCGGCACGCTTCGAGTGACCGCGCGTGGGCACGCGCGCGTGGCGGGCTTCCGGGTGAGACTCCGGGCACGCTGTGTAAGTGGCCTTCCGGCCCTGGGACCCCTTCCGTACGCCCGTACGATGGAGGGTGGCCCAGTGTCGTACATAGGAGGCAGATCGTGTCGGAGGCGCTCAACCCGGCGACCCCGGAAGAGACCGAAGAAGAGCCGATCAAGCAGCGCAAGAACGGCCTGTACCCGGGCGTTTCCGACGAGCTTGCCGAGAACATGAAGTCCGGCTGGGCCGACACGGAGCTGCACGACCTGCAGCCGGTCGCGCAGGCCGACAACACCGCCGCCCGCCGCGCCGCGCTCTCCGCGCGCTTCCCGGGCGAGCGTCTGGTGATCCCCGCCGGGAACCTCAAGACCCGCTCGAACGACACCGAGTACGCCTTCCGCGCCTCCGTCGAGTACGCCTACCTCACCGGCAACCAGACCGAGGACGGCGTCCTCGTCATGGAGCCGGTCTCCGACGGGCACAAGGCCACGATCTACCTGCTGCCGCGCTCCGACCGCGAGAACGGCGAGTTCTGGCTGGACGGCCAGGGCGAGCTCTGGGTCGGCCGCCGCCACTCCCTCACCGAGGCCGAGCGGCTCTACGGCATCCCCGCGTCCGACGTGCGCGAGCTGGCCGGCAAGCTGCGCGAGGCCACCGGCCCCGTCCGTGTCGTGCGCGGCTACGACGCCGGCATCGAGGCGGCCCTGACCGACAAGGTCACCGCCGAGCGCGACGAGGAGCTGCGGGTCTTCCTCTCCGAGGCCCGCCTGGTCAAGGACGACTTCGAGATCGGCGAGCTCCAGAAGGCCGTCGACTCCACCGTCCGCGGCTTCGAGGACGTCGTGAAGGTCCTCGACAAGGCCGAGGCCACCAGCGAGCGCTACATCGAGGGAACGTTCTTCCTGCGCGCCCGCGTCGAGGGCAACGACATCGGCTACGGCTCGATCTGCGCCGCGGGCCCGCACGCCACCACCCTGCACTGGGTGCGCAACGACGGCGCCGTCCGCTCCGGCGAGCTGCTCCTGCTCGACGCGGGCGTGGAGACGCACTCGTACTACACCGCGGACGTCACGCGCACGCTGCCGATCAACGGCCGCTTCGACGCGCTGCAGAAGAAGATCTACGACGCCGTATACGAGGCGCAGGAGGCCGGCATCGCGGCGGTGAGGCCCGGCGCCAAGTTCCGGGACTTCCACGACGCGTCGCAGCGCGTGCTCGCCGAGAAGCTGGTCGAGTGGGGCCTCGTCGAGGGCCCCGTCGAGCGCGTCCTCGAGCTGGGTCTGCAGCGCCGCTGGACGCTGCACGGCACCGGTCACATGCTCGGCATGGACGTCCACGACTGCGCCGTCGCGCGCACCGAGACGTACGTGGACGGCACGCTGGAGCCCGGCATGTGCCTGACGGTCGAGCCCGGCCTGTACTTCCAGGCGGACGACCTCACCGTGCCCGAGGAGTACCGCGGCATCGGCGTCCGGATCGAGGACGACATCCTCGTGACGGCCGACGGCAACAAGAACCTGTCAGCCGCGCTGCCGCGTACGTCCGACGACGTCGAGGCGTGGATGGCGCGGCTCAAGGGCTGAGCATCCACGGCTGTACGGCGGAAGGGCCGGTCCCCCGGAGGGGGACCGGCCCTTTCAGTGCGCGACCCGCTCGTCCTCTACCGCGACCTTCGCGGTGCTCAGAGCGATGCGGTTCCAGGTGTTGATCGTGAAGATCAGGGCGAGGACCCGGGCGAGTTCGGACTCGTCGAAGTGCCGAGTGGCCTCTATGTAGACATCGTCCGGGACGCCGCCCTGCGCCACGAGAGTGACCGACTCGGTCAGGGCGAGGGCGGCCTGCTCCTTCTCCGTGAAGAAGTTACGGGCTTCGCGCCACACACCGATCATGTGCAGCCGCGCCTCGTCCTCGCCTGCCTTGCGGGCGTCGGAGGTGTGCATGTGGAGGCAGTACGCGCAGCCGTTGAGGAGCGAGGCGCGGATCTGGATGAGCTCCACGAGCGCCGGGTCGAGGCCGTCGCGGGCGGTGGCGTCGAAGCCGATGAGGGCCTTGAAGGCCTTGGGGGCGGCCTGGGCGAAGTTGAGGCGGGGGGCGGGGGCGGAGGTTGCGGTGGCGGTCTGAGTGGTGTTCGTGGTGTTCGTCATGACTATGAATCTAGGCGTGTGAAAGACCTCCAGTAGGGTGCATTCTCATGCCGGATTCATGGGTCAATTTGGCGGAGCGCATCGGCAGTGACCTGCATGTCGACCTGTCAGGTCCGGGCAGCCGCCGGGCCGTTCTCACGCGCGCGCTGCGGGATGCCGTACGCGAGGGCAGGCTCGCCCCCGGCACCCGTCTGCCGCCCTACCGTTCACTCGCCGCCGACCTCGGCCTGGCGCGCAACACGGTCGCCGACGCCTACGCCGAACTGGTCGCCGAGGGCTGGCTGACGGCGCGCCAGGGGTCGGGAACGCGCGTGGCGGAGCGCGCGAAGCCGCCCAAGCGCCCGCGGCAGCCGAAACCCGCCCCCACGCGCCCCGCGGCACCCGCGTACAACCTGCGCCAGGGCCAGCCGGACGCCTCCTCCTTCCCCCGCACGGCCTGGCTCACGGCCGCCCGGCGCGCCCTGAACGCCGCGCCGGGCGACGCCTTCGGACCCGGCGACCCGCGCGGCCGCGTCGAGCTGCGCACGGCGCTCGCCGACTATCTGACGCGGGCGCGCGGAGTGCGCGCCGACCCCGAACGCGTCGTGGTCTGCTCGGGGGTCGCGCACGCGCTGCGGCTGCTCTTCGCGGGCGCGCGCGGGGCGGGCGGCGGTGCGCTGCGCGGCCCGTTCGCCGTGGAGTCGTACGGCCTCGGATTCCACCGCGAGATCCTGGAGGACTCGGGCGTACGGACGGTGCCGTTGGGTCTGGACGAACAGGGCACGCGCGTGGCGGAGTTGACCGGGAGAGCGGCGGCGACGACCGGGAAACAGGCTCCACGCGTGCGTGGCGTTCTGCTCACGCCCGCCCACCAGTTCCCGACCGGCGGCCCGCTGCACCCCGCCCGGCGCGCGGCGATCGTCGACTGGGCGCGTACCGGTGGCGGCCTCGTCCTCGAGGACGACTACGACGGGGAGTTCCGTTACGACCGCGAACCGGTCGGCGCCGTGCAGGGCCTGGACCCCGAACGGGTCGTCTACCTCGGCTCGGTCAGCAAGAGCCTGTCCCCCGCGGTGCGCATCGGCTGGATGGTCCTGCCCGAGCACCTCGTGGCGGGCGTCCTCGCGGCCAAGGGGGAGCGGGAGGCGTGGGCGGGCGTCCTCGATCAGCTCACGCTCGCCGAGTTCATCGCCTCCGGACAGTACGACCGGCACATCCGCCGGATGCGGCAGCGCTACCGGCACCGCCGCGACCGGCTCGTCACCGCCCTCGCCGAGCGGGCCCCGCACATCACGGCCACCGGTATCGCGGCGGGCCTGCACGCGGTGCTGCGGCTGCCGCCGGGGACGGAGGCGTCCGCGGTCAAGGCGGCGGCCTGGCAGGGGGTCGCCCTGGACGGACTCGCGGCGTTCCGTCACCCCCGGGCGACGATGCCCGCCGGGGACGGGCTCGTCGTCGGCTACTCGACGCCGACGGAGCACGCGTACGGGGCGGCACTGGAGGCACTGCTGCGGACACTGCCGCCGGCCTCCTGAGGCATGCGATGCGCGCGGGTCACTCCCCGGAGCGGACTCCTCGAAGCACGTGACGCCTACGCCGTGAGCAGCGGCATCATCAGCGGCGCGTCCTCGCGCCACTTGAGCATCTTGTCGAAGCTGATCACCGCTCCGCCGCCCCTGCCCGGCGTGTTGCCGAGGTGGACGTGGTCGGCGAGCTCCTCGATCAGGCCGAGGCCCCGGCCGTGCTCGTCCGTCTCCGTGGCGGCGGGCCGCGGCGCCGGACAGCCCCGTGGCGTACCGGGGAAACCGGGCCCGGAGTCGGTCACCTCGATGCGGCACTTCTCGCCGTCGAGGTAGGCGGTGACCCGGTATCCGCCCGGCGTACTCCCGGGGGCGCCCGGGCCCCCGTGCTCGACGGCGTTCGCGCACGCCTCGCTGAGGGCGACCGACAGGTCGTAGGAGACGTCCGGGTCGACGCCCGCGGTCTCCATCGTGCCGATCAGCAGGCGGCGGGCGAGCGGGACGCTCGCGGCTTCGCGCCGCAAATGGAGAGACCACCACATGCTCATGCTCCAGCCTCCTGGCTGCGGCTCGACATACCGATACGTATTGCCGCCCGCGCACCCGAATAAGCGCGCGATGGACGTGATGCCGCCCATACGGCGGACGCGCGCCACCCGCCACTCGGTGTAGGACGCCGGGGCGAGGGCGGCCCGACATGCCCCGTCTGTTCCCCGTCCATGCCCCACCTATCACCTGGAACGGGACCTTCCGGACCTGCCGTGTGCACGGGGTGGGCCCAGTGCGATGATGGCCCGGCCATGACTGCCCCCCACCAGCGCCAGCCGCGCGACGGAGCCGATTTCCGGCTGTTGAGGGCCGCGACGTTCGCCGCGGTCTGCGTCGCGCTGTCCGCCGGGGGCCATGTGCTCGCCTCCTGCGCCACCGTCCCGCTGTGGACGCTGGGCGTGGGCTTCCTCGCCGTCTTCGCCGTCGCACTGCCGCTCGCCGGGCGGGCCCGCTCGCTGCCCGGCATCGCCGCTCTGCTCGCGGCCGGACAGCTGGGCCTGCACGCACTGTTCGGGCTCGGCCAGCACGGCACGGCGGTGACGTCCGCCGCGGGCGGTGACGCCTCCCTGGTGGAGCGGGCCGCGCGCCTGGTCTGCGGGGCGGGCGCCGCGACGATCACTCCGGCGCAGGCCCACCGGATCCTCACCACCGCCGGGCTCGGCCCCGGCGGAGCGGGGGGTTCCGGAGCGGCCGGGGCCGGCGCGGGCGGTTCCGCGGGGCACCAGCACGGCAGCTCCGCCGCCGCGGCCGCGGACTCGGCACTGGACTCGATGACGGCCGGTACGCCGGGCGGAGGCATGGGGTCGATGGGCGGCATGGGACTCGTGCCGTCCCTGCCGATGCTCATCGCGCACGTCCTCGCGGCCCTCGCCGCGGGGTGGCTGCTCCGGCGCGGCGACCTCGCGCTGCTCCGCCTCGTCCGGCTCGCCGACGGGGCGCACGGGGTGGCCGAAGGGGCGCTCGTACGTTCCCTGCGCTCGGCGCTCACTCTCGTACGCGCCCTCCGGGCGGGTCTGCCCGGCGCACCCGAGACGACCGGGCCGCCCGCTCCCCGCACCGCGCTGCTCGTCCCCGCGAAGCCGCGCACGGTCGCGCTCGAGGACGCGGTGATCAGGCGCGGTCCCCCGGCCGGCGCCCGCGACGTCGAACTCGCCGCCTGAGCGACACACTCCACAGCGCAGTACGGAGGGGTCGCTCGGCGCGCACGCGAGCGTGCCTCCCGCGGCCGCACGCATGATCCCCGTATCCCGTACTACGCATCCCGTACCCGGCACGGTGCCCTTCGCGCGCCCTGCCCGGTCACCACTGACGAAAGTGGAGTGTTCCTGTCATGAAGATGTCCCGTATCGCCGCCGCAGGCACCGTCGCCGCCTCCGCCGTTCTCGTTCTCTCGGCGCCCGCGTTCGCGCACGTCAGCGTCTCGCCGGAGGGCCAGGCCGCCAAGGGCGGTTACGCCACGGTCAACTTCAAGGTTCCGAACGAGATGGACGACGCCTCGACCAACAAGCTCGAGGTCTCCTTCCCGAGCGAGCACCCGCTCGCCTCCGTCATGACGACGCCCGTCCCCGGCTGGACCGCGAAGGTCACCAAGACCAAGCTCGACAAGCCGCTGGAGATCCACGGCGAGAAGATCGACGAGGCCGTCTCCAAGGTCACGTGGACCGCCGACGGCAAGGGCATCCAGCCCGGCACCTTCCAGAAGTTCCCGGTCTCCCTGGGCCAGCTCCCCGAGGACGCCGACGAACTGGTCTTCAAGGCCGTCCAGACGTACGACAACAAGGAGGTCGTCCGCTGGATCGAGCCGCAGCAGAAGGGCCAGGAGGAGCCGGAGCACCCGGCGCCCGCCCTCGCGCTGACCGCCGCGTCCGACGGACACGGCGCCGCCGCCGACACCGCCAAGGCGGACGACAAGGGCGGCAAGACCGAGAACGCGTCGTCGGACTCCTCCGACAGCAGTGACACCACCGCGCGCGTGCTCGGCATCGTCGGCATCGTCATCGGTGTCGCGGGTGGCGCGTTCGGCGTGCTCGCGAACCGTCGCCGCGCCACGAGCTGAGCCGCCGGCTGAGCCCCTCGGGGTGCGCCGACGCGGCCCACAGCCGCCCCGGCGCACCCCGGCCCCCTCACATCTGGGACATTTTCGTATGCGCACCAAGAGCACGAACAAGAAGCTCGCCGCCGCTGCCCTGCTGGCCGTGGCCGCCCTCACCCTGACCGCCTGCGGCGGCGGTGACGACAACAAGAAGCCGGTCGCCGAGGTCTCCGTGGAGACCGACTCCGGCAAGGCCGCCACGGTCCTGGACAAGCCGTACAAGAAGCCGAACCTCGTCCTCACCGACACGCACGGCAAGAAGTACGACCTGCGCGAGGAGACGAAGGGCAAGCCGACGCTCATCTACTTCGGCTACACGCACTGCCCCGACGTCTGCCCGCTGACGATGAACAACATCGCGGTCGCCAAGAAGGCGCTGCCCAAGGCCGACCAGGACAAGCTCAAGGTCGTCTTCGTCACCACCGACCCCGAGCGCGACACCCCCGCCGAGCTCGGCAAGTGGCTCAAGGGCGTGGACGCCGACTTCGTCGGTCTGACGGGTGACTTCGCCACCATCCAGGCCGGCGCACGCCAGCTCGCCATCAGCATCGAGCCGTCCAAGAAGGACAAGAACGGCAAGATCGTCTCGATGCACGGCACGCAGGTCCTCGCCTTCTCGCCGAAGAACGACGCGGGATACGTCCTCTACGGAGAGGACGCCACCGCCGGCGACTACACCAAGGACCTCCCCAAGCTCCTCAAGGGACAGACTCCGTGAACCACCGCACCACCAGGCACCGCGCGCTGACCGGCGGGGCCCTGGCACTGACCGCCGTCCTCGCCCTCGCCGGCTGCAACGACGACTCGGGCTCCGGCTCCGGCTCCGGGGACACCGCGAAGAAGCCCGACCTCAAGGTCAGCGGGGCTTACGTCCCCGAGCCCACCATGGCCGGCATGGCGGCGGGCTTCTTCACGCTGACGAACGACGGCGGCGCCGACAAGCTCACCTCCGCCACCAGTGACATCGCGGGATCCGTCACGCTGCACAGCACCAAGGGCGGCGCGATGAAGGAGGAGAAGTCCTTCGCCGTGCCCGCGAACGGCGAGCTCTCGTTCGTGAGCGGCGGCAACCACGTCATGTTCGAGAAGCTCGACCACAAGCCGAAGAAGGGCGAGAAGGTCGCCCTGACGCTGCACTTCCAAAAGTCGGACCCGATCACCGTCGAGATGCCGGTCAAGGAAGCGACGTACAACCCGAAGCAGCACGGCGACGCCACCGCCTCGCACGGCTCAAACGCCTCGCACAAGTCGCACTGAGGGACGGACCGTTGATGCAGACCATCGCTCCCCGCTCCAGGCACGCCCTCCGCACCGCGCACGCCCCCCACTCCGGGCCGGCCGCCCGGACCGGGACCGCTCCGCGTCTGTGGCGGCTCCTTCTGGTGCTCATCGCCGCGACCGGCGTCTTCTTCGCCGGCGCCGCGCCGTCGTCCGCGCACGCCGCGCTGACCGGCAGCGACCCGAAGCAGGGAGCGGTGGTCGAACGGGCCCCCGACCAGGTCAAACTCACCTTCTCGGAGAAGGTCGCCATGTCGGACGGCTCCGTGCGGGTGCTCGACCCGTCCGGCAAGCGCGTCGACACCGACAAGACGACCGACCTGGGCTCCAACACGTACGGCGTGAAGCTGCGCGCGGGCCTGCCCGACGGCACCTTCACCGTCGCCTACCAAGTCGTCTCCGCCGACAGCCACCCGGTCGCCGGCGCCTACACGTTCTCCATCGGCGCGCCCTCCGACACGAAGGTCGCGCTGCCCGACCAGGAGGCCGGCGGCGGCCTGGTCGGCGCGCTCTACGACCTCGCGCGCTACCTGTCGTACGCCGGGTTCATCCTCCTCGTCGGCGGCGCCGCGTTCGTCCTCGGCTGCTGGCCGCGGGGCGCCGGGGCGCAGCCCGTGCAGCGGCTCGTGACGGGCGGCTGGGTCACGCTCGCCGCCTCCACCCTGGCCCTGCTGCTCCTGCGCGCCCCCTACACAGGCTCCGGGAAGCTCGCGGACGCCTTCGACATGGGCAAGCTCGGCGACGTACTGAACACCAAGACCGGTGCGGCCCTGGTCTCCCGGCTGCTGCTGCTCGCCGCCGCCGCGCTGTTCATCGCGGTGCTCTTCGGGGCGTACGTGAAGCGTGAGGGGCCCGGTCAGGCTGCCGAGAAGAAGGACCTCACCTTCGGGCTCGCCATCGGCGGCACCGTCGTCGCCCTCGGCATCGCCGCCACGTGGGCCATGGCCGAGCACGCCTCGACCGGCATCCAGGCGGGCATCGCCATGCCCGTCGACGTGCTGCACCTGCTGGCCGTCGCCGCCTGGCTCGGCGGGCTCGCGGCGCTGCTCGTCGCGCTGTTCCGCACGACCGCGGTGGACGCGTCGGCCGTGCGGCGGTTCTCGACCGTCGCGTTCACCAGCGTCGTCGTGCTGGCCGCCACCGGCACCTACCAGTCGTGGCGGCAGGTCGGCTCGTGGTCGGCGCTGACCGGCACCTCGTACGGGCAGCTGCTCCTCGTCAAGATCGGTCTGGTCGCCGTCCTGGTGGGCGTCGCCTCCGTGTCGCGGCGGTGGACCGGGCGGATCGCCGCCGAGGCGAGCGGTCTCGCTCCGGAGGCCGCGGCCGCCGCGGTCGTCGAACAGCGCACGAAGCAGGCGTCCACGCAGACGGCGAAGCAGACGGCGAAGAAGCCCCAGAAGAAGGCGGCCATGAAGCCGGTCACCGTGCCGGCCTCCGGGCGGGACGGTGACGACCCCGAGCGCTCCGCCCAGCTGGCGCGCCAGCGGGCCGCCATGGACAACGCCCGCGAGAAGCGCATCCGCGACGCCGACCCGCACCGCTCCGGCCTGCGTCGCTCGGTGCTCACCGAGGCGGGCATCGCCGTCGTCCTGCTGGGCGTCACGACGTTCCTCACCACGACCGAGCCGGGCCGCACCGAGGAGGAGGCCGCCAAGGCCACGTCCGCGGCGGCCGCGCAGCGCTCGGGCCCGCTCCAGCTCAAGATCCCCTTCGACACGGGCAGCACGGACGGCAAGGGCACCGTGCAGCTGGACCTCGACCCCGGCCGTACCGGCAGCAACACCATGCACCTGTACGTGAAGCGGCCCAACGGCAGCGCCTTCGACGTCCCCGAGGTGAAGGTCTCCCTCACCAACGAGGCCAAGGACGTCGGCCCGCTGCCCGTCGCCCCGGACCACATCGCCACCGGACACTGGAGTGCGAACGGCGTGCAGGTCCCGATGGCAGGCACATGGAAGATCGCGGTGACGGTGCGGACCTCCGACATCGACCAGATCACCGTGAAGAAGAACGCGCAGATCGGCTGAACGGAACAACCACCATGGCGGACAACGGGATTTCCAGGCGGCAGCTGATCGGCACCGCCGGCGCGACGGGCCTCGCGCTCGGCGTGGCGGGCGGCGCCGTCGGGTACGCGGCGGCCCCCTCGGACGACGCGGAGGCCACGGCCGCCGCCGGCTCGCAGGCCGAGCTGGCCTCCCTGGGCTCCGATCAGGTGATGTTTCACGGGAAACATCAGCCCGGCATCACCACGCCTCTGCAGTCCCGCGGCCATCTGATCGCCTTCGACCTGACGGCCGGAGCGGGCCGCAAGGAGGCGGCGGCCCTGCTGCGCCGCTGGTCGGCCACGGCCGAGCGGCTGATGGCGGGCGAGGCCGCCGACGGCCGGGACACGGCGGTCGCCCGGGACGCGGGTCCGTCCTCGCTGTCGGTCACGTTCGGGTTCGGCGCGTCCTTCTTCTCCCGTACGGGTCTGGAGAAGCAGCGTCCGGCCGCGTTGGATCCGCTGCCCGACTTCTCCTCCGACCATCTGGACAAGGCGCGCAGCAACGGCGACCTGTGGGTGCAGATCGGCGCGAACGACCCGCTCGTCGCGTTCCACGCCCTGCGCGCCGTCCAGCAGGAGGCGTCGGGGACCGCGCGGGTGCGCTGGCAGATGAACGGCTTCAACCGTTCACCGGGCGCCACCGCGCGGCCGATGACGACCCGCAACCTGATGGGCCAGGTCGACGGCACGAACAACCCGAAGCCTTCGGAGAAGGACTTCGACGAGCGGATCTTCGTGCCCCCGAACGGCGACCCTTCCTGGATGGCGGGCGGTTCCTACGTCGTCGTACGCCGCATCCGGATGCTCCTCGACGACTGGGAGAAGCTCGGCACGAAGGCGCAGGAGGCGGTGATCGGCCGGCACAAGTCGGACGGCTCGCCGCTGACCGGCGGCACGGAGACGACCGAGCCGAAGCTCGACAGGACCGGCCCGGACGGCAAGGTCGTCATCGCGGCCAACGCGCACGCCCGCATCACCCGCCCCGACCAGAACGGGGGCGCCGCGATGCTGCGCCGCCCGTTCTCGTACCACGACGGCTTCGACGACAAGGGCGAGCCGGACGCGGGGCTGCTCTTCGTCTGCTGGCAGGCGGACCCGATGCGCGGCTTCGTGCCGGTGCAGCGCAAGCTCGACCGGGGGGACGCCCTGTCGGAGTTCATCCGGCACGAGGCGAGCGGGCTCTTCGCGGTGCCGGGCGGCGCGGGGAAGGGCGAGTACGTGGGACAGCGGCTGCTGGAGGGGTAGGCGCGCGCCCGGAGTGCGCCTACTGAGGGCCGGTGCCGGTTCGTGAGACGCGTGAGCCGCGCCACGTCGGGCCCATTAGGGTGACGGTATGTCGGCGACGCGCTATACGTTCCTGGGCCCCGAGGGCACCTTCACCGAGGCGGCTCTCCGTACGCTGCCCGAGGCCGCCACCCGGGAGCTCGTCCCGATGGTCTCCGTCCCGGCCGCGCTGGACGCGGTCCGCAGCGGTGAGGCGGCGGCCGCGCTGGTGCCGATCGAGAACTCGGTCGAGGGCGGTGTCACGACGACGGTCGACGAGCTCGCCAAGGGCGGGCCCTTGATGATCTACCGCGAGGTGGTCCTGCCGATCGCCTTCGCGCTGCTCGTGCGGCCCGGCACGAAGCTCAAGGACATCAAGACGGTGACGGGTCACCCGGTGGCCCAGCCGCAGGTCCGCAACTGGCTGGCCGCTCATCTGCCGGACGCCGTGTGGGAGTCGGCGGCCTCGAACGCGGACGGTGCCCGGCTGGTCCAGGAGGGCCGGTTCGACGCGGCCTTCGCGGGGGAGTTCGCGGCGGCCACGTACGGCCTGGAGGCGCTGGTCGGCGAGATCCACGACGCGGCGAACGCCGAGACCCGCTTCGTGCTGGTCGGCCGTCCGGCCCGGCCCGCCGCGCCGACGGGCGCCGACAAGACCTCCGTCGTCATCTGGCTGGGCGACGACCACCCCGGTGCCCTGCTCGAACTGCTCCAGGAATTCGCCGTGCGCGGCGTCAACCTGATGCGGATCGAGTCGCGGCCCACGGGTCAGGGCATCGGCAACTACTGCTTCTCGGTGGACGCCGAGGGTCACATCACGGACCGCCGGGTCGGCGAGGCCCTGATGGGGCTCAAGCGGATCTGCCCGCAGGTGCGCTTCCTCGGGTCGTACCCGAGGGCCGGGGTGGCGACGGAGGACGTCCGACCGCCGCGGCCCGGTACGACGGACCCCGAGTTCATGGCGGCGTCGGACTGGCTGACGCGCTGCCAGGACGGCCGTTTCTAGCCAGTCCCTGCGGTCCTACCTGCAGATTTACGTTATCCACAGAAGTTATCCACAGGCTTGCGTCTCGACCTGGGGACAAGTCGACAACGAAGCGTGACATGGTCGACAAATCGCCCTGGAGCACCTAAGACCGTCCACAGTCCCGCACGTCACCCCTCGTCCACTCTTTTCCATTGATCAACTCTTTGGGGCGAGGTATTTACACTCGAAAGTGGGTGTGTGCGTGGTTTGGGAAGGGAATCCCTGGGTGCACGAACGGCTGACGGAATGGGACGTTCCAGCATCCACAGATCTTTCGCACACCCTGTGGATAACCGTCCGGATCCCTTGACTCCTGTGGACAACGGCGGTGGACAAGCGGCCCAAGTCCCGCTCCGCGCAAGGCCTTCCGGTCAAAGCACCGCGCGCACTCTGCCCCGTTTCGGGGAATGGCGCCCTTTTTATTGACCGAGGGATTCCAGACCTCTCGGGAACCGCCCGGAGACCCGCAACCCGGGAATTCACATTCCGGCAAATCGGGCATACCGCGCACACTGGAATATGGAGTCGTGGGCCGGAACCGCGCGACGGTAGCCTTGAGGGGTGATTGACCTTCGCCTGCTCCGTGAGGACCCCGACCGTGTTCGCGCCTCCCAGCGCGCCCGTGGAGAGGACGTCGCGCTCGTCGACGCCCTGCTCTCCGCCGACGAGCGGCGCAGGTCGTCCGGCCTCCGCTTCGACGAGCTCCGCGCCGAGCAGAAGGCGCTCGGCAAGCTCATCCCCAAGGCCGCGCCCGAGGAGAAGCAGGAGCTCCTGAAGAAGGCGGGCGAGCTCTCCGCCGCCGTCAAGGCCGCGGACGCCGCCCAGGACGAGGCCGATGAGGAGACCAAGCGCCTGCTGCAGCAGCTCGGCAACCTCGTCCACCCGGACGTCCCGGTCGGCGGCGAGGAGGACTTCGTCGTCCTCGACACCATCGGTACCCCGCGCGACTTCGCCGCCGAGGGCTTCGAGCCCAAGGACCACCTGGAGCTCGGCGAGGCGCTCGGCGCCATCGACGTCGAGCGCGGCGCGAAGGTCTCCGGCTCGCGCTTCTACTACCTGACGGGTGTCGGCGCCCTCCTGGAGCTGGCCCTCGTCAACGCGGCGATCGCCCAGGCGACGGAGGCCGGGTTCATCCCGATGCTGACGCCGTCGCTGGTCCGCCCCCGCGCCATGGAGGGCACTGGCTTCCTCGGCCAGGCCGCGGAGAACGTGTACCACCTGGAGAAGGACGACTACTACCTGGTCGGCACCTCCGAGGTCCCGCTCGCGGCGTACCACATGGACGAGATCATCGAGGCGGGCAAGCTCCCGCTGCGGTACGCGGGCTTCTCGCCCTGCTACCGCCGCGAGGCCGGCACGTACGGCAAGGACACCCGCGGCATCTTCCGCGTCCACCAGTTCGACAAGGTCGAGATGTTCTCGTACGTCGACCCCGAGGACGCGGAGAACGAGCACAAGCGCCTCCTGGAGTGGGAGAAGCAGTGGCTGACCGGCCTCGGCCTGCCCTTCCAGGTGATCGACGTGGCGACGGGTGACCTGGGCGCTTCGGCCTCGCGCAAGTACGACTGCGAGGCGTGGATCCCCACCCAGGGCAAGTACCGCGAGCTGACCTCGGCCTCGAACTGCGACAGCTTCCAGGCCCGGCGTCTCTCGGTGCGCATGCGCGAGGGCAAGAAGGTGCAGCCCCTCGCGACGCTGAACGGCACGCTGTGCGCCGTCCCGCGGACGATCGTGGCCCTCCTGGAGAATCACCAGCAGGCCGACGGCTCCGTGGTGGTGCCCGAGGTCCTGCGTCCGTACCTCGGGGGTCGAGAGATTTTGGAGCCCATCGCCAAGTGAGCCACCCAGCTCCGGTCACGCCCTCCTTCCCGTACAAGCTGGTCGCCACCGACCTCGACGGGACGCTGCTGCGCCCCGACGACACGGTGTCGGAACGTACGCGCCACGCGCTCACCGCGGCCACCGCGGCGGGCGCGGCGCACATCGTCGTCACCGGCCGTGCGGTGCCCTGGACCCGCCACATCCTCGACGACCTCGGCTACGACGGCATCGCGGTCTGCGGCCAGGGCGCGCAGGTCTACCACGCGGGGGAGCACCGTCTGCTGACCTCGGTGACGCTCGACCGCCAGCTGGCCGGGCTGGCGCTCGCCAAGATCGAGGCGGAGATCGGCCCGCTGGCTCTCGCGGCGAGCCGTGACGGCATCGACGGCGAGGTCCTGGTCGGGCCGGGGTACGCGGTCCAGGACGGTCCGCTGCCCGCGACCCCCTTCACGGACATCGCCGACCTGTGGGCCGCGCCGCTGAACAAGCTCTACATCCAGCATCCCGGCCTGGGCGATGACGCGCTCACCGACGTGGCGCGGCAGGTCGCGGGCGACCTGGTCGGCGTGACCATGGCGGGCGAGGGGATAGTCGAACTCCTCCCGCTTGGCCTCTCCAAGGCGACGGGGCTCTCGCTCGCGGCGCGGCGTCTGGGCGCGAAGGCCGTGGACACGATCGCGTTCGGCGACATGCCCAACGACATCCCGATGTTCGCCTGGGCGGCGCACGGTGTGGCGATGGCCAACGCCCACGAGGAGCTCAAGGCGGTCGCCGACGAGGTGACGACGTCGAACGAGGCGGACGGCATCGCGGTGGTGCTGGAGCGGTTGCTCGGCTGAGGCCCCCCGGTCCACTCCGGCTGAGGTTCTGGCCCCCTCTGGGGAGGGGCGGCCCGCGCAGCGATGCGGATTCTGCGCGCTCGAAGCGGCCGCCCCGGGCAGCTCCCCCGTGCGCGGGACCCGACGGAGCGAGTAACTGCTCCGGAGCCTCTCACGGCTGCCCTGCCGGGAACTCGACGGACCGTGCTGACGGTCGCGTCGGCTCCTCTCCCAGAAGGTGAGCGCCAGATGTGCCTGGCGCGCCGGCACCAACTACTCTGCCCGCGCGCCGACTTCACCGCCACCGAATAAAATCGGTTACTCCTCGCCCGCCAGCGTCAGCGAACGGAGCTTCTGGCCCGCGTACCAGGTGGCGGCCGCCGTGACCGCGAGCAGCAGGACCGTCGCGGTCGTCAGGCCGACGTCCGAGGTGATCAGGTCGCCCTCGCCGACCTTCTGTGCCACGGCGAGGGACCACTGCTGGACGCTGAGGGTGCGTGCTCCGGAGACCAGCGAGCCGAAGAGGGCCTCCCACACCAGGGCGTAGACGAGGCCGAAGACCACGGCGTGCCGGGTGATCGTGCCGAGGAGCAGGAAGATCGCGGCGTACGTGATGGAGGCGACGAGCGCCGCGATCGTGTAGGCGATGGCGATCTGCTGGCCGTTGCCGTTGAGGATCATCCCCGCCACGAACGTGGGGATCGCGGAGAACGCCATGGTCACGGCGATGGCGACGATCAGCTTGGTGAAGATGATCGTGGGCCGCTTGATGGGCTTGGAGAGCAGGTAGACGACCGAGCCGTCGTCGATCTCCGGGCCGATCGCGCCCGTGCCCGCGATGACGCCGATGATCGGCACCATCGTGGCGAGCGCGAATCCGCCGAGGACGTCGACGGCCACTTGGTCGTCGGCGCCGCTGAAGCCGCGTACCGCCGCGGAGATGGCGATCAGCAGGACGGGCAGGGCGAAGAGGATGAGTGCCCGGCGGCGGCCGAGCAGGGCCCGGTAGGTGAGCCGGGCGACAGTGGGGTCGTACATGATGGCTCCCTTCAGGCCGCGACGAGGTAGGAGAAGACCGACTCGAGGGACTCGTCCGAGGGCGAGACCGTCAGGAGCCGGATGCCGTGCTCCCGGGCGACCCGGGGCAGCAGTGTCGTGAACCGCCCGAAGTCGACTGCCTGGATGCGCAGGGCGCCTTCCTCGAGGTCGACTTCGATGCCGGCCGTCGAGGGGTCGGCGATCAGCGCGGCGGCCAGGGCGCGGTCGTCGCTCGAGCGGATCAGATAGCGGTGGGGCCGGTCGGTCATGAGCCGGCGGATCCGGCGGAAGTCACCGCTGGCCGCGTGCCGTCCGGCGACGATCACCTCGATGTGGGAGGCCAGTTGCTCGACCTCTTCGAGGATGTGGGAGGAGAAGAGGACCGTGCGGCCCTGGTCCCCCATGGTCCGCAGGAGCTCCATCAGCTGCATGCGCTGGCGCGGGTCCATGCCGTTGAAGGGCTCGTCGAGGAGCAGCACGGCCGGATCGTGGACCAGGGCGGACGCCATCTTCACGCGCTGGCGCATGCCTTTGGAGTACGTGGAGATCTTCCGGTCCTGCGCGTACTCCATCTCGACCGTGGCCAGCGCCTTCCGGGCGGCCCGCTCGTCGAGCCCGTGCAACTCGGCGTTGGCGACGACGAATTCGCGGCCCGTGAGGAAGTCGTACATGGCCTCCCGCTCGGGGACGATGCCGATGTTCTTGTAGATCTGTTCGTTCCGCCAGATCGGCTTGTCGTCGAGGGTGACGCTGCCGGTGGAGGGGGCGAGGAAGCCGCCCATCATGTTGATGAGGGTGGACTTGCCCGCGCCGTTCGGGCCGAGGAGGCCCGTGACGCCCGGGCCGATGTTCATGGTGATGTCGTTGACGGCCACCACGTTCCCGAACCAGCGGGAGGCGTGGTCGATGTTGATCGTGCTCACAGCCCGACCTTTCGGTAGCGGCGCATCATCGCGCCGTAGCAGCCCGCGATGAGGCCGAGGACGACGACTACGTAGACCACGCCCACGCCGGACGAGGGGCCTTCCCCTCCGGGGAAGGCGGAGGTCGCGCCGAGGAACGCGGTCTGCACGCCGTCGATGAGCGTGATCGGCGAGAAGAGTCCGAGCCAGCTGATGGCGTCGGCGCTGCTGCCCTGCTCGAACGCGATGGCCTGGACCGTGGACACCGCTCCGTAGGTGATGGTCAGGACGGCGATGACGGCGGCGATGCCGAATCCGCGACGGGGTGTGATCGCCGAGATGACGAGGGCGATGCCGGAGAAGAGCAGGGAGAGCAGCGCCACGGAGACCAGTCCCTGGGCGAATCCCTTGCTCTGGTCGGCGAAGTCGAGCTTGGCGAGCAGTGCCCCTGCGTAGAGCACGAGGAGCGGGGCGGCCGTGAGGACGAAGAGCGCGGAGGTCATCGCGGCGAACTTGGCCAGGACGTAGTCACCGCGCTCGATGGGCCGTGAGAAGTAGAGCGGGACCGTCTTGAAGCGCAGGTCGCGCGACACGGTCTGGGGGGCCTGGGCGGCCAGGAAGAGGCTGATGACGGCCTGCATGACGATGGCGTAGCGCGTGTAGTCCACGGGGAGGTCGTCGGCCTTGGTGGCCACGGCTACGGCCACCATGATCGCCGCGGGCAGGCACATCACCGCGAAGAGGATCATCGGCAGGACCTTGGACTTGGCGGAGCGCCCGAGTCCGTACGCGCCGCGCAGGCTCTGTGAGAAGAGCGAACGGCGGGCGTAGGCACGGCCGAGGCGGGGGCCGTCGTAGTTCCGGTAGCCGATGTTGTGGATCTGGGTGGACTCGGTGCTCATCGCGCCCCTCCCTCCTTCTGCTGTGCGGCGGCGGTGGCCACCTGGGCGGCCGCGCGCCCGGTCACGGGCTCCTGCCGCGGCTCGTCCTTGAAGACCTCCGCGATGTGGTGCCTGCGCTGTTCCATGCGGACCAGGCCGAGGCCGAGGTCGGCGGCGAGGTCGCGCACGGTGTCGTACGTCTCCTCGCCCTCCGCGGTGAGCAGGATCGTGTGCCCGGCGCCGGGCAGTTCGCCGCCGGTCTCCGTGTCGATGCCGCGCGTCCGGAGCGCGTCGCGCAGCGCTCGGGTGCCGTCGGGGTGTTCGTCGTTGTCCGTGACCTCGACGGCGAGCGTCGTCGTGGTCTGGGTGAAGTCGGTGGTCGAGCTGGACCGCAGGAGCTTGCCGCCGTCGATGACGACGACGTGGTCGCAGGTGCGTTCCAGCTCGCCGAGGAGATGGGAGGTGACGAGGACCGAGATGCCGAAGTCGGTGTGGACGCGGCGGATCAGGCCGAGCATCTCGTCGCGCCCGACCGGGTCGAGGCCGTTCGTCGGCTCGTCGAGGAAGACCACCTGTGGGTCGTGGACGAGCGCCTGGGCGAGCTTCACGCGCTGCTTCATGCCGGTGGAGTAGCCGCCCATGGGGCGGTACCGCTCTTCGTAGAGCCCGACGTGGCGCAGGGTGTCCGCGGTGCGTTCGCGGGCCGCGGTGGGCGGGAGGCCGGACATGCGCGCCATGTGGACGACGAACTCGGTGGCCGAGACGTCGGGGGGCAGGCAGTCGTGTTCCGGCATGTACCCGACGCGTTCGCGGATCTCGCCGCCGCGGGTGGCGACGTCGAGTCCGAGCACGGCGGCGCGGCCCTCCGTGGCGGGCGACAGACCCAGCAGGATCTTGATCAGTGTGGACTTGCCGGCTCCGTTGGCTCCGACGAGTCCGGTCACACCGGGCCCGATATCCATGGAGAGCCGGTCAAGGGCGGTCACCCTCGGGAACCGCTTGCTCAGGCTTTCGGTCACGATCACAGTCACGGTTCGACCGTAGTGGCGCGCACCACATCGGGTCGTCAGACCATGGGCTTGCCCTGCCCTCACTCTGGAGTATTACGGGCCCGTAAGGGTCGTCCTGAAGTCGACCCCTGAGGGTTCTTCCGGACCTTGCCCGCAGGGTTGGACAGAACTATTGACGTAGCCGCCGGGCATTGTCACATTCATCAGTGTCAAGTTACGACCGCGTACGGCGATGGACCGGACACGGGAAGACCGGACTCGGGACGGACGGTGGCATGACCTCAGCAGTGGCAGGCGAACTCTCCGCGGACCTGCGGGGGTTCAGAGAGGTTCAGACTCTGGCGTACGCATGCGCGGAGGCGGTCGCGGCACAGCTCAAGCCGGGTGTGACGGAGCGCGAGGCGGCGCGGATGCAGCGCGAGTGGCTGCGCGAGCGGGGCGTGCGGGACTGGTTCCACCTGCCCTTCGCCTGGTTCGGTGACCGCACGGCGTTCGTGAACTTCCGTGTCCCGCTGCAGTTCTTCCCGACCAACCGCAGGCTGGAGCCGGGGATGCCGTTCATCCTCGACTTGGCTCCGGTCCACAAGGGGTTCACTGCGGACATCGGCTATTCCGGCTGTCTCGGCCTCAACCCGGTGCACGACAAGCTCCTCGCCGACCTGGAGGCACACCGCGAGCTGATCCTGAGGGAGGTCCGCGAGCGGCGCCCGCTCCGTGAGATCTACGAGGACGTGGACCGCCTCATGGTCCGCCAGGGGTACGCGAACCGGCATCGGGCGTATCCGTTCGGCGTCATCGCGCACAAGGTCGACCGGGTCAAGGAGCGCCGGCTGACCCCGCACCTGTTCGGGTTCGGCACGCAGTCGCTGAAGGGCCTGGCGAGCGACGCCCTCCGCGGTCACCGGGACGGCTGGTCGCCGCTGTGGTCCCCGTACAAATTCTCCGACCACCCGCCCCGGAAGGGGCTCTGGGCGGTCGAACCGCACCTCGGCTTCAGGGGTACGGGCGCGAAGTTCGAGGAGATCCTCGTCGTCACCGACTCCAAGGATCCCGAACAGAGCGCGTTCTGGCTGGACGACGACCTGCCGCATGTGCGGCGCTGGGCTGAGGAGAGGGCCGCCGCATGACGACCGGAGACATCGCCAAGGGCACCGGCAGGGGCCTGCGGGACGCGCGTGAACGCTGGGTGCGGACGGGCGGCGTGGAGCTATGCGTCGCCGAGCTCGGCGACCCGGAGCGGCCCACGGTCCTGCTGGTGCACGGCTATCCGGACTCCAAGGAGGTGTGGTCCGAGGTCGCGGAGCGCCTGGCCGACCACTTCCACGTCGTGCTGTACGACGTCCGGGGACACGGCAGGTCGACCGCTCCGCGGCCGCTGCGCGGTGGCTTCACCCTGGAGAAACTGACCGACGACTTCGTGGCGGTCATCGACGCGGTCAGCCCGGACGAGCCGGTGCACGTGGTCGGGCACGACTGGGGTTCGGTGCAGTCCTGGGAGTTCGTCACGGTCAAGCGGACGGAGGGCCGCATCGCGTCCTTCACGTCGATGTCGGGGCCCTCGCTCGACCACTTCGGTCACTGGATCAAGAAGCGCGTGGCACGGCCGACCCCCCGCCGGGTCGGCCAGCTCCTCGGCCAGGGCGCCAAGTCCTGGTACGTGTACATGCTGCACACGCCGGTCCTCCCCGAGCTGGCCTGGCGCGGACCGCTCGGCAAGCGGTGGCCGAAGATCCTGCAGCGCATGGAGAAGGTCCCCGCGGGCGACTATCCGACGGCGTCACTGCCCCAGGACGCCGCGAACGGCGCCTGGCTCTACCGGGACAACATCCGCGCGCGGCTGCGCAGGCCGCGCACCGATGCGTACGCCCACGCGCCCGTGCAGCTCATCACGCCCTCCGGGGACATCTTCCTGTCCGAGCGGCTCTACGACGAGCTGGAGCTGTGGGCCCCGCGGCTGGTCCGGCGCACCTTGCCGGCCAAGCACTGGGTGCCGCGCACCAGGCCCGACCGGCTCGCGGCGTGGATCGGGGAGTTCGTGACGGCGCACGAGGGCGGCCCGGACGGCCTGCCCACCCGGGCCGGCGCGGCCACCGGGAAGCACGCCGACCGGTTCGGCGGCCAGCTCGTCCTGGTCACGGGGGCCGGCAGCGGCATCGGGCGGGCCACCGCCTTCGCGTTCGCCGAGGCGGGCGCGCGTGTGGTGGCCGTCGACCGGGACGCGGAGAGCGCGTCCCGTACGGCGGAGATGTCCCGCCTGATAGGCGCTCCGGACGCCTGGGGCGAGGCGGTCGACGTCTCCGACGAGCAGGCCATGGAGAAGCTCGCGGCCCGGGTCGCCGCGGAGTACGGCGTGGTGGACGTCCTGGTGAACAACGCGGGCATCGGTCTCGCAGGATCCTTCCTCGACACCACTGGTGACGACTGGAAGAAGGTCCTGGACGTCAACCTGTGGGGCGTTATCCACGGCTGCCGGCTCTTCGGCAAGCAGATGGCCGAGCGCGGGCAGGGCGGTCACATAGTGAACACCGCGTCGGCCGCGGCGTACCAGCCGTCCAAGACCCTGCCCGCCTACAGCACCTCGAAGGCGGCGGTCCTGATGCTCAGCGAGTGCCTGCGCGCGGAGCTCGCGAACCAGGGCATCGGCGTCTCCGCGATCTGCCCGGGCTTCGTGAACACCAACATCACGTCGACGTCCCGTTTCGTGGGTGTCGGGGCGGAGGAGGAGAAGCGCCGCCAGAAGAAGTCCGCCCGGCTGTACGGCCTGCGGAACTACCCGCCGGAGAAGGTCGCCGACGCGATCCTGCACGCCGTGGTCAAGAACCAGGCGGTGGTCCCGGTCACCCCCGAGGCGCGCGGCGCCCGCTTCATGTCGCGCTTCAGCCCGAAGGCCCTGCGTGCGATCGCCCGATTGGAGCCGCCGTTGTGAGCACGGAGGAGCGGCCCGGCACACACGCCGAGGAGCACTACGCGATCGTTCCGCGCCGGGTCTCGTTCGACTGGGACGGGACACCGCTGCACTGGATACCGGACGAGCCGACCGCCACGCACGTCATCAACGTCCTGCATCTGCTGCTTCCCGCGGGGGAGCGGTGGTTCGTGAAGGTCTTCAAGGAGGGCCTTCCGCTGATCACCGATCCGGTGCTGCGGGGCGACGTGAAGGGGTTCATGGGCCAGGAGGCCACGCACAGCGTGCAGCACGCGCACGTGCTGGACCATCTGGCGGCCCAGCGCCTCGACACCGCCGCCTTCACCAAGTACGTCGACTTCCTCTTCGAGAAGCTCCTCGGGGAGAGGCCGCCGCTGGGGGCGCCGGTGCCGACGCAGGAGTGGCTGCGTTTCCGGCTGTCGATCATCGCCGCGATCGAGCAGTTCACGGCGGTCCTCGGCAACTGGGTCCTGCACGCCGAGGGTCTCGACCGCGCGGGGTCCGACGAGGTGATGCTCGACCTGCTGCGCTGGCACGGCGCGGAGGAGGTCGAGCACCGCGCGGTCGCCTTCGACATGTTCCAGCACTGCGGCGGGCGCGGCCTGCCCCGGTATGCCCGACGCGTCGCGGGCATGACGGTCACGGCGCCGGTGATGCTGTACCTGTGGGTGTGGGGCACCGCCTATCTGATGCGCCACGACCCCCAACTGGCGGGCCTCTTGCGGTACTCACCGGCCGAACACAACAGGGCGGTCCGGAAGGGCCTGCTGCCCACCTGGCGGGAGCTCGGCACGGCGATACCGCGCTACCTGCGACGGTCGTACCATCCCTCGCAGGAAGGCTCGTTGCGCAAGGCCGTCGAGTATCTGGCGCAGTCGCCCGCGGCGCGGGTGGCGGCGGGCGCGATCGGCCGGACGGCCACCGCCTGAGTCCCTGCGCCCGGGAACACGCTTCGGCGCAGGGCTTCGGCACAGGGCCACGGCACGAGTCATCACGGAGGACGGGCAGCGTGGAGTACCGCATCGAGGACCTGGCGCACCACAGTGGTGCGACGGTCCGGACCATCCGCGCCTATCAGGACCGCGGTCTGCTCCCCCGCCCGGAGCGCCGCGGCCGGGCCAATGTGTACGGGGACGCCCACCTGGCACGGCTGCGGCAGATCGCGGACCTGCTGGACCGCGGCTACACCCTGGCCTCCATCAAGGAGCTCCTGGAGGCCTGGGATGCCGGGCGCGGCCTCGGTGGGGTGCTCGGTCTGGTCGCCGAGGTCGACGGGCCGTGGACGGACGAGAAGGCCGACCGGATCACCCGGGCCGAGCTCGACGCGGCGTTCGGCGGCACCCCGGACGAGGCGGCGGTGGCCGACGCGGTCGCTCTGGGCGTGCTGGAGCCGGTGCCGGGGCGCGAGGACGAATACTTGGTGCCAAGCCCTCAAGAGCTTTCTGTTGCGGTGGAGTTGTATGCGGCCGGTGTTCCACTACTTGCGATCTCGGGGCATTTGCGTGAGTTGAGGGGACAGGTCGAGCACATAGCGTCTCGTTTCCTGGAGTTCACGACCGAGCACGTCTTCGCCCGCTATCTCGACCATCACCCGCCGACGGAGGCGGACGCGGCCGAGGCGGCGTCTCTCGTACGCAAACTGCGTCCGCTCGCCCAGCAGTCGGTCGACGCCGAACTGGCCCGCGCGATGAGGTTGTTCGCCACGCAGCACCTGCGTCGACACCTGGAGCCGGGTGCCGCCCCGACCGTGTCGGACGAGCCGCATTATGTGGAGCTTCCCCGCTCCACAATGCGGGCTGTTCAGGCATTGGTTGGCGATGAGAACGCGGCGGCGTTCATCGCCGCGGCCGCCGAACGCGAGGTCCAGACACGGACATTGGACGCGCTCGCCGTAACTCGTGGTGAAAGTGGCTAACTTGGGCAAATGGCGTTTATCGACTGCGAGTTGTCCACAGAATTGTCAACTGGCCTGTGGATAACTCGACTTGGTTGTGGATCAAACCTTTGGGCCGGAATCTCTCGATGAAAAAACGATGGACGAAAATCGAGTGCGCGGAGAACGGGTGACCGGGACGCTGAACGCATGAAAGAAAGACGTACCGCAGAAAAGGGGCCCCGAGCGGCGGACGAACAGCGCACCGTGAAGGTGTCCAAGTACCTGTCGAGACACCTGCGTCACAGCCCGGACCGAATCGGACTCACCCTCGACGCGAACGGCTGGGTGGAGATCGACGCGCTCCTCGCCGCGGCCGCCGCCCACCGCTTCCCGGTCACCCGGGCCGAGCTCGACCACGTGGTGGCCGTCAACGACAAGCAGCGCTTCGCCGTCGAGGGCGGCCGGATCCGCGCGAGCCAGGGCCACTCCGTGGAGGTCGACCTGGACCTGCCCTCCTCGGCCCCGCCCGCGTACCTCTACCACGGCACCGTCGCCGCCCACCTGGCCGCGATCCGCGCCGAAGGCCTGCGCCCCATGAACCGGCACGCCGTGCACCTCTCGCCCGATCGCGCGACCGCGACCCGCGTCGGCGCCCGCAGGGGACGGCCCGTCGTCCTGTCCGTCGACGCGGGCGCGATGCACCGCGCCGGGCACGTCTTCCAGGTCAGCGCCAACGGAGTCTGGCTCACGGCCGCGGTACCGCCCGCCTTCCTGCGGCTTCCGGAATCGCGCTGAGTGTCTCCTCCGGCCGGGGCCTTCGGCGGGGTCCTTCGGCGGGAACCTTCGGCCTCAGCCGAGCTGGGCGGTCGCCTCGGTGGCGATCTGCTCGAACACCGACTGGTCCGCGGCGAAGTCGGAACCGGGGATCGGCCAGTGGACGGCGATCTCGGTGAAGCCGAGCTCCTGGTGGCGACCCGCGAAGTCCACGAAGGCGTCCAGCGACTCCAGCGGGCGGTTGCGGTCCGGGGTGAAGCCCGCCAGAAGGATCTTGTCGAGCTCGGCCACGTCGCGGCCGGCCTCCGCGCACGCCTTGCCGAGCTTGTCGACCTGGCCGCGGATCGCCTCGCGGGACTGCTCGGGCGTACCCGACTCGTAGAGCTTCGGGTCCCCCGTGGTCACCCACGCCTGCCCGTGCCGGGCCGCGAGCCGCAGACCGCGCGGGCCGGTGGCCGCGACCGCGAAGGGCAGCCTCGGCCGCTGCGCGCAGCCCGGGATGTTGCGCGCCTCACGGGCCGAGTAGAAGGTCCCCTCGTACGTCACCGCGTCCTCGGTGAGCAGCCGGTCGAGCAGCGGCACGAACTCACCGAAGTGGTCGGCGCGCTCGCGCGGGGTCCACGGTTCCTCGTCGCCCTTGAGGAGCGTCGTCGCGTCGAATCCGTTGCCGCCCGCGCCGATGCCGAGCGTGATCCGGCCGCCGGAGATGTCGTCGAGCGAGATGAGTTCCTTGGCGAGCGTCACGGGGTGCCGGAAGTTGGGCGACGTGACGAGCGTCCCCAACCGCAGCCGCTCGGTGACCGTCGCGGCGGCCGTCAGCGTCGGTACGGCGCCGAACCACGGGCCGTCACGGAACGAGCGCCAGGCCAGGTGGTCGTAGGTGTACGCCGTGTGGAAGCCGAGCTCCTCGGCCCGCAGCCACTGATCGCGGCCACCCTCGTTCCAGCGGTGCACGGGGAGAATCACGGTGCTCAGGCGCAGACTCATGCCTCAGAGCTTACGGGGGCCCGGCGCGCGCCCGCCCACTCAGATGTGCGCCCCAGCGCACGCCCGTGCAGACATGTGCGGGACAATCGGCGGCGTGACCTCAGCTACCCCTGGGCCCCGGACCCCGGCCCCCTCCGCCCCCGCAGCCGGCAGCCCGGCCGCACCGCGGCCGCGGCCGCGGCCGCGGCTGATCGCGACGGACCTGGACGGCACGTTGCTGCGCGACGACAAGACGGTCTCCGACCGCACGGTCGCCGCCCTCGCCGCCGCCGAGGCAGCGGGGATCGAGGTCTTCTTCGTGACCGGCCGCCCGGCCCGCTGGATGGACGTCGTCAGTGCTCACGTCCACGGTCACGGCCTCGCCATCTGCGGCAACGGCGCCGCGGTCGTCGACCTGCACGGCGGCCCCGGCACCCACAGCTTCGTCAAGATCCGCGAGCTGTCGCGGGAGTGCGCGCTCGACGTCGTGCGCCGGCTGCGCGCCGCCGCACCGGGCACGTCCTTCGCGATCGAGCGGACCGGGGGACTGCACCACGAGGAGACGTACCCGCCGCTCCACATGGAGCCGGGTGAGAGCGTCGCGCCCGCGGAGAAGCTCCTCGCCGAGACCCTCGCGGACTCCGCGGTCGCCGAGCAGCCCGTCCTGAAGGTGCTCGCCTTCCACCCCGGCCTCGCGCCCGACGAGTTCCTGGTCCTCGCCCGCGCGGCCATCGGCGACCGGGCGACGGTCACGCGGTCGAGCCCCAGCGCCCTCCTGGAGATCAGCGGCCCCGGCGTCTCCAAGGCGAGCACCCTGGAGCTGTGCTGCGCCGAGCGCGGCATCACGCCCGCGGAGGTCGTCGCCTTCGGGGACATGCCGAACGACATCGAGATGCTCGCCTGGGCGGGTACGTCGTACGCGATGGGCAACGCCCACCCGGACGTCATCGCCGCGGCCTCCGGGCGCACGGTGGCCAACAACGACGACGGGGTAGCGGTCGTGATCGAGCGGATCCTGGCGGACCGCAGGGCGTCGGACGGCGTCTGACACCGGCTGGTACCGGGCGTCCTGCGGGAGCTGACACCGGCTGGTACCGGGCGTCCCGCGGGAGCTGACACCGGCTCGGAACGCGCGCTTCACAGAACGACCCCCCGTTCCGCAAGCCACTTCCTGGGGTCCACCCCCGAACCCAGGTAGGGCGTGAGCCGGACCTCGAAGTGCAGGTGAGGACCGGTCGAGTTGCCGGTGGTGCCTGCCTGCCCGATCCACTGTCCCGTCCGCACCCGGTCCCCCTGGTCGACGGTGACGGCCGCGAGGTGCGCGTACTGCGTGAAGTACCCGCCCGCGTGCCGCACCACGACCTCGATGCCGAAGCCCCCGCCGCACGACACACTCACGACCCGTCCGGCACCGACCGACCGCACCGGCGCCCCGATGCCGACCGCGAAGTCCTGCCCGGTGTGCCGGTGCGCCCAGCGCTCACCGGCACTGTCGAAGCCCGCCGAGAGCTCGTACGACGCCACGGGCGTCACCCACGCGCGCGTGGCGGGCGTCCGCCGCTGGTTCAGCCGTACGGCACCACGGCAGCGCCCCGCGGCGACCGACCGGTCCGCCTCGCCCTGCAAGGTCCACCGCGCCGTCTCCAGCTTCCGTTCGATGCCGCGTTTGAGGTCCCCCAGGCGCGCGTTGCGCCGGTCGAGGGAACGTTTGGCGCGGTCCGCCCTGCGCTGGGCGACGGCGAGGCCCGACGCCGCACGCCGGGTCCTGGCGACGGCACTGTTGACGGCCATGTCCGCCTGCAACATGGCCTGCTTGCCGCGCATCAGAGCGTCCGGGCTGTCGGCCAGGAGGAGTTGCACGGTGTAGGGCAGGTCGCCTCCGGAGCGGTACTGGGCGCTGGCCAGCCTGCCCAGGTCGGTGTGGAGCACCGCCATGCGGCGCCGCTTCGCCGCGAGCAGTCGGTCCAGTTTCCGAACTTTCGTCTTCTGGGCGCGGGCCGCCCGACGCCCCTCTACGTAGCGTGCGGTCGCGGCAGAGGCCTCTTCGTAGAGCCGCGCCACGTCGGCGCTCGTGCCCGGTCCCTCGGAGGACGATGCGGGCAGGGCTGACCCGAGCAGCGCGCACAGCAGCACCGGCACACAGACGAACGGGTGCGGACGGCGGAGGCGCAGAGGCATGACACGGATCGTTTCCCGCCGGGGCGGCACGGGTCCCGTGGCACTCGTGCACCGGGGGACGCGGTACCCCGTACGGCCCAGACACGTACCGCCGAACAGGGGCGGTCGGCACGGCGCGCAGAGACGCTCAGTACGGCGCTTCCCACACCACCGTCGTACCGCCCCCGTCCTCACCGAGACCCGGCCCGTACCAGCTGTCGCCGCCCAGCGACTCGGCGCGCCGCTTGAGGTTCTTCAGGCCGCTGCGCCGACCGCCCTCCGCGATGCCCACGCCGTCGTCGGCGACCGTCAGGCGCACGCCGTGCTGCCCGTCCGCGAGGACCACGGTCGAGTCGACCACGACGTCGATACGGGCGGCCTGCGCGTGCCGGAACGCGTTGGACAAGGCCTCCCGCAGCGCCGCGATGAGGTTCTTGCCCGTCAGTTCGCCGACCACCGCGTCGACGGGTCCCACGAAGTGGTGGGAGGGCTTGAAGCCCAGCGGCACGGCGGCCATGTTGATCTCGCGCAGGACGCGGGTGCGCAGCCCCGAGGGCGCCTCCGCGGGACCCTGCTGCAGCGCGAAGATCGCCGTGCGGATCTCCTGGATCGTCACGTCCAGCTCGTCGACGGCCCTGCCGACACCGACCTGCACCTCTGGCACGACCGACCTGCGCTGCGCGCTCTCCAGCATCATCCCGGTCGCGAACAGCCGCTGGATGACGAGGTCGTGCAGGTCCCTGGCGATCCGGTCGCGGTCCTCGTACACCGCGAGCCGCTCCCGGTCCCGCTGGGCCTCGGCCATCATCAGCGCGAGCGCGGCCTGCGAGGCGAACTGGGTGGCGAGGGTCCGCTCCGCCTCGCTGAAAGGGCGTGCCCCACGCGCGCGGGGCGTCACGAGCGTCCCCAGAACGCGGCCGTCGCTCTGGAGGGGCAGCATCATGACGGGGCCGTAGGCGCGGGCGATCTCGGTCATGATGCGGGGGTCGGACGCGGCGTCGTCGATGAAGACCGACTCTCCCTCGAGGAGGTCGGCGACGATGCGGCTCTCCGGAGGGACGATCACGCCGAGCGCCCCGTTGGGCTCGTCGGAGGAGACCGCGACGATCTCCATGCCACCTTCGTCGTCGGGCAGCAGCACGATGCCGGCGGCGGAGTCCGCGAGATGTCGGGCCTGCTCGGCGACGACCGCGAGCGCCTCCTCGGCGTCGCTGCCGGACAGCAGCGCGGTGGTGACCGCCACGGAGCCGTCGATCCACCGTTCGCGCTGTTTGGCTGCCTCGTAAAGGCGCGCGTTGCCGATGGCGATGCCCGCCTCCGTGGCGAGGACACGGACCATGTGCACGTCGTAGTCGTTGAATTCCGCGCCGTCGCGCTTCTCGGTCAGGTAGAGGTTTCCGAAGATCTCTCCCTGTACGCGGATGGGGACGCCGAGGAACGTCCGCATCGGCGGGTGGTTGGCCGGAAAGCCGCAGGAGCGCGGGTCGGCGGAGAGGTCCGCCAGGCGCAGCGTCCTCGGCTGGTGGATGAGGGCGCCGAGGAGCCCGCGGTGCCCGTCCGGCAGGCGCCCGATCCGCTCCGCCGTCGCCCCGTCGATGCCGTGGTAGACGAAGTCGGAGAGGCCCTCACCGTCCTCGGCGACGACGCCGATCGCGGCGTAGTGCGCGTCCGCGAGCTCGGCGGCGGTCTCGCAGATGCGGTCCAGGGTGATGTGCAGTTCGAGCCCGGTGCCGACCGACCGCATGGCTTCGAGCAGCTGCGGCACCCGCGACGTCAGCTCGGGGGACAGCCCTTGGAGGCTGCGGGTCGCCCGCGCCGCCGCGCCTTCCACCGTGTCCGGTGAGCCGTCGGGGGGCGGGGAGTCGGCGGAGGCCGAGGGTGCTGACATGCCTTTGAGCCTAGTAAGTCCTATTTACTGGGGAAAGTCGAAGCCGTACGCACCGAGCCGCCCATCACCCGGCCACCAGCAGATCTGCCGCCCTCTCCACGTCCAGCATCCGCCGCAGCGGCCCCTCCACCGCCGCCAGCTCCGCGTACGTGCCGCGCTGCACCACCCGGCCCGCGTCCAGGACGATCACCTCGTCCACGGCTTCGAGCCCGGCCAGCCGGTGCGTGATGAGCAACGTGGTGCGCCCCTCGGTCGCGGCCAGGAGGTCCGCGGTCAGGGCGTCGGCGGTCGGCAGGTCGAGGTGTTCGGCGGGCTCGTCCAGTACGAGGACGGGGAAGTCGGCGAGGAGCGCGCGGGCCAGCGCGAGCCGCTGCCGCTGTCCTCCGGAGAGCCGCGACCCGTGCTCGCCGACGAGCGTGTCGAGACCGTCGGGCAGCGCGTAGGCCCAGCCGTCGAGCCGTGCCCGCTCCAGGGCGTCGCGCAGTTCGTCGTCCGTGGCGTCCTTCTTGGCGAGCAGCAGGTTCTCGCGCACCGAGCTGTCGAAGATGTGGGCGTCCTGCGCGCACAGGCCGACCATGCGGCGCACGGTGTCGCCGTCCAGCGCGGCCACGTCACCGCCACCGGACGCGTGCGCCCCACTGAGCGCATGCGCCCCACTGAGCGCGTGCGTTCCACCGAGCATGTACGTCCCTTCGTACGCTCCGAGGAACCCCAGCAGCACCTGCGCCAGCGTCGTCTTGCCGGATCCGGACGGGCCGACGACGGCGATCCGCCGCCCCCGGTCCAGCGTGAGGCCGACGCCCGCGAGCGCGTCACGGTCCTGGCCCTCGTGGCGTGCGCGCAGCCCTTCGACACGGAGCGGGAAGGGCGTCTGTGGCGCCTGTGCGGGCTCGGCGGGCTCGGGTACCGGCACGGGCGCGTCGAGGACTTCGTAGACCCGCTCAGCACTCTTCAGGACCCGCTGGCGGTACTGCATCGCGAGCGGCAGGCCCATCACCGCTTCGAAGGCGGCGAGCGGGGTGAGGACGACCGCGGCGAGGGCGACGCCGCTGAGCCGGCCGTCGTGGACACCCTGCACGCCCACGAGCGCGGCCGCGGCCACGGTGAGCCCGGTGACGAGGGCGCCGAGTCCGTCACCGAGGGCGGTGGCGGTGGCGCCCCGTGCGGCGATGCGGGTCAGCTCGGCGTCGGCCTCACCGGCCCTGGCCGTACGCCGCTTCAGCGCACCGGCGACGGTCAACTCGGCGGTCCCCGTGAGCAGATCGGCCACCCGCGTGGCGAGCACCCCGCGCGCGGGAGCCAGCTTCCGCTCCGCACGGCGGGCCACGGCGCCGCTCACCAGCGGCACGGCGACACCCGCGGCGAGCAGTCCTGCGGCGAGCACGGCGCCCGCTTCGGGCAGCAGCCAGGCGGTGAACCCGACGGCTCCCGCGCCGACGACGGCGGCGGAGGCGGCGGGAAGCAGCCAGCGCAGCCAGTAGTCCTGCAGCGCGTCGACGTCGGCGACCAGCCGGGAGAGGAGATCGCCGCGTCGGGCCCCGCGCAGTCCTGCCGGGGCAAGGCGCTCCAGGCGCCGGTAGACGGCGACCCGGGTGTCGGCGAGCATCCGCAGCACGGCGTCGTGCGAGACGAGGCGCTCGGCGTACCGGAAGACGGCGCGGCCGATGCCGAAGGCGCGGGTCGCCGTCACGGCGATCATCAGGTACATCACCGGGGGCTGTTCCGAGGCGCGCGAGATCAGCCACCCGGAGGTGGCCATGAGCCCGACGGCGCTCGCGAGCGCGAGGCTTCCCAGGAGCAGAGCGAGTGCCAGCTGCCCACGCCGCGCCTGGGCGGCGTCCCGGACCCTGGCCAGCACGGCACTCGAAGGAGACGCTTCGCCCGTGGTCCCGCCCTTCGAAACGTCAGGCGTCACCGTCCCGCCCTTCGAAACGACAGGCGTCACCGTCCCGCCCTTCGAAACGACAGGCGTTACCGTTCCGCTCCTCGCAACGTCAGGAGTCACCGCGTCACCGACCACGGCCTCCGCACCACGAGCGGCCGGACCGGCCTTGCTGCCGGCAGCCGGGGAGGCGGCCCCGTCGCCTGCTGCCACTGCGTCCACTGCGTCCAGCCGCACCACACGATCCGCCACGGCCAGCAGCGCGGGCCGGTGCACGACCAGCAGAACCGTCCGCCCGACAGCCAGTCGGCGAACCGCCTCCACCACGCCCGCCTCGGTCCCGCCGTCCAGCGCCGCAGTCGGCTCGTCGAGCAGCACCACGGGACGGTCCGCGAGGAACGCGCGGGCCAGCGCGAGCCGTTGCCGCTGCCCTGCGGAGAGTCCGGCGCCGTCCTCCCCGAGCAGCGTCTCCGCCCCGTCGGGCAGCGCGTCCACGAACTCCAGGGCACCGGCGTCCCGAAGGGCGTCCCGCAGCCGCGCGTCGTCCGCGTCCGGCCGCGCGAGGCGTACGTTCTCCGCGACGCTCCCGGCGAACAGGTGCGGCCGCTGCGGCACCCACGCGACGCGCTCGCGCCACCGTTCCGGCGAGACGTCCGCCAGGTCGACGCCCCCGACACACACCCGCCCCTCGACGGGCCGCACAAAACCGAGCACCACGTTCAGCAGCGTCGACTTGCCCACCCCGCTGGGCCCCACGAGCGCCACGGTCTCCCCCGGCGCCACCTCGAAGGACGCCCCGGAGACGGCATCGGCCGTCCGCCCCGGATACCGGACCGTCACGCCCTCCACGCTCAGGACACCGGCCGGCGCCGCCCCGCTCCCGGCAGTCGGCACCGGAGTCTCCAGGACCTCGAAGATCTCCTCGGCCGCCGAGAGCCCCTCCGCCGCCGCGTGGTACTGCGCACCGACCTGGCGCAGCGGCAAGTAGGCCTCAGGAGCGAGGACGAGGACGACGAGTCCGTCGTACAGCTCCATCTCGCCGTGGACGAGCCGCATGCCGATGGTCACCGCGACGAGCGCGACCGAGATCGTCGCGAGCAGCTCCAGGGCGAACGACGACAGGAAGGCGATGCGCAGCGTCCGCATCGTGGCCTGCCGGTACTCGCCGGTGATCTTGCGGATCGACTCGGCCTGCGCCTTGGCGCGGCCGAACACCTTCAGGGTCGGCAGCCCCGCGACCACATCGAGGAAGTGTCCCGACAGGCGCGAGAGGAGCCGCCATTGGCGGTCCATCCGGTTCTGTGTGGCCCAGCCGATCAGCATCATGAAGACCGGGATGAGCGGCAGCGTCACGACGATGATCGCCGCCGACACCCAGTCCTCGGTGACGATGCGGGCGAGCACCGCCACCGGCACCACCACCGCGAGCCCCAACTGCGGCAGGTAGCGCGAGAAGTAGTCGTCGAGCGCGTCCACGCCGCGCGTCGCGAGCGACACGAGCGAACCGGTCCGCTGACCGGTGAGCCACCCCGGCCCGAGCTCCCCCGCCCGCTCCAGAAGCCGCCCCCGCAGCTCGGACTTGACCGCCGCGCTCGCCCGGTGCGCGGCGAGCTCGGTCAGCCAGGAGACCAGCCCCCGCCCCGCGGCGACCACCGCGAGCAGCACCAGGGGAGTAGCCAGGTCGCCCACGGAACGCCCGTCCTGGAAGGCGCCCACCACGATCTCGGCGATGAGCATCGCCTGTCCGACGACCAGGCCCGCTCCGGCCAGCCCCAGGACCACGACCGCGACAAGGAAGAAGCGAGTGGCGCGGGCGTACCGGAGCAGACGCGGGTCGATCGGTTTCACGTGAAACACACCCTCCGAAGAACAGAGAACCGTCAGGTCGAAGCAGCCTCAGTGCGCGGCATCCGCGATGTGCTGCGTCCCGATCCGCTTGCGGAACACCCAGTACGTCCACGACTGGTAGAGCAGCACGACCGGCGTCGCGATGCCCGCGCACCACGTCATGATCTTCAGGGTGTACGGGCTGGACGAGGCGTTGGTGACCGTGAGGCTCCACTCCTCGTGCAGCGACGACGGCATGACGTTCGGGAAGAGCGTGAGGAAGAGCATCGCGACGGCCGCCGCGATCGTGATCCCCGACAGCGCGAACGACCACCCCTCACGGCCGATCCTGATCGCCGCGATGGCTCCCACCAGGGCGACCGCCGCCACGACCATCGCGATCAGGCTCTTTCCGTCGCCCTGGTCGGCCTGGGTCCAGATCATGAAGCCCAGGGCGAGCACGGCCGTGACGAGACCCAGACCGAGCGCTGTCTTCCGCGCCCGCATCCGGATGTCACCCACGGTCTTCAGCGAGGCGAACACCGCGCCGTGGAACGTGAACAGTGTCAGGGTGACCAGGCCGCCGAGGATCGCGTACGGGTTGAGCAGGTCCCAGAAGTTGCCCACGTACTCCTTGTGGGCGTCGATCTTCACGCCCCGCACGATGTTGCCGAACGCGACGCCCCACAGCACCGCCGGGATCAGCGAGGTCCAGAAGATCGCGTGCTCCCAGTTGGTCTGCCAGCGCTCCTCCGGCCGCTTGGCGCGGTACTCGAAGGCCACACCGCGCACGATCAGGCAGATCAGGATGATCAGCAGCGGCAGGTAGAACCCGGAGAACAGCGTCGCGTACCAGTCGGGGAAGGCGGCGAAGGTCGCGCCGCCCGCGGTGAGCAGCCAGACCTCGTTGCCGTCCCAGACGGGCCCGATGGTGTTGATGAGGACCCGCTTCTCGACCCGGTCGCGGGCGAGCAGCTTGGTCAGAATGCCGATCCCGAAGTCGAAGCCCTCCAGGAAGAAGTAGCCGATCCACAGGACGGCGATCAGTACGAACCAGACGTCGTGAAGTTCCATGTCCTCGTCACTCCTTCCTTCAGTACGAGAAGGCCATGGGCCGGTCGGCATCGGAATCGGAGTCGGAGTCCGAGCCGGTGCCCGCTCCGGGTCCGCCGATCTTGGTGGGCGGGTTGAGGTCCGCCTCCGTCAGCTCGGGCGGGCCCTTCCTGACGTACTTGAGCAGCAGCTTCACCTCGATCACGGCGAGGATCGCGTAGATCAGCGTGAACCCGATGAGTGAGGTGAGCACCTCGCCCTGCGAGACCCCGGGGGAGACCGCGTCCCGGGTGCGCAGGACTCCGTAGACCACCCAGGGCTGGCGTCCCGTCTCGGTGAAGATCCAGCCCCAGGCGGTGCCGATGAGGGGGAAGATCAACGTCCACTGCGAGAGGCGCCACCACCAGTTGCCGAGCTTCGGCGAGAGCTCCGTGTTCTTGGTGAGCATCAGTTTGGGGATGTCGTCGGCGCCGGTGCGGTGCTCGGGCGCGAGCCAGAACTTCTTCCGCGTCAGCCACAGGCCCGCGGTGCACAGCGCCATCGAGACCCCGCCGAAGCCGATCATCCAGCGGTACGACCAGTAGGCGGTGGGGATGTTGGGCCGGTAGTCGCCGGGCCCGTACTTCTCCTGCGCCTGCTTGTTCAGGTCGTTGATGCCGGGGATCTCGGCGTTGAAGTTGTTCTTGGCGAGGAAGGACAGGACGCCGGGCACCTCGATGGCGACGTCGTTGTGTCCCTTGGCGACATCGCCGTACGCGAAGAGCGAGAAGGGGGCCGGCTTCTCGGTCTCCCACAGCGCCTCGGCGGCCGACATCTTCATCGGCTGCTGCTCGTACATCACCTTGCCGAGGGTGTCGGCGCTGACGACGGTGAGCAGGGTGCCGACGAACGCGGTGACCAGACCGAGCCGCATCGACATCCGCATGGTGCGGATGTGCTGCTTCTTGCGCAGGTGGACGATGGCGATGCCGGTCATGAAGGCGCCGCCGACCAGGATGGCCGCCGAGATGACGTGGAAGAAGTTGACGAGCGTCGTCTCCTGGAAGAGCACCTTCGCGAAGTCGGTGAGCTCCGCGCGCTTGGTGCCGTCCCTTTCCACGATCTTGTAGCCGACCGGGTGCTGCATGAAGGCGTTGGCGGCGATGATGAAGTACGCCGACAGGACGGTGCCGATGGAGACGATCCAGATCGTCGCGCAGTGCAGCTTCTTCGGCAGCTTGTCCCAGCCGAAGATCCACAGGCCGATGAAGGTCGACTCGAAGAAGAAGGCGATCAGCGCCTCGAAAGCGAGCGGCGCCCCGAAGACGTCACCGACGAAGCGGGAGTAGTCGGACCAGTTCATGCCGAACTGGAACTCCTGCACGATGCCCGTGACGACACCCATGGCGATATTGATCAGGAACAGCTTTCCCCAGAACTTCGTCGCTCTGAGGTAGTGCTCCTTGCCCGTCCGCACCCACGCCGTCTCGAGGATCGCCGTCAGTGCGGCGAGCGAGATCGTCAGGGGAACGAACAGGAAGTGGTAGACGGTCGTGATGCCGAACTGCCATCGCGCCAGGGTTTCCGGCGCCAGAGCCAGGTCCACTGCGGCTTCTCCTTACTCACCGTGCCCGCGGCACCTCCGTGCCGGCAGCGGTCGGGTTGCCCCTTATGTCCCGCTGATCTCCGGACGAACCGGTACACGCTTGTGAACGCGTTCACATTCACAAGCATTATGTCGTACGAGCTGCCGAAACCCGAAAGGGGGGTCCCCTTACCGACAGGAACGACCGTCCCGAACGGCCGGACCGAACGGCCGGCTGCCCGACCGGACCGAATAGCCGGACTGCCAGAGGGCGCGAAAGAAGGCCCCGGGCATCGCCCGAGGCCTTCCCAAGAACTTCAACATATTGTTGAATCCGCGCCATGCAGATACGGATCTCCTGGCCTGCGGGCCACCTCACCGCGACCCTCGCCGAGACTCCGACCAGCCAGGCGCTCGGCACGGTCCTGCCGCTCTCCGCCACCGCCAACACCTGGGGCGAAGAGGTCTACTTCGACACAGGCGTGAGCGTCCCGCGCGAACCCGACGCCCAGCAGATCGTCGAGCCCGGCACGGTCGCCTTCTGGACCGACGGCGACGCCCTCGCGCTCCCCTACGGACCCACCCCGATCTCGCGCGGCGACGAGTGCCGCCTCGCGAGCCCGTGCAACCTCCTGGGCCGGATCGACGGCGACCCGGGGAAGCTGGCCTCCGTGCGCGCCGGCGACCCCGTACGGGTCGAACTCGTCTGAGACTCCGCAGGCCCTACGGGAAGGCCCTATAGCTCCTTGCGGAAGGCCTCCGCCGCCTGCAGGAAGATGTCGTTGGCCTCGGTCTCACCGATCGTGGCCCGCATGCCCTCGCCCGCGAACGGCCGCACGACCACGCCGGCCTTCTCGCACGCCGCCGCGAAGTCCGCCGTACGGTCCCCGAGCCGCAGCCACACGAAGTTCGCCTGCGTCTCGGGCACCGTCCAGCCCTGCCCGCGCAGCGCCTCGACCACCCGCGTGCGCTCGCCGACCAGCGAACCGACCCGGCCCATCAGCTCGTCCTCGGCGCGCAACGACGCCACCGCCGCGTCCTGCGCCAGCTGGCTCACGCCGAAGGGCACCGCCGTCTTGCGCAGCGCGGCGGCCACCGGCTCATGGGCGACCGCGAAGCCGACGCGCAGCCCCGCGAGTCCGTACGCCTTCGAGAACGTACGCAGGACGCAGACGTTCGGACGGTCGCGGTAGATCTCGATGCCGTCCGGCACCTCGGGGTCACGGATGAACTCGCGGTACGCCTCGTCCAGGACGACCAGGACGTCGCCCGGCACCCGGTCGAGGAACCGTTCCAGCTCGGCCCTGCGGACGACGGTGCCCGTGGGGTTGTTGGGGTTGCAGACGAAGATGAGCCGGGTGCGCTCGGTGATGGCGTCGGCCATCGCGTCGAGGTCGTGCACCTCGCCGTCCGTCAGCGGCACCCGCACCGACGTCGCACCGCTGACCTGCGTGATGATCGGGTACGCCTCGAAGGAGCGCCACGCGTAGATCACCTCGTCGCCCGGACCCGAGGTGGCCTGCAGCAGCTGCTGGGCGACGCCGACGGAACCGGTGCCGGTGGCGATGTGCGACGTGGGCACGCCGAAGCGGTCGGCCAGCTCGCTCATCAGGGCCGTGCACGCCATGTCGGGGTAGCGGTTGAAGGCCCCGGCGGCGGCGAGCGCGCTCTCCATCACACCGGGCAGCGGCGGATAGGGGTTCTCGTTGGAGGACAGCTTGTAGGCCGCGGGACCGTCGGCCGCCGCAGCGGGCTTGCCCGGCTTGTAGGTGGGGATCCCCTCCAGCTCGGCGCGCAGCCTCGGGTTCGTCTCGCTCACCGCAGTCCTCCTCTGAGCCATTCACACTCGTGCCGTCACATCAGTTCGAATACTGCTTACCTTATGAGGATTCGGCCCCGGTGCGAATGGGCTGCCGGAATCCGCGTACGAACCCCGGATCCGTCCCCCGCGCAAGGCGCGCGGAGAGGGGGGAGCGCCCCATGCTCCCCCACGCGCCGGTGGCTCACTCCGTGGCGCGCGTCCCTCGTGAAGGTGAGTTGAGACCTCTTCGAGACCTGACACCTTTGGCAGGCCCGCGCGCGACGATCAGGGGCAGCTACCCATTGCACCCACCAACTCCCTTGCATTCCAAGGTCATTGACCCGCTTTCGCCATGCAGAAACGTGCCTGTCAACGAGTGAATATGCGCCCCTGCTACCCACCCTCATGAGCCCTACTATCGGCTCGCCATGACAGCAGCAGGGAAGCACCAGGTGAGCCGAGCGGAGACCGCGCGCCGGGGCAACCGGCAGAGTCGAGCGGGCATCAGAGACGTCGCCGCCGCCGCCGGTGTCTCCATCACGACTGTCTCCGACGCCCTCAACGGCAAGGGTCGGCTGCCCGACGCCACCCGACGCCACGTCCGCGAGGTCGCAGAACGGCTGGGCTACCGCCCGTCCGCCGCGGCCCGCACCCTCCGTACCGGCAAGTCCGGCCTCATCGGCCTGACCGTGACGACGTACGGGGATGAACCTTTCACCTTCACCGAATTCGCCTACTTCGCCGAGATGGCCAGAGCCGCCACCTCGGCCGCCCTCGCCCGGGGCTACGCCCTGGTCATCCTGCCCGCCACCTCCCGCCGCAGCCCCGTCGACGTGTGGTCCAACGTCGCGCTCGACGGCACCGTGGTCGTCGACCCCTCCGACCACGACCCCGTGGTCAGCGAGCTGGTCCGACAGGGCCTGCCCGTGGTCTCCGACGGCCGCCCGGCGGGGTCCCTGCCGGTCACCGCCTGGGTCGACAACGACCACGAGGCCGCGGTCCTGGAGATCCTCGACCACCTGGCCGCCGCCGGCGCCCGCCGGATCGGCCTGCTCACCGGCACCACCACGGACACGTACACCCACCTGTCCACGACCGCCTACCTGCGCTGGTGCGAACGCGTCGGCCAGGACCCGGTCTACGAGTCCTATCCCGCGCACGATCCCTGCGCGGGCGCCGTCGCCGCCGATCGGCTGCTCGCCAGACCCGACCGGCCCGACGCCGTCTACGGCCTCTTCGACCCCAACGGCACCGACCTGCTCGCCGCCGCCCGGCGGTACGGCCTGCGCGTCCCCGACGACCTGCTGCTCGTCTGCTGCAGCGAGTCGACGGTGTACGCCACCACGGAACCGCCCATCACCACGCTCTCCCTCAAGCCGCGGCGCATCGGCACGGCCGTCGTCCAGCTGTTGATCGACGCCATCGAGGGCCTCGATTCGGGGCATCCCGTCGAGCAGGTGATACCGACCGAACTGATCGTGCGCACCTCGTCCGAGCGACGTCCGCCGCGCACGACGGTCAGCCCGCCCCGCTCGCCCGGCTCCGGCTGATCACTCCCGCCCACACCCCGATCCGGGCAGAGGTAGGTGTCCAACCCGCCACCAGCGGGGAAACCTCTGCCCAATTCGGGAGAAAAGCGCGGTGAATCGTGGTCCGGCACCGATTCACCACCCCTGGTGCACCACACAGCGGGAGCCGCATTCCTATGATGGGCGGACGACACCGCGGGCCGCTGCGACCAAGCAGTCCGATCTCGGTGCAGATGCGGCGCAATGGTGGTGGAGGGGTCGATGACTCAGGGGGCCGGTCAGGGACCCGATGTGCGGACGGCGACGCTGCGCGACTTCCGCGTTCCCGCGTACATCCATGAGACGGCCGGACCCGCCCCGGTGAGCCCCGGCGCGCCAGGTGCGGCGCCGGAGGAGGGGTACACCCCGACCCAGCGCGACCTGCCCGTCATCAACCGCGGCGACACCGTCCAGGTGCAGGTCATGCCGGAGCCTCCGCAGCCGCGGGCGAGCGAGGAGTACGGCCCGCTGTTCGTCGTCGGCGACGTCCACGGCTACCTGGACGAGCTCGTCGCGGCCCTCCAGGAGCAGGGTCTCCTCGACGCCGAGGGCAACTGGTCCGCGGGGAACGCGCGCCTCTGGTTCCTCGGCGACTTCACCGACCGCGGGCCCGACGGCATCGGCGTCATCGACCTCGTGATGCGGCTTTCCGCGGAGGCCGCCGCCGCCGGCGGCTACTGCAAGGCGCTCATGGGCAACCACGAGCTGCTCCTGCTCGGCGCCAAACGCTTCGGCGACACCCCGGTGAACTCGGGCGCGGGCACCGCCACCTTCCAGGCCGCCTGGCTCCTGAACGGCGGACAGAAGACCGACATGGAGCGCCTGGAGGACCACCACCTTCAGTGGATGGCCCGCCTCGACGCGATGGAGGAGGCCGACGGCCACCTGCTCGTGCACTCCGACACCACCGCCTATCTGGATTACGGTGACTCGATCGAGGCGGTGAACGACACCATCCGGGAGACCCTCACGCGCAACGACGCGGACCAATGCTGGGACCTCTTCCGCAAGTTCACCAAGCGCTTCGCGTTCCGCGACGAGTCGGGCCCCTCGGCCGTGCGCGAACTCCTCGACATGTACGGCGGCACACGCATCGTCCACGGTCACAGCCCCATCCCCTACCTCCTGGGTGACGTCGGCTCCGAGGACGAGTCGGACGGCGCGGGGCCGGTCATCGAGGGTCCGCACGTGTACGCCGACGGTCTGGCGATCGCCATGGACGGCGGAGTGACCATGGCCGGAAAGCTGCTGGTCTGCCAACTCCCGCTGTCCGTCTGAGCGTTCCACGAGCAGCCGCCCCCCCTACACGATCACGCTGGCCAGGGGGGCAATTTCCGGAAACCCCCTGTCACCGCGTGCCGTCACGGCTCTACCATCGGCTTATCCGTAGCAGGCTCCCCTCCGTTTCTGCCCAACGGCTCGTAGCCATGCGAGCCTCAGCCCTACGGAGCATCGGGGGATGCACATGAACAGCGCTCCACACCTGCTCAATGAGGACCGCCCCGAGTACGAGCGGATCCTCGACGAGGCGCTGCGCACCGCACCTGACCGTCCCGAACTCGCCGCAGTGGGCCGGCGGCTCAACACCGAACAACTGCGCACCATGGCCCTGAACGCGACAGCACTGATCACGGCCGCTGCCGCGGCCGAGTACGCGCACTACGTGAAGGTTCGCGAGGAGTTGCGCGAACCTCGACCGTCATCCACCTCGATCCGCGAAGGGAGCGGACAGAGCGCCGCGGAGTCGGGCTCCGGCGGCGTGGGCCTCGCCACCACGATGGGTGAGGTCGCCGAACCGGCGGCAGCGGCGGGCGCCGGAGCGATCGCCGTGGTCGCGGTGCTCGCACCCGTCCTCGCGGGGACGGCCGCCGCGATCTTCCTGCTCGTCGGCTACATCCTGAAGATGCTCAACCCCGAGCCCGCCTTCGCGGACACCCTGCTCACCGCGGGATGGCTGTTCGGCGCGCTCACCGCGGGGGGCATCCTGGTCGCCGCGGTCGGTCTGCTCCTGACCGCCCTGCGCAACGGGTCCACCTCGCTCCCGGCGGGGCTCCACGGCGAGCAGCACGAGGAGGTGTCCCGGGCCAGGGAAGACTGGGGCCGGGCTCTCCTCGAGCGGGGCGTCGTGCCGTTCCTCCGGGAGGCCCTGACGGAGCCGGGCGGCGCTCCCGCCGTCCGTACGTCGTCGGGGAAGCCCAGCGGCTCCGGCAACCATGGCCGTATGCCGCAACTCGGCTACAACAGGCCGGGGTTCAGCAGCCCGGACGGCGGCGGCCCGGCGGGCCCGCGGCCGAGCTACTCGAGCCCCGACTTCTCCAGCCCCGACTTCGGCGGGCCCGACCACAAGCCGGAGTAACGGGCCAAACCGAACCGCCTCGGGGCCGCACCACCGCTTCGTGGCCCCGCCACCCATCGGGGGCGGGACCACGGAGCCTCAGTCGGCGATCGGCAGATAGACCCGGTTGCCGGAGGCCGCGAACTCCTTGGACTTCTGCTCCATGCCCGCCTCGATGTCCTCGGAGCCGAGGTCACCGCCGTGCTGGCGCCTGATGTCCTGCGAGATCTTCATCGAGCAGAACTTCGGGCCGCACATCGAGCAGAAGTGCGCCGTCTTCGCGGGCTCGGCCGGCAGGGTCTCGTCGTGGAACTCCCGCGCCGTGACCGGGTCGAGGGCCAGATTGAACTGGTCCTCCCAGCGGAACTCGAAGCGCGCGTCCGAGAGCGCGTCGTCCCAGTCCTGTGCGCCGGGGTGCCCCTTGGCGAGGTCTGCCGCGTGCGCCGCGATCTTGTACGTGATGACGCCCGTCTTCACGTCGTCGCGGTTGGGCAGGCCCAGGTGCTCCTTCGGCGTGACGTAGCAGAGCATGGCCGTGCCCCACCAGCCGATCATCGCGGCGCCGATGCCGGAGGTGATGTGGTCGTAGGCGGGCGCGATGTCCGTGGTCAGCGGGCCGAGCGTGTAGAACGGCGCCTCCTCGCAGATCTCCTGCTGGAGGTCGATGTTCTCCTTGATCTTGTGCATCGGGACGTGACCGGGGCCCTCGATCATCGTCTGCACGTTGTGACGCTTGGCGATCGTGTTGAGTTCCCCGAGCGTCCGCAACTCGGCGAACTGCGCCTCGTCGTTGGCGTCCGCGATCGAACCGGGCCGCAGGCCGTCGCCGAGCGAGTACGTCACGTCGTACGCCGCGAGGATCTCGCAGAGCTCCTCGAAGTGCTCGTAGAGGAAGCTCTCCTTGTGGTGCGCGAGGCACCAGGCGGCCATGATCGAACCGCCGCGCGAGACGATGCCGGTCTTGCGGCGCGCGGTGAGCGGTACGTACGGGAGGCGCACGCCCGCGTGGACCGTCATGTAGTCCACGCCCTGCTCGGCCTGCTCGATGACCGTGTCCTTGTAGATCTCCCAGGTCAGCTCCTCGGCCTTGCCGTCGACCTTCTCCAGGGCCTGGTAGAGGGGGACGGTGCCGATCGGCACGGGGGAGTTGCGCAGGACCCACTCGCGGGTGGTGTGGATGTTGCGGCCGGTGGAGAGGTCCATGACCGTGTCGGCGCCCCACTGGGTCGCCCAGGTCATCTTGTCCACCTCCTCCTCGATGGAGGAGGTGACGGCGGAGTTGCCGATGTTCGCGTTCACCTTCACCAGGAACTTCTTGCCGATGATCATCGGCTCGATCTCCGGGTGGTTCACGTTGGCGGGGATCACCGCGCGGCCCGCGGCGACCTCTTCCCGCACGATCTCCGGGTCCATGCCCTCGCGGATCCCGATGAACTCCATCTCGGGCGTGATCTCGCCACGCCTGGCGTACGCGAGCTGCGTCACCGCCTGACCGTCGCGGCCGCGTCGCGGCTGTCGGGGGCGGCCGGGGAAGACCGCGTCGAGGTTCTTGAGCCCGCCGCGGGGCGAGGTGTGCTTTATGCCGTCGTCCTCGGGACGCGGCGGACGGCCGACGTACTCCTCCGTGTCGCCGCGGGCGATGATCCAGTTCTCCCGCAGCGGCGGCAGACCGCGGCGGACGTCGGTCTCGGCCGACGGGTCGGTGTACGGGCCCGAAGTGTCGTACAGGGTGACGGCCTTGCCGTTGGTGAGGTGCACCTGGCGGACCGGCACACGCAGATCGGGGCGCGAACCCTCGACATACGCCTTGTGCCAGCCGATGGACTTCCCGGCCTCGTCGCCCTGGTTCTGCGTCGAGGCAGGCGTGCGTGCGTCCGATGTGGTCATGAGACCTACTCCCTACGCCGGCATTACCCGGTAACAGGTTCGGCGGTCGACGCAGCGAGTCCCGTACGGCTCGTGCACTTTTTGTGCCGCTTCGTACGGAGGTCAGCGCCCTCTCAGCCCGGTGCTCCGAGCTCCCGCGATTGCAAAGGTGGCTCCACGCTAGCGTCATGTCGGGCGCGCTGAACAGAGGGCCCCTCCCGTTCTTGCGATGATCGGTCAGTGACCACCACAGAGCCGCCGCCCCCGCCGCCCTCGCAGCCGCCCGTCTCCGGGACGCCTCCGGAGGGGCATGGACACGGCCACGGACACGGGCATTCCCACAGCCACGGCCCGGCCGCGCCGGTCTCCCAGCACCTGCGCAAGGTCATCGCCGCGGTACTGATCCCCTTCGCCGCCGCGGTCGTCGTCGGCCTCATGGTGCTCTGGCCCGGCGGCACACCGAGCCACGAACGCACCGGCGTCGGCTTCGACCGGCAGACGCAGTCGGCGAAGGTCACGAAGGTGCAGGAGCTGCCCTGCAAGGACCTCAGCCCCTCGCAGACCCCGCCGAACGGCGACACCTCCACCGCCGAGGGCCAGTCCGCGCAGTCCACGGCCACGGGCATCTGCAAGAAGGCGACGATCGAGGTCACCAGCGGTGAGGACGAGGGCCGCACCTTCACGGAGATCATCCAGCCGGACTCGCCGCGCCAACTGAAGCAGGGCCAAGAGGTGGTGGTCGCCTACGAGCCCAAGGCCCCCGAAGGACTGCAGTACTCCGTCACCGACGTGAACCGCAAGATCCCGATGGCGCTGCTCGCCGGCATCTTCGCGATCGCCGTCGTCGTCGTGGGCCGGCTCCGTGGCGTGATGGCCCTGGTCGCCCTCGCCATCAGCTTCATGGTGCTCACGTTCTTCATCCTGCCGGCGATCCTCCAGGGCTCGAACCCCCTGGTCGTGGCGGTGGTCGGGGCGAGCGCGATCATGCTGATCGCGCTCTATCTCTGCCACGGCCTGACGGCCCGGACCTCGGTCGCGGTACTCGGCACGCTCATCTCCCTTCTCCTCATCGGCCTGCTCGGCTCTCTCTTCATCGGCTGGGCCGCGCTCACCGGCAACACGGACGACAACACCGGACTCATCCATGGCCTGTATCCGTCCATCGACATGAGCGGTCTGCTGCTCGCGGGCGTCATCATCGGCTCGCTCGGCGTCCTCGACGACGTGACGGTCACCCAGACCTCTGCGGTCTGGGAGCTGCATCAGGCCAACCCGACGATGGGCTGGCGCGGCCTGTACCGCGCGGGCATCCGCATCGGCCGCGACCACATCGCCTCGGTCGTCAACACCCTCGTCCTCGCCTACGCGGGTGCCGCACTGCCCCTGCTGCTCCTCTTCTCCATCGCCCAGTCCAGCGTGGGCACGGTGGCCAACAGCGAGCTGGTCGCCGAGGAGATCGTGCGCACCCTGATCGGCTCCATCGGCCTGGTGGCCTCGGTGCCGGTGACCACCGCGCTGGCCGCCCTGGTCGTCTCGGCGGACCGCTCCACCCCTCCTGGTCGGACCGCGACGGGCGGGGCGACCCGGACTTCCCGAGGAGGGAAGGGACGCCGCCGCAAGCATTAGCTCTGAGGACCCGGCTGCGCCGGTGACGCAGAGCGTCGGCTCTCGAAATGCACCAAAATGCCGTAAGCCCCTGTCCGTTGCGGTCGGCGGTTCAACCCGCGTTCTGCTCCTCCGCGAGGATGCGGTCGAGCGTCTCGTCGAGGTGCGCCTCGAAGTCGGCGAACGCCCGCTCCTGCCCCAGCGGCACCAGCTTGTCCGTACGGTCGAGGAAGGCGAGCAGCGGAGGGATGCCCACCCTGAACAGCGCCTGGTCACCGCCGACCTGAAGCCTGATCAGGGCCTCGTCCAGCATCGGGGAATCGGCGGGTTCGACGCGCACGTCCCCGTCCCCGCACGGCCTGCCGACCCCGTCGATCAACAGCTCCCGGCCGAAGGCCCAGGTCACCGGGGCGTCTCCCGGCAAGTGGAACGTCAGCCGCACGGCATAGGGATCCCCGAGCTCGTAGCGCAGCTCCACCGGGATGCGAAACGCCAGCTCCTCGGAAACGAGGAAGCTCATCATGACCTCTGCCTGCACCGTCTCGGTCTCGCCCATCGCGCGTCCTACCCCGTCACTTGGCCCTCGAGGCCCTCACGTGGCCAGGAACCAGCTCCCTGACACCCCTCGAATCTTGCTTAACGTAAGCGCCAAATAACAAGGAGTGAGTTTTCAGATGCTGATAGAGAAAGCGAGTGTCCCTAGTAGCTTTCCGATCTCCCGCTGCAACCTCTCGGCTGTCGGCAACAGTCGGTCGGCCTGCGAGGAGGGGACGGAAATGGCCATGGTCGCCGCGGTGTCACCGGCCATGATCGGGACGGCCGCGCACAGTGTCCCGAGTGCGTACTCCTGCCGCTCCACGACGGGCCGCATGCGCTCCATCGAGTCGAGTCGTCGGATGAACGCGCGGTCGTCCCGGACCGAGTAGCGCGTGATCGACCGAACCGGGTAGCGGTCGAGGTGGTCCTGTCGCGCCTCGTCGTCGAGCTGGCCCAGCAGGCACTGCCCGATGGCGTGGGCGTGTCCGGTCTCCCTGAAGTCCGCCCACTCCTCGACGGCGGGGTTGCCCGGGGTGTCCGCGACAGACACGACATCGATCTCCCCCTCCCGATAGACGGCGAAGTACACGGGGACGCCGAGGGTGTCGCGCAGGTGTGCCATGGCCTGGTTGACCCGTGCGCGCCGGTTCTGCTGCGCTGCGCTGCTGCTCAACCGCTCGGCTGCCTCGCCGAGCACGAACAGGCCCTTGTCCCGGCGTAGATATCCCTCGTGGGTCAGGGTGCGGAGCAGGTGGTACGCGGTGGGGAGCGCGAGGCCCGCTTCCCGCGCCAACTGCTTTGCGGGAGCCCCGCTCTGGTGCGACGCGGCGGCTTCCAGGAGCCGCATCGCCCGCTGCACGGAGCCGATGAGGGTGGGGCCGGCGGCGGGGTCGGCGCTGGTGTCGACCGATGAGCTGGTGGTGTCGACCGCGGCCAAGGTTCACTCCCGAAGCGCGTGGAAGCCCGCCCGTGCCCGGGTAGCGACGGAAGAGCGGTGCACGTACGTACGCTCGTCCGCGGGGATCGACCCCCACGTCCGCTTCCGGACTCTAATCCTCGGCCACCGCCTTACGGCGCCCCATCGGGAAACTTCCCCCGCCCGAGGGAACGCTTGCGAAAACTCACCAGTCCGTGCGCGACGAGGACGAGCCGGATATGAACTTCCGTACGACATAGATGAGCCCGCCGACCAAGGCCACGAATAGAAGCGCCTTGAAGAGCAACCAGACCACGAATCCGACCACGGTCGCTATCAAGCTGCCGAACACGACGAGTGCGACGACCGGAACGGCCACCCACTTCACCCACCACGGCATTCCCGCAAAGATCTCCTTGGCTGCCATCGTCCTTACCTCTCCGCTCTGTTTCCTGAATCTCCGCAGGTTCTCGGCTTCTTGCATTCGATGCTAGAACGCCGCAGGGCTCGGCGGGGGCCTCGGAGCCCTTGTCCTCCCCTGATCCGACCCCTAGGGAACCCCGAGGTCGCAGCCCTGATGGAGGTCAGCCGGAGGAGGCAGAACAGGCCGCGGTGGACGTGACAGAAGCCGCGGTGGACGTGACAGAAGCCGCGGTGGACACGGCAGAAGGTGTCAGGACTCCGGGGGAGAGAACACCACGAGCACCCGCAAGTCCTCGCTGATGTGATGGAACTTGTGGGCCACACCGGCCGGCACATAGACGACGCTGCCCCGCGCCACCTGCGTCGTCTCCATTCCTACGGTGATCGCCGCGCGGCCGCTGACGACCATGTACACCTCGTCCTGCCCGTGCGGCTGCTGTGGATCGGTGTCCCCGGCATTGAGCGCGTACAGCCCGACCGACATGTTTCTCTCCCGCAGGAACTGCAGATACGCGCCGTCGTTCGCGGCACGCTCCGCCTCCAGCTCGTCCAGTCGGAAAGCCTTCATCGCCTTCGTACACCCCTTGCTGATGACCGTGTTGCCGCTGCTCGCCCTGGGCTGCTCGCGGTGCTTCGTGGGCCTTCGTGGGCCTTCGTGGGCCGACCGTTCCCGGCCCGTGTCTGCCACGATCAGACACATGAAGAATTTCGTAGTCAAGACGATCGCCAACGCCGCGGCCCTGGCCGTCGCCGTGTGGCTGCTCGACAAGATCACCCTGACCGGGGACAGCACAGGCAAGAAGGTCGGCACGCTCATCGTGGTCGCCCTGCTCTTCGGCCTGGTGAACTTCCTGGTCAAGCCGGTGGTGAAGGTCCTCACCTTCCCCCTGTTCATCCTGACCCTCGGCCTGATCACTTTTGTGGTCAACGCCCTGATGCTGCTGCTCACCTCGTGGCTCGCCGACAAACTCGACGTCAGCTTCCACGTCGAGGGCTTCTGGACCGCCGTTCTGGGCGGCCTGATCATCTCGATCGTGTCCTGGGCCATGAACGTCGTCCTGCCCGACGACGACTGACCGAGCGGTCCCGGGCGTATCCGAGAATGGTGGAGGCGGCGAGCGAAGGCCTGCTCGACGCTGTATGTGCAGCAGTGGAAAGGCGGGCGGCATGACGGAATCGGGACGCATGGACGGCAGCGGAGCCGGCCTCGGCGACGGCACGCGAGCGGTCCGGGCCGGGCTGCCCGAGCCGGTGAAACACGAGCCGACGCTGCCGGGACCGGTCTTCGCCGCACACTTCCACCTGCCGGGCGACCCGACGGGCGGATACGCGTACGGGCGTGACGAGAACCCCACCTGGACGCATCTGGAGCGGGCCATCGGCGAGCTCGAGGCGCCGGACGCGGAATCGGACGTCGAGTCCTTGGTCTTCGCCTCCGGCATGGCGGCGATCTCAGCGGTCCTGTTCTCGCAGCTGCGCGCGGGGGATGCGGTGATCCTGCCGGACGACGGTTACCAGGTCCTGCCACTGGTCCGCGAGCAGCTCACGGCGTACGGCATCGAGGTGCGCACCGCTCCGACCGGCGACGACGCACAGCTCGACGTCCTGGACGGTGCCAAGCTGCTGTGGATCGAGACGCCGTCCAACCCCGGCCTCGACGTGTGCGACGTGCGGCGGCTCGCCGACGCGGCGCACGCGCGTGGCGTGCTGGTCGCGGTCGACAACACCCTGGCGACGCCGCTCGGCCAGCGTCCTCTCGAGCTGGGCGCGGACTTCGCGGTGGCCAGCGGCACCAAGATGCTCACCGGTCAAGGCGACATCCTCCTGGGCTACGTCGCCTGCCGAGACGCGGAACTGACGGCGGCGGTGCGGCGCTGGCGCAAGATCGTCGGAGCGATTCCGGGACCCATGGAGGCCTGGCTCGCGCATCGCTCACTGGCCACGCTGCAACTGCGGGCCGATCGGCAGAACGCGAACGCCCTCATCCTCGCCGAGGCCCTGCGCGGGCGCGCCGAGGTGTCGGGGCTGCGCTATCCCGGGCTGCCTGACGACCCCTCGCACAAGGTCGCCTCGCGGCAGATGCGCCGCTTCGGATGCGTTCTCTCGTTCACGCTGCCCACGCGTGCGCGAGCCGAGCGTTTCCTCGAAGCGCTGCGGCTGGTCGACGACGCGACGAGCTTCGGCGGTGTGCGGTCGACGGCCGAACGCCGCGGACGCTGGGGCGGAGACGCCGTTCCGGAAGGCTTCATCCGCTTCTCCGCGGGCGCCGAGGACCCCGATGACCTCGTGACGGACGTACTGCGCGCGCTGGACGAGGCGGCCGCGACGGCCGACTGACCGGCAGCTTCAGTCGCGTCGTCAGGTGCGAGGAAGGCGTCCGGCGCGAGGAGCCCGACCGGTGCGAGGCACTCGCCCCGGCTACGCACAACGAACGGTCCGAGCCTCCCCCCTCGTGGCTCGGACCGTCCCGGTTCCGCGCGCGAAGAACCGCCCCAACTAGGCTAGTTGACTCTGTGTCAGTGTCCAATCACAGTAGCGACAGAAAGCTATCGACATATTTATAGTTGGGCGCACCCTGAGGGCACGAAGGGGAGGCACGTCGCCATGGATCTGGCCCTGCTGCGCACCTTCGTGACGGTGCACCGGGCCGGGTCCTTCACACGTGCCGCGGCTCTTCTCGGGCTCTCCCAGCCCGCCGTCACGTCCCAGATACGCACGCTGGAGCGGCAGTTGGGCCGCCCGCTCTTCTTGCGTCAGGCCCGCGGGGTGACCCCGACCACCATCGGCGACGAGCTCGCGCACAAAGCCGCTCCGCATCTGGACGCCCTGGTGGAGATCGCCGAGACCGGACTCGAAGAGGACTCGTCGGTACGCACCCTCCACCTCGTGGGACCGCCGGAGTTCACCGCCGAGCGCGCCCTGCCCGCACTCACCGCTCTGACCGGCCAGGACGGCCACAGTCACGCCCTGCGCGCCTCGTTCGGCACCGCAGAGGAGGCCCTGGAAGGACTGGCCGCCGGCCGCCACGACCTGGCCATCGCCACGGCCCGGCCACGCGGCCCGCTGCTCACCTCGACACCGCTCTGCGACGAGGAGCACGTTCTGGTCGCGGAGGAGCGCTGGACGGACCGCATCGGAGGCGGCAGGCTGCGTCGCCGGACAGCGGCGTCGTTCCGGGACATCCCGGTGGTCGAGGTCCACGAGTCACTGCCGTTCGTCTCCCGCTACTGGAACGCCGTCTTCGACGCTCGGCCCACGGCGTCGGGCGCCGTCATCGCACCGGATCTGCGTGCCGTCCTCGCCTGCGTGGCCGCTGGTGCGGGACTCGCCGTTCTGCCCCGCTACCTGTGCGCGTCGGCACTGGAACGCGGCGACATCGTGGCTCTGCTCGACCCCGCTGTGCCCCCTTTGCGTACGTACTTCTTGGCGGTGCGCACCGGAACACTCGTCATGCCGCACATTGCGCGGGCGCACGATTGGTTGGTGCGTGCCGCGGTCGACTGGGCTTGATGGGGGGCGCGGCTGGTTCACGATGTTTCACGTGGAACAGTCCGGGCCACATTTCCCCCATGACCGTCCGACCCGTGGTCAAGCGCACCGCACGCGCCGTCCTGCTGGACGGAGACGACCTGATCCTGATCAAGCGCAGCAAGCCGGGCGTCGATCCGTACTGGATCACTCCGGGAGGCGGCGTGGAGGCGGAGGACGACTCTGTCGTCGACGCACTCCACCGTGAGGTCCATGAAGAACTCGGCGCCAAGATCACCGACGTCGTGCCGTGCTTCGTCGACACCGTGGAGCACATCGGCGAGGACGGCGGCGCGACCGGCGTAAAAGTGCAGCACTTCTTCGTCTGCCGCTTGGAGTCCATGGACCTCGGTCAGCGGCACGGCCCCGAGGTCGAGGAGCCGTGTGGCGAGTACGAGGTCGTGCACGTGCCGTTCACCAGAGTCGGGATCGCATCGGTCCACCTCGTACCGCTGTCCCTGCGGCACTACCTGGACGGCAATATCGAGGGCGTACGCGCGATGCACGCCCCCGATCTGGGCTAAGGCCCTAGTCCGAGGCCACCAGTTCCTCTACCGAGTCGTGGCGGATTCGGCCCTCCGGAATGCCGATGTCCCGCAGAGCGTCCACGCCGTTGCGGATCATGCCGGGCGGACCCGAGAGGTACGCGTCGTACTCGTTCCACGGGCCGTACTCGCGGACAGCGTCCGGCAGTTGTGCCCGCTGGTCGACGACCGGCCGGACGGCGAGCCAAGGGTGGGACTGCTGCAGGCGGAGCATCGTGTCGATGTCGTACAGGTCGTGGTCGGTGCGTGCTCCGTAGAAGACCTCCACGGGGCGTCGTCTCCCGTGCTCGGCGACGTCCTCGACCAGGGCCTTGATGGGTGCGATGCCCGTGCCGCCGCCGAGGCAGAGCAGTCCGCTGTCGGTGGTGTGGTCGACGGTCATCGAACCGGTGGGCGGGCCGAGCCGCAGGATGTCGCCCGGGCGGGCGTGGTGCACCAGGGCGTTGGAGACCCAGCCGGCCGGCACGGCCTTGACGTGGAAGGACAGCAGTCCGTCGGGGCGCGGGGCCGACGCGAAGGAGTAGTGCCGCCAGACCCGGGGCCACCAGGGGGTCTCCAGGCTTGTGTACTGCCCCGCGAGGAAGGGGTACGGCTGGTCGGGCCGGACCGTGACGACAGCGATGTCAGGCGTCCTGAGATCGTGCGAGACGACCTCGGCGAACCACCAGGCGGGGGCGCGCATCTCGTCCTCGGCGGCCGCGTCGATCATGATTTGGGAGATCGTCGTGTATGTCCGGACCCAGGCGGCCTCGGTCTCCTCGTCCCAGGTCGCGCTCGCGTACCGGCTCAGCGAGCCGATGAGGCACTCACCGACAGCCGGGTAGTGCTCGGCCTGGGTGCCGTACTTGCGGTGTCCGCGCCCGAGGTTCTTCAGATAGGCGACGAGCACGTCGGTGTGGTCGATGTGCTCGGCCGCGGTCAGCAGCGCCTTGAGGATGCGGTCCCGCTGGGTGTCCATCGCCGCGGGGAACAGGGCGCGGAGGTCCGGGTGCCGGGTGAAGAGCAGCGCGTAGAAGTACGAGGTGACCTTGTCGGCGACGGGCGATATCTCAGCCATCGTGCGCTGCACCAGGAGGGCATCGGCGGAGGCCTTCTGCGTCGGCTTCGCCTGCTGGACGGAGATCGGGGGCGCGGTGGACTGCGCCTGAGGGGGCGGGGCCTGGTGCTGTGTCGCTTCCTGGCCTCCGGAGCCTTCCGGGGCTTGTGGCCGACTCTCCGGCGCTTGTGTCGCCTGGGGGGCTTCCGGAGTGGTGGATATTCGCCCGTCTTCCGGCCCCTGCGGCGGCTTGCGCGGGGTGAACCAGCCGCCTCCGTCGCCGGACGTGCCGTCATCGGCCGACGTGGTGGTCGGAGCGTCCATGTTGTGCCTCGCCTCGAACATCTCTCGGTCGGTCTGGGCACTCCCTGCCGGAAGCTGCCTACTGTCCCCGCTCTGCGTCTGTCCTCGCTCTTCTGCCTCGATGGCCGATACGGCCACATTGAACCCCGACCCCCCGGACCCTACGGACAAGTAGGGCGAGAATGTGACATTGGCCGCAGCCCCCCTCATCGCAGCATCCCATTCCCCGCAGCCGCGTCGGCCGCATAACAGGAAGTACGGGTTCTGGATCTCTATGCCCCGTTAGGCTTCATTCACCTGCGCGCCGCGCTCCGGAGTGTGGAGAGACGCACCCGGCGCGGACCTTGATCGACCATACCGGCAGCCGCCGGACGCACAAGTACCTCTCCCCCTCGGCCTCAATTCGCAGGGCCTGCCTGCCAATTGCCTCAATTACCGGTCGTGCCGGACCAATTCGTACGCCTTACGCAGATCACGGCCGACATAGGAGTGGGTGGCCAGGCTCACCAGCCGTTGATCCGCATTGACCGCCACGGATACCGGCACCGCACCGAACAACTCCAGGTCGGAAAGCGAGTCCCCGTACGCGACACAGTCGCTCCTGCCCACCCTGAACTCTTCACACAGACGGTCCGCGATCTTCACCTTGGCCGCGGCGTTGAGAATGCCCGTCGGGTTCACGGGTTCGGTGAACGGCACGGCCGGGAAGAGCGACCCGTGCGCTGCGTGCGCTCCCCAGCCGGCGAGCCTCTCCACGAAGAACGACGGCGAGAGGGAGATGACCGCGCAGTAGTCACCGCCGTCACGGATCTCGGCCCAGGTCTCCTGGATGCCGTCGAGCCAGGGGGCTCCCTCGAAGGCCGCCGTCACGTGTGCCTCCGTGAGCTCCGCCCACAGGGCGTGCACCCGCTCCGCATACTCGGGTGAGCCCAGGTGCCCCGTCACGAACTCCCGCTCCAGTTCGGCGATCTCCGCGTCCAGGCCGAGCTGCCGCGATATCTCGACCGGAGCTGCCGTGCCGTGCAGCAGCGTCCCGTCCAGGTCGAAGAGGTGTAGGCGTGCCATGTAGGCCGAGGCTAGTGCCCCCGGTTATCGCTCGTCGTCGTGTTTCACGTGAAACGAGCAGCTGAACCGTGGCCGAAAGCTACGTGGTTCTGCCCACAAACGGCTGGACGCCGAGGATGTACGTCAGACAGCCTGGCCCGCGTGTCGACACCTTCCCTCTCCGCACCGCCCATCCGCCGACTGACCCCCCGCGATCTGCAGGTCTGCGCCGATCTGTCCGAGGACCGGGGCTGGCCGCGTGAAGAACACAAATGGGGCCTGCTGCTGTCGGCCGGAACGGGCTACGGCATCGACGCCCCTGACGGCAACGGCCTCATGGGCGCCTACGTAGTGACCCAGTACGGCCCTCCCGGGCGCCCCGCCCTCGCGGCGATCGGCATGGTCCTCGTAGCCGAGCGGTACGCCCGCCAGGGCGTCGGCCGCAGACTGATGCGGAACGCCGTCGAGGAGGCGGGCTCCGTGCCCCTGACCCTCCACGCGACCCCGAACGGCCTGCCCCTCTACGAACAGCTCGGCTTCGAGGTGATCGGCCGGGCCGAGATGGTCTGGGGGCACTTCGCCCCGGTGGGAGGCCGGGGAGCTCTGCCCGATGTCGCCACCACCCGGCCGGCCACCGCGGAAGACCTGCCTTCCCTCCTCCGGCTCGACACCGAGGTCTTCGGCCACGACCGCATGCACGTCATCACCCGGCTCCCCGCCTTCACGGACCAGCTGCGGGTCGCGGAGGCCGACGGCGAGATCGTCGGATACGCGGGCGCCTGGCCCAACATGGCGACCCATGTCGTGGGCCCGCTCGTCGCGCGGGACACCGAGACCGCGAAGGCCCTCATCGCCTCCCTCGCCGCCGGGACCGACCGGCCGCTGCGCACCGACATCGACGTACGGCACGAGGAGCTGCTGACCTGGTTGAAGGAGAGCGGCCTCGAATCCGTCGCCTTCAACGCCGTCATGGCGTACGGCATGCCGGAGCTGCCGGGCGACTGGACCCGCCGTTTCGCTCCGCTGACCGTCGCGGCGGGTTGATCCCACCCCAGACCGCACTCCGACGCAGAGCAGAAAGGCCCGCCCCCGAGATCGTCGGGAGCGGGCCTTCTCATACGCACGTACGCGCACGCCCGTGTTCACTCACACATGCACGTACGCCTCGGACCTGCTACGCGAGGGCCTCCACGGCCGCCGACGCGAAGCCGTGGTCCTGCTCCGGCGCACCGCCGCCGACACCGATCGCGCCGACCAGACGGCCGTCACGGTGGACCGGCACGCCGCCCGCGATGAAGAGCAGGGGGCGGTCGAGCGCGGTGGGCAGGGTGTGGAAGAGGCCGCCGGGCTGGACCGCGTCGACGAGGTCGGCGGTCGGGGCGTTCAGCTGGAGGGCGGTGTACGCCTTGCGGGTGCTGGTCTCACCGGAGATCAGGACGGCGCGGTCGTCGCGTCGGAAGGCGAGGAGGTGGCCGCCCGCGTCGAGGACGGTGACGCTGACCGTGACACCGGCTTCCTCGGCGGCGCGGTGGGCCGCGGCGACGAGGGCTTCTGCGTCCCCGATGGTCAGCGGGGCGACGGCCGTGGGGGTGGTGGTGCTCATGAGGGGGTTCTCCTTGCGGGGTTGTGCTTGGGGGTACTGCAAGCGGGGTTGTGGGGGGGGCTGGCGGTGTGGGGTCAGTGGTGGGCGGGTGTCCGCTGCTCGACAGGGGCCGCGCTCGCCACGATCGGGCCGGGCACTGCGGAGCGACGCTCCAGGGCGGCCGACACGAGGGCCAGGACGAGGGCGGATGCGGCGAGCACCGCGCCGACCCAGTTGGGGGCGGTGTAGCCGAAGCCGGCGGAGATGACGAGACCGCCGAGCCAGGCCGACAGTGCGTTGCCCAGGTTGAAAGCGCCGATGTTGACGGCGGAGGCGAGCGTCGGGGCGCCCGAGGCGTAGTCCAGGACGCGCTTCTGCAGCGGCGGCACCGTCGCGAAGCCCAGCGCTCCGATCAGCAGCACCGTCACGGCGGCCGCGACCTTGTTGTGCGCGGTGAGGGTGAACAGAGCGAGCACCAGGGCGAGGGAGCCGAGTGACACGTACAGCATCGGCATCAGCGCACGGTCCGCGAACCGGCCCCCGACGAGGTTCCCGCCGACCATGCCGAGCCCGAAGAGAACGAGCAGCCAGGTGACGGAGGAGTCCGCGTAACCGGCGACGTCCGTCATCATCGGTGTGATGTAGGTGATGGCCGCGAAGACGCCGCCGAAGCCGAGCACCGTCATCGCCATGGCGAGCAGCACCTGTACGTTGCGGAAGGCACCGATCTCGTCGCGAAGCCGTACGCCTTCGGGCTTGGGCAGGTCCGGTACGAGCCGGGCGACACCGAACAGGCCGAGCACGCCGAGGGCGGCGACGATCACGAAGGTGATCCGCCAGCCGATGGCCTGGCCCACGAGCGTGCCGAGCGGAACGCCGACGACGTTGGCGACCGTGAGACCGGAGAACATCATGGCGATCGCTCCGGCCTTCTTCTCGGGTGCCACCAGCTCGGCCGCGACGACCGAGCCGATGCCGAAGAAGGCGCCGTGGGCGAGGGAGGCGACGACGCGGCCGGCCAGCATCACGCCGAAGACGGGAGCCACGGCGGAGAGCAGGTTGCCGACGATGAAGAGACCCATGAGCAGCATCAGCATCCGCTTGCGCGGAATCCGGGTGCCGAGGGCGGTCATCAGGGGAGCGCCGAGCACGACGCCGAGGGCGTAGCCGGTCACGAGGAAGCCGGCCGTCGGGATGGAGACGCCGAAGTCACCCGCGACCTCGGGAAGCAGCCCCATGATCACGAACTCGGTGGTTCCGATTCCGAAAGCCCCGATCGCGAGGGCCAGAAGCGCGAGAGGCATGGATCTACCTTCCAAACGATTGCAGGTGCGCTTAACGTGCGTCCACAATAGTTGCAGACGCGGGCTATATGCAACCGCTGGATATTGCAGTGGTGGACTACCCTGGGTGCAGCCGCTCCGGGACGGAGGACCAAGAGCCATGACAGCGACAGACCCCGCACTGACCGCGCTCTCCCAAAGCTGGTGCGCCCTTTCCTTGCTCCACGGGAAGATCGAGGCCCACGTAGAGCGCGCCCTGCAGGCCAAGCACGGCCTGAGCGTGCGGGAGTACAGCCTTCTGGACGTGCTCAACCGCCAGCACGACGGCGAGGGGGGCCACCTGCAGATGAAGCAGGTGGCCGATGCCGTGGTGCTGAGCCAGAGCGCGACCACGCGCCTGGTGACCCGGCTCGAGGAGCGCGGCCTGCTGGCCCGCTACCTGTGCCCCACGGACCGCCGCGGTATTTACACCGACGTCAGCGAGGCCGGTGCCACGCTCCTCGCCGAAGCGCGCCCCACGAACGACGGCGCCCTGCGCGAGGCGCTCGACGAGGCCGCACGGAACCCGGAGCTCGCCCCGCTGGTCAACGCCGTCGAAACGCTGCGCGCGTAGGTTGCGCGCATAGGCTGCGCACCATGGGAGATCTTGAGATACGACCCGCCACCGCCGCGGACCTGCCCGCCATCGTGGGCATGCTCGCCGACGATGCCTTGGGCGCGACACGTGAATCGCCGGACGACCTCACTCCGTACGTCACGGCATTCGAGCGACTGACCGACGACCCGAACCAGCACTTGGTCGTAGCCGAGCGCGAGGGCCGCGTCGTCGGCACGCTCCAGCTCACGATCGTTCCGGGGCTCTCCCGGAAGGGCGCCACCCGCTCGATCATCGAAGGCGTGCGCGTGCATGCCGACGAGCGGGGCAGCGGGCTCGGCACGCAGTTCATCGAATGGGCCGTAGCGGAATCCCGGCGCCAGAACTGCCAGTTGGTGCAGCTGACGTCCGACGCCACGCGCACCGACGCCCACCGCTTCTACGAGCGGCTCGGGTTCCAGGCCTCGCACGTGGGCTTCAAGTTGTCCCTCTGAGGCTGTACTCAGCCGGAGCAGCAGTAGGGAAGGGCCTGTTTCACGTGAAACAGGCCCTTCCCCCATACGTATCGCGAAGAACCGAAGAACCCGAGAAGGACCGAAGGACTAGAAGCCGCGCCATCCCTGCGGGTCCACCCCGCCCGGGATCGGCGCGCCCCCGTCGTACGGCTTGCGGGTGAAGACGAACGACCCCAGGTCGAGATGGCTCACCGAACCGTCGGGGCGCCGCACGGCCTTCAACAGCTCCCCCGCGTAATACCCGTTGAGCCCCGTCCAGGTGCCGTCACCGTTGGGCCGGAACCGGGCCTGACGCCCCCACCCGGACAACGGCCCCAGCTCCAAGCCGCCGTCGGCCGTCAGGCGCAGCACGAGCACCTGAGTCCCCCAGTACCAGGGGCCTGCCAGCTCCAGCACCTTCTGGTCGACTTCGGGCAGCGGCCGCCACGGCTCGGGAATCCGGGGCTCGGCCTCGGAGACGATCTTCACAAGGTCGATGGCCAGCGCCGCCACCGGCGGCCCGGACGTGCAGTTGGCGAGCGCCACCGCGGCCAAGCCGTCCGCCTCGCTCACCCACAGGGCGGCCAGAAACCCCGGCAGCGATCCACCGTGGCCCGCCAGGCTGCCTTTGTCCCACCGCAGCAGGTCCACTCCCAGGCCGTACGCCCTGTCCCATTCACCCGTCGGCAGTGGCGCCGACGGAGTCCGCATCTCCCGTACGGAATCCGCACTGAGGACCCGCTCGTCGCCCGTGACCAGGAAGTGGCCGAACCGCACCAGATCGGCCGTCGTGGACCACAGTTGTCCGGCCGGAGCCATCAGGCCCAGGTCCTCGGAGGGCTCCGGCATCATCACGTCCGCCCACGGGTGCACGGCCCAGCCGCCGGCGTGCGGAGCCCGGGGCTGAGCACTGGTACGGGTCAGCCCCAGCGGTTCGAGGACCTCGCGGCGCAGCACGTCCTCCCACGGGGCGCCCCGCAGCCTCTCGACCAGTGAACCCAGCAGCGTATAGCCGGGGTTGGAGTAGTGGTGGCGCCTGCCGACGGGGTGCTTGAAGGGCTCCTCACCAAGGACGTCCGAAAGCTCCGGGCGAGTCGTCCCCGGTGTGCGCTCCCACCACTCTCCTGGCGTCTCGGCCGCCAGCCCAGCGGTGTGGGCGAGGAGTTCGGCGATCGTGGCCTCTCCCGCTCCGGTGCCCGGCAGATGCTTCTCCAGCGGGTCGTTGAGCTCCAGTACACCCTCGTCACGCAGCCGCATCACGAGTACGGCGGTGAAGGTCTTGGTGATCGAACCGATGCGGTACTGAACGTTCTCGTCCGGCTCGTGCCCGTCCACCATGCTGCGGCCGCCGGCCCACACCAGCTCACCGTCCCGGGCCACAGCGGCCACCAGCGAGGGGGACCTGCCCTCCGTCTGAGCGGTGGCGACGCGGTGCAGCAGGGCTCGGCGGGTGGAGGGGAGCAGCTCTTCACGGGGTGTTGTCATGGCACCAGTTCACCCGGGAGGCGCCCGCGCGTCGAGCGATTTCGGCCCCTGTCAGCACTCCCAGGGCTGGGAGCCGGCGTGCCGCCGCGTGATGATGTTGATCCTGTTGAGCATGTTGGCCACTCCGATGGTGAGGACGAGTGCCGCCAGTTCCTGCTCGGTGTAGTGCCGCGCCGCCTCGTTCCAGACCGCCGCCGGCACCGGATCGGGCCGGTCGGCGAGCCGGGTGGCCGCCTCCGCGAGGGCGAAGGCGGAGCGTTCCGCGGCCGTGAAGCAGGAGACATTCCGCCAGGCGGCCACCGATGAACACTGCACGTCCGTGGCGCCCGCCACGTCGGCACTGCGCGCGTTCCCCTCGACGCAGACGCTGCTTCCGTTGATCTGGCTCACGCGCAGCTGCACCAGCTCGATCGTCGCCTGGGACAGCCCCTGCTGCCTGGAGATACGGGACAGGCTCAGCACGGCCTTCAGGGCCTCAGGGATGATCGTGGTGGGGTTCTGCATACGAGCCTGCATGAGTTTTCTCCTCAAGCGTCTGCCCGGCGCCGCTGTTGGCCGCAGAGGCGTCGTTTTCGTCCGTCATTGCACCGACGAATCGCGACGCGGAGATGTGAGCGGCCGCGGTGACCAGAGGCCGGCGGCCGTTCCGTCGCGCAGGTGCTGCTCGTAGGTGGTGACCTTGCCGTGGATGACCTCCAGGCAGGCGTTCAGGTCGTCGATCTTCGCGCGTACGTCGCGCTCGTGCTCCCGCAGCAGCGCCAGACGTTCCCGCTCGTTGCCGGGACCGGAACGTACGAGCGCCGCGAACTTCTTGACCGTGGCGATCGGCATGCCCGAGACGCGCAGCCGCCCGCACAGCAGGAGCCAGTCCACATCCGTCTGTTCGTAGACCCGCTGCCCTCCGCCGGTCCGCGGAATGTCGCGCAGGAAGAGCCCTTCCCGCTCGAAGAACCGCAGGGCGTGCACGCTCAGGCCGGTCGCTTCGGCGACCTTTCCTATGGACAGCCCGCCCGTGCTTGCACTGCTCTCTTCGGGCACAGCGCCCGGATACTCGCTCATGGCGTGACCGTACGCCCCGCGGCGGGCGGCTCTTGACCTAGCGCACGCTCTAGGTTTTAGCGTCGAAAGCATGATCACTGAACAGCGGAAGCTCGGCACGGGCTTCGGCGCCCACAGCACGGCCGAAGACGTCCTCGCCGACGTGAACCTGGCGGGCACAACGGCGCTCGTGACCGGCGGCTACTCCGGCCTCGGGCTCGCCACGACCCGCGCTCTCGTCCACGCGGGCGCCCACGTCGTCGTCCCCGCCCGGCGCCCGGAAACCGCCGAACACGCCCTGCGCGGCCTGCCCCGGACCGAGGTGCACGCCCTCGACCTCGCGGACCTGGACAGCGTCCGCGTCTTCTCCGAACGCTTCCTCGACACCGGCCGCCCGCTCGGCATCCTCATCAACGGCGCGGGCGTGATGGCTTGCCCCGAAACACGCGTCGGTCCCGGCTGGGAGGCGCACTTCGCCATCAACCACCTCGGGCACTTCGCGCTGACCCACCGCCTGCGTCCCGTCTTCGCACCGGACGGCACCCGTGTTGTCACCGTCGCCTCCTCGGGACACTTCCTCTCCGACATCCGCTGGAGCGACCTGCACTTCGACACCGGCTACGACCGTTGGTCGGCCTACGCCCAGTCCAAAACCGCCAATGCCCTCTTCTCCCTGCACCTGAACCGCCTCGGTGCCGACCACCACCTGCGCGCCTTCGCCGTGCACCCCGGCAGCATCCTCACCCCGCTGCAGCGCCACATCCCGCGGGACGAGTGGCTCGCGCAGGGCTGGGTGACTCCGGACGGGGCGCCTGCCGTCGGCTTCAAGAGCCCTGAGCAGGGCGCGGCGACGGCTGTGTGGGCGGCTACCTCACCGCTGCTGGAGGGCCGGGGAGGGGCGTACTGCCAGGACTGCGACATCGCCGAACCGGCCACCACCGACGACATGCTGATCGGCGGCGTGAAACCCTGGGCGGTCGACCCCGACGCGGCGGCGCGACTCTGGGACCTCTCCAGCGAACTCACCGGACTCAGCGCGTTCTGAGCCCCGGACGCTCCGCAGACCGAACGCTGAGGTCAGCTGACGTCCCAGGCTGCCTCGATCATCCGGAAGATCTCGTCCACGGCGGCCTGCGGGTCGTCCGCCTCGCGGGCCAGGGCATAGGCGTCGACCACGAACCGCGCAATCGCGCGGCACTCCGTCGTGGTCCGCGCCAGCTCGGGATCGGCGGCGATGGCCGTCGCCAGGGACTCCGCGTGGCGCAGCCGCATCGACTCCTCGTACTCCCGCAGGGTGCGGGTCTCGTCGATCATGCGGTAGACCGCCGCCGTGCCGTCCGCCGTGCAGTGCCGGACCATCGCGTGGATCTCGTGGCGCAGCGCGGGAATGAGCGGCTCGTGCGGCGCCCTGTCGGTAACCGCCTGCGTGAGGCGTTGTTCGAAGTGGTCGTCCTGCTCGAACACCAGGGCCTCTTTCGAGGCGAAGTGGGAGAAGAGCGTGGTGACGGCCACGTCGGCCTCGGCTGCCACGTCCCGGATGCCCACCGTGTCGTACCCGCGTTCCAGAAAGAGCCGCATGGCGGTGTCGGCGATCTTCTGGCGGGTCGCGGCCTTCTTGCGTTCACGACGTCCGGGCGGCGTGCTCGAGCCGTTCTGCGAGGTCGGTCCGGTCGGCGTCGTCGGGACGGTCATGGCGGTTACGCTACCAAATCCTAAGGTGTAACTGTTTCAAAAAGCTAACCGGTAGTGCTACGTTCAGCGCATGAAGAGAGTGAGCTTCGCCGAGTTCGGTGGCCCCGATGTCCTGCACCTCACCGAGGCCGAGGAGCCCCACGCGGGCCCCGGTCAGATACGTATCGCCGTACGCGCGGCGGGTGTGAACCCCGTCGACTGGAGGATCCGCGAAGGCCAGTTCCACAAGCCCGACGGGGTTCCGTCCCATACCGTCGAGCTGCCCTCCGGGACAGGGCAGGACGCCGCCGGACTGGTGGACGAAATCGGCCCGGACGTCACCACGGTCGAGGTCGGCGACCGCGTGTTCGGGCGAGGCTCCAGCACGTACGCCGAGTTCGCCGTGCTGTCGGCCTGGGCCCCGATGCCCGAGAACCTGACCTTCGAAGAAGCGGCCGGGTACCCCTCCGTGGTGGAGACCGCGCTGCGCATCATCCACCAGACCGGTGTGCAGCCCGGACAGACGCTGCTGGTCAGCGGCGCGTCCGGGGGCGTCGGCTCAGCGGTGCTGCAGATCGCGCGCGACCGCGGCATCACGACGATCGGCACGGCCGGGGCCGCCAACCAGGACTACGTGCGCGGCCTGGGTGCGCTCGCCACGACGTACGGAGAGGGCTGGGTCGAGCGGGTCCGACAGTTCGGCCGCGTGGACGCCGCACTCGATCTGGCCGGCTCGGGCGTGATCCCCGACCTCGTCGAACTGGTGGGAGACCCGCAGAAGGTGATCTCCATCGCCGACCTGACCGCACCGGAACACGGCGTCCGCTTCTCCGGCGTGACCGGGAACGTGCCGCAGGCCCTCGCCGAGGCCGGCGACCTCATCGCGCGGGGCCGACTCCACATCCCGGTCGAGAAGACGTACCAGCTCGCCGAAGCGGCCGCGGCACAGGCGGACAGCCAGGCCGGACACACACGCGGACGTCGGGTCATCGTCATCTGAACCCCTTCCGGCCCCGCGGGCCGGTCAGGTCCGCATCGCGGTGCGTGCCACCGGCGTCGGGAGACGGGTGGCCGGCACCGCCGCGGGAGCGTCTTCGGCCTCGTCCCCCTCGCCGGTCGGTGAGGGACGCGGCCCAGTACGCCGTCCTGGGGTCGTGGGCCCACGAACCCCGGGCGCGGTCTTTATCACCGTGCGATGACCGGGGCGGGGCGAGGCTCTCCGAGGGTCTCCGTGTGGGCCCGGATCGCGCACCGATGAGTTCCCCGCCCCGCGCCGGTCTGTACGCCTGAGACCGACTCGGGGAAGGCTGGCGGCATGCGGAAACTGATCTACGGCATGAACGTGACCCTGGACGGCTACATCGCCGCACCCGGCGACGACATCGGCTGGAGCGAGCCGAGCGACGAGCTGTTCCAGTTCTGGTCCGACCAGTTGCAGGCGACCGAGCTGACGCTGTACGGGCGCAAGCTGTGGCAGACGATGAGCTGCTACTGGCCGACCGGCGACCGGCAGCCCGACGCCACCCCGGCGGAGATCGAGTTCGCGCGCCGCTGGCGGGACATGTCGAAGGTGGTGTTCTCCTCGACGATCGACAAGGTCGACTGGAACACCCGCCTGGTCACCGGCGACGCGGTCGCCGAGATCGCCCGGCTCAAGGCCGAGGACGGCGGCCCGATGGACATCGGCGGCGCGACGCTCGCCGGGGCGGCCATGCGCGCCGGGCTGATCGACGAGTACGTGCTGGCCACCGCGCCGGTCCTGGCGGGCGGCGGCACGCCGTTCTTCACCGCGCTGGACAACTGGGTGAACCTGAACCTGGTGGAGACGCGGCCGTTTCCCGGCGGCGTGGTCCTGACCAGGTACGAGACGAAGCGCTGAGCGGCTTCCCCACACCTGGAGCTGTCAGGTCTGTGCCATGTCCACGAAGCGCGAGTAATGGCCCTGGAAGGCAACGGTGATCGTCGCTGTGGGGCCGTTACGGTGCTTTCCCACGATGATGTCCGCCTCGCCCGCGCGCGGCGACTCCTTCTCGTACGCGTCCTCGCGGTGCAGCAGGATGACCATGTCCGCGTCCTGCTCGATCGAGCCGGATTCACGCAGGTCGGAGACCATGGGCTTCTTATCGGTGCGCTGCTCGGGGCCACGGTTCAGCTGCGAGAGCGCGATGACCGGCAGCTCCAGCTCCTTGGCGAGCAGCTTCAGGTTTCGCGACATGTCCGAGACTTCCTGCTGGCGGCTCTCGGACCGCTTGGATCCGCCCGACTGCATCAGCTGCAGGTAGTCGATGACGACGAGCTTCAGGTCGTTCCGCTGCTTGAGGCGGCGGCACTTGGCCCGGATCTCCATCATCGACAGGTTCGGGGAGTCGTCGATGTAGAGCGGGGCGGCCGAGACGTCCGGCATGCGCCGGGCGAGACGCGTCCAGTCCTCGTCGGTCATCGTGCCGGAGCGCATGTGATGCAGGGCCACACGCGCCTCGGCGGAGAGCAGACGCATGGCGATCTCGTTGCGCCCCATTTCGAGCGAGAAGATCACGCTCGGCATGTTGTGCTTGATCGAACACGCCCGCGCGAAGTCGAGGGCCAGTGTCGACTTACCCATGGCGGGACGGGCCGCGATGATGATCATCTGGCCCGGGTGCAGACCGTTGGTGAGCTGGTCGAGGTCGGTGAACCCGGTCGGCACACCGGTCATCTCGCCCGACCGCGAACCGATCGCCTCGATCTCGTCGAGAGCGCCCTCCATGATGTCGCCGAGCGGAAGGTAATCCTCCGTGGTGCGCTGCTCGGTGACCGCGTAGATCTCGGCCTGGGCGCTGTTGACGATCTCGTCGACGTCGCCGTCGGCCGCGTATCCCATCTGGGTGATCTTCGTGCCAGCCTCGACGAGCCGTCGAAGTACCGCCCGCTCGTGGACGATCTCCGCGTAGTACTCCGCGTTCGCCGCCGTCGGCACCGTCTGCACGAGCGTGTGCAGATAGGAAGCGCCGCCGACCTTGGTGATCTCGCCCCGCTTGGTGAGCTCGGCCGCCACGGTGATCGGGTCGGCCGGCTCGCCCTTCGCGTAGAGGTCGAGGATCGAGGCGTAGATCGTCTCGTGTGCGGGCCGGTAGAAGTCGTGGCCCTTGAGAACCTCGACGACATCGGCGATCGCGTCCTTGGAGAGCAGCATTCCGCCGAGCACGGACTGCTCCGCGTCGAGATCCTGCGGGGGGACCCGCTCGAACGACGATCCCCCGCCGTCCCAGCCGCCCTCGCGGCCACGATCGTGCTGTTCGTCGCGGCCCCGGCCGCCACCACCGTCGCGGCGCTGGCGGGAGACGGGCAGACGGTCACTGGGACCGCTGTCGGCCCAGGGGTCGTCCAAAGGCTCGGAAATACTCACCGGGCCACCTCCTCCCGTCCGCCGCGCGGACCTCGCCGTGCCCCTCTTTCGTACGGCACGACACTGACAAATAAGCGGGCCCAACTCCGGTTCTGACGCGTCGGTTTTCCGGGGTTTCCGAGGTCGTACGACGAGGCGGGCGCCGGACCACGGTAGGCCTGTGGGCACCGTCAGCCAATCTGGTTATCCACAGGCGGTGTGGATGACGGGCCGGATGCTGTGGAGAACTCCGTCAAACCTGTGCACGGGTCGGTGGACAGGCCTGTGAACAAGCCCTCAGCACGTTCTCAAAAACCGACCTGACCTGCACCTTTCCCGTCCACTGGCTGTGCAGAAGAAAAAGTTTCCCAGTCGGACCAAGATCGTCTGAAACGCCACGTGACGGCCCACTCGACGGGCGGCTGAGTAAGGGTCCCAATAGCATTGCATCTCTTACCTGTGGAAGATTAGATTGGTGTGCATGACACAGGCTCCCGCGGCACCCAAGGCCGCACGGCGAAGGCATGACCGAGAGATCATCGCGCTCGCCGTCCCCGCGTTCGGCGCGCTCGTGGCCGAGCCCCTTTTCGTGCTCGCCGACAGCGCCATCGTCGGTCACCTCGGCACCGCCCAACTGGCCGGCCTCGGCGTCGCCTCGGCGCTCCTCACCACCGCGGTGAGCATCTTCGTCTTCCTCGCGTACGCCACCACGGCCGCCGTCGCCCGGCGGGTCGGCGCCGGGGATCTCCAGGCCGCCATCCGACAGGGCATGGACGGCATCTGGCTCGCGCTGCTCCTCGGTGCCGCCGTCATCGCCGTCGCCCTGCCCACCGCCCCCGCTCTCGTGGACCTCTTCGGCGCCTCCGACACCGCGGCCCCGTACGCCGTCACATACCTGCGGATCTCCTCGCTCGGCATCCCCGCCATGCTCGTCGTGCTCGCCGCCACAGGCGTACTGCGCGGCCTTCAGGACACCAAGACCCCGCTGTACGTCGCCATCGGCGGCTTCGTCGCCAACGGCGTCCTCAACGTCGGCCTGGTCTACGGCGCGGACCTCGGCATCGCCGGCTCCGCCTGGGGCACCGTCATCGCCCAGTGCGGCATGGCTGCGGTGTACCTCTACGTCGTCGTACGCGGCGCCAAGCGCCACGGCGCCTCACTGCGCCCCGACGCCGCCGGAATCCGGGCCTGCGCACAAGCCGGCGCGCCACTCCTCGTCCGTACGCTCTCGCTGCGCGCCATCCTGATGATCGCGACCGGCGTCGCCGCCCGCCTCGGCGACTCCGACGTGGCCGCTCACCAGATCGTGCTGTCCCTGTGGAGTTTGCTGGCCTTCGCGCTCGACGCCATCGCCATTGCCGGACAGGCGATCATCGGGCGCTATCTGGGCGCCGACGATCCTGACGGCGCCCGAGCCGTCTGCCGACGCATGGTGCAGTGGGGCGTCGCCTCTGGGGTCGTCCTCGGTCTGTTGGTCGTCCTCGCACGGCCCGTGTTCATCCCGCTCTTCACCGGCGACGGCGACGTCCAGGACGCGGCCCTGCCGGCTCTCGTCGTCATCGCGCTCGCCCAGCCCATCTGCGGCATCGTCTTCGTGCTGGACGGCGTCCTGATGGGAGCGGGCGACGGCCCGTACCTCGCCTGGGCAATGATCGTCACGTTGGCCGCCTTCACCCCCGTCGCCCTGCTCGTACCGACCTTCGGCGGCGGCCTGACCGCGCTGTGGGGAGCGATGACGCTGATGATGGCGGTCCGGATGCTGACCCTGTGGCTGCGCTCCCGCTCCGGCCGCTGGCTCGTCACGGGCGCCACACGCTGAGGGTTGCGGACGACACCCGGCTCTGTTTCACGTGAAACAGAGCCGCGCTACACGTTCCGCGAAGCACGTTGGGCCGCACCCCAGGGGGTGCGGCCCAACGATTGCTTCAACTCTGCCAAGCGCAGTGCTTAGGCGGAGACGACCTCGACGTTGACCTTCGCGGCAACCTCGGGGTGCAGACGCACGGACGTCGCGTGGGCGCCCAGCGTCTTGATCGGCGCGCCCAGCTCGACACGGCGCTTGTCGACCTTCGGACCACCAGCAGCCTCGATCGCCGAAGCGACGTCGGCCGGGGTGACGGAACCGAAGAGACGACCGGCGTCGCCGGAGCGGACGGCCAGGCGGACCTTGACGCCCTCGAGCTGGGCCTTGATCTCGTTGGCCTGCTCGATGGTCGCGATCTCGTGGATCTTGCGAGCACGACGGATCTGCTCGACGTCCTTCTCGCCACCCTTGGTCCAGCGGATCGCGAAGTTCCGCGGGATCAGGTAGTTGCGGGCGTAGCCGTCCTTGACGTCTACGACCTCGCCGGCGGCGCCGAGGCCGGAGACCTCGTGGGTGAGGATGATCTTCATTAGTCGGTCACCCTTCCCTTATCGCGCGGTGGACGTGTAGGGCAGCAGCGCCATCTCACGGCTGTTCTTCACGGCCGTGGCGACGTCACGCTGGTGCTGCGTGCAGTTGCCGGTCACGCGGCGGGCACGGATCTTGCCGCGGTCGGAAATGAACTTCCGCAGCATGTTCGTGTCCTTGTAGTCCACGTACGTGACCTTGTCCTTGCAGAAAGCGCAGACCTTCTTCTTAGGCTTGCGCACAGGCGGCTTCGCCATGGTGTTTCTCCTGTGTGATCAAGAAGTGGGGTTACGGCCCACCCTCGGCCCGAAGGCCTGAAAGCCCTGAGGCTTAGAAGGGGGGCTCGTCCGAGTAGCCGCCACCGGAGCCGCCGGAGCTTCCGCCCCAGCCGCCACCGCCGCCGCCCTGCTGCTGGCCGCCGCCGGCCGGCGCACCGGTCGCCCAGGGGTCGTCGGCGGGAGCACCGCCGCCACCCTGCTGCTGACCGCCGCCGGAGCCACCGCCCCAGCCGCCGCCCTGCTGGCCGCCGCCACCGCCGCCGTAACCGCCCTGGCCACCTCGACCGGTGGTCTTGGTGACCTTGGCCGTGGCGTTCTTCAGGCTGGCGCCGACTTCCTCGACGTCCAGCTCGTAGACCGTGCGCTTGATGCCCTCACGGTCCTCGTAGGACCGCTGCTTCAGCCGGCCCTGCACGATGACGCGCATGCCTCGCTGGAGCGACTCCGCGACGTTCTCCGCCGCCTGACGCCAGACCGAGCAGGTCAGGAACAGGCCTTCGCCGTCCTTCCACTCATTGGTCTGCTTGTCAAAGATGCGGGGGGTGGACGCGACACGGAACTTCGCGACCGCCGCACCGGAGGGGGTGAAGCGCAGCTCGGGGTCGTCGACAAGATTGCCGACGACCGTGATGACGGTCTCGCCTGCCATGGGGGAACCTCTCGGCGGGTTTGCTGCTGGCTGCTTGTTGCTGCTACTCGATTCCCGGGTGCTGCTGAGCTAGAGAGCTCAGTGCATCTCGGGACGGAGGACCTTGGTCCGGAGGACCGACTCATTCAGGTTCATCTGTCGGTCGAGCTCCTTGACGACCGCAGGCTCGGCCTGCAGGTCGATGACCGAGTAGATGCCCTCGGGCTTCTTCTTGATCTCGTAGGACAGACGACGACGGCCCCAGGTGTCGACCTTCTCGACCTTTCCGTTGCCCTCACGGACGACGGAGAGGAAGTTCTCGATCAGCGGGGAGACAGCGCGCTCCTCGAGATCGGGGTCGAGGATGACCATCACTTCGTAGTGACGCATGTGGAACCCACCTCCTTTGGACTCAGCGGCCACGGTCGTTCCGTGGCAGGAGGGTCGTGATGCGTACGCAACGGTATCGGCCACCACTGACAATCGACTCCCGCGAGCGGGGGTCCATGCCGTGGCCAGGGCAGACACCGGTGCAGACGGTACAGAGTACCCGCACCGAGGCTTCCGGTTGAAATCCGGCGGGGGACGGGCAGAATCTGTACACATCGGGTGTCTATGGCGCTACGATGCGCCGCCTTCCGCAGGAGGTGCCTCCCATGGCACAGGCAATGCGACCGAACTCCGCCACTTCCCTCTTCGCCACGGACGGCAAGGCCCATCCGCTCCAGGACGCGCTGCTCGGCGTGACCCTGGTGCTCGGGGCCATCGCCTTCGTCACGGCGATGTTCCACAACCTCCACCTGATCAGCTCGTGGACGGGCCTGGTCGGGATCGCCACAGGTGCGTACGGCCAGTACATCTCGGCGACGACACGTGAACGCTTCGGCCTGATCCTCGGCATGGGAGCCGCCGCGATCGGCTTCTTCCTGGGCATGGCGCACGGCGGACTCTTCGGCGGCGTCGTCGGCTGACGGCCGCGACGCACCCCGGTCGCGCGAGCGGCCGGGGGCCTTAGTTCCGTACGCCCAGACGGGGCGCTCGCAGGGCGCAGTAGGCTTCGGCGCGAGAGCCGGAGCCCCTGAACCCATGGGGACACACCAGCCCGAGGAGCGCCCCGAATGAGTCTGACCCTGAGGACCATCAGTCGCGAGCAGCATCTGGCGTATATCCAGACACTGCCGTCGGCGAGTCATTGCCAGGTCCCGGCATGGGCTGACGTGAAGAGTGAATGGCGTTCGGAGAACCTGGGTTGGTTCGACGACAGGACCGGCCAGCTCGTCGGTGCCGGCCTGGTGCTCTACCGGCAGCTGCCCAAGCTGAAGCGTTATCTCGCGTACCTGCCCGAGGGCCCGGTGATCAACTGGTACGCCCCGAACCTCGACGAGTGGCTGCAGCCGATGCTGGCGCATCTGAAGCAGCAGGGCGCCTTCTCCGTGAAGATGGGTCCGCCGGTCGTGATCCGTCGCTGGGACGCTCCGGCGATCAAGGCGGGCATTCAGAACCCGGACGTGAAGCGGCTGCGGGACGTCGAGGCCACGTACATCGAGCCGCGTGCCTTTGAGGTCTCCGACCGGCTGCGCCGGATGGGCTGGCAGCAGGGTGAGGACGGCGGCGCCGGCTTCGGTGACGTCCAGCCCCGCTTCGTCTTCCAGGTGCCGCTGGCCAACCGCTCCCTGGACGAGGTCCAGAAGGGCTTCAACCAGCTGTGGCGGCGCAACATCAAGAAGGCCGAGAAGGCCGGCGTCGAGGTCGTCCAGGGCGGCTACCACGACCTTCCCGAGTGGCAGCGCCTCTACGAGATCACCGCGGTGCGCGACAAGTTCCGCCCGCGGCCGCTCGGCTACTTCCAGCAGATGTGGCAGGCCCTCAACTCCGAGGACCCGAACCGCATGCGGCTGTACTTCGCGCGGCACAACGGCGTGAACCTGTCGGCCGCCACGATGCTCGTCGTCGGCGGGCACGTCTGGTACTCCTACGGCGCCTCGGACAACATCGGGCGCGAGGTCAGGCCCTCGAATGCGATGCAGTGGCGGATGCTGCGCGACGCGTACGCCATGGGTGCCACCGTCTATGACCTGCGCGGCATCTCCGACTCCCTGGACGAGACGGACCACCTCTTCGGCCTGATCCAGTTCAAGGTCGGCACCGGTGGCGAAGCCGCCGAGTACATCGGCGAGTGGGACTTCCCGCTCAACAAGCTGCTGCACAAGGCGCTGGACATCTACATGTCGCGCCGCTGATCCCGCACAATTCCATCACTCTGATACACCGCAGACACGAGAAAGGTTCCGGGATCCAGCCATGGCGCTCACGCTCTATGTCGACACCGCGCGCTGGCGGGCACACCAGAAGCACACGCTGGAGCAGTTCCCGGGCATCGTCCCGGTCTGCAAGGGCAACGGCTACGGCTTCGGTCATGAGCGCCTCGCCGAGGAAGCCACGCGCTTCGGCTCCGACGTGCTCGCCGTGGGCACCACCTACGAGGCCGCTCGGATCAAGGACTGGTTCAGCGGCGACCTGCTGGTCCTGACCCCGTTCCGGCGGGGCGAGGAACCGGTGCCGCTGCCCGACCGCGTCATCCGTTCCGTGTCGTCGCTCGACGGCGTGCACGGCCTCGTGGGCGCCCGCGTCGTCATCGAGGTCATGTCCTCGATGAAGCGCCACGGCGTCACCGAGCAGGAGCTTCCGCAGCTGCACGCCGCCATCGAGGACGTACGCCTCGAAGGCTTCGCGATCCACCTGCCGCTGGACCGCACCGACGGCTCCGACGCCGTCGAGGAGGTCATCGGCTGGATGGACCGCCTGCGCGCGGCCCGCCTGCCGCTGCACACGATGTTCGTCAGCCACCTCAAGGCCGGTGAACTGGCCCGTCTGCAGCAGCAGTTCCCGCAGACGCGCTTCCGTGCCCGCATCGGCACGAACCTCTGGCTCGGCGATCACGAGGCCACCGAGTACCGCGGTGCCGTCCTCGACGTCACCGCCGTCGCCAAGGGCGACCGCTTCGGCTACCGCCAGCAGAAGGCCGCCTCCGACGGCTGGCTGGTCGTCGTGGCCGGCGGCACCTCGCACGGCGTGGGCCTGGAGGCCCCGAAGGCGCTGCACGGCATGATGCCGCGGGCCAAGGGCGTGGCACGGGCGGGTCTCGCGACCGTCAACCGCAACCTCTCGCCGTTCGTCTGGGCGGGCAAGCAGCGCTGGTTCGCGGAGCCCCCACACATGCAGGTCTCGATCCTCTTCGTGCCCTCGGACGCCCCGGAGCCGAAGGTCGGCGAGGAACTGGTGGCCCATCTGCGGCACACCACCACGCAGTTCGACCGCATCATCGACCGCTGAGGCGGATCGATCCAGCACGCGGAAGGGCCGGTACGACGACGCCTCGTACCGGCCCTTCCGCGTGTGCGCACACTCCTCAGCCCGGCACGTCGGCCGCCGATCCCCACTTCACGGCGGGAGCCTCCGCGGTGTGCAGGGCGGCCCGGCCCCTGTGCCCCGCGGTTCCCAGCACGAAGACGTCCCGCGAGCCGTCCAGGACACCCCCTGAGGGGTCGTCGTCCCCGGCCAGCCGCACGACGTCCCGCTCCGGCATCAGAATGTCGCGCACCACCACGGCGCAGAGGTACAGCGTGCCCATGAGGTGCACGACGATGGCGAGCTGGTACCCCTCGGTCGGCAGCCCCTTGTGGGCGTCTCCGCTCGTCGTGTACGCCAGGTAGAGCCAGATCCCGAGGAAGTACGCGACCTCGCACGCCTGCCAGATCAGGAAGTCGCGCCAGCGCGGCCGGGCCAGAGCGGCGAGGGGGATCAGCCACAGGACGTACTGCGGCGAGTAGACCTTGTTGGTGAGGATGAAGGCGGCGACCACCAGGAAGGCCAGCTGGGCGAAGCGCGGGCGTCGTGGCGCGGTGAGCCCCAGGGCGCCGACGCCCAGACAGGCCAGGAGCATCAGCGCGGTGGCCAGGGTGTTGACCGTGTCGGTGGTCAACGGGGAGTCCATCCGCTGGGAGAGGATCAGCCAGAAGGAGCCGAAGTCGACGCCGCGTTCCTGGCTGAACGTGTAGAACTTCGACCATCCGTCGCTCGCGAGCAGCATCACCGGCAGGTTCACGACCAGCCAGGCGCCCACCGTGCCCAGCAGCGCGGTGCCGAACGCCCGCCATCTGCCCGCGCGCCAGCACAGGATCAGCAGCGGCCCCAGGATCAGCACCGGATACAGCTTGGCGGCCGTGGCTAGCCCGAGGAGCACGCCGAAGGCGACGGGGCGCGAGCGTGACCACATCAGCATCGCGGCGGCTGTGAGCGCGACGGCGAGCAGATCCCAGTTGATGGTGGCGGTCAGTGCGAAGGCCGGCGCGAGGGCGACGAGCAGTGCGTCCCAGGGGCGGCGCCGGTGGGTGCGGGCCACGCACACGGCGACGACCGCGGTGCAGGCCATCAGTATCCCGGCGTTGACCATCCAGTAGATCTTCTCCTGGTGCTGGATGGATCCGCTGCCGGGCGTCACCCAGGACGCCATCTCCATGAACATCCCGGTGAGGACCGGGTACTCGAGGTACTCCATGTCGCCGGGCAGCCGGTCGAAGTACGGCACCAGGCCGTCGGCGAAGCCGCGTCCCTGGTAGAGATGCGGGATGTCGGAGTAGCACGCGTGCGTGTACTGCGAACTGGCGCCGAAGAACCAGGCGCCGTTGTAGCACGGCATCTTCTGGATCATCCCGAGCGCGAACATCCCGAGCGCGACGAGAGCGATGATGCGCACGGGGGTCCACCAGGACGCCGTGAACAGCACTCTTCGGCCGACCGGGCCGCCCACCAGCTCACTGCCGGACCGGGCGACCTCGTCCTCCCTCGAGGGACGTACCGGCTCCTGCTGCGGGCTCACAGGCTCGTACGCGCTCGTGCGCGGCGTCTCTGCGCTGGGGTCTGCACTGGGCATGCCCGCCATCCTGCCGTACGCGACTGGGAACGCGGAGAGGGCCGCCGCACCCATCGGTGCGACGGCCCTCGTTTCACGTGAAACATCCGTGGGGGAGTGCCTCGGCGGCCTGGCGGGACGCCCCGGCGGCCTCGGCTCAGTCCGAGGGGCCGCCGAAGATTCCGCCCCCTCCGTTGCCGTTGCCATTTCCGCCGTTGGCGCCACCACCGCCGACCGGGTCCTCCGTCGGAGGCGGAGACTCACCGCCGGGCCCGCCGTCGACGCCGCCGTCGGCACCGCCGTTCTCCTGACCACCGTCGTGGTTGCAGTCCCAGTCGAACGGGTCACAGGACTCGCCGGGATCGGGCGAGTGCGACGGTGGCTTCGAGGTCTCGGACTTCGTGGGCGTCGGAGAGTGGGTCTCCTCCGGCTCCTTGGTCTTGGTCGGGGTCGGCGGCGGAGGCGGAGTCTCGCCGACGACCTTGCCGATCGGGCCGGGCACCGGGAAGTTCACGACAGCCTTGCCCTTGAGCGCGTGCTCCATGTAGTCCTGCCAGATCTGCGCGGGGAACGAGGCGCCGTGGATCTTCGCCTCGCCACCCGTGCCGAACATCTCCAGGAACTTGCGCTTCTTGTTGGTCTCGTCGTCGTCGAGGCGGTACATGCTGACCGCGGTCGACAGCTGCGGGGTGTAGCCGACGAACCAGGCGGACTTGTTGCCGTCGGTCGTACCGGTCTTGCCGGCGACCTGGCGGCCGGTTAGCTGGGCGGAGGTACCGGTGCCCTTCTCCACGACGGTCCGCAGCACGTCGGTCACGTTGTCGGCGACCTCCGCGCTGAACGCCTGCTTGGTCTGCTTCTCGTGCCGGAAGACCGTGTCACCCTCGTGCTCGACCTCCTTGACCGAGTACGGCTCGTTCTGCTTGCCGCTCGCCGCGAAGGTGGAGTACGCGCCGGCCATCCGGATCGCGCTCGGCGACGAGGTACCGAGCGAGAAGGACGGGTAGGTGGCACCGGCCATGGAACTGTCGTCCTTGAGACCGGCCTCCATGGCGGCCTGCTTCACCTTCTCCAGGCCGACGTCCATGCCGAGCTGCACATAGGCCGAGTTGACCGACTCCCTCATCGCCTCACGAAGGTCGATCTGGAAGCTGGGACGGTTGTAGGACTGGTTACCGTCGTTCTTCTGGTTCCACTGCTTGCCGTCGCGGTCCGTCCAGATCTGACCGTTGTACTTCTGGATCTTCAGCTCGTTCTTGCCGCTGTAGAGACTCTTCGGGTTGACGATGGTGCGCTCGGACTCCGTCTGCTCTTCCGGCCCGTCCGGGTCACGCACGCCGTACTTGAACGCGGCCGCCAGCACGAACGGCTTGTACGTCGAACCGACCTGGGCACCGGTCTGGTCGGCGTTGTTGGTGAAGTGCTTGGTCGCGTCCTCACCGCCGTAGATGGCCTTGATCGCGCCGTCCTTCGGGTCCACCGAGGCGCCGCCGAACTGAACGTGCGTGTCCTTGTCCGGACGCACCTTCGGCTTGATCCTCTCCTTGCGGACCTTGTTCACCGCGTTCTCGAGCTCCTTGACCTTCCTCCTCTCGAAGGTCGTGTGGATCTCGTAGCCGCCCCGCTGGAGCTGCTCGGCGGTGATGTTGGTGTTCCTGATGACGTACGCCTTGGCCAGGTCCACGAGGTAACCGGTCTGGCCGGCCAGGTCCATGTTCGACCGCGGGTTCTGCAGCTTCGGGAACTTCGTGAACCGGGCCCGCTGCTCGCTGGTCAGGCGGCCGTCCTTGACCTCCTCGTCGAGGATCCACTTCCAGCGCTTCTTGGCGCGCGTGGTGTTGTCCTGCTTGTTGGCCGCGGGATCGATCTCGGGGTAACCGGCGGGGTCGTAGTACGTGGCGCCCTTCAGCACGGTCGCCAGGAAGGCGCACTGGCTCGGGTCCAGCTTGCTGGCTTCCTCGTTGAAGTACGCCCGGGCCGCCGCCTGGATGCCGTAGGCCCCACGACCGTAGTAAGCGGTGTTGAGGTAGCCGGCCATGATGTCCTCCTTGGACACCGTCCGGCCGACCTTTATGGAGATGAAGAGCTCTTTGAACTTCCTGGTGAACGTCTGCGACTGATCGCCGAGTCGCGCGTTCTTCACGTACTGCTGGGTGATCGTGGAGCCACCCTGCGTCTGCCCGCCCTTGGCCATGTTGACGAGGGCACGGGTGATGCCCATCGGGTCGACGCCCTTGTCCTTCTCGAACGTCTTGTTCTCCGCCGACATGACGGCGAAGCGCATCTCCTTGGGGATGTCGTCGTAGTCGATGATCTGACGGTTGCGCTCACCACCGGTCGCGACCATCTGCTTGCCGTCGGCCCAGTAATAGACGTTGTTCTGGGCCTTGGCGGCCTTGTCGACCTCCGGCACCTCCACCAGGGCGTACGAGATGCCGGCGACCGCCATCAGACCGCCGAAGAAGCCGAGGAACACGCCGGTGACCAGACGCCACGAAGGGACCCAGCGGCGCCCGCCCGACTTGCCCGCTCGCGGGTAGTCGATGAACCGCTTCTTGCGGGGAGGCTCCGCGCCACGGCCCCTGCCACGGCCGGGCCCGGGCGGTCCGCCGGACCCGCCGCCGCCACGACGGCCGCCACCGCCGCCCGCGCGCCCGCCGCCGTCGGGCGCCCTGCGGCGTCCGCCGCCCGCGCCCACCGAACCACTGCGCTGTGCGGCGCGACGGGCCTCGGCCCTGCCGCCATAAGGGCGGCCCCCGTCGTCGGGTGCCCCGGAACCGGGCCCCGGTCCTCCGTAGGAGGCAGAGGGTGATCCTGTGTCGCCCCGTGGTGCCGCGCGTCGGCCGGACGGCGCCCCTGGGGTGCCACGCCTGGCCGCGGCGCGTCCGCCGCCCTGCGGCTGCGGCGGTTTGCGACGGTGCTCGCTCATCGAACGATTACTCCTCGGGCAGGCGCAGCTGTCCACGCCTGGAAACGGCGGCTGGTTTCCGGTCCCCCCGAAGTGCGGAAGCGCCCGTTCCTGAACGCGCCCGCACTACACCGAGGACCACGACGCTCCCTGACGTCACTTGGTTCCCGGCGGCATGCATGGCGCACAGACTACGCACCGTCAAAACCCTCTTAGAGCCGAAGTTCACCCCAAATCAGGCAAGTTACTTCCTACGAATCGGTGATGTGACGCCGTTCACCGTGCTCCCTCTTGTCTCATCCGGATCGCCGTTCTATCGTCTCGATGTATCGAGTCGATACATCAGCTCGGCATAAAGGCCGTACTGAGGGACCGTGGCAGACGGGAGGCGAAGATGAGCAGGCGCTCCGGCATCCTGGAATTCGCCGTCCTCGGCCTGCTGCGCGAATCCCCGATGCACGGCTATGAGCTGCGCAAACGACTCAATACTTCGCTGGGAGTGTTCCGTGCCTTCAGCTACGGGACGCTCTACCCGTGCCTCAAGACGCTGGTCGCCAACGGCTGGTTGATCGAGGAGTCGGGCAGCACCCCGGAAGACGCCCTCGCAGCGCCGCTCGCGGGACGTCGCGCCAAGATCGTCTATCGATTGACGGCGGAAGGTAAGGAGCACTTCGAGGATCTGCTCTCGCAGACCGGCCCCGACGCGTATGAGGACGAGCACTTCGCCGCCCGCTTCGCCTTCTTCGGGCAGACCTCGCGAGACGTCCGGATGCGGGTGCTCGAGGGCCGCCGCAGCCGCCTCGAAGAGCGCCTGGAGAAGATGCGCGCCTCCCTGGCCCGTACCCGGGAGCGCCTTGACGACTACACGCTTGAGCTGCAGCGGCACGGCATGGAATCCGTGGAGCGCGAAGTGCGCTGGCTGAACGAGCTCATCGAGAGCGAGCGAGCGGGACGGGACCAGCAACGGTCCGCCCCCGACAGCTCCGCTCAGCAGAACAGCACATCTGGGGAGTCGGCGGGCCTGCCCCGGCGGCGGGAGACCAACCCGCCGCCGGATCCGTCCGATGACCCCACCAAGTGAGACCCAGCGTTCCGCGGGGTTTCATCCGGAATACCGAGATCACACAGGGAGCAACCGGAATGGGTTCGGTTCGCGTAGCCATCGTCGGCGTGGGCAACTGCGCCGCCTCGCTGGTCCAGGGCGTCGAGTACTACAAGGACGCAGACCCGGACACCAAGGTCCCGGGCCTGATGCACGTCCAGTTCGGCGACTACCACGTCGGTGACGTCGAGTTCGTCGCCGCGTTCGACGTCGACGCGAAGAAGGTCGGCCTCGACCTCTCGGACGCCATCGGCGCCAGCGAGAACAACACCATCAAGATCTGCGACGTGCCGAACAAGGGCGTCACCGTCCAGCGCGGCCACACCCACGACGGCCTGGGCAAGTACTACCGCGAGACCATCGAGGAGTCCTCCGAGGCCCCGGTCGACATCGTCCAGATCCTCAAGGACCGCCAGGTCGACGTCCTCGTCTGCTACCTGCCCGTGGGCTCCGAGGACGCCGCGAAGTTCTACGCGCAGTGCGCCATCGACGCCAAGGTCGCGTTCGTCAACGCTCTCCCGGTCTTCATCGCCGGCACCAAGGAGTGGGCGGACAAGTTCACCGAGGCCGGTGTCCCGATCGTCGGCGACGACATCAAGTCGCAGGTCGGCGCCACCATCACGCACCGCGTGATGGCGAAGCTGTTCGAGGACCGCGGTGTCCGTCTCGAGCGCACCATGCAGCTCAACGTCGGCGGCAACATGGACTTCAAGAACATGTTGGAGCGCGACCGCCTCGAGTCCAAGAAGATCTCGAAGACGCAGGCCGTCACCTCGCAGATCCCGGACCGTGAGCTGGGCGAGAAGAACGTCCACATCGGCCCGTCGGACTACGTGGCGTGGCTCGACGACCGCAAGTGGGCGTACGTCCGCCTCGAGGGCCGCGCCTTCGGCGACGTCCCGCTGAACCTGGAGTACAAGCTCGAGGTCTGGGACTCCCCGAACTCGGCCGGTGTCATCATCGACGCCCTGCGCGCCGCGAAGATCGCCAAGGACCGCGGCATCGGCGGCCCGATCCTCTCCGCGTCGAGCTACTTCATGAAGTCCCCGCCGGTCCAGTACTTCGACGACGAGGCCTACGCGAACGTCGAGAAGTTCATCAAGGGCGAGGTCGAGCGCTAAACAGCTCTCTCCTTGTCGCTTGTCGAGGGTCCTCGGGCATTCCGCCCGGGGACCCTCCTCGTATGTGAGGCTGTGATTCATGGCTGTCGTCGGTGACCTGCGGATACTGCTGCGACTGCGGGACTTCCGACGGCTGCTCGCCGTACGGCTGGTCTCCCAGGGTGCGGACGGCGTCTATCAGGTCGCGCTCGCCACGTACGTCGTCTTCTCCCCCGAGAAGCAGGCCTCACCCGGAGCGATCGCCTCCGCCATGGCCGTACTGCTCCTCCCGTACTCCCTGGTCGGCCCCTTCGCGGGCGTCCTCCTGGACCGCTGGCCGCGCCGCCAGGTCTTTCTCTACGGCAACGTTCTGCGGGCCGCCCTGGCGTCCCTGACCGCCGTCCTGATGCTCAGCGACGTGCCCGACTGGCTCTTCTACGCCTCCGCGCTCTGCGTCACGGCCGTCAACCGCTTCGTCCTCGCGGGGCTCTCGGCCGCGCTGCCCCGCGTGGTCGACGCCGACCGTCTCGTCATCGCGAACTCCCTGTCACCGACCGCGGGCACGCTTGCCGCGACCCTGGGCGCCGGCCTCGCCTTCGTGATCCGTCTGGTGGCCTCGGACTCGGACGCGGCCGTGGTCCTCTGCGGCGCCGGCCTGTACCTCTGTGCGGCGCTCGCCTCGCTCCGCATGGCACGCGAACTGCTCGGCCCCGATCCGGATCTGGTGCGGCCACGGCTGGCGACCGCGCTGGCCGGCACGGCACGCGGCCTGGGAGCGGGGGTGCACCACCTGAGGCAGCGCCCCGCGGCCGCCCGCGCGCTGGCCGCGATGACAGTGCTGCGGTTCTGCTACGGCGCGCTGACCGTCATGGTCCTGATGCTGTGCCGGTACGCCTGGACGTCGACGGAAGCCGACGGGCTCGCGCTGCTCGGGCTGGCCGTGGGGATCTCCGGCGCGGGGTTCTTCGTGGCGGCCGTGGTCACGCCCGCGACGGTGGGGCGGCTGGGCCCAGGTGGCTGGATCGTCACCTGCGCGGCAACGGCGGCGCTCCTCGAACCCGCACTCGGTCTCCCCTTCGCACCCGCCCCTCTCCTCGTCGCCGCCTTCCTCCTCGGCCTGACGACCCAGGGCGCGAAAATCGCCACGGACACGGTGGTGCAGTCCTCAGTGGACGACGGCTTCCGCGGACGGGTCTTCTCGATCTACGACGTGCTCTTCAACGTGGCGTTCGTGGGCGCGGCAGCGGTGGCGGCCTTGATGCTGCCCCCGGACGGCCGATCGGTTCCGCTGGTCCTGGTGGTGGCTCTGCTCTACGCGGCGGTTGCTGGCGGTATGGCCCGTTTCGGCGCGCAATAAGTGTCACATCAATGACACAGAGCCCCTCTGGGCTACAGAGATGTCGATGGACCCGGATAACTTACGGGCGTCGTATTCGCGCCATCGCGCTCTCGTTCGAGGGGGACCCCCAAAGTGACCACTCCGCCGCCCCAGGGCCAGACTCCGTACCCGCCCCAGGGCCAGAACCCCTATGGCCAGCCCCAGGGCGGCGTCGCTCCGTACGGTCAGGCCCCCGCGGCTCCGTACCCGCCGCAGCAGGGTCAGCCGGGCGGACCGACGGCCCCGTACCCGGCCTTCAACCAGGGCGGTCCCGTCCCTCCGTCGGCCCCCACCCGCCGCGGTGGCGGCAAGAAGCTGCTCCTGCGTATCGGCGGCTTCATCCTGGTCGCGATCCTCATAGCCGTCGGCAAGTGGTACATGGGCAAGAGCGACGCCGAATCCACCAGCGTCGGCAGCTGCATGCACAACAAGGGCACGCAGATCCGGCCAGAACTGGAAGAAGTCGACTGCTCCTCGAGCGATGCCGAGTTCGAGGTCGTCGAGAAGTTCGACGGCACGAGCGACAGCTCCAAGTGCGAGACGGTCAAGACCTCAGAGATCGCCTACTACCAGCAGGGCAAGGGCCACAACGTCGTGCTCTGCCTGAAGAAGGCGTAGCAGGTACACCAGAACCAACCGAGGGGCGTTGTTTCACGGTTTCACGTGAAACAACGCCCCTCGGCGTATGTCAGGGAGCGGGTGTTTCACGTGAAACACCCGCCGGTCCGGCTCAGCTCTGGGCTGCCCACCACTCCTTGAGCGCCGCGACCGCCGCGTCCCGTTCCATCGGGCCGTTCTCGAGGCGCAGTTCCAGCAGGAACTTGTAGGCCTGGCCGATCACCGGGCCCGGGCCCACGTCCAGGACCTTCATGATGTCGTTGCCGTCCAGGTCGGGGCGGATCGAGTCCAGCTCTTCCTGCTCCTGGAGGCGGGCGATGCGCTCCTCCAGGCCGTCGTACGCGCGCGACAGGGCGTTCGCCTTGCGCTTGTTGCGGGTGGTGCAGTCGGAGCGAGTCAGCTTGTGCAGGCGCTCCAGGAGGGGACCCGCGTCGCGTACGTAGCGGCGTACGGCCGAGTCCGTCCACTCTCCCGTGCCGTAGCCGTGGAAGCGCAGGTGGAGTTCGACCAGGCGCGAGACGTCCTTCACGAGCTCGTTGGAGTACTTGAGCGCCGTCATGCGTTTCTTGACCATCTTGGCGCCGACCACCTCGTGGTGGTGGAAGGAGACCCGGCCGTCGCCCTCGAAACGCCGCGTCTTCGGCTTGCCGATGTCGTGCAGCAGCGCCGCGAGCCGCAGCGTCAGATCGGGGCCGTCCGTCTCCAGGGCCATCGCCTGCTCGAGGACGATCAGCGAGTGGTCGTACACGTCCTTGTGACGGTGGTGCTCGTCCCGCTCCAGACGCAGGGCGGGGAGCTCGGGAAGGACCCGCTCGGCGAGGCCCGTGTCGACGAGGAGAGCGAGGCCCTTGCGCGGGTGTGCGGAAAGGAGCAGTTTGTTCAATTCGTCCCGTACGCGCTCCGCGGAGACGATGTCGATGCGCTCGGCCATCGCCGTCATCGCGGCGACGACGTCCGGAGCCACCTCGAAGTCCAGCTGCGCGGCGAAGCGTGCGGCCCGCAGCATGCGCAGCGGGTCGTCGGAGAAGGAGTCCTCGGGGGTGCCGGGGGTGCGCAGAACACGGTCCGCGAGGTCGTCGAGCCCTCCATGGGGGTCCACGAACTCCTTCTCGGGGAGCGCCACGGCCATCGCGTTCACGGTGAAGTCACGGCGCACGAGGTCTTCCTCGATGGAGTCGCCGTAGGACACCTCGGGCTTGCGCGAGGTCCTGTCGTACGCCTCCGACCGGTACGTGGTCACCTCGATCTGGTAGCCGTCCTTCTGGCTGCCGACCGTGCCGAAGGCGATCCCGACCTCCCACACCGCGTCGGCCCACGGCCGGACGATCTTCAGTACGTCCTCGGGGCGGGCATCGGTCGTGAAGTCCAGGTCATTGCCGAGCCGGCCCAGCAGGGCGTCCCTGACCGAACCGCCGACCAGGGCGAGGGAGAACCCGGCCTCCTGAAAACGGCGGGCGAGGTCGTCCGCGACAGGGGACACACGCAGCAGTTCACTGACCGCGCGGCGCTGCACCTGACTCAGGGCGCTGGAATTGTCTTCATTGGCGTTCGGCACAACAGAAAAGGGTACGTGCCCCGCGCGCCCGCGGCCGACCCGATTACCGCCCGCCCGCGGGCCCGTGCAGCCGCCCCGGCGCGTCTTCCGATCACGTGGAGCAGTCCGCGGCACTTCGCCACAGCGCGCATCGTTACCATGCGTGGACGCACAACCGACGACCACTGACGACGAGGGACGGGCGAACGCGTGGCCGAGGCGGCAGACTTTCCGGGGACGAGCCCCTCACCTGCCCGCCGGTGGCTGCGGCGCGCCGCAGCACTGCTGGTGGGTACCCCTTTGCTAGCCGGACTGCTGCAGGCACCGGTGGGCCCCGTGGCGCATGCCACAGGACCCGGCGCGAAGACGGAAGCCGCGGCGTCGCGCGTGAAGGCCGACGCCACCGGATCACGCACCGTCGACGTCTCTCTCGACGCGCTCACCCCCACCGCCCCCGGTGAGGACGACACCCTCACGGTCTCGGGCACGGTGACCAACAACGGCAAGCAGACGGTGACGGGAGCGCAGGTCGGGCTCCGCGTCGGTTCGGCCCTCGGCAGCCGCAGCGAGATCGACAGCGCCGCGAAGCGCACGGGCTTCCAGCCGGGCGTCGACGGCTCGGAGGTGGGCGGGAAGTACGTCGAGAAGATCGCCAAGCTCACACCCGGCGTGCGACAGGACTTCAGCATCTCCGTACCGGTGAAGGCGCTGTCCCTTGGCGCCAACGGCGTCTACCAACTGGGTGTCACCCTCACCGGCCAGAGCGCCGCACAGCCCTACCCCCAGGTGCTCGGGATCGAGCGGACCTTCCTGCCGTGGCAGCCCGACGCCGCGGACACGAAGACGAAGACCACGTACCTGTGGCCCCTCACCACCGCCACGCACCTCACGGCGAGGACCGGCTCCGACGAACTGCAGACCCCCGTCTTCAAGAACGACGACCTCGCCGACGAGCTGGCCCCGGGCGGGCGCCTGGAACAGCTGCTGTCCCTCGGCAGCCGTCTGGACGTCACGTGGGTCATCGATCCGGACCTGCTCGCCTCGGTCGAGGCGATGACGAAGAACTACCGGGTCGAGAACCCCGACGGAAAGACCAGCAGGGCGGGCAAGCAGCAGTCGGTCGCCGGCCAGTGGCTCAACGACCTCCAGACCGCCGTCAAGGACAAGAAGGTCGTCGCGCTCCCCTTCGCCGACCCCGACCTCGCTTCCCTCGCGCACACCGGCAAGACGGTCAGCGGCTCCCTCGGCCACCTCAAGGAAGCCACCGACGCGGGCTACAAGGCGGTCACCACGATTCTTCAGGTGAAGCCCAGCACCGACTTCGCCTGGCCCGCGGACGGAGCCATCGACCCGTCCGTCGTGGACGTCGCCACCTCCGCCGGCGCGCACACGGTGATCGCCCGCAGCGACAGCCTGCGCGAGACCAACGGCCTGCAGTACTCGCCGTCCGCCGCCCGGCCCATCGGCGGCGGCACCACCGCGGTGGTGGCCGACGCGCGGCTGTCCACGGCCTTCCAGGGCGACATGACCGGGGCGGAGAACTCCACCCTGGCCGTCCAGGAGTTCCTCGCCCAGAGCCTGATGATCAACCTGCAGGACCCCGACAGGCAGCGGAGCATCGTCGTCGCTCCGCAGCGCATGCCCACGGTCAGCCAGGCGCAGACCATGGAGAAGGCGCTCAGCTCCCTCGCGGGCGGAAAGTGGTCGCAATCGCAGGACCTGGCTGCCGCCGCGAAGGCCAAGCCGGATCCGCAGGCCACCACCCAGGTGCCTTCGGCCGCCGCCTACCCGGCCGCACTGCGCAAGCAGGAGCTGCCTCGCACAGCCTTCGAGAAGATCCAGAACACCAAGAACTCGCTCGAACGCTTCCAGGTGATCCTCACCGCGAAGGACCGTGTGGTCACCCCCTTCGGGAGGGCCATAGACCGCGAGATGTCGACGTCCTGGCGCGGCCACCCGACGGAGGGGAATTCGTACCGGCAGAGCGTGTGGGCGTATCTCCAGGAGCTCACCAAGCAGGTCTCGCTGGTCCAGAGGTCCGACGCGAAGCTCTCCGGCCGCAGCGCGACCATCCCGGTGTCGGTGCAGAACAATCTGGTGCAGGGCGTCGACCACCTGGTCCTGCGCCTCTCCTCCAACAACCCCACCCGCCTGAAGATCGGCGACGGGCAGTTCGAAGAGAAGCAGATCAAGATCGCGGGCGGTCATTCCCAGTCCGTGAAGTTCACCACCACGGCCAACGCCAACGGCCCCGTCTCGGTGTATGCGCGGCTCTACACCGAGGACGGAGAGCCCTACGGCGAGCCCGTGCGCTTCGACGTCAACGTCACCGAGGTCACCCTCACCGTGATGCTGGTCATCGCCGGCGGACTCCTGCTGCTCGTGCTCGCGGGCTTCCGTATGTACACCCAGCGCAAGCGCGCGGCCCGCAAGCGCGCCCAGGAGGGCCCGGACGAAGGCCCGGGACAGGGCCCCGAGGACGGTCCGGGCCACGGCCCCGAAGGCGAATCCGGCGGTGACGCCGGGACGGATGACCCCGAGCACCCGAGTGACCCGACACCGGACACCGCTCCGGAAAGCACCGACCCGTCGGACACGGGTGAGAGAGTGGACCGTTGAGCGATGTCGTGGCCGGTGGGCCCGGGGACGATGAGGTGGGGTAACCATGAACGCGCCGTACGACGGTGACCGTGGCCAGGGTTCGGGCGGCTCCGCCTCGCCCGGAGGCCCGCCGCCCGGCTCCCCCGAGCACGGGCAGGTACCCCCGCAGCCCGCGCCGGACATCTATCTCCAGGACGCCTACGACCAGGACCCCTACCGGGCGCAGGACCTCTCCGCCCAGGACCCGGTGTCGGAGGCGCTCTACGACCGCGCGGCGCACCCCCCGCCGCCGCCCGGCACCTACCAGCAGCAGCCTCCGCTCTACGCCCAGCCGCCCTCTCCGCACCACGCCCCCGACCCGCGCGTGTGGGCGCAGACTCCGGCACCCGAGCCGGAGGGCCCGACCCGGCACCTCCCGTACGGCGACGACGCCCGTACGACCCAGTTCGTGGGCGTCGACGACCTGGTCACCCAGGCCGGCGAGGAGCACCACGAGCCGGACGCGTTCGCTCACCTCTACCGTGACCAGCAGCCGGGCGGTTACCGCGGCCAGCAGTCCGCCTATCAGCAGGACGAGTACCAGCAGGGCGGCTATCAGCAGGCCGGCCACCCGCAGGCCGGGTACCAGCAGGGCGGTTACCCGCAGGGGGCGTACCAGCAGGGCGGCTATCCCGAGAACGACGGCTATGCGCAGGGGGACGGCAACGGCTACCCCCAGGGCAGTGGCTACCCCCAGGGCAACGACTACCGGCAGCCCGTCCACGGCGGATACCCGCCGGCCGACCAGCCGATCGTTCCGAACCCCGCGGCCGCCCCGGCAGCCGCGCCCGTGACCGCCCCCGCGCCCGCGGCCGCACCGGCGTCCGCAGCCAAGACGGGCGGGCGCGCCTCGAGCCTGTTGAAGTCGAGCGCACTCATGGCGGCGGGGACGATCGTCTCCCGCCTCACCGGCTTCCTGCGCACCCTGGTCATGGCCGCCGCGATCGGCGTCGGCACGCTCAACGACTCGTACCAGGTCGCCAACGTCCTCCCGACGATGATCTACGTCCTCGTCGGCGGCGGCGCCCTGAACGCGGTGTTCATCCCGCAGCTCGTCCGGGCCATGAAGAACGACGACGACGAGGGCGAGGGCTACGCCAACCGCCTCCTGACCCTCGTGATGGTCCTGCTCGCGGCCGTCACCGTCATCTGCGTGGTCGCGGCGCCCATGCTCATCCGCATGATGTCGCCGACGATCGCCGACAACCCCGCGAAGATGGACGTCGCCGTCACCTTCGCCCGGTACTGCATCCCCACGATGTTCTTCATGGGACTGCACGTCGTGCTCGGTCAGATCCTCAACGCCCGCGGCCGCTTCGGCGCGATGATGTGGACCCCGGTCCTCAACAACATCGTGATCATCGCGACGTTCGGCGCCTTCATCTGGGCCTTCGGCAGCTTCACCGATTCCGAGGTCAACGCGGGCAGCATCACGCCCGACGGGGTGCGGCTGCTCGGCATCGGCACCCTGCTCGGCCTGACCGTGCAGGCGCTCTCGATGCTGCCGTACCTGCGTGAGGCGGGCTTCAAGCTGCGCCTCCGCTTCGACTGGCGCGGGCAGGGCCTCGGCAAGGCAGCGCGCCTCGCCAAGTGGACGTTCTTCTTCGTCCTCGCCAACCAGCTCGGCATGATCGTCGTGACCCAGCTGGCCACCAGCGCCGGCGCGACGGCCGAGGACCACGGGTACTCGGGCACCGGCATCACCGCGTACAACTACGCGCTGCTGCTGTGGCAGATGCCGCAGGCCATCATCACGGTCTCCGTGATGACCGCGGTCCTGCCCCGCATCTCCCGCTCCGCGAACGACGACGACCCCGCCGCCGTCCGGGACGACATCTCGTACGGCCTGCGGACCTCCGCCGTGGCGATCGTGCCGTGCGCCTTCGCCTTCCTCGCCCTCGGCGTCCCGATGGCCACGCTGCTGTACGCGGGCTCCGGCTCGGGCGCGCAGAACATCGGCTACACCCTGATGGCGTTCGGGCTCGGCCTGATTCCGTACTCGGTCCAGTACGTCGTCCTGCGCGGCTTCTACGCCTACGAGGACACCCGCACGCCGTTCTACAACACCGTGATCGTGGCGGCCGTCAACGCGGCGGCCTCGGCCCTGTGCTTCTTCGTCCTGCCCGCCCGGTGGGCCGTGGTCGGCATGGGCGCCTCCTACGGCCTCGCCTACGCCGTCGGCGTCGGTGTCGCCTGGCGGAGGCTGCGCGCGCGGCTGGGCGGCGATCTGGACGGCGCCCAGGTGGCACGTACGTACACCCGGCTCTTCGGCGCCTCGGTCCCGGCGGCGATCGTCGGCGGCGGCATCGGCTTCGCCATCCTGAGGGTGATGGGCACCGGCGCGTTCAGCTCCTTCGTGGCGCTGGTCGTCGGCGGCATCGCACTTCTCGGTGTCTTCTTCGTGGCCGCCCGGAAGATGCGGATCGCGGAGCTCAACTCCATGGTCGGCATGGTCCGCGGCCGTCTCGGTCGGTGAGATGAGCGGGCCCGCACAACCATCGTCGGCCACCGTGTGTCGTGCATAGCGCCGGACTGTGGGCACAATTGGCTTTGGCGTCTGACGAAGCGCAATGGATGGGGAGGCAGGAACGACGGTGGCGGAACGGAGCACGGCTGCCGTCGACGTGGCAGACAACAGCGGCGACGAGCCGCTGACCGCAGAGGCGGAACAGGCCACGGCCGACGGGGTGGCCCAGACCCGGGAGCGGGACACGGCAGCAGAAGAAGAGGCGGCGGAGACCGACAAGGCAGAGAGCCGCGGGGTCTCCTCACCCCCAGAACTGCACAGTGGCCACAAGCTCGCCAGACGCTACCGGCTCGAAGAGTGCGTCACCCGTCTGGACGGTTTCAGCAGCTGGCGTGCGGTCGACGAGAAGCTCCGCCGTGCCGTCGGCGTGCATCTCCTGCCCGCCGACCACCCGCGGGCCCGCTCGGTCCTCGCGGCGGCCCGTTCCTCGGCGCTGCTCGGCGACCCGCGCTTCGTGCAGGTCCTGGACGCCGTCGAGGAGAACGACCTCGTCTATGTGGTCCACGAGTGGCTCCCGGACGCCACGGAACTCACCGCGCTCCTCGCCGCGGGGCCGCTCGAGGCCCACGACGCCTACCAGCTGGTCAGCCAGGTCTCCCAGGCCATGGCCGCGGCGCACCGTGAGGGTCTCGCGCACCTGCGCCTGACCCCCGGCGCCGTGCTGCGCACGTCCACGGGCCAGTACCGCATCCGCGGCCTCGCCGTGAACGCGGCACTGCGCGGCATCACCTCCGAGACGCCCCAGCGCACGGACACGGAAGCGATCGGCGCTGTCCTGTACGCCTCGCTCACCCAGCGCTGGCCGTACGAGGACGATGCGTACGGCCTCTCCGGGCTTCCCAAGGACGTCGGCCTCATCGCCCCCGACCAGGTGCGCGCGGGCGTCCACCGCGGCCTGTCGGAGCTCGCCATGCGCGCGCTCGTCAACGACGGCGCGACCGCTTCCCGCCAGGACCCTCCGTGCACGACACCAGAGGAGCTGGTGAAGGCGATCGGTGAGATGCCCCGCATCCGCCCGCCGGAGCCGGTCTTCACCGCACCCCCCGAGTACCAGCGCACCACGTACCAGCAGGGCACGTACGGCCGCCCTGCGGCCCATCCCGGGGCCACCCAGCCCGTGCCCACCCCGCCGCCCCCGCTGCAGAGCCGCACCGGCAGAGTCCTGAAGTGGGGGGTCTCCGCGCTGCTCATCGCCGCGCTGGGCCTCGGCAGCTGGCAGTTGGCGGACGCCCTGATGGACCGGGAGAACTCCGGGGACTCCGGTACGTCGCACACCAACGACGGCGACGACAAGGGTCAGCCGAAGCCGGCGAAGCCGATCCGTATCGAGAACGGTCAGGAACTCGTCGTCGGAGGCAAGACACAGGACCCGTCGAGCGTCAGCCACACGTACGACAAGGACGCGTCCTCGCTCTGGCGCACGAAGACGTTCAGGGAGGGGCCGCGGCTGGCCCCGTTCAAGCCCGGCGTCGGTATCGTCTACGACCTCGGCTCGGAGCAGGACGTCTCCGAGGCGTCAGTGGCCCTCCGGTACAGCGGCGACCACACCAAAATCTCGCTGTACGCCGCGGACTCACTGACGCCCTCGGCGGACGTCGGCTCCATGAAGGAGATCGGCACCGCCACCACGACCAGCCAGACCTTGAAGCTCAAGGCCAAGAAACCGGTGAAGTCGCGGTACGTGCTGCTCTGGATGACCGAGGTGCCGAGGTCCCCTGTCGACGGGTACTACGGCGCCGGGTTCAAGCAAGCCATCACGGACGTGAAGCTCAAGGGCTGAGGGATCGGCCCGCCACGGCTCACTGGGGGAGGGGGTTCGACGATGGACAGCACCGCACACGGTGACATGGGCGATCAGGACCTCCTCGCCGCTCATGTCGCCGGCGACACCGACGCCTTCGGCGAGCTGGTGCGTCGCCATCGTGACCGGCTGTGGGCCGTGGCGCTGCGCACCCTCGGGGACCGCGAGGAGGCGGCCGACGCGGTGCAGGACGCCCTGGTCTCCGCCTACCGCGCGGCACACACGTTCCGCGGGCAGTCGGCCGTGACGACGTGGCTGCACCGGATCACCGTGAACGCCTGCCTGGACCGAGCGCGCAAGGCGGCCTCCCGCAAGACCTCCCCCATCGACGACGCCGAGCGCCTCGAGCAGCTCCTGGAACCGGAGGAGTCGGCCGCCGCCCCCGTCGAGCGCGGCGACCTCCACCGGGAGCTGGTGGAGGCTCTGGGCACCCTCCCTCACGATCAGCGAGCCGCCCTCGTCCTCGTGGACATGCAGGGCTATCCGGTGGCCGAGGCCGCCCGCGTCCTGGAGGTGCCCACGGGCACGGTGAAGAGCCGCTGCGCCCGCGGCAGGGCCAGACTCCTGCCGCTGCTCACTCATCTCCGCACGAGTCCGCCTCCGAGAGACGGGGACAGCAGCGACGGGGAGAGCGGCGACGGGAGAAAAGCGAAACCCCGCTCAGGAAGGAACCGGACGCAGGGGACATCCGTCCCACCGGCAGCAGAGCCACGGGATACAGGACCAAGTGATTCAGCTGCCGTGAAGGGCGGAGGTGGGCGAGCGTGACGGATACGACCGACTCGGCCGGGCACCCGGACGTCGCTGAGATCTCGGATCTGAGCGAGGGCCTGCTCTCCCCGTCGCGCACGAGTGACGTACGCCGGCACCTGGAGGACTGCGAGCTCTGCGCCGACGTCCACGCCTCCCTGGAGGAGATTCGCGGCCTGCTCGGCACGCTGCCAGGGCCGCCGCGTATGCCGGACGACGTCGCCGGGCGTATCGACGCGGCGCTGGCGGCCGAAGCGCTGCTCGACTCCGCCAGCTCCGAAGGCCTGCTCACGGGGAACGAGCCGTCCGGCCCGGTGTCCGTCGCCTCGTCCTCTCCCGCGTCGTCGTCCGACTCGTCGCTCTCCCCTTCACCCGCCCCGGTGCGTGTTTCACGTGAAACAACGTCCGCACCCGCCTCCTCCGGCGGCGCCGCTCGTCCTGCGGGCCATGCCCGTGCTGCCACCGGTCCGGGCCGCGGCAGCCGTCCGCGCGGCACACGTCGACGTACGGCGGTGCTGGGCGCTGTCTTCACCGCCGCCGCGATCGGTCTCGGCTCCCTGTTGATCCAGACCATGGGCGACGATTCCGACGGGACGACAGGGACGGCATCCGAGCGGCAGAACTCAGCGAGCAGCTCGTTCTCCGGACAGAAGCTCGACGGCCGTGTCGCCGACCTCCTCAAGAAGAACGGCCCGCACAAGACCGGCGGGAAGTCGGACACCTCGACACCGTCCTTCGACACTCGCTCCAGCCCGGAGTCCCCCGAGAAGAACTCCCCGAGGACCGCGGTCCAGGTGCAGGTGCCCGATTGCATTCAGCGCGGCATCGGCGACAGGACACCGCTCGCCGCAGAAGAGGGTTCGTACGAGGGCAAGCGCGCCTACCTCGTCGTGGTGCCTCATGACTCCGACAGCACCAAGGTGTCCGCCTACGTTGTCGACGCCGCTTGTGTGGGCAAGTCCTCGCCGTCCGTCGGCAAGGTCCTCATGACACACGCGTACCCGCAGAGCTGACGGCCCGGACTCCTTCCGGGGCACTTTTCTCCGGGTCGTTTCCCATGCCGTTCCTCCGCCGTTCAACGCTGCGGCCAGCGGTCTTGTGGCGTATGGCACTCCTCGCCGTGGCTCGCCTCCGTGTGCGCGGACACGGTGGGGAATGCATGCCCCGTAGGATCCGTTGGGTGGGGTGAGAGCCATGAGACAGGCACCCACCAGCAGTACGCAGCAGTCCCCAGAGACGAGGAATCAAGCCGTGACCGACGTCCGTAACGTGATCATCATCGGCTCCGGGCCCGCCGGCTACACGGCGGCGCTCTACACCGCGCGCGCGTCGCTGAAGCCGCTGGTGTTCGAGGGCGCCGTCACCGCAGGCGGTGCGCTGATGAACACCACCGAGGTGGAGAACTTCCCCGGCTTCCAGGACGGTGTCATGGGCCCCGAGCTCATGGACAACATGCGCGCCCAGGCCGAGCGCTTCGGCGCCGAGCTCGTGCCGGACGACATCGTCGCCGTGGACCTCACCGGTGAGATCAAGACCGTGACGGACACCGTGGGCACCGTGCACCGCGCGAAGACCGTCATCGTCACGACCGGCTCCCAGCACCGCAAGCTCGGTCTGCCGAACGAGGACGCCCTCTCCGGACGCGGCGTCTCCTGGTGCGCCACCTGCGACGGGTTCTTCTTCAAGGACCAGGACATCGCCGTGATCGGCGGTGGCGACACCGCGATGGAGGAGGCCACCTTCCTCTCGCGCTTCGCCAAGTCCGTGACCATCGTGCACCGTCGCGACACCCTGCGTGCGTCCAAGGCGATGCAGGAGCGTGCCTTCGCCGACCCGAAGATCAAGTTCGTCTGGGACAGCGAGATCGCCGAGATCAAGGGCGAGCAGAAGCTCTCCGGTCTGACGCTGCGCAACCTCAAGACGGGCGAGACGTCCGAGCTGCCGGTGACGGGCCTCTTCATCGCGATCGGCCACGACCCGCGTACCGAGCTCTTCAAGGGGCAGCTGACGCTCGACGACGAGGGCTACCTGAAGGTCGACGCGCCCTCGACCCGGACGAACGTGCCCGGTGTCTTCGGCGCCGGTGACGTCGTCGACCACACGTACCGTCAGGCGATCACAGCAGCCGGTACCGGCTGCTCCGCCGCTCTCGACGCCGAGCGCTTCCTCGCTGCGCTCGTGGACAACGCGACGGCCGCCGTCACCGTCTGACACCTCTTCCCCACCGCACCACCGAGTAAAAGGAGCCTTCCCGTGGCCGACCTGCAGAACGTGACCGACGACTCCTTCGAGGAGGTCGTCCTCAAGAGCGACAAGCCCGTACTGGTGGACTTCTGGGCTGCCTGGTGCGGCCCGTGCCGCCAGATCGCCCCCTCCCTCGAGGCGATCGCCAAGGAGCACGGCGACAAGATCCAGGTCGTCAAGCTCAACATCGACGAGAACCCCGGCACCGCCGCCAAGTACGGCGTCATGTCGATCCCGACGCTGAACGTCTACCAGGGTGGCGAGGTCGCCAAGACCATCGTCGGTGCCAAGCCGAAGGCTGCCATCGAGAAGGACCTGGCGGACTTCATCGCCGAGTAATCAGTGGGCGATGTTTCACGTGAAACACGAATGGACCAGTCCCTCCAAGGGCTGGTCCATTCGCCGTTTCACAACGGTCGGAGCGCCGGTTCCTTCTGCACCGCCCCCAGCAGTCGGTCGAGCGCCAGCTCGACGTCTTCCTTCCAGGAGAGCGTCGTACGGAGTTCGAGCCGCAGTCGCGGATAGGAGGGGTGCGGGCGGACCGTCTTGAAGCCCACCGACAGGAGATGCTCCGCGGGCAGCACACACGCAGGCTTCTCCCACCGTGCGTCCCCGAAGGCTTCGATCGCCTTGAAGCCCCTGCGCAGCAGATCCTTCGCGACCGTCTGAACGATGACTCGTCCCAGCCCCTGCCCCTGGTAGCCCGGCATGATCCAGGCTGTCATCAGCTGGACCGCATCCGGCGACACGGGACTCGTGGGGAAGGCCGTAGAGCGCGGAACGTACGCCGGAGGGGCGTAGAGCACAAAGCCCACTGGCACGTCATCGACGTAGACGACCCGACCGCAGGACCCCCACTCCAGCAGGACGGCGGAGATCCACGCTTCCTTCTCCAGCTCGGGCGTTCCGGCTTTTACCGCGGCCTGGCCGCTGACCGGGTCCAGCTCCCAGAAGACACAGCCCCGGCACCGGTTGGGAAGGTCCGGGAGGTTGTCCAGTGTGAGCGGTACGAGCCGACGCCCCATGTAGGCGGTTCCTCACTTCCGTCGGCCGCCGCGCTGCGGGCGGCTGTCAGCGCACTGCGTTCCCTGAGCAGGCTGCCGACGAAACCGCCGACCGCTCCCAGCCCGAGGCCCGCGGTCATCAGTCCGGTGCGGCTCATCGTTCGCATGACCCCCGCCTCCTCAATGAGGTGCCGTCAGGTGGATGCGCCATACCCGAACGCATCGTATCCACGATGAGATTGCATCGAAACCGTAGGAAAGCAAAGAGCGGGCCGTGTTCCGGACAGACCGGACACGACCCGCTTTCGCGGTACTGACCTCTGCGAATCAGGTGTGGTCGTCCTCGGTGTCGTCGCTGTCCGAGGTGTCTTCGGCCAGTCCGTTCTTCAGGACCGGTCCCTCGCCCGGAGCCAGCGTGCTGAGGATGCGCTCCAGGTCTTCCAGGGAGGCGAAGTCAACGACGATCTTCCCCTTCTTCTGGCCCAGGTCCACCCGGACACGGGTCTCGAACCGGTCGGAGAGCCGCGTGGCCAGCGTGCTGAGAGCCGGCGAGACCCGAGCCCCGGCACGCGGCCCCTTGGACTTCGGGGCGCTCTGTGGCCGTGAACCCATGAGGGTCACGATCTCCTCGACAGCACGCACCGAGAGGCCTTCAGCGACGATCCGGTGGGCCAGCCGGTCCTGCTCCTCCGAGTCCTCGACGGAGAGCAGCGCCCGGGCGTGCCCCGCGGAGAGGACTCCAGCGGCGACCCTGCGCTGCACGGCCGGCGAGAGCTTCAGCAGTCGCAGCGTGTTGGAGACCTGCGGGCGGGACCGGCCGATCCGGTCCGCCAGCTGGTCGTGCGTGCAGTTGAAGTCCTTGAGCAACTGGTCGTAGGCCGCGGCCTCTTCCAGCGGGTTCAGCTGGGCACGGTGCAGGTTCTCGAGAAGGGCGTCCAGAAGGAGCTTGTCGTCTTCGGTGGCCCGCACGATGGCAGGGATGCGCTCAAGGCCCGCCTCACGGCACGCCCGCCAGCGCCGCTCGCCCATGATGAGCTCGTAGCGCGCGGGACCCAGCTGCCGCACCACGACCGGCTGGAGAAGACCGACCTCCTTGATGGAAGTCACCAGCTCGGCGAGGGCATCCTCGTCGAACACCACACGAGGCTGCTGCGGGTTGGGCGTAATGACGTCGAGCGGCAGCTCGGCGAAGTGCGCGCCGGCCACGGTCTGGTTCTCGGGCGACTCCGCGGCTTGCTGGGGCAGCGGCTCCGCCGTTTCATGTGAAACAGGGCTCTGCGGGAGCGATGTCACCTTCGCGGCAGCCACGCCTCGCTCGGCGGTCAGTACCGGGACCGCCGTGGGGGAGGTCGATCCTCCGCCCACGCTCTGCGGGGCCTGCTTCTCCGTCGGGGCAGCGGGGATCAAGGCACCGAGGCCTCGCCCCAGCCCTCTGCGTCGTTCGCTCACTGCATCCCCTCCGTCATGCTGTGCTGGTCGTTCTTAGCGCCCATGTGGGCGTGCTGGACGTCGTAGTGCACCCCGATCCCTCGCAGCGCGATCTCACGTGCCGCTTCGAAATAGGAGAGGGCGCCGCTCGACCCCGGGTCGTAGGTGAGGACTGTCTGTCCGTAGCTCGGCGCTTCAGAGATGCGGACCGACCTCGGGATGCTGGTCCGCAGGACCTCCTTGCCGAAGTGGTTGCGCACCTCGTCCGCGACCTGCGAGGCGAGCCGGGTCCTGCCGTCGTACATGGTGAGCAGGATCGTCGACACATGCAGGTTCGGATTGAGGTGTCCCCGCACCAGATCGACGTTGCGCAGGAGCTGCCCGAGTCCTTCCAGTGCGTAGTACTCGCACTGAATGGGGATCAGCACCTCCGCGCCGGCCACCAACGCGTTGACCGTCAGGAGGCCCAGTGACGGCGGGCAGTCGATGAGGATGTAGTCCAGCGGCTGCTCGTACGCCTGGATGGCTCGCTGCAGTCGGCTCTCGCGTGCCACGAGTGACACGAGCTCGATCTCCGCACCGGCGAGATCGATGGTGGCCGGGGCGCAGAACAGCCCCTCGACGTCGACAACCGGCTGGACGACGTCGGAGAGCGGCTTGCTCTCGACCAGTACGTCATAGATGGACGGGACTTCGGCGTGGTGGTCGATACCGAGGGCCGTGGAGGCGTTGCCCTGAGGGTCGAGGTCGATCACCAGGACGCGTGCGCCGTGCAGAGCAAGTGAAGCGGCGAGATTGACGGTCGTCGTCGTCTTGCCCACTCCACCCTTCTGATTGGCGACCACCATGACGCGGGTCTGCTCGGGGCGCGGCAGACCTTCGCCGGCGCGGCCGAGCGCTTCCACCGCCAGTTGGGCAGCACGACCGATGGGTGTGTCGTCCATCGGGGTCGGAGTTTCACGTGAAACATCCTCCCCCGCCGATTCGGTACGGGGACCGGGGACCGGATCGGTCATCGGTCCCGCGATGTTGGCGTCGGACCGCAAGGATTCACTCTCCTCGACATCAGGCTCGCAATGAACAGAGCCTCCCATGCTTTGAGGGTCATGAACCAGCGAGGCCCGGTCTTCTGTGGACGAATCCACCTCTGTGGACAACTCCGTGCCCTTATCGAGGGAACCGAGTGGTCGACGGTCGCGGGGTTCCGCAGCGCGGCCGCGGCTGATGATGCCATGCAGCAGTGAGCGACGTTTCACGTGAAACACGATGCACGGCGGCCGGGGTGCCGCTGGTGCGACACCCCGGTATGGGTACGTTTGGCAGCTTTTGTGGAGTACGGCTCGCCGTCAGGACGGATCAGCGGCGGCGGCGTGCACGACCGGTACGAGCGGCCTTGGCGCGCTTCGCCGCGAAGCGCACACCGCCGGGGCTCTCCCCGACCTCGACCCGCACGACCGTGGAGAGCGGGTCCACCACGCCCTCGCCGACATGCAACACGGACGTGTCCACCGCACCGAGCTTGCTCAGAGCAGCGCCCGCCGCCTTCACCTCTTCCTCCGCGGTATCGCCCTTGAGGAGCAGCATCTCCCCGTACGGACGCAGCAGGGGGACGCCCCAGGCTGCCAGGCGGTCCAGCGGTGCGACGGCGCGAGCCGTCACCACGTGGACGGGCGGCAGCTTGCCGAGGACTTCCTCGGCCCGTCCCCGCACGACCGTCACGTGGTCGAGCCCGAGCAGCTCCACCACCTCGGTGAGGAAGTTCGTGCGCCGCAGCAGCGGCTCCAGGAGCGTGATCTTCAGGTCGGGCCGGACCAGCGCCAGCGGGATACCCGGCAGCCCCGCACCGGAGCCGACGTCGCAGACCGTGACGCCCTCGGGAACGACCTCGGACAGCACGGCGCAGTTCAGCAGATGCCGCTCCCACAGCCGCGGTACTTCGCGAGGGCCGATCAAGCCTCGCTGCACTCCCGCGTCGGCCAGCAGTTCCGCGTACCGGACCGCGTCCGAGAAGCGCTCGCCGAATACCGTCCGGGCCTCTTCCGGCGCCGGGGGGAGCTCCGCTGCCTCCGTCACGGGGACCGTCCTTCCGTACCGCACTGGGGTGGCTGTCTATCAGGCTGACAAAGATCGGCCCCGCCTGCGAACAGACGGGGCCGGTTAACGCTGTGCCTATCAGGCGGGGAGTACGACGACGAAGCGCTGCGGCTCCTCGCCCTCGGACTCGCTGCGCAGACCGGCGGCCTTGACCGCGTCGTGCACGACCTTGCGCTCGAATGGCGTCATCGGCTTGAGCTTGGCGGGTTCACCGCTGCTCTTCACCTCGGCCGCGGCCTTGGCGCCCAGCTCCGAGAGCTCCTCGCGCTTCTTGGCGCGGTAGCCCGCGATGTCCAGCATCAGGCGGCTGCGGTCACCGGTCTCACGGTGCACGGCCAGGCGCGTGAGCTCCTGAAGCGCCTCCAGGACCTCACCGTCATGGCCGACCAGCTTCTGCAGGTCGCGGCTGCTGCTGTCGCTGATGATCGAGACAGCGGCCCGGTCGGCCTCGACGTCCATGTCGATGTCGCCGTCGAGGTCGGCGATGTCCAGCAGACCCTCTAGGTAGTCCGCCGCGATCTCCCCCTCCTGCTCAAGGCGGGTCAGGGTGTCGCCGGCCTCAGCTGCGGCGGAGGTGGTGGTGCCTTCCGTCACTGGATGGGCTCCTTCTACTTCTTGGAGGACGGGTGCTTGGGCCGCTGCTGGCCCTTGCGCTGTCCCGACTTTGCTCGGCTGCGCTGACCGGAGCCGGGCGGGTTGCCCTGCTTGTTGCCACCGGCCTGCTTGGTCTTGGGGGAGTCGTCCTCGGGGTCGGCCGCGGTCTTCTCCAGCGAGGGCTTCGCATCGGAGGGTTCGTCCGCCCTGGTGGCGCCGGTCTCACCGGCTCCGACCGCGCCCTGGACGGCGCCGGACTGACGCTTGGCCTTGCTCTGACGCTTGGGCTGCTGGCGCTTCGGACCGCCGCTCGCGGGGGTGCCGTCCTCGGCCTCGGTGAGGACGGAGGACTCGCTCTCCACCACGGTGCCGTCGGCCTGGGCCGCGAGGCCCGCCTTGGTCAGCCCGTTGATGAACTTGCGCTCGAACTCGTTGCGGTCCCGGCCCTTGGCGACGATCGCCTTGATGACGTTCGTGTTGCCACGCCCGCGCACCTTCTTGTGGTGGGTGATCTGCTTCTGCAGGCGCTCCAGGAACGCGGCCTGGGCCTTGGAGCCCGGAGTGGGGTTCCGGCGGATCACGAACATCTGCTGGCCCATGGTCCACACGTTGGTGGTCAGCCAGTAGACGAGAACACCGACGGGGAAGTTGATGCCGAAGACGGCGAACATGATCGGGAAGACGTACATCAGCATCTTCTGCTGCTGCATGAAGGGCGTCTTGACCGTGGTGTCGACGTTCTTCGTCATCAGCTGGCGCTGCGTGAAGAACTGCGACGCCGACATCAGGACGATCATCACCGCGGTGACGACCCGTACGTCCGTCAGCGTGGCGCCGAGGGAGGCGACCTTGTCAGCGCTGTCCGTGAACTTCGCGGCCAGCGGGGCACCGACGATGTGCGCCTTCCGCGCGCTCTCGAGGAGCGGGCCGTCGATGACGCCGATCTCCTTGCCCGTCGCGATGCCGTTGAGCACGTGGTACAGGGCGAAGAAGAACGGCGACTGCGCCAGGATGGGAAGGCACGAGGAGAGCGGGTTGGTACCCGACTCCTTGTACAGCTTCATCATCTCTTCGGACTGGCGCTGCTTGTCGCTCTTGTAGCGCTCCTGGATCTTCTTCATCTCGGGCTGCAGCGTCTGCATCGCCCGAGTGGCCTTGATCTGCTTCACGAAGAGCGGGATCAGGCAGATCCGGATCAGGATCACCAGGGACACGATGGACAGGCCCCAGGCCCAGCCCGTGTCGGGACCGAAGATCTTCCCGTACACCGCGTGGAACTGGACGATGACCCACGAAACTGGTGTCGTGATAAAGCTGAAGAGACTGGCAATCGTGTCCACTAATCAGGCTCCTTGAGCATGGGACGGGGTCTCGGTCTCAGCGGCCGTGCCCGGGGGCAGATCCCCGCTCGGCTCGCTTGCGGCGGAGGTCCCGCCCTTGCGTTCGCGCCAGGAGGCGCGCAGCATCTCGTGCCACCGCGGACGCTTGCGCGGCGGAACATGGTCGACACCACCGAGCGACCACGGATTGCACCGCAGGATGCGCCAGGCCGTGAGCGCCGTTCCCTTGATCGCACCGTGCCGGTCGATGGCCAGGTAGCCGTAGCGGGAACACGACGGGTAGTACTTGCACACCGGGCCCAGGAGCGGACTGATCGTCCACTGGTACAGCTTGATCAGAGCCAGCAGCGGGTACTTCATCGCGCGCCCCCTCCCAGCAGCCGCTGCAGGGCGGCATCCAGGTCTCGGGCCAGCTGTGCATGGTCGGCGTCGCCCGCTCCGGGCAGCGCTCGTACTACCACCAGGCTACCGGGGGGCACCATGGCCAGCCGGTCGCGCATGAGGTGACGGAGTCTGCGCTTCACGGTGTTGCGTGTGACGGCTCCACCCACGGCCTTGCTGACGACGAAACCCGCACGTGTCGGGGGAGAGCTCTCCCCCGACACGTGCGGGTCCGTTGCGCCGCTACGTAGATGGACGACGAGAAGCGGGCGTCCGGCCCGGCGTCCTCGGCGTACCGCGGTCGCGAAGTCTTCGCGCCGCCTCAGCCGATGCTCGGTAGGCAGCACGACGTCATGACCTGACTGAAATCAGGCGGACAGGCTGGCGCGACCCTTGCCACGACGGTTCGCGAGAATCGCGCGGCCGGCACGGGTGCGCATCCGCAGGCGGAAGCCGTGGGTCTTGGCGCGACGGCGGTTGTTCGGCTGGAAGGTGCGCTTGCTCACTCGGGGGCTCCAGAAATGATTCGTTGGTGGCGGGACATCGCCTGGCTGTCACCGTGCGCCCACGAGAAGCTCGCGAATACGCACCGAGTGCACCGCTTCACAATCACAGATCGTGATCTTTGCCCATCGGAGGCAGGCGGCAGCAGCCATCGACAACTCGACCTGTTTACGGTACGCGGGGCTACGCCATCCGGTCAAACCGGCTGCGAGGGAGAGACACTGTGCACAGCCTGTGGACAACAACTTGAACCGCACCCGTCGCCCTGACTACCGTGACGGAACTCCGATTCGTTCCCTTCCTTCTCCCCATCCCTGTTTCCGTCCCAAGAACCACACGTTCGTGGGACCCCGTGAGAGAGCGTGCCCTGTGGCTGACGTACCTGCCGATCTTGCCGCAGTGTGGCCACGCGTTCTGGAACATCTGCTGGGGGAAGGCCGCGGACAGGGCGTCGAGGCGAAGGACGAGCGGTGGCTCCGGAGCTGTCAGCCCCTGGCACTCGTCGCGGACACCGCACTGCTCGCCGTGCCGAACGAATTCGCCAAGGGCGTACTGGAGGGCCGTCTCGCACCGGTGGTCAGCGAGACCCTGAGCCGGGAATGCGGGCGTCCGATCCGCATCGCCATCACGGTCGACGACTCCGTGGGCGAACCGGGGCCTCCGGCCCCTCCCGTCCAGCATCAGCAGGCACCGCAGCAGCCGTCCCACCAGCACCATTACGAAGAGCAGGAGCTGCCGCCCTCGGGGCAGGGACGCGACACGTACGAGAGCTACGGACGGCGCTCATCGGATGAGCACCAGGGCGGCTCGCGGCCCGACCAGATGCCGACCGCACGCCCGGCCTACCCGGACTACCAGCGTCCGGCCCCCGGCGCCTGGCCGCAGCCGCAGGACGACTACGGCTGGCAGCAGCAGCGGCTCGGCTTCCCCGAGCGCGACCCGTACGCGACGCCGGTGCAGCAGCCGCAGCACGACTACCGCTCGCAGCCGCCGCAGGAGCGCTCGCCGTACGAGCAGCGGCGTTCCGAGCCGCAGGACCGGCGTGAGCGTCATGACATGTCCGAGCAGCACGGCGGGCCCCGGGGCGGCGGGCACGGCGGCCACGGCGTGCACAGGGGCGGACCGGTCGGCCCCACCTCGTCCAGTGGCGCCCCCGGCCCGCTGGCCGCGCAGCCGGCGCCCGCCACGGGCCCGGGCGAGCCCACCGCCCGCCTCAACCCGAAGTACCTCTTCGACACCTTCGTCATCGGGGCGTCGAACCGTTTCGCCCACGCGGCCGCGGTCGCCGTCGCCGAGGCGCCGGCGAAGGCGTACAACCCCCTCTTCATCTACGGAGAGTCGGGGCTCGGCAAGACGCACCTCCTGCACGCGATCGGGCACTACGCCCGCAGCCTCTATCCCGGCACGCGCGTGCGGTACGTGAGCTCGGAGGAATTCACCAACGAGTTCATCAACTCCATCCGCGACGGCAAGGGCGACAGCTTCCGCAAGCGCTACCGCGAGATGGACATCCTGCTCGTCGACGACATCCAGTTCCTCGCGGACAAGGAGTCGACGCAGGAGGAGTTCTTCCACACCTTCAATACGCTCCACAACGCGAACAAGCAGATCGTGCTCTCCAGTGACCGGCCGCCCAAGCAGCTGGTCACGCTGGAGGACCGGCTGCGCAACCGCTTCGAGTGGGGACTGATCACCGACGTCCAGCCGCCGGAGCTGGAGACCCGTATCGCCATCCTGCGTAAGAAGGCGGTGCAGGAGCAGCTGAACGCCCCTCCGGAGGTGCTCGAGTTCATCGCGTCGCGCATCTCACGGAACATCCGTGAGCTGGAGGGCGCGCTGATCCGGGTGACCGCTTTCGCGTCGCTCAATCGACAGCCCGTGGATCTGGGGCTCACCGAGATCGTCCTCAAGGATCTGATCCCGGGCGGGGAGGACGCGTCTCCGGAGATCACCGCGCCGGCCATCATGGCGGCCACGGCCGACTACTTCGGTCTCACGGTGGACGACCTGTGCGGATCCTCGCGCAGCCGCGTCCTGGTGACGGCCCGGCAGATCGCCATGTACCTGTGCAGGGAGCTGACCGACCTCTCCCTGCCGAAGATCGGCGCGCAGTTCGGCGGCCGCGACCACACGACCGTGATGCACGCGGACCGCAAGATCCGCGCGTTGATGGCTGAGCGGCGCTCCATCTACAACCAGGTAACCGAGCTCACCAACCGCATCAAGAACGGCTGACTGGCTCCGTAGAACGTCGCTGAGGGCGCTCCAGGACTCCTCCTGGGGCGCCTTTTTGGCGCCCTTTCAGCATCAGCACGCGTGCGTGCGGGCCGTCGCAGGCACGTGGCGCCGGTCATCGCTGTTCGATTTCCCCAGCTCAGGCGGCCGTTCTCCACAGATTGGGCGACTTTTTCCCCTCCACACCCTGGGGACCGGGAAGTTGTCCAGACTCTGTCCACAGGGGACCCTGCTGAGAGATCATCAGGCCAGGTCAGGCGGTTGTGGATTCGTGGACGAAGACTGTCCACAGACTGTGGAGAAAAATTTCGTCCACAGGCTGTGCATGAAGTTGTCCACCGGCGACCCACAGGACGGAGCGTGTTGTCCCCAGCTTTGCCCAGCTTCTCCACACGGCTGTCCACTGTTCGGCAACGCAACGCGCGCTCTCACCGTGTCGAGTGAAAGGCGTCACACCAAGGTGGTCGGTTGGCCTGTGGGGAAGCTGGGTAAAGCTGGGGACAGCGCTGGGGAGAAGTACCCCCTGCCTGTGCACCGGGTGTGCAGAACTTTCGCCCGTCCACAGAAACGCCGGGTTGTCCACGGGTTCCGCCCACAGGGTCAGTGGATAAAAAACCGGGCCTGACCAGCGCTTTTGCTGTTATCCACGGTTTCCACAGCCCCTACTACTACTCCCAACTAGAGAGACCGGGGAAATGGTTTCGAAGCTGGGGCTGTGCACAACTCTCGCTCCGGAGCTCCGACACCTCTCGGCACGACTTGACCCCGACAGGCACCGACTGTCAGTGCGGTGCGTCAGACTGGACCCCGGTGTCCTTCCCACGGCATGGCTGAGAGACACCGAGTCAGACGACGAGGGCCACAGGCCCAGCGGGCGAGAGCAGCCAGCAACAGCAGGAGGCGGCTTAGGTGAAGATCCGGGTTGAACGCGACGTACTCGCGGAGGCAGTGGCCTGGGCGGCGCGCAGCCTCCCGGCCCGGCCGCCCGCGCCCGTCCTCGCGGGCCTGCTGCTGAAGGCCGAGGAAGGCGCACTGAGCCTGTCGAGCTTCGACTACGAGGTCTCGGCGCGCGTCTCGGTGGACGCGGAGATCGACGAGGAGGGCACGGTCCTCGTCTCGGGCCGGCTGCTCGCGGACATCTGCCGCGCCCTGCCCAACCGCCCGGTGGAGATCTCCACAGACGGTGTACGGGCGACGGTGGTCTGTGGCTCCTCGCGCTTCACACTCCACACCCTCCCTGTGGAGGAGTACCCCGCACTGCCGCAGATGCCGACCGCCACGGGCACCGTCCCGGGTGAGGTCTTCGCCTCTGCCGCTTCTCAGGTGGCCATCGCCGCGGGACGCGACGACACGCTGCCCGTGCTGACCGGTGTCCGCATCGAGATCGAGGGCGACACGGTCACCCTGGCCTCCACCGACCGCTACCGCTTCGCGGTCCGCGAGTTCCTGTGGAAGCCGGAGAACCCCGAGGCGTCCGCTGTGGCCCTGGTGCCCGCCAAGACGCTCCTGGACACCGCCAAGGCGCTCACGAGCGGCGACACGGTCACCCTGGCCCTGTCCGGCTCGGGTGCCGGTGAGGGCCTGATCGGCTTCGAGGGCGCCGGCCGGCGTACGACCACGCGTCTCCTCGAGGGCGACCTGCCGAAGTACCGCACGCTGTTCCCGACCGAGTTCAACTCGGTGGCCGTGATCGAGACCGCCCCCTTCGTGGAGGCCGTCAAGCGTGTGGCCCTGGTCGCCGAGCGGAACACGCCGGTGCGGCTGAGCTTCGAGCAGGGCGTGCTGATCCTGGAGGCGGGCTCCAGCGACGACGCACAGGCTGTGGAAAGGGTCGACGCCCAGCTGGACGGCGACGACATCTCGATCGCCTTCAACCCGACGTTCCTGCTCGACGGCCTCAGCGCGATCGACTCGCCGGTCGCCCAGCTGTCGTTCACCACGTCGACGAAGCCCGCTCTTCTGAGCGGCAAGCCGGCCGTCGACGCCGAGGCGGACGAGGCGTACAAGTACCTGATCATGCCCGTACGTCTGAGCGGCTGAGCCCACAGGTGTGTGCGTGCGTCCGGGCGTAGGCTCGGACGCAGGTACGAAAGTGCCGTAACGCCACCTCGCTAGTGAAGGAACCTCTGATGGAGCTCGGTCTCGTCGGCCTCGGCAAGATGGGCGGCAACATGCGCGAGCGCATCCGCCGCGCAGGTCACACCGTCATCGGATACGACCGCAACCCGGATCTCGCGGACGTCCCCAGCCTCGAAGCGCTTGTGGGCAAGCTCAAGGGCCCGCGCGTGGTGTGGGTGATGGTCCCGGCGGGGGCCGCGACCCAGGCCACCGTCGATGAGCTGGGTGAGCTGCTGCAGCCCGGCGACATCGTCGTGGACGGCGGCAACTCCCGCTGGACGGACGACGAGAAGCACGCCGAGGAGCTGAAGGCCAAGGGCATCGGCTTCGTCGACTGCGGCGTCTCCGGCGGCGTCTGGGGCCTCCAGAACGGCTACGCGCTGATGTACGGCGGCGACAAGGACGACGTCGCCAAGGTGCAGCCCATCTTCGACGCCCTGAAGCCGGAGGGCGACTTCGGTTCCGTCCACGCGGGCAAGGTCGGCGCCGGCCACTTCGCGAAGATGGTCCACAACGGCATCGAGTACGCGATGATGCAGGCCTACGCCGAGGGCTGGGAGCTCCTGGAGAAGGTCGACTCGGTCACGGACGTCCGTGAGGTCTTCCGCTCCTGGCAGGAGGGCACGGTCATCCGTTCCTGGCTGCTCGACCTCGCGGTCAACGCGCTGGACGACGACGAGCACCTGGAGAAGCTGCGCGGCTTCGCGCAGGACTCCGGAGAGGGTCGGTGGACGGTCGAGGCCGCCATCGACAACGCCGTGCCGCTGCCCGCGATCACGGCCTCGCTCTTCGCGCGGTTCGCCTCGCGTCAGGACGACTCCCCGCAGATGAAGATGATCGCCGCGCTGCGCAACCAGTTCGGTGGCCACGCGGTGGAGTCCAAGAGCGAGCACTGATCCACAGCCTGTGCGCAACCTCGGCGGTTGTGCACAGGCTTCAGTAAGAGAAGTAGGCCGGGGGAGGTCGGCGCACACCATGCACGTCACGCATCTGTCGCTGGCCGACTTCCGCTCGTACGCCCGGGTCGAGGTCCCTCTCGATCCGGGCGTCACCGCGTTCGTGGGCCCGAACGGGCAGGGCAAGACCAACCTCGTCGAGGCCGTCGGCTACCTCGCCACGCTCGGCAGTCACCGGGTCTCCTCGGACGCCCCGCTGGTGCGGATGGGCGCCGAGCGCGCCGTCATCAGGGCCCAGGTCCGGCAGGGCGAGCGCCAGCAGCTGGTCGAGCTCGAGCTCAATCCCGGCAAGGCCAACCGCGCCCGTATCAACAGGTCCTCGCAGGTCAGGCCCCGTGACGTGCTGGGCATCGTGCGGACGGTGCTGTTCGCGCCCGAGGACTTGGTGCTGATCAAGGGCGACCCCGGTGAGCGGCGCCGTTTCCTCGACGAGCTGATCACCGCGCGCTCCCCCCGCATGGCGGGGGTCCGCTCCGACTACGACCGGGTCCTGAAGCAGCGCAACACCCTCCTGAAGTCGGCCGCCCTCGCCCGACGCCACGGCGGCCGCTCCATGGACCTGTCCACACTCGACGTGTGGGACCAGCACCTCGCCCGCGTGGGAGCCGAGCTGCTCGCCCAGCGGCTCGACCTGATCTCCGCACTGCAGCCGCTCGCCGACAAGGCGTACGAACAGCTGGCACCAGGCGGAGGCCCGGTCTCCCTGGAGTACAAGCCGTCGGCGCCCGGCGACGGCCACACGCGCGAGGCGCTCTACGAGCAGCTGACCGCCGCCCTCGAAGAGGCCCGCAAGCAGGAGATCGAGCGCGGCGTCACCCTGGTCGGCCCGCACCGCGACGACCTGCTGCTCAAGCTGGGCCAGCTCCCCGCGAAGGGGTACGCGAGCCACGGCGAGTCCTGGTCGTACGCCCTGGCGCTGCGCCTCGCCTCGTACGACCTGCTCAGGGCCGAGGGCAACGAGCCGGTACTCGTCCTCGACGATGTCTTCGCGGAGCTGGACGCACGCCGCAGGGAGCGGCTCGCGGAGCTGGTGGCCCCCGGCGAGCAGGTGCTCGTCACCGCCGCCGTGGACGACGACGTGCCGGGTGTGCTCACCGGCACGCGGTTCAAGGTCACGGACGGCGAGGTGGACCGCGTATGAGTCCCCAGGAGCCTTTCGAGGGCGCCTCCGGGGCCGATTCTGCGGGCACCCCGGGCACCCCGGAAACGCCTGCTCCGAAGACCCCCGAGCCCTCGGGCGTCGACCTCGCCAGGGTCGCCCTGCGGGCCGCGAAGGAACAGGCACGCGCGCGTGGCGATGCCGCGCAGCAGAAGAAACAGGCACGGCGCGGCGGACTGAGGTCCGGCGCGCGCTCCGACGGACGCGACCCGCTGCCGCTCGGATCCGCGATCAACCGTCTGATCACCGAGCGCGGCTGGGAGACGCCCGCCGCGGTGGGCGGTGTGATGGGGCGCTGGCCGCAGATCGTCGGCGACGACCTGGCGAACCACTGCGTCCCCCAGCGGTACGACGAGGACGAGCGCGTCCTGACCGTGCAGTGCGACTCGACGGCATGGGCCACCCAGCTGCGCCTCATGGCCCCACAGCTGGTCGCACGCCTCAACGAGGACCTGGGCCACGGCACCGTGCGCCTCATCAAGGTCCTCGGTCCCGGCGGTCCCGCGCACCGCTTCGGCCCCTTGCGCGCACCCGGTAGCACGGGCCCCGGAGACACCTACGGCTGAGGCGGTCGGCGACGGTAGCTGGGGGTTGACGTCCCGAAGCGCTGAGTGCCGCTGTGAGCGTTCTGGAGCCCTGGGCCCCATATGGGGAGTCGGCCGAGGCCGGTTCAGGGCGGCACGTGAGGACTCAGGTACCGGCAAACCCCCATCACTGTCAGCGCTACCGGTAGACTGGAAGCTAATCCCGCCCCACTTGTGGGACGCACCGAGCAACGCTGACTATCGCTGAACGACGCAGCCGCTCCGGCCACCGCCGGGAGCTTGGCTTGTGCTGTGCCAGAAAGGGCGCTTCGTGGCCGATTCCGGCAACCCCAACGAGAACATCCCGTCCACCGCCGCAGGCGAGAACGGCGAGGCCCCGCCCTCGTACGACGCCAGCGCGATCACCGTCCTCGAGGGTCTGGACGCGGTCCGCAAGCGACCCGGCATGTACATCGGCTCCACCGGTGAACGTGGCCTGCACCACCTGGTGCAGGAAGTCGTCGACAACTCTGTGGACGAGGCCCTCGCGGGGCACGCGGACACGATCGACGTCACGATCCTCGCCGACGGCGGCGTGCGCGTGGTCGACAACGGCCGTGGCATCCCGGTCGACATGCACCCGGTGGAGAAGAAGCCGGCCGTCGAGGTCGTGCTGACCGTTCTCCACGCGGGCGGCAAGTTCGGCGGCGGCGGATACGCCGTCTCCGGTGGTCTGCACGGCGTCGGCGTGTCCGTCGTGAACGCCCTGTCGACCAAGCTCGCGGTCGAGATCAAGCGCGACGGCTACCGCTGGACCCAGGACTACAAGCTGGGCGTTCCGACGGCCCCGCTCGCCAAGCACGGGGCCGTCGAGGACTCGGGCACCACGGTCACCTTCTGGGCCGACCCGGACGTCTTCGAGACGACGGAGTACTCCTTCGAGACGCTGGCGCGGCGTTTCCAGGAGATGGCGTTCCTCAACAAGGGTTTGACGATCAAACTCACTGATGAGCGCGAGTCGGCGAAGGCCACGGCGGGTGCGGACTCGGCCGAGGCGACCGATGACGAGGCCGCCGAGGCCCGCACGGTCACGTACCACTACGAAGGCGGCATCGTCGACTTCGTGAAGTACCTCAACTCCCGCAAGGGCGAGGTCATCCACCCGACCGTCATCGACGTCGAGGCCGAGGACAAGGAACGCCTCCTCTCGGCCGAGATCGCCATGCAGTGGAACTCGCAGTACACCGAAGGTGTGTACTCCTTCGCGAACACGATCCACACGCACGAGGGCGGTACGCACGAGGAGGGCTTCAGGGCCGCTCTGACGGGCCTGGTCAATCGCTACGCGCGCGAGAAGAAGCTGCTCCGGGAGAAGGACGACAACCTCACGGGTGAGGACGTCCGCGAGGGTCTGACCGCGATCATCTCGGTGAAGCTGGGCGAGCCGCAGTTCGAGGGCCAGACCAAGACCAAGCTGGGCAACACGGAGGCGAAGACCTTCGTCCAGAAGGTCGTGCACGAGCACCTCACGGACTGGTTCGACCGGAACCCCAACGAGGCCGCGGACATCATCCGCAAGGGCATCCAGGCCGCCACGGCGCGTGTCGCCGCCCGCAAGGCGCGCGACCTGACCCGCCGCAAGGGCCTCCTGGAGACGGCGTCCCTGCCGGGCAAGCTCTCGGACTGCCAGTCGAACGACCCGACGCAGTGCGAGATCTTCATCGTCGAGGGTGACTCCGCCGGCGGCTCGGCGAAGTCCGGCCGCAACCCGATGTACCAGGCGATCCTGCCCATCCGAGGCAAGATCCTGAACGTCGAGAAGGCGCGCGTCGACAAGATCCTGCACAACCAGGAAGTCCAGGCGCTGATCTCCGCCTTCGGCACCGGTGTGCACGAGGACTTCGACATCGAGAAGCTCCGCTATCACAAGATCATCTTGATGGCGGACGCCGACGTCGACGGTCAGCACATCAACACGCTGCTCCTGACCTTCCTGTTCCGCTTCATGCGACCGCTGGTCGAGGCCGGGCACATCTACCTGTCCCGCCCGCCGCTCTACAAGATCAAGTGGAGCCGGGACGACTTCCAGTACGCGTACTCCGACCGCGAGCGCGACGCCCTGGTGGAGCTCGGCCGCCAGGCCGGCAAGCGCATCAAGGACGACTCGGTCCAGCGCTTCAAGGGCCTCGGCGAGATGAACGCCGAGGAACTGCGCATCACGACGATGGACCAGGAACACCGCGTGCTCGGCCAGGTCACCCTGGACGACGCGGCGCAGGCCGACGACCTCTTCTCGGTGCTGATGGGAGAGGACGTCGAGGCACGGCGCTCGTTCATTCAGCGCAATGCCAAGGACGTTCGCTTCCTCGACATCTGAGTCGGCCCGTACAAGCCGCACCTCGAAAGGACTTTGACCAGCAATGGCCGACGAGAACACCCCTGTGACGCCCGAAGAGGAACCCGCCGTTCCCGGTGTGGGCATGCGTGTCGAGCCCGTCGGGCTCGAGACGGAGATGCAGCGCTCCTACCTCGACTACGCGATGTCCGTCATCGTGTCCCGTGCGCTGCCCGACGTACGTGACGGTCTGAAGCCCGTACACCGCCGCGTCCTGTACGCGATGTACGACGGCGGCTACCGCCCCGAGAAGGGCTTCTACAAGTGCGCCCGCGTCGTCGGCGACGTCATGGGCACGTACCACCCGCACGGCGACTCCTCCATCTACGACGCCCTGGTGCGCCTCGCCCAGCCGTGGTCGATGCGGATGCCGCTGGTGGACTCCAACGGCAACTTCGGCTCCCCGGGCAACGACCCGGCGGCCGCCATGCGGTACACCGAGTGCAAGATGGCGCCGCTGGCCATGGAGATGGTCCGTGACATCGACGAGGACACCGTCGACTTCACGGACAACTACGACGGCCGCAACCAGGAGCCGACGGTCCTGCCCGCGCGCTTCCCGAACCTGCTGATCAACGGTTCGGCGGGCATCGCGGTCGGCATGGCCACCAACATCCCGCCGCACAACCTCCGCGAGGTCGCGGCGGGCGCGCAGTGGGCCCTGGAGCACCCCGACGCCTCGCACGAGGAGCTGCTCGACGCCCTCATCGAGCGCATCAAGGGCCCCGACTTCCCGACCGGCGCCCTTGTGGTGGGCCGGAAGGGCATCGAGGAGGCGTACCGCACGGGCCGCGGCTCCATCACGATGCGCGCGGTCGTCGCGGTCGAGGAGATCCAGAACCGCCAGTGCCTGGTCGTCACCGAGCTGCCGTACCAGACCAACCCGGACAACCTCGCGCAGAAGATCGCCGACCTGGTCAAGGACGGCAAGGTCGGCGGCATCGCCGACGTCCGCGACGAGTCCTCCTCGCGCACCGGCCAGCGCCTCGTCATCGTCCTGAAGCGTGACGCGGTCGCCAAGGTCGTCCTGAACAACCTCTACAAGCACACCGACCTGCAGTCGAACTTCAGCGCCAACATGCTGGCCCTGGTCGACGGCGTGCCGCGCACCCTCTCGCTGGACGCGTTCATCCGGCACTGGGTCACGCACCAGGTCGAGGTCATCGTCCGGCGCACGAAGTTCCGGCTGCGCAAGGCCGAGGAGCGTGCGCACATCCTGCGTGGCCTCCTGAAGGCCCTGGACGCCATTGACGAGGTCATCGCGCTCATCCGCGGCAGCCAGACCGTCGACATCGCCCGCGAGGGCCTGATGGGCCTCCTGTCGATCGACGAGATCCAGGCGAACGCGATCCTCGAGATGCAGCTGCGTCGTCTCGCGGCCCTGGAGCGCCAGAAGATCGTCGCGGAGCACGACGAGCTCCAGGCGAAGATCAACGAGTACAACGCGATCCTGGCCTCGCCCGAGAAGCAGCGCCAGATCATCAGCGAAGAGCTCGCGGCGATCGTCGACAAGTTCGGCGAGGACCGTCGCTCCGCCCTGGTGCCCTTCGACGGCGACATGTCCATGGAGGACCTGATCGCCGAAGAGGACATCGTCGTCACCATCACGCGCGGTGGCTACATCAAGCGCACCAAGACGGAGGACTACCGCTCGCAGAAGCGCGGCGGCAAGGGCGTGCGCGGCACGAAGCTGAAGCAGGACGACATCGTCGACCACTTCTTCGTGTCGACGACACACCACTGGCTGCTGTTCTTCACGAACAAGGGCCGCGTCTACCGTGCGAAGGCGTACGAGCTCCCGGACGCCGGCCGCGAGGCCCGCGGCCAGCACGTCGCGAACCTGCTCGCCTTCCAGCCGGACGAGCAGATCGCCGAGATCCTCGCGATCCGTGACTACGAAGCGGTGCCCTACCTGGTGCTCGCCACCAAGGGCGGCCTCGTAAAGAAGACACCGCTCAAGGACTACGACTCGCCCCGCTCGGGCGGTGTCATCGCCATCAACCTCCGCGAGACGGAGGACGGTTCGGACGACGAGCTGATCGGTGCCGAGCTGGTCTCCTCCGAGGACGACCTGCTGCTCATCAGCAAGAAGGCCCAGTCGATCAGGTTCACCGCAACGGACGACGCGCTGCGCCCGATGGGCCGCGCCACTTCGGGCGTCAAGGGAATGAGTTTCCGCGACGGCGACGAACTGCTCTCGATGAATGTCGTTCGTCCAGGTACGTTCGTGTTCACCGCCACCGACGGTGGGTACGCAAAGCGAACCAACGTCGACGAGTACCGCGTTCAGGGTCGCGGTGGCCTCGGCATCAAGGCCGCCAAGATCGTGGAGGACCGCGGCGAGCTCGTCGGTGCCCTGGTGGTCGAGGAGACCGACGAGATCCTCGCCATCACGCTGTCCGGCGGTGTGATTCGTACGCGAGTCAACGAGGTCAGGGAGACGGGCCGTGACACCATGGGCGTCCAACTGATCAACCTGGGCAAGCGCGATGCCGTGGTCGGCATCGCACGTAACGCCGAGGCCGGGCGCGAGGCCGAGGAAGTCGACGGGGACATCGTCGTCGACGAATCGGACGCCGCCGAGCCGGCCACCGGTACGGACGAGGGCGTGGACTCCTCGGCCGAGTAGCGCGAGGAGTGAGTCATCGTGAGCGGAGCCACGGGCGCCGGGGCAAATCGAACCGGCACTACCGGCACGGATGGTGCCCGTGGCTCCGCCACTGACGCACACGACTCCGACGAGTCTCATGGATCCCAGGGGGGGACTGTGACGGACACCCGAGGGCCAGGGACTTCTGGTCAGACCTCCGACCAGTACGACACTGCGTACGTGGCAGGCAAGGGCAAAGGCAAGAGCAAGACCAAGGGCAAGCAGGGGGGTGGCGCGGGCGGGGCGCTTCCCGGGGAGCGTCAGCCCCAGCAGCAGCCCTCGGGGCCCTACCACCCGCCACAGGCGTACCAGCAGGGCTCGCAGACGGGCTCGGTGCGCCGACCGCGCACAGGGGCGCGCACGACCCCGCGCACGCGCAAGGCGCGCCTGCGGGTGGCCAAGGCCGACCCGTGGTCGGTGATGAAGGTCAGCTTCCTGCTCTCCATCGCGCTCGGCATCTGCACGATCGTCGCGGCGGCCGTCCTGTGGATGGTCATGGACGCGATGGGCGTCTTCTCCACGGTCGGGGGCACGATCTCCGAGGCGACGGGCTCGAACGAGTCCAACGGCTTCGACCTGCAGTCCTTCCTGTCGCTGCCGCGCGTCCTGATGTTCACGACGATCATCGCGGTCATCGATGTCGTCCTGGCGACCGCTCTGGCGACGCTGGGCGCCTTCATCTACAACCTCTCCGCGGGCTTCGTGGGCGGCGTCGAGCTGACCCTCGCCGAGGACGAATAGCCCTCGCTCCCCCGCGCGCGGGTATCGATTTTGGGACTGGCCCCGAGGTGCGCTAATCTTCAGAGGTCAGCGCGCGGGACACACCGCAGCGCGGCGGGGCTATAGCTCAGTTGGTTAGAGCGCATCCCTGATAAGGATGAGGCCACAGGTTCAAATCCTGTTAGCCCCACCAGCACAGAACCCCCAACCGGTCACGGTTGGGGGTTCTGGCGTTTGTGGAGGTGTCTGGTGTCTGGTGCCAGTCTTCTGGCGTCCAGCGCCCAGCGCTCAGCTCTCGGTGCCCAGTGCCCAGTGCCCAGTGCCCAGTGCCTGGCGCCTGGCGCCTGGCCTGGATAAGCGTGAAGACCCCCGGCCTGGTGGCCGGGGGTCTTCGTGAGTTCAGGTCCAGGGCGCGGGCCCTGGTGGTGGGCCCGGGGCTACGGTTCCGGGGCGAGGCCTGGTTCCTGCGCGGTGGCGTCAGTCTCGGCCTCGGTGTCCACCGTGGGCAGGTGCCGGCAGCTGGGGGACGAGCCATGGGCCTCGGCGCGGATGCGCTGTTTCATCGTCGGGGGCAAGGACCGTTCGTACGCGGCCGACCAGAGCGCCATCGTCGGCGTGGGTGCGCACACCGTGGCGTTGCGTGCGTTCGTGGTCTCCTGTACCGCCGTGGCCGCGCCGGCCGTCGTGGTGAGCCCCATCGCGGCGAAGAGCGCGAGGAACGCGGTGACGATCGTGGTCCAGAGCTTCATGGCCTTGCTGCCGGTCATTGCCCCTCATTTCGGGTTGGGCGATTTGCGTACTTTCCTCATGATGTGTATGCGGGGCCGAGAGTGGTGGACCGACGCTCGTGGCGCGTCGATGTTCAGATGAACACCACCCGGATGGCCCCAAGGGGGCCGAGAAGGGGGCAAAGCGGCGAAAGTCACAGTGGATGGGGTCTCCCGGCGGAGCTGACGGGTCCGTTTCTACTGCTCTCCGCAGGGCGGGAGTTGAGGCCCAACCAGGTCACCGATCGGTATCGCTCGGTGTGTATAGTCGGGCGCCAGAAGTCCCCTACGTCAAGGAAAGACGAGGTCGCGCGGTGAAGAAGCTTCTCCTGGTCGCACTGGCCGCCATCGGCGGGCTCCTCGTGTACCGCCAGATCCAGGCGGATCGCGCCGAGCAGGATCTGTGGACGGAGGCGACTGACTCCGTGCCCACGGGTTCGTGAGTACCGACACAGTCACTTCACAAGCCCCGGTCGCTCTTGCGGCCGGGGCTTTGTGCTGTCCGGCGACAGGCGCCTTTCTTTCACCATTTCGCTTATGCGAATGAAATGGTTGCTTCTGTGAATGTCGGGGTTGGCGCGGTTGCGTCGGTGGCCTGCCTGTGGTGGTGTCCGCGCGGCGTCGGACGGGCAGGACGGTCGGGACGGGTGGGACGGCTGGGTTCGGTTCGGCGAGGGGTGACGCGTGATGGGGCGGCGGCTGAACGGGTGCCGGGGGGCGGCTGGGCGGGACCGGGGCCCGGGCCGGGGTAGAGGCCCGGGTTCGAACCTGGGCCTGGGGTCGGGTCCGGGTCGCGCCGCTCCTGCCGTTGCGGTGGCCGCTGCGCTGTGCATGGCGCTGCTTCCCGGACCGGCCGGGGCCGCGGGCGCCTCCGACACCCCGTACGCCTTCGCCGAGGGTGCCGAGACAGTTGAGGGCGCGACGAGCACCGTCGAGGGACACCGGCTGATGCCCGGCAGGACGTACAAAAGCTCCCTCCCGCGCGTGGGACAGCGTTTTTACCGTCTGGAGCTGAAGGCGGCGGAGAACGCGTACGTGTCGGTGACGGCCGTCCCGAAGGCCGACGCCATGGTTTCCTACGCCGACGGGGTCGAGGTGTCCGTCCAGGACTCCGACGGCAACAACTGCAGTCCCCTGGATGCGGAGGAGGCGCGGTTCGGCTCTTCGGAGAGCCCGCGTCCGATCACGGCGACGGCCGCCCGGAGGGTCGGTCCCGGCGAGAAGAGCTGTACGGGCGCCGGTACGTATTACGTGCTCGTCGAGCGGACCAGGTCCTCGGGCACCGTACGGTCGGCGACCGCGCGGGAGGACTGGGAGCTGGAACTCCACGTGGCGTCAGAGCCCGTGCTGCGGGCGGAGGGTGGGACGACGCCGCCCCGGGCGTGGGATTCGGCGTCCCCCGTGCCGCCTACGGGGGAGCGCACGCCGCGGGAGGGCGGCACGAGTTTCAACGATGCGCGAGGACTGGAGAAAGGGGTCTGGGGGGCCGATATGGAGCCCGGAGAGACCCTCTTCTACCGCGTGCCGGTCGACTGGGGGCAGCAGCTCTCCGTCGCCGCGGAGCTCGGGAGCTCGAGCGGGCGCGAGGACGGGAGCGGAGTCGGGAGCGGGTCGACGGGGGTCGGGTCCGGCCGGGACAGGGGCTACGTCTCGTCCGCGTTGGTCACATCACTGCACAACCCGGTACGCGCCCAGGTCGAGGACTCCGACACCGCGTACGACGGCAAGCAGAAGTCGTCGTCCCTGGACCCGCTGCCGCCGGTCGCGTACGAGAACCGGTTCGCCCTCACGGACGAGGTGGCCGCGATGGGGTTCGCCGGCTGGTACTACGTGTCGGTCCACCTCAGCCCAGACGTCGCGGAGAAGTTCGGCGAGGCGCCGCTTGACCTGACGTTGCGGGTCGACGTCGACGGTTCGCCGCGGCCGGGGCCTGCCTATGCGGGGTCACCTCGTCCCGCGGGTGACTTCGGCGTATCCGAGCGGGACGCGGAGGCCGTGCGGCGGGGAGAGACAGCGGGGACCGAGAACGGTACCGGCGGAGGCGGCGACGGGCGCGACGACGAGCTGATGGCGGTGATCGCCGCCGGGGGGATCGGGACCGGAGTGGTGCTGCTCGGGATTCTCGGGGTGTGGACGCTGGTCGCGCGACGGAGAGCGGGGACGGCCGCACGGCTCTGACCGGCGCAGGGGCGGTGAGCGGGCCGGTCCTAGCGGCCAGGGCCTACGCGCGCCCGGATCTCAGAGTGGATCTCAGAGCGCGCGGATGTCAGAGCGCGTGAGTCTCAGAGCTGCGTGAGCGCCCAGACGCCTATCGCGAGGCAGGCCAGCGCCACGAGCAGCATCGGGACGGCCACCTTCGCGGGCGGGCCGGGACGCCGCCGAGGTATGGGGAGGGCCGGGGCGTGGGCCGTCGCGTGAGGTGCCGCGTGGGGCTGTGGAATCGGATGGTTCAGAGGCGGAACCTGAGCGGCTTGAGCGGTGTACGGATGAGTAGAGGCTGCGGCGACGGCGGGGGTGAGGGCCTGGCTGCGGCGGGCCGACGACGTCACGGCTCGTGCGGGGTCGTACGCGGGATCACGTTCGGGTTCGGGTGCCCGCAGAGGTATCGGAGTGGGGGGAGTGGACGGCTGGGGAGGCTGAAGAAGAGGCGGTTGCGCGGGCGGGGTGTGCGGGGGCTGCGGGGCGTAGCGGGGCTGCGGCGGTTGTGGAGGCGCGGGCTGTACGGGCGGGGGCAGTGGGAAACCCTCTGTGTGTGACGGTCCAGAGGCGGGCATCCCAGATGCGGGTGGCGCAGAGGCGGGCATCCCAGATGCGGGTGGCACAGGGGCGGGCAGCCCGGGGGCGGGCGGCTCAGGGGCAGGTGTGGGGCCCGTTGCTGCTGGTGGCAGGTGCGGAGGCGGGGGCGGCGTAGCGGGCGCGTCGGGTACCGCGGGTCCGGTGGTGGGGCGCGCGTGTCGAGGTGCGGAGCGCGGGCGCGAGTGTGGGCCCTGGTGTGGGTGCGGATGCGCGTGCGGGGCGGAGACGAGGGAGTGGTCCGAGCTGGTTGCCTGACGGCCGGGGCCGGGGCCGGGGCCGGTGACGTCATCGGGCCCGGTGGGGCCGAATCCGGCGGGCAGCGGGGCGAGTTGGTCGAAGATTTCGATGAGCTCGTCGTCCGGGACCGGCTCGGGCAGCATCTCCGCGGCCGAGGCGAGGGCCTTGCGCGCACCCGTGGCGGTGCGGAAGCGCGTCTGGGGATCCGGTTGGAGAAGGGTGGCGATGACCTGCCAGAGGGGCTCGGGGATGCCCTGAGGGGCCCCTGGCGTGCCGTGTTCGGCGAAGTACTCGATCAGGGCCTTGGAGTCCGGCTTGGCGCCTTCCAGGAGGTACAGGGCGACCAGGCCGACGGCGAAGAGGTCGGCGGTGAAGTCCGGTTCGGCACCCAGCATTTGTTCGGGCGCGAAGTAACCGGGCGTACCGACGACATAGTCGGTCTCGGTCAGCCGGGGCTCGCCCTTGCGCATCGAGATGCCGAAGTCGGACAGACGCAGATGCGGGCGCCCCGCACCGGTGGCTTCCAGCAGGATGTTGGCCGGTTTGATGTCACGGTGGACGACGCCTTCGGCGTGGACGGCCGCCAGGCCGGAGAGGAGCTGGTCGAGGAGGGTGCAGACGAAATGGGGCGGGAGCGGGCCGTAGTCCCCGATCACGTGCGCCAGTGAGCCGCCGGCGACCAGGTCCATGGTGAACAGGACCTTGTCGTCGTCGGCGGCCCAGCTGGCGGGCGCGAGTACATGGGGGTGGTCGATCCGTAGAGCCTGCTCCCGTACGAACCTCAACAGCGCGTGCGCGTCGCTCTGTCGAAGGACCTTGGCGGCCACGTAACGGCGGCGCCGGTGGTCCCAGGAGCGCCAGACCGCCCCGACTCCCCCGTGTCCGATCGGGTCGACCAGTTCGTACCGGCCGGCGAAGACCTCACCCATGGTCGCGCTCCGCTCCCCCTCCGGGCCGTGAGCGGCCCGGTCGACGGCTCAGCTCTGGTGCGCCTCATAGTGGGCGACCGCGTCCGCGGTGCGCCCGGCGCCGTACACCCGGAGGAACTCTGCCAGCTCCGGGTGGGTCGGGGCGAGGGAGTCGGCGGCATCGATGATGTCGCCGGCTGCCGCGACGGAGCGCAGCAGTGACTGGATCTCGCGCACCACGCGCTTGACCGTGGGCGCGCCCGAACTGGTCGCCGTCTGTGCGGTGTTGGTGAGGACGGAGCCGCCCTGGGACTTCTTGATCTCGTCCATGCGGTCGGTGGCCTCGGCGGCGCTCACGCTGCCGTCCGCGACCTGGCCCGCCAGCTCCTGGAGGAGCTGGACGCGCTGGACGACCGCGGGATTGCCGATCTTGGCACGCTGACCGCTCATCAGCTGGGACAGCATGGGCGCGGACAGGCCGAGGACTCCGGCGAGGCGTGCCTGGTTCAGGCCCAGATCATCGATGAGGCGACGGAAGAGCGCCCCCAGCGGCTCCCCGTACCAATTCCGCTGGAGCTCTCGTGCTCTCGCGGTGGTGTCTTGTTGTGCGGCGTCCATTGCGTCTCCCCATCGCTTCCCCTAAGACCGCGGTTCGCTGCCGCGAACCACGTCGAGCATCTTACGGAGAGTGGTCGTGGACCGGGACCCCCAATCCTTTTGCGGGATTCGGGGGGTGACCCGGTACTCTGGTCTGCGATGCGCGTCGGGACGTGATTCTTCCGGTTCGGCGTACCGTCGCGGGGCCTTAGCTCAGTTGGTAGAGCGCTGTCTTTGCATGGCAGATGTCAGGGGTTCGACTCCCCTAGGCTCCACCGTGAGAATGCCCTCCGACCTGCGGAAACGCAGGGTTTCGGAGGGCATTTCCCGTACTCGGTGCCTGTTGTCGTGCAGGGCGGGCCCTGAGCCCCGGTGGGTCAGTCGAGCCAGACGGACTTCTGCATGAGGTCGCGTCCTCGCAGTTCGTTCGACTCCCGCCAGGCCTGGATGTGGCGGGGGACGATGCGGAACCAGTTGTACGGGGCGGTCTGCCCGCGCGGGTCGAAGTCGGTGCGCGCGGTGAAGCGGTCGGTCTGTTCTCGTGGCGGCTCGTCGATTCCGAGGACCTGGACGTCCCCTTCGATCATGGTCACGTCGCGAGTGGTCCCCAAAGCCAGCCGGGCGGTCCCGGTGGCGGTCAGGTTCCTGCCGGTCGGGGTGTCGGCCCGGGTCGCCACCCACAGTGCTTCGCCGTCCCAGTCGAAGGAGAGCGGCACCATGTGCGGGGTGCCTTCCGGGGAGGCGCTCGCCACCCACACGTCGATGTCGTGGGCGAGCCGGTACTCGGTGTCGTGACGACGCTGGGCACGGGGACGCGGAGGGGCGCTCATGGGTGCTCCTGTGGGCCGAAGGCGTGATGTGGACCCCAGCCTCACCCGGGCCCGGTGGCGTACGCCTCCGTGCTCAGCACGGAACCCACCACGGACAACGAGAGACAACGACGGACAACGGCGGGCCCCACCACGGGCAACGGTGGCCGCGGTCGCGTTACGCGGGGTGGCCCGCGGTGATGTCGCCCGCGTCGTGCAGCGTCAGGGGTGAGCCGGCTTCGGCCGAGTCCGGGGCCGGGGCATGGGCGGCGATCGGGTCGAGCAGGAACGCGACGTGGTCGCCCCCGTCGCAACGGTCGTGGATGCGGCCGACGAACCAGGTGAGGGAGTCGGCCAGAACGAGGGCTCCCTCCGGCCCCTCCTCCAGGTGCAGTCCGGAGAACTTGTCGGTCCGGTCGCTGCAGAGCGACCCGAAGCGCTCCGCCAGGTCGTGCCGGTCCTGGGGCAGCTGGTGCACGGCGAGAGTGGTCGCCGCCAGAGCCAACCGGTAGGTGTGGTTGGCCTTGGAGAGCCATACGGCGAACCGGACGGGCTCCAGGGAGCACTGGCTCGCGAAGCCGACCAGACAGCCCGCGCGCTGTCCGTCCGCCACGGCGGTGACGACGTACACGGACGAGTCCGCGAGCGACGTGAAGGCCGCGATGCCCTTGGCCACGTCATCCACGCTGTCCACGCTGTCCACGTCGTCCATGCCGCTCATGTCGTTCACGCCGACCGAGTCGTCCACCTCGTCCGCGTCCTCCCCATCGCGGGCCACGCCCTTACCGTCTCTCTTCTCGTACGACGCGCACCGTCTTCAACGAGCTGTCGGCCGCGTCCGGAAGGTTCATGCCGGCTCGTACGCCCGAACGCAGATAGGTCAGGACGGGCTCCGTCAGCCGCTCGCCGGGCAGGACGACGGGGATGCCCGGCGGGTACGGGGTGATCATCTCCGCGGCGATGCGTCCTGCCGCCTCCTCCACGGGTACGTCCTCGGGGCGGGCGAAGTAGGCGTCGCGCGGCAGGTCCGCCTGGGGCATCCGCAGGTCGCCGGGGCTGGGGACGTCGACCTTCGGGGCGTCGCCCAGTTCGTCGGCGTGCCTGGACAGATCGCGCAGCGCGTCGAGGAGGCGCGTGGTGGTGGCCTCGTCGTCGGCGTGGGTGAGCTGGGCGCTGATCCGTCGGTGATCGAAGAGGTGCATGTCGATGTGGTGGTGTTCACGCAGCCAGTCGGCGGCGGCGTAACCGGTGGTGCCGAGCGCGGAGAGGTCCATCACGACGGGCAGCGGGTCGAGGTCGGCCGCCCGGCCGGGGCCGCAGTAGTCGTCGGCGTCGTCGACGTGCAGGCCGTCGATGTCCTCGATCGCCGCACGGGTGCGGGCGGCCAGGTCCAGGGCGTCACCGAGGAGCCGCTCGCCGTGCTGGACCATCTGGCGGCGCCATCCGTCCAGCCCGGCGTAGAGCAGGACGGAAGGGCTGGTGGTGCCGAGGAGGTCTGCCCGGGACGCGAGGACCGCGGGGTCGATCAGGTCGCCCTGGAGGTGGAAGACCGAGCCCTGTTCGAGGCCGCTGCCCATCTTGTGGACGCTGGTCACACAGATGTCGGCGCTCGCGTCCATCGCCCAGGTCGGCAGCGCGTCGTGGAAGGGCAGGTGCGCGCCCCAGGCCTCGTCGACGATCAGAGGCTTGCCGCGTCGGTGGCACACGTCGGCGATGGCGCCGAGGTCGGCGGCGGAGCCGTAGGGCGTGGGGCTCGTGACCAGCGCGCCGTCGGCATCGGGATGGGCGGCGAAGGCCTCCTCGAACGCATCGGCCGAGGGCGGATGGGCGATGTGGCGCTCGGGGTCCCAGGCGGGTTCCACCCACACGGGCTCGACGCCGGAGAGGATCAGACCCGCGATCACGGACTTGTGGGCGTCACGCCCGACCAGCAGACGGCGGTGCGGCGCGGTCACCGTCAGCATGGCCGCCTTGACCGACAGAGAGCTGCCGCAGGTCGAGAAGAACGTGTGCTCGGCGTGGACGGCGTCGGCCATCAACCGCTGCGCGTGCTCCAGGATCTGATGGCGGCTCAGCCGGTCGTCGAGCCCGCCCGTGGCGAGTACGTCGCCGAGGAACACCGCCTCGCCGAGCACCTTCCTGACCCGGGGGTCGGCGCCCCGCGCCTGCTTGTGGCCGGGCGGGGTGAAGGCGAGCTCGTCGACCTTGTGGTAGCGCTCCAGCGCTTCCAGGACAGGCGCCTCGTCGTGGTTCAAGCTTTGGTTCGCAGCCATGCCAGGAGCAGTTCCCCTTCCTCCGTGCACCAACCAAGGACCACCCGGACCCACTGGCGGCCGTGAGGGGTCACCCGGAACGGCCGTCAGGGGTCACCTCGCGACGCCCGGAGGCGTTGTTTCACGTGAAACAACGCGGGGCGGGCAGACCACCCGGCCCCCGCCCCACGACGTCGTACGCGGCGTCAGCCCCGCTTGTCCCGGTCCTTCGCATCGGCATCGGCCTCGGCCTCCGCCTGCTTGGCCTGCACCTCGGGGTCGAGGGCGGCCTGGCCACTGCCGTCGACCGAGGTCAGCGGCGTGCTGTCCGGCACCTCCGTGGCCGCGGGCGGCTCGACCAGCCAGTCGGGGTTGGCCTGCTTGTCCCACCACTTCCACGCGGCCACGGCACCGCCGGCGAGAAGGCCGAGGACGGCGAGCCGCTTGGCGATGCGGCCCCTCTTGGCCCTGCGCTCGTGCTTGCGGACCAGGCGCTGGACCTCCTTCGCCGAGACCTGACCGCGCAGCGCTGCGAGAGCGGCCGTGCCACGGGAAGTGGCCTCCTCGCGGACGGGCTGCGCGGCGGCGACCGCGTTCTCGATGTGCGGCCTGGAGTAGTCGGCGGCCTGGCGGGCGGCCTTGCGGGTGCGGGCGGCGGCTTCGTGCGCGGCGTGGTCGACCTTCGGCGGCACGTGGGTGCGGGCCTGCTCGACACGGGGGGCGACGTGGGCGCTGTACTGCACGCGGGCCTGTTCGGCGGCCTGCTGGGCAGCAGAAGACACCTTGGGTGCGAGTCGTACGCGCGCTTCGTGGGCGTAGTGAGTGGCCCGGTCCTTGGCCGTGTCGGCGTAAGGTGCCACCGCGTCCGCGGCGTGACGCACGCTGTCCTTGGCCGAGCCGGTCGCGGCGCGCACGCTGTCGATGCGGGTCACGGGATCCTCCTCCTCGGTGGCGTATAGGTATGTCACCTTTCCACCCTTTCAGGGATCATGCCTTTCGGATCGCTCCGATGACATGCGAGGGCGGGCATCCGGGTCATGGAAGCTGACCCCGGCATCCTGAGTTCCATTTTCCGAGCGTTTCAGTCTCTGAACCAGGCAAAATCTCTGCAGCGGAGAGCTCCCGGCCGACAATGCCACGGATCGATGCGGCGCGCGCCCAGTCGGTGGCTACTCGTCCCAATCCGGTCCGTGCGAGGATCGGGGGGTCACAGAAGACAACGGAAGGCAGATCGTGGCTGAGCAGCTTTACGCCACCCTGAAGACCAACCAGGGCGACATCGAGGTCCGGCTTCTGCCGAATCACGCGCCCAAGACGGTCAAGAACTTTGTTGAGCTCGCCCAGGGCGAGCGCGAGTGGGTCCACCCCGCGACCGGCAAGAAGACCTCGGAGCGCCTGTACGACGGCACGGTCTTCCACCGGGTGATCAGCGGTTTCATGATCCAGGGCGGCGACCCGCTGGGCAACGGCACGGGTGGGCCGGGCTACGAGTTCGAGGACGAGTTCCACCCGGACCTCGCCTTCGACAAGCCGTACCTGCTGGCGATGGCCAACGCGGGCCCGGGCACCAACGGCTCGCAGTTCTTCGTGACGGTCGCGCCGACGGCGTGGCTGACGCGCAAGCACACGATCTTCGGTGAGGTCGCCAACGACGCCGGCAAGAAGGTCGTGGACGCCATCGCGGGCGCCCAGACGAACCCGCGCACCGACCGCCCGGTCAACGACGTGGTCATCGAGTCCGTGGTCATCGAGACCCGCGACGCCTGACCTGCGCGTACCCGCGCGTACCGCGAGGGAACCAAACCGCCCCGCCCATCCGTAAGGAAGGGCGGGGCGGTGCGTTGCCACGCGTGCCGTCGCAGTGCCTTCGTACGGAGATTGAGGGGACCCCATGGACCAGGCGCCAGGCAGTCCGAAGGAGCCACAGGGAGCGTCGGGTGTGCCCTCCTGCTACCGGCATCCGGACCGGGAGACCGGCATCACCTGCACGCGCTGCGAGCGCCCCATCTGCCCCGAGTGCATGATCAGTGCCTCGGTCGGCTTCCAGTGCCCCGAGTGCGTCCGTGACGGTTCGGGCACGGGTCACGCGCCGACGGCCAACCAGCCGCGCACGGTCGCGGGCGGCACGATCGCCGCCGACCCGCGCCTGGTCACCAAGATCCTGGTCGGGCTGAACCTCGCCCTGTTCCTCGTGCAGCTGGCGGTGGGGGACAGCTTCACCGACCGGTTCTCCCTGCTGGGCCGTGCCTACGTCCCGGAGTTCGGCTCAGTCGAGGGTGTCGCCGAGGGCCAGTGGTATCGCCTGGTGACGGCGATGTTCCTGCACAGCAGCTACATGCACATCGCGTTCAACATGCTCAGCCTGTGGTGGATCGGCGGCCCGCTGGAAGCCGCACTCGGCCGCGTCCGCTACCTCGCGCTCTACGCGGCGTCGGGTCTCGCGGGCAGCGCGCTGACGTATCTCCTCGCGGAGCCGTTCGCGCCCTCGGTCGGAGCGTCCGGCGCCATCTTCGGTCTGTTCGGTGCGACCGCCATCCTGATGAAGCGGCTGAACTACGACATGCGGCCGGTCATCGCGCTGCTTGCCATCAACATGGTGATCACCATCTTCTGGCCCAACATCGCGTGGCAGGCACACGTGGGCGGGCTCGTCGGCGGTCTCGTCGTCGGCTACGCGATGGTGCACGCGCCCCGCGAGCGGCGGAACCTAATCCAGTACGGCAGCTGTGCGCTGGTGCTGCTCGCGACGGTGGTCATGGTCGTCGTGAGGACTGCCGAGCTCACCTGACGTACCCACGTTGTCCACAGCGTGTGCCGGATCTTGTGCATGCTGTGGGGAACAACCGTGCCCCCTGTCGCTGACCTGGGTTTCCCCAGGAAGGACAAGGGGCGAGCGGCGAACAGAGTTTCGGTCGGCCAGTCACACCGGCGTCAACCGGCCGAAGGTTATCCACAGATCTTCAGACCTTTTCCCCATGTGGATAGCGCTGTGGATAACTCAGGGCAAGGCTTGTGTTCAGCTGGGGAAGCCTACTTCCACTGGGTGGAGACGCCGAACCCCGCGGCGATGAAGCCGAAGCCCACCACGATGTTCCAGTTGCCCAGCGGATCGATCGGCAGCTTCCCGTCCGTGACGTAGAAGACGACGATCCAGGCGAGGCCGATGAGGAACATCGCCAGCATCACCGGAGCCACCCAGCTGCGGTTCGTCAGCTTGATGTTCGTCGCCTTCTTCGCGGGCGGCGGTGTGTAGTCGTCTGCCTTCTTGCGGATACGTGACTTCGGCACGAGGGTCTCTCCTGTCGATGCGCTGCGTGGCCGCGCAGGTAACTGTTGTCTGGCGCCGGGCGGGACGTCACGGGGAGCTGAAGCCTCCCCCGGGCGTCCGTTAGCGTAGTGCTTCCGCGGCGTCGAAGGAGATAAGGGTACGTTGAGCAATTCTGCCGACTCCCACAAAGGTCCCGTTCGGCGCCCCCGATGGCGTCCGGTTCGGGTGCTTACGGGTGCTGTTTTCGCTCTCGCCGGGCTGATCTTCTTCACCAGTTTCAACACGGCCAAGGGCACCAACATTCGTACCGACGCCTCGCTGCTGAAACTCTCCGATCTCATTCAGGAGCGCAGCCACAAGAACGGCGCCCTCGACGAGTCCAACGGCAGTCTCCGCGACGACGTCGAGTCGCTCGCCCAGCGCGACGGCGGCGGCACCAAGGCGGACGAAGCCCGGCTCGAGGCGCTCGAAGAGAACGCCGGCACCAAGAAGCTCAGCGGCAAGGCGGTCACGGTCACCCTCGCCGACGCCCCGCCCAACGCCACCGCCAAGCTCCCCGGCTACCCCGAGCCCCAGCCCAACGACCTGGTCATCCACCAGCAGGACCTCCAGGCCGTGGTGAACGCCCTCTGGAAGGGCGGCGCCAAGGGCATCAAGGTCATGGACCAGCGGCTGATCTCCACCAGCGCCGTGCGCTGCGTCGGCAACACCCTGATCCTCCAGGGCCGCGTCTACTCCCCGCCGTACAAGGTGACCGCGGTCGGCGACCCCGACAAGCTCAGGACCGCCCTCACGGCCTCTCCCGAGATCCAGAACTACATGCTCTACGTCAACGCGTACGGGCTCGGCTGGAAAGTGGACGACGACGGAGCGGTGACTCTTCCCGGCTACTCGGGCACAGTGGATCTCCACTACGCGAAGCCCGTGGAGTAGCCGCACTTGGGGGACCCGTGTCCGTGCGCGTGCTGGTCAGGACGTTCAGCGAACTGTGCATCACCGTCGGCACGCTGATCGTGCTCTTCGTCGTCTACGTCCTGTTTTGGACCGGCGTGAAGGCCGACAGCGCGATGGACAGCCAGATCGATGAACTGCGGGACCGGTGGGCGCAGGGGGAGGTCTCCACGGGGACGGACGACAAGCCGACCGGGACGGATGATCAGCCGACCGGGACTTCGACGGATTCGCCGGACGACCCCGCGTCCTACAAAGACGGCAAGGCCTTCGCGGTCATGTACATCCCGCGGTTCGGTTTCACGTGGAACAAGCCCGTGCTCCACGGCACCGGCACCGAGGTGCTCAAGAAGGGCCTCGGCCACTACGCCTCCACCGCCCGCCTCGGCCGGAAGGGCAACTTCGCCGTGGCGGGCCACCGTCGCACCTACGGCGACCCCTTCAAGGACTTCCCGAAACTGCGCCCCGACGACGCCGTGGTCCTCACCGACGGCGCCACCTGGTTCACGTACCGCATCGACAGGAAGCCCTACAAGACGCTCCCCGACGACATCGACGTCATTGATCCCGTGCCGCGCAAATCCGGCTATGACGGCCCCGGCCGTTACCTCACCCTTACGACCTGCGAACCAGAGTGGGGCCACAGCCACCGGCTGATCGCCTGGGCACATCTGGACGCGACCCAGCCCGTGGAGGCCGGGAAACCGGAGGCACTGCGCCGTTAGTCTGGTGTGGTACGGCGAGGGAGGCCTGGCCGTACGCGACGGAAGGGACGGCATGTACGGCTGGATCTGGCGGCATCTGCCGGGAAACGCATGGGTGAGGGTACTGATTTCCCTGGTGCTCGTCCTCGCGGTGGTCTATGTGCTGTTCCAGTACATCTTCCCGTGGGCGGAGCCGCTGCTGCCCTTCAACGACGTCACCGTGGACGGCCAGTGAGCGCCGTCGGCGGCATGAGCCGCAGCCGCAGCCGCATTCTCGTCGTGGACAACTACGACAGCTTCGTCTTCAACCTCGTCCAGTACCTGTACCAGCTGGGCGCCGAGTGCGAGGTGCTGCGCAACGACGAGGTCGAGCTGCGGCACGCGCAGGACGGCTTCGACGGCGTACTGCTTTCGCCGGGTCCCGGCACACCGGAGCAGGCGGGCGTCTGTGTCGAGATGGTGCGGCACTGCGCCGCCACCGGTGTGCCCGTCTTCGGTGTCTGCCTCGGCATGCAGTCCATGGCGGTGGCGTACGGCGGTGTGGTGGACCGGGCCCCCGAGCTCCTGCACGGCAAGACCTCGCTCGTCCGCCACGAGGGCAAGGGCGTCTTCGCCGGCCTGCCGTCCCCGTTCACCGCGACCCGATACCACTCGCTGGCTGCCGAGCCCGCCACCGTCCCCGCCGCCCTGGAGGTCACCGCGCGCACGGAGGACGGCATCATCATGGGCCTGCGGCACCGGGAACTCGCGGTCGAGGGTGTCCAGTTCCACCCGGAGTCCGTGCTGACCGAGCACGGCCACCTCATGCTGGCCAACTGGCTCGCGGAGTGCGGAGACACCGGCGCCGTCGCCCGGTCGAGCGGGCTTGCCCCGGTGGTGGGCAGGGCCACGGCGTGACGGCCCTGCGCCCCGAGCGCGACTCCTCCGGAGCCCCGTACGACGCGCATGACGCGTACGGGGAGGCCGGTGCGTTCGAGGCGGCGGTCGATCACCTGGAGGACCCCCTGACGGATCCGTTGCCGGGGCAGCACCCCTCGCCGTGGTTCCGCAGCGGCAGCGCGGAGCCGGAGCGGCAGACGCCTGCCGGGCAGCAGGCTTCCGCTGAGCCGCAGACGCCTGCCGAGCCACAGACGCCTGCCGAGCCGCAGGAACAGGAGTGGTACGACCCCGAGGGGTACAACCGCGACTGGTACGGCCACCAGCAGCCGCAGCAAGAGCCACAGCAGCCACAGCAGTCGCAGCAAGAGCCGCAGCAGTCGCAGCAGGTCCCTGAGCCCACGTACGAGCAGCTGTACGGCGCCTACGCCCCCGTGCCGGACGACGAAACCGTGGGTCTGCGGACCGCCGACACCCGGCGAATAGCAGAACCAGAGGCCCCCGGAGGCCGGGCCGCCCGTCGCAAGGCCGCCAAGAAGGGCGGCACGCGCCCCGCGGAGCCCCGTCCGGGTGCCGCGGGTGCCGCTCCCCTGTCGCGCGTCGAGGCCCGCCGCGCGGAGCGTGCCCGCAGGCCGTCCCCCGGCGCGGTGATCAGCAGGGGGCTCGGCGAGGTCTTCATCACGGTCGGTGTCCTGATGCTTCTCTTCGTCACGTACCAGCTCTGGTGGACGAACATCCGAGCCCAGCAGCAGGCCGACGGAGCAGCGCACGACCTCCAGGAGAGCTGGGCGAAGGGCAAGGGCAAGCCCGGCAGCTTCGAGCCCGGACAGGGCTTCGCTCTCCTGCACATTCCGCGCCTGGACGTCGTCGTGCCGGTCGCCGAGGGCATCGACAAACAGAAGGTCCTCGACCGGGGCATGGTCGGCCACTACAACGCAGGCGCCACCAAGACCGCGATGCCGGAGGCCGAGAAGGGCAACTTCGCGGTCGCGGGCCACCGCAACACGCACGGCGAACCGTTCCGCTACATCAACCGCCTGGAGCCGGGCGACCCGATCGTCGTGGAGACGCAGGACAAGTACTTCGTCTACAAGATGGCGAGCATCCTGCCGCAGACCGCGCCCAGCAACACGAGTGTGATCGGTCCCGTGCCCCCGGGTTCGGGCTTCACCAAACCCGGCCGGTACATCACACTGACCACCTGTACCCCGGAATTCACGAGTAAGTATCGAATGATCGTCTGGGGCAAGATGGTCGAGGAGCGACCGCGTGACAAGGGAAAACCGAGCGCGCTCGTGAACTAGAACGGTGAGAACGGGGCGGAACCAGTGGCAGCCACGACCGATGACGAGAAGCAGGACGAGGCGCCCGCGCCGGCCCCCGCACCACAGCGCCGCGGCCGCGGGCCCATCGTCACGGCGGTCAGCGTCTTCGGCGAACTCCTCATCACCGCGGGCCTCGTGCTCGGGCTCTTCGTCGTCTACTCCCTGTGGTGGACGAACGTCATAGCGGACCGCGAGGCGCACAAGCAGGGTGACCGCGTGCGCGACCACTGGGCGAGCGGCCCCGGCTCCATCGACACCAAGGACGGCATCGGCTTCCTGCACGTACCCGCGATGGGCAGCGGTGAGGTGCTGGTCAAGGCGGGCACCAGCAGCAAGGTCCTCAACGACGGTGTGGCCGGTTACTACAAGGACCCGATCAAGTCGGCGCTGCCCGAGGACAAGGAAGGCAACTTCACGCTGGCCGCGCACCGCGACGGACACGGCGCGAAGTTCCACAAGATCGACAAGATCGACAAGGGCGACGCGATCGTCTACGAGTCGCGGGACAAGTGGTACGTCTACAAGGTGTACGCGACGCTGCCCGAGACCTCGAAGTACAACGTGAAGGTCCTGAACCCCGTCCCGAAGGAATCGGGCGCGAAGAAGCCGGGCCGCTACATCACGCTGACGACCTGCACGCCCGTCTACACGTCCCGCTACCGGTACGTCGTGTGGGGCGAGCTGGAGCGCGTCGAGAAGGTCGACAGCAAGCGGACGCCTCCGGCGGAGCTGAAGTAGCCCGGCCGACAGAGGCGAAACAAGACAGAGGCGACAACGGAGAAGCCCCGGCACCGCTCAGCGGTGCCGGGGCTTCTCCGTGTGCGTCACGCGCGGGTCAGATCAGTCCCACCAGCGGTCGTCCCGGTGGCCGTTGCTGCCGTCGGTCAGACCACCGACGATGCCGCCACCGCCATCTCCGCCGCCGATGCCGTTGTCCCCGCCACCGCCGCCCGCGGTGGTCAGGTTGACCGCCGTGCCGGGCTTCGCCTTCTCACCGGCGTTGGGCGTGGACAGAACCACGAGGGCGTCGTCGTCCTGCGGGCCCGTGATGGTGCCGACGCTGAGGCCCGCGTCCTCGATGGCCTTGCGCGCGTCCTTCAACTTCTGGCCGGTGAGGGGCGGAACCGTGGTCTCCTCCTCGGCTGCCTTGGCGACCTGGACGTTGACCGTGGAGCCGGGGTCGGCGGGCGTACCGGCCGCGGGCGTGGTCTTGATGACCTTGCCCTCCTCGACGTCCTCGCTGGTCACGTCCTGGCGGGCGGGAGTGAAGCCGCTGTCCGTGATCCGCTTCGCGGCCGCGTCGTAGTCGAGGCCGGCGACGTCCGGGACGGTCTCCTGCTTCTTCTCCTTGGCGACGGTGAGCGTGATCTTCTCGCTCTTCTCCGCCTTGGCGTCGCCCGCGGGGTCCTGACGGATCACCTTGCCGGGGGTCCGGTCGGACTCCTCGTACGCCTTCTCGATGTTGGTGAAGCCCTTGCCCTCGAGCTGGCTCTTGGCCACCTCGAAGCTGAGGCCCTGCACGTCCGGGACGGCGATCTTCGGGGTGCCCGTCGAGACGGTCACCGAGATGGTGTCGCCCTTCTTCATGTCGGCGTTCACCCCGGGATCCTGGCTGCAGACCTCGCCCTTCGGGAACTTGGCGCACGCCTTGCGCTTGCCGACCTCAAACTTCAGGCCGACGTTCGTGGCCGACCTCTTGGCCTCGGCCTCGGACTCGCCGATGAGCTTCGGGGCCTTTATCGACCCGTCGCTCCCGCCGTCCTCGCCGAATACGGACTTCCCGATGAGGATCGCGCCCACCAGGACCAGGATGCCGGCGAGGACCAGCAGCCACGTCGAGAGGTTGCTCTTCTTCTGCCGACGGCCGCGGCCCTCGTCGTAGCCGTAGCCCCCGTCGTCCGGGTTGACCGGCGGGAGCATGGAGGTCTGGCCTCCGCCGTTCTGCGGGCGGAGCATGGCGGTTTGCTGGTCGGCGCCGTAGCCGTCGGCTCCGCCGTAGCCGACCGCGCCCATGGCGGCGGTGGCCGCGACGGGCTGGCCGTCGAGGCACGCCTCGATGTCGGCACGCATCTCGTCGGCCGACTGATAGCGGTAGTCCGGGTCCTTGGTGAGGGCCTTCAGGACGATGGCGTCCATCTCCGGGGTGATCTCACCGTCGAAGACGCTCGGGGCCTGCGGCTCCTCACGTACGTGCTGGTAGGCCACGGCGACCGGGGAGTCGCCCACGAAGGGCGGCCGGACGGTGAGCAGCTCGTAGAGGAGACAGCCGGTGGAGTAGAGGTCGGAGCGTGCGTCGACCTGCTCGCCCTTGGCCTGCTCGGGCGAGAGGTACTGCGCCGTGCCGATGACCGCGGCGGTCTGCGTCATCGTCATGCCGGACTCGCCCATGGCGCGGGCGATGCCGAAGTCCATGACCTTGACCTGGCCGTTTCGCGTCAGCATGACGTTCGCCGGCTTGATGTCGCGGTGGACGATGCCGTTGCGGTGCGAGTACTCGAGGGCCTGGAGGATGCCGATCGTCATCTCCATGGCCCGCTCGGGCAGCAGCTTGCGGCCGGAGTGCAGCAGCTCACGCAGCGTGGAGCCGTCGACGTACTCCATCACGATGTACGGGATCGAGACCCCGTCCACGTAGTCCTCGCCGGTGTCGTAGACCGCGACGATCGCCGGGTGGTTCAGCGAGGCGGCCGACTGGGCCTCACGGCGGAACCGGGCCTGGAAGGACGGGTCGCGCGCGAGGTCCACCCGCAGCGTCTTCACCGCCACGGTGCGGCCGAGCCGAGTGTCGTGCGCGAGGTACACCTCGGCCATGCCACCACGGCCGAGCACCTGGCCCAGCTCGTACCGGCCGCCGAGGCGACGCGGCTCTTCCATAGCTAATCCAGCCCTCTCCGTCGGTCCCGACCGCACCGTTGTGTGGTCCGGCGGTGTGCTGTCCGGGCATACGGTACCCGGCTCCACTTACGTGACCCGGCCGCGACCGTCACCCGATACCGGACCGGTACCGCAACGTGCACCGATGTGGAGGGGCCGTGACGGGGGTCACTTCTTGCTGTCGATGACTGCCTTCATCACGTTCTTGGCGATCGGCGCGGCGAGACCGCCACCCGAGATGTCGTCACGGCTGGCGTCGCTGTCCTCGACCACCACGGCGACGGCGACCGGCGACCCGGAGTCCGTCTTCGCGTACGAGATGAACCAGGCGTACGGGTTCTTGCTGTTCGCGACGCCGTGCTGCGCCGTACCCGTCTTGCCGCCGACGGTGACGCCGGGGATCTGGGCCATGGTTCCGGTGCCGGACTTGACGACCGTCTCCATCATTTCCTGGAGCTTCTGCGCGTTCTCCTTCGAGAGCGGCTCGCTCATCTCCTTCGGCGAGTGCTTCTCGACCACGTCGAGGTTGCGCGCCTGCAGCTCGCTGACCATGTACGGCTCCATGAGCGTGCCGTCGTTGGCGACCGCGGAGGCGACCATGGCCATCTGCAGCGGGGTCGCGGCGGTCTCGAACTGGCCGATGGAGGACAGCGCGGTCTGCGGCCTGTCCATGTCCTCGGGGAAGTTGGAGGCGTTGGAGCGGACCGGGACGAACTGCTGCTCGTTGAAGCCGAACTTCTTCGCCGTCTCCAGCATCTTGTCCTTGCCGAGATCGGAGCCGATCTTGCCGAAGACGGTGTTGCAGGAGACCCGCAGCGCCTCACGCAGCGAGGCGTTCTTGCAGGGCAGGTCGCCCTCGTTCTTCAGCGGCTGCGTGGTGTTCGGCATCGTCCACGGAAGGGGCGAGTCCGTCTTCTCGTCGATGCCGTTGTACAGGTCGTGCTCCAGGGCAGCCGCCGCCGTGACCACCTTGAAGGTGGAGCCGGGCGGATAGGTCTCGCGCAGCGCGCGATTGACCATCGGCTTGTCCTTGTCCTTCTCCAGCTTGAGGTACTTCTCGGCTTCCGCGCTGGTGTTGCCCGCGAAGTCACCGGGGTCGTACGACGGTGCGGAGGCCAGCGCCAGGATGGCGCCGGTGGACGGGTCGATCGCGGCGACGGCACCCTTGCCGCGGCCCTTCAGACCCTCGTACGCGGCCTTCTGCGCGGCGGAGTTGAGGGTCGTGACGACATTGCCGCCCTCCTTCTTCTCGCCGGTCAGCATGTCGAGGGTGCGGCGGAAGAACAGCCGGTCGTCGTTGCCGGTGAGGATGCCGTCGTCGATGCTCTCCAGCTGGGTGGCGCCCATGCGCTGCGAGGAGTACCCGGTGACGGGGGCCCACATGGGCCCGTCCTTCCAGGTGCGCTTGTACTTGAGGTCGTTGCCCGGGGTGGCCTTCGAGCCGGTGATGGGCTTGCCGTCGACGATGATGTCGCCGCGCGGCTGGGAGTAGCGCTCGATGGTGACGCGGCGGTTCTTCTCGTGCTTGGCCAGGGTGTCGGCCTGGACGTACTGAAGCCAGTTGTCCCGGGCGAGCAGGGCGAGGATGAGCAGCCCGCAGAAGATAGCGATCCGGCGCAGGGGCTTGTTCACGGTCGGACCACCTGGGTCATCTCGGCGTCGGGGTTCGGGGCTGGGGACGGTGCGGGCCGGCGCGCGGTGTCGCTGATTCTGATCAGGATGCCGATCAGGGCCCAGTTGGCGATGACGGAGGAACCTCCGTACGCCAGGAAGGGCATCGTCATACCGGTCAGGGGGATGAGGCCCATGACGCCGCCCGCGACGACGAAGACCTGGATGGCGAAGGCGCCGGAGAGGCCGATCGCGAGGAGCTTGCCGAACGGGTCGCGGGCGGCGAGTGCCGTGCGGACGCCGCGCTCGACGATCAGTCCGTAGATGAGCAGGATCGCCATGATGCCGGCGAGCCCGAGCTCCTCGCCGAAGGTGGCGAGGATGAAGTCGGAGTTGGCGGCGAACTTGATCAGGTCCGAGTTGCCCTGGCCGAGTCCGGTGCCGAGGGTGCCGCCGGAGCCGAAGGCCCACAGGGCTTGCATGGCCTGCTCGGAGTGGCCGACCACGCCCTGCTGGCTCAGCGTGTACTCACGCATGGGGTCGAGCCATGCGTCGACGCGCTGCTTGACGTGCGGCTCGAAGGAGGCGACGCCGACCGCACCGACCGCGGACATCATCATGCCGAACACGATCCAGCTGGTGCGCTCCGTGGCGACGTACAGCATGACGACGAACATGCCGAAGAACAGCAGCGACGTACCGAGGTCGGTCTCGAAGACGAGGATCAGGATCGACATCGCCCAGACGACGATGATCGGGCCGAGGTCGCGTCCGCGCGGGAGGTAGAGCCCCATGAAGCGGCGGCTGGCCAGGGCGAGCGCGTCGCGCTTCACCATCAGGTACCCGGCGAAGAAGATCGCGATGACGATCTTCGCGAACTCACCGGGCTGGATCGAGAATCCACCGATGTGGATCCAGATCTTCGCACCGAACACGTTCATGCCGAGGCCCGGCACGAGCGGCAGGAGCAGCAGGACCAGGGCGCCGACCATGGAGATGTACGTGTAGCGCTGCAGGACGCGGTGGTCCTTGAGCAGCAGCAGTACGCCGACGAACAGGGCGATGCCGATCGCCGAGTACATGAGCTGGTTCGGGGCCGCGACGCTGAAGTTGGGCAGCTGCTGGAGCCGCTCGGACTGGTCGAGGCGCCAGATCACCACAAGCCCCAGGCCGTTCAGGAGGGTGGCCAGCGGCAGCAGCAGCGGGTCCGCGTACGCCGCGAACTTGCGTACGACCAGGTGGCCCACCGCCGCGAGCAGCCCGATGCCCGCTCCGTAGCCGAGCATGCCGGACGGCACCTTGCCGTCGAGCGCGAGGCCCACGTTCATGTAGGCGAACAGCGGGATGACGACGGCGAACACGAGCAGCGCGAGCTCGGTGTTGCGCCTGCTCGGCGCCCCGATCGCGCCGATCGTCGACGTGTGTGTAGTACTACTGCTCATGGCGTGCAGAGGCCCCCAACGGCTGGTTACTGCTTACCGCACAGCGGGACCAGCTTCTGCTCATCCTCGGAGAGGCTGGGGCCGGGTGTGGGAGTCGGTGCGGTCTTGGACTTGTTCTTGTCGGTCGGGTTGTTCTTGTCGTTCTTGTCGGTCCTAGCGTCGCCGCCGGGCGAGGTCGGGTCCGGGGACGGCGCGGTGCGCAGTCCGGTGGTGCCGCCCGCTTCGCCCTCGCCGGTCTTGGCGTTGTTCTCGCGCTCGACCTCGCGACGCTCGGCGTCCTTCTTGCACGCGGTGGCTTGCAGGCTCAGCTCGTCGATCTTGCTCTTGGCCTGGTCGAGGCTGTCCTCGACGATGTTGGCCTCGACCTGCTTGCGCTGGTACGGCGGCAGGTACTTGAGTTCGACCTCGGGGTGGTCCTTCTCGACCTTCGAAAGGCTGACCCACGCGAGGTCCTGGTCGATACCGCGGTACAGGGCTACGTGCTTGTCCTTCGTGCCCACGTAGTACTGCGTCTGGGTCCAGCGGTAGCCGCCGTAGAGACCGCCGCCGATGACGGCGAGAGCCAGCACTCCGTAGAGGGATCTCTTGAGCCACTTGCGGCCGCCGCCGGGCTTCACGAAGTCCTCGTCGTCGTACGCCCCGAAGCTGCCCTCGGGGACGTACCCCGTGGTGTCTCCGCTGCCGGGCGGGCCGAAGCCGCCCCCGCCCTGGGGGGCCTGCGGCGGCACCGGACGGCCGAGGCCGGACGCACGGCCCGCGGGGGTCTGCATCGCGCCGTCGTCCTGAGACTGGAGCTGGTTCTCGGCGACCGCGCCGACGACCACGGGGGTGTCGGACAGCTGGCCCGCCAGAGTGTCGCCGCTGTCGATGTCCAGCACGTCGGCGACGATCACGGTGATGTTGTCGGGGCCGCCGCCGCGCAGCGCGAGCTGGATGAGCTCCTGCACGGTTTCCTGGGGCCCCTGGTAGGACGCGAGGGTGTCCTCCATGGTCTGGTGGGACACGACTCCGGAGAGACCGTCCGAGCAGATCAAGTACCGGTCGCCGGCGCGCACTTCGCGGATCGACAGATCGGGCTCCACGTGGTCGCCGCTGCCCAGCGCGCGCATGAGGAGTGACCTCTGCGGGTGGGTGGTGGCCTCCTCCTCGGTGATGCGGCCCTCGTCGACGAGGCGCTGCACCCAGGTGTGGTCCTGTGTGATCTGCGTCAGGACGCCGTCCCGCAGGAGGTACGCCCGCGAGTCGCCGACGTGCACGAGGCCGAGGCGCTGACCCGTCCACAGGAGGGCGGTCAGGGTGGTCCCCATGCCCTCGAGCTGGGGGTCCTCCTCGACCATCATGCGCAGCTGGTCGTTGGCCCGCTGCACTGCGGTGCCCAGCGACGTGAGGATGTCCGAGCCCGGGACGTCGTCGTCGAGCGTGACGAGCGTCGAGATGACCTCGGAGCTAGCCACCTCACCCGCGGCCTGGCCCCCCATGCCGTCGGCGATCGCGAGGAGACGCGGGCCGGCGTAACCGGAGTCCTCGTTCCCCTCGCGGATCATGCCCTTGTGCGATCCGGCGGCGAAGCGCAAAGACAGACTCATGCGCACCTCGCCCGTCGGCTCCGGGTACATCCGCACGGTGCCCACCCTCCGGTCGGGAGCGCGCCGGCGTCCAGTGCCTGGACAGCCGTCTCGGCTCGCTCGCTCCGCTCGCGCTCTGTCATGACGTAGTACTACTTCCGCAGCTCGATGACGGTCTTGCCGATGCGGATCGCCGTGCCCAGCGGAATGGGCGTCGGGCTGGTGAGTCGGGTCCGGTCGAGATACGTGCCGTTGGTGGACCCGAGATCCTCGACGATCCACTGGCCGTCACGGTCCGGGTAGATCCTGGCATGCCTGCTGGAGGCGTAGTCGTCGTCCAGCACGATCGTCGAGTCGTGCGCACGGCCCAGCGTGATGGTCTGGCCCTGCAGCGCGACCGTCGTCCCGGCGAGGATGCCCTCGGAGACGACCAGTTTCGTGGGGGCACCGCGCCGAGAGCGGCCGCCGCCGCCCTGCTGCTGGCGCTGTTGTGGAGGTGCGGCCTGCTGCTGGCGGGCGGCCTGCTGCGGCCGCTCGCGCCGGGAACCGCGCTGTGTGACGCGCGTTCCGAACAGGTCGCTGCGGATGACCTGGACGGCCACGATCACGAACAGCCACAGAACGGCCAGGAAACCTAGCCGCATGACCGTCAGGGTCAGCTCTGACATTGCCCCCGCTTCACCCTTCGGCTTGCCGGTAAACGATGGTGGTTTGGCCCACGACGATCCGCGAGCCGTCGCGGAGCGTAGCGCGGGTGGTGTGCTGCCCGTCTACCACGATGCCGTTGGTAGACCCGAGATCCTGGATCGTCGAGGGCGTTCCGGTCCGGATCTCACAGTGCCGACGGGATACGCCGGGGTCGTCGATCCGCACATCGGCGTCGGTGCTGCGACCCAGCACCAGCGTCGGGCGGGAGATCTGATGGCGATTGCCGTTGATCTCGATCCAGCGCCGCACCTGGGCGCCCGGAAGTGGTCCGGCACCGGGGCCCGCGGGCCTGTTCGGAGCCGGGGACTGCCCGCCGGGGCGACCCGCGCCGGGCGGCGGCGCGGCGGGCATGGGAGGTGCGCCTCCGGGAGCGCCGGACGGCGGCTGCGGGTAGCCTCCCGCGGCCCCTCCGCCGCCCGCGCCGCGGCCGGGGGCCGTCGGACCGCCGGGGCCCGCGGGGGCGCGCTCGGGCGCCTGGGAGGTGCTGGAGGCGAGGGTGCGGCTGCGCACGCGGTACAGACCGGTGTCGAGGTCCTCGGCCTTCTCCAGGTGGACCTTGATGGGGCCCATGAAGCTGTACCGCTGCTGCTTCGCGTAGTCACGCACCATGCCGGAGAGCTCGTCGCCGAGCTGGCCCGAGTACGGACTCAGTCTTTCGAAGTCGGGGGCGCTCAGCTCGACGATGAAGTCGTTCGGGACGACGGTCCGCTCGCGGTTCCAGATCGTCGCGTTGTTGTCGCACTCCCGCTGGAGTGCGCCGGCGATCTCGACGGGCTGGACCTCGGACTTGAACACCTTGGCGAAGGTGCCGTTGACCAGACCTTCGAGTCGCTGCTCGAACTTCTTCAGGACTCCCATGGGGCACCTCCTCCGTCGTAGTCATCCTGGTACTGCTTACTGATCGTATCCACGCGCCGGGAAATCGGCTGGTTCCCCCTGTCCGCCCAGTCGACGAGTGTCGCCTCTCACAAGACATGCCCGCACCAGCGTCCAAGGACCCTCCGGGGCCCCTGATCAAGCCCTGATTCCGGCCCCGGAACCCCTTACGGGCAGCTGCTCGGGACGTCTGCTCGAGCCTCCTTTTACAAGGGATCGTAGAGGGGGCCCGAAGCCAGTGTCCCGCACCTGGCTGTGGACCTCGGCGAGCTCGGCCGGGAAGAGGTGAATACGGGACCGGGTGCCGGCCGGGTCAGGGTTCGTTCCGTGGTGCGGGTGAGCCCCGCCCCGGGCCTGGGCGCAGCTCCTGGTGCCGGTTGCCCGCCGAATACGGATGTGAATCCACCCGCTGCAGCGTGCTAATCTTCTGGATGTCGGCAGGTGCTCGCACCACACAGTGAGAGACCCAAAGACAACACCCATGCGCGGGTGGCGGAATAGGCAGACGCGCTGGATTCAGGTTCCAGTGCCCGAAAGGGCGTGGGGGTTCAACTCCCCCCTCGCGCACCACGAGGAAGCGGTCCTCCTCCGGACGAAAGTCCGGAAGGGGGCCGCTTCTTTTTGTACCCGCTTGTGTACGCCGGGGCAGGGCGGTGATGTATGTCACCGAAGTTATCCACAGGCTCTGACGGCTTTCCGCGAGCGGCGGTACCTTCGAGGCCGGATTCGGGGTTGGCCGACGGCCGACGGGGGGCGATGAGGGTGGCGGAGCACAGCGGGAGGATTCCCGGACAGCGTGGTGAGCGGCTTCCGCGGGTGCCGGGGTTCGCGGAGTGGCCCGCGCACGGGTCGCCGAAGGCGGAGGGCAAGGCGGTGCGGCGGCGGGTGCCCCGTGCCGCGCACGCGGAGTTCGAGGCGGACGGCGCGCGGCCCGACGCCGTGGCCGCCGTGGAGGAGTCCAACCACAGCCGTCTTCCCGAGCTCGCGCCGATCCGGGTCGGCAGGATGACGGCGTCGCCGTTCGCATTCCTGCGGGGGGCCGCGGGCCTCATGGCGTACGACCTCGCGCGTACCCCGTCGACCGGTATCGGCGCGCAGATATGCGGTGACGCGCATGCGGCGAACTTCGGGTTGTACGGAGACGCGCGGGGCGGTCTCGTCATCGACTTGAACGACTTCGACGAGACGGTGCACGGTCCCTGGGAGTGGGACCTCAAGCGCCTGGTCGCGTCCCTGGTGCTCGCGGGGCGCGGGGCGGGGGCGGGCGAGGACGCCTGCGAGGAGGCGGCCCTCGACGCCGTCGGCGCCTACCGCCGCACGATGAGGCTGCTCGCGAAGCTCCCGGTTCTGGACGCGTGGAACGCCATCGCGGACGAGGAACTGGTCTCGCACACGGACGCGCGTGACCTCCTCGGCACCCTGGAGCGGGTCTCCGAGAAGGCGCGGCAGAACACCAGCGCCCGCTTCGCGGCGAAGTCGACGGAGAAGGTCGTGAACGCGGACGGTGCCGAGGGGCGCCGCTTCGTCGAGGCGCCGCCCGTGCTGCGGCGCGTGCCGGACGCGGAGGCCGCCTCGGTGGCGGCGGCACTCGGTGAGTACAGGAGCACGCTGACCGAGGACCGACTGCCGCTCATCGCGCGGTATGCGATCCAGGACGTGGCGTTCCGCGTCGTCGGCACGGGCAGCGTCGGCCTGCGGTCGTACGTGGTGCTGCTCCTCGACCACCGGGGCGAGCCGCTGGTGCTCCAGGTCAAGGAGGCGCGACCCTCCGCGCTGCTGCCGCATCTGCCGGTGGCCGGCTTCAAGGCGCCGGAGACCGTGCACGAAGGGCACAGGGTGGTGCTCGGCCAGAAGCGGATGCAGGTCGTCAGCGACTTCCTGCTCGGATGGACGACGGTCGACGGACGGCCTTTCCAGGTACGGCAGTTCAGGAACCGCAAGGGCAGCGTCGCCCCGGCCGAGCTGGCCGCGGACGAGCTGGACGACTACGGCCGCATGACCGGCGCCCTGCTGGCCCGCGCGCACGCGCACAGCGCGGACCCGCGCCTCATAGCGGGGTACTGCGGGAAGAACGACGAGCTGGACGAGGCGATGGCGCGGTTCGCGACGGCGTACGCGGACCGTACGGAGGCGGATCACGCGCTGCTGGTGCGGGCGGTCAAGGAGGGGCGGGTGCCGGCGGAGTCGGGGGTGTGACGGCGGAGGGGCCGGGCGTGGCGCGGGCGAGTTACCTGGGCCGGGCCCTGGGTGGCCTAGGCTGGACGAGTGACGACCCCGGAAGCCGAGCCGACGCAGCCCGATACGCCTGGAACTCCCCCGGAGGGAGCGCGGCAGCCGGGTTCCGAGGGGCGGCTCAAGGAGCAGCTGAAGGCGCGGCTCAGGGAGAGGTCCGAAGCACGGTCGGAAGGCCCGGAAGGGGCAGCAGGGTCGGCGGAGCGCGACGAGTCGCGTTCCGCCGAGGAGCCCCCCAGGGAACGCCCTGAGGAGCGGCTCGAAAGGGCCGTGCGCGCCGCCGAGCAGGCACTGATCGAGTACGAGATCGCGCTGGAGACCTTCCGCGTGGAGGTGGAGAACTTCTCCCGCCTGCACCACCAGAAGCTCGGCCCGATGTACGCGCGCCTCGACGAGCTGGACGCGCAGATCGCCGAGGCCACCGCCGCCCGCACCGGCGACCCGGAGGACCGGCGCAAGGCGGAGGAAGCGCGGGCGCAGGTGATGCCGATGCCCGGCGTCGAGGAGCTGTTCCACGGCTGGATGGACGGTGACGGGCTCTACCCCGAGGCCGCCGCGATGCTGACCGAGCAGTCGGTGCGGCCGCCGCAGCGGGTGCGTCCCGGCGAGGAGGCCCGCAAGCTCTACCGCGAGCTGGTCCGCAAGGCGCATCCGGACCTGGCGCAGGAGGAGGGCGAGCGGCAGCGGCGCGAGGAGTTCATCACGCGGGTCAACGCCGCGTACGCCCGCGGTGACGAGGCGATGCTGCGGGAGCTGTCCGAGGAGTGGGCGGCGGGCCCCGTCCCCGAGGAGCAGCGACTCACCCGCAGCGAGGAGCTGTACGCCCGGCTCGAGTGGCTGGCCCAGCGCAAGGAGCTCCTGACGGTCCTTGCCAAGGAGCTGGAGGAGAGTGCGATCGGCGGCATGCTGCGTCTCGCTCCCGACGACCCGGACACGCTGCTCGACGAGATCGCCGAGCAGCTGCTCGCGCAGGTCGCCGAGCGCGAGGCGGAGCTGGCGCGACTGCGCGCCTGACGGGGTGGGCCTTCGGGTAGCGTCGGGGGCATGGTTTTCGGATCTCAGGTGCCCACGGTCGGTGTAGACGACCTCACGAATGGCGACTTTCTGCTGGACGTCCGTGAGGACGAGGAGTGGCAGGCGGGGCATGCCGCGGGTGCGCTGCACATCCCGATGAGCGAATTCGTGGCACGGTTCGGCGAGTTGACCGAGGCCGCGCCGCAGGACGGCAAGGTCAACGTCATCTGCCGGTCCGGCGGGCGCTCCGCCCAGGTCGCCATGTACCTCGGGCAGCAGGGCATCGAGGCGTTCAACGTCGCCGGTGGCATGGAGGCGTGGGCGGCCTCGGGGCGGCCCGTGGTGGACGACAAGGGCCAGCCGGGCACCGTGGTCTGACCTAGGTGCCATGCGCGGCCCCGGTCGTGCTTTTCGTGCGCGATCCCGGGCGCGGTCTCAGCCGAGTGGGTGGGCGGCCAGCAGGTCGCCCAGAGCCTCCTCGTGGGCGGCCGCCGGGCCGAGGGAGAGCTCCAGCTGCTTGGCCCAGGCGTGGTAGCGGTGCAGGGAGTAGTCGGTGTCGGCGCCGAAGCCGCCGTGCAGGTGCTGGGCCGTCTGCACGACCCTGCGTACACCGTCCGAAGCCCAGATCTTCGCGACGGCGACGTCTCCCGCCGTGGGCAGGGCGCCGTCCGCGCCGGTGCTCACGCGCCAGGCGGCCTGCCAAAGGGTGACCTCCATCGAGCGCAGGTCGATGTAGCGGTCGGCTGCTTGCACGGCCACCGCTTGGAACGTGGCCACGGGGTGGCCGAACTGCTCCCGCTTGCTGACGTATTCGCTCGTCATGCGCAGCACGCCCTCGCCGAGACCGAGTGCGAGTGCGCAGGTCCCGGTGGCGAGCAGGTCGCGCAGCCGGTCCCAGGCGCCGTCGGCCTCGATGACATCGGACGCGGCGATGCGCACGGCCGCCAGACGGAGCTCGCCGAGACGCTCACCACTGGTGGAGATCTGCTCGGCGACGGTCAGGCCTTCGTGGGGGCGGGGGACGAGTGCCAGGACGGTGTGACCTTCGGGGGTGTGGGCGGGTACGACCACGAGGTCCGCGTTCTGCGCCCAGGGCACGCCCGTCTGGAGTCCGTCCAGGACCCAGCTGTCTCCGTCGCGCTGCGCGGTGACGGCGAGGTCGGCGGGGTCGTGGCCCGTGCGGCCGTTGGCGGCGACCGTCAGGACCAGATCGCCACGTGCGATCGCGGGCAACACCCTCTGCTTCAACTCGCCGCCGCCGTCGGCCCGGACGGCGAACGCGGCGGCGCTGCACTCCAGAAGAGGGACCCTTGCGAGCACCTTCGCGGACTCGCGCAGCACCAGACAGAGGGCGATGGCGTCCAGGCCCACGCCGCCGTGCTCCGGGTCGATGAGCACGCCCAGCAGGTCGGCGTCGGCGAGCCGGGACCACAGGGCACGGTCGAAGTCCTCGGCGACGGCGCCGGGTGTGAGGGCGGGGCTTGGCACTCCGTCCGGTTCGACGTCCGCGAAGAGTGCCTTCGCCGCCTCGACCACGGCCTGCTGTTCCTCGGTGAAGGTGAAGTCCACTGCCCGTCCTCCCGCGCCCCGGTCGGCCGACGTACCCGTCGCCTCTTCCGCCTCTTCATAACTGACGGTGCGTCAAGATAGAACAGGTTCTAAGGGAAGGGAACAGGCAACGGGGGTCAGCGGTCGAAGTCCAGCTCCACGGTGTCCGTGGCCGGACGGGACTGGCAGGCCAGCACATACCCGGCCTCCGTCTCCTCCGGCTCCAACGCGAAGTTGCGGTCCATCCGCACCTCGCCGGAGACACAGAAGGCCCGGCACGTGCCGCACACCCCGCCCTTGCAGGCGTACGGAGCGTCGGCACGATTGCGCAGCACCGTCTCGAGGAGGGTCTCCCCGGCCTGCACGGGCCAGGTGCCCGAGCGGCCGTCCAGGGTCGCCGTCATCGTGCTGTGCACGGACACCGGCGTCGCGGGGACGGCAGGGACGGCGGCGCCTCCGTCGTCCACGTGGAAGATCTCCTCGTGGACGCGGCGACGCGGGACACCCAGAGCACGCAGCGCCCGACCCGCACCCTGCACCAGGCCGAACGGGCCGCACAGGAACCAGCCCTCGATCTCCGCCACGGGCAGCAGCGCAGGCAGGAGCTGGGAGAGCCGCTCCTCGTCGAGCCGTCCGGAGCCGAGACCCGCCTGCTGCTCCTCGCGGGACAACACGGTGACCAGCTGGAACCGGTCGGGCCACCGGTCCTTCAGGTCCGCGACCTCTTCCAGGAACATCGTCGACGCGGCGGTGCGGTCGCTGCGTACGAGACAGAATTCCGCCTTCGGCTCCCGTTCCAGGAGCGTCGTGACGATGGAGAGCACCGGTGTGATGCCGCTGCCGCCGACGATCGCCGCATAGCGTCCGGGGGCGGGCTCCAGCGTGAACCGTCCGGCGGGCGTCATCACCTCCAGCTCGTCGCCGACGGAGACTTCCTTGAACGCGTACGTGGAGAAGGCGCCGTCCTCGACGAGGCGCACCCCGACGCGCAGGAACCGGGGCTCGTCCGGTGCGTCGACGGGCGGGGCGGTGGAACAGATCGAGTACGTACGCCGGATCTCCGTGCCGTCCGCGAAGCGGCGGATGGCGAGGTGCTGGCCCGGCGCGAAGCGGTACTCCTCGCGGAGCGACGGCGGCACGTCGAACGTCAGCGTCACGGAGTCGTCGGTGAGCCGGTCGACCGCCGCTACCCGGAGCGGGTGGAAGCGGGCCATCACAACTCCTTGAAGTGATCGAAGGGTTCACGGCAGGAGACGCAGCGGCGCAGTGCCTTGCAGGCCGTGGAGGAGAAGCGGCTGAGCAGCTCGGTGTCGGTCGAGCCACAGTGCGGACAGCGGATCGACAGGCTGAGCGGCACGGGCCCGTCCGCCGCGTGGGAACGCGGGGGAGCTATGCCGAACTCGGCCAGCTTGCGACGGCCCTCGGCGCTGATGTCGTCGGTCGACCAGGCGGGGGAGAGCACCGTGCGCACCGCGACCTCGGCCACGCCGTGCTCGTGCAGGACCTGTTCGATGTCGGCGGACATGGCCTCTATCGCCGGGCAGCCCGTGTAGGTGGGGGTCAGCTCGACGTCGACCTTGCCCGGGGCGAGGACCCGCAGGCCGCGCACCACACCGAGCTCGGCCAGCGTCAGCACGGGCAGCTCGGGGTCGGGCACGGAGCCCGCGAGGGCCAGGAGCTCCGCCTCCAGCGCGGTGGGCGCGGTCGTCACCATGACGCCCCCGGGTGGCTGCGGTGCAGGTGCTGCATCTCGGCGAGCATCCGGCCGAACGACTCGGTGTGCAGGCCCTCGCGGCCGGCGCCCGCCGTCCACGCGCCGGTCTGCGGGCCCTGCGGCACGGTCAGGGTCGCCCGCTCGACGACCGTGGTCACCGACGTGGTCCACCGCTGTTGGATGACCTGCCAGTTGGCGTCCAGTCCGGGCACCGGCTTGAACATCTCGCCGGTGAACCGCCACAGGGCGTCCATGCCCGCCTGCATCCGCTGGTGGCTCTCGTCCGTGCCGTCGCCGAGCCGCAGGGTCCACTGCTCGGCGTGGTCCTGGTGATAGGCCACCTCCTTGACGGCCTTCGCGGCCAAGGGGGCGAACGCGCCGTCTCCCGATGCCAACTCGCCGTACAGCAGCGACTGATAGGTCGAGAAGTAGAGCTGGCGGGCGATGGTGTGCGCGAAGTCGCCGTTCGGCTGCTCGACGAGCTGGAGGTTGCGGAAGGAGCGCTCCTCGCGGAGGTACGCCAATTCGTCCTCGTCGCCGGCCATGGACAGCAGCAGGCGGGCCTGGCCGAGCAGGTCGAGGGCGATGTTCGCCAGGGCGACCTCCTCTTCGAGGACGGGGGCGTGCCCGGCCCACTCCCCCAGGCGGTGGGAGAGCACCAGCGCGTCGTCGCCGAGGGCCAGGGCGGGGAGGGCCGGGGCGTCGGTCGAGGTGACGGACGGGGTGGTGGTCGGGGTGGTCACAGGTGCAGGGGAGCTCACAGGTGCTTCACCCCTTCCGGGATTTCGTAGAACGTCGGGTGGCGGTACGGCTTGTCGCCGGCCGGTTCGAAGAAGGAGTCCTTCTCGTCCGGCGACGACGCGGTGATCTCGGCGGACGGCACGACCCAGATCGAGACGCCTTCGCTCCTGCGCGTGTACAGGTCGCGGGCGTTGCGCAGGGCCATCTCCGCGTCCGGCGCGTGCAGGCTGCCCGCGTGGGTGTGGGAGAGCCCGCGGCGGGAGCGGACGAACACCTCCCACAGCGGCCAGTCGGTCGAGCTGCTCATGCTGTCGCCTCTCCGTGCTGTGTGGCCGTGCCCTGCGCGGGCGTCTGCTTGCGCGCGTACGCAGCCGCTGCCTCGCGGACCCAGGCGCCCTCCTCGTGGGCGCGGCGGCGCTGGGTGATGCGCTGGTCGTTGCAGGGGCCGTTCCCCTTGAGGACATCCCAGAACTCGGTCCAGTCGATGGCCCCGAAGTCGTAGTGCCCCCGGGACTCGTTCCACACCAGGTCCGGGTCGGGGAGCGTCAGGCCGAGGGATTCCGCCTGGGGGACGCAGATGTCCACGAAGCGCTGGCGCAGCTCGTCGTTCGAGTGGCGCTTGATCTTCCACGTCATCGACTGCTCGGAGTGCGAGGACTCGTCGTCGGGCGGGCCGAACATCATCAGGGAGGGCCACCACCAGCGGTCCACCGCGTCCTGCGCCATGGCGTGCTGGGCCTCGGTGCCGCGGCTGAGAGCGAGCAACGACTCGTAACCCTGGCGCTGGTGGAAGGACTCCTCCTTGCAGACGCGGACCATCGCCCGCGCATACGGCCCGTACGAACAGCGGCACAGGGGGACCTGGTTGGTGATCGCTGCGCCGTCCACGAGCCAGCCGATCGCGCCGACGTCCGCCCAGGTCAGCGTGGGGTAGTTGAAGATCGACGAGTACTTCTGGCGGCCGGAGTGCAGTTTGTCGAGCAGCTCGTCGCGGCTCGTGCCGAGGGTCTCCGCCGCGCTGTACAGATACAGGCCGTGGCCGGCCTCGTCCTGCACCTTGGCCATGAGGATCGCCTTGCGCCGCAGGGAGGGGGCGCGCGTGATCCAGTTGGCCTCCGGCTGCATGCCGATGATCTCGGAGTGCGCGTGCTGGGCGATCTGGCGCACGAGCGAGGCGCGATAGGCGTCCGGCATCCAGTCGCGCGGCTCGATGCGCTCGTCGGCGGCGACCGCCGCGTCGAAGACGGCCTGGTGCTCCGCCGTGCGCGCGGCGGAGTCCGCGGCGGGCGCAGCCTCGTCCGGCTTCGTGCCCGCCGCCCGGTGTGCGGCTGCTGTCGCCATCTCGGTCCCCCTCGACCTGTGAGCGAACCGCCCGACCGATCGTTCGGTTCGTTGAATTCAATGGTGCGGTCCTCCGCCATAAGGTGTCAACCCTGTGGATAACTTCACGGGCGCTGTGCGCGGCGGGCAGGCCTGAGTACCGTTCCGGCGGCAGGGTCGGTGCGGGAACGGGGAACGGGGCGGAATGGACCGGAACGACGAGGGCTCCGGCGGCGGGGCCGAAGAGGCCGCCGAGCGGCCGGTCCGGGTCGGGATCGCCGGGCTCAGGCTCGGGTACCAGATCGCCGCCGCATGCGCCCTGGCCGTCGTCGCCGCGGCCGCCTGCGTCCACGTCACCATGCTGTTCCTGCACGTCGCGCCCTCGAACACACTGACCAAGCAGCACGGGGACGTGGTCGACGAATGGATCTACCCCGAGTTCGAACAGAACTGGAAGCTCTTCGCGCCCAACCCGCTCCAGCAGAACGTCGCGGTGCAGGCCCGGGCGGAGCTTCGTACGGCTGACGGGGGTGTGCGGACCACCGACTGGTACGGCCTCTCCGCCGAGGACGGCGCCGCCATCGACGGAAGCCTGCTGCCCAGCCACACGCAGCAGAACGAACTCCGCCGCGCCTGGGACTTCTACGTGGGCTCGCACGACTCGCAGAATCGTCCCGTCGGCCTGCGGGGCCAGCTCTCCGAGCGCTACGTCCGCCGCATCGCGTACATGCGGCTCGACCGCGAGGAGCCGGGACGCGAGGGGGACGAGATCGCGCGCGTGCAGCTGCGCTCGAAGACGACCAGCGTGCGGCCGCCGAAGTGGAGCGAAGAGAAGGTCTCCCTCAAGCCCGCCTACCGGGTGCTCCCGTGGTGGACGGTGGAGCCGGACGACCTGCCCCTCTCCGACGGAAATGGGCGCGCGGGCGCCGACACGAAGGACCGTGCAAGCGCCGACACGAAAGGCCACGCGGACGCCGACACGAAAGGCCACGCGGACGCCGACACGAAGGGCCGCGCGGACATCGGCGCGGAGGGGGCTGCCCGATGAGCCGCTTCGAGCACCCGCTGGCGCGCGGCATCAACAACGTCACGGGGGTCGCCCTGGGGCCGTACCAGACCGCGGTGATCCGTATCGGATTCGCCGGCACCTGGCTGTTCTTCCTGCTGCGCGAACTCCCCCACCGCCATGAGATGTACGGGCCCGACGGCCCGTGGAACTGGGACATGGCGCAGCAGCTCATCGCGAGCAACGGCGCCTTCACCGCTCTGATGTGGTCGGACGGGCACCTCTGGTTCGAGATCGTCTACGCGGTGGGGATCCTCAGCAGCGTCCTGTTGCTGCTCGGATGGCACACGCGCGCGATGTCCGTGATCTTCATGATCGGCGTGCTGTCGCTGCAGAACCGCAGCATCTTCATGGGGGACGGCGGCGACAACGTCATCCACCTGATGTCGACGTATCTGGTCTTCACGCGCTGCGGTCAGGTCTGGTCACTGGACGCGCGGCGTGCGGAACGCGCGGGTGAGGACGCGCGGGACCCGGTCGGTCCTGCCGGGCCCGTCCTGTGGTGGGTGCTCGGGCTCGGCCTCTCCGTCGTGACGTTCATGGGGGAGCTCAGCGGCGGGTGGCTGCCGCTCTTCTGGGGACTGTGGCTGGTGCACGGCTTCTGGTGGGCCGTGGGGCGGCGGGCGCCGGAGAGTGAACTGCGGAAGCTGCTCGACGTCGTGGCCAACCTCGCCCACAACGCGGGACTGCTCGTGATCATGGTCGAGGCGTGCCTGATCTACGCGACCGCCGGCTGGTACAAGATCCAGGGGAGTCGCTGGCAGGACGGCACGGCCGTGTACTACCCGCTGAACCTCGACTATTTCTCCCCGTGGCCCGCCCTCTCCGAACTGCTCACGTCCCACGGCATCATGGTGCTCCTGGTGACGTACGGAACGGTCGCCGTGCAGGTGGCCTTCCCCTTCACCCTCTTCAATCGCCGGGTGAAGAACGTCCTGCTCGTGGCCATGATCGTCGAGCACTCCGTGATCGCGGTCATTCTGGGGCTGCCGTTCTTCTCGCTCGCGATGATCGCGGCCGACGCGGTCTTCCTGCCGACGTCGTTCCTGCGGCGGCTCGGCCGCTGGGCGGCACGCGCGCGTGAAGGGGCGGTATCCCGCCTTCCGCTCTCCCGCGGCAGTGATGTGCCGGAACAGCGCTCCGGGGACTCCGAGGACTCAGGGAGCCCCGCGAACTCCGGGGAGTCGGCGAAGTCCGAGGGCTCTGTGGGCTGGGCGCGGGGCGGTGGGGCGCGGGGCGAGGAACCCACCGACCCCGCCCGCGTAGGCTTCACGTCATGAACAGGACGGACGGGGCGGAGCCCGACGGCGCCGGACGCACCTGGCGCGGGCTCGCCGATACGTCCGTGCTGCTCGACGGCTTCCACGCGATCAAGCACGCACTGCGCTTCGGCGCCCGGGTGCAGGTCGCGCTGACCAGTGACCGTTCCGCCGTGCTGTCCCTCGCGGACGAGCTCGCGCCGGACGTGAAGGACGCGCTCGGCGAGCTCCTGACGGAGGTCCCGGACGACCGGCTGCGCGCCCTGGTGCCGCGGTTGCATCCCACGGCCGTGGCCGCCCTGGCGGTACGTCCCTCGCGCGCGGCCAATCTGGAGGCGCTGCGGAGGTCGTCCCGGTCCGCGCCGATCGTCGTGCTCGACGACCCGCGCAACCTGGGCAACGCCGGGGCGGTGATCCGGCTCGCCGCGGGGTTCGGGGCGACCGGGGTCGTGACGACCGGCACGCTCGACCCGTGGCACCCCACCGTGGTGCGGGGCGGCGCGGGTCTGCACTTCGCGACCGCCGTGGAGCGCATGGACGTGGCCGACCTCCCGCCCGGGCCGGTTTTCGCACTCGACGCGGAGGGCGAGGACATCAGGGGCCTGAAGCTCCCGGACGACGCTGTGCTCGCCTTCGGCTCCGAGCGCAGCGGTCTTTCGGCCGCACTGCGTGAGCGCGCGGACCACCTGGTGTCCCTGCCGATGCGCCCGCAGGTTTCCAGCTACAACCTGGCGACGAGCGTCGGCATGGCGCTCTTCCACTGGTCGGCGGTCAGGCCCCCGGGTCCGGAGGCCTGACCCGCCGCACGCCGCGCGTCACGCGTTATGCGAGACGCGTCGGACGTCACGCGTCCTTGCGGATCTCCACCACGCGGAAGCGGTTGGCCACGAACGCGCCGTCGCACAGCGCGGCGTTCGCCGCGGGGTTGCCGCCCGAGCCGTGGAAGTCCGAGAACGCCGCCGTCTGGTTCACATAGACGCCGCCCGTGAGGTTCAGGGACAGCTGGGCGCACTCTTCGAGGCAGGTCTCCTCGATGGCGGCGGAGATCTCCTCCGACGTCGTGTACGCCCCGACGGTCATCGCTCCCTTGTCGCGCACCGTGCGGCGCAGCAGCTCCACCGCGTCCGTCGCCGAGTCGACGGCGACCGCGAAGGAGACCGGGCCGAAGCACTCGCTCAGATAGGCGGCTTCGGCGTCCGGCTTGGCGCCGTCCAGCTTGACGATCACCGGGGTGCGGACGACGGCGTCCGGGAAGTCCGGGTTGGCGATCTCCCGCGAGGGGAGAGCGACCTCGCCGAGGCCCGCGGCCGCTTCGAGGCGGGACTTCACGTCGGGGTTGACCAGGGCGCCCAGGACGCCGTTGGCCCTCGCGTCGTCGCCGAGCAGGCCATCCACCGAGGCCGCGAGGTCGGCGACCACGTCGTCGTACGACTTCGCCCCCGCGTCGGTCCTGATGCCGTCGCGTGGGATCAGCAGGTTCTGCGGGGTGGTGCACATCTGGCCGCTGTACAGGGACAGGGAGAAGGCGAGGTTGGCCAGCATTCCCTTGTAGTTGTCCGTCGACTCGACGACGACGGTGTTGACCCCGGCCTTTTCCGTGTAGACCTGCGCCTGGCGGGCGTTGGCCTCGAGCCAGTCGCCGAAGGCGGTCGATCCGGTGTAGTCGATCAGCTTGATCTCGGGGCGCACGGCGAGCGTCTTGGCGATGCCCTCGTCGGGCCGCTCGGCGGCCAGGCAGACGAGGTTCGGGTCGAAGCCCGCGTCGGCGAGGACCTCGCGGGCGATCCGCACCGTGAGCGCCAGGGGCAGGACCGCGCGCGGGTGGGGCTTGACCAGGACGGGGTTGCCGGTGGCGAGCGAGGCGAACAGCCCGGGATAGCCGTTCCACGTCGGGAAGGTGTTGCAGCCGATCATGAGCGAGATGCCGCGCGCGACGGGGGTGAACCGCTTGTTCAGCGCGATCGGGTCGCGCTTGCCCTGGGGCTTGGTCCACTCGGCGGCGTCGGGGGTGCGGGACTGCTCGGCGTACGCATAAGTGACCGCTTCGAGGCCTCGGTCCTGCGCGTGCGGACCGCCCGCCTGGAAGGCCATCATGAAGGCCTGGCCGCTGGTGTGCATGACCGCGTGCGCGAACTCGTGCGTGCGGGCGCTGATGCGCGACAGGATCTCCAGACAGACCATCGCGCGCACTTCCGCGCCCGCGTCGCGCCAGGCGCGCATCCCGGCGCGCATGGCGGGCAACAGCGTGTCGATGTCCGGGTGGGGGTACGTGATGCCCAACTCCGGGCCGTACGGCGAGACTTCGCCGCCCACCCAGTCGTCCGTGCCGGGCTGGTCGAGGTCGAAGCGGGTGCCCTGGAGGGCGTCGAAGGCGGCCTTTCCCTCGGGCAGGCTCAGGGTGCCGTTCTCCCCGTACGCCTTCGGGTGCTCGGGGTGGGGGGACCAGTACGCGCGCGTGCGGATGGTCTCCAGCGCCTGGTCGAGGGTGGGCCGGTGCTTGGCGATCAGCTGGGGCGCGGTGAGTTCGGCGGCCATGACGGGACCAACTCCTCCTCGGGCAGCTCTTCGTCGAGCTGGCGAGCTGGGCAGGGACGGTGGGCAGGAACGCTCTGACAGAGCTAGAGTAACCGAACGATCGGTCGGGACAAGAGGGTCCGCCAAAGCTGTGGACAACTTCTTGCCGGGCCACCCCGGACCCTGCGGCCGACGGGCCGTGCGGGAGGATCGCGAACATGACAGCACTCGAGTTCAGCAGCGCCGTTGCCGTGGTCGGTACCGGAACCATGGGGCAGGGCATCGCCCAGGTCGCCCTGGTCGCGGGCCACCCCGTGCGGCTGTACGACGCCGTGCCCGGCCGCGCGAAGGCGGCGGCCGACGCGATCGGTGCGCGCCTGGACCGGCTCGTCGAGAAGGGCAGGCTGACCGCCGAGGACCGTGCCGCGGCCGGCCACCGGCTCGCCCCTGCCGAGAGCCTCGCGGAGCTCGCCGACTGCGGTCTCGTCGTCGAGGCGATCCTCGAACAACTCGACGTGAAGCAGCGGTTGTTCCTTGACCTCGAAGAGATCGTCGCCGAGGACTGTCTGCTGGCCACCAACACGTCGTCCCTCTCCGTGACCGCCATCGCGGGCGCCCTGCGCGCACCGGGCCGCTTCGTCGGCCTGCACTTCTTCAACCCGGCGCCGCTGCTGCCCCTCGTCGAGGTCGTCAGCGGCTTCGCGACGGAGGAGACCGCGGCCACGCGCGCGTACGAGACGGCCAAGGCTTGGGGGAAGACCCCGGTGCGCTGCGCGGACACCCCCGGCTTCATCGTCAACCGCATCGCACGGCCCTTCTACGCCGAGGCGCTGCGCCTGTACGAGGAGCGGGTCGCCGGCCCCGCCACGATCGACGCCGTCCTGCGCGAGTGCGGCGGGTTCAAGATGGGCCCCTTCGAGCTGACCGACCTCATCGGCCAGGACGTCAACGAAGCCGTCACCCGCTCCGTGTGGGAGTCCTTCTTCCAGGACCCCAAGTTCACGCCGTCACTGGCGCAGCGCCGCCTCGTGGAGTCGCGCCGCCTCGGACGGAAGTCGGGACGGGGCTGGTACGCGTACGAGGACGACGCCCCGCGCGCGGAGCCGCACACCGCGCCGCCCGCGAAGGCGCCGGAGTCCGTCGCCGTGCACGGCGACCTGTTCCCGGCGGACGCGCTGACCGCCCTCATGAGTGAGGCGGGCATCCGGGTCGGACGAGGCAAGGGTGTCCCCGAGTACCCCGGCTTCATCGAGCTGCCCAGTGGGGCCCGGCTCGCCCTGGCCGACGGCACGGCAGCCGACACCGATGTGGAGCCCACCATCCACTTCGACCTGGCGCTGGACTACCGCGCCGCCACCAGGATCGCCCTCGCCCCTTCGAGCAGGGTCGGCGAGCAGTCCCTGAAGGAGGCGATCGGCCTCTTCCAGGCGCTCGGCAAGAAGGTCAGCGTCATCGGGCACGCCCCCGGCATGATCGTCGCCCGCACGGTGTGGATGCTCGTCGACTTCGCCCTGGACGCCGTAGGGCGCGAGGTCGCGGACGCCGAGGACGTCGACACCGCCATGCGGCTCGGCGTCAACTACCCGCTCGGTCCCCTCGCATGGGGCCGCCGCCTCACCACGTACCGGGTGGCAGAGGCGCTCGACGCCCTGCACGACGAGTACCCCACCGGGCGTTACGCGCCCTCCCAGGCACTGCGGCGCCAAGCCGTGCGAGAGGAGTACTCATGACCACCGCCCGGCGCGACACGTACACCCCGGAGACGCTCCTGAGCGTGGCCGTTCGGGTCTTCAACGAGCGCGGCTACGACGGCACGTCCATGGAGCACCTCTCCAAGGCGGCCGGCATCTCCAAGTCCTCGATCTACCACCACGTGGCGGGCAAGGAGGAGTTGCTGCGCCGGGCCGTGAGCCGGGCGCTCGACGGGCTCTTCGGGATCCTCGCCGAGGAGCACGCGCGCGTGGGCAGTGCGGTGCGGCGTCTGGAGCACGTGACGCGCCGCACGGTCGAGGTGCTGGTCGCCGAACTGCCCTATGTGACGCTGCTGCTGCGGGTGCGCGGCAACACGGACACCGAGCGCTGGGCGATGGAGCGGCGCAGGGAGTTCGACCAGCAGGTGGCGGCGCTGCTCAAGGAGGCGGTCGCCGACGGTGACCTGCGCTCCGACGTCGAACTGCGGCTCGCCACCCGGCTGCTCTTCGGAATGATCAACTCCATCGTGGAGTGGTACCGGCCGGAGAGCCGGGGCGCCGCCAACGGCGAGCAGATCGCCGACGCGGTCGTGCAGCTGGCTTTCGCGGGGCTGCGCACGGACCGCTGAGCCCCGGCCCGGCTGAGTCGCGACCCCCGGCCCGGCTGAGTCCCGGCCCCCGGGCGTGCGCCGCCCCCGGCTAAGCGCCGGGGGGCGCCGAGCCCGGCGGAGGCCAGCTCTCCGGCTTTATGTCGTCCTCCTCGAAGACCAGCAACGTACGCGTGCTGAGTACTTCGGGGATGGACTGCAGTCGGGTGAGCACCAGTTCTCGCAGGGCCCGGTTGTCCGGCGTGTGCACCAGGAGCAGTACGTCGAAGTCGCCGCTGACGAGTGCGATGTGGGACGCACCGGGAAGGGTGCGCAGATGTTCGCGCACCGTGCGCCAGGTGTTTTGGACGATCTTGAGCGTGATGTACGCGGACGCGCCCTGCCCGGCGCGCTCGTGATTGATGCGCGCCCCGAAACCCCGGATGACGCCGTCGTCGATGAGGCGGTTGATGCGCGCGTACGCGTTGGCCCGTGACACATGGACCCGTTCGGCCACGGAGCGTATCGATGCGCGACCGTCCGTGTGCAGGATCTGGAGGATGTCGCGGTCTATGGCGTCCGGAGGGCGCGGATCCGGCATCTGTGGCTCCGTGTGGGCGCCGTCCGGTCCGTCGGCCATTCGTTCAGATGCCATGTCCCCCCGCCTCCCTACCATGGACGTACTGCATCCATCCCAGGCTGTGCAGAACCGTCTGTCCACAGCCTGGAGGTGCCTGTAGCCAAAATGTGCCGACGACCGAACAATCGGTAGGTGAGGCGCATCACGCCGCGCGCCTCTTTTGCCGCTCCCACGAGGAGTCCGCTTCCCCCAGGAGGTGCCGTCATGACGGTCATGGAGCAGCGGGGCGCCTACCGGCCCACCCCGCCCCCCGCTTGGCAGCCCAGGACCGACCCCGCGCCGCTGCTGCCGGACGCGGAGCCCTACCGCGTTCTGGGCACCGGCGCCGCCGACAAGGTCGACCCGGAGCTGCTGCGGCGGCTCTACGCGGAGCTCGTGCGCGGCCGTCGGTACAACACGCAGGCGACGGCGCTGACCAAGCAGGGCAGGCTCGCGGTCTATCCCTCCAGCACCGGGCAGGAGGCGTGCGAGATCGCAGCCGCCCTCGCCCTGGAGGAGCGGGACTGGCTCTTTCCCAGTTACCGGGACACGCTCGCCGTGGTCGCCCGCGGCCTCGATCCCGCGAGCGCGCTGACGCTGCTGCGCGGCGACTGGCACACCGGGTACGACCCGCGCGAGCATCGCACAGCGCCGCTGAGCACCCCTCTTGCGACGCAGCTCCCGCACGCCGTGGGCCTCGCGCACGCGGCCCGGCTCAAGGGCGACGGCGTGGTCGCGCTCGCCATGGTCGGTGACGGCGGCACCAGCGAGGGCGACTTCCACGAGGCGCTGAACTTCGCGGCGGTGTGGCAGGCCCCCGTCGTCTTCCTCGTGCAGAACAACGGCTTCGCGATCTCCGTGCCGCTCGCCAAGCAGACCGCGGCCCCGTCCCTGGCCCACAAGGCCGTGGGGTACGGCATTCCGGGACGCCTGGTCGACGGCAACGACGCGGCGGCGATGCACGAGGTGCTGAGCGAAGCGGTCGCCCGCGCGCGTGAGGGTGGCGGCCCGACGCTCGTCGAGGCGGTCACGTACCGCATGGAGGCGCACACCAACGCCGACGATGCCACGCGCTACCGGCGGGACACCGATGTCGACGCCTGGCGCGACCACGACCCGATCCTGCTCATGGAGCGGGAACTGACGGAGCGCGGACTTCTGGACGACGACATGAAGCGGCAGGCGGGCGAGGACGCCGAGGCCATGGCCGCCGACCTGCGCGCGCACATGAACCAGGAGCCCGTGCTCGATCCCATGGACCTCTTCACGCACGTGTACGCCGAGCAGACCTCCCAGCTCAGGGAGCAGGCGGCACAGCTGCGGGCCGAGCTCGAAGTGGCCTCGGAAGAGGCGGAGGAGGAAGCCCGATGACCACGGTCGCGGCGAAGCCGGTCACCAAACCGGCCACCATGGCGCAGGCGCTCGGGCGCGCGCTGCGGGACTCGATGGCCGAGGACCCGTCCGTCCACGTCCTCGGAGAGGACGTCGGAGCGCTCGGCGGTGTCTTCAGGGTCACCGACGGGCTCGCCGCCGAGTTCGGCGAGGACCGCTGCACCGACACGCCCCTCGCCGAGGCCGGCATCCTCGGCACGGCGGTCGGCATGGCGATGTACGGACTGCGGCCGGTCGTCGAGATGCAGTTCGACGCCTTCGCGTACCCCGCCTTCGAGCAGCTGATCTCGCACGTGGCGCGGATGCGGAACCGCACGCGGGGCGCGATGCCGCTGCCCATCACCGTGCGCGTGCCCTACGGCGGCGGCATCGGCGGCGTCGAGCACCACAGCGATTCCTCCGAGGCGTACTACATGGCGACGCCCGGCCTCCACGTCGTCACGCCCGCCACCGTGTCCGACGCGTACGGGCTGCTGCGCGCCTCCATCGCCTCCGACGACCCCGTCGTCTTCCTTGAGCCGAAGCGGCTGTACTGGTCGAAGGCCGACTGGAACCCGGACGCCCCGCGGACCGTTGAACCGATAGGCCGCGCGGTCGTGCGGCGCTCCGGACACAGCGCCACGCTCATCACGTACGGGCCGTCCGTGCCCGTCTGCCTGGAGGCGGCCGAGGCGGCCCGCGCCGAGGGCTGGGACCTCGAAGTGGTCGACCTGCGCTCCCTGGTGCCGTTCGACGACGAGACGGTCGCCGCGTCCGTGCGGCGGACCGGACGGGCCGTCGTCGTCCACGAGTCCGGCGGCTTCGGCGGCCCCGGCGGCGAGATCGCCGCGCGTGTCACCGAGCGGTGCTTCCACCACTTGGAGGCGCCGGTGCTGCGGGTCGCGGGCTTCGACATCCCGTATCCGCCGCCGATGCTGGAGAAGCACCATCTCCCGGGCGTCGACCGGATCCTGGACGCGGTCGCGCGGTTGCAGTGGGAGGCGGACAGCTGATGGCCCAGGTCCTTGAATTCAAGCTGCCCGACCTAGGGGAAGGGCTGACGGAGGCGGAAGTCGTCCGCTGGCTCGTCGAGGTCGGCGACGTCGTGACCGTGGACCAGCCGGTCGTCGAGGTCGAGACGGCCAAGGCGATGGTCGAGGTGCCGTGCCCCTACGGAGGCGTGGTCACGGCCCGATTCGGCGAGGAGGGAACGGAACTTCCGGTGGGCGCGCCGCTGTTGACGGTGGCGGTGGGTGCGGAGTCCGGCGGGGCGGTGTCGGGCGGGGCGCCCGAGGAGCCCGCCGATCGGGCCCTGCAGACGGCCGCGGAGCGCGCTGCCGCGGAGCAGGCCGCCGAGGAGTCCTCCGGGAACGTGCTGGTCGGGTACGGGACGGCTGCGGCGCCTGCGCGGCGGCGTCGGGTGCGGGCCGCGCGGGTCTCCGCCCCGCCGACTTCGGCCTCCCCGGCTTCGGCCCCGCCAGCTTCCCCCTCCCCGGCATCTAGCCCGTCGGCTTCGGCCCCGTCGGCTTCCACCCCGCCGGCGCCCAACCCGTCGGCTCCCACACCCTCTGCACCCACACCCTCTGCACCCACCCCGCCTGCTTCGGCTTCCGCTTCCGCTTCCGACGGGCCGGTTCCGGTGATCTCCCCGCTCGTGCGCAAGCTGGCGCGGGAGAACGGCGTGGATCTGCGCGGCCTGGTGGGGTCCGGGCCGGACGGGCTGATCCTGCGGGCCGACGTCGACGCTGCCGTCGAGGCGCGCCGGGCGGTGGCGCAGGCCGGGACGTCCGACGACGAACGTGCGCGGGCGCTCAAGGCGGCCGCCAGGGAGGACGACGAGCTGATCCGTGCAGGGCGTCACGAGGCGCGGCAGAGCGTGGAGGCCGGAGAGGAGCCGCGCAGGACGGGTCTCGAGTCGCGGCACTCACTGACCGGGCTCCGTGGCCTCATCGCCGACAAGATGTCCCGCAGTCGCCGTGAGATACCGGAGGCGACCTGCTGGGTCGACGCCGACGCGACCGAGCTGCTGGCGGCCCGCAAGGCCGTGAACGACGCGATGACGGACCGCGACGGCCAGAAGGTGTCGCTCCTCGCGCTCCTCGCGCGGATCAGCGTGGCCGCCCTGACCCGCTTCCCGGCGCTCAACTCCGCCGTGGACATGGAGGCGCGTGAGGTGCGGCAGTTCGCCGACATCCACCTCGGCTTCGCCGCGCAGACCCCGCGCGGCCTGGTCGTCCCCGTGGTACGGCACTCCCAGGCGCGGTCGACCGATTCGATTAACGCGGAGCTGATACGGCTCACGGAGTCCGCGCGCGCGGGAACGCTCACGCCGGGGGAGCTCACCGGAGGCACCTTCACGCTCAACAACTACGGCGTGTTCGGGGTCGACGGCTCCACGCCGATCATCAACCACCCCGAAGCGGCCATGCTCGGCGTGGGCCGCATAGTGCCCAAGCCGTGGGTGCACCAGGGCGAGTTGGCCGTGCGGCACGTCGTGCAGTTGTCGCTCACCTTCGACCACCGGGTGTGCGACGGCGGCACGGCGGGTGGCTTCCTGCGGTACGTGGCGGACTGTGTCGAGCAGCCGACAGTGTTGCTGCGGTCGGTATGAGGCCATGAGCCATGAGCCATGAGCCATGAGCCATGAGGCGATGAGTCATGAGGCATGAGGCCAAGAGGTGGGGAGGCGTGGAGGCCAAGAGGCACGGAGGCCTCCCGGGGGGCGTGACGTAAGTCCCCTGCCCGTGGGGCCCTTCGCGGGGGTGTCAATGATCCTTCGTATGCCCATACTCGGGGTGTGACCACGAAAGAGGGCGGCCCGTACGACGCCGTCGTGCTCGCCGGGGGCGGCGCCGCCCGCCTCGGTGGCGCGGACAAACCGGGGGTGCGGGTCGGCGGCCGTGCGCTGATCGACCGGGTGCTCGCGGCCTGCTCCGGCGCCGGTACGACCGTCGTGGTGGCCGCGCCCCGGCCGACCGTGCGCCCTGTCGTCTGGGCACGCGAGGAGCCCGCGGGCGGCGGCCCTCTGGCCGCGCTCGACGCGGGGCTCGCGCGCACGACGGCGGAGCGGGTGGTCGTGCTCTCCGCCGACCTGCCGTTCCTGGGCGAACAGACCGTGTGCCGTCTCCTCGGCGCGCTCGCCGGGAGCGGCGCGGACGGCGCGGTCCTCACCGACCCCGACGGCCGCGACCAGCCACTCGTCGCGGCCTACCGGCGTGACGCACTCCTGCGGGAGATCGCCGCGCTCGGCGGGCGGGACAGCCGCGAGGCTGGCGGGCTCACCGGATTGCCGCTGCGGCGGCTCACCGGGCGGCTCGCCCTCACCCGGGTCGCCGACCCCCTCGCCGCTTTCGACTGCGACACCTGGGACGACATCGCCTCCGCCCGGGCGCGGATCAGGGAGCATGGCAACGTGTTGGATGAATGGATTTCCGCAGTCAAGGACGAGCTGGGCATCGAGCTCGACGTCGACACCGGCGCCCTCCTGGACCTCGCTCGCGACGCCGCGCACGGCGTGGCCAGGCCCGCGGCACCGCTGACCACGTTCCTCGTCGGGTACGCGGCGGCGCAGGCCGCGGCGCGCGGCGGGGCGGCCGGCGGTGCCGAGGCGGTGGCCGAGGCGACGCGCAAGGCCGTGGCTCTCGCGGCCCGCTGGACGGACGAGGACCAGCAGGACGCGAAGCCCGGCTCCCCGCAGCCTGGATCCCAGAAGCCCGACCCCCAGAAGCCCGACCCCCCGCAGCCGGGCACCCCGCAACCCGGCTCCGCGCCCGGTACGCCTCCGGATGCCGGATGACCGGGCAGCCCGCGTCGGACGCCGAGCTCGACGAGGCCCTCGCCCTGGTGAACGGGCACCGTGACGCCCACGCCCACGACGCCCACGACGCCCACGCCCACGGAAACCCCGCGCACCGGCCGCCGTCGGCCCCGGCGCCGACTCGACCCGCCCCAGCGACCCCGCCCTCCAAGACCGCCCCGGCATCCATCCCCGCCGCCCGCGACACCACCTCCTGGCCCGCCGCCCGCGCCCGCGCCGAGCGGGCCGCCCCCGGGCCCGGCACCGAGCCCGTCGAGGTACCGCTGCACGGGGCCCTCGGCCTGATCCTCGCCGCGCCGCTCACCGCCCTCACGGACCTGCCCTCCTTCGACACCTCGGCGATGGACGGCTGGGTCGTCGGCGGCCCCGGCCCCTGGACCGTACGGGCCGACGGGATCCTCGCCGGACATGCCAGGCCGGACGCCCTCTCCGACGGTGAGGCGGTCCGTATCGCGACGGGCGCCCGCATCCCGCAGGACGCCACCGCCGTGCTGCGCAGCGAGCACGGCAGGACCGACGACAACGGCAGGCTGCACGCCCTGCGCGACGTGATCACCGGCCAGGACATCAGGCCGCGCGGCCAGGAGTGCCGCTCCGGCGAGCACCTCCTGCCCGCCGGCGCCCTGGTGACCCCCGCGGTGCTCGGTCTCGCCGCGGCCGCCGGATACGACGCCCTGCCGGTGTTCCGCAGGCCCCGCGCCGAAGTGCTCGTCCTGGGCGACGAGTTGCTGACGGACGGTCTTCCGCGCGACGGGCTCATCCGGGACGCGCTCGGCCCGATGCTGCCGCCCTGGCTGCACGCGCTGGGCGCCGAAGTGGCCGCTGTCCGGCGGCTCGGTGACGACGCCGAAGCCCTCCACGACGCGATCACCTCGTCGACCGCCGACCTGATCGTCACGACGGGCGGCACCGCGTCGGGACCGGTCGACCACGTGCACCCCATCCTGCGCCGGATCGGCGCCGAACTGCTCGTGGACGGTGTCGCGGTGCGCCCCGGGCACCCCATGCTGCTGGCCCGCGTCGGGGCGGGGCGGCACCTCGTCGGCCTGCCCGGCAACCCGCTCGCCGCCGTGTCCGGCCTGCTCACGCTGGCCGAGCCCCTGCTGCGTACGCTCTCCGGCCGTGCGGCGGGCTGCGGCGGTCCCGCCACGTACACCGCTCCCCTGCGCGACGGCGTCCAGGGACACCCGCACGACACCCGCCTCGTCCCTGTCGCCCTGCGCGCCGAGCGTGCCGTGCCGCTGCACTTCAACGGCCCCGCGATGCTGCGCGGGATCGCGGCGGCCGACGGGCTCGCCGTCGTGCCGCCCGGCGGGGCGCGGGCGGGCAGGGAGCTCGAGGTCCTCGACCTGCCGTGGGCCGTTCCCGAGGTGGGCACCGGAACGGGCGCGGGCGCGGCTTTGTACGGTGGTCCGATTGACGGGGGCCAAGCCGAGGACAGCGCAGGTTCCGGAGCCGGAGCCGGAGCTGAAGCTGGAGCTGGATCCGAAGTCGGCAAGGGACCCGAAGGCGGCAAGGGATCCGAAGGTGGCAAGGGATCCGGGGCCGGAGTCGGTACCGGATCCGGGGCCGGCCCCGTGGTGGGGGCTGGGCCCGGGGATGGGGCAGTCGTAGACGGCGAGGAGCGTTTCACGTGAAACTTCCCGGGCATGACGCCATGGCGCGTCACCCCGAAGAGCAGCACACGACATACCGCATCAAACTGCCCCAGCGTACGGTCGAGCGTCCGTTGCGCCAGGTCACCCGCCGTCTCGCGATGGCGCTGTTCGTGCTGGCCCTGACGACGTTCATCGTGTACATCGACCGCGACGGCTACCACGACAACTCGGACAACCGCGTCGACTTCCTCGATGCCGCGTACTACGCGACGGTCACGCTCTCGACCACGGGATACGGCGACATCGTCCCGTACAGCGACAGCGCGCGGCTCACCAACATTCTTCTGATCACGCCGTTGCGCGTGCTCTTCCTGATCATCCTGGTCGGCACCACTCTCGAAGTGCTCACGGAACGGACGCGCGAGGAATGGCGTCTGTCCCGCTGGAGGTCCAACTTGCGTGAACACACTGTTGTCGTCGGCTTCGGTACGAAGGGTCGTTCCGCGATCCAGACGGTCTGCGCGACCGGTCTGAAGCCGGAGCAGATCGTGGTGGTCGACCCCAGCGCGAAGGTGATCGACGCGGCCACGGCAGAGGGGTTCGCGGGTGTCATCGGCGACGCGACGCGCAGCGATGTGCTGCTCCGCGCTGAGGTGCAGCGGGCCCGCCAGATCATCATCGCGACGCAGCGCGACGACACGGCGGTGCTGGTCGCGCTCACCGCCCGTCAGTTGAACCGCGGCGCGAAGATCGTGGCGGCGGTGCGGGAAGAGGAGAACGCTCCGCTGCTCCGTCAGTCCGGCGCGGACGCCGTGATCACCAGCGCCAGCGCGGCCGGCCGACTGCTCGGTCTCTCCGTGCTGAGCCCGAGCGCGGGCATGGTCATGGAGGACCTGATCCAGCAGGGCAGCGGCCTCGACCTCGTCGAACGCCCGGTCATAAAGGCCGAGGTGGGACTGAATGTGCGGGAGACGGACGACCTGGTGGTGAGCGTCGTACGAGGGCATCGCGTGCTCGGGTACGACGATCCGGCCGTCGGCAAGCTGGAGTTGACGGACCGCCTGATCACGATCGTACGAGCGTCACCCACCACAGCGGTCGCCCCGGACATCAAGCCCCTGCGCCCGAGCTGATCCCGGCAGGGAGGGGGCGGCCCGCGTAACGGGCGGCTTCCACCCCCGGCTCTCCCGCCCGGCTTCCACCCCCGGCTCTCCCGCCCGGCTCTCCCGCCCGGCTTCCACCCCCGGCTCTCCCGCCCGGCTCTCCCGCCCGGCTCCCACGCCCGGCCCTTCGCCCCGTACGCGAGTAGCCTCGCCAGCATGTATGCGATCACGATCCCCGAACCCGGTGGCCCCGAAGCGCTCGTCTGGGCCGAGGTCCCCGATCCCGTGCCCGGCGAGGGCGAGGTGCTCGTCGAGGTCACGGCGAGCGCCGTCAACCGCGCCGATCTGCTGCAGCGGCAGGGCTTCTACAACCCGCCGCCCGGCGCCTCCCCGTACCCCGGCCTGGAGTGCTCAGGACGCATCACCGCGCTCGGCCCCGGCGTCTCCGGCTGGTCGGTCGGCGACGAGGTGTGCGCGCTGCTCTCCGGCGGCGGCTACGCGGAGCAGGTCGTCGTCCCGGCGGGCCAGCTGCTGCCCGTGCCCGACGGCGTCGACCTCGTCACGGCGGCCGCGCTGCCCGAGGTCACCTCGACCGTGTGGTCCAACGTCTTCATGATCGCCCACCTCAGGCCCGGCGAGACGCTGCTCGCGCACGGCGGTTCGAGCGGCATCGGCACCATGGCCATCCAGCTCGCCAAGGCCGTCGGCGCGAAGGTCGCCGTCACGGCGGGCAGCAAGGAGAAGCTGGCGTTCTGTGGCGACCTCGGGGCCGACGTCCTCATCAACTACCGCGAGCAGGACTTCGTCGAGGAGATCGAGCGGGCCACGGACGGGGCCGGCGCGGACGTCATCCTCGACAACATGGGCGCGAAGTACCTCGACCGCAACGTGCGCGCCCTCGCCGTCAACGGCCGCCTCGCCATCATCGGCATGCAGGGCGGCGCCAAGGGCGAGCTGAACATCGGCGCGCTGCTCACCAAGCGGGCCGCCGTCACCGCCACGTCGCTGCGCGCCCGCCCGGCCGCCGAGAAGGCGTCGATCATCGCGGCCGTAGGGGAGCACGTGTGGCCGTTGATCGGCGGGGGCCACGTGCGGCCCATCGTGGACCGGACCGTGCCGATGCGGGACGCGGCGGCGGCGCACCGGGTCCTGGAGGAGAGCAGTCACATCGGCAAGGTGCTGCTGACGCGGTAGCGGACGGCGGCGGCCGGCAGGCAGGGCAGTGCCCCCGCCGCAGACCTGCGGCGCGGGGCCCCCGGCCCCCACCGCCCCGTCGCCCCACCAGCGCACCGCCCCCCAACCCCACCGCCCCCAGTCCCACCACCCCACCTCGGCCCCACCGCCCCACCCCGGCCGAGATGCCGGACATGCCCCCTCATGTGACGCTGTTCCCGTGAAGGCTTCCTGGGCGAGCCGCCGCGCGGCCCCCGCGATCACCCTGGTCGGCGCAGCGTTCCTCGCGGCCCTGACCGCACACGCCCCCGCCCCCGCCGCGCACGCCACCGTCACCACCGTCGAAGAGACCCCCCGCGCCGGAAGCGCCGCCGGTGAGGGCCGCGAGCGGCCCGGAGGCGTTCAGCCGCCCGTCCTGGACCCGACGCCCGTGCCCCACACGCCGCCGGTCGCCCCGCCCCCGCGGCAGCCGAGGCCGACCCCCGCGGCCCACCGGGACACCGCGTCCGACCCCACCGAACGTGCCCCGGTCGGCCCCGTGCTGCCCAACCTCCGCGTCCTCCCCCTCGGCGGCGGGCTCGTCCTCGTCGGACTCGGACTCGGCTTCCTGGGGCTGCGGCTGCGCCGCGGCTGAGGGTGGATCAGGCGCGTATGGGGGCACCACCGATGTGTGACGTACGGGTGCGAGAGAATGGCGGCATGGAGATGCCGAGGAACGAACGGTCGTCGGAGAGCCCCCAGGTCCTGGTCGTGGGCCAGGACGGAATGGCTCTCGGTGGCGGCGGAGACGACGAATCCCGCGAGGTCCCGGTGACCGAGATGGTCGAACAGCCGGCCAAGGTGATGCGCATCGGCAGCATGATCAAGCAGCTGCTGGAGGAGGTGCGGGCGGCTCCTCTCGACGAGGCGAGCCGGGTCCGTCTCAAGGAGATCCACGCCAGCTCGGTCAAGGAACTCGAGGACGGCCTCGCCCCCGAGCTGGTCGAGGAGCTGGAGCGGCTCTCCCTGCCCTTCACCGAGGAGGCGACGCCGAGCGACGCGGAGCTGCGGATCGCGCAGGCCCAGCTGGTCGGCTGGCTGGAGGGCCTCTTCCACGGGATCCAGACGACACTGTTCGCGCAGCAGATGGCGGCGCGGGCCCAGCTGGAGTCCATGCGGCGGGCGCTGCCGCCGGGCGTGGGCGGCGGCGAGGAGGAGGACGAGGGCGGCGGCCTCGCGGGCCGCACGGGCGGCCCCTACCTGTAACGCGCGGTACGCAAAGGGGCTCGGCACGCGGGACGCGTACCGAGCCCTTCGGCGTAAGAAGACCGCCCGAGCCGGGACTAAGCCGGATTGCCCGATGACACGTCGAACTGGATCTCCAGGTTCTTCGGGTCGACCTCCGTGCCTTCCTTCGGGGTCTGCCGCATGACGGTGTCCTCGCCGTACGCGTTCTCGTCGACCTTGCGCTTGTCGTGCTGCCAGCCGGCCGCCTGAAGGCAGGACAGGACCGATTTCCAGTCCTTGAACGTGAAGTCAGGGACCTTGATCTTTTCCTCGTCGTTGTAGCCGACCTCGGGCTCGGTGCACTTCTCGGTCTCGATCACCATCGACCGGTCGGGCCCCTTGTGACCGGCGACCGGCTGCTTCGACTTGTCGTCGGTGGCTTCCTTGCCCTCGTCGCCGCCGCTGAGCGTCAGAGCGGTGATCAGGCCGCCGATGGCGATGAGCGCGACGACGATCGAGCCGACGATCACCGGCATGTTCCGCTTGCCGCCCCCCGAGCCGCCCGAACCGCCCGAACCGACCGACGAGGCAGCCGTGGCGGGCTGTGGCGAGAGGTTGTACGGCGGCGGGGTGTGCGCGCCCTGCTGCTGCGGGGCGTACGCGTTGACGGGCGGCGGGGTCTGGTAGCCGCTCTGCTGCGGGTAGCCGTAGCCCGGCGTGGGTGCGGGGGCCGGAGTGGCGGGGCCGTAGGAACCCGGCTGGTAGGGCGTCTGGACGGCGCCGCTCTGCGGCAGCGACGTGTCGACCGGCGGGAAGACCGCCGAGCCGACGCCCGCGCCGCTCGCGGTCTGCGCGCCCGGCACGATGCTGGGGGCCGCCGCCTGGAAGGACTGGGCGACGCGCAGGCACTCGTCGCGCATGGCCTCGGCGGTCGGGAAACGCTCGTTCGGGTTCTTCTTCAGCGCACGGGCGACGATCGCGTCCACGGCCGGCGGCAGGGAGCGGTTGATCGAGGACGGAGCGACGGGCTCCTCCTGGACGTGCGCGTACGCGATAGCGAGCGGCGAGTCCGCCTCGAACGGCAGTCGGCCGGTGGTCAGCTGGAACAGCATGATGCCGACCGAGTAGAGGTCGGAACGGGCGTCGACGCCGCGGCCAAGCGCCTGCTCCGGGGAGAGGTACTGCGGGGTGCCGACGACCATGCCGGTCTGCGTCATGGAGGTGACGCCGGACTGCATGGCGCGGGCGATGCCAAAGTCCATGACCTTGACGACGTTGCGCTTGGTCATCATGACGTTGCCGGGCTTGATGTCGCGGTGGACCAGGCCCATCTCGTGGCTGATCTCCAGGGCCGCGAGGACGTCAGCGGTGATCTTCAGCGCCTGGTCGGTCGGCATCGCGCCGAACTGCGTGACGGAGGCGTCGAGCACCGAGCCGAGCGGCTTGCCCTCGACGTACTCCATGACGATGTACGGCATCGTCGTGCCGTCGAGCTCGTCCTCACCGGTGTCGAAGACCGACACGATGTTCGTGTGCGTGAGCTTCGCCACCGACTGGGCCTCGCGGCGGAAGCGCTCGCGGAAGGACTGTTCGCGGCCGAGCTCGGTGTGAAGTGTCTTGATGGCGACCTGGCGGTCAAGCACCGTGTCGTACGCGAGATGCACGGACGCCATGCCGCCCTCGCCGAGCAGATCGCGCAGTTGGTAGCGGCCACCGGCCAGCGAACGCCCCGCGTACCGCCCCTGTGCGCCGTCCTGGCTGCTCATCTCGTGCGTCCCCCATCGGCGCGGCTGCCGGACGGCTCCGCGGCTGCTGATCGATAACCGCTATTCCAGGCCAAGTCTGCCCCAGGACGATGACGCGTCAAGCTCGGTGCCCGTTCCGTGACCGTACGCGCAAGAAGCGTCTCGGAAGCGTTACAAGTTTGCGCACGGGACCCCCGGGCGGCTTTGATGTCCGGTCCACCTCGGACCGGCGGGGGGCGCGAAGGCTGTAGCGTGGCCGACTGAGTACCCGGTATCTCCACGTACTCGGCACCAAGTACCACGACCAGAAACGACGGCGAGGACTGATGGCACAGACGCAGCGCGCTCAGGGCCCGTCCGACCCCGAGGCGACTGGCGGCGGTATGTCAGACGCGCCTGAATTGTGGGGGAACGGCGGGCTCGTCGGAGACGGCCGGTACCGGCTGACCCACAGACTCGGCCGGGGCGGCATGGCCGAGGTCTTCGCGGCCGAAGACGTACGTCTCGGCCGTACGGTCGCGGTCAAGCTGCTCCGCTCCGACCTCGCGGAGGACCCGGTCTCCAAGGCGCGTTTCACGCGTGAGGCGCAGTCCGTCGCCGGTCTCAACCACCACGCTGTGGTGGCGGTGTACGACTCCGGTGAAGACGCCGTCGGGCCGAACGTCGTCCCGTACATCGTCATGGAGATCGTCGAGGGCCGGACGATCCGCGATCTGCTGATCAACGCGGAGGCGCCGGGTCCGGAGCAGGCGCTGATCATCGTGTCGGGCGTCCTCGAAGCCCTGGCCTATTCGCACCAGCACGGCATCGTGCACCGTGACATCAAGCCCGCGAACGTGATCATCACCAACACCGGTGCGGTGAAGGTGATGGACTTCGGCATCGCGCGCGCCCTGCACGGCGCGCAGTCGACGATGACGCAGACCGGCATGGTCATGGGCACGCCCCAGTACCTCTCGCCGGAGCAGGCGCTCGGCAAGGCCGTCGACCACCGCTCCGACCTGTACGCGACGGGCTGTCTCCTCTACGAGCTGCTCGCCCTGCGGCCCCCGTTCACCGGTGAGACGCCGCTCTCCGTCGTGTACCAGCACGTCCAGGACCAGGCCGTGCCGCCGTCCGAGGTCTCGGACGCGGCGCCGCCGGAGCTGGACGGGCTCGTCATGCGCTCCCTCGCGAAGGACCCGGACGACCGGTTCCAGACCGCCGAGGAGATGCGCGGCCTGGTCCAGTACGGGCTGCAGATGCTCAGCGAGCAGGGCAGCCACACGGGGACCTGGAACACCGGCCCCGTGGCGATGCACGAGGGCGGCAACACCCCGGCCATGGGTGTCGGGGGCACCACGGCGATGGCGCACCCGGACTCCGGTACCGCGCAGATCCCGAGCCCGATGCTGCGTCCGCCGGGCGACGACGGCGGCTTCGACGGCGGGCCGCGCGGCGGCAAGGGCGGCCGCGGCAAGATGTGGCTCTTCGCCGTGCTCGCGATCATCGCGATCGCGGTGGGCGTCGCGTTCGCGCTGAACGCGAGCGGCAAGAAGGACCAGAAGGACCCGCCGAAGACTCCGGCGACGAAGCAGTCGCAGTCGAAGGAGCCGAGCAAGAGCGCGGACGACGAGACGCAGGACGAGACGTCGGACCCGGACACGGGCACGGGCGGCGAGACGGACTACACCGAGCCGACGAACCGGCCGACGAACCCGACGTACCCGACGACGCGTCCGACGACGCCCACCGGGAACCCGACGACGCCGACCGGTGATCCGTCCACGCCGACCGGCGATCCGACGACGCCCACCAAGGACCCGACCGAGCCGACGAGCGACCCGACCGATCCCGGTGGGGACGACGAGGGCGCGGGCAACGGCGGCGCCGACGGCGAAGGGGCCTGAGCCGCCGGCCGGACGCTGCCGGTCGCTGCCGGACGGCTGTCTACAGGATGTGCTGCAGCTGGCGGTCGTGGCCGGTGTGCAGCGTGTGGACCGTGGTGAACTGCGGCTCTATCCGCATGTAGACCGGGTCGAAGAGCTCGCCGTCCACGTAGTGCGGGGTGGGCCCGAAGAGTTCGAGCTCCGCGTTGCTCGGCTCGACCCGGTCGCAGACGCCGACGAGCTGGACGGTCCACTGGCCGTCCTTCGCGCTCGCCACATTGAGGTTGTCCGCGCCGTACGCGACGACGCTGCCGACGCAGGCCTGGTGGTAGCCGTATCCCTTGTGCATGCGGAGCAGGACCTTCCCGTCCACGACGATGTGCCGTGCCGCGGCGAGGAAGGGCAGCGCGCGCATGCTGGTCGCCACCCGGCCGTAGTCGGTGCGGCGGAGCAGTTCGAAGGCGAGCCGTTCGTCGGTGGGCATGCACCCACCTTGGTTCATCGACAGGGCGTCGGAAAAGGGGATCCCGCCCCCATCAACGGAGGACGTAAGTCCCTGAACCGGCGGGTTCCCCTGTCCGTCGCGCCCCCGCGTGCGTCAGTGCTGCTTCTCCGCCTGCATGCGTGCCACGTACGCCGCGGCCTGGGAGCGCCGCTCCATGCCCAGCTTGGACAGCAGGCTGGAGACGTAGTTCTTGATCGTCTTCTCGGCGAGGTGCAGCCGCTCGCCGATCACGCGGTTGGTCAGGCCCTCGCCGATCAGGTCGAGGATCTTCCGCTCCTGCTCGGTGAGGTTGGCCAGGCGGTCGTCGCCCTTGGCGTTGTTGCCGTCGCGCAGCCGCTCCAGGACCCGGGCCGTCGCGACGGGGTCGAGCAGGGACTTTCCCGCGGCTACGTCGCGCACGGCCGTGAGGAGCTCATTGCCGCGGATGGCCTTGAGGACATAGCCGGAGGCGCCGGCCATGATCGCGTCGAAAAGGGCCTCGTCGTCGGCGAACGAAGTGAGCATCAGGCATTTGATGTCCTCGTTCTGCGAACGGATCTCGCGGCACACCTCGACACCGCTGCCGTCCGGCAGGCGCACGTCGAGCACCGCCACGTCCGGACGGGTCGCGGGGATCCTGACCAGGGCGTCCGCCGCGGTGCCCGCCTCGCCGACCACCTCGATGTCGGCTTCCACGGACAGCAGCTCATGGACTCCACGCCGGACCACTTCATGGTCGTCGAGGAGAAAAACCGTAATTTTTCCATCTTCGCGCACGGGGCCAGTCTCACACACGATCTCTTTGCGTGCCTGTGCGGAACCCTTCGGAACCCTTCCCGTCCCCGGGGTGGCCGGGATAACGTGCCGGTGTTCCGGCCCCCTGCCAGGCTGTGATCAGTGCTGTGACCAGGAAGTGTTCCCGGTTTTCTCGGTCTACTCGGAAATCCGAGTATGTCGACTGACTGACCGTTTACTTGGAAATCCAAGCAAATTCGCAGGTCAGATGGGGTTTCACAGAAATGGGAAGCACTGGGTAACGTGCTTTGAGCAGGGCGCTCGCCGGGGCACCTGTCACGCCTGTTCCCGGCTGAGTCGCACCCACCCCGTGCGCGGGCACGGACCAGGCGAGCCGTACTGGTTTTCCCGGTAACCCCCGGGGGCCGGACCGACGGAGGAGCACACGTGACCGTGGAGAGCACCGCCGCGCGCAAACCGCGCCGCAGCAGTACCGGCGGCGGCAAGCGCGCAAGCGCCAAGAAGCCCGCGCCGCAGAAAAGCACCGAGCCCGAGCTCGTCCAGTTGCTGACGCCCGAGGGCAAGCGGGTCAAGGACGCGAAGAACGCGGTGTACGACGCGTACGTCGCGGACATCACCGCGGAGGAGCTGCGCGCTCTCTACCGCGACATGGTCCTCACCCGCCGCTTCGACGCCGAGGCCACCGCTCTGCAGCGCCAGGGCGAGCTGGGCCTGTGGGCGTCGCTGCTCGGCCAGGAGGCCGCCCAGATCGGTTCGGGCCGCGCCACCCGCGACGACGACTACGTCTTCCCCACCTACCGCGAGCACGGCGTCGCCTGGTGCCGCGGGGTGGACCCGACGAACCTGCTCGGCATGTTCCGCGGCGTGAACAACGGCGGCTGGGACCCGAACAGCAACAACTTCCACCTGTACACGATCGTCATCGGCTCGCAGACGCTGCACGCCACCGGTTACGCGATGGGCGTGGCCAAGGACGGCGCGGACTCGGCCGTGATCGCGTACTTCGGGGACGGCGCCTCCAGCCAGGGCGACGTCGCCGAATCGTTCACCTTCTCCGCGGTCTACAACGCCCCCGTCGTGTTCTTCTGCCAGAACAACCAGTGGGCGATCTCCGAGCCCACCGAGAAGCAGACCCGGGTGCCGCTCTACCAGCGCGCGCAGGGCTACGGCTTCCCCGGCGTACGGGTCGACGGCAACGACGTCCTGGCCTGTCTCGCGGTCACCAAGTGGGCGCTGGAGCGCGCCCGCGCGGGCGAGGGACCGGCGCTGATCGAGGCGTTCACGTACCGCATGGGTGCGCACACCACCTCCGACGACCCGACCAAGTACCGGAACGACGACGAGCGGGTGGCCTGGGAGGCAAAGGACCCGATCCTGCGGCTGCGGGCGTACCTGGAGTCCGAAGGTCACGCGGATGAGGGATTCTTCGCGGAACTCGACGACGAGAGCGAAGCGTTGGGCAAGCGAGTGCGAGAGGTGGTGCGGGCGATGCCGGATCCGGATCTGATGGCGATCTTCGAGAACGCCTATGCCGACGGGCACGCCCTCGTGGACGAGGAGCGCGCCCAGTTCGCCGCCTACCAGGCGTCGTTCGCGGACGCCCCCGCGGCCGGGGAGGTCAAGTAACCATGGCTGTCCAGAAACTTCCCATCGCCAAGGCGATCAACGAATCCCTGCGCACCGCGCTGGAGAACGACCCCAAGGTCCTCATCATGGGTGAGGACGTCGGCAAGCTCGGCGGTGTCTTCCGGGTGACCGACGGACTGCAGAAGGACTTCGGCGAGGAGCGGGTCATCGACACCCCGCTCGCCGAGTCCGGCATCGTGGGCACGGCCATTGGCCTCGCCCTGCGGGGTTACCGCCCCGTCGTGGAGATCCAGTTCGACGGCTTCGTCTTCCCCGCGTACGACCAGATCGTCACGCAGCTCGCGAAGATGCACGCCCGCGCGCTCGGCAAGATCAAGATGCCGGTCGTCATCCGCATTCCCTACGGCGGCGGCATCGGCGCGGTCGAGCACCACAGCGAGTCGCCCGAGGCGCTCTTCGCGCACGTCGCGGGCCTCAAGGTGGTCTCTCCCTCGAACTCGGCGGACGCCTACTGGATGATGCAGCAGGCCATCCAGAGCGACGACCCGGTGATCTTCTTCGAGCCGAAGCGGCGCTACTGGGACAAGGGCGAGGTCGACAAGGAGGCCATCCCCGGCCCCCTCCACAAGGCCACCGTCGCCCGCGAGGGCACCGACCTCACGCTCGCCGCGTACGGCCCGATGGTGAAGGTCTGTCTGGAGGCGGCCGCGGCCGCCGAGGAAGAGGGCAAGTCCCTGGAGGTCGTCGACCTGCGCTCCATGTCGCCCATCGACTTCGACTCCGTGCAGGCGTCCGTCGAGAAGACGAGGCGGCTCGTCGTCGTCCACGAGGCCCCGGTCTTCCTGGGCACGGGCGCGGAGATCGCGGCACGCATCACCGAGCGGTGCTTCTACCACCTGGAGGCGCCCGTGCTGCGGGTCGGCGGCTATCACGCCCCGTACCCGCCGGCGCGCCTCGAGGAGGAGTACCTGCCGGGCCTCGACCGGGTGCTCGACGCCGTCGACCGCTCGCTGGCGTACTGAGGGAGAGGGTCGTGACGATGACGACAGACACTGCTCTTGCCGAGTTCAAGATGCCCGACGTGGGCGAGGGGCTCACCGAGGCCGAGATCCTCAAGTGGTACGTGCAGCCCGGTGACACGGTCACCGACGGCCAGGTCGTGTGCGAGGTCGAGACGGCCAAGGCCGCCGTCGAACTCCCCATTCCGTTCAACGGCGTCGTACGGGAGCTGCGGTTCCCCGAGGGCACCACGGTCGACGTCGGCCAGGTGATCATCGCGGTCGACGTGTCGGGCGGGGCGGGCGGAGGTGCCCCGGCGACGGCCGAGCAGGCGACGGTGCCCGAGCCGGCGACGGCCGTGGAGCCGGTGGCGGCCGCCGAGCCCGAGCCCGAGGCCGCCGCTCCGGAGGGCCGCAAGCCCGTCCTCGTCGGGTACGGGGTCGCCGAGTCCTCCACCAAGCGACGGGCCCGCAAGCCCGCCGCGTCGGAGGCTCCCGCCGCTCCCGCTGCTGCCGCCGCCGAGCCGGTGGCGCAGGCGGCGCCGGCGGTCGCGGCGCCGCAGTCCCCGCCCCTGAACGGGCACAACGGCGTCCGGCCGCTCGCCAAGCCGCCGGTCCGCAAGCTCGCCAAGGACCTCGGCGTGGACCTCGCGACGATCACGCCGTCCGGGCCCGACGGGATCATCACCCGCGAGGACGTGCACGCGGCGGTGGCCCCGGCCCCGGCCGCCGCACCCGCCCCGCAGGCGCCCGAGGCGACGGAGGCGCCCGCTGCCGCGGCGCCGTCCCCCGTGGTCGGCACGGACGCCCGCGAGACCCGCATCCCGGTCAAGGGCGTCCGCAAGGCCACCGCGCAGGCGATGGTCGGCTCGGCGTTCACGGCGCCGCACGTCACGGAGTTCGTGACGATCGACGTCACGCGGACGATGAAGCTGGTCGAGGAGTTGAAGCAGGACAAGGCGTTCGAGGGGCTGCGGGTCAACCCGCTGCTGCTCATCTCCAAGGCCCTGCTCGTGGCGATCAAGCGGAACCCGGACGTCAACGCGGCCTGGGACGAAGCGAACCAGGAGATCGTCCAGAAGCACTACGTGAACCTGGGCATCGCCGCGGCCACCCCGCGCGGTCTGATCGTGCCGAACATCAAGGACGCGCACGCCAGGACCCTGCCCGAACTGGCGGAGTCGCTCGGCGAGTTGGTCTCCACGGCCCGCGCGGGCAAGACCTCGCCCGGCGCCATGCAGGGCGGCACGGTCACGATCACGAACGTCGGCGTCTTCGGCGTCGACACGGGCACGCCGATCCTGAACCCCGGCGAGTCCGCGATCCTCGCGGTCGGCGCGATCAAGCTCCAGCCGTGGGTCCACAAGGGCAAGGTGAAGCCCCGCCAGGTGACGACGCTCGCGTTGTCCTTCGACCACCGCCTGGTGGACGGGGAGCTCGGCTCGAAGGTGCTCGCCGATGTGGCGGCCATCCTGGAGCAGCCGAAGCGGCTCATGACCTGGGCGTAAGCACCGGAGCGCAGAAGAGGGCCCCGCCGCGACATCGCGGCGGGGCCCTCTTCTCGTACTACCGGTCCTCGTGCTGCCAGGACGGCGTTACGCCACCTTGAAGCCGTAGTCCATCAGCTTCTTGGCGTCTTTGGTGCGGTTGTTCAGCGAGGAAGAGGTCAGGACCGTGCCGATGACCGTCTTGCCGTTGCGGGTCGCCGCGAAGACGAGGCAGTACTTCGCCTCGGGGCCGGAGCCCGTCTTCACGCCGATGGCGCCGCGGTAGGAACCGAGGAGGTTGTTCGTGTTCGTCCACGACATGTTGCGGTAGCCACCGGACTTCGTGGTGACCTTCTGCGTCGTCGACTTCGTCTTCACGACCGTACGGAACGTGGAGTACTTCATCGCGTTGCTGGCAAGCTTCGTCAGGTCGCGCGGCGTCGAGTAGTTGGCGCCGTGCCCGATGCCGTCGAACGAGTCGAAGTGCGTGTTCCGCATGCCGAGCGTCCGGGCGGTCGAGTTCATCTGGCCGATGAAGTTCTGCACGCGCTTGGCGCGGGTCGAGCCCTTGCCGAACTTGTCCGCGAGCGCGTACGCGGCGTCGCAGCCGGACGGCAGCATCAGCCCGTACAGGAGCTGGCGGACGGTGACCTTGTCGCCGACGATCAGGCGGGCCGACGAGGCGTAGTTGTTGCGGACGATGTAGTCGCTGTACGCCTTGTCGACCTTGACCTTGGAGTTCAGGTTCAGGTTCCGCTGGCCGAGCACCACGCGTGCCGTCATGATCTTCGTGGTGGAGCCGGTGGAACGGCGGGTGTCGGCGGACTTCGTGAAGAGGCTCTTCCCCGTGGCGTTGTTCATCACATAGCCGCCCTTGGCGACGATGGACGGCTTCGGAGGTGCGGCCGCGTGGGCCGGGCTGGTGAGGGCGCCGCCGGCGAGCATCGCGCTCGCGGTGACGAGGACGGCGGTCGCGCGACGTGCGCCCTTGATGCCGGTATTCAAGTCAAGTGCTCCAAATGCCCCTGGGCTGCGGCTGCATGAGGGTGCCGCTCACACATTAGACGCACGAGAGGGGCCGATGGATGTGCTGATGTGCCAGGGAAATTCGGCGGCCGCTCCGAGGTACCCGCTCCGAGGTGCCCGCGACGCGGCAACCGCGCCGGGGAGCCGGCGCCGGAGCGCCCCCGCCGGAGCGCCCACGCCGGAGCGCCCACGCCCCCGTGCCCGCCATGTGGACAGTGGTACCTCTGTATACCTGTTGTATCTATGCTGTGCGCATGCCGGCTCCCGCTCTCACCGCAGACACTCCCGCCAAGCGTCCCCCCGCCGCCGAGCGCGTCTACGCGCACGTCAAGCGAGCCGTCCTGGAGCGCCGTTACGAAGGCGGCACGCTCCTCACCGAGGGCGAGCTCGCCGAGGCCGTGGGGGTGTCCCGCACCCCCGTGCGCGAGGCGCTCCTGAAGCTGGAGGTCGAGGGGTTGCTGCGGCTCTACCCGAAGAAGGGCGCACTCGTGCTGCCCGTCTCGGCGCAGGAGATCACGGACGTCGTCGAGACGCGGCTGCTGGTCGAGACGCACTCCGTCCGCAAGGCGGTGCCCGCGCCCGCGGGCCTGATCGGCCGCCTGGAGGAACTCCTCGCCCGGCAGCGCGCGCAGGCCGCCGCCGGTGACCTCGCCGGTGCCGCCGTCACCGACCGCTGCTTCCACGCGGAGATCGTGCGCAGCGGCGGCAACGAGATCCTGTCCCGCCTCTACGACCAGCTGCGCGACCGGCAGCTGCGGATGGGCGTCGCCGTGATGCACTCGCACCCCGACCGGATCGCGAAGACCCTCGCCGAGCACGAGGAGATCCTCGACGCGCTGCGCCGCGGCGACGCGGACGCGGCGGTCGCCGTGGTCACCCGGCACGTCGGCTGGTTCCAGAACCTGGCGCGGGGCGAGGTCCGATGAGCTCCGCCACCTCCCCCGAGCCCCTTCCCGGCGATCCTTCCCCAAGCTCTGAAGGAGCCGGAGGAGACCCCGTTGGCGGCAGGAAGGCCGTCCTCGTCTGGTCCATCGGCGTCGCCGTCTACTTCGTCGCCGTCATCTTCCGGACGTCGCTCGGCGTCGCGGGCCTCGACGCCGCGGACCGCTTCCACGTCAACGCGTCGGCGCTGTCGACCTTCTCCATACTCCAGCTGCTCGTCTACGCGGGCATGCAGATACCCGTCGGCCTGATGGTCGACCGGCTCGGCACCAAGAAGGTGCTGACCATCGGAGTGGTCCTCTTCACGATCGGGCAGCTCGGCTTCGCCTTCTCGCCCTCGTACGGCATGGCGCTCGTCTCGCGCGCCCTGCTCGGCTGCGGTGACGCGCTGACCTTCATCAGCGTCCTGCGGCTCGGCACCCGCTGGTTCCCGGCCCGGCGCGGCCCGATGGTCGCCCAGCTCGCGGGCCTCGTCGGCATGGCCGGCAACCTCGTCTCGACGCTCGTCCTGGCCCGGCTGCTGCACTCCGTCGGCTGGACGGCCGCCTTCGCCGGCAGCGCGCTGTGCGGTGTCGTCGTCCTCGTCCTCATGTCGCTGTTCCTGAAGGACCACCCCGAGGGCCACGAGCCGGAACCGGTCCGGCACACCGGCGCCGCCTACGTCCGCAAGCAGATCGCCCTGTCCTGGCGGGAGCCCGGCACCCGGCTCGGCCTGTGGGTGCACTTCACGACGCAGTTCCCCGCGATGGTGTTCCTGCTGCTGTGGGGCCTGCCGTTCCTCGTCGAGGCGCAGGGCCTGTCCCGTGCGGCGGCCGGTGAACTGCTCACGCTGGTCGTGCTGTCCAACATGGTCATCGGCCTCGTCTACGGCCAGATCGTGGCCCGGCACCACGCCGCGCGCCTCCCGCTGGCCCTCGGCACCATCGGGACGACGGCGGCGGCCTGGGGCGGGACGCTCGCCTACCCGGGCGACCACGCGCCGATGTGGCTGCTGATCGTCCTGTGCGCGGTTCTCGGCGCCTGCGGTCCCGCCTCCATGATCGGCTTCGACTTCGCGCGGCCCGCGAACCCGCCGGAGCGGCAGGGCACGGCGTCGGGCATCACCAACATGGGCGGCTTCATCGCCTCCATGACGACCCTGCTGGCGATCGGCGTGCTGCTCGACGCGACCGGCGACAACTACCGGATCGCGTTCTCCGCCGTCTTCGTCCTGGAGGCGCTCGGCCTCACCCAGATCCTGCGGCTCAAGTCGCGGGCCGTGCGCAGGGAACGGGAGCGGTTGGTCTCCAGCCGGGTCGAGGCCGTGCACGTACCTGTGTGAGCCGCCCGGGCTGAACAGCACGACATCACGGCATCACGAGGTCACGAGGTCACGAGGTCACGACGTCACGGCGTCACCGCGAAGTTGCGCAGGATCGCGTCCGCCAGGTCGTGGTCGCCCTCGGCCTTGACGCGGTCCGCGACGGACGCGTACGTCACGCGGCCGCAGGCGAGTCTGAAGTACGTCTCCCAGTCGAGGCCGAGGGTGGCGAGCGGGCCCAGCGAGGGCGCGTTGTCGACGGTGCCCTTGCCGTCGGCGTCGATGCGGACCGTGCGCAGGAACTCGACGGGCCCGCTGACGTCGAAGACGACCGCCGAGTTCGCGGGGGCGCCGGCCTTCTCGCCGACGACCTTCGGGAGGCCCTTGAGGAGCAGGTCCCGTGCGACGTACGCCCCGGGGGAGTCGAGGTTGCCGGGCTTGCGCAGGGTCGTGCGGAGGTCCTGCTCGTGCACCCACACGTCGAAGGCCCGCAGCCGCATGGCCAGTTCGAGGGTCTGCTCGGTGCCGAGGGGGCCGCGGATCTTGGTGGAGGGTTCCCGCGACTCGTTCCGCAGCTGCCGGGAGCGGCGGATGATCGTGTACTCCAGCTCGGAGGTCATCTCCGGTGCGGTGTGGTGGCGCCGCACGTCGACCTGCATCTCCATGTACCGCTGGCCCTCGGTCTGTACGTGGAACAGGTCGCGGGGCAGGGTGTGGATCGGGCGGGGGTCGCCCAGCATCTCGCAGTCCAGGCCTATGACATGGGAGACGATGTCGCGCACCGACCAGCCGGGGCAGGGGGTGGCCCAGTTCCACTCCCCCTCGGCGAGCGGCGACACCAGCTCGGATATCGCTTCGACGGAGTGCGTCCAGGCATCGGCGTAGGTTTGCAGGCTGGGATGGAGACTCACGGGACCCCTTGCGGTTGTACGCGGGCGGTGGGTGTCTGAGACGTTAAGTTACGCTGCCCGCAGGCACCCCGGCAGTGCTTTCGTGTGACGATCGTAGGCCCGTGTTGCCGACTCGAATGCCAGGACGGTGGTAGTGTGCGCGCCTCTCTCATCCAGATCGCCGTAGACGAGGACGAACCGGTCAATTCCCGCAGGTCGCGGGTGGCTTCACTGGTACGTGAAGTGAGTGCGCGGGACCGGTCGGATCTGGTCGTTCTCCCCGAACTGTGGACCACGGGCGCCTTCGCCTACGAGTCCTTCGCGGACGAGGCGGAGCCTCTGGAAGGTCCGACGTACGAGGCCATGTCGAAGGCCGCGAGCGAGGCGGGCGTCTGGCTGCACGCGGGCTCGATCCCCGAGCGCGACCCCGACGGTCCGCTCTACAACACCTCGCTCGTCTTCTCCCCGGCCGGTGAACTCGCCGCCGCCTACCGGAAGATCCACCGCTTCGGCTTCGACAAGGGCGAGGCCGTCATGATGGCGGCCGGCTCCGAGCTGGCGACCTTCCGCACGCAGGACGCCACGTTCGGCCTCGCGACCTGTTACGACCTGCGCTTCCCGGAGCTGTTCCGCGGGCTGGTCGACGCGGGCGCCGAGATGTTCGTGGTGCCCGCGGGGTGGCCCGCGCGGCGCCGGGAGCACTGGCTGCTGTTCGCGCGGGCGCGGGCGGTCGAGGACCAGGTGTACGTGCTGGCGTGCGGTACGGGTGGGGAGCACGCGGGGGTTCCGCAGGCGGGGCACAGTGTCGTCGTCGACCCGTGGGGTGAGGTTCTCGCGGAGGCGGGTGACGGTGAGGAGGTCCTCACGGTCGAGCTCGATCCCGGGAGGGTCTCGGCGACGCGCGAGCAGTTTCCGGCGCTGAAGGACCGTCTGCTCGGGCAGGCCCCGCCGCCGCGTCCCTGAAGCGCGGCTGCGCCGGGCCTCCCGTCGGCGGGGTGCCTCTCCGTCCCGGTTCACGGCCCCGAGTTCGTCGTGGCTGGTCGCGCAGTTCCCCGCGCCCCTTGAACGCGGCTCCGCCGCGGTCCTCGGGCGGGGCTGCCGGGTTCGCGGCCGCGGGTTCGTCGTGGCTGGTCGCGCAGTTCCCCGCGCCCCCTGAGCGCGGCTCCGCCGGTGTCCGTTGAACGCCGCCGCGTCACGGCCCCTTGAACGCGTCAGTCGTCGTCGCCCTCGCGTTCCTTCTCCGCCAGGCGGATCACGCAGACCGCGACCGCGAGGAGGAGTGCGGGGTCGGCGTCCTCGCGTACGACCTGGAGCCCGTACGTGTCGCGTACGCGGAACCAGCGGCGCGAGATGTCGGCGAGCAGTTCGCCCTCGTATTCGATGGCGAACTCGCGGTCGAGGATCTTGCCGCTGACGTCCAGCTCCGTGCCGTCGACCAGCTCGACGCGGTAGTGGTTGCGCAGCAGCGACAGGCGCTTGCGCTTCACCCGGGCGAGCGGCTCGCCCTCCCGCTCGATCACCATCGTGTCGCGCAGGGCGAGCATCTTGGCGTGGATGTCGATGAGCACCCTGCCCTGCATGTCCTTCAGCTCGAAGGTCTCGCGCAGGCGCATGGCCTTGCCGTCGACGAGGAAGACCTTGCGGCCCTGGTCGTCCTCGATCCAGTAGTCGTCACCGATGCCGAGCATGCGGTCGCGTACGAGAAGTCTCATGGCGCATGACTACCCCGAACCGCCGTACTTCGGACACAGTCGGCGGCTATGGGGGCGTCAGTAACCGCGGCGCTCCTGCTCCGGGTCGACGACGGTCGTCGGGGCGACCGGCGGCACCACCGCCCTGCGGCGCCGGGCGATGCTGGTGAAGACGGCGACACCGATGAGACCCACGGCCATCATGATGAGACCGGTGACGGTGACATTGAGTCCGTCGACCTCCCAGTCGGTCGCGAACGTGAGAATGGCACCCACGGCGATCAGAAGGATGCATCCGCCGAGGCCCATGTGGACCGCCTCCCTGCGTAGTGGCTACGAAGCCTCCGGGTACCCGGGACCCTCGCAGCCACACAGGCATTCGGAGTTCAGCCCTCCAGGAACGCCACCAGCGCGTTGGCCAGCAGGTGCGGGTCGTCGGCGCCGCACAGCTCGCGCACGCTGTGCATGGACAGGATCGCGACGCCGATGTCGACCGTCTTGATGCCGTGCCGCGCCGCGGTGATGGGGCCGATCGTCGTGCCGCACGGCATCGCGTTGTTGGAGACGAACGACTGGAAGGGGACGCCCGCCTTGTCGCACGCGGCGGCGAAGACCGCGCGACCCGAACCGTCGGTGGCGTAACGGTTGTTCACGTTGACCTTGAGGATCGGTCCGCCGTTGGCGCGCGGGTGGTGCGTGGGGTCGTGCCGCTCCGCGTAGTTGGGGTGGACGGCGTGGCCGGTGTCGGAGGAGAGACAGACGGTCCCCGCGAACGCCCGCGCCCTGTCCTCGTACGAGCCGCCGCGCGCGAACACGGACCGCTCCAGGACGCTGCCGAGCAGCGGACCGTCGGCGCCGGTGTCGGACTGCGAGCCGTTCTCCTCGTGGTCGAAGGCGGCGAGCACGGGGATGTACGGGAGGTGCTCCTGGGCGGCGACGGCGGCGAGGGCCGCCGTCGCGGAGTGCACGGACAGGAGGTTGTCCATGCGGGGGCCCGCGACGAGTTCGCGGTCACGGCCGAGGTAGGCGGGCGCCTCGATGGCGTACGTCATGAGGTCCCAGCCGGTGACGTCGCCCTCGTCGAGGCCGGTCTCCTCCTCCAGGAACCGGATGAGGTCGCCCTCGTGGACGTCGTCGCCGAGCCCCCAGATGGGTTGCATGTGCTTCTGCTTGTCGAGCTTGAGCCCGTCGGTGTGCACGGACCGGTCCATGTGGATGGCGAGCTGGGGCACGCGCAGCAGCGGCCGGTCGATGTCCACGAGCCGGGTGGTGCCGTCGCGCAGCGAGAGGCGTCCGGCGAGGCCGAGGTCGCGGTCGAGCCAGGAGTTGAGGAGCGGGCCGCCGTAGATCTCGACGGCTACCTGACGCCAGCCGTGGGCGCCCGCGTCGGGCTGCGGCTTCACGCGCAGGTTGGGGGAGTCGGTGTGGGCGCCGACGATGCGGAAGGGGGTGTGCGCGGAGGCGCCCTCGGGGACGTACCAGGCGACGATGGCGCCGCCGCGGAGCACGTACTTGCCGCCGGTCGTGCCGTCCCAGGCCTCGGTCTCCTCGACCTGCCGGAACCCGGCCTTCTCAAGACGCTCGGCGGCGCTCGCCACGGCGTGGTACGGCGTGGGGCTCGCCGCGAGGAAGGTCATGAGGTCTTCGGTGTGGCCACGGTCGAAGGGCCCGGAGGGTGTGCGCATGCCAGCCAGCCTAGCTACCGCTTTCAATCGGTGGTGCGGGTCCCGACCGCGGGTGGCCTACGCACGACGGCCCGCCCCGGGGCAGGGGCGGGCCGTCGTGGTGCCTCAGAGGGCGCCGTGGTGCGTCAGGGGACGCCGTGGTGCGTCAGGGGACGCGGTGGTGCGTCAGGGCGTCCGGACCCGACACGACACGACGGGCCACGGCCGACCAGGACGGACCCGGCCGGACCGGGCCGGACTAGAACGCCGACTCGTCCAGCTCCATCAGGTCCAGGTCGACCGCCTCGGCGAGCTTGCGCTCGGAGGCGACGTTCGGGAGGACGTTCGTGGCGAAGAACTTGGCCGCCGCGATCTTGCCCTCGTAGAAGGACTTGTCCTTCGCCGAGGCCGTCTCCAGCTTCTCGGCGGCGACCGCGGCACCGCGCAGCAGCAGGTAGCCGACGACGACGTCGCCCGAGGCCATCAGGAGGCGCGTGGTGTTCAGGCCCACCTTGTAGATGGCCTTCACGTCCTGCTCCGTGGCCGCGAGGTCCGTCAGCATGACGCCGACGATGGCCTCCAGCTCGACCGCGGCCTTGGCCAGCTCCTCGCGGGCGCCGGCCAGCGCCTCGCCGCCCGTGCCGACCGCGAGGAACTTCTTGATCTCCTCGGCGAGGCCGTTCAGCGCGGCACCCTGGTTGCGGACGATCTTCCGGAAGAAGTAGTCCTGGCCCTGGATGGCCGTCGTGCCCTCGTAGAGGGTGTCGATCTTGGCGTCCCGGATGTACTGCTCGATCGGGTACTCCTGGAGGTACCCCGAGCCGCCGAACGTCTGGAGCGACTGCGCCAGCTGCTCGTAGGACTTCTCCGAGCCGTAGCCCTTCACGATGGGCAGGAGCAGGTCGTTGAGGGCGTGCAGCTGCGACGCGTCCTCGCCGGCGGCCTCCTTGACCTGGATGTCGTCCTGTACGGCGGCGGTGTGCAGGACCAGGGCGCGCATGCCCTCCGCGTACGCCTTCTGCGTCATCAGGGAGCGGCGCACGTCCGGGTGGTGAGTGATCGTCACCTTCGGCGCGGTCTTGTCCATGAACTGGGCCAGGTCGGGGCCCTGGACGCGCTCCTTGGCGTACTCCAGGGCGTTGAGGTAGCCCGTGGAGAGCGTCGCGATCGCCTTCGTGCCGACCATCATGCGGGCGAACTCGATGATGCGGAACATCTGGCGGATGCCGTCGTGCTTGTCGCCGATCAGCCAGCCCTTGGCGGGGTGCTGGTCGCCGAACGTCATCTCGCAGGTGTTGGAGGCCTTGAGGCCCATCTTGTGCTCGACGTTCGTCGCGTACACGCCGTTGCGCTCGCCCAGCTCGCCCGTCTCCCAGTCGAAGTCGTACTTCGGGACCAGGAAGAGGGAGAGGCCCTTCGTGCCGGGGCCGTGGCCCTCGGGGCGGGCGAGGACGTAGTGGAGGATGTTCTCCGACATGTCGTGCTCACCGGACGTGATGAAGCGCTTCACGCCCTCGATGTGCCAGGAGCCGTCCTCCTGCTGCACGGCCTTCGTGCGGCCCGCGCCCACGTCCGAACCGGCGTCCGGCTCGGTCAGGACCATCGTCGAGCCCCACTGCTTCTCGACGGCGATCTCGGCGACCTTCTTCTGCGCCTCGTTGCCCTCCTCGAAGAGGATGCCGGCGAACGCCGGGCCGGAGGAGTACATCCACACGGCCGGGTTCGCGCCGAGCAGCAGCTCCGCGTAGCCCCAGATCAGGGAGCGCGGGGAGGTCGTGCCGCCGATCTCCTCGGGCAGGCCGAGGCGCCAGTACTCGGAGTCCATGAAGGCCTGGTAGCTCTTCTTGAAGGACGCGGGCACGGGGGCGGTGTTGGTCGCCGGGTCGAAGACCGGCGGGTTGCGGTCCGCGTCCTCGAAGGACTCGGCCAGCTCGTTCTCGGCGAGGCGGCGCAGTTCGTCGAGGATGCTCTTGGCGGTGTCGACGTCCATCTCCGCGAACGGGCCGGTGCCGTACAGCTTGTCGCGGCCGAGCACCTCGAAGAGGTTGAACTCGATGTCGCGGAGATTCGACTTGTAGTGGCCCATGGCGAAGGCTCCGTAAGCAGGAAAGGGATGAATACCAGCAAGTAGCTACGATGATGCTACCCGTCGGTAATAAGATGCAACCCCTAACCGCCCATCTGTGACGTCCGTGACTCAGTACGCTTACGCGCATGTACGGCTACGACCAGAATCCCGGCGCCCAGCAGCAGTACGCCCCGCCGGGCGCGCAGCCGCCACCGCAGCAGATGCAGGGCATGCCCGGCGGTGGCTACGGCCAGCAGCCTCCGCTCTACCCCGAGCCCTCGCCGCCGTCCCTCGCGGACGCCGTGCGCGCCTTCACGACGGGGTCGATGTCCGCCGAGGACTTCCAGCAGGCCTTCGCCACCTCGAAGGTCTACTGCCCGCGCGGCGACAACCCCGGCTTCCTCGCGCTGCACAACACCCAGCAGCCCGTGATCCCGATGTTCACCTCCCTCAAGGAGCTGCGCCGGTACGCGGGCAAGGACTCCAAGTACTTCGTGATCACCGGCGCGGAGGTCATCGACCTGCTCCCGACGGGGTACGGCTTCGTCCTCGACATGGAGGGCGAACACCGCATGGTCTTCGACGCGAAGGCCGTGGAGCAGATGGTCGACTTCGCGATGCGACGCATGTACGGGTGACGTGCGCGGCGGCGCGCACGACGGCGGCGCACGGGGGGCCGTGGGTGTCGGCGGGCCGGGTGAACGGGTGACAGGCGGCGTTGGCTTCGTGTGCCGAGGGGGGCCGACACCGATGCTCTGACCTATGCCCTCGTCCAGGATTCCGCGTCGCCGCCCCGCCGTTCTCGTGACCGCCGCCGTGACCACCGCCGTGAGCGCGGCCCTGCTCGGGGCCGCCGGCGCCCCTGACGGCACCGGTGGCGCCGATGCGCGCGCCGCCCCCGCGGAGACCGGCGCCGAGCGCGCCCGCCGCGTCTTCCTCGACCACGGGCCCAAGGCCGCGGTCATGGTCGCCGCGCACCGCGGCCAGTGGCGCAAGGCCCCCGAGAACAGCATCGCCGCGCTCCGGGCGGGCTTCGCGGACGGCGCGGAGATCGTCGAGGTCGACGTCCGGATGACCAAGGACAAAGTTCCCGTCCTGATGCACGACGCGACCGTCGACCGGACCACGAACGGCAAAGGACGCGTCTCCGACCTCACCCTCGCCCAGCTGCGAGGCCTCAGGCTGCGCGCGGGTCTGGGCGGCCGTCAGGCGCCGCTCACCGGCGAACGGGTCCCCACCGTCGCCGACGCCCTGAAGGCCGCCCGCACGCTCGGGCTCGTCAACCTCGACCAGTCCTGGGAGGACCGCGAGGCCGTCTGGCGGGTCCTGGAGGAGACGGGCACCGTCCGCAACGGCCTCTTCAAGTCCCGCGCCCCGGTGCCGGAGGTGCGGGCGTTCCTCGGCCGCCACCGGGGCGCGCTCTACATGCACGTGGTGGAGGACGCCAACGCCGCGTCCGTCGGGGAGTTCGGGAAGGACAGGCCGCCCGCGTTCGAGGTCGTCTTCGACGACGTCCGCGACAAGGTGGCCGCGCCCGCCTTCGTCCGTGGGCTGCGGTCGACCGGCCGCGTCTGGTTCAACACGATGCGGTACGGCTTCGCCGCCCGCTTCACCGACGAGGCCTCCCTGATCGACCCCGCGCGCGGCTGGGGCAGGCTCATCGCCGACTACGGCGCGACGGTCCTCCAGACCGACAACGTGGAGGCGCTCAGGTCCTATCTGAGAACGGGCTCCGTGGGCCGGGTGCCGCCCGGCGCGGTCCGTGTCCAGGCGGAGGAGTACGCCCCAGGCGGCGAGGGCCGGGCGTACCACGACACCGACGCCGGGAACCGGGGGGACGGGCCGGGGCGGCGCGGCGAGAACGTCGACGTGTGTGATCACGACGGGGCCGTGGTGGTCTGCTGGATGCGCGGTTCGGAGTGGCTGACGTACGCGGTCGACGTACCGAAGACCGGGCGGTACACGCTCAAGGTCCGGGCGTCGTCCCCGTACGAGCCCGCGGGGACCTGTCGGATCGCCTACGACGGCGGCAGGCCGGGCAAGGCCGTACGGGTCGCGGGCACGACCGCCCACCACGCCTTCGCGCTCCAGGACAGCCGTGACCCGCGGCAGCTCACCCGCGGCCGGCACACCGTGCGCCTCTCCCTGGACGAGGGTGCCTTCCAGAACTGGAACCTCGACTACCTGCAGCTGGAGCCCGCCGGGAATTCCCGCCGGGCCCCGTTCGTTCCAGGTGGCAGAAAGTTCTACGTTCAACTAAAGTGAGCGCACAGGAGGTACCGACCATGCCTGCAGTGACTGTCGAGAACCCGCTGACCCTGCCCCGAGTGGTGGCGCAGGCCGATGCGACGCCGCGCCCCGTGCTCGCCGTGACCACGGCGCCGAGCGGCTTCGAGGGCGAGGGATTCCCGGTGCGCCGGGCCTTCGCGGGGATCAACTACAAGTACCTCGACCCGTTCATCATGATGGACCAGATGGGCGAGGTGGAGTACGAGGCGGGCGAGCCGAAGGGCACCCCCTGGCACCCCCACCGGGGCTTCGAGACGGTCACGTACCTGATCGACGGGACCTTCGTGCACCAGGACTCCAACGGTGGCGGCGGCACCATCCGGAACGGCGACACCCAGTGGATGACGGCCGGCAGCGGCCTGCTCCACATCGAGGCGCCGCCGGAGTCCCTCGTCATGTCCGGCGGCCTCTTCCACGGCCTCCAGCTGTGGGTGAACCTGCCCGCGAAGGACAAGATGATGGACCCCCGCTACCAGGACATCCGCGGCGGCCAGGTCCAGCTGCTCTCCACCCCGGACGGCGGCGCGCTGCTCCGCGTCATCGCCGGCGAGCTCGACGGCCACGAGGGCCCCGGCATCACGCACACGCCGATCACGATGATCCACGCGACCGTGCGGCCCGGCGCCGAGGTGACGCTGCCCTGGCGCGAGGACTTCAACGGACTCGCGTACGTCCTCGCGGGACGCGGCAGCGTGGGCACCGAGCGGCGCCCCGTCCACATGGGTCAGACCGCGGTCTTCGGCGCGGGCACCTCGCTGACCGTGCGCGCGGACGAACGCCAGGACGCGCACGCCCCCGACCTGGAGGTCGTGCTGCTCGGCGGCCGGCCGATCCGCGAGCCGATGGCGCACTACGGCCCGTTCGTGATGAACAGCCAGGCGGAGCTGCAGCAGGCCTTCGAGGACTTCCAGAAGGGTCTGCTCGGCACGGTTCCCGCCGTCCACGGCATGTAGCCGGTACGCCTACGGCAGGCAGCCGGTACGCCCCGGCAGGCAGCCGGTACGCCCCGGCAGGCAGCCGGTACGCCCCGGCAGGCAGCCGGTACGTCCACGGCAGGCAGCCGTACATAACGTGCGGGGCCCGTGGTGACGTGCTCGGGTAGGAGGGGTGAGTACCCTCCTGCCCGAGTCCGTGCGCCGCATCGCCGCCTGGTGCGTCGTCGTCCTGCTCGTCACCGGCGTGGCCGCCGTGGGGATCTGGCTGTGCGTCACCTTCAAGACCGCGGTGACCCCGGTCCTCCTCGCGCTGCTCGGCACCGCGCTCCTCGGACCGCTGTACCGGCGGCTGCTCAAGATGAGGGTGCAGCGTTCCCTCGCGGCCGGCCTCACCTGCGCGGCCGTCGTCGCCGTCGTCGGCGGCGCCACCTACATCGTCGTCAAGGCACTGATCGACAGCGGCGACCAGATCCTCGCCTCTCTCAAGCAGGCCGCGACGGACCTGTCGAAGTACTTCGGGGCGGCCGGGACCTCGCTCGACGACATGGCGTCCAACGCCAAGGAACTGTTCGGGAAGTTCGGCGGGACCGCCGCGTCCGGAGTGATCAGCGGGCTCAGCACCGTCGGCGAGATGATGGCGATGGCCGTCCTCGCGCTGCTGCTCGTCTTCTTCTTCCTGCGCGACTCGGAGCGCGCCGTGGGAACCCTGCGCCAGCTCGCCCCCGGTGACAGCGCCGACTCCATCGAGGCCATGGCGCGGCGGGCCTTCGAGGCCATCGAGGGGTTCATGCGCGGGACGACGATCATCGCGTTCATCGACGCCCTGTGCATCACCGTGGGCCTGCTGATCCTCGGCGTCCCCGGCGCCTGGGGCCTCGGCGCGCTCGTCTTCGTCGGGGCGTACATCCCCTACCTGGGCGCGTTCCTGTCCGGCGCGGTCGCCGTCCTTGTCTCCCTCGCCGACCGGGGGTTCGCCATCGCGCTGTGGACGCTCGGCGTGGTCCTCGCCGTGCAGGTCCTCGAAGGACACATCCTCCAGCCGATGATCCAGAGCAGGACCGTGCAGATGCATCCGGCGGTGGTGATGCTGGCGATCACCGCGGGCGCCTCGGTGGCCGGGATCCTCGGGATGCTGCTCGCGGTGCCGCTGACGGCGGCGGCGTTCGGCATCGTCTCGGAGCTGCGCGGGCGCTACTCCGGTACGACCCCGCCCACGTCCCCGCCCGTGTCCCCCTCCATGTCCGCGTCCACCTCCACGTCCGCGAAACCGCCGGAGGCGCCCGCGTCCTCGTAGAGCTCGAACCAGATGCTCTTGCCGTCGCCGCGCGGGTCCACGCCCCACGCCCCGGCGAGCAGCTCCATCAGGACGAGGCCGCGGCCCGACGAGGCGAGCTCGCCCGGGTGGCGCTTGTGCGGCAGGTCGTCGCTGCCGTCGGCGACCTCGGCCCGCAGCCGCCGTGCTCCGGGCTCGCCGGTGACCTCGGCGACCAGGAGGGCGTCGCCGTCCGTGTGCACGAGGACGTTCGTGAGCATCTCGGAGACCATCAGGACCGCCGAGTCGACCTGGTCGTCGTCCGCCCAGTCGTGCAGCAGGTCCCGCAGGTGCCTGCGGGCCCCCGCGATGCGCTCCGGCTCGGCCTGGGCGACGGTCAGGACCGTGCGGCGGGCGTCCGTGCGCCGCTCCGAGCGGCCCGTCCTGCTCAGCAGCAGCACGGCTATGTCGTCCTCGCGGCGGTCCGCGAACGGGCCGGTGGTGTGGTGCGAGGAGGGGCCGTGCACGGCCTGCACGAGCGCGTCGGCGAGCTGTTCCAGGGCGTCGGGCTCGCCTTCGCCCGCGTACTCCTCCAGCGTCGTCCTGATCCGCGACCAGCCGCTGTCCAGGTCGTGGCCGCCGGTCTCGATGAGGCCGTCGGTGCAGATCAGCATCGTCTCGCCGGCTTCCAGGACGAGCCGGGTGGTGGGGTAGTCGGCGTCGGGGTCGATGCCGAGCGGCAGGCCGCCCGCGGTGGGGCGCAGCAGAACCGTTCCGTCACTCATGCGTATCGCGGGTTCGGGGTGGCCCGCGCGGGCCATCTCCAGGACACCGGTCGCCGGGTCGGCCTCCACGTACAGGCAGGTCGCGAAGCGCGGGTCGTACTCGATGGCCCCGTCCGCGCCCGTGCCGCTCGACCCGTAGGTGATGGACTCCGTGATGCCGGAGAGGAAGCGGGTGGCGCGGGAGAGCACCGCGTCGGGGCGGTGGCCCTCGGAGGCGTACGCGCGCAGGGCGATCCGCAGCTGCCCCATCAGGCCCGCCGCCCGCACGTCGTGCCCCTGCACGTCGCCGATGACGAAGGCGATACGGCCGCTGGGCAGCGGAATCATGTCGTACCAGTCGCCGCCGACCTGCAGTCCGCCGCCCGTCGGCACATAGCGGGCGGCCACGCTCATCCCCGGGATCTGCGGTCCGAGCATCGGCAGCATCGACCGCTGGAGCCCCTCGGTCAGCTCCCGCTCGGACTCCGCGACCCCGGCCCGCGACAGGGCCTGCGCCAGCATCCGCGCCACCGTCGTCAGGACGGAGCGCTCGTCGGGCGTGAACGAGACGGGATACGTGAAGGCCGCCATCCACGCCCCCATGGTGCGCCCCGCGACCGTCAGGGGGAGGAACGCCCAGGACTGCCGCTCGAAGCGGCTGGCCAGCGGCCAGGCGGCGGGATAGCGCCTGCGGTAGTCCTCCGGGGTGGAGAGGTAGACGGCACGGCCCGTGCGCACCACCTCCGCGGCCGGGTAGTCGGTGTCCAGCGGCATCGCGGAGAAGGGGCCGTCGTCGCCGGGCTCGTGGCCGTGGTGCCCGATGATCGTCAGCCGCTCGCCCTCCACCCCGAAGACCGCGAGGCCGTCCGGCGAGAACCCCGGCATGGAGAGCCCCCCGGCGACCCTGAGGACCTCCTCCGTGGAGCGTGCCTCGGCGAGCGCGCGCCCCGCGTCGAGCAGGAACGCCTCGCGGGAGCGGCGCCAGTCCCCGGTGACGGGGGTGCGGGCGGCGGTCCCGGGCGCGGGCTCGGTGACTTCTTGGAGGGTGCCGACCAGCTCGTACGCCTCGGTCGCCCCGTGCATCACCGGCTTGGAGCGGCTGCGCACGGTCCGCAGGACCCGCCGCCCCGTCTCGTCCATGATCCGCAGCCGGGCCTCGGCGAGGGTGCCCTCGGCGACGGCGAGCTGGACGGTTCCGTAGATCTCGTTCCAGTCGACCGGGTGGAAACGGGAGCGCACGCCCGCCTCGGAGAGGGTCTGGGCGCGGGCGGGCAGGCCGAGGAGCCGGGCCGCCTCGGCGTCGAGCGTGACGGTCCCGGACGCGTTGTCCCAGCGCCACAGCCCGGTCGCGATCGCGGCCAGGACGTCCCGTACGGGAGGCAGGGAGTCGTCCCCCACCTGTAGGAGGGGATCGTCGGTGCGCATTGACCCACTTTAGGAAGATGTACACGGTAGGCGCCACCGAGCCCCGTGGAACCAGGCCGGTCCCGGGGCCCTCACCGGGCCCTCAGGAGGGTGGCCGGCACGGATATCCGGAAACCGATCTTCGGCCGGACGGTAGCCTTGTGGGGGTCTGCTCTCTCCCCTATTCGCGAAGACTGGATGAACGACGATGCATCGGTACAGGTCCCACACCTGCGGCGAGCTCCGCGCCTCTGACGTCGGCACCGACGTCCGGCTGAGCGGCTGGCTGCACAATCGCCGAGACCTGGGCGGCATTCTCTTCATCGATCTCCGCGATCACTACGGCATCACGCAGCTGGTGGCCCGCCCCGGCACCAAGGCCGCCGAGGTCCTGGACAAGCTGTCCAAGGAGACCGTCGTCCGCGTCGACGGCAAGGTCGTCTCGCGCGGCACGGACAACGTGAACCCGGAGCTGCCCACCGGCGAGGTCGAGATCGAGGCGAGCGAGGTCGAGGTGCTCGGCGCCGCGGGGCCCCTCCCCTTCACGATCAACGCCGAGGACGGCGTGAACGAGGAGCGCCGCCTGGAGTACCGCTTCCTGGACCTGCGCCGCGAGCGCATGCACCGCAACATCATGCTGCGCAGCGCCGTGATCGCCTCGATCCGCTCGAAGATGGTCGCCCTCGGCTTCAACGAGATGGCGACGCCGATCCTCACCGCGACCTCCCCCGAGGGCGCCCGTGACTTCGTCGTCCCGTCCCGCCTGAACCCCGGCAAGTTCTACGCGCTCCCGCAGGCCCCGCAGCAGTTCAAGCAGCTGCTGATGATCTCGGGCTTCGACCGGTACTTCCAGATCGCGCCGTGCTTCCGCGACGAGGACGCCCGCGCGGACCGCTCGCCCGGCGAGTTCTACCAGCTCGACGTCGAGATGAGCTTCGTGGAGCAGGAAGACGTCTTCCAGCCCATCGAGAAGCTGATGACGGAGCTCTTCACCGAGTTCGGCGGCGGCCGCGAGGTCACGTCTCCCTTCCCGCGCATCCCGTTCCGCGAGTCGATGCTGAAGTACGGCAACGACAAGCCCGACCTGCGCGCCAAGCTCGAACTGACCGACATCACGGACATCTTCGCCGACTCGGAGTTCAAGGCCTTCGCGGGCAAGCACGTGCGCGCGCTGCCGGTGCCGGACACGGCGTCGCAGTCCCGCAAGTTCTTCGACGGCCTCGGTGACTACGCGGTCGAGCAGGGCGCGAAGGGCCTGGCCTGGGTGCGCGTCGCCGAGGACGGTTCGCTGACGGGCCCGATCGCGAAGTTCCTCACGGAGGCGAACGTCGAGGAGCTGACCAAGCGCCTCTCGCTGGCCCCGGGTCACGCCGTCTTCTTCGGCGCGGGCGAGTTCGACGAGGTCTCGAAGATCATGAGCGCGGTCCGCGTCGAGGCGGCGAAGCGCGCGGGCCACTTCGAGGAGGGCGTCTTCCGCTTCTGCTGGATCGTCGACTTCCCCATGTACGAGAAGGACGAGGACACCGGCAGGATCGACTTCTCCCACAACCCCTTCTCGATGCCGCAGGGCGGCATGAAGGACCTGGAGGAGAAGGACCCGCTCGACATCCTCGCCTGGCAGTACGACATCGTCTGCAACGGCATCGAGCTCTCGTCCGGCGCCATCCGGAACCACGAGCCCGAGGTCATGCTCAAGGCGTTCGAGATCGCGGGCTACGACGCGGAGACCGTCGAGCACGAGTTCGCGGGCATGCTGCGCGCGTTCCGCCTCGGTGCGCCGCCGCACGGTGGCATCGCGCCCGGCGTCGACCGCATCGTGATGCTCCTCGCCGACGAGCCGAACATCCGCGAGACGATCTCGTTCCCGCTGAACGGCAACGCGCAGGACCTGATGATGGGGGCGCCGACGGAGCTCGACGAGTCCCGTCTGCGGGAGCTCAACATCTCCCTGCGGAAGCCCGCCGCACAGTAGTGGCTGTGTGAAAGGCCCCGGAACCTTTGGTTCCGGGGCCTTTTGCTTGTTCGCGCGAGGTCACATGCGAGGGTTCGTGCGAGGTCGCGTGCGAGGATTCGGTCTCAGGCGGCGTGTGTCGGCGAGGAGTTGGCCTCGGCTTCGGCCCACTCGGTGACGAGCCGTTCGTACACGAGGCGTTCGTCCGGACGGAGGCGTCCGCCCGCGCGCAACCACAGCGCACGGATTTCCTCATTGACCTCGTCGGCGGTGCGTCGCCGTTCGGGGGAGGGAGTCGTGGCCATGTCGTGAAGCTTACGTACACAGGTGTGAAGGCGGCGTCAATTTGAGCCTCCCCTGCGCATGACTTAGCTCACCGTGAGACATGCCCCTCGTTTCAGTGGGCAGTCGAACCGGGCCAGCCCTGCGACTTCTTGGCCATCAACTCCACGGCCCGCGAGAAGCTGTCCGCGCCGTGCCCCGCCTCCACCACGCGGCGGAAGATGTCGCGCACGGCCTCCGGGAACGCCGTGTCCACGCCCGCGTCGGCGGCGGTGCGGACCACATGGTCCATGCTGGCCAGCCCCATTGACGCCCGGTCCACGTCGCCCGCGTGGTTGCCCGCGTCGATGCGGGGCGCGTAGAAGTCGATGAAGTGCCCCATGCCGGCGAAGTTCTCGGCGGCGTAGGGGGCCATCTCGGCCGCGGTGAGGCCGTGGGTGCCCGCCAGGGCCACAGCCTGCCAATAGGCGATCATCGATGGCCAGAAAATGACCATGTTCAGCTGGTACATGAGCGCGGCGAGCCCCGGGTCCTCGCCCCGGTAGTCGGTCTTGCCGGTGATGACTTCGAGGGCGGCGCGGTGCGTGTCGTACGCCTCACGTGGCCCGCTGTAGAACGTCGCCGCGTCCGGCGTGCCGATGAGGGGCGGCGGTACGAGGACGCCGCCGGTCAGATGCGTGCCGCCATGGTCGGTCACCCAACGGCCGCCCTCCCGGGCCTTCTCCGGGGTGTCCGAGCTGAGGTTCACGAGGGTGCGGCCGGCGAGGGCCGCACTGGCGGGCTCCAGGATCGCGTACATCGCGTCGAAGTCGGTGAGGCTGAGAACGACCAGCTCGTTGGCGAGCAGGGCCTTTTCGACGCTGTCGGCGAGGTGCGCGCCGCGCTCCACGAGGGCGTCGGCGCGGGAGGGGGTGCGGTTCCAGAGGGTGACGTCGTAGCCGCGGTCGAGGTAGGCGGCGGCCATGGCCTGGCCCATGGGGCCGAGACCTATGACGGTGACGGATGGGGTGGGCTGCGGGGCGGAGGGCATGCGGAACTCCGGTGGCCGGTGTGCGGTGCTGCTAGAACGAACGCTCTATCCAGCGGGACGGGAGGAACGTAGCACGTCTCTAGAACGAACGCTCTACTTAATGGCGGGTAGGGTGAGGGCATGGTCCAGAACAGCTCAGCCCTCGGCACCCGCGACCGGATCGTCGTCGTCGCCGCACGCCTCATCCAGCGGCAGGGCTACGTGGGAACGGGCATCAAGCAGATCGCCAAGGAGGCGGAGGCCACGCTCGGTTCCGTCTACCACTTCTTCCCCGGCGGGAAGGAGGCCGTGGCGGTGGCCGCGATCGGTCATAGCGCCGAGGAGTTCGCGGAGATGCTGAGGGCGGGCCTCGCGGGCGATGGCGCCCCGGGTGCCGCGATCGAGCGATGCGCGGGCGAACTCGCCGTCGCGCTGCGCGAGTCGGGCTGGGTCGACGGCTGCCCGGTCACGGCGGCGGCTCTGGAGACGCTCGGCACGGAATCGGAGATTCAGCGGGTGTGCGCGGAGGCGCTCCGCGGCTGGGAGCGGATCGTCGAGGACCGGCTGCTCGGCGCGGGCTTCGCGGCCGAGGACGCGCGGGAGGTCGCCTCGACGGTCATCAGTGCGCTGGAGGGCGCCGAGGTGACGGCGCAGGTCGCGCGCAGCGAGGAGCCGTTGCGGGCGGTGGGGCGGCAGTTGGGGCGGTTGGTGGGGTCGTACGCGCCGCACGCGGACTGAGGGTGGTGGTTGACCCCGGATAGGGTCGTTTCATGCGTATACGTCGGGGTGTTCTGTTGGCCGCTGTCGCCGTCCCGGCGGGTCTGCTGCTGTTCGGCTGCGCGGGCGGGGAGGACGGGGGTGCGGCGTCGGAGCCGACGCCGTCCGCGTCCGACGTGACGTCGGGCGAGGCCCGGCCTCGGGAGCCGGATGACGCGTTGCAGCGGGCCGAGCGGGCGCTCCGTGCCGCCGCTGAGGACGACGGCAGCGAGGCGGAGTCCGTCGACGCGGACACGGCGTACGTCGGTTCGGGGATGGACAGGTCCTTCCCCGCGGGCAAGGGCGGCCCCTACCGCTTCGAGATCACCTGCGACACGGATGAGGTCGACGAGCTCACCCTGACCCTGTCGCGGGGCGAGGATGAGCAGGCGTACGGCGTGGAGTGCGGGGACCGCGAGGCGGACGCGTACAACATTCCGTCGGGCAAGCCGTTCAAAGCCCGTGTCGACCCGGTGAAGGCCGGCACGGGGGTCATCTCGTGGCGCCTGAACACGATCGACCCGTCCGACGTGGCCGGGTGCGACGACGACATCGACGGCTGCGAGGACTGAGGGCGCAAAAGCCCTCCTCTCGCGGTCGGGGGTCCCGTGGCTTTCGGGTTACGGCCGTTCGGGGCGCTGATCCGGAGCAGGGTCTCGACGCGGCGCTCCGGGAGGATCCTGTGCGAGGCCTCGTGTTGCGATGTGACCATGTGAGGAAGCTGGGCGGATCGAGGGCCGAGTTTTCCCACTCGGGAAGGCGATCACTTTTTCGTGTGCGGAGGAAACGTTCCCCTCCACGCTACGGCTGCCGGCTGGGCGGCTTCCCGGCCCGGAGGGCACGCGAAGGTTTCCGGGGCGGTGGTCAGTTCCGTCGTGAGGTCTTCGCTTTCGCGGAGGCGGATGTGGGGCCCGCTGGCGGCCAGTCCCAGGCAGGCATTGCCGTCCCCACTGCCGGAGAAGGACGACTTCTGCCAGGTGGCGGTGCTCATTGTTCGCTCGCTTTGATGGTGCGCAAAAGGCTGGCCAAAGTTGCGGGGGTGGTGAGGAGTTCGGCGGTGGGGGTGTCGCTTTCGCGTATGTAAATCTGCGGGCCGGTGGCGGCTAGCTCCACACAGGTGTTGCCGTCACCGCCGTCGGAAAAGGTGGACTTCTGCCAGTGCCGAGCCGGGGTCATGGGGATGCGCCTCACAGTTCCTTCGACAAACGATGGATGAAGTCCCGAGACGCCGTGGGTTCGAGCGACGCCTTCTCCACCTTACGGAACAATGTTCGAAGCTGATTCAGCTGCGGTTCGGCATCAATGAACGCGGTGCCCGTGGGGGCATCCCGTAGCCCGGTGTCCAGTTGGGGTACGGGGCCGCCGGTGTACATCATGGAGGCTCCTGCTCCGGCAAATCCGTCTTGGTCGGTGGGGACAACGCGCACCGTTGCGTAGCCACCCTCGATTTGATCCAGGATCTCGCGGAGTTGTGCGCGAGCGACATGGCGGTCGGACACACGGATGCGCAGGGCGAATTCGTGGATGACCGTCTCGTACGGGGTGGGGTGGTCCCCCTCGATCACGGCTCTGCGCCTCATCCGGTGTTCCACGCGCGGGTCGAGTTCGCTCGCAGGGAGCCCCGGGACCATGTACGAGTAGATCGCCCGGGCGTAGTCTGCAGTCTGTAGAAGACCCGGGACGTGCGTGATGACCACCTCGCGAAGGAATGTCGCGTGGTGCTCCAACTCGGCGACGTCAAGGAATACCGGTGGGAGTACTCCGTGGTACTCCTCCCACCAACCCCGGGTGCGGTCGGTCGCCATTGCCTTCAAGGCGTCGATCAGGGCCTCGTCCGTGCAGGTGTAATGGGCGGCGAGGCGGTGCACGCGTTCGGCGCTCACGCCTGCGACGCCGGACTCGATTTGGCTCATCTGCACCGAATCAGCTCCGAGCAGCGCGGCGGCGTCCCGAGCCTTCATGCCTGTCGCCTCGCGCAGTCTGCGCAGCTCGGCACCCAGTCGGACCCTCCGGGCAGTGAGATGCCTCTTTGGCGGCATGAATTCCTCCTCGTCCCAACTACCCAGTGCCTGTACCCCGTTCGGGGGTCAGGGTACGGCAACGGCTTGCGGCTTCCTAAAGTTAGGAAATACCGTCAGTGACGCGTCGCACACGCTGCGAGAACCGGGATCCCGGAAGCGCACCACCCTCGTCATGCCATGACGAGGGTGCCACTGCCACCGCCCACAATCCGCCGCGTCCGGTAACTCCCCACACCCCCAACAGGAGTTCTCGCATGCCTGGAAGCGAAAGCGAACCCTGGGAGTACACCCTGTACATCCCCCACGACCTCCGCGCCGTCACGATCTGCCGCCGCGCCCTCCGCCTCATCCTCGCCCTGCACTGCCTGCCACAACTCATCGCTATGGCAGAGCTCTTGGCGACGGAGCTCGTGTCCAACGCCGTACGCCACACCAAGGGCCCCGCCGCCCTCCGCGTCCGCTGCGCCGACGGGGTCCTCCGCATCGGCGCGTGGGACGCCGACCCGACGCCACCGGCCCCGCCGCCACGCGCCGCCACGCGCCGCCGCCGTGGACGCCGAGCGAGGCCGGGGCCTCGACCTCGTGCGGGCTTTCGCCGACGGCTGGGGCTGGTACCCGGAGGACGCGGAGCCCGGCAAGCACGTCTGGTGCGAACTAAATGCGGCATAGCTCGTTGATCATGCCGAACAGAAAGGAGAACCGATGGTCAGCTCGTCACACGAAGCGATGCACCGGATCTTCCAGAAGGACACGGCTCTGCTGGTCCGATCCCTTCAGCGCCTGCTCCACGTTCCATTTCCGGAACCCGTGGACATCATGACTCTCGACGTGGACCTCACGGAGATCGAACCGGTCGAGCGGCGCTGCGACACCCTGTTACGGGTGGACACCGCCGACGGCAACTACCTGTTCGTCATCGAGTCACAGGGCAAGAAGGACGAGGCGAAGCGCGGCAGCTGGCCGTACTACCTCTCGTACCTCTACGAGAAGTACCACTGCGAGCCGGTTCTGATCGTCGTGACGCAGAGCGCGGCGACCGCTCGATGGGCTGCCAAGCCCATCCAGTTCGGGCTGCCGGGCTGGTCCTCGCTCACCGTTCGTCCACTGGTCCTGGGGCCGGACAACGTGCCGGTGATCACGGACCGGCATGAGGCCGAGAGGGATGTCCCCCTTGCAGTGTTCTCGGCGATTACACATGGAAGGGGAGCGGGTTCCGCCGCCATACTGGAGGCACTGGCTGCGGCTCTGGAGACGATCGACCGCGAAGCGGCGGGAATGTTCGCGCCGCGAAGCGGCGGGAATGTTCGCACAGCTCACCCGGTCCGGTCTGGTGGACCCCCGGGCGAAGGAGATCTGGGAGGAACTGATGACGGCGACCAAGTATTTCTTCGACCACCCGTTCGCGGTGAAGGAGCGGGAAGAGGGCCGGGAAGAAGGCCGGGAAGAGGGTCGGGAAGAGGGTCGGGCCGAGGGCAGGGCCGAGGATCGAGCCGATGTGGTCCTGGAGATCCTCGAAGCGCGGGAGCTTCCCGTGCCGCCGTTGGTTCGTGAGCGGGTGAGCGCCTGTACCGATATGGATCAGCTCAAGGCCTGGACCCAGCGGGCATTGCACGTGACCGACGCCGCCGACCTCTTCGACGGCGACGAAGCCTGACCTGTATCCGCTCGCTGATGCGGGAAAGTCCCGGCGCCGCCCCCGTGAATCAGGGGGCAGCACCGGGACCTCCCGGCACAGCGCTGCGTAGTGTTACGCGGCCGGCTTCTCCTCCAGGCGCGGGAACAGCACCGCGCCCTTCGTCACCGTCGCGCCCGCGGGCAGCGTGCCCCACGTGGCGGCGGCGCGGACGTCCTGGTCGGCGAGGGCGCCCAGGAGGGGTTCCGCGCCGAGGGAGTCCCAGAGCTTCTGGGAGGTGTCCGGCATGATCGGGTTGAGGAGGACCGCCACCGCGCGCAGTGACTCGGCGGCCGTGTAGAGGATCGTGGCCAGGCGGGCCTTGCCCTCCGGGCTGTCGTCCTTCGCGACCTTCCACGGCTCCTGCTCCGTGATGTAGCCGTTGACCTGCTTCACGAAGTCGAAGATCGCCAGGATGCCGCCCTGGAAGTCCAGCTCCTCGCCGATCGCGCGGTCGGCGGTCGTGACGGCCTTGGCGAGGCCGTCCTTGACCGCCTGCTCGGCGTCGCCGGAAGCCGTCGCCGCGGGCAGCTCGCCGCCGAAGTACTTGCCGACCATCGCCGCGACGCGGGACGCGAGGTTGCCGTAGTCGTTCGCCAGCTCGCTCGTGTAGCGGGCCGTGAAGTCCTCCCACGAGAACGAGCCGTCGCTGCCGAACGCGATGGCGCGCAGGAAGTACCAGCGGTACGCGTCGACGCCGAAGTGCGAGGTCAGGTCCTGCGGCTTGATGCCCGTCAGGTTCGACTTCGACATCTTCTCGCCGCCGACCATCAGCCAGCCGTTCGCGGCGACGCGACCCGGCACCGGCAGGCCCTGCGCGAGCAGCATCGCCGGCCAGATCACCGCGTGGAAGCGGAGGATGTCCTTGCCGACGAGGTGCACGTTCGCGGGGAACGTCGAGGTGAACTTCTCCTCGTTCGCGCCGTAGCCGACCGCCGTCGCGTAGTTCAGGAGCGCGTCGATCCAGACGTAGATGACGTGCTTGTCGTCCCAGGGGACCTTCACGCCCCAGTCGAACGTCGAGCGGGAGATGGAGAGGTCCTGGAGGCCTTGGCGGACGAAGTTCACGACCTCGTTGCGCGCCGACTCGGGCTGGATGAAGTCCGGGTTGGCTTCGTAGAGGGCGAGGAGCTTGTCGCCGTACTCGCTCAGCTTGAAGAAGTAGTTCTCCTCCTTGAGGAGCTCCACCGGCTTCTTGTGGATGGGGCAGAGCTTCTGCCCCTCGAAGTCGCCCTCGCCGTCGACGAGGTCGCCGGGGAGCTTGTACTCCTCGCAGCCCACGCAGTACGGGCCTTCGTAGCCCCCCTTGTAGATCTCGCCCTTGTCGAAGAGATCCTGGACGAACTCCTGCACGCGGTCCGTGTGACGCTTCTCCGTGGTGCGGATGAAATCGTCGTTCGCGATGTTCAGGTGCTCCCAGAGGGGCTTCCAGGCCTCGGTGACGAGCTTGTCGCACCACTCCTGGGGGGTGACGTCGTTCGCCTCGGCCGTGCGCATGATCTTCTGACCGTGCTCGTCCGTGCCGGTGAGGTACCACACCTTCTCGCCGCGCTGACGGTGCCAGCGCGTGAGCACGTCCCCTGCAACGGTCGTGTAGGCGTGGCCCAGGTGAGGAGCGTCGTTTACGTAGTAGATGGGGGTCGAGACGTAGAACGCCTTCGCGTTCTCGCCCGCTCCCTGCTTCTCGGATCCAGTGGCCGCCATGGTCGAAATCCTAACGGCCTGACGAAGATCGACTCACATCGGTTTCCGCGGGGTCTCACGAGGTGGGCAGGTTCCACGGGTCACCGGGGAAGGGGTCTTCGTCCGTCAGCGTGAAGGCCGGGTGGTCGAGGGCGCCGGGCGGCACGGGCAGCGTCGGCATGGGCGCGCCGGCCTGGTGGCCGAGCTCCGATCCGCAGGCGTGGAAGGGACCGCGAGGGCTGAGGAGGACGGCCAGGTGGGGATCGGCGTGGTGCAGCCACCAGTTGGACATGCCGAGCGACGGATCGTGGCGGAGGTACTCGAAGGCACGCCAGAGGGCGGAGAGGCGGGCGACGGGCTCGGGGTGGGCCCACCAGGACGGGCACCAGACGTGGCTGCCGTCGTCGGTCCTGCGCTGGACGATCTGGACCAGGTAGTCGTTCACGAAGGCCTCCACGGAGGTGAAGACCAGCGTGGACCGCTGTTCTTCGTCCTTGAGGGCCTGCTCGTCCGCGGGGCCCGGGCCGTTGTCCGTGGTCATGAGGTCTTCTCTCCTGTCGTCGCGGCACGGATGCCGGGGTGACGGCGCGGCGGTGGCGCCAGGCGGTTGCGTACGTCGGCCGCTTCGGCGGCGCGGCCGAGCCGGTCCAGCACGTCCGCGAGGCAGAACGTGGACTCCCGCAGCTCCCACGCGTGGAGGTCCGGGTCGGTGTGCAGGCGGCCGCGCACGGCGACCAGAGCCGCCTCCGCCGGGCCGAGCGCCTCGCGCGCGGTGTGCATGCTGCCGGTGCGGCGCGCGCACTCCAGAAGGGTCCGCGCCTGAACCCGCAGCGTGGCGCCGATGTCGTACGGCGGGTCCGCGGCGGCGGCTTCGGCCCGGGTGACCTCGACCCCCTCGGCCGCCAGCCGTTCGGCCCGCGCGCAGCGGCCGATGTGGGCGTATATGAAGGCGAGCTCGACGATCTCCGGGCCGAGCGGCGGTGCCACGGCGGGGTCGGCCTCCCGCTCGCGGCGGAGCAGGTCGACGACCCGCTCCGCGGTGCGCGCGGCCTCGGCGTACCTGAGGTGCGCGTACTGGGCCTCCCGCAGCCGCACCAGGTAGGCGCGCAGGTTGGGGGCGGCGGCGTCCGGCTCCGCCTCGCCCGCGAGTACCTCCTCCCGTACGACCGCTTCCTCCAGCGCGACGGCCTCTTCGAGCAGGGGCAGGGCACGCGGTCGGCGGGCGCTCTCCCCGTAGGCCTGTCCGAGGTCCGCGAGGCAGGAGGCGAGCGCGGTGCGCCTGCGGGGGTCCTGTGCCGCGCGCCGGCGCAGCATGGGCAGGACGGAGCGCAGGAGGGCACGCTGCAGGGAGACGAGGTCCGACCGCTGGTAGCAGTCGGCGAGGCCGCTGACGGCGACCCACAGGTCGTCGTCGTAGGAGCGGGCGTCGTCCGCGCAGGCCGCGGCGGTGCGGTACTGGCGCACGCTGTCCTTGAACGCCCACATCGCCGCGGTCAGCGCGTCCTGCCGGGCCCCGGCGTCGGAGGCGTCGCGGGCGAGGAGCAGGTGGCACCGGCCGAGCCGTTCCAGATTGTCGCCGAGGTCGGCGTGCGTGTCCGGCCGGGGCTCGGCCGCGAGCACCTGCCGCAGCGCGTCCGCGCACTCCTGGAAGGCGTCGGCGGCCTCACCCGTCGCGCCGTCGCGCAGCAGCCACTGGCCGAGCCAGTACAAGGACGACCTGAGGTTGCGCGAGCTGCGGGCGCCCGGGTCACTGGCGCGCAGGCGCCTGCGGTGGTCGGTGGCCTCCCGCATGTGCGCGAACGCCGGGGCGGGGTCGTCCCCGTCCAGTTCGAGGAGCGCCAGGTTGTGCAGGGCCTGGGCCAGCTCGCGCTCGTACAGCTCCGGGTGGTCCGCCGCGTACCGGCGGTAGATCTCCACCGAGCGGCGGCACAGCGAGACGGCCTCCACCGGCCTGCCCGTGCTGTCGTAGTTGAGGGCCTGCGCCTGGAGGGCGGCCGCGTACGCCGGGGCGTGCGCGTCGGGGTTGACGGCCATCTGCTCGCCGAGGAGACGCAGGGACTCGTTGGTGATGCGGATCGCGTCGGGGAACCGCTTGGCGTTCCAGTGGTTGATGCTCAGGCTGTCCAGGATGTGGCTGAGCAGCCCCAGGTGCTGTCCGGGTTCGGACTCCTCCAGGAGACGGCTGAGCGCGGCGGCCTCGTTGTCGAGGCGGCCCGACTCCTCGCGGTCGCCCGAGTACCACTCGACGGAGGAGGCGGTGCGCAGACAGCGCACCAGCTGGAGCCGGTGCTGTTCCGGGTCCCTGTGGTGGAGGCGGCGCATGATCCGCAGCGCCCGGCCGATGCGGTCCCGTGCCTCGTCCAGGTTCGCCTGGGAGATCGCGCGCGCGGACAGTTCGTAGCTCGCCGCGAGGTCCGGCTCGTACGTCTCCGGGTCCTCAAGTGCCAGGCGTCTGCGCAGGTTCAGCGCGGTGTCGGAGGCCTGCACGGCGCCGGCCCAGTCGGCCATGACCCGCAGATGGTGGGCGAGATTTTGCAGGTCACCGGCGCGTTCGGCGTCGGAGGGCGGCGGGGTGCCGGGGCGTGTGTGGCGGTCCACGACGACCTCGGCCGTCCGCAGCGCCAGGCGGGTCAGCACGTGCGACTCGGAGGACAGCGCCTCCGAACAGGCGCGCAGGGCCGCCAGGCTCACCGGTGCCTCGTCGATGTGTTCCAGGACGTGGTGCAGCCGGGCCAGGACGGCGCCCGCCGCCTCGGGGCGGGACTCGTTGGCGTGCGCGACGACCGCGCGGGTCAGCACGGTGAAGGCGTGCGTCCACTGCTCGTCGGACGCGCCGTCGAGGAGCGCGGGCAGCAGACCGGGGTCGTCGACGACCTCGGCGGACGCCTGGTACTCGGCGAGCCGGTCGGGGTGGAGCGTGCCCCAGTGACGGTCGTGCGCGGCCGGGTAGAGCGTGCCGAGCCAGCGGTCGAGCTTGTCGACGGGGACGGTGCCGGTGTGCGGCAGCCGGGCGAGCGTGGCGCGGCCCTCCGCACGGTCGGCCGCCCCGCACAGGGTGGCGGCGGCCACCGCCCTGCGGAGCAGCCGGGCGTCGTCGATGTCGTGGTCGGCGTCGAAGCCGAGGGCGGCGGCGGTGCCCGACCAGTACGACGCCTCGTGGTCGAGGAGGGCGGGCTCCACGGAGCCGCGGCTCGTGGAGCCCACGGGGTCGCCGGCCGCGTGCCCGAGCAGCGCCTCGAGGGCCCGCATCTGCACGGAGAGCGGGGTCTCGCGGTCGTCGGCCAGACGAGGGGTGGGGATGCGGGCGGCCAGCTCGGGCCAGTCCACGTCGCCGAGGCGGTGCGCGCCGGGCGGTACCTGCCCGAGGACCTGGGCCAGGTCGCCCAGGGCGAGCCGGAACGCCTTGGCGGCAGGGCCTGGCGCGGTGTACAGGGGGCGCAGCACGAACTCGGGTGTGCTGTCCCGCATGCCGTACGAGAGGGCGGAGCGGCCCAGCGCGGTGTCCATCCACGTACCGGTGGACCGGGCGAGCAGCAGGACGCGAAAGCGGGCGCGGGCGCTGTCGGCCAGGCCGACGAGACTGCGGACGAGGTCGGGCCGGGTCTCGGCGTAGTCGACGATGATCAGCGTGGGCCGGACGACGCCGCGCAGCGGCCGCAGCAGGTCCGCCGTGCCGGCGCCGCCGCCGCGCGCCGTCTCGTGCTGGAGACGGCCGGCCACCCAGCCCTCCGCCCGCAGCCCGGCGGCCAGTTCGCGCGCGAACCGCGACTTCCCGTGGCCGCCGGGACCCACCAGGGTGGCCACCTGATGCGCGGAGTCGTCGGCCACGCACCAGTTCCGCAGCGCCGCGAGCTCCTCCTGCCGCCCCTGGAACGTCACCGCCTCCACGTCCGCGCGCAACACGGTCAGCGGCGATTTCAGGTCGCGCTGCGCGGCGACGGGCGCGAGGAGACCGGAGAGCTCCGCGGCCTCGGGTTCGGGCGGCAGCCCGTTGCTGTGCGCGCTGACGACGGCCCGGAAGTCCGGGTCGCCGAGCAGGTCCTCGGCCCTGGTCACCGCGAGCCGTACGCCGGTCGCGGCGCCGCGGTCCGCGCGGACGACGCCGAGGAGCAGCTCGCCGGGGCAGAGCTCGCCGGGTGTCGCGGTGGGCTCCGCGGTGAAGACGGCGGCGCCCGAGAGGCCCGCCCAGGGGGAATCCGTGCCGCGGGCGGCGCCGAACGCGCCGGTGGCGCCGGTCAGTTCGTACCGCGGGGCCGGGAAGCCGGTCAGCGGGTTGACGCGTGCGGCGAGCTGTTCGAGCCGGGCACCGCCGTCCCGCGGGTCGCGCTGCACACGGGCGAAGCCGTGGCAGCACACGGGCTGTCCCATCGTGTCGGTGACGAGTCGCCCCCAGCGCTGGGGGCGCCGGCCGGCCCGCCCCTGGAAGGAGGGCGGCGGCTGCCAGGCGGGATCGGTGATCTCCAGAAGAGCGGCGTCCGGCCCGCCGTCGTCCGCGCCGGAGCGGGCCGTGGTCCAGCGCAGGGTGGTGGCGTACGAGGACGGGGCGGAGCGGGACGGAGAGGCTTCCGCCGTGGTGACGCAGGGGGTGGCGGCCGCGTCGTCCGGGACGAGGTGGGCGGCGGTCAGGACGAGGCGGGGGGCTATTAGGTAGCCGGTGCCGGAGGGGTGGGGGCGGGGGTTGGGGTTGGGGTTGTGCGGGGGGCTGGGGGTTTGGGGGTGGCCGGGGATATGGGGGTGGCTGGGGCCGGGGGGTCTCGGCACGATGCGTACGACGCGGTCGACGTCCACGCCGGGCTACTCCTGCCAGTCGCCGATGGCGATGTCCCCGGGGCCCGGGCCGCGTGGTTTCAGGGTGAGGCTGACGCGCTGGGTGGCCCGGCGGGTGCGCTCACCGCGCCCCTCCGCCTGGACTACGGCGAAGCGGAGGCCGCCGCCGGCCGTGCGGGTGCGGTGCAGTTCCAGTTCGAAGTCGACGGTGATCTCGCCGACGTCGAAACGGATGTCCGCGGTGCGGGCGCGGCGCTGGGACTCGGCGATCTGGGCGCGGAGCAGGTCCAGGGCGTCGGCGAGGTCGAGCCACTCGTCCGACGCGGCGTCGCGCTCCGGTCCGTCCACCATCGCGGGTCCCCCTGGGCCGTCGGTACGTGTGCCAACACCATAAATACGAGGGGCAGTTGGCGCTACGGTGCGACGAAGGCGGGCCACGGGGCGAGGGGTCGCTCCGTGGCCCGCCTTCGGTGCGGTGCCGGTGTCAGGCCTCCTGGCGTGCCAGCCACTCGGGGTACGCCGCGAGCAGGCCCTCGTACAGCTCCTTGTCCGTGAGCTCCCGGGGGGCGGGGCCCGCGTGGAAGAACGCCGCGTTGTCCGCCTTGAGCTTGCGGAGGTAGTCGAAGCCCTTCGCGTCGTGGTCGCCGAACGCGACGAACTGGAAGAAGAGGGGGTGCGCGGCGGCGTCCGCCAGGGCCTGCGTCGCCACGCCCTTCGTGTCCGGGGGGCCGTCCGTCTGGAAGACGACCAGGGCCGGCTCGCCCTTGTGGTCCGACTTCTCGTAGTGGGCCACGACTTCTTCGATCGCGCGGTGGTAGCTGGTGCGGCCCATGCGGCCCGCGGCGGCGTGCAGCTCGTCGATACGGCCCTCGTGCTCGGAGAGCGTCAGGGTGCCGGTGCCGTCGATCTCCGTGGAGAAGAAGACGACGTGGACGGTGGCGTCGGGGTCCGTGTGGGCGGCGAGCGCGAGGACCTGTTCGCCGAGGCTCTGGGCGGAGCCGTCCTTGTAGTACGGGCGCATGGAGCCGGAGCGGTCGAGGACCAGGTAGACCTGGGCTCGGGTTCCTGTGAGGTTGTGCTTTTTGAGGGCGGTGCCGGCGGCGCGGTACGCGGTGGCGAGGGCGGGGGCCTTCGCTCGTACCCTTGCCGCGGGGACGGCGGGCTTTCCGTTGCCCGGGACGGGGCGGTCAGCCTCCGGCTCGGGCTCAGTGGCCTCAGCCTCCGGCTCGGGCTCGACCTCGGGGGCGGCCTCAGCCTGCGGCTCGGGCTCGGTGGCCTCAGCCTCCGGCTCGGACTCGGCCCCGGTGGCGGCCTCAGCCTGCGGCTCGGGCTCGACCACCGGAGTGCCCTCTTCATCGGCACCCTGCACCGGGGGCTGTGCCCACCCGTCCCGCCCAGCGGGACGATTGCCCACAGCAGGAACGGCCGCCGCTTCAGCGCTGTCAGCCTCCGGCTCGGGCTCGACCTCGGTGGCGGCCTCAGCCTGCGGCTCGGGAGTCGGCTCAGCCTGCGGCTCGGGGGTGGGCCCGGACTCCGGCTCGGCGGTGGCCTCAGCCTGCGGCTCGGGAGTCGGCTCAGCCTCCGGCTGGTTCTGTTGCCGTGGGGGGCGTTCCTGGGAGGGGGGTGGGACCGTGACGTTGTCGAAGGCTGCTGCCACCAAGTCGTCCACCGTGGGGGTGGGCTCCTTGCTGGGGGACGGGAGCGTGGCCTTCGGGGCCGGGTTCGGCTCCGGCGAGGGGGACGGGACCGTCACCGTGACCGGGGCGGCCGTGTCCGGCTCCGGGGGAGCGGGAGTGGCGGAGGGAGAGGGAGAGTCCGAGCCGGGCTCGGGCGTCGACGCACGCTCGGGCTCCCGTGCCTCCGGAACGCTCTCCTTGCGTGACCGTCCGAACGCGTTCCGCAGGCGGTTCAGAATGCCCATGTGCGCAACCCTTCGCGTGAGTTGATTCCCGAAAATCCCTGGCCAGGGCGGACACGTAAGGTTAGCCGCCGCAGTACGCGATCTTGGGCAGGGTCGCCCCCCGTCACCCGCGCGAGCCACCCGCCCGAGCAGCCATGCGGAGCACCTCCACGCGTCCGGCGCCACAACTCCCTCCCATGCGCCACGGATTCACCCTCCGTTCACCCGCAGGCCGCCGCCGTGCCGAACCCCGCGCCTAGCCTCACGGCGGAATCAAGCCACAACGACGGAGGACCCGTGCCCAAGCTGCTGCCGATCATCACCTCGCATCAGGGGAGCGGCGGCCGTTCCGCCCTGACCTGCCGGTTCCGTTGCGGTGACGCCTGCTTCGGCGAGGTGCCGAACACCAGCGACAACGCGTATGTCGGCGACGTCATCGCCGGTGCGCTCAGCCGCCGTTCGATGATGCGCGCCGCCGCCGTCGTGACGGTCGCCACCGCCGCGGGCGGCGCGGTCCTGGCCGGGCCGGGGGCGGGCGAGGCCGCCGCCGCCGTGCCCGCCGCCCCGGGGCACGGCCACGGCGGGAGCGGCAAGGGCAGCAAGAGCAAGGGGGCGCGGGGGCTCCGGTTCACGCCCGTCGCCCCCAACACCGCCGACACCGTCACCGTCCCCGACGGGTACGAACAGAACGTCGTCATACGCTGGGGCGAGCCCATCCTCCGCGGCGCGCCCGCCTTCGACACCGAGAAGCAGACCGCCGAGGCCCAGGCCGGGCAGTTCGGGTACAACAACGACTTCCTCAGTCTGCTGCCGCTCCGGCGCGAGCACGGCCGCCAGGTCCTCGTCGCCAACCACGAGTACACGGACGAGATCCTGATGTTCAAGGGGTACGACCCCGCGAACCCGACCCGCGAGCAGGTCGAGATCGCCTGGGCCGCCCACGGCCTCTCCGTCGTCGTGGTCGAGGGGGAGAGGCGGAGCGGGAAGCTCCGCGCCGTCTCCCGGCACCACCTCAACCGGCGCCTCACCGCCACCAGCCGGTTCCGGCTCTCCGGCCCCGTCGCGGGCAGCGAGCTCGTCCGCACGAAGGCCGACCCGCGCGGCACCACGGTCCTCGGCACTCTCAACAACTGCTCGGGCGGCACCACCCCGTGGGGCACGACCCTGCACGGCGAGGAGAACTTCAACCAGTACTTCGCCAACGCCGCGAAGGTGACCGACCCGAAGACCGCCGCCCGCCTCAAGCGGTACGGCGTCACGGGCGAGGCCTCCGAGCGCAAGTGGGAGCGGTTCGACCGCCGCTTCGACCTCGCCCAAGAACCCAACGAGGCCAACCGTTTCGGCTGGGTCGTCGAACTCGACCCGTACGACCCGGACTCGACCCCGCGCAAGCGCACCGCGCTCGGCCGCTTCAAGCACGAGGCCGCGCAGCCGCGCCTCACGCACGACGGCCGCCCCGTGGTCTACATGGGCGACGACGAGAAGTTTGACTACTTCTACAAGTTCGTCAGCAGCAAGCGCGTCGCCAAGGGCACGTCCCGCGCCGCGCACGAGCACAACCTGAGCCTGCTCGACGAGGGGACGCTCTACGTCGCCAAGCTGACCGGTGACTCGCCGGCCGGGGAGATCGACGGCAAGGGCACGCTGCCGGAGGACGGGGAGTTCGACGGGAGCGGCACGTGGATCCCGCTCGCCACCGCCGGGCCCGGCGGCAAGGCCGTCAGCCACGTCGACGGCATGACCGCCGAGGAGGTGTACGTCTTCACGCGCCTCGCCGGTGACAAGGTGGGCGCCACGAAGATGGACCGGCCCGAGGACATCGAGCCGTCGCCGCACAGCGGCAAGGTGTACGTCGCCCTGACGAACAACTCCGACCGCGGCAAGGCGGGCAAGGCGGGCGCCGACGAGGCCAACCCGCGCAACCTCAACAAGCACGGGCAGATCCTGGAGCTGACGGAGCGCCGCAACCGCGCGGACGCGACCTCCTTCGGCTGGTCGCTGTTCCTCGTCGCCGGTGACCCGAACGACCCCGCCACGTACTTCGCGGGCTTCCCCAAGGAGCGGGTCTCCCCGATCTCCTGCCCGGACAACGTCGCCTTCGACCCGCACGGGAACCTGTGGATCTCCACCGACGGCAACCAACTCGGTGCGCACGACGGCCTGTTCGGTGTCGCCACGCGCGGCGACCGGCGCGGTGAGCTCAAGCAGTTCCTGACGATGCCGACCGGCGCGGAGACGTGCGGGCCGCTCGTCCAGGACCGGCGCGTCCTCGTCTCCGTGCAGCACCCGGGCGAAATCGACGGCGCGTCCGTGGAGAAGCCGGCGAGCGCCTGGCCCGACGGTCCCGGCAAGATCGTCCGCCCGTCGGTCGTCTCGGTGTGGCGCGAGGACGGCTGCGACATCGGCGTCTGATCCGTCTGCGGTACGGCTGTGGGGCACCCCGCTCTTGCGGGGTGCCCCTTCACGTTGCGCGGTCGGATCACGCTCGGCCGTTCTGCTTGCGGCGGTACATCGCGAAGCCGAGGCCCGCCGCGCCCGCCGCCGCCATGCCGCTGCCCGCGGCGATCAGCGGGGTGTCGTCGGAGGACGAGGAGCCCGCGTCGACGCCGTCGGCGCCCGCCTTGACGCCGCCCTTCGGGACGACCTGCCGCGAGTCGTTCCGGGGGTGGGGCTGCGGCTTCGGCGTGGTGCCGTTGTTGTGGTGGTGCCCGTTGCCGTTGGTCCGGCCCTCGGTCCAGCCCTTCATGGTGCCGTCGGGGTTGAGGACGAAGTGGGCGCCGTTGTGCTGCCCGTACGCCGGCTTGTCGCCGGACTGCTTCAGCGTGTCCCAGACCGACTTCTTGCCGGTGTCCGGCGCCTTGGCGATCATGTCGGCCTCGTAGCCGTTCGTGACCTTGTAGACCTTGGCGTCGAAGCCGCTGCCGCCGAGGTTCCTGTACTCGCGCACGAAGACGCGCTTGTGGCCCGGCTTCGGCTTCGGCGGGGTCGGCGCGGCCTTCATCGTGACGGTGCCGCTCGGCGTGAGGGTGAAGGTGTTGCCGTCGATCCTCGTGGTCGCGGACCTGTCGTACGCGGTGAGCGAGCCCTTCGGCTTGCCGTTCAGGGATATCGCGGCCTTGGCGGTCCGGGCCGACGCGTTGACGTCGACCTTCGCGGTCCAGCCCTTGCCGAGGTTCGTCGTGCCCCTGGACTCCCAGCCGCCGACGACCGGGTCCTTGTCCTTGTCCCTGCCCTTGTCCGTGAGCTTGGCGGTGGCCGTGCCGTCGGGGGTGAGGGTGAAGGTGTTGCCGTCGATCGTCGTGGACGCGGACTTCTCGTAGGCGGTGAGGGAGCCCTTCGCGGCGCCGTTCAGGGAGATCGTCGCCTTGGCGGTGCGGGCGGAGGCGTTGACCTCGACGCTCGCGGTCCAGCCCTTGCCGAGGTCGGTGGTGCCCTTGGACTCCCAGCCGCCGGGGACGGGGGGCTGCTCCTTGTCCTTGTCGGCCTTGTCCTTGTCGGTCTGGTCCTGGTCGGTCTGGCCCTGGTCGTCCTTGGACTTGTCCTGGTTCTCGTCCTGCTTCTTGTCCTGGTCCTGCTTCTGGTCTTGGTCCTTGGCCGACTCGTCCTTGCCGGTCCGGTCCTGGGTGCCCTGCTGGTCGTCCTGCGCGACCTGGCCCTGCGGCGTCGAGGGCGCGTCCGCGGCGAACGCGGCCGTGGTGGGGACGGCGAGCGCGGCGATGGCTCCGGTGGCGATGGCGGCGGTGCGGAAGGTACGGCGGGTGGCGCGCATGGCGGTGACTTCCCTCGTTACTCAGGCTACGGGTCGAGTTGTCCGTGTTTGCGCCCCTTTGCGGTGGCGACAGACATGAAGTTACGGGCGCCATGTGTGCGTCATCCGTAGGGAATGTAACAAGTGCGCCCAGGGCGGGACCCAGTACCGTAAATTAGGTAAAAGCGCAGGTCAGAGGGGGGTTTGCCGAAGGTCACCTGCTTGCGGGGACCAACGTCCCGCCAGCCGTCCCACCGGCCGCCCCGCCGCTCGTCCCCCGGGCGTCGCCCGACCTCAGCAGCCACTCCGTATAGGCGGGCGCCTGCCGGGCCGCCTCCCAGTAGGCGGCCTCCAGCTCCCCGTAGACCGCGTCGATCTCCTCCTCCGTGCGTGCCGCCAGGATGAGGCGTACGCCGAGGGGGTCGCCGTACAGCGGACGTACGGCCATGTCGGTCCTGCCGCGCGACGTCGGCTGGCAGAGGGCGACGACCTCGCCGGTGGCGACGAGGGACGACGCGGTGAGGTAATCGCCGTGCAGGACACGGGGGTTGAGCCCGGCCGCGGTCAGGACGCGGCGCAGGCCGTCCCATTCGCCGTCGACCGTCGGGTCGACCATCCAGCGGTCCTCCGCGAGGTCGGAGAGGCGTACGACGGGCCGGTCCGCCGCCGGATGGTCCGCGGCGAGGGAGACGAACTGCGGCTCCCGGTCGAGGAGGACCCGTCTTCGGAGGCTCTCGGGCAGCCGCAGCGGGCAGCCCTCCACCTCGTGCACGAAGGCGATGTCGAGGTGGCCGGTCTCCACCATGCGCAGGAGCGCGTTCGCGGACACGTCCATCTGGAGCGACATCTCGGTGCCGGGCAGGCGCGCGCGCAGCTTGCGCAGCCAGCCCGGTATGGCGCGGCTCGCCGTGGAGCCTATGCGCAGCTGCGGCCCTTCGGCGGTGCGCGCGGCGGCCGCCTTCGTCTCGGCGACCAGCGCCCGCATCTCCGTGACGAGCGGCCGGGCGCGGCTGAGGACGACCCGGCCGAGCTGGGTGGGGCGGCAACCCGTGCGCTCGCGGGAGAAGAGCTGGCCGCCGAGCGCGTGCTCGATCCGCCGCAGCTGGGTCGTCAGCGACGGCTGGCTCATGCCGAGCTGCCGTGCGGCCTTGTGCAGGCTGCCGGTGTCGGCGATGGCGCACAGCGCGCGGAGGTGCCTCACCTCGAGCTCCATGGCCGTTGAGCGTAGAGGCGGTACGGCCGCTGCACCAGACACTCAAACCCCATGAGAACCGGCCGTTCTGGGCAGGCCGGGTCCTGGCGATAGCTCCGGGCTATCGCGACTTGCCATCATTCCCACGCGCCTCACGCTCCCCGACACTCACAGCTACCGAACCGTTCACCTTTCATCGATCGCCCCCACGCGGTCGTGGAACGAGTAGGAAGCCCCCCACACATGAACAAGCGTTACCTGTCTGTCGCCGCCGCCCTCGGCCTCGCCGTCGCCGGACTCGGCGCGACCTCGGCCACCGCGTCGACCGCCGGCTCCGCGCCGGCGCCGGTGTCCGCCACCGCCTCGTACGCGCAGTACGAGGGGTCGGCCGCCGAGGCCAAGGCCAACAAGGCGTTCTTCGAGGCCGTCGTGAAGGCGGTTGCCGAGAAGCGTGCGGCCAACCCCGGTGCGAAGTCCGTGACCGTCACGTACGACGCGTCCGGAGCCCCCACCTTCGCCCAGCAGATAGCGAGCTCCACGTCCATCTGGAACAGCTCGGTCTCCAACGTGAAGCTTCAGGAGGGCAGTTCGGGCGCGAGCTTCGAGTACCGCGAGGGCAATGACCCGCGCGGCTCGTACGCGAGCACGGACGGCCACGGCGGCGGCTACATCTTCCTGGACTACGCGCAGAACAAGGAGTACGACTCGACGCGTGTCACCGCGCACGAGACCGGGCACGTGCTGGGGCTGCCCGACACGTACGACGGGCCGTGCAGCCAGCTGATGTCGGGCGGCGGGCCCGGCCCGTCCTGCACGAACTCGCAGCCGGACGCGACGGAGCGGGGGCAGGTGGACCAGCTGTGGGCCAACGGGCTCGCGAAGGCGCTGCACAAGGTCAACGGCCGCTGAGCGCGGGCTGAGACGGGACTAGGTCGTCGGGGAACTGCGGGCCGGCTGTTGGCTGGTCGCGCGGTTCCCCGCGCCCCTTTGCTACCCCGCGGTGCCGTCGCGCGGTTCCCCGCGCCCCTTTTATCCACCCTGCGGTGACGCCACCGCTCGGGCCGCCGCCACCTCCTGGCGCAGGGGTTCCAGGACGCTGTCCTCGGCGTCGTCGGTGAAGTCGACGTGGCCCTTCTCCAGGTTCACCGAGGCGCGCAGGCGGTCTGCCAGGCCGCGTAGTTCGTGGGCCACTTCGGCCACCTCGTCCGGCTTGGGGGCCTGCGCTCCGTGCCGGATGCGGACCCTTGCCGCCGTCGTGGCGTCCAGGATGCGTTCGACGGCGACCACCAGGGGCCACCACGCGGCGGCGCGCGTTCCGGTGGGCGGGGGCTCGGTCAGGGCGCGCTGGAACTCGGAGCGGATGACGGACAGGTCGCGGTAGAGGCCGCGGCGCATGCGGGCGTGGGCCGCCGGGTCACCGTCGCCGAACGCGCACTCCACGTACCGCGCCGTGTCCGCGACCGCGTCGGCGAGCCGGTCGCCGATCCGCGTGCCCCAGCTCTCCGGCCAGAGCAGGTACCCGGCGACGAGCGTGATCCCGCAGCCGATCAGGCTGTCGACGAGGCGCGGCACGACGAGGCCGAGGCCCTGGTGGTTGAGGATGTCGGAGAGCAGGAGGATGACGGGGGTGATGGCTGCCGTCTGGTAGCCGTAGCCGCGGGTGGTGAGGGCCGGGATGAGCGGGGCGAGCAGCATCATCACGGGGACGTCCCACCAGCCGTGCGGCACCTCGGCGAGGACGGCCGCCGCGACCACCAGACCCGCGGCCGTGCCGAGCGCGCGCAGGACGGCGCGGGAGAAGACCGAGCCGAAGTCGGGCTTGAGGACGAACGTGACGGTGAGCGCCACCCAGTACGACCTGGGTACGTCGATGATCGAGACCAGGGACTGGGCGAGGCCGATGCAGAGGGCGAGGCGCAGGCCGTAGCGCCAGGAGGCGCCGGACAGGACGACGTTGCGGGCGGCGCGGCGGGCGCGGACGCGCAGGGCGGCGGGGCGGCCGAGGCGGTCGTCGGCCGCGATGACGCCGAGCGGGTCGGGGTCGGCGAGGGTCTCCGCGGCGTGCAGGACGGCGTGGTCGAGGGCGCGGGCGGCGTGGTCCTGGGGTTCGGGGATGCGGGCCGCGGCGCGGGCGGGTGCCTCGGCGGGGTCCGTGTGCGGGGTCTCGCCCCGCTCCACCGCGTCGGCGAGCGCGCGGACCGCGGCGGGCACTTCGGGCGGCAGGCGTACGCAGGCGTGGCGGGCGGCCTGGTCGGCGGCGGGGGCCGCCTCGATGACGGGGGTGAGGGCGTTCAGCTGGGCGACGAGGCGGACGAGTTCGGGGTTGCGGCCGTGGTCGCGGGTGCGTCGGGCGAGGACGAGGTCGTAGCTCTGGTTCAGCGAGGCGGTGACCTCGGTGCGCGCCTCGTCGTACGTGTCCGTGCCCGCCGCGTCGAGGAGCGCGGCCACCGAGCGGTAGGACGCGGCGACGGCGGCGCGTTCGGGGACGCCGGAGCGGAGCGGCCAGGCGAGCAGGGCGAGGGTGAGGACGAGGAGGCCGCCGCCGGTCATCAGGAGCGGCGCGAGCCACCACTGCCCCGGCATGGGCAGCCCGGCGCCGACCACGCAGTTGAGGAGAAGCAGCAGGCCCGACACGGAGGCGACCGCGCCGATCGTCGACATCATCCCGGAGACCAGCGCGACGAGGGTGACGGCGCCGACGGCGACCCAGCCGTGCCCGAAGACGAGCGAGCCGAGGGTGACGCCGAGGGCGCCGAAGAGCTGCGGGACGGCGATGTTGAAGATCCGCATGCGGTAGGCGTCGGCGGTGTCGCCGATGACTCCGGAGAGGGCGCCCATGGAGGCGAGCGCGCCGTACGAGGGCTGTCCGGCGAGGATGCCGAGGGCGAGGGGGAGCGCCATCGCCACGGAGGCGCGGGCCACGGCCGCCCAGGGGATGGGCGCGGACTGCGGTTTGAGGGACCTGACCAGCCAGTCGGGTGGGGTGAGCGGGCTCAGCGAGACCGGACGGGCGGGGCGGGACTCTCGGGGCATGCGCCCATTATCGGCGCTTTACGTTGCTTGCCCCGGCCGGCGGATCAACGCTCTGTTTCGGCTTCGTGCAGGGTGAGTGTGACGACGAGGGCGCGGTGGTCGGTGTTCCCGATGTCCAGGAAGCGGGCGTCGCGGGCGGAGAAGCCGGGCGTGGCGAGGACGTGGTCGATCTGCGCGCCGAGCGGGGCGGGGGCGGCGGCGGGCCAGCTCGGGGTGCGGGAGGCGTTGGCGAGGCGGGCGGCGTCGCGGAGCCCTTCGTCGAGGACCGACCGGAACGCCGCGTGGTCCTGGGTGGCGTTGAAGTCCCCGGCGATGATGGTGGGCGCTCCGTTTCCGGCGGCGGCGTACTCCTGGATGCCGCGGAGCTCGGACTGCCACAGGTCGACTCCGCGCGGCACGGGCGGCATGGGGTGCGCGAGCTGGACCCGTACGTCGTGCCCGTCCACGTCGGCGACGGCGCCGGGCATGCCGAGGGTGCCCTCGACGCCGTCCGCGCTCTTCAGCGGCATCTTGGCGAGGATGACGGAGCCCTCGGCGCCGGACGCCTCGACGGACGCGCGGTGGGGGTAGTCGGAGCGGGGCAGCTCTTTGCGGAGCAGCGCGGAGCACGCGAAGTCGCACTCCTCGACGAAGAGCAGATCGGGCCGCTCCTCACGGACGGCGTCGATCAGCCCTTCCGTGCCGCCCCCGAACTCGACGTTGGACGTCAGCACCCGCACTTCGGCGACGGCGGGCCCGCTCGGCGAGTCGGTGTTCCCGTACGGCTCGACGTACCAGGCGACCACCCCCAGCACGACGACCCCCCACAGCATCCCGACCCTCCACCGCGCGAGCACGGCCATCAGCAGCCCGGCACCGGCGGGCACGAGCAGCCACGGCAGGAACGCGAGGATCTGCGGCACGGGAGTGACCCCGTCGGAGTCGGCCACACGGAACCCGACGACGACACTGACCCCGGCAAGGAGCAGCCCGGCCCCCCACGCCGCAACCCGCCCCACCCGCCGCCGCGGCTCGGGCGGGCCGGTCACCTCTTCGACCCCGGACCCAACGGTCACACCGCCCGCGCCGTCCAAGAAGCCACCCCTCTCACCACCACCACCGAGATCCCACATCCCGCCTGCCCGCATCCTCCCCCAGAGACGGGACACACCGGACGACGGTTGCCCGCGGGCCGATCGACAGGTCAGGTGCGGCGGCGCATGCGCGGTCCCAGCCATGTCGCCGCCGCGACCAGCACCGTCACTCCGATGATCACCCACGCCGTCACCCGGAGCGTCTCCGTCAGGGCGTCGTAGACCGCGCCCGCCGCGTCGTGGGAGATGTCCGTGGGGAGGTCGTCGAGGGTGAGGGCGCGGCCGATCGCCACCGCGGCGGCCAGGATCGCCGCGCCGAGTGCCATGCCGAGGGCCGTGGCGAGGACCGCTCCGCGGCGGCGGGTGGCGAGGAGGATGCCGGCGGCGGCCAGGATCGCCGCCGCGACCGCGGGCCAGACGCCCGCCACCTGCAGCGCGTGGAAGCTCTTCCACAGCCAGCCGAGGTCCTTGGACTGGAGGACCGTGATGTCCGTGTGCTTCACGGGGATCTTCGACGCGAACGGGACGCCGTCGTCCACCAGTTGCTGCTTGACCTGCTGGGTGATGGGCGCGAGGTCGATGGTGACCTCGCCGTTCGAGTCGTCGTTCAGGGCCGACTGCACGGCGTCGTGCGCCGCGCGGTTCGCCGCGTTCCAGGCCGTCTTGTACGACGCCGTCTCCGTGAACGACCCCACCGCGTCCCGTACGAACGACTCGACCGTGCCCTGGAGCGGGCCCACGTCGATCTCCTTCATCACCGAGCCCGTGACCTGGTCGGCGACCGCCGCCCGCACCGCCGGGTCGGAGGCGAGCGGCGCCATCGTGGCGACGTAGCTGTCCCGGTCCCCGATCTCGTACTTCGCCCAGATGGAGAGCACGCCGAGCGGAACCAGGACGCAGGCGAGGACCAGGAGGGCGACGGACAGCGGACCGCGGACGGATTTCGGCACGCCTCCCAGGCAAGACCCCGGTCACGCGGGGCGCGACCGGGGTGACTGCATATGGGGCAACAGCGCCTACTTACGGTTGTACAGACGCATCGTCACCGGCCCGAACACCGCCACGAGCAGCAGCGCCCAGCCGAGCGTCCACGCCAGCTCCGTCGTCGGCGACGTGCCGTCCATCAGGGCGCGCACCGCCGACGAGCAGTGGGTGATGGGGTTGTTGTTGACGAACACCTGGAGCCAGCCCGGCATCGTCTCCGGCTTCACGAAGATGTCGCTGAGGAACGTCAGCGGGAAGATCACCATCATGCTGACGCCCATCACCGACTTCTCGGTGCGCAGCAGCAGCCCGAACATCGTCCAGATCCACGAGAACGCGAAGGAGAAGACGAGCAGGACCGCGATCCCGGCCACGACGCCGACGAAGCCGCCGTCCGGGCGGAAGCCCATGATGAGGCCGACGGTCAGGATGACGACCGACGCGATGGCGTAGCGCAGGGCGTCACCCAGGAGATAGCCGACCATCGTCGACGGACGCCAGATCGGCAGCGTACGGAAGCGGTCGAAGACGCCCTTCTCGATGTCGGTGTTGACCGAGACGCCCGTATACATCGTGATCATGACGACGGACATCACGAGGATGCCGGGCAGCAGGTACTGGATGTACTCGGACGGGGAGCCCGCGAGCGCGCCCCCGAACAGGTACGTGTACATCAGCACCATCATGATCGGGAACGCCGTGACGTCGAAGAGCTGCTCCGGCACGTGCTTGATCTTGAGGATGGCGCGCCAGCCGAACGTGAGGCAGGCCGACAGCGCGGTGGGCCGGGGCGGCCGCTCGGTGGCGATGAGGAGCTCGGCGAGGGACTCGGTCCTGACGGGCGCGAGCTCCTGCGCCTCGGTGGTGGCTGCGGTGCTCATGCCGTGGCCTCTTCCTTCAGGTCGGCGGGGGTCTGGTGGGAGGCGTCCGTGCCGGTCAGGGCGAGGAACACCTCGTCGAGGCTCGGCTGGCCCAGCGAGAAGTCGTCGACGGTGATCCCGGCGCGGGCCAGCTCCGCCAGCGCCCGCGACGCCTGCTCGGCGGCGCCGCCCCCACCCGGCCCGGCGGCCCCCCCGTCCGTCCCCACCCGCGCCGTCAGCGCGACCGGGTCCGGCTCCCGCTGCACGTGCGCGTCGAGCACCGCGGCGAGGAGCCCCGCCGCCTCCTCGCGCCGCGCGGCCTCCCGCAGCCGCACGTGCACCGAGCCCGCGCCGACCGACGCCTTGAGCTCGCCCTTGGTGCCCTCGGCGATGACCTTCCCGCGGTCGATGACGGCGATCCGTGCCGCCAACCGGTCGGCCTCGTCGAGGTACTGCGTGGTGAGGAGGACCGTCGTGCCGTGGCCGACGACCGCGCGCACGATGTCCCAGACCTGGTTGCGGCTGCGCGGGTCGAGCCCCGTCGTCGGCTCGTCGAGGAACAGCAGGTCGGGGGTGTTCAGGATGGACGCGGCGATGTCGATGCGCCGCCGCATGCCGCCCGAGTAGTTCTTCACCTGCCGCGCCGCCGCCTCCGTGAGCCCGAACGCTCCGAGCAGCTGCCCGGCACGGCCGCGCGCCGCCTGCTTGGAGTGGCCGGTGAGGCGGCCGAGCAGGATCAGGTTCTCCAGGCCGGTCAGGTCCTCGTCGACCGACGCGTACTGCCCGGTCAGGCTCACCCGGCTGCGTACGGCGTCCGCCTCGCGCACGACGTCGTGTCCAAACACGTGCGCCTCGCCCCCGTCGGGCCGCAGCAGGGTGGCGAGCATCTTGACCGCCGTGGTCTTGCCCGCCCCATTGGGTCCCAGTACGCCGTAGACCGTGCCGGCCGGGACGGTGAGGTCGATGCCGTCGACCGCGCGGTTGTCGCCGAAGGTCTTCACCAGACCCGCGGTCTCGATGGCCATGCTGCTCATGTCCGCCCGCCTTCTCACAGGAGCAAGAGGTAAAGGATTCGTCATGAGGGCAGACCGGGGCCGCCCCGGAAACTCATCGATTCCGGCGTGGGAAAGCTTCCGGTGGAGCGCTCGGCCGATCGGGTGTTACCTGGATGAGGGGGCGAGGAGGCTGATCATGCGAATCGCTCTGGGCGTCGCGGCGCTGCTGACCTTCGGAACCGTTGCGGCCACCGCCACCGCTACCGCCGCTCCCGCCCACAACAACGACAGTCCCATCTGGGGCACCGTCGTCTCGGGCCCGGACCTGAAGGTCAGGGACGAGCCGAGTACGCACGGCAGGATCCTGGCGAAGATGCCGTACGGCAGCGAGGACCGCGTCAAATGCGCGGTACGCGGCATGTCCGTCCACGGCAACCCGCACTGGTACTGGCTGGAGGGCGAACGCGGCTGGGTGAGCGCGGAGTACGTCGACACGGGCGGCCGTCACGTGCCGAGCTGTGGTTCGTCGTCCGAGGACCCTTGCCCGCAGTGGCGCGACAGGGACCACCGAGACCACCAGGACTGCGACCCCTGCGCACACCACAACCACTGACCTCTGACCGCTGCTGCTCTCCGACCACTGACGTCTGTCGTCCGACGTACGGCGAAGGGAACCGTCATGGCTCACACCGCACCCGTCCACTACGCGCCCCGCGCCCGCACGACCCCGGCCTCCGCGTCCCGCTGGGCGGGCCTCGCCCTGCTCGCGGGGGTCGTCTACGGCCTCTGGGCCTGCGCGATCCGGCGCGACGGCGGGCCGATCACCACCGGGAACGTCATGTTCGGCGTGGTGACCGGCTTGGTGTTCGCCGCCGTCATGTTCGCCCTGCACCGCCTCGCGCCCTCGCTCCCGCGCGAACCGCGCGCGCTGTCCTGGACGGCGGTCGCGGGCATCGCGTTCGGCTTCCTCTACAGCCTGGGCGGGGCGAGTGTGCTGCGGTCCACCGTGATGGCGCTGGTGGTCGCGGCGGGTGTCTTCGCGGTGCTGTTCTACCGCTACTACACGACCGAGTGACCCCGGGCCTTCCCCGGCCCGCCGCCGAGCCGGTGCGCCACGAGCAGTGAGGCGGCGAGCACCAGACCCGAGTTGACGGCGACCGCGACGCCGACCCCGGACAGGACGCCCTGCGGATCCACGCGGCCTCCTGTCCGGGCCGCCACGATCGCGCTCATCACCGGGATGCCGAGCGTGATGCCGACCTGCTGGGTCATCGTCGCGAGACCCGTCGCCAGGCCCTGCTCGGAGTCGGCGACCCCCGACGTGGCGGTCACCATGAAGCCCACGATCACCAGCATGTTGCCGACGCCGCCCACGAACGCCGCGGCGAGCAGCAGAAGCACCCAGCCGCCCGACGTCCCCAGGGCGACCAGCGACACCGTGGCGGCCGCCTGCACCGCGCCCCCGCCGAGGATCGCCGCCCGTCCGCCGAACCGGGTCACGGTCCGGCCGCCGAGCAGCCCGCCGACCACCGTGCCGACGCCGAGGACGCCGAACGCGAGCCCCGTGGCGAGAGCGGAGTAGCCGAGCACTTCTTGCAGGTAGAGCGTCATGAGGAAGACCAGCGAGGTCTCCGTGGCGAAGGCGATCAGACCGGCCGTGTTGCCCCAGACGACCGAGCGGCGCCGCATGATGCGCACGGGCACGAGTGGCGCGGGCGAGCGCTGTTCCACGAACCGGAAGGCGACGAGCAGACCCGCGCCCGCGAGCAGCGCGCCGAGCGCGAGGGGCTCGGTCCAGCCGCTCTGACCGGCCCGCGTGAGCCCGTAGACGAGGGCCAGCAGACCACCCGTGACGGTGACCGCGCCCGGCAGGTCCAGACGGTGCTTGCACACGATCCGCGAGTCCGTCAGAAGGGCCGGCGCGAGGGTGACGACGGCGGCCGCGACGGGCACGTTGATGAAGAACGCCCAGCGCCAGGAGAGCAGTTCGGTGAGGAGCCCGCCGAGTACGGCGCCGGCGGTGAAGCCGGCGGACATCAGCGCGCCGTTGAGGCCGAGGGCCCGGTCCCGCAGCGGCCCCTCACGGAACGCGGTGGTGAGCAGCGCGAGCCCCGCCGGGGTGACGGCCGCCGTGGCCAGTCCTTGCAGCACCCGCGCCGTGAGCAGAACCTCCGGCGTGGTGGCGAGACCGCCGAGGGCCGAGGAGAGGCCGAGCAGCGCCATGCCGCCGACGAAGAGCCGTTTGCGCCCGAAGAGGTCGGCGATCCGGCCGAAGAGGAGCGTGAATCCGGCGGCAGCGAGCGCGAAGGAGGTGGCGATCCACTGGAGGTCGCCGAGGGCGAACCCGAGCCCTTCCCCGATGACCGGAAGCGCGACGTTCAGGATGGAGAAGTCCACGGCGATCATGAACTGGGAGCCGAGGAGAAGGGCCAGAACGAGCTTCTGCCGCCCGGTCAGAGCCTGGGGCGCGACCACGGTCGTGGCCGTGGCCGTGGCCGTGGTCGTGGTCATCACAGGGTCTCCAGGTCCACCGCGCGGGCCATGGCCCGGTAACCCGCGTCGTTCGGGTGCAGGTGGTCGCCGCTGTCGTACGCGGGGGCGATGCGCTCGGGGTCCTTCGGGTCGGCGAGGGCCTTGTCGAAGTCGACGTACGCGTCGTACTCGCCGGAGGTCCGTACCCACTGGTTGAACGCGTCGCTCACGGCGGCGGCGTGCTTGCCGTAGTGGTCGGAGCCGCCGAGGGGGAGGAGGGTGGCGCCGACGACACGCACGCCCTTCGCACGCGCCTCCCGTATCAACGCCCGGTGACCGTTGATGAGTTCGCGGGCGGAGACGACCGGGGCGGGCTTGTACGTGGGCTTGTCGGTCTCGCTGAAGCCGATGTCGTTGAGGCCTTCGAGGACGACGACCGTGCCGACGCCGGGCAGGTCGAGGGCGTCGCGCTCGAACCGGTTGGCGCTCTTCTCGCCGTACCAGGCCGAGTCGTTGAGGACCATGTTGCCGCCGATGCCGGAGTTGAGGACGGGGCGCGGTTTCCCCGCCTTGTCGAGGCGTTCGGCGAGCGCGTCGGACCAGCGGCGGTCGCGGTCGGTGGAGGACGCGAACCCGTCGGTGATGGAGTCGCCGAAGAGGACGACGCCGTCGCGCCTCGCCGGGGCCCGGGAGTCGCCGACGTCCACGCCGGAGAGGTAGTACCAGGACTCCGTGGATTCGCCGAAGGCCCGGCCGTCCGCGTCGGAGGTGTGGTTCCCGTCGGCGCGGTAGCTGGTCGCGAAGGACTGGGCGTGGAAGGTGGCGGGCCCGGTCGTACCGGAGAGGTGGAGGGTGACGGTGACGGTTTCGAAGGGTTCGAGCTCCAACCGGGCGGTATCGCTGCGGAGTTGCCCGTACGCGGGAATGGTGACGCCCGTCCTTCCACCAAAGGTGAGCGGCGTGAGCGCCCCCTTCTCCACGGCCGCGCCCTTCCGCGTGCGGGCGATCGTCGCGCTCTCGATCCGCAGCGGCGAGCTCCCGTACGCGTTGGAGAGCCGGATGCGGGCTCTGTCGCCGCCTTCGGTGACGCGGACGACCTGGCGGAGTGTCTGGTCGTCGAAGCCGGCCTCGGACCAGTTGGGCTTGAAGCCGGTGCTGGGGCGCTGCGGGGAGGCGGCCCACGCGGCGGTCCAGGAAGCCTCCTTGCCCTGGCTCCGGCTCTGGCTCTGGCGCGCGGGGGAGGCCTGGGCGCCGGTCACGGCGAGACCGGCGGTCAGCGCGAGCACGGCGGCGGTGGCAGTGGTCGCGAGGGTCGTGCGGGCACGCGAAATCATCGGATACTCCAGGTCGTTGAGGGGTCGCAGAGGGAGGGCGGCCGTTCGGCGGGCCGCCGTCCTGACTCCTCAAAGATCCGCCGATCGCGGTCCCCCATCAACGGCGATCTGTGGAACGATCGACACGCTCAGGCTTATCGATGCAGGTCACAGGGGGTATGCGGTGGAGCGGCAAGAGCTGGAGACCTTCTTGACCCTGGCCGAGGAGCTGCATTTCGGCCGCACGGCGGAGCGTCTGCTGCTCTCGCAGGCCCGGGTCAGCCAGACGCTGAAGAAGCTGGAGCGCAAGATCGGTGCCCCGCTCTTCGAGCGCACGAGCCGTGTGGTGCGGATGTCGCCGCTGGGGCGTCAGCTGTACGACGATCTGGCGCCGCTCCACAAGGAGATGGAGGCGGCGGTGGCCCGCGCCAAGGACGCGGCGCGGGGCGTCGGCGGCGAGCTGAACGTCGGCTTCCTCGGCGCGGGCGCGGGCACGCTGACCGCCCCGATCCTGACCCTGTTCCGGGAGCGCAGCCCGGGGGTCGAGGTACGGATGCGGGAGACCCAGTTCCAGGATCCGCTGGGCGCGCTGCGCGGCGGCGAGATCGACCTGCTCTTCACGTGCCTGCCGGTGCGTGAGCCGGATCTGACGGTGGGCCCCGTCGTCATCAGGGAACCGCGCCTGCTCGCGGTGCCGCTCGGCCACCCGCTGGGCGGACGGGCCTCCGTCTCCCTGGAGGAGCTGGCGGGTGAGACGTTCTTCGGCGTCGTCAACGGCGCGCCCGCGTACTGGTGGGACTTCCACGTGCCGCCGCGCACGCCGAGCGGCCGCGAGATCCGCCGGGGCCGGGCGGTGGCGTCCTTCCAGGAACTGATGACGCTCGTCGCGGCGGGACAGGGCATCTCACCGGTCGTCGCGTCCGTGGAGAAGTACTACGCGCGACCCGGCGTCACGTTCGTCCCCCTGGACGACGTACCGTCCGCCGATGTCGCGCTGGTCCACCGCGCGGCGGGAACGAACGCACGGGTGGAGGGGTTCATCCGGGCGGTACGGGATGCGGTGGAGGCGAACGGGGGGCCTGCGGCGTACTAGGGCGGGGCGGGGCCGGGCCGGGGCCTTCGGTGGGCCCGTACCGGATGGGCACCGGGGCCGCCCGGTTTTTCGCGGAGTGTGGCGGTTCCGGGCCGGGAGTAAAGGGCGCTCCGCTGCGCTGCGCGTCGGCTGCGCCGATTCCGCTGCGCTCCACCCTTGACTCCCGTCCCTGCACCGCACGCAGACCTTGACCCGGACGGCCAGGGGTGGGGGCGACGGGGCCGCTGGGATGGGTCATCCCCTCTCGCTGCCGGGTGCGGACCGGTCCAACGTGGGCGGCCGCCACGGTAGCGGCCACGCCCACCGCGCGGCCTCGCCGCTCGGGTCATCACCTTTCGCGGCCGGGTGCGGACCGGCCCAACGTGAGTCGTCCCCACGGTTCGGGGTGGGTCATCGGCTTTCGCTGCCTGGTGCGGACCGGTCCAACGTGGATGGCCGCCACGGTTCGCGGCCATGCCCACCGCGCGGCATCGCCGCTAGGGTCATCACCTTTCGCGGCCGGGTGCGGACCGGCCCAACGTGAGTCGTCCCCACGGTTCGGGGTGGGTCATCGGCTCTCGTTGCCGGGTGCGGTCCGGTCCATCGTGGGTCGCCCCCACCGCAGGCGCGCGGCGGTCCCGCTGCTCGCACCATCTCCTTTCGCTGCCGGGTGCGGATCGGTCCAAGGTGAGTCGGTCTCACGGTTGGGGGCCGGGTGGGGCACCGGGGACGGCTGGGTGTGTGTGCGGCGATCGCCACGGTCGAAGTGCCACCGGACCCGCCCCCCTCCGGCACCTACTTCCGGAAAGTTGCGAACCGTTCCCTCGCGCGCCCCCTCTCACCTCCCGCGCGCCGCCATCCACGTCACGGATCTCGCGCATCTGACACAGCAAACCGGCACAGCAGGGGCGCATTGCGGCTGGCCGGGGGGCGTGCGGCGAATGCGTTCGCAACTTTCCGGAAGTAGGTGCCGGAGGGGGTGGCCCGAGCCGGCCGTCTCCTTCCCGCCCACCACCCCATCTCGCGCGTTCGACGGGGCAAGCCCGCATGCGAGGGGGCGCGTGGGGCTTGGCAGGGGGCGCGCGGTGAATGCGTTCGCAACTTTCCCAAAGTAGGTGCCGGGAGGGGGCGGCCCCGGCCGAGGGCAGCAACAGCACATCGACCATCGCTCCCGCCCACGTTGGACCGGTCCGCACTCGGCAGCGAGAGCGGGTGACCCACCCCGAACCGTGAGGACGACTCACGTTGGGACGGGCCGCACCCGGCAGCGATAGCCGATGACCCGAGCGGCGAGGCCGCGCGTCTGCGGTGGGGGCGACTCACGTTGGACCGGTCCGCACCCGGCAGCGAGAGGGGATGACCCATCCCAGCGGCCCCGTCGCCCCCACCCCTGGCCGTCCGGGTCAAGGTCTGCGTGCGGTGCAGGGGCGGGAGTCAAGGGTGGAGCGCAGCGGAATCGGCGCAGCCGACGCGCAGCGCAGCGGAGCGCCCTTTACTCCCGGCCCGGAACCGCCACACTCCGCTAAAAACCGGGCGGCCCCGGTGCCCATCCGGTACGGGCCCACCGAAGGTACCGTGCGGACCACCGACTTCAGGGGCCCGCGACGTCGGAACGGTCGTTGCAGAGCGCCCAGATCACGAAGACGCCGATCGCGATCGAGATCAGCGCCCAGACCGGCGTGTACGGCAGCCACAGGAACTGCGCCACGATGGCCAGCGCGGCGAGGGCGACGCCGGTCGCCTTGGCCCAGCTCGCACCCTTCAGGATCCCCCAGCCGACCACGGCCACGAGGATGCCGAGCACCAGATGGATCCAGCCCCACGTGGTCAGGTTGAACTTGTAGACGTAGTCCCCGATGCGTTCGTAGACGTCGTCCTTCGCGATGCCTGCGATGCCCTCGAAGATCCCGAGAATGCCGTTCACCATCATCAGGACACCGGCGAACATCGTCCCGCCGGACGCCCACGGGGACTCGACGGCGGCGTGCTTGTGGTGGGGCTCGTGCGACGTACTCATGGTCCACCCCTTCTTCTGTCGGGGACGGGGCTCACAGCGTGTGACGCGCACCGGGGGGCAGCGAGTGGGGCGGGGCCGAACGGGTGACGTGACCAGTTCTGTGATTCAGGTCACCTGTGTGCGTACGGATGACTACGCTGAGCTACATGGTCAAACTTCGCGACCTCGACCCCAGTGCGTCCCCCTTGGACTACTACGGCTCGGAACTGCGCCGCCTGCGCGAGGCGGCGGGCCTCAGCCAGTCGCAGCTGGGTTCGTGCGTCTTCGTCACGGCGTCCCTGATCGGCCAGGTCGAGACGACGAGGAGGGTGCCGACGAGGGACTTCTCCGAGCGGGTGGACGCGGCGCTGGGCACGGACGGTCACTTCTCGCGGCTGGTGGGCCTGGTGCTGCGGAGCCAGTTGCCCTCCTGGTTCCAGGCGTACGCGGAGATGGAGGCGCGGGCGAGCTTCATCTCCACGTACCAGGCCCAGGTGGTGTACGGCTTGTTGCAGACGGAGCCGTATGCCAGGGCAGTGCTCGGAACCGAACGTCCGGAGAACCTCGATGAGCTGGTGGCGGCACGACTTGAGCGCCAGCGCGTACTGGCGAGGGCCACCCCGCCTGCGCTGTGGGTGATCCTCGACGAGGCCGCGCTGTACCGGGAGGTGGGCGGCCGGGACATCATGCGGGACCAGCTCAACCACTTGTTGAGCTTCCATGATCACAGATGGGCGCAGATTCAGGTGCTGCCCTTCTCAACGGGCCAACACTGTGCGACACGCGGGTCCTTCAACCTCCTGACTTTCGATGGCGACCCAGACCTGTTCTATGCCGAGAGCTACGACGTCGCGCACATGACCGCCAATTCGCAAAGTGATCAGGGAGCGTTCGTTCGGTTACGCTCGCTTGCAGGCCGCTGCGCTCTCCGTGGAGGACACGGCGGTGCTGATCGCCCGCGTAATGGAGGAGCGCTATGGAGTTCAACCAGAGTCTGGCGAAGGTGCAGTGGCGTAAGTCGTCCTATAGCGGCAGCGGAGGCGGCGACTGCATCGAGTGCGCCCCCCTCAGTGGCGCCACATGGCGTAAGTCGACGTACAGCGGATCCAGCGGCGGCGAATGCATAGAACTCGCCCAAGCCCAGTGCAACGGAACCGTCGCCATCCGCGACAGCAAGAACCCCCAAGGCCCCGCCTTCACCGTCACGGAAGCCGCGTTCACGCGTTTCGTGGCCGCCACCGTCAGCGGAGATCTGCACGAATCCTCTCGGTGATCACCGAGGTCAGCCGCCGGATGCCCGGCGAACGCACCGGGCAGGGCCGGGACTTGGCCGTGGTGGGCGCCAGACAGAAGTGCAGGTAGTCCTTGTCGCGGTGGAGAGCCGTGAGCCCCGCACCCGGCTCCGTGCAGTACGCGGAGTGCTCACGCTCGTACGCCGTGCAAGGGAGCTTCTCCACCCATGTGTACCGGTCCGCGCCCGGCGCCACCGCCTTGCCCGCGTCGGCGACGAGGCCACCCGAGGCGCGGGCCTGCGCCTCGTAGATCGCGTTGACGCGCCGCACGCGGTCGGGCGTGATCGGGTCGGGGCCCTGGAGGACCCACACGACCCGCACGCGCCCACCCCCCGCGCCCCGGATCTGCGAGGCGAGCCGCCGCGCGTCCGCCGCGTACCGGTCGAAGTACTTCTCGCGCTGCTTGTCGTACGTGATGCCGTCCATGCACGGCGTGTAGCCCCACGCGTTGCCCCAGAACTGGAGGACGACGTAGTCGGGCCGCTGCGCCCGCACGAGGGCGGCGGCCTTGTCCTTGTCGGGGACGAGGGAGTCGTCGCCCGTGCCGTCGAGGTAGTCGCAGAGGGTCGTTCCCGAGTAGGGCGCGCTGCGGTACCGCGCACCGAGGCGGTCCTTGAGCTGCGCGCCCAGGACGTCCTGGTTCTCCATGGCGAGGGAGTCGCCGAGGTAGAGAACCTTGGGCGCGGGCTCGTCCGGGGCATCCGAGGCATCCGGCGCGTCCGGGGCGTCCGGCGCGTCCCTGGCGGCCCGCTGCCGCGTGGTGGGAGACGGCGGCGCCGACGGCTCGGAAGGCGCCGCGCGACCCGTCGCGTCGGGGAGGTCGGCCGGTGCCGCGTCCCCGGACCCGGGGTCCCCGCAGGCGCCGAGCAACAGCAGCCCGGCGAGCACCCCCGCGCTCCACAGACCGCGCTTCCGCTTCCGCATGCGGCAACTCCCGCCCCAGACAGCCGAAATGGCCCTCAGGCAAACACATGGGCGACGGGGAGGGAAGCCCTCCGTGCGCCAAGCAGTGCGGTTACCGGCGCTCCGACCGCGCGAAGCGGTGGGCCAGCGCGTGGAAGGACTCCTTCGGCTCCCAGTGCCAGGGGGACTCGGGGTCGTCGGGGCGCTTGCGGAGCGCCTTGGTGAGGCCGTAACTGGCCACGTCGAGATCGTGACGAGGCGAGTCGGGCCGGTGCGGCAGCTCGGGGCTGACGAACTGGTAGACCAGCGCGGCGTGCAGGTTCATGGACTCGAAGACGTCGAAGACGTCGGAGAGATAGGCGGCCTGCGCGCGCTCACTGCGCTTGAGGTCGCCGGTGACCTCCGGAGGATCCGCCGTGTAGTCGATGGATTCGTACCAGCCCATGCCGCCGTCCTGCGGAGCCCCTTCGTACGTGCAGGAGCCGCACTCCGTGATGGCGACGGGCTTGCCCCAACGGGTGTGCGGGGAGAGGTCCTTGACGTAACTGCGCGTGTTGCCGTGGTAGCCGTAGTAATTCACGCTGACGACGTCGAAGAGGGACCAGTCGACGTCGTCGTCGTGGGCGGCACCGTAGGTGAGGGGCCCTCGGAAGACGCGTCGCCCGGTCTTCGCGGCGAGCCCGACGAAGCGTCGCAGCTCCCGGACCATCCGCTGCGGATCGTAATTTCCCTTGAGGATGTTCTGGACCCGCTCCAGCGCGTCGTCACCCGGCACGATCCCGGGCACGAACAGCACGAACTCGCACCCGACGCTGAGGTACACACGAGCCCCTTGGCGCCGCATGCGTTCGGCGTGCCGGCCGATCTCGGCGAGATGGTCGAGGATGTCCCGCTCGGGCACGTCGGCGAGGCGCGGCTGGAGCCAGACGTGCAGCCCGCGCTCGGCGGCCTCGGAGGCGGTGGCGGCGAGGCGCTCGACGCCGGTGCCGTATACGGAGACGGAGTTGGCGTGCAGCTGATGCCGGACGGCGCGCAGATCACGCCGCATGCGTTCCGCACTCCACGCGGTGGCGGGCCCGCCCCCGTCCCCCACCTCGTAACAGACCCCGCGATACCGCAGCCCCCGCCGGGCGTTCGCCCCGTCGACGGCCGCCGCACCCGTACCGGTGGCGGCGGCGGCCTCCCCGGCCCCCGCCGGCGCCCCGCTGGCGACCGCGGCCCCCACCGCCGCACCCCCCACCAGAAACCGCCCCCGACTGATCCCACCGACGTCGTCCCGCACAGCGCCTCCCGTGATCCCGAACCGGCGGCGGCCCCAACCGCCGCCGTCCGGTGATCCCGAGCATGCCGATGAGCGCGGGGCGCGCTCATCGGACTTTGGTCTACGCGTGGTGGCCGAAGGTCTGCGGGGACGGGTCCTACGGATGACCCGTCAGCGGGCCACGAACCGGGTCGGCGGTCAGCGGGCCACGAACTGGGTCAGGATGGCCTGGACCTCGTAGATGTCGACGCCCTTCGTGAACGTCTTCTGCATCGGCGTCGGATTGCCGGAGACCCAGATCTTCAGCTCCGCGTCGAGGTCGAAGTGGCCGGCCGTCTCCACGGCGAAGTGCGTGATGCTGCGGTACGGCACCGAGTGGTACTCGACCTTCTTGCCGGTGATCCCCTGCTTGTCGACCATGATCAGTCGACGGTCCGTGAACAGCATGGTGTCGCGTATCAGCGTGTACGCGGCGTGCACCTGCTCGCCGTGCCCGAGCAGACGCGCGTACTCGTTCTGCGCCTTCATCGGGTCTACGGTGTGCGCGTTTCCGAACAGTGCCATGTCAGGCCCCCCTTGGTGGATCCACAGCGGATCTCCAGCCCCGCAGGCCGGGTGGAATGCGGGATCTTGACACTGTACGGGTGCGAGTGGGGCCGAGTCGAAGGTCTGTGCGACAGGGCGGGGCGGAGTGGGGCGGGAGCCCGCGCTCAGGCGGGCGGGAGGCGCTCCGGGGGCAGCGCGACGCCCCGCGCGAACGCCTCGGCGTAGGCGCTCTCGCCGAGCGCCCACGTTACGGCGCGCCGCGTCCGCGAGGCCCTCCAGGGAGAGGACGGCGGCGGCACTCCCACGCTCCTCCAGACCGCGGCGGGCGGTGCGGTGGACGCGGCCGGCGCGGTGGACGCGGCCCAGGCCATGCTGGTCACCCTGTGGAACGTCGCCATGGCGGGCGGCGGAGTCTTCGGCGGCATCCCGCGGGCACGGCTTCCCGGTACGCAGGTCGGGGAACCCCGTCCGGGAAACGCGCGTCTCCCACGACAGAGACAGGGGGATGCCGATGATGATCGTGCTGCTGAGCATCGTCATGACGGTCGTGGCCGCCGGGCTGGGAGCGGTCATCTGGGCGGCCCGGGGCGGTCCGCGCTGGGTCCACGGCGTGGCGGAGGCGACGCTGGTCACCACGGAAGTGGTCACCGCCGCGAGGAAGAAGAGCGGCCGGGGCGGCATCAGCAGCGGGAGCAACTCCGGCGACGCGGGCGACTCGGGAGACTGAGGCGGGCCATGGCCGACACGACCGAGTCCGACCCCGTTGCCGAGCGCGCCCCCGACGCCGAGCCGGACCCCGTTGCCGAGCGCGCCCCCGACGCCGAGCCGGACCCCGTTGCCGAGCGCGCCCCCGACGCCGAGCCGGACCCCGACGCCGACCCCGCCCCCGATGCCGAGCCGGACCCCGACGTCGAGCCGGACCCCGATGCCGAGCCGGACCCCGATGCCGACCCCGATGCCGATGCCGAGCCCGCCCTCGACGCCGACCCCGAGCCCGACCCCGAGCCCACGACGGCGACCGAAGCCCAGTGGCTCGCGACCCAACGCCCGTCCCGCATCCGCGAGGTGCAGGCCGGGCGGCTCGCGTGGACCCGGGTCGACCTGCTCGACGTCGAGGAGGGCGGCGCCCGCGCGCTGCGGGACGCCCTCGAAGTCTTTGGCGTCCAGGTCACCTACGTACCGGTGGGCCAGCCCCGCCACCTCGTCGCGGCCCTGGGCGGCTCCGGTCGCGCCACCGCCACCGCCACCGTCACCGTCACCGTCACCGGCCCCGCCCCCGTCGCCCCCTACGTGATCATCGCCTGCCACGGCGACGAAGGCCGCATCCTCATCCCCGAACTCGCCCCGGAGATGGCCCGGTTCCAGCCGTTCAACGGCGCGATGGGGCCGGCCGAGGTGCGCGCCCACGTCAGCCTCCCCGGCAGCGTCGTCATCCTCACCGGCTGCGACACCGGCGACCCGGAGCTCGTCGACGCGTTCCTCGACGCGGGCGCGAGCGCCTGCGTAGCCCCCAGGGGAGCCCCCTTCGGCTACGCGAGCCTCTTCGCGCCGCTGTTCCTCTTCTACGAGCTGACCGAGCTCCGTACGTTGGAGGAAGCCGTGGCCCACCTCCGCGCACACGACGACGAGCTCTCCATGTGGCACATCCGCACCCGCTGACCGCCAGCTCCGAGGACGGGCCGACTAGAAGTCGACTAGAAGCCGACGAGACGCCGACTAGAAGTCGACTAGAAGTCGTCCGCGCCGTTGCGCAGCTCGTACGTCCAGTAGCCGGTCAGCGCCTTCGCCGGGTCGACCGCGATGCCGCCGCTGCCCGGGGCCCTGACGGCAGCCATGCCGCCGCCGCCCTGGAGCGTCACCTGGAAGGCCGAGACGGGCTCGTTGTTCTCGTCGACGCCGCCGTCCGACACCCTGACCAGCGCGTACGCGGGGGCGCCCGCCTTCAGGACGACGGGGGACGCGGGCTTGCTCTTGGCGACGGCCGGCACGTCCTGCTTGTGGCTCTCCAGGAACTGGATCTCCGGGAAGCCGGTCATCTTGCAGCTGTGGCCCGACGTGTTCTTCGCGGTCAGGACGATGTGGGTGTAGGGCGGGCCGCCGTGGCGCGCGGCGCTGATGGCGACGTCCTTGGTGGTGCAGACGGGCGCGTCGGCCGCGGCGGCCCGCTTCCCGCCGGGCTTGGCGGCGATGGTGGCGCCCGCGGCCTCGACGTCGTGGGACGCGCCGACGGAGACCGTGGTCTCACCGCCCGCCACCGTCGCCCCCGCGGGCTCCGCGGCCTTCGTGTCGGAGCCGCTCCCGCAGGCGGTGAGGGAGAGGGCGAGCACGGCGGCGCCGGTCGCGGCGAGAACGGTGGAGCGGCCGAGAACGGCGGCGCGGCTGCGGAACGTACGCATGGGAATTCCCCCGGGAGTGATGGTGCAGCGGGGCGCTACGGCTCTCCGGTCTCCGAGCACAGCGTCTCTGAGAACCAGCGCCCCACCTGCTGACTTGCTGACACACACCACTCTGACCGGCACCGCTCACGTTCCACTGCCGTACCGCTCACGTCCCGCTGCCGTGCCCCTGCGGACCCCGGTCGGTGGGATCGGTCAGCGTCGGATCCGCCTCCCCGTCGATCACCTCGCGCGCCACGTCGTTCAGCAGTCGCCGCTGGGACCGCGCGTGCGACCGCAGCGCGTCGAAGGCGTCGTCCATCGTCAGCGACCTGCGCGTCGCGAGCACGCCCTTCGCCTGCTCGATGAGGACGCGGCTGGTCAGGGCCCGCTCCAGCTGGCTGGTGAGCGTCCGGCCCTGCTCGGCCTCCTGCGCGCGGTGCAGCGTGACAGCGGTGAAGTCCGCGAGGGACCGGCCAAGCGCCCGCGCCTCGGGTGAGGGGACGTCCCCTTGGTCGGAGAAGAGGACGAGCGCCCCGAGCGTGCGGGTGGGCACCTGCAGAGGGAGAGCGCTGACGTGGGTGTGGCCCAGCGCCAGGGCGCCCGGGGTGTAGCGGGGCCAGCGGTGCCTCGTCGGGGCACCGGCGAGGGGCAGGGGCGCCATGAGGTGCGCGTCGGTGCCGGGCGGGCAGTGGCCGGGGCCCTCCTGCCAGGAGAGCGCCTCGCGCTCCAGGCGGGTCACATCGGGATCGGAACCGCTCGCCTGCGCCTTCTCCCGCCCGCCCGGCGTGTACACCACGGACGCCGCGCGCACCCGGAGCAGGGTCGGGCTGCGGTACGCCAGAATCGCGAGGGTTTCGGGTACGTCCGGTGAGCCTTCCGTCGCGCTGCCGGCCAGGGCCACGAACACGTCGGCCAGCTGCTGTTGGGGCGTCATGCCGAGCTCCTCATGAAATTTAGAGATACGGGTCTCGGTTCAGGATCCGCCGGGCGATGGCAGCGGTCGTCGTCTCGTCGGCGAATGCCCGGGCCTTGATCAGTGCCAGTGCGTCGGCGATGCCGCAGCCGACCCGCACGGAGAGGACGCCCGCCGCCTGCTGGACGGTCTCCCTGTGGTCGGTGCCTCCGTACAGCTCCGGGTCGGCGTCCGGCCCGAGCAGCACGATGCGGGTGAGGGCGGCCGTGACCTCGGCCAGGTCCGTGGAGCCCAGGAGGCCCGTGCGCGGGTCGAACACCGCGAGGGAACCGAAGCAGCCGCCCTGCGTCTCCAGGGGGACGGCGAGCACCGACGTGAAGCCCATGGAGGTGAGCGCGGGGCCGTACCCGGGCCAGCGCCGCTCGATCTGCCCACCCGCCGAATGGACCGGGCGACGCTCGTACGCCGCGTCGCGGCACGGGCCCTCGCCGAGGACGAACTCCAAGTCCTGGGCCGTCAGGGCGGATTCGTCGGACACCGCGACCGCCAGCTGGTTCTGGGCGGAGTCGACCAGGGTGATCGCGGCGCTGTTCGTGCCCAGCGCGTCCGCCACGCCGGTCATGAAGCGGGGCCGGGTCCCTCTGCCCCGGACCCACGCCGACGTGCGGTCCGCGAAGGCGCCGTGCAGGGCGGCGGAGGAGCGGTGGCAGGCCGCCGTCCGCCGGTGCGTGTCGGCGATCTGCGCGTGCAGCTCGGCGCCGTCGGGATCGGGATCGGACGACGCGAGACGTTCGTGCCGTGCGGCCGCGGCCGCGGCCCGCTCCGCCCGCTCGAGCGCCCGGTCGGCACGCCCTTGTGCGGTCGCGGCCAGACCGAGGGCTTCGTCGTACCCCTGCGGCTCCATATCCGAAGCGTACGCCCGCGGCGTCAGTCGGAGGAGGGAATGCGGCTCTCTTCCATCATGAGGACCACACCGCCGTTGTGCCCGTCGAACGGGGAGCAGAAGATGTCACACGTGATGGGCCTCCCGATCCGGCTCAGGGCGTGCACGGGCATCGGCCCGGTGCGCTGACGGCTCTGGAGACACTGCTGCACCAGGGGCCTCAGCTCTTCCGTCGGCAGCCCGAAGTCCAGGTCGAAGAAGACCTGGTCGACGACTTCGTCGCTGCGCAGACCCCACAGGTCGACGGCGCCCCGGTTCCAGCTCTTGACCCTCAGCTTGCTGTCCAGCACCACCACGCCCGCCGCGATGCTCGTGAGCACGGCCTCCAGGAACGCCCTGGCCTCGTCGAGCTCCTCGGTGCGGATGCGCATCTCGTCATTCATGGTCTCCAGTTCCTCGTTGCCGGACTGGAGTTCCTCGTTCGTGGTCTCCAGCTCCTCGTTCGTGGACTGGAGCTCTTCGTTGGTGGTCTCCAACTCCTCGATGCTGGACTGGAGTTCCTCGTTGGTCGTCTCCAACTCCTCGTTAGTCGACTGGAGTTCCTCGTACGCCGTCTCCAGGTCCTCGCGTACGCGCTTGACCTCGGCCTTCAGCTTTGTGGCCACGGTGACGTCGGTGAAGGAGATCATGGTCGCCACGTGCAGGCCGTTGGGCCCGGAGAGCGGCTGGATGAGGATGTCGAGGTATTGGATCTCCTCGCCGGCCCGCCGCTCCACCCGGTTGACCCGCAGGGTCCGGCGCTCGTGCGTGGCCTGGTCGATGAGGGAGCGCAGCTCGACCGGCCGGTAGGAGATCTCCAGGTCCTGGAAGGGACGGCCCACGTCGTTGGAGCTCAGCCCGAACTGGATCCTCGCCTGACTGTTGATCACCACGACGGCGCCGTCGCCGTCGATCGCGATCCACGGGATCGGCCCGGCGTCGAGGACCAGGTCACGCAGCTGCCGGGTGCGCGCCACGGAGTGCAGTTCGAGGCCCGAACTGCTCCTGATCTTCAGGGGCGCGGGCTGATAGGGCAGACCCGCCTCGCCTGTACGCCGACGGAAGACGCGTTGCCGCATGTCCGCCACCTCGAAACGCTCGGCGTCGTTCAGGAGCATCTCGGCCTTGCCGAGGAAGAGGAACCCGCCCTGGCGCAGGGCGAAGTGGAAACGGTCGACGATCTGCGTCTGCGCCTCGACGTTGAAGTACATCAGCGTGTTCCGGCAGATCAGCAGGTCGAGCCGGGAGATCGGGGCGTCACGGGTGATGTCGTGCCGCCCGAAGATCACCCGGCGGCGCAGATCGGCGCGGAAGCTGAGCTGCGCGCCGTTCGGCTCGAAGTACTTGTCCCGCAGCTCCGGGGAGAGCGGCTCCAGCGACTTCAGCGGATACAGCCCCGACCTGGCCTCGCGCAGCGCCTCCTCGTCCACGTCCGTGGCGTAGATCTTGACGCGGCGCAGACACTCCTCCAGGCCCAGCGCCTCCGCGAACATGATGGCCAGCGAGTACGCCTCCTCGCCGCTGGAGCAGCCGGCGCTCCACACCCGGATCTCCTGGTCGGGCGTAAGGTCCGCGATCAGTTCGGGGACGACCTCGCGCTGCAGGAAGGTCCAGGCTTCCGGGTCCCGGAAGAAAGAGGTGACGTTGATCAGGATCGTGTTGAACAGAGCGCTGAATTCGTCGGCGCTCGTCTCCAGGAGGTCCTGGTAGTCCTGGTACGAGTCGATGCCGACGTCGTACATCCGCTTGTGGATACGGCGTCCCAGGGTGGAACGCTTGTAACCGGTGAAGTCGAACCCGCGCGCCTCCCTGATGAAGAGCAGCAGCTCCTCGAGGGCTTCGTTGGTCTCGCCTTTCGACGAATCCGGCCGTCCCTCCTGACGCCCCTCGGGCCGTCCCTCCTGACGCCCTTCTCCACGGCCCTCCTGCCGACCCTCGGGGCGAGGCTCTTTGCGGGATTCCTTCCGAGGCTCGTGGCGCGGTTCTTTGCGAGATTCGTTCATCACTGCCCCGTGGCGTCGAGAAGTCCGCGGACGACCGCCGCGATCTCCTCAAGAGGTAGCACGAAATCCACCACGCCCGTATTCAAGGCCGCCTGGGGCATACCGGAGAAGTCCGCGGTCCGCGGATCCTCGACGATCACGGTCCCGCCCCGCGAATGCACGGCTTCCACGCCCATCGCCCCGTCCACGCCGGTCCCGGTCAGCACGCATGCGATGGCACGCGGCCCGTAGAACGCGGCGACCGATTCGAAGAGGAGGTCGGCGGAGGGGCGTACGAAGTGGACCAGCTCGGCGTCGGAGAGCGTCAGGTCCCCGTCCGCGCCGATGAGCAGGTGGCGCCCGGGTGGCGCGATGTGGACGGTGCCGGGGACCGGCTTCTCCCCGGCCTCCGCGAGTTTGACCGGGAGATCCGTACGCCGGTTGAGGACGTCGGCGATCACGGTCCGGTGCCTCGGGTCGAGGTGCTGGACCACGAGCACCGGCACGGGCAACTCCGGACCCAGCGCCCCCAGGAGTTCGCTCAGCCCCTGGATGCCGCCCGCGGACGACGCGACGGCGACGACGGCGTACGGACCCGTGAAGGCCCGGCCGACGGCGGGGTGGTCGGCGTCGGGCCGGTGGGCGTCGGTCCGGTGGGCGTTGGGCTGGGAGGCCGTCACGTACCGAGCCTATCGGAGTCCGGCCCGCCGGGAGAGGGATGAAAGTCGCCGATGAATATGACGGGAGGTGCGCGATGACGTGCTGTGCCGTGCTGTGCCGTGCCGCCTGTCCCGTGCCGCCTGTGCCGTGTGCTTGTGCCGTGCGCTTGTGCCCTGCTCTCATGCCGTGCCTTCGGCTACCCGGCGAGGAAGGTGATCCGGCCCGGGGCGGGCGGGTCGAGGGGAGCGTCCGGCGCGGAGTTGTTCTCCAGGTAGTGCACCAGCGCGTCGAGGTCGGTCACCGAGCCACCGTCGCGCTCCGTCCCCTCGGTGAAGGTGGAGAAGCCGTTGCCCCCGTTGGCGAGGAAGTCGTTGACGGTCACCCGGTACTTCCTGTCGGCCCGCACCCGCTCCCCCGTCACCTGCACGGTCTCGGTCAGCAGCCGCGCCGCACCGGAGCGCCCCATGTCGACCGAGTACTTCAGCGCGGAGGACAGCTGCAGGAACCGCGGCTCGTCGGCATTGGCACCGGAGAACTGCTCCTTGAGTACGGCGAGCAGCTGCTCCCCGGTGAGCGTCATGGTCACCAGCGGCGTCCCGAAGGGCTGCGTACGGAACGCGTCGGCGAAGGTCACGGCACCGTCGCCCTTGCGGACGAGATCGGCACGCATGCCTCCCGGGTTGAGGAGGGCCAGCTCGGCACGCTCCCCGCGGGTGGCCTCCACCTGCGCGTCGGCGAGCAGGCTGCCGAGGGGTGTCTCCTTCTCCTTCGACCCCCGGCCCGGCAGGTCGGCGGAGATGTGCCCGACGGTCCGGTCGGCGACCTTCGCGGACCGCGCGCGCCACGTCTCGACGAGCTTGCGCATCGCGGGCTGCTTCGCGCTGTCGGCGGGCACGACGCGGTTCCGGGCGGTCACGGACTTGCGTACGACATCACCGTCCGCACCGAGACGGAACCGCAGATCGGTGAAGGACCGCCCAAAGGAATCGGCCTGCGTCACGGAGCGGGGCGCGCCGGCGGGATCGGTGACCGTGCACTCGTACGAGTCGTGCGAATGCCCGCTGACGATGAGGTCGACGGCGCTCGGCGTCCGCTCGGCGATGCCCTTGATCCGCCCCCGGAGCCGGGACCCGGGCCCGTCGGCGTCGCAGTCACCGCGCCCGGCGACACCGTTGGCGGCCTCGCCTTCGTGCACGAGCAGCACCTGGGCATCGACCCCGGCGCGCCGCAGCTCCTCCGAATACCGCTTCACGACAGGAACCTCGTCATGAAACTCGAGATCACGCACTTGGGAGGCGTTGACGGCCTGAGGGGCGTCTTTGGTGACGACCCCGATAAACCCGATGCGCTGCCCACCGGCCAGCGTCTTGACCGCGTACGGCTTGAGCAACGGCTCACCGTCCCCCGCACGGGTCACATTGGCCGCGAGATACGGAAAGTCGGCCCCGTCGTACTTCCCCCCGGGCGCGCACCCGTCCTCCGGATGACACCCACCCCGAGCCATCCGCTCCAGTTCCCTGGGCCCCTCGTCGAATTCATGATTCCCGACGGAACTGACATCGAGCCCGAGCCGCTCCAGAGCCTGAACGGTCGGCTCGTCGTGGAACAGCGCGGACAACAGGGGACTCCCCCCGATCATGTCCCCGGCCGCCACGGTCAACGACCTCCGCTGCCCGCCCCGAGCCTTGCCGACAAGCCCCGCCAACTGCGCCATCCCCCCGGCCTGCACACTCTCTTTCCCTCCCCGGCGCTGCACCCGCCCGGCGGCCCCTTCGACGGGATCGAGGTTCCCGTGCAGATCATTGAGCGCGATGAGCTGGACGGGGACGCCGGCGCGGGGCGCGGGGGCACCGGTGCGAGGCGCGGAGGCGGCACTCGACGAGCCCGGCACGCAGAGCGCCACACCCGCGGCGACTGCGACACAGGCGAGTGCGGTGCGCTTGAAGGCGGTGTGCCGGGAGGGGCCGGCGACGACGGAGGACGCGGGAACACCCGAAGCGGATTGAGTCACGCTGCGAAGCTACGAACTCCCGATTCGAACACCTGCGGGACACGCCAGGGGTTACGGGTTGTCCCCCGTACGCCCGATGCGAGATCGCTACTCGGGTGGCTGCTCGGGCTCGTGATCGGCCCAGGCCAGCGGGAGGACCGGGCCGAGTGGCCACACCATGTCCCTGTCCCTGTCGGGCCGGTACGCCCGATCCTCCAACGCGCGCTTCTTGTGCCAGTCAACCTGTTCGCGATGCAGGGCCGGGCGGGACAGCCGGCCGATGGAGGGGAAGCAGGCTCCGATGACGGGCACTCCATCAGCACGCGCACGGCTGATCGTCACGCCATGACTCTTGTACGGAGCGACCGACGGGCTCCCGTACGTGCTCCGGGTGATACACGAGCCGCCCCTCGAACCGGCTGCGCACCAGCACACCGAGCCCCGCCGGCACGGGAACGTCGCAGACTCGGCACGGCTCTTCCCACTGATTCGCCCGCATGGCAGAAACATCCGCATGAGGGTCCTCACCGGTGTGACCCAGGCACTGCTACGGGCCTGGCGTGAATCTCCGCAGGGCCGAGGCCACAGCGGTAGGCTCCAGAACCGAAAGCGAGGGCCGACGGAGGTTCAGAGTATGAGCACCCCTGCTACCGACTCACCCGGCGTCCCTCCGATGCCGGAGAGAACGCCCAAGGCGCTCCGCGAAGCCATCGCCCAGCATGCTCCGCAGCTGCTCGCCGACTTCGACGCGCATTGGAAGCGGGCGATCGCCGACACGTACGACCTCGGACCCGTACCGGCGTTCATGGCTCGCTGGTGGGGCGAGTACGCCATAGCCCGCGACCCGCACCTCGACGCGCACCTGACGGATCTCGAAGCGCGCGCCACCGAAGCCACCGACCTCGCCGAGGCGAGGAAGCTCGTGGAAGAGGCGTCCAACATCCGCCACATGGCTGCGCGCGCGGAGCCCGGCCGGTGAGTGATGACGCGTTCATGGGACCGCCGTGGCAGATGGACTGGACCCTCAAGGCCCAGGCCGCACGCGACGCTCTGCCCGAGCACGTCCGGAAGATCGTCGACGCCGCTCGCGCCGAACTGGTGACGGCGAAGGACCCATACTTCCGAGGCGTCGACGCCGACGCCGAGCTGCCCGACATCATGCGAGTCGAACCGGCACGGTCCACCAGCCCGGCGGGCCCGCATGTCCTGTTCTTCGACGACTATCACGGTTGGCTGCGGTACATCTTCATGCGCCGTGTGGACGACCCTCAGATCGTCGTTGAGGAGATCTTCTGGCAGTGAAGGTGGCGTCGGCCGCGTCGAGGACGGCGCCGTGTACGCAGCCATCTGTGCACTTCCATGCCTCTCCGTTCACCCCGGCACGGGCCCGGCGTCGAGGTGCGGAGTCCCGCGCTCGTGCAGCGCGACGAGTTCGGCCAAGTCGTTGGCGACCATGACCTGCGCGAGGCGTCCGGCGACCCTCACCACGTCCGGCCACGCGGACGCGGCGAGGTACTCCTCATCGGTGTCGCCGGGGGCCTCGGCCGTCGCAGCGTCGAGAGCGGAACCGAGTTGCCGCATGAGGTCGACCTCTTCCGGTGACCTCAGGCTGGTGCCGAGAAAGCTCTCCGGGGCGTCGGCGTCGCAGAAGTCGTCGTAGAGCGTGTGGAAGACGTGGTCCAGGTTCTCGAACGTGGACGGGTCCAGCCACACGTCGCGCTGCCACGGAGGATTGGCCAAGGCCAGGACAGCCGGCACGAGATGGACCCGGAAATTCGCCGTGCGCTGTCCCTCATCACCGCTCACGGCCTTGAGGCCAGGGACGCCCCCGCCCGCCCCTCCACACGAAGGCCCCCTCCGTCCGGCCGGCCAGCGAGCCGTCCCGCCAAGAATCCGTGATGTCGGCCCACCTGCCGAGGCGGGCGTTACGCGCTCCGTGCTCGGCTGCCTGGTCGTAGTGGAGCGTGAACCGATAGACCCGTCCGTCCCCGGAGATGACCTGCCCGTCCTCGTGATCGGGCCCTTCCTGCAGGAGGTCGACAACGACCGTCAGGTCCGGATCGAGCCCTTGCTCCTTCAGAAGCTCCCGCAACCGGACCCAGAGGTCGTAGGCGCTGTTCCGCAGAAGGTCCGTGTACTGCACGACGATGCTAGACACCATGGTCCCCATGATCGGTCACCGGTGCGGACCGCCATGACACGGTGGGGTCCGTGAAATCGGCAGACGCTGTACCTTCCGTGCATGGCCGACCTCGCCTCGTTGATTCAGCTGCTCGGCGCCGGCAGCGTCGGTGCCGTCGTGACGCAGTACGTGTCGGCCGGGCCGGAGCGCCGCCGGGCACGCGCCACGGCGCGCGAGGCCATGGCGACACTCGAACAGGCGCACTGGGCCCACGGTGGGGGCAGCGAATGGCCCCAACTCCGCACAGCGGTGCACGCCTTCGAGTCGGCCGCCATGGCTGCGGGGGTGCCGCGCGCGGTCTCGGGCTGGTACGTCAAGACGCGCGTGGCGATCTACCTGGAAAGCCACCGGGAGTGGGAGCGCAACCCGGACCCGGAGTTCGGCGGAGGCGTGTCCACCACGTACATGGACGCGTTCTCCGGCGCCACCGAACTGGTCTACCAGGCCCTGTGGCACCCCCAGCGCTCCCGGATCACGTGGCGCCACCGCCTGAAAAGATCCAAGCACCGCACGAGAGCGACCGTCGCGAACGCCCCCACAATCCTCCGTGACATCGAGGACCGCCCGGCAGCCCTCTGACCCGCGGTGCCGTCGTACGACGCCGACGATGCACACGTAGGCGGTGCATACGGAGGCGATGCACACGGAGGCGATGCTCACGGAGAGCCTGCTGGCACTCAGGTCAGGCAGAGCTGACCTGGACTTAGCCGGGCCGCTCGAGACCCTCAGGCCACGGATACCTCGAAGTCCGCGACGGCCTTCCGCAACGGTTTCGGAAGGATCACGTGCCACTTGCGGATCCGCAGGTCCGTGCCGGTGATACTGCCCCTCCAAAGAAGCTACGCCGAACGCTGATTCACGGGGTCGGGACAGCAGCCCGCCCTGCGAGGGCCGCCCGGCTATTCTCCGTCCGTGGACGACGATCACGGGCAACTCCTCGCGGACAGATACCGATTGACCGATCTGCTCGGTCAAGGCGGGATGGGCGCGGTCTGGCGTGCCTACGACGAGCAGTTGGGGCGGCACGTGGCGGTGAAAGAGCTGCGCCTGCCCGAGCATCTGGGGGCCGAGGAGCGGGCCAATTGGATCGCCCGGCTGGAACGCGAGGCACGGGCGGCCGCGCGGCTGAAGCATCCAGGCATCGTGACCGTCTACGACCGGCTTACCGGCGCGGACGGGCGGCCGTGGATCGTCATGGAGTTGGTGACCGGGGGGTCACTGGACGACCTGCTGCACCGGCAGGGTCCCCTGTCCCCGCAGCACGTTGCCGACATCGGGCGACAGGTGGCCGCCGCGCTGAGCGCCGCGCACCTGAGGGGAATCACCCATCGGGACATCAAGCCCGCCAACATCCTGCTCGAGGACGGGAGGGCCGTCCTGACCGACTTCGGGATCGCTGCCCTGGAGGGTGACGTCACCCTCACGGCCACCGGCATGATCATGGGTACACCCGCATTCATGGCCCCGGAGCAGGTGCGGGGCCTTCCGGCCACCGCCGCGTCCGACCTCTGGTCACTGGGGGCCACTCTCTATACCGCCGTGGAAGGGCACCCGCCCTTCGCGGGGACGGCCCCGAGCGCCGTGCTGGTCGCCGTCGTGACCGAGGACCCTGTCCCTGCCGTGCAGGCCGGGCCCCTCACTCCCATGCTGGAGGGCCTGCTTCGCAAGGAACCGGCCGGGCGTCTGACCATGCAGCAGTTGCAGGCCCAGTTGGAGCGTGCGACCGGGACACCACCGCCGCCCAACGCGTCGCCCGCAGACCAGGCCCATTGGCCCACGGCTCCCGCGCAGCCCCCCGCCATACCGCCCGCGGGTCCGGCGCGTCGACCCACGGCACCTGCCGGAACGCCCGTAGCGGCCCGCCGCCGGATATTCCGTTGGGTCGCGTGGATCAGTGCGGCAGTGCTGGCCTCGGTGGCGGCCGCGATACTGATCCCCGATCAGGAGAATGGGGCCTATCAGGACAATCTCCGGGCAGTTGAAGCCATGGGCCATCCGCCGGACTTCACCGTGAAATCCAAGACCCGTGTCGACGGCGACCGGGCGCGAGTCGTCTATGTGGGGGCACCCGTTACCGGTGCGCCGAGCCTCGGCCAAAGAGGAGTGATCGGGGCATGGCTCCAGACGGTACCGGGGGTCTCGACAGTCGGGATGTCCGGCGTAGACGCCTCGTGCATGACCAAGGAATACGGCTGCATCTTGGCCGTCGACCTCAAGGACGGCTACACCGAGCCATCCATCCTCGACGCCCAGATCCACAAGCAGGACGGAAAGTTGGCCCTTCAGGTCACGGTCGGGCCCTTCGATTAAGTGATCGGGAGACTCGGAGATCCGCGCCCGGATGCCCTCGCCCGCTGAAGTGCGGATGCTGCGGCTGGCCTCCGGTGTGGCCTGTCGGGGGGTGCGGTCAGGTGTCCGTGCGTCGCGTGTCGCCCGGGACCGTTCGGATCCAGGTACGGAATTTCCAGCAGGCCAGCGCGGGGGCCGTCAGCATGGCGAGCATCCATAGGCCCACGCTTGCGGGGGAGATCAGGTAGTACTCCCAGCGGGGCGGGAGCAGGGTGGGGAGCGTGATCAGGAGGATCAGGGTCAGCCACGTGGCCAGTGTGGTCAGTATGGCCTTGGAGATCATGACGAGTGCGCGCATCAGGTGCCCTTCGCTCCGCCGCCTCCCGCCGCCGGGTGCGTCGAGCGGCGCCGGGCAGCAAAGAACCCCCGGGCCGGTGGCCTGGGGGTTCCGGTAAGAGCGGGTGACGAGAATCGAACTCGCACTCTCAGCTTGGGAAGCTGATGTTCTACCACTAAACTACACCCGCGAAAGACGCCGTATGAACCGGTGTCGTAACGTCGCACACTCTACCTCATCCCGGGCCCCCGGCGCTCTCGCCGCGGGGCCCGAGTGCTGCCCGGGAGGGGGATGCGCCGTGCGTTCGCAGGGAGTTGGGGCGTACCGTGGCTCGCGGTCGTGCCGCCTGGATGAGCGTCCCTTTCATACCGTAATGTGGCCTTTCGTCGTCGGCTCGGAGGCGAGCGTGAGACGAGTTGGTACGGGTGGTACGGGTACGTACGAGCTCACCTACGACTGGGGAAGGGACTCGAGGACTTGATGGAGCGCACCGTCGTCCGATGTGCCGAAGGGCACGTGTTCAGCACCGCTTCGTTCCCGATGCAGCAGGCGGACCGGCTCGGTCCTGGCCGGCTCATCCGCTGCCCGCGCTGTGCCCGGCTCCGGCACGCCGTGCCGGTGACCTTGCAGAGGCGGTAGCCGCCACGCGGTAGCGAGCACGCGGTAGCTGGCGAGAGCAGTAACGAGCGAGATACCGGGCGCGCGGAACCCCTGTCCGATTGGGGAGGGCCCGCGCGCTCTGCGTATCCTCGGTGCGTGCTTCTCTCAGACAAGGACATCCGGACCGAGATCGACTCCGGACGGGTGCGGATCGACCCGTACGACGAATCCATGGTGCAGCCCTCGAGCATCGATGTGCGGCTGGACCGCTACTTCCGGGTGTTCGAGAATCACCGCTACCCCCACATCGACCCCTCCGTCGAGCAGGCCGACCTGACGCGGCTCGTGGAGCCCGAGGGTGATGAGCCGTTCATCCTCCACCCCGGGGAGTTCGTGCTCGCCTCCACGTATGAGGTGATCTCCCTGCCCGACGATCTCGCGAGCCGGCTGGAGGGCAAGTCCAGCCTCGGGCGGCTCGGGCTCGTCACGCACTCCACCGCCGGGTTCATCGACCCGGGCTTCAGCGGGCACGTGACCCTTGAGCTCTCGAATCTGGCGACGCTGCCGATCAAGCTCTGGCCCGGCATGAAGATCGGGCAGCTCTGCATGTTCCGGCTCACCTCGCCCGCCGAGGCGCCCTACGGCTCGGAGCGGTACGGGTCGCGCTACCAGGGACAGCGCGGGCCCACCGCCTCCCGTTCCTTCCTCAACTTCCATCGGACCCAGGTGTGACATCCAGCATGAGTGACGTGCGCGAGAACCTTACGTACGACAAGTTCGGCGGCGCTGTGCGCGAGCTCGCGCAGACGATCGCCGACGACGGTTACCAGCCCGACGTGATCATCTCCATCGCTCGCGGTGGCGTCTTCGTCGCGGGCGGCCTCGCGTACGCACTCGACTGCAAGAACATCCACCTCGTGAACGTGGAGTTCTACACGGGGGTCGGGACGACCCTCGAGATGCCCGTCATGCTCGCGCCCGTCCCCAACGTCATCGACTTCACCGACAAGAAGGTGCTGATCGCCGACGACGTCGCCGACACCGGCAAGACGCTGAAGCTCGTCCACGACTTCTGCCTCGACCACGTCGCCGAGGTGCGGTCCGCCGTCATCTATGAGAAGTCGCACTCCCTCGTGAAGTGCGAGTACGTGTGGAAGCGCACCGACGAGTGGATCAACTTCCCGTGGAGCGTCGAGCCGCCCGTCGTGAAGCGTGCGGGGCAGGTTCTCGACGCGTGACGTGAGTACGTACCCACGTACGTGAAAAAGGGCCCGGTGACCTTCGTCGCCGGGCCCTTCCTCGTGCTCGCGCAGTGCTCGCGTACTTCTAGAACGTGCCCAACTTGATGATCGACAGGATCGCCAGCAGCTGGATCGTCGACGCGCCCAGCGCCTTCGGCCACGGCAGGTCGTGGGACTTGCTGACCATCGTCGTGAGCAGCGCGCCCGCCGCGATCCACGTCGCCCAGCCGAGCAGCTGGACGAAGGGCTGGCCGCCACCGAGGAACATCGCCACGATCACGCGGGGCGCGTCCGTCAGCGACATGATCAGCATGGAGAGGCCGACCGTCGGCTGCCACGCGCCGTTGCCGCCGAGCTGGCGGGCGAGGGTGTGCGTGACCACGCCCAGGATGAACGCGCTGATGGTGATCGCGACGCCGGTGGTGAGGACGAACGGGACCGCCGACGACAGCGTCGCGTTGATCGCGTCCTCGCGGGCCTCGTCGAAGCCGAAGATCGCCAGCGTGCCGTAGAGGAACGTGACGATGAGGGCGGGGGCCCACATCGCGTAGTCCCGCATCTGGAAGAAGGTGGGACCCGGGCGCAGTACGACGCCTCGGAGCAGGTCCTTCCAGTGCAGGCGCGGGCCCACGGGGGCGGCGCTCGCCTGGCCCGCGCGGTACGTGTCGCCCTGGGTGTACGGGTCCTCGCCGATGGAGAAGGCCTGCGTGTGCCCGGGGTTGTTCGCCGCGTACGGGTCGTAGCCGCCCTGCGGGACACCGTGGCCCTGGCCGCGGTCGTCGGGGCCGCCGAAGTACTCCGGCTCGCCGTGGTTGCCGGCGCCGCCGCCCGCCTGGGGCCACTGCTGGTTGCCGCCACCGCCACCGCCGTACGGTCGACCGCCGCCACCGTGCGGTGCGCCACCACCGTGCGGTGCGCCGCCCCCGTACTGCGGGGCCGACGGCGCAGGCGGGTAGCCGTACGGCTGCTGCCCTCCCTGCTGCGGGGCCTGCTGTCCGTACGGCTGCTGCCGCGGTTGTTGGTGCGGTTGCGGTTGTTGTTGCGGTCGCGGGGCGCGGTTGTCCCGGCCGCGTCCGATCCTGAATCCAGCCACGAATCGAACGTACCTGGTCTACGGGGGTGGGGTCGTCCCTCCTCGGGAGGAGACGCGCTTTGCGGCCGACCTGTGACAACCCCTAGGGGTGTCCCTTACGCCGGGGCCGGGCCCTGATCCCGCCCTACCGCGCCAACGCCTCCCCGTACGCGTACGGGTGCGAAGAGGCCGGGAGACCCAGCGACTTGGGAGTGACGACCGACGCGCCCGTCGTCCCGGTCCCGGAGGAGAGGTGGGGGAGGTTCCACACGCCGCCCGCCGACGCGTTCTCGCCGGGTGCGGCGGCCGAGAGGTCCGGGCTGCCGTCGCCGTTGTGGTCGGCGAAGCCGAGCGCCGCGCCGAACAGGTCACCCGCCTCGGCGCCGCCCGGGACGCCGGGGGAGTTCTGCTGGTACGAGACCGCGCCGACCGCCCTCCCGTCCTCGGTGAGGATGCCGTTCGCGCCGCCCCTCAGGACGGTGATGGCGCCCGCGCGCGCCGCGCTGCCGATGGCCTCGCCCGGTGCGCCCGCGATCAGGTCGTCCTTGCCGTCGCCGTCGATGTCCGCGGCGGCGAGCGCGTTGCCGAAGTCGTCACCCTTCTCAGCGACACCCGGAACCCCCGGGGTGTCCTGGTTGAGGGTCTGGCCCTCCCACACGAGGCCGGTGCCGTCCCCGTAGTGGATGTGGATGCCGCCGCCCTTGGCGATCTCCTCGGGGCCGCACGGGTCGTCGATGTTCTCGTCGGCGATCTCACGGCAGTTGCCGAGGGCGAGGTCGTCGTGGCCGTCGCCGTTGAAGTCGCCCGCGGCGAGGGCGTTCGCGGCGCTGTTGTCGCTGCTCCAGCTCAGGGCGAACCGCGTCTCTTCCTTCAGGTAGCGGAAGAGCTGGACGTGGGACCGGGTGTAGGGCTGGTTCTGTGTGTAGAAGGCGACGGCCGGCTCGGGGTGGCCGTCGGAGTCGAAGTCGCCGGTCGTCATGACGGGGGCGCGGCCGCCCATGCGGTCGCCCATGAGCGGGTCGGTCCGTGCGGCGAGGGGGTTGTAGTTGACGACGACCTGGTCCTTGCCGCCGATCGCCAGGTCGACGTCCGTGTCGCCGGTGAAGTCGGCGGCGGTCAGCGCGTTTCCGTACGCGTCGCCGGTCTTCGCGCCGCGGGCCGCCGTGTTGGCCAGCGCGAAGCCGTCGCCCGTGCCGTAGAGGACGGTGACGGAACCCGCGTCCGTCTTGCCGTCGATGTCCTCGCCGGGGGCGCCGATGACCAGGTCGGCGTACTTGTCGTCGTCTATGTACGCCGTGGTGACGGCGGCGCCGAAGCGGTCGCCCGTCTCCGGCGTGCCGGGTACCTCGACCGTGGCCTGCGTGATGCGCCGCACGTTACTCGACCCCGGGCCGCCCTCGCCGCCGAAGACGACGCTCACGTATCCCGCCTTCGCCTTGCCGTCGACGGTGCCGCTGGGCACGCCCACGGCGAGGTCCGCGTATCCGTCGCCGTCGAAGTCGCTCTTCAGCGGGGGCGACGGGGCCGCCGGGGGCTGGTCGGCCCCGGTCCCCGCCCCGGTCCCGGCCGCGGTCCCGGCCGCGGTCCCGGCCGCGGTGGCAGAGGTCGTGAAGGGAAGGGTCAGGCCGGTCGCGGCCAGGACGGTCGCCGCGGCCAACGCCAGGGTGTGGGTACGTGCGCGCATGGGGGCTCCGAGGGGAGGAGAGGGGGAGGGGGTAGGGGGAGGGGGTAGGGGAGAGGGGGGTGCGGGCCCGCACTGGGGGTGCGGGCCCGGTGATGAGCGGTCCGGTCGGGAGTGGGGAGCCCCGAAAGGCTCAGTCGGCGAAGTTCAGGCCGAGCCGCGGCGTGCCCGCCCCCGAGATGCCCACGGTCGACGTGTAGACGCCCGTCGAGCCCGCGAGGGAACCGTCGCTCTTGCTGGTCAGCGGGTAGAACGCGCCGTTGCCACCGTTCTCGCCGTACGCGCCGACCGTGACGTCGCCCCGCCCGTCGCCGTTCAGGTCGTCGACGTGGATGTCCGAGCCGAAGTAGTCGTTCTTCTCGTTGGAGTTGGGCACGCCCGGCGTGTTCTGGTCGAGGAAGACCGCGCCGCCCGTGGAGAGGCCCGAGCCGTCCGCCTTGCCGTAGATGACGGTGGCGGAGCCCGCGTCCGTGACACCCGCGAGGTCCTCGCCGGGGGAGCCCACGACCAGGTCGAGGTGACCGTCCCCGTTGATGTCGCCGAGGTCGAGCTCACCGCCGAACGAGTCGCCCTTCTCGCCCGCGCCCGGCACGCCCGAGGTGTCCTGGGTGAAGACCTGCGTGTCGCCGTACGGCCCGTTGGCCGAGCCGTGCACCACGTACACCGAGCCGCCCTTGTTCGCGCCGGCGATCTCGTCGTCCCACTCCAGGCCGATGACGACGTCGCCGTAGCCGTCGCCGTCCGTGTCGCCGACGTCGGTGATGATGCCGCCGGGCAGCCGCTGCTGGTTGGTGGTCTTGAGGCCGTCGGCGGTGCCGGGCACCCACAGGTTGGCGTTGTAGCTGTCGCCGGTGGAGTAGCCGTCGACGATGAGGTCTTCCCTCTTGTCGCCGTTCACGTCACCGGAGTGCAGGTTGAAGGGCCCGGCGCCCTCACCGCTCTGGATGGCGGGCTTGACCGTGTAGTGGCCGCTGCCGGTGCCGCTGGTACGGGAGATCTTGCCGTTCAGCACGTCGATGGTGGCCGCGCCGGACCGGGCGCCGATGGCGAGGTCGGTGCTGCCGTCGCCGTCGAAGTCACCGGCCTCGATGGGCCCGCCGAAGTAGTCGTGGCCGCTGGGACGGGGGTCCTTCACCGTCGTACCGCCGGAGAGCCCGTTCGGGGAGCCCCACAGGATCTGCGCGGTGCCGCCGTCCGTGTCGCTGCCGACGTCCTCACCGGGTGCGGCGACCGCGAGGTCGTCGTAGCCGTCGCGGTCGAAGTCGCCGTACGCGGTGTCGTAGCCGAAGGAGTCGCCCGCCTCGGCGGAGCCGGGGACACCCACGCTGTTCTGGCTGAAGGTCTTGTGGCGCAGGGTGCTTCCGCCGTACGTGACGACGACCTGGCCGGCCCGGTCCTTGCCGCCGACGTTGGCGTAGGGCGCGGAGGAGGCGAGGTCGGCGACGCCGTCGCCGTTGAAGTCGGCCTCGTGCGAGGGCAGCGGCTCGGCCGGTGCGGCGGAGGCGGTCGCTCCCGTGGCGGCGAGCAGTCCGCCGGTCAGCGCGGCCGTGGCGGCCGTCGCGGCGGCGAGCCGCGTACGTCTGGAGCGGCCGGTGGTGGAGGTGCGCTTGTGCTTGGCCATGCGGTTCTCCTGCAGCGTGCGGGGATGCCTGGCGGGCATCCGCAGTCGATGGGGTGCGACGGGCGTGTTCGCCGGGCGTTGGCCCTGGCGTCACGCCGCGGTCGGCTAAGGAGAGACCGTTGGCTGGGTGCAAGGGTTGTACGGAGGTGCTGAGTTGCGGCACCGGTCAGCCGAGGGACGGACCGGGACGAAGGTCCCAGCCCGTCCGGCGTTTGAGGACGAACTCGGCGAAGCCGGTGATTCGACGGTGCCGGAGTCCGGTCGTGCCGGAGGGGCGACGGTGCCGGAGTCCGACGGTGCCGGAGTCCGGCCGTGCCGAAGGGGCGACGGCGCCCACCTACCGCCCGAGAACCATCCCGTACTCCCGCGCACCCGCGAGCCCCAGCTTCCCCGGCGTCACGGACGTGACCGCCGGACGCGGGCCGTCCTTCGGGGACGGGGCGTACCAGACGCCGCCCTTCTGTCCGTCCTCGCCGGGCGCGCCCACCGCGACGTCGGGGCGGGAGTCGCCGTTGTAGTCGCCGGCCGCGACGGACTCACCGAGGTGGTCGTCCGCCTCCGCCGTGCCCGCGACGCCCGCGGTGTTCTGGCTGAAGGCGGGGCCCGTGAAGGGCTTGCCCGCGCCGGCCGAGGCGAGGGTCCAGTACGTGCCCGCGTTCCGGACCGTCCCGACGGCCTCCGCGTCGGCGCCGACGATCAGCTCGTCGCCACCGGCCCCGTCGAGGTTGCCGGCGGCGAGGTGCGCGCCGAAGTTGTCGTCGGCCTCCGCCGTGCCGCCGACCTCGGGCGAGGCCTGGGTGGTGCACGCGGTGCCGCCGTCGCCGGGGGCGCCGTCCTTCTTGCCGTAGACGGTGAGGATCGCGCCGCCGAGCCGGTCCTCGCAGTGGGTCTGCTCGGTCTCGGGGTTGGGCTGTACGTTGCCGATGGCCAGGTCGATCGTGCCGTCGCCGTCGAAGTCGCCGGTGGCGAGCGAGGTGTCCGTGCGGTCGCCCGTGTCCCACGTCTCCTTCCACTCGCCCGTCGCGCGGTTCATGACCGTCGTACCGCTGATCTCCATGCCCCGATAGGAGAGGGCGAGTTCGTCCCCGCCGTCGCCGTCGAAGTCACCGCTCGCCAGGGCGGTGGAGCCGGCGAAGTGCCAGCCGGTGACCCGGGAGACCTTGGAGGGCGAGCCCGCGGTGAACGGTCCCGGCCGTGTCACCACGGAGCTGGACTCGTCGAAGTGGGAGTTGAAGGCGATGTCCTTGTCACCGTCCTTGTCGAAGTCGCCGACGGCGAGTTGCGCTCCGTAGAAGGAACTGTCGTAGTCGCCGTTGGCGGCGGTGAAGCCACCCTTGAAGCCGCCCGCGCCGCCCCAGACGACGGCGACGGTCCCTGCGCTCAGGCCGACGGAGGTGTCCTCCTCGGGCGCGCCGACGACCAGGTCGCTGTAGCCGTCGCCGTTCATGTCGTCCGACGCGACGGCGAACCCGAACGCGTCGCCCGCCTCCGCGGTGCCCGGTACGCCGGCCGTGGACTGGCTGACGGTCGTCGAACCGTGCTTGCCGAGACCCGACGCGCCGCCCCAGACGACGTTGACGTAGCCGGCCTTGGCCTTGCCGTCCACGGTCGCGCTGGGCACGCCGACCGCGAGGTCCACGTAGCCGTCGCCGTTGTAGTCGCCGCGGATCTTCGAGGGAGCGGAGGGGGCGGAGGGAGCGGAGGCGGCGGCGGGGGTGGCGGCGGCGTTGCCCGCGGTCAGACCGGTGACGCCGAGGGCGGTGGCGGCGCAGAGGGCGGCCGCCGTGAGGAGGTGGTTACGGGCGTACGTGGGCATGGAGGGATCTCCAACGTGTGTAGGTGTTAAGGGAGTTGGTCTGGAGGCGAGGTGGGGGGGCAGGCGGGTCAGCGCAGTGCGCGCCCGAACCCCGCCCCCGTGCCGTCGACCCCGAAGTCCGAGCCGTTGAACGAGGCCGCGTAGGACGAGGTCAGGCCCGTCGACGTGCCGCGCAGGAGCCACACGGCGCCGACGTCCCGCGTCGTGCCGATGTCCTCGCCGAGCGCGCCCGTGGCCAGGTCGGCCCTGCCGTTCTTGTTGATGTCCTTGAGGCGTACGGACGTACCGAAGCGGTCGCCCTCCTCGGCGACGCCGGGCACGCCCGCCGTCTCCTGGTGCCAGGCGCGGCCCGAATCGAGAGCGCCACGGGTCGACTTGAGGAGGGTCACGCTGCCACTGGCCGCAACCCCGTCGACCGTCTCGCCGGGCGCGCCCACCGCGAGGTCCGCGAGGCCGTCGCCGGTGACGTCGCCCGCGGAGACGGCCGCGCCGAAGCCGTCGCCCGCCTCGTCGGCACCCGGGACGCCCGCGCTGTCCTGGTTGTACGTCACCGGGGCGCCGAACTTTCTGTCGCCGCCGCGCCGCACGGTGACCGAGCCGCCCTTGCCGCCCGCCGCGTCGCGGGAGTTGCCGGTGATCAGGTCGTCGTAGCCGTCGCCGTCGACGTCGCCCGCGGTGGCCGTGTCGCGCGTCGCCGTCGGGTCGCCGCCCTCGGCGAGGACCTCGGCGAGGTAGCCGTAGTCGCCGAGGCCGCCGTTCATGTGCGCGGTCCAGGCGCCGCCGTCCGCGCGCTCGCCGTACAGGACGAAGCCGACGCCGTCCTTGTACTTGAAGTTGCCGGAGACCATGCCGTCCAGGCGGACGCCCTCGGGCAGGAAGTCGACCTCCAGGCCGTGCACGCGCCCGTCCTCGCCGTAGTAGTACCAGTTGTCGCCACTGATCACGGCGAGCTGGGGCGTCCCGTCGTCGTCCAGGTCGGTCCAGACGGCGGCCTCGCCGAAGCGTCCCGAGGTGTCGGAGGGGGAGTTCAGGGCGCGTCCGCCGGAGGTGAAGGGGTCCTTGCCGCCGTGGACGACGGAGACCGAGCCGGAGGGCTTGCCCGTGACCTGCTCGCCGGGTGCGCCGACGATCAGGTCGGCGAAGCCGTCGCGGTTCACATCGCCGCTGGTCACGCTCTCGCCGAACTCGTCACCCGGCTCGGTGACGCCGGGCACGCCCGCGGTGTCCTGCGTGACGGTGACGGACCGGCGCTCGGACACTCCGCTCGCCGAACCGAAGGTCACGGTGACGGAGTTGGAGTCGGGAGAACCGACCGCGAGGTCGCGGTAGCCGTCGCCGTTGAAGTCGTCCTTCAGGGCGGAGGCGGCGCTCGCCGTACCGGCCATGGGCAGCGCGAGGCCGGCCGCCGCGAGGGCCGCGACGGTGGCGGTGACGGCCAGGTTTCTTACGCGCACGAGGGTCTCCCGGAAGTGAGCCTTGGGGGAGCCTTTGGGTATGGCTTCCGGGGGGTGTGACTCGTGAGGCGTACGAAGGGTTGTGTGCCGGGAGTGGCGTGGTAGCCGTCAGATGAACGGCAGTTGGCCCTTCCGCCGAACGGCAGTTGGCCCTCTCTCCGAACGGCAGTTGGCCCTCTCTCCGAACGGCCGTTGGCCCTTCCTCCGAACGGCGGTTGGTCACTCCTCGCTCAGCGCCAGGAAATCCGCCGTGGAGAACGTGACCAGCGGTTCGCGCGCCACGAGGTCCCCCTTGCGGCCCGGGTACACGGCCACGATGTCCTGACTGTCCCCCCGGTACGTCCGCACGACCAGGTCGGCCCGCTTGTCGCCGTCGAAGTCCGCGACCTGGAGCACCTCGGTCGTGCCCTTGCCCGGCGGCCGGACGAGCGCGGTGGCGTTGGGCGACAGGTCCGACGTACGTCCACGGAAGACCCGCACGTCACCCGCGCCGCCCCCCGACCCGCTGGCCGCGCCGCTGACCACCAGCTCGCTCAGGCCGTCACCGTCGAGGTCACCCGTGTCCACGGCCATGTTCCTGGCTTCCAGGGAGCCGCGCAGGGCGCCCGGCACGTCGTAGCGCAGGGCGACGCCCTTGGGTCCGGCGACGGCCGCGTCCATCCCCTTCCCCTCGCCGAAGCGGCCGAAGGCGATGTCCTTGCCCGCGGGGAGGAGCACGCCGGTCTCGTCGGGGCCCTGCGGGCCGCCCATGACGAGGGCGCTCGCGGCGGCGCCCTTCGCGTCGGCTGCCTTGCGGACGAGCACGTCGTCGTAGCCGTCGCCGTCGACGTCCGTGGCCCGGCCGGTCACCAGGTTGTTGCCGGGCGCGGTGACGGGTTTGCCCGCCGCGCGCGGGGCGCCGCTCCGCTTGAACGGGCCGCGCAGGAACGTGAGACGGGCGCCGCTCGCGTGCAGCACGAGGTCGTTGGCGCCGTCCCCGTCGAAGTCACCGCAGACGGGCTGGTCCGGCCAGTCGTTGCCGAAACGTGCCTGCGCGGGCACCTTCAGCTTCACGGCCTTGCCGGTCAGGCCGGTGGGCGAGCCGAAGAGGATTTGCAACGGCACGGGCGGCTGCCCCTGCCCGTCGTACGGCGGATCCGTAGACACGACGAGGTCACTGAAGCCGTCCTCGTCGAGGTCGCAGGAGGCCTCGGAGTCGAAGGCGGCCGGCAGCTGGCCCTTCGTACGTGCACCGTTGGCGTGCGCGCTCACGAGTTGCCGGGCACCGGGGGCGAGCCCGCGCTTTTCTTGCGTCCCTCCGTACACGATCCCGATGCCCGCGTCGTCGCTGTGGTCGGGGTGTACGAGGTCGTCGAGTACGAGGTCACGGGCGCCGTCCCCGTTGAAGTCGTCCTCGACGCTGCCGCCCTTGCCGCCCTTGCGTCCCTTGCCTCGCGGAATGGGCTGCTGTGCCGCGCCCTTGCCCGCCATGCTCACGGGCTTGTGCGAGGCGTCACCGGGTCCGGCGCCGTCGTCGTGGCCGCCGCAGCCCGAGAGGAGGAGCGCGCAGCTCACGGCGGTGGCGACCCCGGTGGACCCGCCGCGCCACATGCCCCGTCTCGCGCCCCGTACCCCGGCACTCCGCATGCCCCTCACCCATCCCGAACGCCACAGCCGACAACAACCAGCCCATGATGCTCCCGCTCCCCTCGCGGGAGGAGTCCGAGGCGGTCCCGTTTCCATCACATCGGGGCCGGGTCCAGGGCGGGGTTGGCCGGGGCCTTCGGTGGGCCGGTGTCTTCGATGGTTACCGGGGCCGCCCGGTTTTTAGCGGAGTGTGGCGGTTCCGGGCCGGGAGTAAAGGGCGCTCCCTGCGGTCGCGTCGGCTGCGCCGATTCCGCTGCGCTCCACCCTTGACTCCCGCCCCTGCACCGCACGTGAACCTTGACCCGGACGGCCAGGGGTGGGGGCGACGGGGCCGCTGGGATGGGTCATCCCCTCTCGCTGCCGGGTGCGGACCGGTCCAACGTGGGCGGGAGCGATGGTCGATGTGCTGTTGCTGCCCTCGGCCGGGGCCGCCCCCTCCCGGCACCTACTTTGGGAAAGTTGCGAACGCGTTCACCGCGCGCCCCCCTGCCAAGCCCCATGCGCCCCCTCGCATGCGGGCTTGCCCCGTCGAACGCGCGAGATGGGGTGGTGGGCGGGAAGGGGACGGCCGGCTCGGGCCGCCTCCTCCGGCACCTACTTTCGGAAAGTTGCGAATGGACTCACCGCGCGCCCCCCACTCAAGCCCGACACGCCCCCCGGCGTGCGGGTTTGCCTTGCCAGGTCCGCGAGATGGGTGGTGGCTGCGACGGCGCACGGGAGGTGGGAGGGGGGCGCGCGCCCGGTCACTTCACAACTTTCCGAAAGTAGGTGCCGGAGGGGAGGCGGGACCGGTCGCGGACTCAACCGTAGTGATAGCGGTGGCGGGCTCGGCCGTGCTGATCGCCGCGCCCCCGTCCTGCCTGCCGCCTGAAGCGAGAAGACCCCGCCCCCTCCGCAGGGAGGGAACGGGGCCTTCGGAAGGCTCACCGCACGCCGGCCGGGTTACGGCAGTCGCTACTTCACCGGCTCGGGCTCCGGCTCGTCCGCCGACTCCGCCTCGCCCGCCGGGTCGACCGGCGTCCGCACCGAGTCGAGCAGGAGCTGCGCGACGTCCACGACCTGGAGGGACTCCTTGGCCTGGCCGTCGTTCTTCTTGCCGTTGACCGAGTCGGTCAGCATGACCAGGCAGAACGGGCACGCGGTGGAGACGATGTCGGGGTTGAGGGACAGCGCCTCGTCGACCCGCTCCGTGTTGATGCGCTTGCCGATCCGCTCCTCCATCCACATGCGCGCACCACCGGCACCGCAGCAGAAGCCGCGCTCCTTGTGGCGGTGCATCTCCTCGTTGCGCAGCCCGGGGACCTTGCCGATGATCTCGCGCGGGGGCGTGTAGATCTTGTTGTGGCGGCCCAGGTAGCACGGGTCGTGGTACGTGATGAGGCCCTCGACCGGCGTCACCGGGATCAGCTTGCCCTCGTCGACGAGGTGCTGGAGGAGCTGGGTGTGGTGGATGACTTCGTAGTCACCGCCGAGCTGCGGGTACTCGTTGCCGAGCGTGTTGAGGCAGTGCGGACAGGTGGCGACGATCTTCTTCGCCGACTTCGGCTTCTTCGTCGACTCGTCCACGTTGCCCTCGTCGTCGAAGGACTCGCCGAACGCCATGTTCAGCGTGGCGACGTTCTCCTGGCCGAGCTGCTGGAACAGCGGCTCGTTGCCGAGGCGGCGCGCGGAGTCACCGGTGCACTTCTCGTCGCCGCCCATGATCGCGAACTTGACGCCCGCGATGTGGAGGAGTTCCGCGAAGGCCTTCGTGGTCTTCTTGGCGCGGTCCTCCAGGGCGCCGGCGCAGCCGACCCAGTACAGGTACTCGACCTCGGTGAGGTCCTCGATGTCCTTGCCGACGACCGGCACCTCGAAGTCGACTTCCTTCGTCCACTCCAGGCGCTGCTTCTTGGCGAGGCCCCAGGGGTTGCCCTTCTTCTCCAGGTTCTTGAGCATCGTGCCCGCCTCGGACGGGAACGCGCTCTCGATCATCACCTGGTAGCGGCGCATGTCGACGATGTGGTCGATGTGCTCGATGTCGACCGGGCACTGCTCGACGCAGGCGCCGCACGTGGTGCAGGACCACAGGACGTCGGGGTCGATGACGCCGTTCTCTTCGTGCGTGCCGATGAGCGGGCGCTCGGCCTCCGCGAGGGCGGCGGCGGGAACGTCCTTCAGCTGCTCCTCGGTCGCCTTCTCCTCGCCCTCCATGGTCTTGCCGCCGCCCGCGAGCAGGTACGGCGCCTTGGCGTGCGCGTGGTCCCGGAGGGACATGATGAGGAGCTTCGGGGAGAGCGGCTTGCCCGTGTTCCAGGCGGGGCACTGCGACTGGCAGCGGCCGCACTCGGTGCAGGTGGAGAAGTCGAGGATGCCCTTCCAGCTGAACTGCTCGACCTGCGAGACGCCGAAGACGTCGTCCTCGCCGGGGTCCTCCCAGTCGATCGGCTTGCCGCCGGACGTCATGGGCTGCAGCTCGCCGAGCGCCGTGCCGCCGTCGGCCTCGCGCTTGAACCAGATGTTGGGGAAGGCGAGGAAGCGGTGCCAGGCCACGCCCATGTTGGTGTTCAGGGCGACCACGATCATCCAGATGAAGGAGGTCGCGATCTTCAGCCCGGCGAAGAAGTACGTGAGGTTCTGGAGGGTGGAGAGGTCCATCCCCGCGAACCAGGAGACGAACGGGTACGAGATGAAGAACGACGCCTCGTAGCTGTCGACGTGGTGCTGGGCACCCTCGAGGGCGTGCAGCGTGAAGATGCAGACGCCGACGATGAGGATGACGGTCTCGACGAAGTACGCCTGGCCGGTCTTGGAACCCGCGAAGCGGGACTTGCGCCCCGGCCTGTCGGGGCGGTTCAGCTGCCGGATGACGATCAGCGTGAGGATGCCGAGCACGGTCATCGTGCCGATGAACTCGACGAACATGTTGTACGGCGCCCAGTCGCCGATGATCGGCAGCATCCAGTCGGCCTTGAAGAGCTGGCCGATGGCGTTGACGATCGTCAGCAGCAGCGAGAAGAAGCCCACCGCCACGAACCAGTGCGCGAAGCCGACGATGCCCCACTTGTTCATGCGCGTGTGGCCGAGGAATTCCTTGACCACGGTGACGGTGCGCTGGAAGGGATTGTCGGTCCTGAGCCCGGCGGGCACGGGCTGGCCGAGTCGCACGAACTTGTAGATCTGCACGATGGCACGGCCGAACAGCGCGACGCCGACCGCGATTAGGACCAGCGACACGATGATCGCGGCGAGTTGCATTTGGGGGCTCCTCGGGCCTGCGAGGCGAACTATTACTAAGCGGTAACTTATGCAGTCCGTCTGAGACTACCCACTTACTCCGCCGCACTGTAGCCAGCAAGGCGGTGATCTGCGTCGCTCAGGCAACCCTGAGCAGGTGGCGTCGCCGGGCGCGGTGGCCGCCCCCAAGGGGCGCGGGGAACTGCGCGACCAGCCACGACGCGCCCGCAGAGGAGATGGCCACCCCCGGTAGGGGCCCCTACTTGCGCCTAAGTGCCGGATAAGACTTGAGTGGCCCAGACTCACATCTGTTGACGCCGGCGCAGCGCTCATGCATGCTTGAGTCAGATCCACTCAAGAAGTACATCTGGAGGAACCGAAATGGCACGTGCGGTCGGCATCGACCTGGGCACGACTAACTCCGTCGTCAGCGTTCTCGAAGGCGGCGAGCCCACCGTCATCACCAACGCCGAAGGCGCCAGGACCACGCCGTCCGTCGTCGCTTTCGCGAAGAACGGCGAGGTGCTCGTCGGCGAGGTCGCCAAGCGCCAGGCGGTCACGAACGTCGACAGGACCATCCGGTCGGTCAAGCGCCACATGGGCACCGACTGGAAGGTGGACATCGACGACAAGGGATTCAACCCCCAGCAGATCTCGGCGTTCATCCTGCAGAAGCTGAAGCGCGACGCGGAGTCGTACCTGGGCGAGAAGGTGGCCGACGCGGTCATCACCGTCCCGGCGTACTTCAACGACTCCGAGCGCCAGGCCACCAAGGAGGCCGGTGAGATCGCGGGCCTGAACGTCCTGCGCATCGTCAACGAGCCCACCGCCGCCGCTCTTGCCTACGGCCTCGACAAGGACGACCAGACCATTCTGGTCTTCGACCTCGGTGGCGGCACCTTCGACGTCTCGCTCCTCGAGATCGGCGACGGCGTCGTCGAGGTGAAGGCCACGAACGGCGACAACCACCTCGGTGGTGACGACTGGGACCAGCGCGTCGTCGACTACCTGGTCAAGCAGTTCAACAACGGCCACGGCGTGGACCTCTCCAAGGACAAGATGGCGCTCCAGCGCCTGCGCGAGGCGGCCGAGAAGGCCAAGATCGAGCTGTCCTCCTCCACGGAGACCACGATCAACCTGCCCTACATCACGGCGTCCGCCGAGGGCCCGCTGCACCTGGACGAGAAGCTCACGCGCGCCCAGTTCCAGCAGCTCACGTCCGACCTCCTGGAGCGCTGCAAGACGCCGTTCCACAACGTCATCAAGGACGCGGGCATCCAGCTCTCCGAGATCGACCACGTCGTTCTCGTCGGTGGCTCCACCCGCATGCCCGCCGTCGCCGAGCTCGTCAAGGAGCTCACCGGCGGCAAGGACGCCAACAAGGGTGTGAACCCGGACGAGGTCGTCGCCATCGGCGCCTCGCTCCAGGCCGGTGTCCTCAAGGGTGAGGTCAAGGACGTCCTGCTCCTCGACGTGACCCCGCTGTCCCTCGGCATCGAGACCAAGGGCGGCATCATGACCAAGCTCATCGAGCGGAACACCACGATTCCGACGAAGCGCTCCGAGATCTTCACGACGGCCGAGGACAACCAGCCGTCGGTCCAGATCCAGGTCTACCAGGGCGAGCGCGAGATCGCGGCGTACAACAAGAAGCTCGGCATGTTCGAGCTGACGGGCCTGCCGCCGGCCCCGCGCGGCGTCCCGCAGATCGAGGTCTCCTTCGACATCGACGCCAACGGCATCATGCACGTGACCGCGAAGGACCTGGGCACGGGCAAGGAGCAGAAGATGACCGTCACCGGTGGCTCCTCGCTGCCGAAGGACGAGGTCAACCGGATGCGCGAAGAGGCCGAGAAGTACGCGGACGAGGACCACGCCCGCCGCGAGGCCGCCGAGTCCCGCAACCAGGGCGAGCAGCTCGTCTACCAGACCGAGAAGTTCCTCAAGGACAACGAGGAAAAGGTCCCCGGTGACGTGAAGACCGAGGTCGAGGAAGCCGTCAACGAGCTGAAGGAGAAGCTCAAGGGCGAGGACACGGCCGAGATCCGCACCGCCACCGAGAAGGTCGCCGCCGTCTCGCAGAAGCTGGGCCAGGCCATGTACGCCGACGCCCAGGGCGCGCAGGCCGCGGGCGGTCCCGAGGGCGCTGCCCCCGGTGCCGACCAGGCCAAGGAGGACGACGGAGTCGTCGACGCCGAGATCGTCGACGACGAGAAGGACCAGAAGGGCGGCGCCGCCTGATGACCGAGGAGACCCCGGGCTTCGGCGAGAACGCCGAGAAGCCTGACGTCCCCTCCGGCGCCACCCCTGATGACGCGGCGCCGAAGGCCGCCGAGCCCTCCACCGAGGAGGGCCCGGCGGCCCCGGCCGGGGACGCAGCAGCGAGCAAGACGTCCGCGCAGGACGCGCAGGACGTGAGCCTGACCGCCCAGCTGGACCAGGTGCGCACCGCGCTCAACGAGCGCACCGCGGACCTCCAGCGGCTGCAGGCCGAGTACCAGAACTACCGCCGTCGTGTGGAGCGGGACAAGGTGACGGTGAAGGAGATCGCCTCGGCGAACCTCCTCTCCGAGCTCCTCCCCACCCTCGACGACATCGGCCGCGCCCGTGAGCACGGCGAGCTGGTCGGCGGCTTCAAGTCGGTCGCCGAGTCGCTCGAGACGGTCGTCGCCAAGCTGGGCCTTCAGCAGTTCGGCAAGGAGGGCGAGCCCTTCGACCCGACGATCCACGAAGCGCTGATGCACAGCTACGCGCCGGACGTCACCGAGACGACCTGCGTCGCGATCCTGCAGCCCGGGTATCGCATCGGCGAGCGCACCATCCGCCCCGCGCGGGTGGCCGTCGCCGAGCCCCAGCCCGGCGCGCAGACGGTCAAGGGCGAGGGTGCCGCAGAGGGCGCGGACTCCGCTCCCGACGCGGCGGCGGACGAGAAGGAGACCGGTGGCCCGGACGAGGGCTGACGGTCACGACATGAGTGAGGAGGGACGTCGGGGATGAGCACCAAGGACTTCATCGAGAAGGACTACTACAAGGTCCTCGGCGTCCCCAAGGACGCCACCGAAGCCGAGATCAAGAAGGCGTACCGGAAGCTCGCACGCGAGAACCACCCGGACGCCAACACCGGCAACACCAAGGCGGAGGAGCGCTTCAAGGAGATCTCCGAGGCGAACGACATCCTCGGCGACCCCAAGAAGCGCAAGGAGTACGACGAAGCGCGTGCTCTCTTCGGCTCCGGCGGATTCCGGCAGGGCCCCGGAGGCGGCGGCGGTTCGTTCAACTTCGACCTGGGCGACCTCTTCGGAGGCGGCGGTCCGGGTGGCGGTGGAGCGGCCGGCGGCGGCTTCGGGGGCGGCCTCGGTGACGTCTTCGGGGGCCTGTTCAACCGGGGCGGCGGCCCCGGCGGCGGCACGCGCACGCAGCCGAGGCGCGGCCAGGACATCGAGTCCGAGGTCACGCTGAGTTTCACGGAGGCGGTGGACGGCGCGACGGTGCCGCTCCGCATGTCCTCCCAGGCGCCCTGCAAGGCGTGCTCGGGCACCGGCGACAAGAACGGCACACCGCGCGTGTGCCCGACCTGCGTCGGCACCGGCCAGGTCTCGCGGGGCGGCGGCGGAGGGTTCTCCCTCACCGACCCGTGCATGGACTGCAAGGGGCGCGGGCTCATCGCCCAGAACCCCTGCGACGTGTGCAAGGGCTCGGGGCGCGCCAAGTCGTCGCGCACGATGCAGGTGCGCATCCCGGCGGGCGTCAGCGACGGCCAGCGGATCAGGCTGCGCGGCAAGGGAAGCCCCGGTGAACAGGGCGGCCCGGCCGGTGACCTGTACGTGGTCGTCCACGTCGACGCCCACCCGGTGTTCGGCCGCAAGGGCGACAACCTCACGGTCACCGTCCCGGTGACCTATCCGGAGGCGACGCTCGGCGGCGAGGTGAAGGTGCCCACCCTGGGCGGCCCGCCCGTCACCCTGAAACTGCCCGCGGGCACGCCGAACGGCCGTACCATGCGGGCCCGGGGCAAGGGCGCGGTCCGCAAGGACGGCACCCGGGGCGACCTGCTCGTGACGGTGGAGGTGTCGGTTCCGACCTCCCTGTCGGAGTCGGCGAAGGACGCCCTGGAGTCCTACCGCAAGGCGACTGCGGGCGACGACCCGCGGGCAGAACTGTTCCAGGCCGCGAAGGGAGCGTGACCCCATGGACAGGGTCGGCCGTCGTCGTAATCCGTACCAGCTGACCGATGAAACGCCGGTGTACGTCATCTCGGTGGCGGCCCAGCTGAGCGGTCTCCACCCGCAGACCCTGCGGCAGTACGACCGTCTCGGTCTGGTCTCCCCGGACCGCACCGCGGGCCGCGGCCGACGCTACTCCGCCCGCGACATCGAACTGCTGCGCACCGTGCAGCAGTTGTCGCAGGAAGAGGGCATCAACCTCGCCGGCATCAAGCGCATCATCGAGCTGGAGAACCAGGTCGCCGCGTTGCAGGCGCGCGTCGCGGAGCTCTCCGCGGCGGTGGACGGCGCCGCGGCGGCCATGCAGCAGCGCGAAGCGGCGGTGCACGCCTCGTACCGCCGCGACCTCGTCCCCTACCAGGACGTGCAGCAGGCGAGCGCGCTCGTGGTGTGGCGACCGAAGAGATCGACGGAACAGTAGGTTCCGTACGCTGATTTCGTACCCTGATACAGGGCCGGGAGGTGACAACCTCCCGGCCCTGTATCGCTGTCTGCGGGGCTACGTTTTGGGCTACGGGGAGTGGAGCCGGTCATGGCCATGGTGGGGCTGTTCTGGATCGCCGAGGGCGACGTGTACGTGGGCGCGAAGCCGTCCGGGCTCGCCCCGGGGGTGCGCCTGACCACGGAGGGCGTGCTGGCCGTCGGCGACAAGCAGTCCGGCATGTGGCCGTGGGAGGACGTGCGCGCGCTGACCATCGACGACGTCCCGGTGAAGTCCCTGAAGCGGCACGTGGGCGTGGCGGTCGACATGGTGCTCACGGTGGGCCTCGGCGGCGGCGACGAGGCCCCGACGATGACGGTCCGCGTCACGGACGCGACGGATAGGGAAACCGAGCTGACGGCGTACACGGCGGCGGCGGTCGGCTACTCGCGGACGGAGTACGACCTCTCCCGCACCCTCCTGGCCCGCCTCACCGAGGGCGCGGGTTCCCTCCTGACGACGCTGACCGCGATGTCGGACTGGGGGCGGCGGTACGAGGGCGGCTCGCCCCGGGCCTCGGAGAGGGAGGCGTTGCTGCGGGAGTGGGTGGGGGGCTGAGGACGTGGGGTGAGGGCGTGCGGGCTGCGGGCCCGGTGCGTCAGCCCTGTTGGTTCAGGATGCCCGACTGAGCGATGAGGAAGCCCAGTTGGGCCCTGCTGTGGCTGCCGAGGGTGGCGGCCAGTTTGGCGATGTGGACGCGGGCGGTACGGATGTTCATGCCGAGCCGGTCGGCGATCTCGGCGTCCGTGAGCCCTTCGACGAGCAGTCCGGCGATGGCCCGCTGACGTGTGGTGATGCCGCCCTCGGAGGGCTGCGGCGCGGCCTGCGGCCACATGGGGGTGGCCAGGCGCCACAGGCGCCAGAAGGTGGTGGCGAAGTACTCGACGAGCGCCGGGTGGCGCAGTTCGAGGGCGATGCTGCGGTCCTTGCTCGCCGGGACGAACGCGACGGTCCTGTCGAAGACGAAGAGCCGGTCGGTGACCTCGTCGAGGGTGCGCGCCTCGATGTCGCCGTCGAGCTGTTCGAAGTAGGCGAGCACGGGCAAAGAATGGCGTGTTGTGTGCTGGTACAGGGTCCGCATACGGCATCCGCGGGTCAGGAGCGCCTGGTCCCGTGGGAAGACTTCGGCCAGGGTCTCCGGCGGCCGGGTGCCGCCGGGCTGGACGGCGAGGAACTCGTCCCTGACGTCCTTCATGGCGCGGTCGATGGCGGAGTTGATGCGGCTGATCCCGTCGAGGACGGTGATGGAGGGCCCCGCGGCGGCGCCTTCGGGGGCGAGGAGGGAGCCGGCGCACAGGTCGTGCGGGGCGGGGAGGGAGCCGGGGCGCAGCCACTGCCGGTCGTCGAGGTCGGGGCGGAGGAGCCCCAGTTCCACGAGGCAGGGAACGGCTGCTGCCTCGCTGCGGTGGATCCGCCCTTCGCTCACGGCCCGGGCGTAGACGGACAGTCCTGCTTCACAGAGTTCCTCGACTGCGTGCAGTAAGCGCTTCGTGGCCATGCGAGCCCCCTCCTGCCTGGTTGAAGCGTCGCGATTCTATGCAGGCCGGGAGTGACCGGGCCGAATCCCGTAGGTGAAGTGACTGCTTCTGGACGGGGGGTCAGTGCGCCTGATCGAGGATTCCGGACTGGCCGATGAGGTAGCCGAGTTGGGCGCGGCTGTTGCTGCCGAGGGTGCCGGCGAGTTTGGCGATGTGGACGCGGGCCGTGCGGATGTTCATGCCGAGGCGTTCGGCGATCTCGGTGTCGCTGAGGCCTTCGACGAGGAAGCCGGCGATGGCGCGCTGGCGGGCGGGGACGCCGGCCTCGACCCGTTGGGGCCCGGTCTGCGGCGGCCACAGGGGGGTGGCCAGGCGCCACAGGCGCCAGAAGGTGGTGGCGAAGTACTCCACGAGGGCCGGGTGGTGCAGTTCGAGGGCGATGCTGTCGTCGTGGCCGGGCGCGAGGAAGGCGGTGGTCCGGTCGAAGACGAAGACGCGTTCGGTGACCTCCTCGAGGGTGCGGGCCTCGATGTCACCGGTCAGCCGAGCGACGTAGTCGAGTTCGGCGGGGGACTCCCTGGCCAGGTGGACGCGGAGCATCCGCAGTCGGACGCCGCGGGAGAGGATTTTCTGCTGACGGTTGCCGATGTGGGCGAGGGCCGCGGCCGGCCGTGCGCCGCCCGGCTGGATGACGAGCACTTCGTGGTCGGCCTCGGCGACGGCGTTCTCCAGGGCGGCCTCGATCCGGCGGCCGCCCAGCAGGACGCTGAGGGCGGGGCTCTCCCCGTCGGGCGGGGAGACGTTGCCGAGCTCGAGGAACGTTTCGAACAGCGCGGTGAGGTCGTCCTCGCGGCGGCGGTGGCGGGCGATCCGGTCCTCGATGGGGCGCAGGAGCAGGGGGAGGGCCGCGGCCGGTGCGGTCGGGTGCAGCCACGTCATGTCGTCCGGGCCGGGGTGGAGGAGGCCGAAGTCGATGAGGCAGGGTGCCGGTACGGCGTCGCTGCCGCGGACCCTGCCCTCGCGCAGGGCGCGGGCGTAGAGGGCCGCCCCCGGCTCGCAGAGGTCCTCCGCTCCGTGCGGTATGTGCTCCACGGACACGCTGCACTCCTCCCTGCCGGTCGGTTCGAAGGGCCGGTGATTCTATGTGTGGTCGTCCCGGTTGAGTACGCCGGACTTGCCGATGAGGTAGCCGAGCTGGGCGCGGCTGTGGCTGCCCAGGGTGGCGGCGAGTTTGGCGATGTGGGCGCGTGCGGTGCGTACGTTCATGCCGAGGCGTTCGGCGATCTCGGCGTCCGTGAGGCCCTCGACGAGCAGCCCCCCGATGGCGCGCTGCCGGTTGGTGATGCCGTTGTCCGACGGGAGCCGTGCCGGTTGCGGGAACAGGGGGGTGGCCGGGCGCCAGAGGCGCTCGAAGATGGTGACGAGGTAGTCGATGAGGACGGGGTGGCGGAGTTCCAGTGCCTTGCTGCGGTCCTTGTTCGCCGGGACGAACGCCACGGTGCGGTCGAAGATGAAGAGGCGCTCGGTCACCTCGTCCAGGGTGCGGACCTCCGCGTCTCCCCGCAGCTGTTCGTAGTAGGCGAGGACGGGGAGCGAGTGGCGGCTCGTGTGCTGGTACAGCGTCCGCATCCGGCCGCCCCGGGAGAGCAGGCCCTGCGCGATCGGGTGCGACTGGGCCAGGTCCCGGGCGAGCCGTGCGCCGCCGGGCTGTATGACGAGTGACTCCTGGCTGGACGCGTTCAGCGCGTCGGCGATGGCCTGCCGGATGCGGGGGAATCCGTTCAGGACGGTGACGGAGGGGTCCGTGACCGGTGGCCGGCCGTCGCGGGCGATCGCCAGGAGCGGTTCGAACTGCTCGGCCAGGCGCACCTCGCGGCGGACCTCGCGGGCGACGTGTTCCTGGATGGCCTCGCGGAGCCGGGGGAGGGCGACGGCGGGCGGGGTGGGGTGGAGCCGGTCCGGGTTCTCCGGTGCGGGGCGCAGCAGTCCGAAGCGGACCAGGCAGGGCGCGTGTTCGGTGTCCTCGCGCGGTACGTGGCCCTCTCGCAGGGCGCGCGCGTACAGCTCAGATCCCGTCCCGCACAGCTCGTCCGGGCCGTGGGCATGGGGGTCGGGGGTCACTTCGGGTGGTCCTGTTCGAGGATCCCCGACTGGGCGATCAGATACCCGAGCTGGGCGCGGCTGCCGCTGCCGAGGGCGGCGGCGATCTTGGCGATGTGGGCGCGGCAGGTACGGACGTTCATCCCGAGGCGCCGGGCTATCGCCTCGTCGACGTGGCCCTCCACGAGGAGTTTGGCTATGGAGCGCTGGACTCCGGTGATGCCGTCGGTGGGCGGGTCGTAGGGCGCCTCGTCCAGGAGGGGAGACGCGCGGCGCCAGAGTTGTTCGAAGACCTTGGCCAGGTAGGCGACCAGTCCGCTGTGGCGGAGCTCGAGGGCCACTTGGCGGTCGTCCTGCGCGGGAATGAACGCGACGGAACGGTCGAAGATCATCAGCCGTTCTATGAGCTCCTCGAGCGTGCGCACCTCCACTTTGCCCTGCCTCATGTACTCGGCGTAGGCGATGGTGCCTTGGCTGTGCCGGGCGGTGTGCTGGTACAAGGTGCGCATGGTGATGCCGCGCTCGATGATGCCCTGACTGCGTTGCACCGCTTCGGTCAGAACCGCCTCGCTCCGGCCGCCGCCCGGCTGGACCGTGAGGATTTCGGACTGGCACTCGGCCGTGGCGACGTCGATGGCCGCGTTGATCCGGGTGGCGCCTTCCAGGACAGTGATGGCGTGGTCGGCCGGCCGGTCCAGAGCGCTGATGGCCATGAATGGCTCAAAGGCGTCGGTCAGTTCAATGGCGAGCGATCTGCGTTTCAGGATCTCGCGCTCGATGGGGTGGAGCCGCTGCGCGAGCACGGCGGTGGGTGAAGCCGGCCGCAGCCACTCGGGATCTTCGGGATCGGGGTGCAGGAGAGCGAACTCCATAAGGCAGGGTGCGGGCTCCGTTTCGCTGCGACGGACCCGTCCGGAGCGCAGGGCGCTGGCGTAAAGGCGCTTGCCATCCGCGCAGAGTTCAACCACGGAGTGCGGATGTGTCCCGATTGTGCTTTTTGTTGTCATGCCTCCACCCCCCAGGGTCCTGAACGTGCAGGAACATGATGCATCTCTTCTGTGGTGTTCGGATGGCTGAATGAGCCATCGTCTTGGAAGGCCGGGGGAGAGTCGCGATGGAAGTGAGGACGAAGCCCGCTATGTGCAAGGGAAAGCTTCGCTCGGTACTTGTCGGTACCTTCTCCGTTGGTTTGGCCATCAGTGCGTTCAGTGGCCTTGGTCTTGGTTCAGGAGCCGGGAACGCGAACGCGGCCGTCGCCGAGCCGGGGGCGGTGACGCAGGACATCGTCTGGTCCGCCCCGAAGACGGGCGACATCGTCTGGACCTCGGTTTCGGCGAGCGACATCGTCTGGGGCGCCAAAACGGCTGAAAACAATGCCGCGGCCTCGGTGGCAGAGGGGACGGTCGGAGCATGAGCACTCCCCCCGACGACCGTACTTTCCGCCGTGAGATGGCCACCGCCTATCGATCCGGGTGGCACTTCATCGACCTTGTGACCGCGATCCCCCACCGCGGCGACTCGTTGATGGTGACCCTGCTCGGTGAGCCGATCGTCGTCACGCGTGACGACGAGGAGGAGATCCGGGCCTACCGGTGCCTGCGGCGGCCCCGCGGTGCGCCGCAGCCCGTGCGGTGTGCCATTCGGTACGGGATGGTCTTCGTCAACCTCGACCGGCGCGACCACCAGATGGTCGGGCAGCAGGAACAGCAGGGCCCGGACGCCGTGAGCGTCCCGGACAACATCACAGCCACCCCCCGCAGTGCCTGACGCGATTCCCCCGTCGTTGTAAATCGCGCAGGTACTTCCCCCAGCAGCGGCGCCACCGTGGACCTGAACACGGTGGCGCCGCTGTGGTGTGTCGGAAGGCGCGGCCGGGGTACTCAGACCTTGCCCAGCGCCGCCGTCAGGCTGATCTCGATCAGGACCCGGTCTGGGTTCGGGGACGGGCGCCGCCCGTAGCGCTCCTCGTAGCGGAGTTCCGCCTCCGCTATCGCCGCCGGTTCCGTACGGATCTCCGCGAGCCCCTCCAGCGTCGCCCAGCGCCTGCCCTCGAACTGGCAGACCGCCACCCGCGCCCCGGGGCCCTCCGTGCCCGCCGCCGCGAGGACGTGCGCGACCTTGCGGCTCGTCTTGCGGGCGAGGACCCGGGCGACCCTCGCCTCCGGGTCGTACGTCACGCCGACCGGCACCACGTGCGGCGTGCCGTCCGGGCGCAGGGTCGTCAACGTGCAGACGCGTCGTTCCCGCCAGAAGCTGAGGTAGGACTCGGGAGGGACGGACAGGTCGATGCGCCGGCTCGCGGGGGTCATGGGTGCCATGGGTACGGAACCTAGCCGCCCCGGGGCCGCCCGGACTTCCCGGGGCCCCTTGAGTGGAATAGACTCAACTTTGTGTACGTTGGGTAAGTCAGACCCCGGAGGACGGAGTCGTAGTCGGACCCCGTAAGGAGGAGAGAGGCACGTGGACGCCGAGCTGACCAACAGGAGCCGGGACGCGATCAACGCGGCCACCAGCCGTGCGGTCAAGGACGGTCACCCCGACCTGACCCCCGCGCATCTGCTGCTCGCGCTGCTGGAGGGCGAGGACAACGAGAACATCGTCGACCTGCTCGCCGCGGTCGACGCCGACCAGGCCGCCGTCCGCGCGGACACCGAGCGGGCGCTCGCCGCGCTGCCCAGCGTGACGGGGTCCACTGTCGCGCCGCCGCAGCCCGACCGCGATCTGCTGGCCGTCGTCGCGGACGCCGGGCAGCGCGCCAAGGAGCTCGGGGACGACTACCTCTCCACCGAGCACCTGCTCATCGGCATCGCTGCCAAGGGCGGCAGGGCGGGTGACGTACTCACCGAGCACGGAGCCGGCAGCAGGAAGCTGCTGGACGCATTCGAGAAGACCAGGGGAGGGCGCCGGGTGACGACACCCGACCCCGAGGGCCAGTACAAGGCCTTGGAGAAATTCGGCACCGATTTCACCGCCGCGGCCCGCGAGGGCAGGCTCGACCCCGTCATCGGGCGGGACCAGGAGATCCGGCGCGTCGTGCAGGTGCTGTCGCGGCGTACGAAGAACAACCCCGTACTGATCGGCGAGCCCGGCGTCGGCAAGACCGCCGTCGTCGAGGGCCTGGCCCAGCGCATCGTGAAGGGGGACGTCCCCGAGTCGCTGAAGAACAAGCGGCTCGTCTCCCTCGACCTGGGCGCCATGGTCGCCGGCGCGAAGTACCGCGGTGAGTTCGAGGAGCGCCTCAAGACCGTCCTCTCCGAGATCAAGGAGAGCGACGGGCAGATCATCACCTTCATCGACGAGCTGCACACCGTCGTGGGCGCCGGGGCCGGCGGGGATTCCGCCATGGACGCGGGCAACATGCTCAAGCCCATGCTCGCCCGCGGTGAGCTGCGCATGGTCGGCGCCACCACCCTCGACGAGTACCGCGAGCGGATCGAGAAGGACCCGGCCCTGGAGCGCCGCTTCCAGCAGGTGCTCGTCGCCGAGCCGAGCGTCGAGGACTCCATCGCGATCCTCCGCGGGCTCAAGGGCCGGTACGAGGCCCACCACAAGGTCCAGATCGCCGACAGCGCGCTCGTCGCCGCCGCGACGCTCTCCGACCGGTACATCACCTCGCGCTTCCTGCCCGACAAGGCCATCGACCTCGTCGACGAGGCCGCGTCCAGGCTCCGCATGGAGATCGACTCCTCGCCCGTCGAGATCGACGAGCTCCAGCGCGCCGTGGACCGGCTGAAGATGGAGGAGCTCGCGCTCAGCAAGGAGACGGACGCCGCGAGCAAGCAGCGTCTGGAGAAGCTGCGGCGCGACCTCGCCGACAAGGAGGAGGAGCTGCGCGGCCTCACCGCACGCTGGGAGAAGGAGAAGCAGTCCCTCAACCGCGTCGGTGAGCTGAAGGAGAAGCTCGACGAACTGCGCGGCCAGGCCGAGCGCGCCCAGCGCGACGGCGACTTCGACACCGCGAGCAAGCTCCTCTACGGCGAGATCCCCACCCTGGAACGCGACCTCGAAGCCGCCTCCGAGGCCGAGGAGGAGGCCGCCGCCCAGGCCAAGGACACCATGGTCAAGGAGGAGGTCGGCCCGGACGACATCGCCGACGTCGTGGGCGCCTGGACCGGCATTCCCGCCGGGCGGCTCCTGGAGGGCGAGACGCAGAAGCTGCTGCGCATGGAGGACGAGCTCGGCAAGCGGCTCATCGGGCAGGGCGAGGCCGTACGGGCCGTCTCCGACGCGGTGCGGCGCACGCGCGCGGGGATCGCCGACCCCGACCGGCCCACGGGCTCCTTCCTCTTCCTCGGCCCGACCGGCGTCGGCAAGACGGAGCTGGCCAAGGCCCTCGCGGACTTCCTCTTCGACGACGAGCGGGCCATGGTCCGCATCGACATGAGCGAGTACGGCGAGAAGCACAGCGTCGCCCGCCTCGTCGGCGCGCCTCCCGGGTACGTCGGGTACGAGGAGGGCGGCCAGCTCACCGAGGCGGTCCGGCGGCGTCCGTACAGCGTCGTACTGCTCGACGAGGTCGAGAAGGCGCACCCGGAGGTCTTCGACGTCCTGCTCCAGGTCCTCGACGACGGGCGGCTCACCGACGGGCAGGGGCGGACGGTCGACTTCCGCAACACGATCCTGGTCCTCACGTCCAACCTGGGCAGTCAGTACCTGGTCGAGCCGCTCACCTCGGAGGAGGAGAAGAAGCAGCAGGTCCTCGAGGTGGTGAGGGCCTCGTTCAAGCCGGAGTTCCTCAACCGGCTCGACGACCTCGTCGTCTTCTCCGCGCTCACCAAGGACGAGCTGGCGCACATCGCCGAACTGCAGATCAACCGCCTCGCCAAGCGGCTCGCGGAGCGGCGGCTCACGCTGGACGTCACGCCCGAGGCGCTGGCCTGGCTGGCGGACGAGGGCAACGACCCGGCGTACGGGGCGCGGCCGTTGCGGCGCCTCATCCAGACGTCCATCGGCGACCGGCTCGCCAAGGAGATCCTGGCGGGCGAGGTCAAGGACGGCGACACGGTGCGGGTCGACCGCTTCGAGGAGGGGTTGATCGTGGGCCCCGCGACGGGTTCCCCCACGGGGAAGACGCTGTAACGGCATCCCGTCTGCCCGGGGCGCACGGTTCTCCGTCTGCGGGCAGTGGTCCGTCCTCGCGCAGTTCCCCGCGCCCCTAGGGGCGTCCCTGCGGGAGCGCCCCTTCAGGGGCGCGGGGAACTGCGCGACCGGCCACGGCTTGTCCGCAGACGGCGAACGGCGGAAACCCGGCAGGCGAGGAGCCGGGCTTGCCCCCGGGGGCCCATCCTGAGAGAGGATGGGCCCATCCATACGAAGGGACACAGCACGTGAGCATCGACCCGTCCTCGATTCCGAATTTCGGGGGCCAGCCCGAACCGCAGCAGGGCGCAGGACCGGCGGGCCCCGTCGTCCCCGACCAGGACCTGGTCAAGCAGCTCCTGGACCAGATGGAGCTCAAGCACGTCGTCGACGACGAGGGTGACCTCGCGGCGCCGTGGGAGGAGTTCCGCACGTACTTCATGTTCCGCGGCGAGGGCGACCAGCAGGTCTTCTCGGTGCGGACGTTCTACGACCGGCCGCACCAGATCGAGGAGAAGCAGCAGCTTCTCGAGTCGATCGACGACTGGAACCGCCGGACGCTGTGGCCGAAGGTCTACAGCCACACGCACGACGACGGCACGGTCCGCCTCATCGGCGAGGCCCAGATGCTGATCGGCACCGGCGTCTCGCTGGAGCACTTCGTGTCGTCGACCGTCAGCTGGGTGCGCGCCGCGATCGAGTTCGACCGCTGGCTCGTCGAGCAGCTGGGCCTGGAGTCCGAGGTCGACTCCGCCGAGGCCGACGAGAAGTCGGAGGGCGACGAGGCCTGAGGGTCCGTACGCGCGACGGAGCCCGGCGGGGGTGTGCAACCATCCCCGCCGGGCTCCGTCGTCGTTCCCGGCGTCAGCCCGCCAAGGACTTGAGCCGCGTCACCGCCTCCTCCAGGACAGCGGTCTTCTTGCAGAAGGCGAACCGTACGAACGGCGCGCCCGCGTCCCGGTGGTCGTAGAAGACCGCGTTCGGGATGGCGACGACGCCGGCCCGCTCCGGCAGCGCCCGGCAGAAGGCGAAGCCGTCGCTCCCGCCGAGGCCGAGCGGGGTGATGTCGGTCGTGACGAAGTACGTGCCGGCCGGCCGGTAGACGTCGAAGCCCGCCGCCGTCAGGCCGTCGCTCAGCAGGTCCCGCTTGGCCCGCAGGTCGGCGCGGAAGTCGTCGAAGTAGGAGTCGGGCAGGGCGAGCGCTTCGGCCACCGCGTACTGGAACGGGCCCGAGGAGACGTACGTGAGGAACTGCTTCGCCGAGCGGACCGCGGAGACCAGCTCGGGCGACGCGGTGACCCAGCCGACCTTCCAGCCCGTGAACGAGAACGTCTTGCCCGCGGAGCCGATGCTGACCGTGCGCTCGCGCATGCCGGGGAACGTGGCGAGCGGGATGTGCTCGGCGTCGTCGAAGACGAGGTGCTCGTAGACCTCGTCGGTGACGACGAGGAGGTCGCGCTCGACCGCGAGGTGCGCGATCTCCGTGAGCTCGGCTCGGGTGAGGACCGTGCCGGTCGGGTTGTGCGGGGTGTTCAGGAGGATCAGACGGGTGCGGTCGGTGACCGCGTCGCGCAGCTCGTCCAGGTCCAGGCGGAAGCGGCCCTCATCGGGGCGCAGCGTGACCGGGACGCGCGTGCCGCCCGCGAGGGCGATCGAGGCGGCGTACGAGTCGTAGTAGGGCTCCAGGGCGATGACCTCGTCGCCGGGCTCGACGAGCGCGAGCAGCGACGCCGCGATGGCCTCGGTGGCGCCCGCCGTCACGAGGACCTCGCGGTCGGGGTCGTACGAGAGCGCGTACCGGGCCAGTTGGTGCTCGGCGATCGCCGTGCGGAGCTCCGGGACGCCGGGCCCCGGCGGGTACTGGTTGCCGCGGCCGTCGCGCAGCGCCCGTACCGCCGCTTCCCGGACGGACTCGGGGCCGTCGGTGTCCGGGAAGCCCTGGCCCAGGTTGATCGCGCCCGTGGAGACCGCGAGGGCGGACATCTCGGCGAAAATCGTCGTACCGAACTCGGCGAGGCGGCGATTGAGCAGCGGGCGCCCGCTCCCGGAAGTGGAGGTCATGGCCGCCATCCTGCGCCGAACCTCTGGAGTTCCTCAACTCTGCTTTGCGCCGGTGCGAGCAGGGGCATCCCCCTGTCACGCACGGAGCACGGCCCACGGGGGACCTGCTTCGGGGGAACGGAAGGAGTGTGGGGGCCATGATCGTGGCTTTCGTCTTCGTGGCGGTGCTCGTGTTCGCCCTGGCCGCGGCGATCGGTTATGGGGGAAGCGGCCGGCGCTCCAGGCGGTCGCGGTGGAGCGGCTCGGGGGCGGCGTCCGGTTCGGCGGGCGGCGGCAGCTGGTGGGCCGGGGGCGGCGGGCACGACGGCGGTTCCTCGTGTGGCGGCGGCTCCTCGTGCGGAGGCGGGTCCTCCTGCGGGGGCGGTGGCTCCTCGTGCGGAGGCGGCGGGGGCGGATGCGGCGGAGGCAGCTGACACGGGGCAGCTGGTCCACCGGTTCCACGGAAACGCCCGGCGGGGCGCTCAAACCCCGCCGGGCGTTTCTGTGTTGTGCCGTGTGGCTGTACTGAACAGTTGAACTGTGTAGCCCTCATGGGGATGGAAACCACACGAAGTTGGGTAAAAGTGCAGTGGCAGTGTCGCCGACCATGATTCCCTCTTAAACGTCAGCACCGCCCTCGGACGTCCGGTACAGGTTTCGCGGACCGGCGCAGGTTTCCTCTACCGGCGCAGGTTTCACGGACAGCAATCTGGAAACCCGTAAGACGTTCTCGTGGGCACGAGCCGGCATACCGACCGCCCGGAGCCTCTTCCGGGTGCGCCGGCCCCACCTCCATTGCGTGTTAGCGGAGCCGACCCATGCTCACGACCCTGAAGACTGGCTATACCGACACGCGCGCCGCGGATCTCGCCTGGGCCCTGGGGCGCGAGCCGTTGCCCGCGCTCGCCACCCTCGACCTCGAACTCGACGACGCGAGAATGCAGTTGAGGCTCCTCGGAGCCTCGCACCAGGTCCTCCTGGAGGAGGAGCGGGGCGGCTGTTCCGAAACGGTGGCCTGCATCCCCGGCAGCAGCACACCGCTGCCGCTCGGCGTCTCCAAGCGCGTCGGCGAATGGGAGTACGAATTCGCCGCGCGCGTCGAGACCCTGTCGCACGGTCAGTTCGCGGGCCGCGCACAGGAATTGCTCGCTCTCGTCGCCGAGCACCCGCACGGCCTCGCGGGAGTCTTCCCCGGCAGCCCGCACGCGTTCACCGCGCTCCTCGCGCAGCGGCACGAAGGGGCCCTGATGTGGCGTACGTGGCACGCGTACCCGCAGGAGGGCCAACTCGTCGCGACCCGCACACGGGTAGGGGTGCGCACCCCCGTTTACACTCATGTGGGGGACCCGGTGTGAGCGTGCGGTGACGTAGCGTTCCAGGCGTGATCGAGTCGACGGTGCGCCTGCCGGTCTCGCCCCGGACGGGACGCTTCTTCGTCCTTGCGGGCGTGTTCGTCTGTGCTGCCTGCGGCCTCGTCTACGAACTGGAACTCGTCGCCCTCGCCGCGTACTTGATCGGTGACTCGGTCACCCAGGCGTCCGTCGTGCTCTCGGTGATGGTCTTCGCCATGGGGATCGGCTCGCTGCTCGCCAAGCGGCTCAGGCACCGCGCGTCCGCCTGGTTCGGCCTCCTCGAATCGGCGCTCGCGCTGGTCGGCGGGTGCAGCGCCATGGTCCTTTACGCGGCGTTCGCGTGGTCCGGCGGCCGCGGCGAGCTGTGGGCGGGCGGCTCGCGGTACCTGCTCGTCGCGTTCTCCCTCGCCATCGGCATCCTCATCGGCGCCGAGGTGCCGCTCCTCATGGTGCTCATCCAGCGCATCCGCAGGCAGGACGCGGGCGGCGCGGTCGCCGACCTGTTCGCCGCGGACTACGTGGGGGCGCTGGTCGGCGGGATCGCCTTCCCCTTCCTGCTCCTGCCGCTGTTCGGGCAGCTGACGGGCGCCCTGTTCACCGGCTCCGTCAACGCCGTCGCGGGCGGCGCGCTCGTGTTCGGCCTCTTCCGGCAGGACCTGAGCGTGCGCGCCCGCTGGGTGCTCCTCACCGTGAACGTCGTCGTCCTCTCCCTGCTCGCCTCCGCCGCCGTGCTCGTCGACGACTTCGAGCGGGCCGCCCGGCGCGCCGTGTACGGCACCGACGTGCGGGTCGCCGTGCAGACCGACGTCCAGGAAGTCGTCCTCACCGGCGGACGGCTCGGCTCCCTCGACCTCTTCCTCGACGGCCGCCTGCGCATCAGCGGACGCGACGAGGCGCGCTACCACCGGGGTCTCGTCGCCCCCGCGATGCGCGGGCCCCACGCGCGCGTGCTGATCCTCGGCGGCGGCGACGGCCTCGCGGCGCGCGAGGTCCTGCGCCACCCGGGCGTGCGCCGCGTCGACGTCGTCGAGCTCGACACGGGCGTCGTCGACCTCGCACGGCACGACCCGGCCCTCAGCGAGCTGAACGCCCACGCCTACCGCGACCCGCGCGTCCGCGTCATCCACGCCGACGCGTTCCGCTGGCTGCGTCTCACCCGCGCGCGGTACGACGTGGTGATCTCCGACCTGCCCGACCCCGGCATCACGCCCAGCACGAAGCTGTACTCCCAGGAGTTCTACGGCCTGGCCACCCGCGTCCTCGCCGACGGCGGCCGCCTCGCCGTCCACGCGGGACCCCTGTCGACCCGGCCCCGTGTCTTCTGGACGGTCGAGGCGACGCTGCGCGCGGCGGGGCTGCGGACCGTGGCGTACCGCGTGGGCGGCAGGCAGTCCGGGTTCGCCCCCGGGCCCGACCGCACGGCGGGCGGGCCGACGGCGCCCCGCGACTGGGGTTTCGTGCTGGCCTCGCGGACTCACCCGGTCCTGCGCAGGGCGGCGGCGTCGGCGGTGGTGCGCGCCGGGGGGCCCGCGGCGGAGCTGACGCGGCAGCGCGGTCTCGCGCCGTCCACCCTGATGCATCCGCGTTACGCGAACTGACGTACACCGACCGGCGAACTGTCGCACATGGTGGCGGACACGTGGGTAGGCTCAACTGCCATGGAGCATGAGGTGTTCGTTCCGGTTTCTGCAGAGCGGCTCCGGCAGGTCCTGGCCGACCCCGAGAGGGTCGCCGGGGCGGTGCCCGGGCTCCAGCGCGACGTGGGGGGCGAGGGGGAGACGGCGGGGCCGCTCTCCGGGCGCCTCAAAGTGCGCGTCGACGGGCACTCCATCACCTATCGGGGCTCGGCGCGGACCGACGCCCGCAAGGACGGGACGTACGCGCTGGAGGCCGAGGGCGTGGAAGTGCGCGGCTCGGGCTCCGTGAAGTTCACGCTGACCGTGCGGCTCGAACCGGCCGCCGAGGGCACGAACCTCGTGTTCGGCGGTAGCGCGACCGCCGACGGGCGGATCACGGAGGGTTCTCCACAGGCTGTGGAATCCGCGGTGCGCCGGCTCATCGAGCGGTTCGCCGAGGCGCTCGGAGCGGGGGCGCCGCCCGACACGGCGCCCGAGGAGCCGCAGGCGCCCGCGACCCACACGGTGACCGTGTTCCAGACGGAGGTGCCGCCGCCGTCCCTGGACCCGCTGAGCGACGCAGACGCCGACGACGACCTCGACGGCGTCGACGACGTGGACGACCTCGACGACGACGGCATCAGCCTCGACGACACCAACGTCCTGGACGACGCGGACGGCATCGAGGACCTGGAGACCATCGAGGATCTCGAGGACCTGGAGACCATCGGCGTACCGCCCGCCGAGGCCGCGCACGCCCGCCGCACCATGATCGGCCGCAGCGCGGAGGAGGTCGACCACGCCCCGCCCCGCGGCCGGTACGCACCGGCGCCCGCCCCCGAGTCCCTCGCCGCCAACGCCACGCTCCGCTGGGCCGCGCCCGCCGCCGCCCTCGCGCTCGCCTCGGCGATCGTCGTCGGCAGGGCCCTGCGCCGCCGCCGCTGAGACCTGTCGGACGTTCCACGTCATAGGGTCGGCCCTGTGAGTACCGAAGACGTGACCCTCACCGCGGGCGACGCGGAAGTGACGGTGCAGCCGGGCAACGGCTGCCGCATCGGAAGTCTGCGCGTCGGCGGCGTCGAGCTGCTGCGCCAGGGGAAGAAGTACGGCTGCTTCCCGATGGTGCCCTGGTGCGGCCGGATCGCGGACGGGCGGTTCCGCGACGGCGCCGCCGTCCACCAGATGCCGCTGAACTCCCCGCCCCACGCCATCCACGGCTTCGCGCGCGACGCCGAGTGGCGCACGGCACGGACGTCGAAGACCGAGGCGGCCTTCACGTACGACCTGACCGACCCCTGGCCCTACCCGGGCCGCGTCACCCAGATCGTGGAGCTCACCGAGGACGGCCTGACGCTCCGCATGGGCGTCGAGACGTACGGCGACTCGTTCCCCGCGCAGGCCGGCTGGCACCCCTGGTTCAACCGGGTCCTCGAGGACGGCGGCGAGCCCGTCCGCATCGACTTCGACGCCGCCTGGCAGGAGGAGCGCGGCGACGACCACCTGCCCACGGGCCGCCGCGTCGACGTACGGCCAGGACCCTGGGACGACTGCTTCGGCATGCCCGACGGCGTCGACGTGACCCTGACCTGGCCCGGACGGCTCGAAGTGAACGTCAAGAGCCGCGAGCCGTGGGTCGTCGTCTACGACGAGCAGGACGCCGCGGTCTGCGTGGAGCCGCAGACGGGCCCGCCCAACGGCCTCAACACCGACCCGCGCCTGGTCACCCCCATCGAGCCCCTGGAGACGGCGACCACGTGGACCTGGCGACGCCTTTAAGCTTCTGGGCATGACTGACGTACGCGGCGAGCTGCTGCAGCAGATCAAGGACAAGGCCGTCGTGCACGGCAAGGTGACGCTCTCCTCCGGCCTGGAGGCCGACTACTACATCGACCTCCGCCGGATCACCCTCGACGGCGAGGCCGCGCCGCTGGTCGGCCAGGTCCTGCTGGACCTCACCGCCGACCTGGACTTCGACGCCGTGGGCGGTCTGACCATGGGCGCCGATCCGGTGGCCGGCGCGATGCTGCACGCGTCCGCCGCCCGCGGCAAGCGCCTGGACGCGTTCGTCGTGCGCAAGGCCGCCAAGGCGCACGGCATGCAGCGCCGCGTCGAGGGCCCCGACATCAAGGGCCGCCGCGTCCTGGTCGTCGAGGACACCTCCACCACCGGCGGCTCGCCGCTGACCGCCGTCGAAGCCGTCCGCGAGGCGGGCGCCGAGGTCGTCGGCGTCGCCACGATCGTGGACCGGGCCACCGGCGCGGGCGAGAAGATCACCGAGGGAGCGGGCGTGCCCTACCTCTTCGCGTACTCGAAGGACGACCTCGGCCTGGACTGAGGGCCACGTCTGGAAAGATGGGGGCGACGATGACGTCGCCCCCACAGGTCAGGGCCAAGCACACACCCGCACATCACAAGGAGCGGACACATGCCCATCGCAACCCCCGAGGTCTACGCCGAGATGCTCGACCGGGCGAAGGCAGGCAAGTTCGCCTACCCGGCGATCAACGTGACGTCCTCGCAGACCCTGCACGCGGCCCTGCGCGGCTTCGCCGAGGCCGAGAGCGACGGCATCATCCAGATCTCCACCGGTGGCGCGGAGTTCCTGGGCGGCCAGCACAACAAGGACATGGTGACCGGCGCGGTCGCGCTCGCCGAGTTCGCGCACATCGTCGCCGCGAAGTACGACGTCACGATCGCGCTGCACACGGACCACTGCCCCAAGGACAAGCTGGACACGTACGTCCGCCCGCTGATCGACGTCTCCGCCGAGCGCGTCAAGGCCGGCCGGAACCCGCTGTTCCAGTCCCACATGTGGGACGGTTCCGCCGAGACCCTCGCCGACAACCTGGCCATCGGCCAGGAGCTGCTCGCCAAGGCCGCCGCCGCGAAGATCATCCTCGAGGTCGAGATCACCCCGACCGGCGGTGAGGAGGACGGCGTCACGCACGAGATCAACGACGAGCTGTACACGACGGTCGACGACGCGCTGCGTACGGCGGAGGCCCTCGGTCTCGGCGAGAAGGGGCGCTACCTGCTCGCCGCGTCCTTCGGCAATGTCCACGGTGTCTACAAGCCGGGCAACGTCGTCCTGCGCCCCGAGCTCCTCAAGGACCTCCAGGAGGGTGTCGGCGCGAAGTACGGCAAGCAGTCGCCCTTCGACTTCGTGTTCCACGGCGGCTCCGGCTCGACCGCCGAGGAGATCGCCACGGCGCTGGAGAACGGCGTCGTGAAGATGAACCTCGACACGGACACGCAGTACGCGTTCACGCGTCCGGTCGCGGACCACATGTTCCGCAACTACGACGGCGTCCTGAAGGTCGACGGCGAGGTCGGCTCGAAGAAGACGTACGACCCGCGCACCTGGGGCAAGGCCGCCGAGGCGGGCATGGCCAAGCGGGTCACCGAGGCGTGCGGGAACCTGCGCTCCACGGGTACGAAGCTGAAGTAACCCGCGTTCCGCGCGTGCGAAGGCCCCGGGCCGGTGACCCGGGGCCTTCGCCGTGCCGGTCCGGGGCCTGCGCGGTGAGACCCGGGGCCTTCGCTGTGACACCCGGGGCCTTCGCCGATACGGCATGCCGCAGACTTGGACCCATGGCCATTCACAAGGATCTGCTCGGGGGACCGCCCCCGACCCACCTGCCCGACGACCCCGAGCCGCGCGAGCTGCTCGCGAACGGCGCGGCACCCGCCGACGTCGCCGCGAAGTACCCGACGTCCTCGCTCGCCTGGGCCCAGCTCGCCGACGAGGCGTACGAGCGGGGCAGCGTCGTCGAGTCGTACGCGTACGCCCGCACGGGTTACCACCGGGGCCTCGACTCCCTGCGCCGCAGCGGCTGGAAGGGCCACGGCCCGGTGCCGTGGGAGCACGAGCCCAACCGCGGCTTCCTGCGCGCGCTGCACGCCCTGGCGCGGGCCGCGCAGTCGATCGGCGAGCAGGAGGAGTACGAGCGCTGCGCGGGCTTCCTTCGCGACTCGTCCGAGACCGCGGCGAAGACGCTCGGCTGACGTGAGCGGGGTCCGGGGCTGCCGTCACGGGGGCGATGCCCCCGGACCCCCACCCTCGGGGGCGCCGCCCCCGGACCCCCTCATCGGCCTGAACGGCCTCGTCCTCAATCGCCGGACGGGCTGAAACCCTCCCCGGCGCCGCTCAGCCTTCAAGGGGAGGGGAGAGGTCTCGTTTTTAGGGGCGCGGGGAACTGCGCGATCAGCCACCGCGGGCCCGCGGGAGGAGTCAGCTCAGGCTGCGCAGCATCCCCGCGTCGTACGGGATCGCCTCCCCGAGGCGGTCCGTGAGGGCCTTGTTCGCCCACTCCGGGTCCGCGATCAGCGAGCGGCCCACCGCGATGACGTCGAACTCATCGCGCTCCATGCGGTCGAGGAGCAGGTCGATGCCGGTCGACGCGGTCTTTTTGGCGAAGCCCTGCGGGCCGATGAACTCCTTGTCGAGGCCGACCGAGCCGACCGACAGCGTGGCCTTGCCGGTGAGCTTCTTGACCCAGCCCGCGAGGTTCAGGTCGTCGCCGTCGAACTCCGGGAGCCAGTAGCGGCGCGTGGAGGCGTGGAACGCGTCGACGCCCGCGGCCGCGAGCGGGGCGAGCAGCGCCTCCAGTTCCGCCGGGTCCGTGGCGAGCCTCGCGTCGAACGCGTACGCCTTCCACTGGGAGAGCCGGAAGATCACGGGGAACGAAGGGGAGACCGCCGCGCGCACCGCCTCGACGATCTCCGCGGCGAACCGGGTGCGGGACGCGAGGTCGCCGCCGTAGCCGTCGGTGCGTCGGTTGGTGCGGCTCCAGAGGAACTGGTCGATCAAGTAGCCGTGCGCGCCGTGCAGTTCGACCCCGTCGAAGCCGATGCGCTCGGCGGCGGCCGCACTGTCCGCGAAGGCCTGGATCACGTCGTCGATGTCGGCGCCCGTCATCGTGTGCCCCTTGGCGTTGCCGTCGAGGCCGAGTCCGGAGGGGCCCGCGGACGGCGCGGAGGGGACCGGGCCCTGGCCCTCGTCGCGGTCCGTGCCGACGTGCCACAGCTGCGGGACGATCTTGCCGCCCGCCGTGTGCACGGCCTCGGCGACGCGCTGCCAGCCCGCGAGCGCGGCCTCGCCGTGGAAGCGCGGGACGCGGTGGCTGCTGCCGGCCGAGTCGTGGTCGACGTACGTGCCCTCGGTGACGATCAGGCCGACACCGCCCGCGGCGCGGCGCGCGTAGTACTCGGCCACATCGGCGCCGGGCACGCCGTCCGGGGAGAACTCGCGGGTCATGGGGGCCATGGCGATGCGGTTGCGCAGGCTGAGGCCGTTGATGTCGAAGGGGCGGCCGAGGAGTCGGGCGGCACGCGAGGTGGTGGTTTCCGTGGCATCCATGCGGGCATCGTACGCCCATGACAGCACTGTAAGTATTTAGCTCATGTCTTTCGGGGACGGTGGCCGAGAGGCTAGTACCGTGAAGGGCATGAACTGGCCCGCGACCGAGCGCCTCGGCCTGACCCCCGCGCCCGGCGGCCTCGCCCTTGTCCAGGACCTCCTGAACACCGCGCCCGCCGACCGCCCCGACTCCGTCGACCTGCTCGCCGACGGGGCGCTCGACCGTGCCCAGGAGTGGGCCGACCCCGTCGTGCGCGGCTGGGCGGCCGAGACGGGGCGCGGTGACGTACGCCTGTCCCTGTCGGCGGAGGACCTGTCCAAGCTGCGCTGCCTGCGCGACCAGGTGCGGCGCGCGCTCGCCGCGGGCGACTGCGGCGGCGGCGCGGTGCGCTTCACCTCCGCGCCGGTCGTCGTCGGGCTCGCGGGCGACGGCACCCTCACCCTGGAGCCGGAGGGCGCGGGCGCGCGCTGGCTGGCGTCCGCGGTGCTCGCCGAGGGCCTTCTCGCCCAGGCGTCCGGCACCTGGCGCCGCCTGAAGATCTGCCGCAACACGGCCTGTTCCGCCGCGTTCTACGACCGCTCGCGCAACAACAGCGGCGTCTGGCACTCGGTCCGCGGCTGCGGGAACGCCGCCCATCTGCGCGCCTGCCGGGAGCGGCGCCGCGGACACGCGGGCGCGGAGGAAAGTGGCGTAACGGCTTAGCTGCTGTCACGCGAGGGCATGCCTTGCCGATTCGGGGAAAGTTGCAGAAGATTCCCGTGGGGACCGGGGCCCCCGTGTCGGTAACGGCAGGGGCGGACCGCTACCCGGAGTACGTATCGAGGAGACAGTGATGTCCCCAGAGACGCAAGAGGCATCCCCCGAGGAGCGCGCGGCGTCCACCGAGGCCAACGAGGCGGAGAGCCCGAACCTCGACTTCGCAGGCACCACCCCGTACGAGGACTACGTGCAGGCGGACGTCCTCACCCACCTCCAGCACCTGCGCTCGGACGACCCCGGCGAGATGGTCTTCCTGGTCACCACCCAGGTCATGGAGCTGTGGTTCACGGTGATCGTCCACGAGTGGGAGACCGCGGCGCACGCCCTGCGCCGCGACGACATCCCCGTGGCGGTGGCCGCGCTCAAGCGCAGCCTGCGCGAGCTGGAGGCCCTGAACGCATCCTGGCGTCCGCTCGCCCAGCTCACCCCCGCCCAGTTCAACTCGTACCGCGGCGCGCTCGGCGAGGGATCCGGCTTCCAGTCCGCGATGTACCGCCGCATGGAGTTCCTGCTCGGCGACAAGTCCGCGTCCATGCTCGTCCCGCACCGCGGGGCGCCCCGCGTCCACGCGGAGCTGGAGAAGGCCCTCCAGGAGCCGAGCCTGTACGACGAGGTGCTCGGCCTCCTCGCCCGCCGCGGCTACGCGATACCGGCGTCCGTCCTCAATCGCGACCTCTCCAAGCGCTACGAGCCGTCGCCCGAGGTCGAGGCCGTCTGGACCGAGCTCTACTCCGGTGACGAGAGCGCCGATCTGGCCCGTCTCGGCGAGACGCTCACGGACGTCGGCGAGCTGGTCTGGCGCTGGCGCAACGACCACCTCGTCGCCACCCGCCGCGCCATGGGCTCCAAGACGGGCACGGGCGGCTCGGCGGGCGTCGCCTGGCTGGAGAAGCGCGCCACGAAGAACGTGTTCCCCGAGCTGTGGACTGCGAGGAGCCATGTCTGACCCGCGCGAAGACCTCCCGCGCGAAGACCTCCCGCGCGAGGACCTCAGATCCGAGGCCGAGGCCCTGGACGCCAGAGACGAACTCGCCGCGAAGCGCAAGGAGTTCGTCCTCGACGAGACGGTGTACCTGGACGGCAACTCGCTGGGCGCCCTGCCCGCGAACGTGCCGGGCCGCCTCGCCGAGGTGATGACCCACGAGTGGGGCAGACTCCGCATCCGCTCCTGGGACGAGAGCGGCTGGTGGACCGCGCCGGAGCGCATCGGCGACCGCATCGCGCCGCTCGTCGGCGCCGCCCGGGGCCAGATCGTCGTCGGCGACTCCACCAGCGTCAACGTGTTCAAGGCGCTGGTGGCCGCGGTCCGTATCGCGCGGGCCTCCGGCAACCCTTCCGAGGGGCGCGACGAGATCGTCGTTGACGCCACGACGTTCCCCACGGACGGGTACATCGCGGAGTCGGCGGCCCGCCTCACCGGATGCCGTCTGATCCCCGTGGCGCCCGGCGACGTCCCCGGCGTCCTCGGCGACCGCACCGCCGCCGTCCTGCTCAACCACGCCGACTACCGCACCGGCCGCCTGCACGACCTGCCCGGCCTCACGGCGGCCGTCCACGCGGCGGGCGCGCTCGTCGTCTGGGACCTGTGCCACACGGCGGGCGCCCTCCCCGTCGGCCTGGACGAACACGGCGTGGACCTCGCGGTGGGCTGCACCTACAAGTACCTGAACGGCGGCCCGGGCTCCCCCGCCTACCTCTACGTACGCGAAGCCCTCCAGCCCCGCTTCGACTCACCGCTGCCCGGCTGGAACTCGCACGCCGAACCCTTCGGCATGCGCCCCGAGTTCGCGGCGGCGGACGGTGCGTTGCGCGGCCGCGTCGGCACGCCGGACATCCTGTCGATGCTCGCCCTGGAAGCGTCCCTCGACGCCTGGGACGGCGTCTCCATCGACGCGGTCCGCGCCAAGTCCCTGGCCCTGACGGACTTCTTCCTGCGGTGCGTCGGGGCGTACGTGCCGACGGGCCGCGTCGAGTCCCTCACCCCGGCCGCGCACGCCGAGCGCGGCAGCCAGGTCGCGCTGCGCTGCGAGGGTGCGGGTGACGTGATGCGGCGCCTGATCGAGCAGGGCGTTGTGGGCGACTTCCGCGCCCCGGACGTGCTGCGGTTCGGATTCACGCCGCTGTACGTCTCCTTCGGCGACGCCGAGCGGGCGGCTCGTGTACTCGCCCGCACGCTGGCCTGATAGCGTCCGGCGGATCTTGCCCCCGCTTTCCCGTGCGCCGGGAGAGCGGGGGCCGAACGCCAGCCGCACTGCTGTGGAGAGGTTGCCGCATGCCGGACGACGCCGCCGTGGCCCGCGATGCCGCCGAGGCCGAAGCCGCCTTCTCGCATCCCGCCGTGGAGCCGGACGCCACCGTCGCGTACGGCGACCACCCCGACCAGGTCGTGGACCTCTACGCCCCCAGGGGCGACACCCCGCGCCCGGCCCCCCTCGTCGTCGTCCTGCACGGCGGCGCCTGGCGCGCGCCCTACGACCGGCAGCACGTCACCCCCTTCGCCGACTTCCTGGCCCGCCGCGGCTTCGCGGTGGCCAACGTCGAGTACCGCAGGGGCAGCCCGATCCCCGCCCAGGGCGGCACCGGCCCCGTCGCCGGGCGCTGGCCGGAGACCTTCGACGACGTGGCCGCCGCGTTCGACACGCTCCCCGCGCTCGTACGGGACGCGCTGCCCTCCGCCGATCCGCGCCGCACCGTGGTGACCGGGCACTCCGCCGGCGGCCACCTCGCGCTGTGGGTGGCCGCACGGCACCTGCTGCCCGCCGACGCTCCCTGGCGCACCGGCAGGCCCGCCCCGCTGCGCGGTGTCGTCGCGCTGGCGCCGATCGCCGACTTCCGTACCGCGGAGGCGCTGGAGGTCTGCGGGGGCGCGTCCGCGCAACTCCTGGGCGGCGCGGCCCGCTTCGAGGAGCGGCTGCCGTACGCCGACCCGGCCGCGCTGCTGCCCTCCGGCATCGCCACGACGGTCGTGCAGGGACGCACCGACATCGTCGTGCCGCAGGCCGTGTCCGAGGCGTACGCCGACGCGGCGGCCAGGGCGGGCGAGGTCGTGGGCCTGACGCTCCTCGAGGACGTGGGGCACTTCCCGTTGATCGACCCGGCGGCCGACGCGTGCGCGGTCGTCGCGGAGGAGATCGCGCAACTGGCCTTCTGACGACCGTCGGTGGGCGCCCGTGGGATGGTGGGGGCCCGTGGGATGGTGGAGGCCCGTGGGGCCCCGGGATACCCGTAATACCTGAGAGCTACGCGCGGCTGTATACCCCAGCGTGATGTGAGCTACAGAGCCTGATCCATAACTTCCTTTCCGTGAGCGCGAGTCGGAACCCCGGCCCGCGAAGAAGCGGAAGGGTAGGACGTGATGAGGTTCCGGGCCGGACGGCTGCGCCGCACCCTGTTGGCCGTCGGCGTCGCCGCCGCCGTGGTGATCCCGCTGTCGGGCGCCGCCCGCCCGGAGATCCCGGCCCCCGCCCCCGCCTCCCTCGGCCGCGTCACGGCGGCCACGCTCCCCGGCGCGTACACGGCGAACCGGGCCAACGCCAGCCGGGCGGCGGCCCTGGCCGAGGGGTACGGCGCGAAGGAGCGGGCCGCGACCCTGCGCGCCATGGCCTCCCCGCACCGCACGTTCCTCGCCTTCGACGGGCGCGGCACCGGCCGCACCGCCGAGGTGTTCGGCGACCTGGCGGACGCGGACCGCGTCGCCGTCCTCGTACCGGGCTCGGACACGTCCCTCGACTCGTACGACAGGCTGCGCTCCGGCGCCCTGGCCCTGCGCGCGGAGCTCGACCGGCAGGCCGGGCCCGCCCCGCGCACGGCCGTCGTGGCCTGGCTCGGATACGAGACGCCGGGCACCGTCAGCCCCGCCGTCCTCACCACGGGCCGCGCGGACGCCGCGGCGCCCGCCCTGCGCTCCTTCGTCGGCGGACTCCACGCGATCAACGCCCACGCGCGTGTGTCCCTGCTCTGCCACTCGTACGGCTCGGTGGTGTGCGCCAGTGCCGCGGCGGACCCGCGCGGCCTGTACGTCGCCGACATCGCGCTCTACGGCAGCCCGGGCACCGGCGTCGACAAGGCCGCCGACCTGCACACACGGGCCCGGATCTGGGCGGGGCGCGGCTCCGACGACTGGATCGCCGACGTGCCGCACACCAGCGCCGACCTCTTCGGCACGACCGTCGGCTTCGGCACCGACCCGGTCTCCGCGGAGTACGGCGCCCGCGTCTTCGCGGCGGGCGACGGCGGCCACAGCGACTACCTGAAGCCGGGCTCGGTCCCGCTCGGCAATCTCGCACGGATCGTGCGAGGCGACGCACCGGAGGTCACTCATGCGTGAGCACCGCCTTTCCGCCCACCGCCTTTCCGCCCTCGTCCGGCGCGTGGACGCCGCCACACCACCCGGCAGGGACCGTGCCCTCGACGCGCTGCGGGCCCTCGCCATCCTCGGCGTGGTGGGCGGCCACTGGCTGGTCACCGCCCTGGTCCCGGACGGCGGCACGCTGCACACGGCGAGCCCGCTGAGCGGCATGCCGTGGCTCGCGCCGATCTCCTGGGTCTTCCAGACGCTGGCCGTGTTCTTCCTGGTGGGCGGATACGTGGCGGCGAAGGGGTACGCGGCGGCCCGCGAGCGCGGCACCGGATACCGCGCGTGGCTCGCCGCCAGGATCGGCCGCCTCTTCAGGCCGGTCGCCGCCGTACTCGCGCTGTGGACCGCCGTCACCGCGGGCCTGCTCCTGTCCGGCGCGGACCTGGCCACCGTCCACACGCTGGTCGAGCTGGCGCTCTCGCCCCTGTGGTTCCTGCTGGTCTTCGCGGCGCTCACCGCCGCCACCCCGCTGGTGCGGCGGCTCAACCCGCTGTGGCCGCTGGCCGTCGTTCTCCACGTGGACCTCGTGCGGTTCGGCTTCGGCGGCCCCGCGTGGCTGGGCTGGGTGAACGTGGCGGCGGGCTGGCTCGTGCCGTACACCCTGGGCGCCGCCTGGTCGCGGGGCGAGCTGACGCGGACGGCGGGACGGGTGCTGCTCGTGGGCGGCGCGGCGGCCACCGCGGGCCTCGTCCTGTGGGCCGGCTACCCGGCCGCGATGGTCGGCGTGCCGGGCGGGACGGTGTCGAACCTGGACCCGCCGACCCTGGCGGCCGCCACCTTCGGCCTCGCCCAGTGCGGCCTCGCGGTGCTGCTGCGGGAGCCCCTGGGCCGGTGGCTGCGCAGGCCCGCGGCCTGGGCGGCGGTCGCCCTCGTGAACCTGTCCGCGATGACGATATTCCTCTGGCACCAGACCGCCCTGATGGCGGTCACCGCGCTCGGCCTGCTCGCCGGAACCCCGCTGCCCGGCCTGCACACGGCGCCGGACGGCCCGAGCTGGGTACTGGCCCGCGTCGCCTGGCTCCCGGCCTTCGGACTCGGACTCGCGGTATGCCGGTCGGCGTTCCGCACGTACGAGAGGGGCGCCCGGGGCGGGACCCCCGGTGGGCAGGCGCCGGCCCCCGGTGGGCAGGCGCGGCGTGGGGTCGGGGGCGTGGCGGCGGAGGGGGTGCGGCGTGCCTAGGGTTGATCTTGTGAAAGAGGCGGACCGCGGCAGCGGTGACGGGGAGCGGTTCGACCGGGCGGTCGTGGCGGGGCTGAAGGTCTTGCGCCGCGATCTGGGGACGGCGGCGCGCATGCCGCTGCCGCCGTTCCGGCAGCCCCGGCTGCTGCGCTGGTTCCCGCACGTCGTGGTCGTCGGCGTCACCGTCACCACGACCGTCGGCAACCTCGACCAGCTGTCGCAGCGCTACCACCTCGGGCACACCGTCGGCACGCTGATGGCGCTGCTGCAGGCCGCCGCGCTGCTCCTCGCGCTGGTGCGGCCGGTGCCCGCGTGGTGGCTGTCCCTCGCCATGAACACGACCGCCGCCGCCCTGACGACGGTGCCGTCCGTCCAGGGCGCCGCCCTGGTGGCAGTGCCGTCCGACCAGGGCCCCCAACCCTGGCCGTGGGGCCCGCCCGCACTCTTCGCACACGCCACGGTGACGCTGCTGCTCGCGCTGCGGCTGCCGGCCAGGGCCGCCTGGGCGGCGTGCGGGCTGAGCGTCGGCGTCCCGCTCCTGCTGCAACAGACGAGCAACCCCGGCCCGTACGACACGACGGTGCCCCTCGCGGCCCTCGTGTTCGGCGCCGTCACCCTCGTCGGCACCCTCCTGCGCGGCCGCCGCGAGGTCCGCACCCGGCTCGTCGAGCAGGAGACCATCACCGCCGAGGAGCGGGCCCGCCGCACCCTCCTCGAGGAGCGCAGCCGCATCGCCCGCGAACTGCACGACGTGGTCGCCCACCACATGTCCGTCATCTCCATCCAGGCGCAGGTCGCCCCGCACCTGGTCGAGGACCCGCCCGACGAGCTCAGGGAGAACCTCGCGGGCATCAGGGAGAACGCCCTCGAAGCCCTCACCGAGCTGCGCCGCGTCCTCGGCGTCCTGCGCTCGGAGAACCCCGGGGACCCGGAGGCCGCCCCGCAGGCCCCGCTGCCCACCCTGGACCGTCTGGACGTCCTCCTCGACAACGCGCGCGCGGCCGGGCTCACCGTGCGCCGCGAGAGCGCGGGGGAGCCGCGGCCGCTGTCGCCAGGCGTCGACCTGTCGGCGTACCGCATCGTGCAGGAGGCGCTCAGCAACGCGATCCGGCACGCGCCGGGCTCGACGGTGCGGATCGACCTCACGTACGCGCGGCCCGGGCTCCACGTCCGGGTCACCGACTCCGGCGCGCGCACCGCCGCGCCGCCGTCGCCCGGCGCGGGCCACGGGCTGCTCGGCATGCGGGAGCGGACGGCGATGCTGGGCGGCGACCTCGCCACGGGCCCCACCCAGGACGGCGGCTACGAGGTATCGGCCTTCCTGCCGTACACGACCACACCCACACCCACATCCATGACACCGACCGACGGAGAGACCACGCCATGACGATCAAGGTCCTGATCGCCGACGACCAGATCATGGTCAGGCAGGGCTTCTCCGTCCTGCTCAACGCCGAGCCGGACATCGAGGTGATCGGCCAGGCCGTCGACGGCGCGGACGCGGTCGCCAAGGTCGCCGGGCTCGTGCCGGACGTGGTCCTCATGGACATCCGCATGCCCGAGCTGAGCGGCATCGAGGCGACCCGCCGCATCACGGCGGCCCAGCCCGACGTGCGCGTCCTGGTCCTCACCACCTTCGACCTCGACGAGTACGTGTACGAGGCGCTGCGCGCGGGCGCCTCCGGGTTTCTGCTCAAGGACGCGTCGGCGGACCAGCTCGCCGAGGCGGTCCGTGTCGTGGCGGCCGGGGACGCGCTGCTCGCGCCGGGGATCACCCGGCGCCTCATCGCGGAGTTCTCCCGCATGGACGGCGGGACGCGCGGCCCGCTCAAGCCGCGGGTCGGCGAGCTGACCGGACGCGAGACGGAGGTCCTCGCCCTGATCGCGCAGGGCCTGTCGAACGCGGAGATCGCCTCCCGGCTCGTGGTCGCCGAGCAGACCGTGAAGACGCACGTCGGCCGCATCCTGGTGAAGCTGGGCCTGCGCGACCGCACGCAGGCCGCGGTGTACGCGTACGAGACGGGCGTGGTGCGCCCGTCGGGCCGCGGCACCCCGTAGGGCCGCCGAGTAGTACCTGCGACGGACCCCGCGGAACCCGTCTTGCTGTGGACGACCCGTCTGCCGCCTGCCCTTACCTTCGTAGACGTGACCGATACGACTGAGCAGCTCAAGGCCAGAGGCCGGAAGAGCCCCGAGTACCACCTCGTGCGGGAGGCCTTCGGCGGCCTGCGCGAGGCGCTGTTCCACGACGCCTTCGCCTACCGGCTGCTGCCGCCCGCGGCGACGGAGGGCCGCCTGGCCCGCCTCCTCCCGCAACGGATACGCGGGTACGCCGTGTGGACCCCGCACGCCCTGGTGGGCGCCGCGGCCCTCTTCACCCTGACCATCGCGTACAACGTGGGCCTCGGCACCGACGAGGTCGCGCACCTCCTCACCGGCTTCGTCCCGGCGGCCGCCGTCCTGATGACCCTGGTCAGGCCGGTCGGCGCCTTCTGGGTCTCGCTCGCCACGACCCCGTTCACCGCGGTGCTCGGCAACACGTACGACGGCTGGCCGTGGACGCCCGCCGCGTTCTTCGCGCACATCGTGGTGATGGTCGTCGTCGCGGCCAGGACCGGCCCGCGCACCGCCCTGTGGATGTGGCTCGCCACGGCGGCGTACAGCCTCGTCACGGAGGTGTGGCTCGGGTCGCCCGGCGCCTCCGACGCCCCGATGATGCTGTTCTTCTCGGCGCTCGCACTCCTGGTCACCACCGTGGTGCACGTGCGCCGCGAGGCGCAGCGCGAGGTCACCGTGCAGCGCACCGTCACCGCCATCGAGCGCGACAAGCGCACGCTGCTCGAGGAGCGCACGAACATCGCCCGCGAGCTGCACGACGTGGTCGCCCACCACATGTCCGTCGTCGCCATCCAGGCCGAGGCCGCGCCCTACCGCGTGGAGAACCCGCCGCCCGAGCTGGAGCAGGCGTTCGTGACGATCCGCGAGAACGCGGTGTCCGCGCTCACCGAACTGCGCCGCGTCCTCGGCGTCGTACGGGCGGAGGACTACGAGGCGCCGGACGCCCCGCAGCCCACGCTCGCCGACCTCGACCGGCTCCTGGACAACGTCCGCGACGCCGGCCTGACCGTCGACAAGGTGATCACCGGAGCGGTCAGGGAACTCCCGCAGGGCGTGGAGCTCTCCGCGTACCGCATCGTGCAGGAGGCGCTGAGCAACAGCCTGCGCCACGCGCCCGGCGCCGCCGCGCGCGTCGAGGTCGGCTACGTCCTCGGCGGCCTGGGCCTGCGCGTCGTGAACGGCCCGGCGACCGGCCTGGTCAAGCCCTCACCGGGCGCGGGCCACGGCATCACCGGCATGCGGGAGCGCGTGACGATGCTGAACGGCGAGATGACGGCGGAACCGGCCGCCGACGGCGGCTACGAGGTCACGGTCTTCCTGCCGGTGCCGCTCGCGGACCGCATGGACCCGGCGGGAGATGACGCATGACGATCAAGGTGCTGATCGCCGACGACCAGATGATGGTGCGCGAGGGCTTCTCCGTCCTCCTGAACGCCATGCCCGACATCGAGGTCATCGGCGAGGCCGTCAACGGACGCGAGGCGGTCGAGCGCGTCCGTGAACTCGCCCCCGACGTCGTCCTGATGGACATCCGCATGCCCGAGCTGAACGGCATCGAGGCGACCCGCGAGATCATCGCGTCCGAGGGCAACTCGAAGGTGCTCGTCCTGACCACCTTCGACCTCGACGAGTACGTCTACCAGGCGCTCCGCGCGGGCGCCTCCGGCTTCCTCCTCAAGGACGCGTCGGCACGCCAACTCGCGGACGGCGTAAGGGTGGTGGCGTCCGGCGAGGCACTGCTCGCGCCGACCGTGACGCGCCGTCTGATCACGGAGTTCTCGAAGCTCGCGGAGACGCCGCGGCTCTCGGCGACGGTCCAGGCGCAGCAGTACGGGGAGCTCACCGAGCGCGAGACGGAGGTCCTCGTCCTCATCGCGCAGGGCCTGTCGAACGCGGAGATCGCCTCCCGGCTCGTGGTCGCCGAGTCGACCATCAAGACGCACGTCAGCCGGGTCCTGGTGAAGCTGGGGCTGCGGGACCGCACGCAGGCGGCGGTGTTCGCGTACGAGGCGAGGCTGGTCACGCCGGGCTGAACGGGACTAGCGTCCGTCCATGGACGTAGCCTCCGAGGTCTTCGCCCCCTCGTCACCGGAGTTCCTGGCCGACCCCTACCCGGCGTACGCACGCCTGCGCGAGGCGGGCCGCGCCCACTACTACGAGCCCACCGGCCAGTGGCTGATCCCGCACCACGCGGACGTGGCGGCCCTCCTCCGTGACCGGCGCCTGGGCCGCACGTACCTGCACCGCTTCACGCACGAGGAGTTCGGCCGCACGCCCCCGCCGCCCGAGCACGAGCCGTTCCACACCCTCAACGACAACGGCATGCTCGACCTGGAGGCTCCCACCCACACCCGCATCCGCCGCCTGGTCTCCAAGGCGTTCACCCCCCGAACCATCGCCCAACTCCACCCGTACATAACCCAGTTGGCGGAAGACCTCGTAAGCGACTTCCTGACGGCCGGCGGCGGCGACCTGAAGGCCCGCGTGGCCGAACCGCTGCCGGTGGCGGTCATCGCCCAGATGCTGGGCATTCCCGAGAGCGACCGGGCCCTGCTGCGCCCCTGGTCGGCGGCGATCTGCGGAATGTACGAGCTGAACCCCTCCGAGGAGACGGCGGCACAAGCGGTCCGCGCCAGCCGCGAATTCACCGCATACCTACACGAACTGATAACGGCCCGCCGCAACAAACCGGGCGAGGACCTGATCTCGTCCCTGATCGCGGCGTACGAGGACGGGGAGTCGCTCAGCGAGCAGGAGATGATCTCCACGTGCGTGCTGCTCCTCGACGCGGGCCACGAGGCGACGGTGAACGCCACGGTCAACGGCTGGTACGCGCTGTTCCGCAACCCGGCACAGCTGGCCGCGCTGCGGGCCGACCCGGCCGGACTCGCCCCCACGGCGGTCGAGGAACTGATGCGGTACGACACCCCGCTCCAGCTCTTCGAGCGCTGGGTCCTCGACGACATCGAGATCGGCGGCGTGACGATCCCGCGCGGCGCGGAGCTGGCACTCCTCTTCGGCTCCGCCAACCACGACCCAACGGTCTTCGACGCCCCCACCGCACTGAACCTGTCCCGCCGCGACAACCCGCACATCTCCTTCAGCGCGGGCATCCACTACTGCATCGGCGCGCCCCTGGCCCGCATGGAACTGACGGCATCCCTCCACGCCCTGCTCCGCCAGGCCCCCACCCTCACCCTGGCGACACCCCCGCCCACCCCCCAAAACTTCGTGATCCGAGGCTACGAACACCTCCTGGTAACCCCCTGAGCCCGCATCCCGCCCCGCCCCGCCGCCGCACCCGCGTACGAGACGCGAGGGGACGTGGGGGTATGTGCGCACGGAGCACAGAGCAAACGAGGACGCCCGGAAACATCCGACCCTGACGCAGGGATGGCGAGTACGCACATACCCCCGCGGCCCCGCCCCCCACCGAACGCCAGGCGCAGAAACCCAGCCCAAGGCGCCCCCCCCTTAAGGCCCCCCAAGGCGCCCCGCCAGAACCCTCACCGAGGCAACGTAAGCCCCCAGGCCCGAGCCCGCACCGTCCACGTACGAGTCCGCACAGGCCCCGCCACCACCGAGTCCGCCCGGTACCGAAAATCCGCCCCCGAAACAGTCACCGTCCGCGCCCGCACCCGTACCGGCGAAGCATCCGCCCCCGCCGACGGCGACGGACGGACCTCCACACGGGCCAGCCCACCGCCTCCCGCGGTGACGCGAACGCCCTCGACGGGCTGGTCGAGGCCCACGAGCGTGACCCCGTCCGCCTCGATCCGGAGCCGGGCCGGCGGCGCGGTCCGAGAGGGCCGGGCGGGACGCGCCGCGAGCGTGCGTACGAACGACTGGCAAGAGCGGAACCACGCATGCCCCTCCGCCGTGCCCCCCACCCTCCCGGCGACCACCCGAGAGGACCCCGCGCCCACAGCCGAGGAGACGGCATCCACGTCATCAACCCCCACCCGGCCCCTGCCCACCGGCGGAATCCGAAGATCACCGACCACGACCCCGTCACTGTCGTCCACCAGCAGGTCGAGTCTCCGTTCGGCGCCCTCGAGGACCGCCCGCGCCGCGGCCACGGCCCCCGCCGGCACCCCGAGCCCGCGCGTCAGCGTCAGCGTCTGCGCGGCGCCCACGGGGACGACGGAAAGCGCGCACCCGGCGAGGTCCCGCTCCCGGTGCAGCACCCCCACCGCCCGCAGCAGCGCCCGGTCGTCCCCGACCACCACGAGCCGCCGCGTACCCCTCCTGGCCAGCGCTTTCGTGAAGTCCTCGGGCCCGTCCGGCAGGCAGAGACGGACCGCCGCACCCGCACCGAGCACGTCCTTCGCGATCCGCACCGACTCACCGTCCGTGCGCCGGGCGACCGGGTCGATGACGACTAGGAGCTGGTCGCGAGCCGACAACGTGCGCCCTTTCTTTTAGCCGTTCTTTGAGACCTCGGGTAGCATCTTTGTGCAAGAGCCCCTTGCGCTATTGCGCCAGGGGCTTCGTCTATTCCGGGGCAGCATCCAAGGCACACCCATACGGCGGCTACGGCCCCAGACCTTGGACATGCCCCGCCCGGAAGGGGTGTACGCCTGTGCCCGCACTTGTGCTGCTCGGTGCTCAGTGGGGTGACGAAGGCAAGGGAAAGGCCACTGACCTGCTCGGTGGCTCCGTGGACTATGTAGTGCGCTACCAGGGCGGCAACAACGCCGGCCACACGGTCGTCGTAGGCGACCAGAAGTACGCGCTGCATCTCCTCCCTTCCGGGATTCTCTCCCCGGACTGCGTGCCCGTCATCGGCAACGGAGTCGTCGTCGACCCGTCGGTCCTGCTCTCCGAGCTGAGCGGTCTGAACGAGCGCGGCGTCGACACGTCGAAGCTGCTGATCAGCGGAAACGCGCACATCATCACGCCGTACAACGTGACGGTCGACAAGGTCGGCGAGCGTTTCCTCGGCAAGCGGAAGATCGGCACGACGGGCCGCGGCATCGGCCCGACCTACGCCGACAAGATCAACCGCACCGGCATCCGCGTGCAGGACCTCTATGACGAGTCGATTCTGCAGCAGAAGGTCGAAGCGGCCCTGGAGCAGAAGAACCAGCTCCTGACGAAGGTGTTCAACCGCCGCGCGATCGAGGCGGAGCAGATCGTCGAGACGCTCCTGGAGCACGGCGAGAACATCAAGCAGTACGTCGCCGACACCACGCTGATCCTGAACAACGCGCTCGACGACGACAAAGTCGTCCTGTTCGAGGGCGGCCAGGGCACGCTCCTGGACGTGGACCACGGCACGTACCCCTTCGTCACCTCCTCGAACCCGACCGCGGGCGGCGCCTGCACGGGTACGGGCGTCGGCCCGACGAAGATCAGCCGGGTCATCGGCATCCTGAAGGCGTACACGACCCGCGTCGGCGCGGGCCCCTTCCCGACCGAGCTGTTCGACCAGGACGGCGAGGACCTGCGCCGCATCGGCGGCGAGCGCGGTGTCACCACGGGCCGTGACCGCCGCTGCGGCTGGTTCGACGCCCCGATCGCCCGCTACGCGACGCGCGTCAACGGCCTGACGGACTTCTTCCTCACGAAGCTCGACGTCCTCACCGGCTGGGAGCAGATCCCGGTCTGCGTGGCGTACGAGATCGACGGCAAGCGCGTCGAGGAGCTCCCGTACAACCAGACCGACTTCCACCACGCGAAGCCGATCTACGAGATGCTGCCGGGCTGGTCCGAGGACATCACCAAGGCGCAGACCTTCTCCGACCTGCCGAAGAACGCGCAGGGTTACGTGAAGGCGCTGGAGGAGATGTCCGGCGCGCCGATCTCCGCGATCGGCGTGGGCCCGGGCCGCACGGAGACGATCGAGATCAACTCGTTCGTCTGAGCCGTCGTCGCGAGACGACGGGTAGCTCACTCGAAGGGGTGGGTCGCGCTGGAGTGCGACCCACCCCTTCGTCATGCCCGGAAGACTGGCGGGCATGACAGCCAGCGGCGTTACCGTGGGAGGGCATCTCCGACATGCCCGAGCGAGGAGTAGGCCGATGAGTGCGCAGCCTTGGCGGAGAACCGGGGTGAGCGGGTGCGGGCAGACATCACGGATCAGGAGATCACCGTCCACATGATGTCCCCCTCCAATCCGCGCGGTCGGATCGTGATGCAGATCGGCCTGCAGGTCGAGAACCAGGATCGCGACGCAGTCGCCCTCCCCGGAACACGGGTTCACCGTCCCGACCTGGGCCTGGGCCGGACGGCTGACCTGCTGATTCTGACGACCGAGGCCTGGGACCGGCAGACCGAGGACTTCGCCACCTTCGCCCCCGACGTCTCCGCCGCTGTCGAAGTCGTCTCCCCCTCGAACCCGGGTAACGACCACGTCACCAAACTCCGCGACTACCCCCGCATGGGCGTACCCGTCTATGTGATCGTCGACCCCCGTGACGGCACCATCACCGTGCACTCCGGCCCCGACACGTCCGCCGGCGAACCGCGGTACGCGGACGCCCCGCGCCACTACAAGTTCGGTGACACCGTCCAGATGGGTGCCTGGTCCGTCGACACCGGCAACTTCCCCCGCTACCGCTCCTGCCCCCGTCAGCCGGGCCGTGAGTCGTCGCCGCAGACGCGCAGGCCCTCCGGGGTCGCGCACGGCAGATGGCCGTGGGTGCGGATGACGTCGAGGCCGGTGCCGCGCGCGTAGGCGAGGAACCCCGCGGCGAGGGAGTCGGCGGGCGGCAGGCCGTAGGTGTAGGCGTACTCGATCTCGCGGTAGGGGTAGCCGGTCTTCAGGAGCTGGTCGGTCGAGGGGGCGTGGCCCTCCAGGTCGAGGCGGTGCAGGCCTTTCAGGCCGGAGGCGGCGCGGAGTTCGCTGTAGCCGATGGCGCCGGGGATGCGGCCGACGGCGTCGAGGACCTGGTCGGTGGAGTCGAGTTCGCAGCGGGTGACGGGGACGGACCGGTCGTCCTGGGCGAGGCAGTCGTTGGACGACGCCTTGATCTCGAAGGTGCCGCCGAGGACGCGCCGCTGGAGCGTGTCGCGGGTCCCGGAGCTCGAACCGCGGCTGACCAGGACGACCGGCAGGTCGGGCCCGCCGAGCTCCTTCCAGTTGCGGACGTCGCCGCGGTAGAGGCGGCGCACCTGCGGCAGGGTCAGGTTCCGCAGCGGTACGCGGTCGTTGAGGACGAGGGCGAAGACGGAGACGGCGACGCGGGTCTCGGCGAGCCGGGGCAGGCCGTCGGACTTCGGCCCGTCGGAGAAGGCGAGAAGAGGAGGCGCCCCTTTGCCGCCCCCCGCCCGCCCGTACTTCCGCCCCGCGTCGTCCAGTTCGCGCACGCCCGCCGCGCTGCCGTGGGCGCTGACCGTGATGTCGGAACCGGGGCAGTCGTCCTCGTACTTGTCGGCGAGCTCCTCGACGACCGGCGCGAACGCCGTCGAACCGAGCACCGTCAGCTCACCGGCCGCGCACTCGATGGGCGGCGGCGGGTCGTCCTCGCGGAGCACGATGATCGAGGCCAGGGTGACGACGGACAGGGTGAGCAGGACGGTCAGGAGCTGTGCGGGCCGGGACAGCAGCGGCGGCTTGTCGTCGAGGGTGGTGGAGCGGTTGGGCTGTACGTCACCGGCCTGGATGCCGCCGGACAGGGTGACCTCGCCGCCGACGGGCCCGCCGGTGAGCAGGACGAGCAGCTTGTAGTGCTGTCCCCTGTTGAGCGGGACGCGCGGGATGTGCAGGGTGCTGCCCTCGTACCGCAGCCCGGCCGCGGCGGTGAAGTGCTCCATCAGGTGGTCGTCGCCGGACGGCGCGGTGACGGCGAGGCCGCGGACGGTGCGTCCCGTGAAGACGGCGGTGAGTCCGTGCAGCGCGCGCCCGCTGTAGTCGGCGTCGGAGACGGCTTGGGAGCCGTCGTTCTCGACGCGCAGCAGGACGAGCGTGGCGTCGGACATCTCGGGGGTCTCGTCGAACAGGCCGAGGCGGGCGTTGGCGCCGCCCGTCCGCACGTTGTCGCCTATGGCGGTGTCCAGCTGCACCCGGTAGCCGATCCGTTTGCGCCGAGGGACGCGCCGCTCGTACCAGAGCGCGCCGACCGTGGCGGCGAGCCCGAGGACAGCCGTGAGCACGGCGATGGTGTTCTCGGCGCTCAACCAGTCCATGGGCGGTGACGGTAGGCGGCGCGGGCGGGCCGGGGGCGCGGGCTTCGCCGTCTGGTCGACGACTGTTCGCGGAGGATTCAGTTCCCCCGCCGTACGTCTTACGGGGCTTCAGTTCCCCCGCCCGTATGCCTTAAGGGCGCTCAGTTCCCCTTGTCGTACGTCAACTCGCCGCTGCCGTCCGTGTTGGCGCGCCGCAGCTTGCCGTTGCCGAGGATGGTGATGACGCTCGGGTCGCCGGGCGTGCAGGACACCATGGGCTCGCCGACGGTGATCTCGGTGGGTCCGATGCGCAGCCGCTCGCCGGACGCGGAGACGAGTTTGCCCTGGAAGACGCAGTGATAGGTGCCGCCCCCGGCGGCGGGTCCGTCGGCCGTCACGGACAGCACGGTGTCGCCCTCCTCGCCCTGCTGGATGGTGAGTTCGCGGGTGCTGTGACCGTCTTTGGTGTCGAGGCCGCCGGACCAGGTGCCGAGGTACTTGTCCGGGACGGCGCCTTCGCCGGTGCCGGACGCCGACGGGCCGGGCGTGCTCGGCTCGGGCGTCGGCGAGGCGGAGTCCGGAGTCTTGGGCGCGCTGCTGGCGCTGTTCCCGTTGGCGGAGTCGTCGCGCGTCTTGTCGTCGGTGCCGTCGCCGTTCATGACGGCGTAGACGGTGCCGCCCGCTCCGAGAGCCACTATCAGGGCGACGACGATGAGCGCGGCGGTGGACCGCCCGCTGCGCCGCGCGGGCTCGGGCGGCGGGACGGGCCCGTACGGGGGAGTGGGGCCAAAGCCGGGCGGGGCGGCCTGGTGGGGGTAGCCGTAGGCGGGGTGCTGGGGTGGCTGCGCCGGGACGTGCTGCGGATATCCGTACACCGGGACGCTGGGCGGAGGCGTGGAAGGGGCCTGCCCGGAGACCATGGTGGGCAGGTGGTCGAGGGGAGCGGTGCCGGGCTTGCCGGGCGGGGGAGGAGTGGCGTCCTGCGCCGCACCGACGGAGCCGTCGCCGGCACCCCCAGCACTCCTACCACTCCCAGTACTCCCCGCACCCTCAGCACTCTCCGCGTCGTCCTCGGGATCCTCGGTCTCCAGCAACTGGACGGCGTGGCGTCCCAGTTGGGCGACGAGGGCTCCCGGGAGCCAGGGATCGAGGGTGTGCCCGTCCCCCAGGGCGTCGGCGGCCCCCGTACGCTCAAGGACCTCGTCGAGGGAGGGCCGGTCGCCCGGTTCCTTGCGAAGGCAGGCGGCGATCAGCTCCGCGAGCCCTTCGGGAAGCGCCGCCAGATCCGGCTCCTCCTGCGCGATGCGGAACATCAGCGCGTGCACGCCGCTGTTGGCGGTTCCGAAGGGCAGGGCGCCGGAGGCGGCGTAGGCGAGCACGGACCCGAGACAGAAGACGTCACAGGCAGGAGTGATCCGATCCCCCCGCACCTGTTCGGGGGCCATGAAGCCGGGCGACCCGACGAGCGCGCCGGTACGGGTGAGACCGCCGTCGGTGACGGTCTCCAGCGCTCGCGCGATCCCGAAGTCGATGACGCGGGGCCCGTCGATGGTGACGAGGACATTGCTCGGCTTGAGGTCACGGTGGACCATGCCGGCGGCGTGGATGTCCTTGAGGGCGTGCGCGAGCCCGGCGCCGAGGATGTTGACGGACCGCTCGGGCAACGGCCCGTGATCGTGCGAGACGACGCTCTGCAGCGAGGGCCCGGCGACGTAACCGGTGGCGAGCCACGGGATGGCGGCCTCGGTGTCGGCGTCCAGGACCGGCGCGGTCCAGGCGCCGCCGACCTGCCGGGCGGCCTGCACCTCCTGCCGGAACCGGTTCCGGAACTCCTCCTGCTCGGCGAGCTCCTGCCGAACGAGCTTCACGGCGACCGTGCGACCACGCTCGGACCGAGCGAGGTACACGTGCCCCATGCCCCCGGCCCCGAGCCGCGCCAACAGACGGTACGCGCCGATCCGCTGCGGATCCCCAGGCACGAGCTTCTCCATCGCCGCACCGACCTCCCCCACTGGTGTGCAACAGGGTGAGGAGTCTACTGACCGTTGACACGGCGGGGAGGCAATAGGGCGCTGGTGGTGCGGGTGTTCAGAGATCGGGATCGGCGGCGGCGGATCGCCGGTCCGCGTCGACGACGTCGTCCAGGACCGTGGCAAGGCGTTCCAGCACCCGTGCCGTCTCCGCGAACTCCGCCTCGCCGAGCGCGGCCGCCAAGCGGTCCGCCAGTTCCGCGTGGCCCGGGTCGATGCGGGAGACGGCCGCCCGGCCCTCGTCCGTCGGGCGGAGCAGTTTGGCGCGGCGGTGGGCCGGGTTCGGGGTGTATTGGGCGAGGCCCTTGCGGACGAGGAGGTCCGCCACCCGCTGCACGCTCTGGCGGGTGATGCCCATCGTGCGGGCGATGCCCGCGACCGGCAGCGGCTCGCGCAGCACCGCGCCGAGCACCTGCCACCAGGCCGCGGTGAGCCCCGCGGGCCCGGCCAGTCCCTCGGACGCGGTGAGGAACCGGCCGTTGAGGCGGAAGACCGTCAGGGCCGTGCGGGTCAGCAGGTCCTGGTGGGAGGGGGCGGGGGAGGGTGAGGGGGAAGGGGAAGCGGGCGTGGGCATCTGTGCGTCGTCGCTCACGAGTTCAGCGTCTCGTACGCCGCCGGGTCCGAGTCGTGGAAGAGGCGGTACCACGCGTCGAGCTTCTCGCCGTCGAGCACGTCGCCGAGGCGGCCGAAGATCTCGCGGGCGAACGCGACCGGCTCCGTGGGGCCCGCCGTGATCAGGTCGCCGTCGGTCACCGCGTCCGTCTCGACGTATCTCTCGCCGCCCTTGTAGCCGGTGGCGGTCAGGTACATCGACGCCGCGCTCGTGTGGGCGCGGTCGTCGAGCAGGCCCTCGCGGGCGAGGCCCGCCGTGGCTCCGCAGATCGCGCCGACAGGGACGCCCGCGTCCAGGAACGCGCGGGCCGTGCGGGCGAACGGGGCGAGGTCGTCGCTCGTGTCCCACAGGTCCGCGCCCGGCAGGATCAGCAAGGAGCTGTCCTCGGGGCGCAGTTCGGGGAGGGAGAGGTCGGGCTGGACGCGCAGGCCGCCGATGGAGACGACGGGTTCGGCCGACGCGGCGACCGTACGGACCTCGTAGCCGAAGCGGGCGAGCCAGGCCGTGGCGTGGCCGGTCTCCCAGTCGGCGAACGTGTCGTAGAGGGCGAGGTGCACGGGCTTGCGGGACGTGGGGGACATACGAGCCTCCGAGAAAGCGAGTGGCGTGCCTTGCGCTTCTGTAAGCATGCTGTCCTAATGACAGCATGCTGTCAATCAATCGGCATGGGTCGCGCGGGGGCTAGTTCGTTAACGTCCGCCAGGGGCGCCCTTAACCCGCCGCTCCCTAGCGTCCTTGCCATGGACAGCACACTGACCCTCTGCGCCCACCTGGGGCTCGACCTGGCCGCCGTCGCCCTGTTGACCTTCGGCGTGTTCTATCCGCGGCACCGGAGGCGCGAGCTCGTCCCCGCCTATCTCGCCCTGAACGTCGCGCTGTTCGCGATCGTCGCCGGGCTCGGGACCGTCGGCGGTGACGGCGGGCTCGCTCTCGGGTTCGGGCTCTTCGGCGTGCTCTCGATCGTGCGGCTGCGCTCCGACGCGCTGCAGCACCAGGAAGTCGCGTACTACTTCATCACCCTCGTACTCGGTCTCCTCTGCGGTCTGCCCGCGCTCGGACTGCCCGTGGCGGCGCTCCTCGCCGGTGTCCTGCTCGTCGTGATGTACGGCGCCGACCACCCCCGCCTCTTCGCTCGCGACCGGCGGGCCGTCGTCACGCTGGACTCCGTCCACCGCGAGGAGGAGTCCCTGCGGGCGGAGCTCGCGCGGCGGCTCGGGGAGCCGCTCGGGTGGACCGTCCAGGAAGTCGATTACGTACGCGACCTCATGGTCCTGGAAGTACGTTTCCGTCAGCCGGAACCTTCCGCGGTGTCCCGGGAGTTGACGGTACGACGACGCACGACCCGGTCCCGCACGATCGCCCCCAGCCACCCGAAGGAGACCGTGTGAACCCCGCCGTACGCGCCATCGGCCGCGCCGCCACCGCCGCGCACCCCATCGCGCTGGACGAGGTCAACGCAAGGGCGGAGCTGCTCGCCCGCTTCGACAACAGCTACCTCGTACCGGTCGAGATCTTCGAGGACCTCGCCGCCCTGCTCACCGATCCACGCAGGGCCGGCGGCCCCTTCCGGGCGCTCAGCGTCGGCGGCAAACGCTGGTTCCGCTACCACTCGACGTACTACGACACCCCCGACCTGGGCACCTTCCACGACCACCGCCAGGGCCGGCGCCTCCGCTACCGCATACGGGAGCGCGTCTACCGGGACAGCGGCGAGCGGCAGTTCGAGATCAAGCTGAAGAGCGGACGCGGCGAGACCGTCAAGCACCGGCAGCGGCTCGAAGGCGACGATCACGCCCTCGACGGGGTGCGGCTCGGGTTCCTCGCGGGCGTGCTCCGCGGTTCGTACGGCATCGAGGCGCCGGACGGCCTCACCCCCTCGCTCGTCACCGACTACCAACGGGCCACGTTCGTCGCCGACGGGCAGCGCGTCACCTGCGACGCGGGGCTCGTCGTGCGGGACACGGTGACGGGACGCAGCGCCGCCGCCGACAGCGGACTCGTCCTGGTGGAGACCAAGACCAAGGGGCATCTGACGGAGGCCGACCGCGTGCTGCACCGGTTCGGGGTGCGGGCGGCGGACTTCACCAAGTACTGCGGGGGGTACGCCGCGGTCAGGCCCGAGCTGGGCATCAACAAGTGGGCCCGGGCGGTACGGACGGCGTTCCCGCGGGGTGCTCGCGCGGGGGCGTGAGGGGAAAGGTCAGGGTGACGCGGGCGCCGGAGCCCCGGGGCGTGGCCGTCGCCGTCTCGAACGTGCCGCCCGCCTCCTCCGCCGTGCGGCGCGCGATGTCCAGGCCGAGGCCCGTGGAGCCCGCGCCGCTCGTGCCGCGGTCGGGGGCGGCCCCGGGGTCGGGGAAACCGGGCCCCTCGTCGGCGACGGTCAGCTCCGCCTGCCCGTCTGATGTGCGGCGGACCGTGAGGGAGAACGCCGTGCCGTGCGGGGTGTGGTCCAGGACGTTGCCGATCAGCGCGTCGAGGGCGGCGGCGAGTTCGTCCGCGGGCACCGGGACGGGCACGGAGACGGGTGCGGGGGCGGGGACCTTGCCGTCGTCCGGCGTCGTGGTCCGCACGGCCCGGTTCTGGTCCTCCGCCAACGGCGCCCAGAACGACGTACGTTCGCGCGCCACCGCCGCCAGGTCCGCGCGCGGAGCCTCGCGCAGGGGACGCCGCGCCTTGCGGATCACGTCGTCGACGCTGCGCTCCAGAGCCGAGACGTCCGCGGCGATGCGGTGTGCCTCGTCCGGATCGCGGAGGGTCTCCGCGTCCAGGCGCAGGGCGGCCACGGGGGTGCGCAGCCGGTGCGCGAGGTCGGCGGCGTTCTCGCGCTCGGCGGTGAGGAGCTCGTCGATACGGGCGGCGAGACGGTTCAGCTCGCCCGCGATCAGGCGCAGCTCGGGCGGGCCCTCCGGCTCGGCGCGGGCCGTCAGGTCGCCGGCGGCCAGCCGGTCCGCGGTACGGGCGAGGCGGCGCGTCGCACCGACCAGGCGCGCGCCGAGCCGGTCGGCGAGCAGGAGACCCAGGAGCACGAGGCCGACGCCGATGCCGGCCAGCACGAGCCAGGACGCGAGCGTGCCCGCGTACAACTGCCGCTCGCTGAGAGTCACTTGGACGACGGCCGTGCCGTCCTTGGCGCCCTGCACGGGGACCAGGACGAGGCGGCCGCCCGAGCTGGTCTCGTAGGTGAAGGCGCGGCCGGTACGGGCGAGGCGCACCGGGTCCGTGACGGCGGACCCGTGTCCGAGGCGGGGTCCGACGACCCGGCCGTCGGCGAGGATGAGCGACGTGCTGGGCAGGTCCTTCCCGTTGACGCTCTCCACCGTCTGCTCGGCCGTCTCCCGCTCGTCGGCGGTCGCCAGGGCCGGGCCGAGGGCGTGGGCGACCCACTGGGCGCGGGCGGTCGCCTCGGCCGTGGCGCGGTCGGCCGCGTGGCTCCGGGTGAGGAGGGTGAGGGGGACGAGGAGCGCGGTGAGGACGAGGGCGGTGGTGGCGGCCGTCAGGAGGAGGAGGCTGCGGCGCATCAGGAGGGGTCCTGTTCGCCGGGTGCCGCGAGTTTGACGCCGACCGTGCGGACGGTGTGCAGGTAACGGGGGCGCTGGGCCGTCTCGCCGAGCTTGCGGCGGAGCCAGGACAGATGGACGTCGACGGTCTTGTCGGCGCCGCCCAGGGGCTGTTGCCAGACCTCGGCGAGGAGTTCGCGGCGCGAGACGACCTGGCCGGGGCGGCGGGCGAGGTAGGCGAGGAGGTCGAACTCGCGGGGGGTCAGGTCGACGGCGGCCTCGTCGAGGGTGACCTCGCGGGAGGCGGGGTCGACGGAGAGGCCGCCCACGCGCAACGGCTCCTCGGTCTCGGTCACGCCGAGCCGGCGCAGTACGGCCTTGATCCTCGCGTCGAGTTGGGCGGCGCCGAACGGCTTGACGATGTAGTCGTCCGCGCCGGCCTCCAGGACGGTGACCATCTCGGGTTCGTCGTCCCGCGCCGTCGCCACGATGACGGGGACGTCGCTGACGGCACGCAGCATGCGCAGTACCTGCGCCCCGTCGACGTCGGGCAGCCCCAGGTCGAGCACGACCAGGTCGGGCCTGCTGGTCACCGCCGCGTCCAGACCCGCCATGCCGCTCGGCGCGGTCGCCACGGCGTGCCCCTTGTCGCGCAGGGCCCGCACGAGCGCGCCGCGGAGCTGGGGGTCGTCCTCGACGACGAGAAGATGCGCCATACAACCACCGTAGTCAGGGCCGGGGTGCGCGCCTTGGCGGGGTCTTAACCGGACGTTAGGAAACGATGCGGCACAGTGGCGGGATGAGGAAGTGGCGGAACGCGGTCGTGACGGCGGCGTGGGTTGCCGTGGGGACGGCTGCGGGGGCGCTTGGCGCTTGGCAGTTGGCGAGTGCTGATGGGGCGGGGGGTGCGGCGCACAGTCGTCCGTTGGACGAGGCGGCGGTACGGAGAGCCTTGACGGCGTTTTCGTCACCCCCCACGTCACGCCCTACGCCGACGATCCCGCCCCCTTCCTCGCCCTCGTCCCCCTCCTCGACGCAGACGCCGCCCCCCTCCTCGGCGCCCTCCGCCGACCGCTCCACGGTCCGCTTCACCGGTGGCTCCGCGACGGTGGAGTGCCGGGCCGACGGTACGGTCCGCCTCGTCTCCTGGAGCCCGGCGGACGGGTTCCACATCGACGACGACGTGGAGCGTGGGCCTGCGGCGGTGGCTCGCCTGGAGGCGGAGCCGGGCGACGACGACGAGCAGTCCGACCTCCCGTACGAGATTCGCTGCGCGGGGGGCACGCCGAGGGCGAAGGTCGTCCCCGACACGGACGACGACTGAGGCCACCCTTCCCGTGCGGGCCGCCCGTGCTTGCTCGGACGCGGTCTGTTCTTCCGCGCGGCCCGAATGCGGCCGCTCGCGCAGTTCCCCGCGCCCCTAGGCAGTCCCCCCACAGCCCCCCGTCCGACCGCCCCCGACGGACCTGGCCTCTGGGGAGGCGCCCAGGAGTCCCACCCAAGGGGCGCGGGGAACTGCGCGATCAGCCCCCACCGGCCCGCACCCGGGCAACACGGCACCCGAGCCCCGGGTGACCCAGGGGCGCGGGGAACTGCGCGACCAGCCCCCACCGGCCCGCGGCCGAAAAGCCACCGCCCCCCCGGGGGAGCGAGCCCCGTGTGGCCCCGCACGAACGGAGGCGGGGAAGCCGCCCCGCCACGCGACACTCTGTCGGGTTCCACACGTCACGTGAGACAAGACGCCCATGTCCCGTCCACTCCGTGGACATCTACCCTCGGCCCCATGACCCCTCAGCCGAATCCCCAGGTCGGCGCCGCCGTGAAGGCCGCGGACCGCGCACACGTCTTCCACTCCTGGTCCGCGCAGGAGCTCATCGACCCGCCGGCCATCGCCGGTGCCGAGGGCGCCTACTTCTGGGACTACGACGGAAACCGCTACCTCGACTTCACCAGCGGCCTCGTCTACACCAACATCGGGTACCAGCACCCGAAAGTCGTCGCCGCCATCCAGGAGCAGGCGGCGACGATGACGACGTTCGCCCCCGCCTTCGCCGTGGAAGCCCGCTCCGAGGCCGCACGCCTCATCGCCGAGCGGACCCCCGGCGACCTGGACAAGATCTTCTTCACGAACGCCGGCGCCGACGCGGTCGAGCACGCCACCCGGATGGCCCGCCTGCACACGGGCCGCCCCAAGGTGCTCTCGGCCTACCGCTCGTACCACGGCGGCACCCACCAGGCCATCAACCTCACCGGCGACCCGCGCCGCTGGGCCTCCGACACCGGCACGGCGGGCGTCGTCCGCTTCTGGGCGCCGTTCCTCTACCGCTCCCGCTTCTACGCGGAGACGGAGGCGCAGGAGTGCGAGCGCGCCCTCCAGCACCTGGAGGACACGATCGTCTACGAGGGCCCGCAGACCGTCGCCGCGATCATCCTGGAGACGATCCCCGGCACCGCCGGCATCATGATCCCCCCGCCCGGCTACCTCGCCGGCGTCCGCGCGCTCTGCGACAAGTACGGCATCGTCTTCATCCTCGACGAGGTCATGGCCGGCTTCGGCCGCACCGGCGAGTGGTTCGCCGCGGACCTGTTCGACGTCACGCCGGACCTCATGACCTTCGCGAAGGGCGTGAACTCCGGTTACGTACCGCTCGGCGGCGTCGCCATCTCCGGCGAGATCGCGGAGACCTTCGCCAAGCGCCCCTACCCGGGCGGCCTCACGTACTCCGGGCACCCGCTGGCCTGCGCCGCCGCCGTCGCCACGATCAACGTCATGGCGGAGGAGGGCATCGTCGACCACGCGGCGAACCTCGGCGCCCGGCTCATCGAGCCGGGCCTGCGCGAGCTCGCCGAGCGCCACCCGTCCGTCGGCGAGGTGCGCGGCGTCGGCATGTTCTGGGCCCTGGAACTCGTGAAGGACCGGGAGACGCGCGAGCCGCTCGTGACCTACAACGCCACCGGCGAGGCGAACGCCCCCATGGCCGCGTTCGGCGCCGCCGCGAAGAAGCACGGCCTGTGGCCGTTCATCAACATGAACCGCACCCACGTGGTCCCCGCCTGCACCATCACCGAGACGGAGGCCAAGGAAGGTCTCGCGGCTCTGGACGCGGCGCTTTCAGTGGCGGACGAACACACCGTATAGCGCCCCTCACCTGGGGTGACGGCTCAGGTGGGGGTGCCGTGCGCGCTCCCGGGGCCGGAACCCCGACCGCGTAGTCTGGCGTGCTCGTAAGCAAGACGACCACGCCAGACTCCGCGGGGGAATCCAGATGCCCGGCACCGACGGCCCCGCCGTCATCCGCAGCACTCTGCGTCAGCAGATCGCCGACGCCCTCCGCGACGAGGTCCTGGCCGGCAGGCTGGAGCCGGGCCAGGAGTTCACGGTCAAGGAGATCGCCGAGCAGTACGGCGTCTCCGCGACCCCCGTCCGCGAGGCCCTCGTGAACCTCACCGCGCAGGGCCTCCTGGACGCCGACCAGCACCGCGGCTTCCGCGTCCACGAACACACCCTGGACGACTACCGCGGCATGCTGCAGGCCCGCGCCCTCATCGCCGACGGCATCTTCCGGGACCTCACGGCACACGGCGCCCGCAGGGACACGGCGGACGCCCTGTTCTCCGTACGCCGCCGCGGCGAGGAAGCCGCCCGCGCCGCCTGCGCGGGCGACCTGACCGTCCTCATCGGCTACGACCTCCGCTTCTGGCGCGAGCTCAGCGCCCTCTTCGGCAACGCCTACCTCTCCGACTTCCTGCACCGCCTGCGCGTGAAGTCCTGGGTCTGCGCCGTCACCCACCTCCGCCGCTGGAGCGACATCAACGGCGGTGACCTGCGCGGCCTGCTCTGGTCCCGGCACACCGAGCTCGTCGACGCCCTGGTGCGCAAGGATCCGCGGGCGGCCCACGAGATCGTCAGGGAGTACAACGCGCACTCCCTGTCCCTGATCGAGCGGCTGGCCGCTGCATGAGTGTGGACCTGTCCGTCGTCGTTCCCGCCTACAACGAGGAGCAGCGCCTGGGCCCCACGCTCGACGCGCTCCGTGACCACCTCGAGACGACCTACCGGGGCGCCTGGGAGCTGATCGTCGTCGACGACGGCTCCACCGACCGGACCGCGGAGATCGCCGCGGAGGCGTCCGCCGCGGACCCCCGCGTCCAGCTCCTGCGGGGCGGCCGCAACCGCGGCAAGGGCCACGCGCTGCGGCTCGGCGTCCTCGCCTCGTACGGCCGCCGTGTCCTGGTGACCGACGCCGACCTCGCCGCGCCCATCGAGGAGCTCGACCACCTCGACAAGGCGCTCACCGACGGCCACGCGGCCGCGATCGGCTCCCGCGCCCGCCCCGGCGCGACGATCGACACCCACCAGCACCGGCTGCGCGAGCTCCTCGGCCGTACCGGCAACTTCCTCATACGGTCGGTCGCCGTCCCCGGAATCCGCGACACCCAGTGCGGCTTCAAGCTCTTCGACGGCGACCGGGCCCGTGAGGCGTTCACCGCGTCCCGGCTGCACGGCTGGGGCATCGACGTCGAGATACTGCAGTACTTCGAGCGGGCGGGCTGGCCCGTCGCCGAGGTGCCCGTGCGCTGGTCCCACCAGGAGGGATCGAAGGTCAGGCCCCTCGACTACGTGAAGGTCCTCGCCGAGCTGACGACCCTCAAGGCCCGTTCGGTCCGCCGGGCCGACCTCCTCGTCGCGCTGCTCTTCCTGACCCTGTCGGTCACCCTCTACTCCAGCCGCTGGACGGCTCCCGCCCACCGCTACATCCCGGACTCGCTCCAGGACCAGAACCAGTGGGAGTGGTTCTTCGCGGTGACGGCGGACAACGTCCGCCACCTGAACAACCCCCTGTTCACCACCCTCCAGAACGTGCCGGACGGCGTGAACCTCATGGCCAACACGGTCATGCTGGGCCTGTCCGTGCCGCTCGCCCCCGTGACCTGGCTCCTCGGCCCGGCGGTCGCCCTGAACGTGGCGATGACCGGCGGCCTCGCGGCCACGGCCGTCAGCTGGTACGCGCTGATCCGCAGACGCCTCGTCCCGCACCGGGGCGCCGCCGCCGTCGGCGCGGCCCTCGCCGCGTTCGCGCCCCCGATGGTCAGCCACGCCAACGCCCACCCGAACTTCATCGTCCTCTTCATGATCCCGCTGATCATCGAGAGGGCACTGCGGCTCTGCGAGGGCACGCGCGTCGTACGCGACGGCGTCGTCCTCGGGCTCTGCACGACGTACCAGATCTTCCTCGGCGAGGAGCCGCTCCTCCTGGCGGCGCTCGGCATGCTGCTCTTCGCGCTCGCGTACGCGGCCGTGCGCCGCGACGTGGCACGCGCCGCCTGGCGCCCGCTCGCGCGCGGCCTCGCCATCGCCCTCGCGGTCACGGTCCCCCTGGTCGCGTTCCCCCTCTACTGGCAGTTCTTCGGGCCGCAGAGCTACAAGAGCGTGCTGCACGGCGACAACGTGGGCAACAGCCCGCTCGCCTTCTTCTCCTTCGCGGAGCGCTCGCTCGCCGGCAGCCACGAGACCGCCGACCACCTCGCCATGAACCCGACCGAGCAGAACGCCTTCTACGGCTGGCCGCTCGCCGCCCTGGCCTTCGCGATCGTCGTACGCCTCTGGGAGCGCACGGTCGTCAAGGCGCTGGCGTTCACCGTGCTCGGGGCCGCGCTGCTCTCGCTCGGGCCGAAGTTCCGCGTTCCGCTGACCGACATCGTCCTGCCGGGGCCGTGGGCGGTGCTTTCCGGCCGACCTCTCTTCGAGTCCGTCATCGAGTCGCGGGTCGCGATGGTGTGCGCCCCGGCGCTCGGCATGCTGCTCGCGCTGGCGCTCGCCCAACTGCTGCGCGCTCCGCGGCGCGCACACCGCCTCGCGGGAGTGGCGGCCGTCGCCCTCGCGCTGCTGCCGATCTTCCCCGCGCCGCTGAAGGCCGTGGACCGGGTCGACGTGCCGCCGTTCATCGCGCAGGGCACCTGGCGGACGTATCTGGGCGAGGGCGAGACCCTCGTCCCGGTGCCGGTCCCCGACCCCGCCAACGCGGAGGGCCTGCACTGGCAGGTCGACGCCGACCTGGGCTTCCGCATCCCCGGCGGCTACTTCAACGGCCCCTGGGGCCCGGACCGCGTCGGCATCTACGGCCCCTCGCCCCGCAACACCTCCACCCTCCTCCGCGACGTCCGCTCCTCGGGCCGCGTCCCCGAGGTCACGCCCGCCTGGCGCGAGGCGGTCCGCCAGGACCTGGAGTACTGGAAGGCGGGCCTCCTCGTCCTGGCCCCGCAGCAGAACGACGGGGAACTGCGCGCGACCGTGGACGCACTTCTCGGCCGTCCCGGAAAGTGGGTGGGCGGCGTATGGATATGGGACCTGCGCAAGGGCAGTTAGGGGACAGGAGCGCGGCTACGCTGCCTGCACGCGGGGCCGGGTCGCGTCCCCGCGGTCGTGGGCGGGCGTGTGCCCGCGGTCGTGGACACGTCCCTGCCGTAACCGCACGTGCACGTAACCGTTCCCGCCCCCACCCGACCCGAGGAGACCTTCTTGGCCTGCGACTTGTGGCTGGTTCCGCTCGTCGACGTCTTGTGTCACAGCGCCGACAACCCGTTCGCGGAAGAGCTCGCCGTCTACGACAAGGCACTGCACGAGGCGGGCCTCCCGCCCGTACCCGTCTTCGCCTACATGCCGGGCCTGTCCGGCGACGTCGCCCCGGTCGCGGGCTTCGACTACGACGCGCTGCATTTCCTGCGCCGCGCCTACCTCCTCCAGATCTGCGGCCTCGAGGTCACGCCCGTGGACGAGCTGGGCGGGGACTACGAACAGCTCCTGGAGATGTTCGACGCCACGGCCCAGCAGTCCCACCTGGTCTGGCACTACGACCACGCGGGGGCGTACGTCCCCGTGGACTTCCCGGCCCCGCTCTCCAACGACGAGCTCCTCGCGGGCGGCGGCCCGCTGGGCTCCTCGCAGGCGCTGCTGCGGGAGCTGGAGTACGTCGCCCCGTCGATCGGCATAGACGCCGCCAACCCCCCGCTGGCCCCGGCCCCGCCGTCGGCCCCCACGTCCCTGGAGGAGCCCGCGGCTCCGCCCCCGCCGGACGAGAGCCCCTTCGCGCGGGAGCGCCACGTGTGGCTGGGACTGCACGCGGCGGCGACACGGAGTCTGGCGCAGGGCTCAATGATCATCTACAGCTAGCGATGAGTTCGGGCGCCCGGCCCGGTCTGACTGTCGTACGCGCGTGCACGCGCGTACGTACAGACGATGGAGGAGCGACGTGAACCGGAAACAGAAGCGGCGGCAGCTGCTGAAGGTCCAGAACTTCATGGTGTCGCAGGACGGCTTCGGCACCGGAGAGGGCCAGAGCCTGGAGCGCCCGTTCGGCCACGCCGACCCCCGGGAGATGTCCGCCTGGGCCGGCGCGACGGCGAGCTGGCCGAACCGCACGGACGACGGCGGGACCCGCGGCCTCGACGACTACTTCACCCGCGACTTCAGCCACAACATCGGCGCCGAGATCATGGGCCGCAACAAGTTCGGCCCTCAGCGCGGGCCGTGGCAGGACCACGAGTGGCGCGGCTGGTGGGGCGACGAGCCCCCGTTCCACACCCCGGTGTTCGTGCTGACCCACCACGAGCGCCTTTCCTTCACGCTCTCCGACACCACGTTCCACTTCGTCGCCGGGGACCCGGCCACGGTCCTGGAGCAGGCGAAGGAGGCGGCGCAGGGCAAGGACGTCCGGCTCGGCGGCGGTCCCTCGATCGTCCGCGAGTTCCTGGAGGCGGACCTGGTGGACACGCTGCACGTGGCGATGGCGCCGATGAAGCTCGGGGCGGGGGTAAGGCTCTGGAACTCGCCCGAGGACCTGACCGACCGCTACCACCTGGAGGTCGTGCCGAGCCCGAGCGGAGTGACCCACCACTTGTTCTGGCGCAGGTAGAACGCCGCTCGGGTCACCGGGGCTCGGGGGGCCGCTGCCGGGGCATGTTGGGCCGGGCCCCTGGCGGCAGCGGAAACCGCCCGGGGGAGGCCGGTGCCTCGCGCGGCGCCCCGCCCGGCACCGTCGCGTGCATGGCGGGCGGCACGGGCCCGGCCCGGAACTCCACCATCCAGTCGGAGGTCTCCGCGCGCACGAGCTCCGTCACGTCGTCGGTGAACTTCCGCAGCACCCCGAGGCACCGCTCGGCGGCCTCCCCGGCGGTGCCGTCCGTGGGCCCGAGGACCTCCCGCACGCTCTCCGAGGCCCAGTCGAACTGAAGCACCTGCAGTCGCCGCTGCACGGCCTGCGCGGTCGCCACGTCCCGCATCCACCCGGACGTGAGCCCGAAGAACCGGTCGCAGCCCACGCACGCGACCCCCAGGAGCAGCGACACGAACCCCCATCCGGCGAGGCCACCGGTGGCCCCCTGGCTCCCCGCCCCCGCTCCCGCCAGGTCGAGCAGCGGCAGCACGCCGGCGCCCACGGCGCCCAGGGCGGCGCCCACGCGCAGCAGGCGCGCGGCGCGCCGCTTCCTGCCGCGGTCGGTGAGGTACCAGTCGGCGGTGTTCAGGGCGCCCCGCTCCACCCAGCGGTAGAGCTCGTCGAGCCGCCCGGCGGGGTCGCCCCAGTCACCGAGGGGAAAGGCACGCCCGGTCAAATCCCGCGAGGGGGCGCCCCCCGATGGGGTGGCCCCTGATGGGGTGCCCCCCGAGCCCCCAGAACCCTGCCCCTCGGGGGGCTCGGGGGGCACCCCCTCGGGCTGCATCTCCGGCTGGCTCACCCGGCACTCCTCCAACGAGATCACGCGTATCGACCCCAATTCCTACCGCCCAATGGGTGGCCATGAGCCCTGTTTCACGGCTTTTCCGCCTGGAAGAGCTGCTTGATCAGGTATAGGAGGACGCTGGATCTCACTCGAAAGAGTGCTGGGGCGACCCGCCCGCCGACCACGTAGGCTCGTTCTTGGCGGCAACCCCGCCAGATGGACCCGCACAAACGGACCCGTACGAAAGGGAGCTGATCGTGATCCCCGGTGGTGGCCAGCCCAACATGCAGCAGCTGCTCCAGCAGGCCCAGAAGATGCAGCAGGACCTCGCGGCGGCGCAGGAGGAACTGGGCCGCACGGAGGTCGAGGGCCAGGCGGGCGGTGGCCTCGTGAAGGCGACGGTCAACGGCTCCGGCGAGCTGCGCGGCCTGGTGATCGACCCGAAGGCGGTCGACCCCGAGGACACGGAGACGCTGGCGGACCTCGTCGTCGCGGCGGTCCAGGCGGCCAACGAGAACGCGCAGGCGCTGCAGCAGGAGAAGCTGGGCCCGCTGGCGCAGGGCCTGGGCGGCGGTGGCGGCATCCCGGGGCTTCCCTTCTAAGAAACCCCCCGGCCAACTACGGTACGTAGAAGACCGGCACCCTCGGCAGGACAGCTGCCGACAGCACTACGGGAAAGGCGTTCCGTGTACGAAGGCGTGGTTCAGGACCTCATCGACGAGTTGGGCAGGCTGCCCGGCGTCGGTCCCAAGAGCGCGCAGCGGATCGCCTTCCACATCCTCCAGACGGAGCCCACGGACGTACGCCGCCTCGCCCATGCCCTCCTCGAGGTCAAGGACAAGGTCCGCTTCTGCGCGACCTGCGGGAATGTCGCGCAGGAAGAGCTCTGCAACATCTGCCGCGACCCCCGCCGCGACCCCTCGGTGATCTGCGTGGTCGAGGAACCGAAGGACGTGGTGGCAATCGAGCGGACCCGCGAGTTCCGGGGCAAGTACCACGTCCTGGGCGGCGCGATCAGCCCGATCGAGGGCGTCGGCCCGGACGACCTGCGCATACGGGAACTCCTCGCGCGCCTGGCCGATGGCACGGTGACGGAGCTCATCCTCGCCACGGACCCGAACCTGGAGGGCGAGGCGACGGCGACGTACCTCGCGCGCATGATCAAGCCCATGGGCCTGAAGGTCACCCGCCTGGCCAGCGGACTCCCTGTCGGGGGAGATCTGGAATACGCGGACGAGGTCACCCTGGGCCGCGCCTTCGAGGGGAGACGACTCCTAGATGTCTGACGCGACGCTGAACACCGTGACCGACAACCCGGACGACTTCGCCGTCCAGATCTCCGACCAGATCGGGAGCTTCATCGTCTCGGTCAGGGAGGTCGCGAAGGGCGACGAGCCGGACTCGGCGGTCCCCTTCCTCCTCCTGGAGGTCTCCCAGCTCCTCCTGGCGGGCGGCCGCCTGGGCGCGCACGAGGACATCGTCCCCGAGGAGCGCTACGAACCGGACCTGGGCCCCGAGCAGGACGTCGACGACCTCCGCGAACGCCTCGCGTCCCTCCTCGACCCGATCGACGTCTACTCCGAGGTCTTCGACCCGTACGAGCCCCGCAAGGCCCCGGTGCCCTGCCGCATCTCGGACGACCTGGCCGACGTGGTCGCGGACCTCTGCCACGGCCTGGCCCACTACCGCGCGGGCCGCACCACGGAAGCCCTCTGGTGGTGGCAGTTCTCCTACTTCTCCAACTGGGGCTCCACAGCCTCCGGCGCCCTCCGAGCCCTCCAGTCCCTGGTGGCCCACGTCCGCCTGAACCAGCCCCTGGAAGACCTGGACGGCCTGGACACGGACGAGGACCTCCAGGCGGACGGCCTGGAGGAGGAAGCGGGCCGGGTCATGGCGGAGGAGATCGCGGGGCCGTTGGGGCTGCGGACGGTCAAGTAGGGCCCTGACCCACAAATGGCCCCCATTCACTCGTTGAGCTGAGCATATAAGGATTTCCTTCTAAAGGCCGGACGCTGGAGGGACTGGTACCAGGAGGCGATGCCCGTGGCCGAGGCGCGCTATGACGAGTACCTGGCGTCACGGGACGGTGCAGGAGAGGGCGGAGGCGTCTGATGGGTGAGTACAGCAGCTGGGCAGAGGTGAAGCGCCGGATGCGGGAGAACGCGCCCGACGTGTCCGACGCCGAGTCGGAGCGCCGCAAGCAGACGGCCCGCACCGCCACCGAGGCACACGTCCTCGGGCATCATCTGCGGGAGATCCGCGAAGAGCAGAACCTGACACAGGCGGACGTCGCCGAGGCGGTCGGGATCTCACAGGCACGGGTTTCACAGGTCGAGCGGGGCGAGATCCACAACTTGGAGACGATGCGCTCGTACGCGGCGGCGCTCGGCGCGAGACTCACGGTGTCCATCGAGTACGGGGATCGGGTCGGCGGCGCGGCATGAGGTGGTCAACTCGCCCCGGACCAGCCTTCTTTGCTGTGACACGGCGCTACGCTGAAGCACAGAACCACGCTAGAGGTGGGGGCCATGGCGGACGAGGCGAAGGCGGCGCGCTCCAAGGGCACGGTGAACCGGCTCAAGGTGACGTTGCAGCCGGTCGACTCGGAGACGGGTGAGGACGCGCAGGTCGGGGACGACGTGGGGGAGCGCCCCCGGTAGGGCGGCGGCCACGTCATGGACGTACGACGGGTCGTGGAGATCTGGAACCCGGGGGCGAGGTGCGCCGGGACCGGGTACTTGGTCGTGGACCGGATCGTCCTCACGGCGCTGCACAATGTCCGGGGCGTCGGGCGGCTGGAGGTCCGCCGACTCGGCCCGGACGGCCACGAGCAGTGGACCGAGGCCGAGCTGCTCTGGCCGGAGCAGAGTCCGGATTCGCAGCAGGACGCGGCACTGATCTACGTCACGGGCGCGTCCTGGACGCCGCTGCCGCCCGGTGCCACCCCGATGCGGTGGGGCCGCATCGATCCGGCCGTCGCCGACAGCAGACTCGGCTGCCTCGCGGTCGGGTTTCCGCGGTCGGAGGTGCGGGACGGGGTCCATGACACCAAGGAGATCCGGGGGCATGTCGAATCGCTGACCGGGCTGAAGTCCGGCGGTGAGCGCATCACGGTGTACGTGGACGGGGTCGCCGCCCCCAGCAAGCCGGACGGCACGTCGCGTTGGGCGGGGACGTCCGGCGCGGCGCTGTTCGCGCGGGGCCGGTTGATCGGCGTCGTCACGACCGACCGGGCGCGGGACTACGAGGCCGATCAGCTCACCGCCGTCTCCGTGGCGTCGCTCGCCGCGCGGCCCGGGTTCGCGATGGCGGTGAAGGCGGCGGGCGGGGACCTGGTCCTGGAGGACGTCAGCGCGGCGTCCGACACGGGGCCCCCGCGCACGGCGTACGACGTCGAGGTGCCCAGGGGGATACATAACCTCCCCGACCTTCCGTCGCGCATCTTCGTCGGTCGGGACGAGGCGCTCGCCGCGCTGGGCCTGGCCCTCTCCGAGGACTCCCAGACGATCACGCAGACCCTGCACGGGCTGGGCGGCGTCGGCAAGACGACGCTGGCACTGCACTACGCCCACGACCACCGGAACGCGTACCGGCTGGTGTGGTGGATCCCCGCGGACACACCCGAGCTGATCGACACGGGCCTGGCGGCGCTCGCGGCACGTCTGAGGGGTGACCGCGCGCCCGCCCTCGCCACGGCACAGGCGGCATCCTGGGCCATCGGCTGGCTACAGACCCACCCGGGCTGGCTCCTGGTCTTCGACAACGTGGAGAGGCCGGAGGACGTTCGCGCGGTGACGGGCCAACTCCGGAACGCGGGACGCCAGTTGATCACCAGCCGCTGCAAGGGAGGCTGGTCGGGCGAGCCGATCCCACTCCCCGTACTGGACGCCGAAGCGTCCCTGGACCTGCTCGCCCGCCTGACGGATGGCGACGAAGAGGAAGAGGCCCGCGCGCTGGCCGACGAGCTGGGCCACCTGCCCCTCGCCCTGGAGCAGGCGGGCGCCTTCATCGCGCAGACCTCGATCACGATCGGGGAGTACCGCGAGATGCTCCGCGCGTACGCGCGGCACACGACGGACGCCGCCCCCGAGGGCTCGGACCCCGCACGGACGATGGCCCGGATCTGGCGCATCACGTTGGACGCGCTCCACGAGCGGGACCCGCGCGCGGTGGACCTCCTACGGATCGCCGCCTGGTACGCCCCGACGGGCATCCCCCGCGACCTCTTCACGCCACTCGCCGAGAACCCCGTCGACCTGGCCGCGCTCCTGGCCCTCCTGGCCAACTACAACATGATCACCCTCGACCGCTCGACGCTCGGCGTCCACCGCCTCGTCCAGACAGTGGCCCGCACACCGTCGGAGGATGACCCGCACCGCACCGATTCCCTGATCACAAAGGCCCGCGACCGAGCTGCGGCTCGGATGTGCGACATGCTCCAGGGCGACCCGCTGGGCAACGTGGCTGTATGGCCGACGTGGAGAAGACTCCTGCCGCATGCCGAAGCCCTGTTGGAGGCGTGGTGTTCTGGCGAGGACACCGAGGACACCTCGGACACCGAGGACACGTGCGTAGTGATCAATAAGGTCGCGTCATACCTTGAAGGTCAAGGGGAAGTCCGTAAGGCCATCAGTCTCTTTCACCGCGGTGCGGAATCTGCCGATCGAGTGTTCGGCGAATCGCACCCGGACACGTTGAAGCTACGCAACAACTTGGCGGGGGCCTATGAGACATCCGGTGATGTGGTCCGTGCGATCTCTCTGTACGAGCAGACGTTGTCCGATTTGCTGCGGGTGTTGGGTGAGGATCACCCGGACACGTTGAGGGCGCGGAACAACCTGGCCTTCTCGTACAGGACGGCGGGCGATGTGGGCCGTGCGATCTCTCTGTACGAGCAGACGTTGTCCGATTTGCTGCGGGTGTTGGGCGAGGATCACCCGGACACGTTGAGGGCGCGGAACAACCTGGCCTTCTCGTACAGGACGGCGGGCGATATGGGCCGTGCGCTTCCCTTGTACGAGGAGACGCTGACCGCGCGACAGCGGGTGTTGGGCGAGGATCACCCCGACACCCTGTCGTCACGCAACAACCTGGCGGGCGCCTATAAGGCGGCGGGTGACGTAGGTCGTGCGACCGCCTTGTACGAGGAGACGCTGGCCGCGCGGCTGCGGGTGTTGGGTCCGGATCACCCCAACACCTTGTCGTCACGGAACAACCTGGCGGGCGCTTATCAGGCGGAGGGCGATGTGGTGCGTGCGCTCGCCCTGTACGAACAGATTCTGGCGGACAGCATCCGTGTGCTGGGTGCGGACCACCCGGGTACGTTGACGTCGCAGAACAACCTCGCCTTTGCCTATGAGTCGGCGGGTGATGTGGGACGTGCGCTCGTGTTGTACGAGCAGGTGCTGGCCGACTGCGACCGGGTATTGGGCGCGGATCACCCGAATTCACTGGGAGCGCGGAACAATCTCGCCTTGGCCTACGAGTCGGCGGGTGATGTGGGACGTGCGCTCGTGTTGTACGAGCAGGTGCTGACGGACTGCGACCGGGTATTGGGCGCGGACAGCCCGCAGACGCTGAAGTGCCGGAACAATCTGGCGGGTGCGTACATGCGGACGGGTGATGTGGGCCGTGCCCTTGAGTTGTACGAGCAGGTGCTGACGGACTGCGACCGGGTACTGGGCGCGGACAGCCCGCAGACACTGCTGTCCCGGAACAATCTGGCAGGGGCGTACATGGCGATGGGTGACGTGGGTCGCGCCATCCCTCTGTATGAGGAGACGTTGGCCGCGCGGCTGCGGGTGTTGGGCGCGGACCACCCGGACACACTGCTGTCGCGGAACAACCTCGCGGGCGCTTGTGAGGCGGCGGGCGACCTGGGGCGTGCGGTTCCCCTGTGTGAGCAGACGCTGAGCGACTGCGTTCGGGTGCTGGGGACGGAGCACTCGACCACCGTGGTCGTACGTCAGAACCTGGCTGCCATGCGTACCCGGGACCGGGACTGGCAGTTCGGGGAGTCTACGGACTGACCGGGTCCAGGGCCGCCAGCAGCTGGCCCGGCACGACGTACGGTGCGGTCGGGGTCGGTTCCGAGTACCAGAACAGGGGCCACGTGTTGCCCGCCAGGGCCGGGACGCCGATGTACGTCACCGTGCGGCACCCCGCCCCGCCGAACCGCTGCACGCCCAGCGGCCAGCTGTGGTCCCTCGCCGCGCCCGGCGCCACGAGGAAGTACATCCAACGGAACCCCGTCGCCTCGCAGATGACGGGGCCGGCGTTCCCGTCCGCCTGCGCGACCAGCCGCGCGGCGACCTGCTCCCCTCGTACGCCCTGGATGCGCAGTGCGTCGAAATGGACGCCGGAGACGCGGAGATGGTGGCCCGCCAGGGGAACCCACTCCGGCCAGTGAATTGCGTTCGTCATGGTCACACCGTGGTGCGTGCGGGGCTACGCTCGGTAGTGACTGAGGGGATACGCGCCTCCGTGTATCCGACGGAGGTGGTCACTGTGTCCGTGCAGTACAACCCGACCTGGCGGTACAGCGGGAACCAGTTGAAGCGGTGGCGCATGAAGGCGAACGTCACGCGTGAGGAGCTGGGTGCCGCCTCCCATTACGCGCCGGACACCATCAAGGCCATGGAGCAGGGCGTCAGGATGCCGACCGCCCGGGTGCTGGACGTGGCCGACGGGATGTGTGGGGCGGATGGGCTGCTGAGCGCGGGTAAGGACTACGTCAGGGCGGAGAAGTTCCCGCCCCGAGCCCAGGACTTCATGGAACGTGAGCGCGAGGCCATCGCCCACTGGTCGTACGAACTGGCGCTCGTACCCGGCCTGTTGCAGACTCCCGAGTACATGCGCTTCCTGATCGGCAACCGACGCCCGCCACTCGATGAGCGCACGGCTCGGGAGCGGATCGCGGCGCGCGAGGAGCGGCAAAGGCTCCTGACGCGTCGACCGCTCTCGTCCTTCGGCTTCGTGCTGTACGAGGCTGTGTTGCGTTGTCCGTTCGGTGGACCGGACGTACACAAGGGGCAACTCCTGCGGTTGCTGGAAGCGGCGGAGTTGCCCAACATCGAGCTGCAAGTGCTGCCGTACGACCGGGCCATCTCAACGGCGCTCATCGACCCGATGGTGTTGCTGGAGACACCTGACCATGAGCGGTTCGCCTACTCGACCGGCCAGTCCATCAGCCAGCTGACTACTGATCCCCCGGTGGTCAGCGCACACATTGAGAGGTTCAGCATGATTCGCACTGTCGCATTGGATCCCGTCGAGTCGGCCCGGTTCATCGAGCGGATGGTGGACGCGCTGTGAGTGACCGGCTGACGTGGTCCAAGTCGAGCTACAGCGACGACGAGGGCGACAACTGTGTGGAGGTCGCCCTCGACTGGTTCAAGTCGAGCTACAGCGACGACGAGGGAGCCAACTGCCTCGAAGTCGCCCGGGGTTCGGGCACGGGCATGACCGTGGCCGTCCACGTCCGGGACTCGAAAGACCCCGCGAGCCCCGAACTCACCGTCTCCGGCCCCGCCTGGGCCACCTTCATCACCGCAGTTCAGCCCGGGGCTTGAGCCCCGGGACCCGAGCTCTTTCCTGGGTCTGGTTCACCGATGAAATGAACCCAACCAACCTGACCAAAAGGGGAGTTGCGGGTTCCGTCACCCTCAAGGGTGACTTTCCGTAGTCAGCTTGCGTCGGAACGTAAAGCCGCTCTAGGTTCGCGGCAATAGAACGGCCTCGGTCGGTGCGCCAACACCGGCTCCGAGGCCTAGTCCTACGATCGATCAGAGGTCGACCGTGGCTTGCGCCAACCTTAATGCCGCCCTCCCCTCCCCGTCCCACCCGATGGCCAAATCGGGGTACGGGAAACGCCTCGCGGGTGACGCGAAACCGGACACCGAGCCCGACTTCGCACACTTGGCTCCCCGCGACGCCGAGTTCGCGACGTTTGTCGATCACCTCCCCGACGGTGCCGCGATGGGCCACAAGGTCATCGCCGCCGAACACCCCCGCTACGGCCAGCAGGCCACCCGCACCTCCCTGCGGCGCCTCACCGAGGCCGGTCACCTGCGCTGGGTCAAGGAACACATCACCGTCGAGGACAACTCGATGCGGTGGGTGACCAGGACGTACTGGTCCAGGGAGCCCAAGTCCCCGGCGTGGTGGGCCGAGTTCGTACGGGCCCGGCACGGGCGGGACGTCACGGACGCCTACCAGTCGGGGCTGGCCAGGGCGACCGAGCCGGAGCAGGATCAGGCCCCGCCGCCCGCCGACGAGCCGAGCACCGCCCACCACACCCTCGCCCAACTCCGCACCGCCGACCGCCGCATGGCCCTGTCCGAGGGGGAGTGCAGACAGCTGGAGCCCCGAGCGGCGGAGTGGCTGGAGCGTGGCGCGACGCCGCAGGACATCACCCGCGCCCTCACCGACGCGCTGCCGCCCACCGTCACCAACCCGGGCGGACTCGCCCGTACCCGACTGGAGAACAAGATGCCCCCCAAGCGCCGGGCCCCCGCCAAGGCACGTGGCCGCGTCACGCGAGCCGTCATGATCTGCCCGTTCTGCGAGGAGCCCGACACGTCCGTCGAGCTGATCAACGGAATCTGCACGGAGTGCTGCCCGCCGGAGGAGCGGTCGGGATACGTCCCGGACACGTTCCTCGCGAGGCCGCCGCGCCCGCGCCCCGCAGGAGGCGACGCGGGGCACGACTCCGTCGTGGACGTCACCGAGAAGGTGGCGGAGCTGCGCCGGGCCGCCGGGCTGCCGACGGGGCGGGGCGGCGTATGAGCGTGCAGGACGTGCCGGTCCGGGCACCATGGAGTCAAGGAGGCGACGCCATGACCCCCAGGACCACCGACCGGCCCCAGATGTCCGTCGAGGAATTCGAGGAGCTGGCCAGCCGTGCGCCCGAGACGGTGCGGTTGGAGTTCATCAATGGAAAGGTCCAGGTCAAGCCGGTGCCGGATGGTTCTCACGGCCAGATCGTCATGTGGCTGATCAAGCTCTGCATGCAGCAGCGCCCAGAGCTGTCCCTGTTCCCCGAGCAGGGCCTCAAGGTCGAGGGCTACCGGAACGGCCGGGCCCGCCCGGATGGCGTGCTCGCGCCGGATGAGAACTTCGTGGGCCAGGGGCAGTGGGCCGAGCCGGCCGGCGTGCTGATGGCATTGGAGGTTACCTCCTACGACCAGGACGCCGACCGGCGCGACCGTGTCGAGAAGCCCGACGGGTATGCCGCCTCCGGCATTCCGGTGTACCTCCTCGTCGACCGGGACGCGGGCGAGGTTCGGGTGTACGCGGATCCGAAGGACGGGAGGTACCGCAGCCTCGTCCGGCGGGCGTTCGGCGACGCCGTTGAGCTCCCCGACCCCGTCGGGTTCACCCTGGACACGGCCAAGCTCAAGGACTACACCGCCTGAGGCCCCCGGCCAGGCACCGTCAGAAGCTGTGACCCACCCCACTTTCCGGAGTGCCCCGCTCCGAACCGGGCATGTGCCAAGCCGAGCGGTCGGAACGTACGCCCCGAGAAGCGGGAACGTATGCCCGGATGATCAACTCGTGAGCGGGACATCTCACGATGTGATATCGGCCTGGCGAATTTCGGCCGCTCGTTAGACTGAGCCGACCGCAGTAGTGCGGTAAGAGACGGACTGAGCGAGGAGCGCACGTGAGCCTTGTCGTGCAGAAGTACGGAGGCTCCTCCGTAGCCGATGCCGAAGGCATCAAGCGGGTCGCCAAGAGGATTGTCGACGCCAAGAAGAACGGCCATCAGGTCGTTGTCGTGGTGTCCGCCATGGGTGACACGACGGATGAGTTGATCGATCTTGCCGGGCAGGTTTCACCGATCCCTGCCGGGCGCGAATTCGACATGCTGCTGACCGCTGGTGAGCGGATCTCGATGGCCCTGCTGGCCATGGCGATCAAAAACCTGGGCCACGAGGCCCAGTCGTTCACGGGCAGCCAGGCCGGCGTCATCACCGACTCCGTCCACAACAAAGCGCGGATCATCGATGTCACCCCGGGCCGCATCCGGACCTCCGTCGACGAGGGCAACATCGCCATCGTCGCCGGGTTCCAGGGCGTCAGCCAGGAGGGGAAGAACATCACGACCCTCGGGCGCGGTGGCTCGGACACGACGGCTGTCGCTCTCGCCGCCGCTCTCGACGCCGAGGTCTGCGAGATCTACACGGACGTGGACGGCGTCTTCACCGCCGACCCGCGTGTGGTGAAGAAGGCCCGGAAGATCGACTGGATCTCGTTCGAGGACATGCTGGAGCTCGCGAGCTCCGGCTCCAAGGTGCTCCTCCACCGCTGTGTGGAGTACGCCCGCCGTTACAACATCCCGATCCACGTGCGGTCCTCGTTCTCGGGGCTTCAGGGCACATGGGTCAGCAACGAACCGCAAGGGGACCGCAAGGTGGAGCAGGCCATCATCTCCGGTGTCGCGCACGACACCTCCGAGGCCAAGATCACGGTCGTCGGCGTGCCCGACAAGCCGGGCGAGGCCGCCTCGATCTTCCGCGCCATCGCGGACGCCGAGGTCAACATCGACATGGTCGTGCAGAACGTGTCGGCCGCGTCCACCGGACTCACCGACATCTCCTTCACCCTTCCCAAGGCCGAGGGCCGCAAGGCCATCGACGCCCTGGAGAAGACCCGCGCGGCCATCGGCTTCGACTCGCTCCGCTACGACGACCAGATCGCGAAGATCTCGCTCGTGGGCGCAGGGATGAAGACCAATCCCGGTGTCACCGCGACCTTCTTCGAGGCGCTCAGCGACGCCGGCGTGAACATCGAGCTCATCTCGACCTCCGAGATCCGCATCTCGGTCGTCACGCGCGCCGACGACGTGACCGAGGCCGTCCGTGCCGTGCACACCGCCTTCGGGCTCGACTCCGACACGGACGAGGCCGTGGTTTATGGAGGCACCGGCCGATGAGCCGTAAGCCGACGCTCGCGGTCGTCGGAGCGACCGGGGCCGTCGGCACCGTCATGCTCCAGATCCTGTCGCAGCACGCCGACATCTGGGGCGAGATCCGACTCGTCGCCTCTCCGCGCTCGGCCGGCAGGAAGCTGACCGTGCGCGGGGAGGAGGTCGAGGTCGTCGCCCTCACCGAGGACGCCTTCGACGGGGTCGACGTCGCCATGTTCGACGTACCCGACGAGGTGTCCGCGCAGTGGGCGCCCGTCGCCGCCGCCAAGGGCGTCGTCGTGGTCGACAACTCCGCCGCCTTCCGGATGGACCCGGACGTCCCGCTGGTCGTCCCCGAGGTCAACCCGCACGCCGCGCGCGTGCGGCCGCGCGGCATCGTCGCCAACCCGAACTGCACGACGCTCTCGATGATCGTCGCCGTCGGCGCGCTGCACGCCGAGTTCGGTCTGCGCGAGCTCATCGTCTCCTCGTACCAAGCGGTGAGCGGGGCCGGACGCGACGGCGTGGACACGCTGCGGCGGCAGCTGAAGCTGGTCGCGGGCAGCGAGCTCGGCACCAGCCCCGGAGACGTACGCCGTGCAGTCGGCGACGACACCGGCCCCTTCCCCGAGCCCGTGGCGCTGAACGTCGTGCCGTGGGCCGGGTCCCTGAAGGACGACGGCTGGTCGTCGGAGGAGATGAAGGTACGGGACGAGTCGCGGAAGATCCTCGGGCTCCCCGGGCTCCGCGTCGCCGCCACCTGCGTACGCGTCCCCGTCGTCACCACGCACTCCCTCACCGTCCACGCCCGCTTCGAGGACGAGGTGACGGTGGACCGGGCGCGCGAGATCCTCGCGACCGCGCCGGGCGTCGTGCTCTTCGACAACCCCGCCGCCGGGGAGTTCCCCACCCCCGCGGACGTCGTGGGCACCGACCCGACCTGGGTGGGGCGGGTCCGGCGGTCGCTGGACGACCCCACCGCACTGGAGCTCTTCGTGTGCGGGGACAACCTGCGCAAGGGAGCCGCGCTGAACACCGCGCAGATCGCGGAGTTGGTGGCCGCGGAGTTCACGGCCGGCTGAGGCCATCTCCGCATCTTCATCGGTATTGGTACATACCACCCCAGGGCCGAGCCCTACGGGGGATCTGTGTAAGTTCTGTGTCCAACTCAGTGGTCGTGCGTCCTTGAACTGGATCATCTCCACGTTCGAAGATTCGCATCTGATCACTGCAACCGGCGACAGGCGGGGGGACGTCTTTAGCGGTCGCCCTTAGGGGCGGCCCGAGCGCCGGAATAATGGGCATAGGGGAAGAGCTGGTACGCATGGGGGCATTTGATGCATCGTCACGAGCGGTGCCCGCGCGACCTGCCGCAAACGCGACGACAGATGCGTACAACCCTGACGGGGGGAAGCGTGTCCAACAAGCGTGGCAGAGGTACTCGACTTCACAGCGGTACAGGCGAGAGGCGCGGCGACACTGCGCCCCACTCGTCGTCCCCGCGCGACCGGTGGCATGCCGGTGATCGCACCCATGCCCGCGGCGCGTCCAACCCGCATCCCGGCGCAGCGCGAGGGCGCTGACGACACGATGACCGCGGGCACAACAGTCGACCATCTCACCGAGACCTACCGCGCCCACTACAGGTCGCTGCTCGGCCTCGCCGCGCTGCTCCTGGACGACACGGCGTCCTGCGAGGACGTCGTGCAGGAGGCGTTCATCCGGGTGCACTCGGCGCGCAAGCGGGTGCGGGACCCGGAGAAGACGCTGGCCTACCTGCGCCAGACCGTCGTGAACCTCTCGCGGTCCGCGCTGCGCCGGCGCATCCTCGGGCTGAAGCTGCTTTCCAAGCCGATGCCCGACATGGCGAGCGCGGAGGAGGGGGCGTACGACCAGCTGGAGCGCGACGAGCTGATCAAGGCCATGCGCGGCCTCCAGCGGCGCCAGCGCGAGGTCCTCGTGCTGCGTTACTTCGCCGACATGACCGAGGCGCAGGTCGCCGAGACGCTCGGCATATCGCTGGGTTCCGTGAAGGCGTACGGCTCGCGCGGCATCGCGGCCCTGCGGGTCGCCATGGAGGCGCCGGCATGAGTGAGCGCAAGCGTGATGAGCAGGGCGGATTTGAGCGGCATGGCAGGAACGACGACGTGAACCACGGTCCCGTAGGCGAGCCCGAATCCGATTCCGATCCCGCGCCCGATCGCGGGGCGGAGCCTGAGTCTGTGGCGGAGCCCGGGTCGACGTCGGGGGCGGAGCCGGGGGTGGATGCCGGTGCCGGTGCCGGTCTCGACAGGCTTCGCGCCGTGGTCGGGGGCGGGTCCGAGGGGGAGCGCGGCTCCGGGCGCGGCTCCGAGGGAGGGCGCGGCTCCGAAGGCGCGCAGGGTTACGAGGACGACCTCGGCTCCGACGAGCTCGCGCTGCGGCGGCTGATGCGGCAGGCCGTGCAGGAGATCGAGCCGGGCGACAGCGCCCTCGACCATCTGCGGAAGGCCGTCCCCGCGCGCAGGGCCCGCAAGCGTCAGGCCGTCGTCGGCCTCGCCGCCGCCGCGCTCTTCATCGGCACCGCCGTCCCCGCCCTCGTGCACGTCACCAGCTCCAAGGGCGACTCGGACGACCGCACCTCGATCGCGGGCAACAGCCAGGACGCGCAGGGCGGCTCCGGCCAGGGCAAGGGCCCCGACGGCGGCGAGAAGGACGCCGGAGCGAAGCCCGACAAGTCCAAGAGCAAGGACAAGAAGGACAAGAAGGGCAAGAAGGACGGCAAGGGGAAGGGCGGCACGGGCGGCGGCGGTACGGGATCGCCCGACCCCTCCACCTCCGAGGCCGCCAGCTCGCCCGCCTGTGACGCCACTCAGCTCGGTGCCACGGGCAGCACGAACCCGGCCGATGCCAACGGTGCGGTGTACGGCTCCTTCCGTGTCTCCAACATCTCCGACACCAGCTGCACCGTCGAGGCGGCGGGTGCCGTCGGCGCGGTGGCGCAGGGCGCGGCCGACCCCGCGAAGGTCGGCGTGATCGACCACACGGCGGGCGACGCGGCGGCCGGACTGCCCGACCCGTCGCAGGAGGCCAGCCCGCTCGTGCTGCAGCCCGGTGCGGCGTACGAGGTGAAGTTCGCCTGGCTGCCGTCGGACAAGTGTCCGGCGGACAGCGGAGAGCCGACGCCCAACCCGACGCCCTCCGAGGGCGGCGGCGGGACGCCCGAGGGCGGGACGCCCGAAGGGATGAACCCGCAGCTGGGGCGGACGGACGGCGGCGTGGCCGACGGCAGCGTCGTGGTGTCCCTGACCGCGGAGGCGGGGGCGCCGTCGGCGGGGACGACGATCACCAACGCGTGCGCCGGGACGGTGTACCGGACCGGGGTGCTGCCCGCTTCTTAGGCGGGCGGTGCGGTGGTCTCGGACGTCCTTGTGGTCCCGGACGTCTCCGTGGTCTCGGTGGTCTTCGTGGTCTCGGTCGTCTCCGTGGACGCGGTGGGCTCCGTTTCCGGGAGCAGGCCGAGTCGTGCGTCGCGTGCGAACTCCGCCTCGCGGCGGAACAGCCGGAACCACATGAAGATGACGAAGCCGGCGAAGACGAACCACTCGCCGGTGTAGCCGAGGTTCTGGAACGCCTTCAGGTCGAGGCCCGTGTTGTTCGGCGCGGTCGCCGGGACCGCCTTCATGCCCGCGTCGGCCTTGTCGAGAGTGATCCACGCGTCGTACACGTCGTCGCGTACGAGGTTGACCAGCGACGCCGAGCTGATCGCGCCCAGCTGGCCCCGGGGCAGGCCGCCGGCGGCGCTGACCCCGTTGGAACCCGGGCTCTCCGACGCCTGGAGTGCCCCCTTCACGGTGACCTCGCCCTTGGGGGCGGCCGGAGCCTTCGCGGCGTTCGCGTCGCCGGGCAGCCAGCCGCGGACCACGGGCAGTGACTTTCCGTCATCCGTACGGAGCAGGGTCAGCACGTAGAACCCGTGCTTCTCGTCCAACTCGCGACCCGGTACGAGGAGTTGCTTGCCGTAACGACCGGTTGCCGTGGCCTGCTCGCCGGAGGTTTCCTTGTCGACGGGTAGGAGGTCGTGGAGGGGGCGGGCCTTGGCGTCGCCGTTCGCCTCCGCGGACTGTTCCTTCGCCTGCTCCTTGGCGGACTCGTGATCCTGTACGCGGTCCTCGAAGCGGCCGAGCTGCCAGGAACCCATGAAGATGCAGAAGGGGATGGCCAGCGCGACGAAGACGTTGATCCCCCACCAGCGGGGCGTCAGCAGAAACCGGTACACACCCCCACGGTACGGGGCCCCTGCGGTCCGCCTGCCCCTGGGGTCCGCCACGTCTCACCGCCCCACGGGGCGCGCCGCCTTCCCGCCCCGCGCCGCAGGGTGGACGTAGGTGCCCCGCGTTGGCCGGTCGCCGTGTTTCGGGTTCCTGTCCCGCCGCTTCGCGGCGGATCACACCCACCCACCCGCCCGTTTGCCCCGCACCTAGCAGTGCAGGTAGGGGCGGGGGCCCTACGTCCACCCTGCGGTGCGGGGTGAACGGGTGGGTGGGTGGGTGGGATGGATCCGCCGCGAAGCGGCGAGGGAGCGTTCCGCTAGGGCAGGTGGCGGGACGTGAAGTTCAGTTCCAGGGCGACTTGTTTGATGCGTTCGTCCACGACCAGTGACCCGTGCCCCGCGTCATACCGGTACACCTCGTGCGTCGCGCCCCGCGCAACGAGGCGGTCCACGTAGTTGTCGATCTGGCGGATCGGGCAGCGCGGGTCGTTCACGCCCGCGGAGATGTAGACGGGGGCCTTCACGTCGTCCACGTACGTGAGCGGGGACGACGCGCGGAACCGGTCGGGCACCTCCTCCGGCGTGCCGCCGAGCAACGTGCGGTCCATCGCCTTCAGCGCTTCCATCTCGTCGTGGTACGCCGTCACGTAGTCCGCGACGGGCACCGCCGCCAGGCCGACCGCCCAGTGCTCGGGCTGGGTGCCGAGACCGAGCAGGGTGAGGTACCCGCCCCAGGAGCCGCCCGCGAGGACGAGCCGGTCGGGGTCGGCGAGGCCGGACGTCACCGCCCACTCCCGGACCGCCGCGATGTCCTCGAGCTCGATGAGGCCGACGCGGTGCTTGAGGGCGTCGGTCCACTCCCTGCCGTACCCCGTGGAGCCGCGGTAGTTGACGCGGACGACCGCGTACCCGTGGTCGACCCAGGCCGCCGGGCCCGCCGCGAAGGAGTCGCTGTCGTGCCAGGTGGGGCCGCCGTGCACCTCGAAGACGGTGGGGAGGGGGCCGGTGGAGCCCTCGGGGCGCTGCACCAGGGCGTGGATGCGGCCGCCGGGTCCTTCCACCCACACGTCCTCCACCGGGACGGACTTCGGTGCCTTCATGCCGGGCGGGTCGAGGACCACGCCGCCCGCCGTGGAACGGACCACCGGCGGCTCGGCCGCCGACGACCACATGTACTCCACCGAGCCGTCGGGGCGGGCCGTCGCGCCCGAGACGGAGCCCGCGGGCGTCTCGATGCGCACCAGCTCGCCGGAGGCGAGGTCGTACCGGAACAGTTCGCCGCGCGCCTCGAAGCCGTGCGCGACGAGGAGCGCGGACCCGTCCGGGTACCACTCGGCGCTCACGTCGCCCGGCAGGCCGAGCACCAGGTCGTTCTCATCGCCCGACGCGACGTCCCACACCATCGGCTCCCAGCGGCCGCGCCGCTGATGCCCGACGAGCAGGCGCGTGTCCCCGTCGACCGGGGCGAAGCCGAGGACCTCGAGGCCCAGCTCGACCGTGCCGCCCTTGGTGTCGTCCAGTTCGGCGACGGTCGAGCCGTCGGGCCTGATCACCCGGAGGGCGGAGTGCATCGCGTCGCCGTGCTCCGTGTGCTCGACGGCGATCAGCGTGCCGTCGTGCGAGAGGTCGCCGACGCCCGCCGACTCCCGGTGGCGGTACACCTCGACCGGGGCGGGGCTGTCGGGGCGTACGACATGGATCGTCGATCCTTCGTCGTCCGTCGAGCGGCCCACGACCACCGTCCCGCCGTCCCTGCCCAGGGCGAGACCCGCCGGATAGGAGGCCTCGAGGCCTTGCACCGCGGGCTCGTCGGTGCCACCTCCGAACGGCTGGCGCCGCCAGATGCCGAACTCGTCGCCGTCCGTGTCGTCGAACCACCAGATCCACTCGCCGTCGGGCGACAGCGCGCCGTCCGTCGTGCCGTTCGGCCGCTCCGTCACCTGGCGCTGGGCACCGGTCGCCCTGTCCCACGCGTACAGCTCGTACGTCCCCGTCGCGTTGGACACGAACAGGGAGCGCTCCGGAGCGTCCTCCGCCCAGTCCGGCAGGGACACCCGCGGCGCCCTGAACCGCTTCTCCCAGTCCGGCATGTCTGGCTCATCCGGCGCCGTCGGCATATCCGATGTCTTCGGCATGTCCGGCTTCTCCGGCACGGAGGTCTCCGCCCCCGTGACGTTCTCGGCACCCGGCCCGCTCGTCGCACCCGTCTCGCTCATGCCCCCATAGTGCCTGTCCCCGCCGACAAACCGCTGGCGGGATTCCCCAGCCTGTGGATAACTTTTCGACCATGTACTCCCGCACGCCCGCCGACTGGCGCGAGACCAACCGGAGACGCTGGGACGAGAGGGTTCCTCTCCACCTCGCCAGCGACTATTACGACCTCGACGCCTTCCGCGCCGGCAAGGACCCGCTGCGCGACCACGAGCTCGCGGAGGTCGGCGACGTACGCGGAAAGTCCCTGCTGCACCTGCAGTGCCACATCGGCCTCGACACCCTGTCCTGGGCGCGGCACGGCGCGTCCCGCGTGGTCGGGCTCGACTTCTCCGAACCCGCCGTCGAGGCGGCCCGCGAGCTCGCCGCCGAGCTCGGCCTCGCCCCGGAGCGGGCCACCTTCGTCGCCGCCGACGTGTACGACGCGGCGCAGGCGGTGCCCGACGCCTCGTACGACATCGTCTACACCGGCGTGGGCGCCCTCGGCTGGCTCCCCGACATCCAGCGCTGGGCCGAGACCGCCGCCTCCCTGGTCGCGCCCGGCGGCTTCCTGTACCTCTCCGAGTTCCATCCGCTGACCGACGTCCTGGACGACGCCACGGGTTCGCGCATCGAGTACGACTACTTCGCGCGCGACGCCTGGGTCGACGACACACCCGGCGGGTACGCGGACACGACGACCCCCACCGTCCACAACCGCACCGTCGAGTGGCAGCACCCGATCGGCGACGTCGTCTCCGCGCTCGCCGCCGCCGGACTGCGCATCGAGTTCCTGCGCGAGCGCGACCAGACCCTCTTCGAGCGCTTCGGCGCGCTCGAACTCCGCGACGGCGCCTACCGCTTCCCGGTGGACCGGCCCCGGATCCCCCTCATGTACTCCCTGCGGGCGAGCAGACCCGAGGGCCGGCAACCGCTACGGCAGAGGTGACGGCGGGCGCAGCCAGCCCTCCCGCTGCGGCGCGAACTCGCCCAGCTTCGTCCAGTCCCACGACTGCAGCACCTCCCGCCCCTGGTCGTCGTCCGGCCTGATGACGGCGACGACGACGTCCGACGTGTGCCGGGTGAGGAGCAGCGTCCGCAGTCGGTGCGCGACGTCCGAGCCGCGCTCCGCGGGCGCCACCATCACCTCGCTGAGCAGGAACACGCGTCCCGAAGCGGTCTGTTCGGTCAGGGCGGGGGACAGGATGTGGCGGAACGTCTCCCACCACTCGCCGCCCCGCTCGGCGCGGTAGCCGTAGAGACAGCCGACGAGGTTGCCCGCGACGTGGGCCACGACCATGTCGAAGTCCGTCTGCTGTACGTCGTGTTCGAAGCGGCGCAGGAAGTCCGGCCGGACGCCGGTGCCGGGCCCGCCGGTCGCATCCACATAAAGGTCGGCGACGGCCTCCCGCTGCCCCTCCGCCTGCCACCGGCTCTGCCGCCGCAGGAACATCTCCGCCATGTGCGCCTCCTGCCCCGCCCCGTCGAGGGCGACTCCCCCTGCACCGAATCCGCATGGTGAGCTTAATCCTGGAAGGACTGGGCAGGCGGGACAATGGATATCCGTCCCGTGCCCCCGAGCGAAGGTGAACCCGTGAGGACACCCACACAGTTGACTGCAGCATCTGTACAAGAGGAAGCACGCCCGGCTGTTGCTCCTTGGGAAGAGATGTCCAGCAGCGAGCTGCCGTGGGTCGAGGACGCGGGAAGCGTCGCGCCCAAGGACGCGCGGGATCTGTCGAAGATCTTCTTCGACAGGCTCCAGGTCCTCGAAGAGGGCACGCACGAATACCAGTACGCGCGCAACACCCTGATCGAGATGAACCTGTCGCTGGTGCACTTCGCGGCCGGCCGGTTCCGCGGCGGCAGCACCGACGTCGACGACATCGTCCAGGTCGGCACGATCGGCCTGATCAAGGCCATCGACCGCTTCGACCTGTCCCGCGAGGTCGCGTTCAGCACCTTCGCGCTGCCGTACATCACCGGTGAGATCAAGCGGTTCTTCCGCGACACCACCTGGGCCGTGCACGTCCCGCGCCGCCTCCAGGAACTCCGCGTCGACCTCGCGAAGGCCAAGGAGGCGCTGGGCGCCGAGCTGGACCGCGAGCCCACCGTCCGTGAGCTCGCCGACCACCTCGACCTCACCGAGCAGGAGGTCAACGACGGCCTCGTCGCCGCCAACGGCTACACGGCGGGCTCCATCGACGTCCCCGTCAGCCAGGACGACGGCTCGCAGGGCCGTGACTACGCCGACGTGCTCGGCGAGGACGACCCGGCCCTCGACCTCTTCGAGGACCTGCACGCGCTGGCCCCGCTCATCGAGCAGCTGAACGAGCGCGAGCGCCACATCATCGAGATGCGCTTCGGCCAGGAGATGACGCAGGCCCAGATCGGCGAGGTGCTCGGGATCTCCCAGATGCACGTCTCGCGGCTGCTGACGCGCACCCTCGCCAAGCTGCGCTCCGGGCTGCTCACCGAGCAGTAGCCCCACGTCGGGGACCAATTGGTGGACCTATTGGTGGACCTATCGGTGTCGTCCGGAGAACCGCTGAACCGTCAGCCGTACGTCCGCGGTCAGCGGGCGCGGTGACACCGCCGCCCTCGCCTCGGCCACCGTCCGGCGGGCCAGGCACCGCAGCACCGCCTCCGGTGAGGCGTCCGGCGACAGGGCCAGCGTGATGCGGGCGCGCAGCCGCCGCGGACCCCCGCGCAGCCGCACGCGCGCGTGGGCGACGCCGTTGATACCGCGCGCCCGCTCGGTCATCGCCGCCGCCAGCGCGGACCCGGACAGCGTGACGTCGGGCTGCCCCAGCGCCAGTTCGCGCAGCCGCCCGGAGCGCACCTGCGCCCACGCCCACCCCAGGAACAGCAGTACGCCGACGGAGAGCCCGGCGATCACCACCGGCGTCCACCAGCCGTGGTCCCGCCACCGCCCGAGCTCCGCCCCGTCGACCCACACCCGGTCGGCGCCGAGCCGCGGCACGTCCGACGGCAGCCGGTCACGTACGACATCGGTCGCGGACGCCAGCACGGCGCCCGCGCCCAGGAGCGCCGCGCCGAGACAGAGCAGGGCGGTGCGGTTGGCGCCGGTACGGAAACGGCCTCCCTGTAGTCGGCTCACTCGTCCTCGACCTCCCGCGCGGGCGCACGCCACGCCGGTTCCGTGCGCAGGCGGACCCGCAGCCGCGGCGCCCTCGCCACCCCGCACGACGCCAGGACCCGCTCGGCCGTCTCCGTCAACGCCGTACGCGCCGCGTCGAGTTCTCCGAAGGCGAGACCGGCGCGCACGGTGACCCCGCGCCGTCCGACCCGGACCCGCACGCGCGTGATGCCGGGCAGGCCCGACGCGGCCTCCCGCAGCAGCGCCGCCACCGTGCGCCGGTCGACGACCGCGTGGACGTCGGGCAGCGGCGGCCGCATCGGAAGACCGCCGCGGGAGCCAGGCGTGACGGCGAGGACCATCAGCCACACGCCGAGACAGAACATCGCGAACGCGGCCGCCGCGCCGGGCCACACACCCCGGTGCGGCCCGTGCGCGGCGAGCCAGTCCATGAGGTCGGACCGCCACCGCGCGGGCGGGCGCCCCGCCGCGTGCACGGCCAGGACGTCGTACAGGACCACGCCACAGACGGCGGCGGCGACGAGCGCCGCCACCGCCACGGGCACGCGGCGCGCGGACCACGGCCGCCGCGCCCGCAGGCCGCCACCGACCTCGTCCGCCGCCGGCTCCCCGGCCTCCGCGGCCCGCACACGCAGCTCCCGCACCCGCACCCGCGCCGACGGCACGGCGAGGCCGGTGAGCCGGGCCGTGCGGTCGGCGACGTGCGACCGGACGCGTTCGCCGGACTCGTCGAGCACCGCGGGATAGGGCAGCGTCACGGCGACGTCGACCCGTGCCCGGCGGCCGCGGACCGACGCCGCACTCCGGTCCGTCCGCACCTCACCGGGCGCGAGCGCCTCCGTGGCGGCCCGCTCGGCGATCCGCCGCACCGCGCGGTCGGCGATCTTCGTGGTGCCGCGGTCCGCCGCGGGGACGCTCATCGCCGCCCCCGGCCATGGCCGCCGAGGAAGCCCCGTACGTCCGTGCCGTCCTCCACGAGGCGGCCCACGACGTAGCCGACCGCGCCGAGCGCGCCGACCAGGAGGAACGCCCCGAAGCCGCCGAACCAGGCGGCGAACCCCAGGGCCATCCCGGCGACCAGGCCCACCAGAGCTGTGCTCACCGTTTACTCCACGCGCGTCTCGCCGGCGGAGTCCGTGCTGTCGTCGTCGGGCAGTCGTACGTCGTTGACGGCGACGTTGACCTCGACGACCTCGAGCCCGGTGATGCGCTCCACGGCGGCGATGACGTTCTCGCGGACCTCGTGGGCGACGTCGGTGATGGGCACGCCGTACTCGACGACGATGTCCAGGTCGATCGCCGTCTGCCGCTCGCCGACCTCGACCTTCACCCCGCGCCCGACGTTGGGGCGCCCACCGGGGACCCGGTCACGGACGGCACCTATCGTGCGCGAGAGCCCGCCGCCCATGTCGTGCACGCCGGGGATCTCCCGCGCCGCCGTTCCGGCGATCTTCACCACCACCACGTCGGCGATGGACGTCTTGCCGCGGGTCGCGGCCGGCTCGGTGGCCCCGGTGCGGCCCGTCACGGTCGTGCTGCCCGGCACGGTCTGCACGGTGCCGGTGAGGTGTTCGTCGCCGCGTGACGGCGTAGCGGCCGTCTTCGAAATGCTCTCCTGAGTCGCCATGAAAGGCATCTCCTCGTCGTCAGGTCGTCGGGGACTGCTCACCCCTATGACCCGGGTGCCCCGGATCCGTTACGCCCCTCGGAGGAATTTCCGCCGCGCGGCGGTTTCCGGCGGCTTCCGGCGGCTTCCGGCCGCGGATGCGCCCGTGCCGCGTAACGCGGGTGGTCCGCCTCGTGTCGTAGGTGTACGACTGGAGCGAGAGGAGCCACGTGTGCCGCGCGACGACGGGTTGCTGGCCGTACGGGCAGCCGAGGGCGACGAAGAGGCCTTCGAGCAGCTCGTGCGCCGCCATGCGCCCGGCCTGCTGCGGCTCGCCACGCGGCTGCTGGGAAGCCGTGCGGAGGCCGAGGACGCGGTGCAGGACTCCCTCGTGAGCGCCTGGCGGAAGGTGCCGGAGTTCCGCGGGGACGCGCAGTTCGGCACGTGGATGCACCGCATCGTCACCAACCGGTGCCTGAACGTGCTGCGGGCCCGCCGACCCGCCCTCGACCTGGGCGAGGTGCCCGAACCGCAGGCTCCGGATCACGAGGCGTCCCCGTCCAGGGTCGCCGAGTCGCACGCGGCGGTGGCGGACCTCGGCAGGGCGATGGAGGGACTCTCTCCGGAACAGCGCGTCTGCTGGGTGCTGCGCGAACTCAACGGCCTCCCCTACGACACCATCGCCGAGACGGTGGGCATCAGCCCGGAGGCGGTCAGGGGCCGCGTCTTCCGGGCGCGGCGCCATCTCACGGAGGCGATGGCCGCATGGCGGTGAACGAGGAGCACGGGCCGATGACGGACGAACCCATGACGGACGGACCCAACGAACTGCTCCCCTGCGGCCGCGAGCTGTGGGACGTCTGGGAACGCGCGGAGAGCGGCGGGCGCGATCCGCACGCCGAGACCTGCCCGCACTGCACGGAGGCGCTGCACACGTTGTGGCGCCTGGAGGACGTCGTGTCCGCCGCCCGCGAGCGGGATCGCGAGGGCGACACGCGGGAGTACGAGTCCGCCGCCTCCGCGCTCGTCGGCCGCGTCATGGACGTGGTCCGCCTCGAACTGCGCCCGGGCCGCACGCTGCCGCTGGGCGAGGCGGCGGAGGACCTGTGGATCGTGGAGGCCGCCGCGGCCAGGACCGTCCGCGCGGCCGCCGAGTCCCTGCCGGGGGTACGGGCGGGCAGCTGCCGCATCGAGGCGCTCGGCGAGGAGGAGGACGCCGGCCCGGCCGGCCGGTGGCCGCGCGGGCCCGTGCACATCCGCGCGGAAGTGGCGGTGACCCTCACCTGGAACCTCCAGGAGGTCGCCGGGCGGGTCCGCCGCGCGATCCTGGAAGCGGTCGACACCGAACTGGGCATGCGCGTCGCGGCCGTCGACGTGACGGTCGCCGACATCCTCGACGAAGCCGCCGATGACGGCGACACCACGGAAGGACGGCTCCCGTGACGGAACGACTCGATTCCGACGCCGCTTTGGCCGAGGCCGTCCGGGAGGCCGTCCTCGGCACGCCGGGTGTCGCCTTCCTGCGCCCGGGCCTCGCCGACCTGCTCCGCGCCGCCGCCCCGCTGAGACGGAGCGCCCTCGCGTCCCCGCGCTCCTCGGCGGTCCGCATCGGCCGGGACAGGGGAGGCGCGGGCCGGCACGCCGAGATCTACGTCGTCCTGCGCCGCGGCCACCGGACCCTCGACGTCACCCGCGACCTGCGCGCCGCGGTGACGGAGACGCTGGACCGGCTGACCGGGGAGCCGTCACGGGTGACGGTGACGGTGACGGGACGCGTGTGAAGCAGACGCGTGTGAAGCAGACGCGTGTGAAGCGGGCGTGTGCGGCCTAGGCGAAGGTCACGTCGCCCGTCGTGTCGGCGAGGGTCCGCGGCGTCGCCGTACGGGGATCCACCGAGGTCATCGCCACGGTGACCGAGGCCTTGGTGCCCTTCTCGACCCCTCCGGTGAAGGCGTGCCGCCAGGGGTGGGCCGTGGCGGTGCCGTCACAGGTGCCGTCGAGGATCTGCTCTCTGGAGGTGCTGGACGTGGCCGTCTTCGGGACGGGCAGCCCGGGGAGCCCCACCCACTGGTAGAGGCCCGACACCGCCTGCGCCTCGTCGGCGCTCAGCTTCCGCTTCTGCTGCGTCCGCAGCGTGACCCTGAGCCGTACGGGCCCTCGGACGCCCTCGCACGTGTACGTGCCGGTGACGACGGCTTGCGTGCCGTCCGGGGTGAGCCGGGCCGTGCGCTCCAGGGTGACCTCGTGGCGGTCGGCTGCGTTCGCCGCGCCGGGCAGCAGCGCCGTCGCCGCGGCCACCGCTGTCACGAGGACTGTCTTCACGTATCGCTGCACCGTGGGGACCGGCCCTTCCGGAGGGGAGTGGGGTACGGCCTCATGGAACCCCTTCCCTGCCGGTCCGCCCGGTAGCCACACGGGTACGTGCGGTGCCCGCCCGGGCGTGGTTCACGCGGCCAGCGGTACGCGCGCGACGATGCACTTCCCGCCCTCGGGAAGGTGCGTCACGGACACGTCGTCGGCCAGATGGCACACGGATGGCCAGCCGTGTCCGCCGCTCACGAGGAGGCTGGTGCGCGGGCGGGACCGCGGGACCACGTCGCTGCCGTCCTCGACGGCGATCTCGACGAAGCCGGACCGCACCCGGCACTCGAATCCGCGCAGGCCGCCTCCGTGCCTGAGCGCGTTGGTGACCAGTTCGGAGGTCACCAGAACCGCGTCGTCGACAGCCATTTCACTGGCGTCGCCGTGCCCCTGGCGCAGCAGTGCGCGTACGACATCCCGGGCGGCGGCCGGGGTACGGGGGCGGGTGAGGATGCAGCTTTCCTGCATGCTGTCGGTTGTCACAGCGCATCACTCCCACCGATGGTGTGGGGACTGTTCACTCTTCGGTTGCCCGACGAGTGCGGCCCCACACACGGCGTTCGGGTGGTCCGCCGACACGTGCCGCCGCCCGGGTGACGCGCCACGGGGGGCGGGGGAAGGCGTCGGCAACGATGTGCGGGCCTTCCCCCGCCGCGCCCCGAGGCGGAGCGGGGCCCTGGATCAGTGGTTGTGCGAGCCGTTGCCCGAGAGCAGCGGGATGTCCTCCAGGATGTGCGACAGCGGCTCGTCGCCCTTGGCCTGCGTCGAGTTCTCGACACACTGCTGCATCTGCGGCGCCGAGAGGATCGGGATGTCCTGAACGCCGACGTTGACCAGGGCGACGATGTTCTGGATGTTGGCCTTGGCCGGGAGGCCGACACAGAGCTTGTTCAGCGAGCCCTGAACCAGCGTCATCTGCGGGCTCATGTTGCCCTTGGTGGCGGAGTTACCGAACGCCTGGCCGGCATCGTTGCCGCTGACGGATTCGGTGCCCGTGTCGTCGCCGATGGCCATGGCCTGCGGAGCCGCGACGGTGGTCATGCCGGCGGCGGACAGGGCGATGGCGGCCGTTGCGAGCAGCTTCTTCATGGTGAGGGATTCCCTTCGAGTGAGGCTCCACTCCGGAGCCGCATGGTGACAACTGAGCGACGGAGCGGGAGTTGCGGCGATTGGGCCGTCCGGTGGATAAGTGTGCTGAATGGCGGTCGCGTTCGCGGCGTATTACGCGACGCTTCCGTCACGACGGACGCTGTTTCGTCGAGTACTTCGGCAGGAACGAAGACGGAGACGCCCCGACTCTCGATGAGGAAATATGGCTGACCGCACAGGACCATGGCAGCGGCTAGGTGTCATTCCGCCGAGCAGACAGTCACCGGAGTGCCGCGCCGACCCCATCTACGATTCTTTGCTCAGGAGTTGGTACGCGCAGGGAAAGACCATTCCCGGCCGCCCCGATCCCGAGTGGCGGAGGCTGGTCGAGCGCGACCCGTGGCCCCGGAATTGAGGTCGGCAGCGAGCCCCGGAAGCGGGGACCCGGAACGAACAAAGACAGAACGGCGGGCCGCCGAGGAGGATGCTGGCGGCCCGCCGAAAGGTGTTCTGTCTCAGTCGTTGTGGGCGCCGTTCCCGGACAGGATCGGCAGGTCCTCGAGGACGTGCGACAGCGGCTCGTCGCCCTTGGCCTGCGTCGAGTTCTCGGTGCACTGCTGGGTCTGCGGCGCCGAGAGGATCGGGATGTCCTGGATGCCGACGTTGACCAGGCCGACGATGTTCTGGAGGTTGGCCTTCGCGGGCAGGGCGATGCAGGGCTTGTTGAACGAGCCCTGGATGAGCGCCATCTGCGGGCTCATGTTGCCGTGCGTGGCCGAGTTGCCGAACGACTGCATGGCGTTGTTGCCGCTCATGGTCTCGGTGCCGCCGTCGTTGCCGATGGCGAGGGCCGTGGGCGCGGCCGCGGCCGACATGCCGACGACGGAAGCCGTGACCGCAGCTGCGGTCATAACCTTCTTGATCACAGGTGTTCCTCTCTGAGTTAGCCCCGTCCTCGGAGCACCCTGAGCAACTGCCGTGGGCGGGAGGAGTTGCTGAGATTCACTCCGATGGCCCAGTGATCGGTGTTCCGACGGGTGTGAATCACCGATCTTTGAATAATCAGACCGTCATTTCCGCGATGCGATTCCGTGAGCCGATCCGTCGCCCGGCCGACCGCAGACGATCCGATGGAGTGAATGCGCGGAACTAAACGTGGGGTGGGGAGTTGAGCAGGCCGCAGTAACGTGAGCGTCTGCCCCAGAAAAGGAACCACAAATGCTTAAGAAGGCAATGGCAATGGCAGCGGCCGCGGTGGCCGTGGCTGGTATCGCTTCCCCCGCGATGGCCATCGGTGACGACACCGGCACCCAGTCGTTGAGCGGCAACGGTGCGCAGCAGTCGTTCGGTAACTCCGCCACCAAGGGCGACATGAGCCCGCAGCTTTCCCTGATCCAGGGCACGCTGAACAAGCCTTGCATCGGCCTCCCGGTCAAGGCCAACATCCAGAACATCGTCGCCCTCGTCAACGTCGGCGTCCAGGACATCCCGATCCTCTCGGCGCCGCAGACCCAGCAGTGCACCGAGAACTCGACGCAGGCCAAGGGCGACGAGCCGCTGTCGCACATCCTCAGCGACCTGCCCGTCCTGTCCGGCAACGGCGAGCACAACGGCTGATCTGCCGCGCAGTCGAGACTGCTCGGGCCGCCCGGCCTTTTCCTCCTCGGGCGTCCCGGGCTTTCTCATGCGGTGGGGCAACTTCTTATTACGCCCGGTCATTTCGTCCGGCGTTCGCATGCGAGTGAACTTCCGAAGGTCGTCAACTTCGCGGTTTCCTCTGTCACTTCCAATCGTTAATCAGGGCTCAGGTCACGGTGCGGGGACAGGGAATGCCCGCCCGGCTTCGGCCGCCGTTCAGGCGTGACCCGAAAGAAGGGAAAGCTGTGAAGCTGAAGAAGAGCGCAACGATCATCGCCGGTGCCGTCATGGCCCTGAGCATGGCTGCTCCGGCGTTCGCCGACGCCGGTGCCGAGGGCGCGGCCGTGGGCTCCCCGGGCGTCCTCTCCGGCAACAACGTCCAGGTGCCGATCCACGTCCCCGTCAACCTGTGCGGGAACACCGTCGACATCATCGCGCTCCTGAACCCGGCGTTCGGCAACCAGTGCGCGAACGACTGACGTAGGCGCCCAGCTGTTCCTGCTGCGCCTCAGCCGGCCCCGGCAGCCCTTCCGGCGCCGGGGCCGGATTCCCCCTCGGACAGAGAAAGACCACTAGATTGCGACAGGCCCTCAGCAAAGGAATGCTCTCCGCCGCGGCCGCCACGAGCATCCTGTCCCTGTCCGGCGCCCACGCGTTCGCCGCCGGTGAGGCGAACGGGCAGGCGGCGGATTCGCCAGGCTTCTTGTCGGGCAACAACGTGCAGGCCCCGGTGGAGGTGCCGGTGAACGTCTGCGGCAACAGCGCCAGCGGCGTGGGGGTCGGCAACCCGGCCTTCGGCAACTCGTGCGGCTCCACCTCCCACGCGCACTCCGGGCCCCAGACGCCGCGCGGGGTGCCGAGCGCCCGGAAGGCGGCCTCGCACACCACCGACGACGGCTCCGCCCGCTCCACGGGCCCCGCCGCCTCCTCCTCCGCCGTCGGCGACGCGGCCCACTCGCCCGGCGCGTTGTCGGGCAACAACGCGAAGGCGCCCGCCGACGTGCCGGTGAACGCCTGCGGCAACACCGTGGGCGTGGTGGCCGCCCTGTCGCCGGTCATGGGCAACGGCTGCAACGCCGAGGCCGAGACCGAGGCCGGCACCCCGCACCACCAGCACCAGCACCAGCACCAGCAGCCGCCGTCCACCGGCGTCCCCCCGGCCGAGCAGGCCCCGGAAGGCCCCGACGCGCACCCCCGGGCCATGCCCCCGGGCCACCCCCACGCCCCCGAGCACTCCGCGATGTCCTCGTCCACCGCGCCGGGCCACGAGCCGCACGGCGGCCGGGCGGCGCGGCCGGTCCACGTCGCGTCGGCCCAGGGCGCGGGTGGCGGGCTCGCGATGACCGGAGCGGCCGACGAGCTGCTCGGCGCGGCGGGAGCCGGCGCGGCCCTGCTGCTCGGCGGGGCGATTCTGTACCGGCGCGGAATGGCATCCTCCCGGCGCTGACCGGGAATTGCGGGGCCGGGAACGGCAATACGCCGGCAGGGAAGCGGACGGAATTGCTTCCCTGCCGGCGCAAGGGAGGTAGAGACCTGCCTCATTGAATGTCGCAGTCCCACGGCATAGGAGCCGACGGCTGGTGGAAAGCGACCCGGCCTGTCCCGTGAAGCGCATTAAGTGCATCACCGCACGGCCCGCGCGGGAAGAGCCATTCACCCATTCGCCCGCGGTGTCACTCATAAGAGAGCCGCTTAGGCGGCCCGGCTTTGGTGGCTCGGCTTCGGTGGAGCGATCACGTACACGGAAGCCGAGCCCGGTGGCGTCGGCGCGTCACCTGAACCGAGGCTAGCGGCAACGGAGTTGGGCACCGGGCCCGCCACGCCCCCGCGGGTCCCGGTGCCACCCGTTCAGCGTGCGGCCGCCGCCGTCCGGCGCGTGTGCTCGTCGTACGACTGGACCGGCAGGGCCGTCCGACGTCCGCGCCGTACGTGCCGTTCGACGCCCCGCACCAGACGTTCGGCGGTGAACGCGGCCCCGTACACGAAGCGCATGGCGGGTCCGAAGCTCGACGCGGTCGTCAGGCCCGCGAGGAAGAGGCCGGGGTGCGAGGTCTCGAAGCGGTCGCTGACGTAGGGCGTGCCGTCAGAGAGACAGCGCAGGCCGCTCCGGAGCTCCGGGGGCAGGACGCCGATGCGGTCGGCCGTGGCCCGGAAGCCGGTGGCGGCGATGATGTGGTCCGTCGCGAAGCTGAGGCCCCCGCCGGTGGCGGCGACGGTGTTCACCCGGACGCGGCCGCCGACGGCGTCGGCCGACGCGACCCGGTGGCCGACCCGCACCTCGACCCGCGATTCGACGCGGTCCCTGATCCACCACGCCCCGGCCGGGCCCAGCGCGTCGGCGGCGACCCGGGCGCGGGCCGGCTCGGGGAGCAGCCGGAAGACGCCGGGGGTGTCGGCGTAGAACTTGTTGCGCCAGCCGCAGCCCAGGCCGGTGTGCGGGGCGCGCAGCGACTGCCACCACGGCCGCTGCCAGGCGGGCGGCACGGTGTTCCAGTCCACGCGCGGGGACCGGGCGAGGATCCGCACCCGGGTGCCCTGCTCGGCCAGGAGCGCGGCGGTCTCCAGGGCCGCCTGCCCGGCCCCGAGCACCGTCACGTCCCGGCCGCCAAAGCGCGCCAGGTCGGCGTGGTGGCTGCTGTGCGAGACGTGCTCGGCGCCCAGGTCCCGGACGGTGCGGGGGATCTCGGTGAAGGGCAGCACACCCACCGCGAGGGTCACCGCACGCGCGCGGTGGACCTCGCCGTCCTCGGTCCGCGCCTCGTAGCCGCCGGGGACGGCCCGGACGGAGGCGACGAGGCGCTCGTCGACGGGCGGGGAGGCCCGCTCGGCGAACCAGAGGCCGTAGGACGCGAAGTGCTCGATGGGCAGGGGCCTGCCGTGCTCGGCGGGCAGGGCCTCGCGGGCGCAGTACGCGGCGAGGCCGAAGCGGCCCGCGGGGTCGGACAGGTCGGACGCCCAGGGTTCCGACTTCAGGAACATGCCGCGCGGCATGTGGTCCCGCCAGGACGCCATGGGCCTGCCGAAGATCCGTACGTCCAGGCCGGCCGCCGCGGCGTGCGAGGCGATCGAGAGACCGTAGGGGCCCGCTCCGACAATCAGCAGGTCATGCATCGGTGACTGCTCGCTCTCTGTTGGGCGTGCCGGGGAGGACGGCGGGCGCGTGCCGGCGCGCCCTGATCGACAGGGACGTCAGGATCCGGTGCGCCCGGTGGCGTGTGCCGTCGCCGATCCTGCGCACCGCGTGGCGGCGCCACAGGCGGCGCAGGGCGGCTCCGGGGGCGGGGTCGTCGTCGGCGTGCCAGGCGAGTTCGCCGGCGGGGGAGGGGCGGGCGCCGGGGCGTGCGAGGGCGCGCAGGGCGGCCAGCGGGGCGTAGTTCTCCACCAGGAACGTGCGGCCCGGCAGGGGGGCGGGGGCCGGGGCCGGGCGGTGGGTCAGGTCGAGGTGCAGGGCGCGTACGACGTCCGTGTCCGTGCCGTCGGCGAAGAGGCGGAACTGGGCGCCGGGCCGCGGATTGAAGTCGATCAGGTGGAAGTCGCCGGTGAAGGCGTCCCTGCGGAAGTCCAGGTCGAAGATCCCGCGGTACTCCAGGGCGGCCACGACCCGCGCCGCCGCGGACCGCAGCGCGGGGTTGTCGGCCCATTCGCCGCTCACCGTCAGGCCCGCCGAGCGCGGCCAGGAGCGGTGCTTCCGTCCCGTGCCCCCGCCGCGTACGACACCGTCGCGGCCCGCGCAGCCGTGGACGAACCAGTCCGCGTCCCGGGCACCGGGCACGAAGGCCTGGAGGAGCAGGCGGCTGCCCGCCTCGGCGCGGCGCTCGAACAGCTCGGAGGCCTCGTGCGGGGAACCGATCACGGTGGTGCTGCGCAGTCCGGTGCCGCGGGGCAGCAGCCAGGGGCGGCTCCACTTCGCGACGGCGGGGGACCCCAGGCGGTCGACGGCGCCCGCGGCCTCGGCGGCGGACTCCGGTGCCAGCGTCGTGGGGTGGGCCACGCCCGCCTGCGCGCAGACCTGGGCGAGGGTCGCCTTGTCGGCGACGCGCTCGGTGACGTCGCCCGCCGTGCGGGGAAGCAGGAAGCAGTCGGTGAGCTCCTCGTACAGGGCGCTGACGGCGAGGGCGCTCGCGTCGTCCAGGGGGATCAGCACGGCGGGCCCGGACAGGCGCCGAGAGACCCGGCGCAGCACGGCGGCGACCTCGGCGAACGACGCGCCCGGCATGGGGGGCGCGTGCATCCGGTGGAGATAGCGGGAGCGCTGTACGGGGCTGCGCCGGTCGTCGGCGACCAGGTGCACCTCGACGCCGGCCCGCCCCAGCGAGCGTACGGCGCCCAGCGTCCCGTGGTGAAAGGGATTCCTGTCGATCCGCAACAGGACCGCAGGAATGCGTGTGTCCAGAGGCTGCAACGTAACCCTCGATTGTCGATCGCCCATGCGGGCGAAGTGGTGGAACACAGGATTAGAAGCTCGATTGGCGCAATAGAAATACATATGACGAAGTGTCAGTGAAAGAGGAGCGAACATGGCACCACACACCCCACAACGTCTTCGACGCCGTGGACGTGTCGCTTTCATCGCCGCGGGAATCGTTTCGTCGCTCGCCCTGGCCAACGTGCCGGGGCATACGGCGGGCATGGAACGGGACGGCGAACCACCGGGGGGCGTTTCCGCGGCCCCCGCCTTCGGCGCCTATCTCGATTACGGTCCCCGTGGGGTCGAGCGGATGACCGAACTCAGTCAATGGCTCGGCGGTGCCGAGCTGCGGGTCGGTCACACATACCTCCCGGGCGACCTCTGGAGCAACATCGAGGGCGCCCCGAACTTCCTGGAGAAATGGGCCGAGTGGCGCAAGGCGAAGGACGACAGGCTCTTCGTGCTCAACGTCCCGATGCTCGAGCGCAACGAGGACGGCGTCGGCGACGGCGAGGTGTCCAGGATGCTGAGGAGGGGGGCGAGGGGCGCCTTCGACGAGCACTTCAGGGCGCTGGGCAAACGCCTGGTCGACCTGGGTGTACCGGACACGGTGGTCGTGCTCGGCTGGGAGATGAACGGCACGACCTACACCCATCGCTGCGGTCCGGACCCGGAGTCCTGGAAGAAGTACTGGAACAGGATCGTCACCACGATGCGTTCGGTACCGGGGCAGAAGTTCCAGTTCGACTTCACGCCCAGCAGGGGCCGGGACGCCATTCCGTGGACGCAGTGCTATCCCGGGGACGACACGGTCGACATCATCGGCATGGACTCGTACGACCAGCCGCGCGGAATGTCATTCGACGAGCAGGTGAAGGAGCCCTATGGACTCCAGCACCACGTGGATTTCGCGGCGGCTCATAAGAAGCCCATCTCGTACCCGGAATGGGGTCTGTTCCGCAACGGCGACAACGAGGAATACATGCGCCGCATGCTGGAATGGATGAAGGAGAAGAAGCCGCTGTACAACACCGTCACCGACTACTGCCCGCACGGCGTGTGGCAGTGCAAGGAGAATCCGGAGTCCGCGGAGATCTACCGCAAGCTCCTCTCGGGCCGCGACACCGACCCGACCGTTCCCACCGAGCCGACCAAGCCCGAGACACCGTCGGACTGTTCACCGGTGGAATTCGGCGACTGGGTCGAATACTGGCTGGGCGGAAAGCTGTGCCTGCGCTTCGACTGGTACAAGGACCACAAGGATCCGCAGCAGACCGGGGACCCGAAGAAGTCCTGACCCCCCGCGGGGCCGCGGTGGTGCGAGCCGTCACGTCGAGGCTCCGCCACCGCGGCCGGACCCGCCGTTCCGCCGCTCCTCGCGCTCGCGCAGCCGCCGCTTCGCCCACTGGCGGCCCGCGACGCCCCAGGCCACCGCGCACACCAGCGGCGCGGTGCGCCTGCGGGCCATCAGCAGCCGCTGGTTGGCGACCGGTTCGGGCCGCCAGTGGTGCTTGTACGGCTCGTCGCCGCGCAGCAGGCTGAGCGCGCGCGGGTGCTCGCCGCCGGTGTGCCGGGTGCACGCGTCGAGGAGCATGGTCGCGACGTCGACCTTCCGCTCCCTGAGCCGCGGATGTGCCCCGTACAGGTAGCCGCCCGCCAGCGTGCCCGAGAGCAGCGTCAGGTCCGCCGCCATCACCTCGCCGTCCAGGCTGAACTCGGTCACCACCGCCTCGCCCGCCGCGACCATCGGGCGCATCGAGCGCAGCAGGTGTTCGTGGAAGCGCGGCTGGAGGTGCTCGGAGGTCACCTTCCGCCCCTGCCACTGGAGTTGGTGCAGGCGCAGCAGCGTGCGCACCGAGTTCTCCACCTCGTCGGCGGGTACGACACGGCTCTCCACGCCCAGCGCCGAGAGCTTGCGCATCTTGGCCCGGGTGCGCTGCGCACGCGGCGTCGGCAGCCGCTTGAGCAGCCCCTCCATCGGGAGCGCGGGAAGTTCGAGGCAGGCGGAGCCCGCGAGGGTGCGGCGCGGGCCCGGCCAGCGTGCGTACAGGCCCTCCACGCACGCCCCCGGCCTGACCTCGCCGAAGTCGATCAGCGCGGTCCTGGCCAGCGCGTACAGGCCGGACAGGAGCGCTTCCGTGCCCTCCTCCGTGCACGCGTCGTCCACCAGGACGTCCGTGAAGTCGGAGATCGCGCCGCCCAGCGGCTTCAGGGCGGGCAGCGGCCGGTCCACCCGCATCAGCGGCGCCGCGGCGATCAGCCGTGCGCCGTCGCGGACCAGCAGGACGCGCAGCCGCCCGGGGCTCCCGTAGGACTGCCACCAGGACGACAGCCAGGCGTGGCTCTGGAACGGCGTCGCCGCCGCGCACGACCGGTGGAGGCGGCCCCACGGCTCCGCGAGGGCGACGAACTCGTCCTCGTCCACACAGAGTTCGGCCGTCGGACGGGTGTCGGGCGTGGTGCGCGGCGAGGTGCGCGCTGCCGTACTCACGGGGCGCTCCGCACCAGCGCGGACGCGGGTCCCGGTACGGAGGGGCCCGCCACCGCCTCCGTACGGGCACGTGGGCGCACCAGAAGCGCGAGGCCGCCGAGCAGCCCGCCCGCGCATCCTCCGACCAGGGTCGTCACGCCGGTGGAGAGCGACGCGGGGGCGTTGGGCGGCAGGGCGCGCGAGAACGGGATCAGCTTGATCCGCGTGCTGTCCTTGGAGTGGTTGGCGCTGGTGGACAGCGACCGTGCCACCGCGTTGGCGGTGATCGCGGCGGACGACGGCTTGTCGGTGGTCGCCGAGACCGCGATCATCGGCGCGTCCGGCGACGTGGCGACCTGCACCTTGTCCTGCAGTTCCGCGGCCGACATGCCCGCCGCCACCTGCGCGTCGCCCAGCACGGCGAGCTGCGTCGCGACCCGGCCGTACGCCTGCGCGAAGCCGAGCGCCGTCGCCGGGTCGCCCTTCTCCTGCGGGACGGCGACGACGTAACTCGTGGCCGTGTACTGCGGGGTCTGGAGCGCGCCGTACCCGGCGCCGGCCAGGGCGCCGAGGATCGCGCAGGCGGGCAGGGCCCACCGGCGGGGGAGCCGCGCGGCACGCGCTCGCAGGGCGAGGGTGCGCGGGCGCTCGTTCACGGAGTCGCTCATCGAGGGGTCACCTCCAGGGTCGGGCCGGGAGCGACGGACGTGTATACGTCCATCAGTTGGCCGGCGCTTCGGCTGATGCTGTAGTGCCGCACCGCGGCCGGTGCCTCGCGGTGCGGCGGGACGTCACCGCGCAGGCCGTGCAGCGCCCGCGCGAAGGAGTCCGGATCGCTCGGGCAGTACGCGGCGCCGGACCGCTCCGCCGCGTCGAGGCCCTCGACGGCCGGGCAGGAGGCGTACAGCACGGGAAGACCACTGGCCAGGCCCTCCACCAGGGCGAGGCCGAAGGCCTCCTCGGGCGAGGGGGAGGCCAGCGCGTCCATGGCGGACAGGAGCGACGGCAGGTCCGGCACGTCCACGGCGGCGGCACCGCCGTGCTCGTGCGTGGACTCGCCCACGAACCGCACCCGGCCGTCGAGCCCGAGCCGGTGCGCGAGACGGCGCAGCGCCGGCTCCTCGGGGCCGCTCCCCACCAGGACGACGACGACGTCGTCCGGCAGCTGCGCGGCGGCCCGCAGCAGCACGTCGAAGCGCTTGCCCGCGGCGAGCCGTCCGACGCCGCCGACCACGAACGCGCCCGCGGGCAGCTGGAGGTGCTGCCGTGTGCGTGCCCGGCTCGCCGGGTCGAAGCGGAAGCGCTCCACCTCGATGCCGTTCGGCACCACCCGGATCCGCTGCCGCGGCACGCCCCACTGGTGCAGCCGCGCCCCCACGGCGGGCGAGACCGCGACCGTCACCCGGCCGAGGCGCTCCCCGGCCAGATACAGCGCGCGGACCCCCGCGGTCAGCGGCCTGCCCTCCATCTGCGAGTCGCCGAGGGAGTGTTCGGTGGCCACCACCGCGCGCACCCCCGCCATGCGGGCCGCGACGCGCCCGTACAGGCAGGCGCGGTAGAGGTGCGTGTGCACCACGTCGTACCGGCCCGCCCGGATGATCCTGACCAGCCGCGGCAGCGCGGCGACGTCACGGTTGCCGGCCATGCCGAGGTCGGTGACGCGGGTCCCGTCGGCGGCGATGCCCTGGGCGACGGTGCCCGCGTTGGTCAGCGCGACGACGTCGGAGTCCGTCGGCAAGTGGCGGAGCAGCAGCCGGAGTTGCTGCTCGGCGCCGCCCACGCCGAGCCCGGTGATGATGTGCAGGACCCTCATCAGGCCGTCACCGCCGAGCGGGCGAGGGCGCGGCGCCGCAGCCGGTTGGTGCGCAGCTTCAGGCGCAGCCGCCACGCGGTGTCGCTCTGCCCGATGTGGACGCGGGGCAGGGCGTACGGGCCGGTGAGGGCGCCGGGTGCGATCGCGCAGGCGTACCGGTACCCGGCCTCCCTGACGGCGGCCACGACGCGCTCGTCGACGGTGCCGTAGGGGTAGCAGAAGCCCTGCACCTCGGTGCCGGTCAGGTCGTGCAGGGCGGCCCGGCTGCCGCTGACCTCGCGGCGCAGGGCGCGGTCGTCGGCGGCGGTCAGGTCGACGTGGGTCAGCCCGTGCGAGGCGATCTCCATGCCGCGCTCGGCGATGTGCCGGATGCCGTCGGCGCCGAGCAGCGGCTTGCGGGGGCCGAGCGGGTCCCACGCGTTGTCGCCGTCGAGGCGGCCCGGCAGGACGAAGACGGTGGCGGTGCAGTCGTACTGCTGGAGGAGCGGCAGCGCGTGGTCGACGAAGTCGCGGTACCCGTCGTCGAAGGTGAGGCCCACCAGGTTGTGCTCCTGGCCCTGCGCGCACGCCTCCAGGAGGTACTTCATCGAGACGCCGCGCAGCCCCTGGCGCCGCATCCAGCGCAGCTGCGCGCCGAGCCGCTCGGGGGCGATGGTGATCTCGTACGGATCGTCGGACGGGTCCGCGACGGAGTGGTACATCGCCACCCACGCAGGGGTGCGGGGCGGCCGCAGCCGCAGGAACGGCTCCGTGCCGGACGGTGCGGGCGGGGTGAGGTCAACGGACATGGCGCAGCTTTCTGCTGACGGTTCGAAGGGCGGACGGCCAGGGCTGCGCTCTCAGGAGCAGCCCGATGAGCACGAAGGAGACGGTCACGACGGTGAAGCTCGCGAGGACCGCGAGGGCGGGCTGCGCCACCCGCTGCGCGCACACGGCGCCGAGCACCGCCGCGCCCCCGGCGGCCGCCGCGAGACGGCCCAGCTGTCCGGCGAGGGCCCGTGTCCTGATCGGCACGGTGCGCGGGCCCGTGCCGCGCAGCAGGAGCAGCGCGGTGACGCAGATGCCGGTCGCGTTGGCGGCGGCGATCCCGTGGACGCCCCACGTGCCGACGGTCAGGAAGCCGATCCCGGCGGTGGCGACGACGCCGACGGACATCGCGCAGAGCGGGATCCACGTGGTGCGGGCGACGGAGAAGTGCGCGCGGGCCAGCGCGCCGACCAGTGTGTGGCCGAGGAGGCCGAAGGCGTAGACGCGCATGACGGACGCGGTGGCGGCGGTGTCCCGTGCGGTGAAGGCGCCGCGCTGGAAGAGCAGTTCGATGAGCGGGGGCGCGGCGGCGACGACGGCAGCGGCGCCGAGCAGCACCACACAGCCAGCCAGCACGATGTCCCGCTCGACGCGCTCGCGGGCCCGCTCCGTCTCGCCCTCGGCCAGCGCCCGCGCCACCACGGGGAAGGTGACCGTGCAGATCATGAGCGAGAGGACCATCGGCATCTGCGCGACCTTCTGCGCGTAGTTCAGGTGCGAGATGGCCCCGGCGGGCAGCGACGAGGCGAGGAACCGTTCGATGAGGACCTGCGACTGACGGCAGAGCGCGAACAGCAGGACGGTCCAGATGATCGCGGTCTGGAGGGTTCTGTCCGAGGAGGCCCCGGGGGCCGAGGAGGCCGCCGTAGCGGGCGCGGGCCCCGGCTCGGGCCGGTACGGGCGCCGCAGCTGCCGCCACAGCGAGGGCGCCTGTACGACGACCATGAGCACCCCGCCCACCGCCACCCCGGCCGCCGCGGCCCGCACCCCCAGCGGCGCCGCGAGCGCGAACAGGGCGGCGATGATCGCCGCGTTGTAGGCGACGTAGACCGTGGCGGGCGCGACGAACCGCTGGTGGGCCCGGAGCGCGGCGCTGCAGTAGCCGGTGAGGCCGAAGGTCAGGGCGCAGGTGGCGGTCAGCCGGGTGCAGTCGACGGCGAGCCGCGGGTCGGGCAGGCCGGGGGCGAGCACCGCGACCAGGTAGGGGGCGGCCGCGATGAGCAGGACGGCCGTGCCCACGAACCACAGGGTCATGCGGGGCAGCGAGGCCCGGACGAACTCGCGGACCGGGTCCAGGGGCGGGCCGTCCGCGCGGCGCGCGAGGGCCAGGCTGAACGCGGGCACGAGGAAGAAGGCGAGGCCGTCCTCGATGAGCAGCGTCGCGGCCAGCTCGGGGAGCGTCCACGCCACGAGGAAGGCGTCGGTGTCGGTCCCGGCGCCGAAGAAGTGGGCGAGGGCCTGGTCGCGTACGAGCCCGAGGAGCGATCCCGCGACGGACAGCGCGGCGGTGACCAGCGCGGCCTTGGCGAGGAACGAGCCGCCCGTCTTCTCGGCGGGCTGCCGCGCCGGGGGCGCGACGGTAGCGGTGGGCGGCGCGTCCGGGTCGGGGGCCACCTCCGGCGGCACGGTCGTCATCGTGCGCCCGCCTCTTCGCGGGACGCCGCCGCGGGCAGGTCGCGGGCGCCGACCGCCCACCAGGCGGCCATGCCGAAGGCGATGGCGGTCAGGACGGTGGAGGGCCCGCCGATGTCGGCGTACACGAAGTCGATCAGCTGCCAGACGAGCAGCCCGCACGCCACCAGCGCACAGTCGAGCCTCGGCCCGCCCGTCCGGTCCCGCCCCGCGCGCTGCCCCTTCCACCGGCGCACCGCGCACACCAGGAGCGCCGCCCAGGCGCCGGCCAGCGTGCCGAGGCCGAGCAGCCCCTGCTCGCTGAGCACCAGCAGGTACATGTTGTGCGGGGACAGCAGCGGCTGGCGTACGAAGCCGCTGCCCGCGCCCGCCGTGTCGCTGCCGGAGGACAGAGCGAGGGAGGCGTGGCTGTCGCGGTGGTCGGGGAACCCCTTCAGGCCGACACCGGCCACGGGGTGCTCGCGCCACATGTCGGTGGACGCCGCCCACATCGTGTAGCGGTCGGTCACCGACTGGTCGGGGGTGTCGGTGACCTGGGTGATGCTGCTGAGGCGTTCCTGGAGCATCGCCGAGCCCACGCCGAATCCGGCGACCAGGACGACGGCGGCGGCGCCCGCGACGAGCAGGACCCGGGCCGCGCGGCGCACCCCGGCGAGCACCAGCACCACGGCGCAGGCCGCCGCGGTGGCGATCCACGCGCCCCGGCTGAAGGACAGGGCGAGCGGCACGGTCAGGAGGCCCGCGCACACCACCGCCGCCGTCCGCTGACGCGGCGAGTGCGGCCGGAAGGCCAGCCCCAGCGCGCAGACGAGGCCGTACGACACGACGGTGGCCATCCCCATGACGTCCGTGGAGCCGAACGTGCCGACGGCGCGGATGTCCTCGCCCATGTACGAGGCGCCGGTGCCGGTGAGGTTCTGGTGCACGCCGATGACGCCCTGCCACAGCCCGAGCCCGACGAACGACCAGGCGAGGAGGCGGAAGTGGTGGGCGTCGCGGACGAGCATGAGGACGGCGGCCGGTACGAGCACGAAGATCTGCAGGTAGCGGGCGGCCCCGGCGACGCCGGTCGCCGCGGAGGACGCCCCGAACGCCGCCACGGTGATGCCGACGACGGGCAGACCGAGGAGGACGGCGGCGGTGCGGGTCAGCGGCCGCTGCCGGGAGCGCACGGCGCGGACGACGCAGTGGGCGACGACGAGGGCGGACACCGCGTCGGCCGCGCCGCCGGTGCCGCCACCGCCGGACGACGCGCCCTCGGCGGGCGCGGGCAGGGCGAGCAGCGCGACCATGAGCACCACCGGCAGCACCGGTGCGCTCCGCCGCAGCCCCGGCGGCAAGGTGTCGCACAGGTTCCGCAGGCGTGCTCCGTACGGGACGGCGGTGGACGGGTCGTGGGTCACCGTGGTCAGCTCCCCGTGCGGCGGACGAGGCAGCCGAGGGTGCGCAGCAGGATGCACAGGTCCTGCCAGAACGACCAGCTGTCGATGTAGGCGTTGTCGAAGCGGCACCGGTCCTCGATGGAGGTGTCGCCGCGCAGTCCGTGGATCTGGGCCAGGCCGGTGATGCCGGTGGGCATCCGGTGCCGGTGGGCGTAGTCCGGGTAGGTCTGGCTGAACTGCGTGACGAAGAAGGGCCGTTCGGGGCGCGGGCCGACCAGGCTCATGTCGCCGCGCAGCACGTTCCACAGCTGGGGAAGCTCGTCGAGCGAGGTGCCGCGCAGGAACCGGCAGAACGCGCTCATCCGGTGCTCGTCGGCGACGCTCCAGCGGGTCGCCGCCTCCTGCGGGTCGGCGGGCCGGTGGGTGCGGAACTTGAGGAGGGTGAACGGCCGCCCGTCCTTGCCGACGCGTTCCTGACGGAAGATCACGCCGGGTCCCTCGACGGTCCGCAGCACCAGCGCGCAGGTCGCGAGGACCGGCGCCGCCGCGAGCAGCAGGACTCCGGAGACCGCGATGTCAAGGAGCCGCTTGCCGGCGCCGGCCCCACGGGTCCCGGCGGGCGTCAGGGAGCGGCAGGCGAACCCGGCCACGTACTGCCGCGGCCCGTCCGGCACGGGCGCCGGGCCCGTGCGGCGCGCCTCGATCTCCCACAGGTCGCAGCCCAGGCCGTGCAGGACCGGCAGCCATCCGGCGGGCCCGTGGCCGTGCCCGGCGATGAGCAGCACCGCTGCGACGTCGTTCTGGATGACCGCGCGGTGGACGTCGTCCTCCGTGCACAGGACGGGGAGTTCGGGCCCTGGCCCGGCCTGCGCCTCGGAGCCGCTCTCCTGGTCCTGCGGGGGGTCCGCGGTCTCGCTCACGATGCCGACGGGCCGCATGCCGCAGCCGGGGCGCCGCAGCAGCGCGGCCGCCACACCGCGCGCCGGACCGCTCGGCCCGAGGACGAGGACCGGCCGGGGACTGCGCACGGTGGCGGCCCGCCGGTGCCGGTGGACCAGCGCCCGCCCGCAGAAGCTGAGCAGGCACTGGAGCGCGGCCGTGCCGAGCAGCGCCCGCGGGGCGAGCGGCCCGACCGCGGGCAGGGCGGTGGCGAGGACCGCGGTGACCGACCAGGCGAGCACGATCCGCCCGGCGAGCGACGGCAGCAGGCCGAGCGTGTCGGGCAGCGCGGCGTACTCGTACAGCCGGCCCTGCACGTTCAGGGCGAGCACGCCGAGCACGAGTAGCGGGGCGAGGACGGCCTGCCGGAGGGGGTCGTCGAGCGGCAGCAGGGCGGCCAGGGCGGCGGCGCAGTCGACGGCCACGAGGGCGGCGGCCGAGCGTCGTCGCCGGGCCGGACGCCGTGCCGTCGCCCCGCCGCGCAGGACCGTCGCTTCGCGTGGCGCGACGACGAAGGTGCCGGGCGGGGCCTGGGTGTCCTGCCGTGACTGAGCCGATGAGGAAGCAACGGTCCGTTCCGCACTCACGTCGTGCTGCACTCCCTGTACTCGGTGGGCACCGTGCCCAGAAGCTCGCCGTACACCGCGTCGACCGCGGCCGCGGCGCGCCGTGCGTCGTGGTGGTCCAGTACGTGCTCGCGGCCCCGCCGCCCCAGTTCGTTCCGCAGCGGCCCGTCCCGCAGCAGGGCGACCAGGGCCCGGGCAAGGGCGTCGGGGTCCTCCGGCGGTACGAGGGAGTGCGGGCGGTGGGACGCGGGCAGGCTCTCCCGCGCCCCGTCCACGTCGGTGACGACGACCGGACGGCCGCAGGCCATGGCTTCGAGCGGGGCCAGTGCCATGCCCTCCCAGCGGGACGGCAGGACGACCACGTCGGCCGCCCGGTACCAGGGCGCCGCGTCGGCCGCCGCGCCCGCGAAGGCCACCCGTGGCCCGGCTCGCTCCCGCAGCCGCGCGTCGTCGGGTCCTTCCCCGACCAGGACGAGCCGGGCGTCGGGCACCCGTGCGGCCACCGCGGGCCAGGCGCGCAGGAGTACGTCCTGTCCCTTCTGGCGGCAGAGCCTGCCGACGCACACCACCAGCGGGACGTGCGTGGGGTCCGGTCCGGTGGGCGCGAACCGGTCGGTGTCCACGCCGTTGGGGATCACCTGGTACGAGCCGGAGATGCCGGCGCGGCGGCCGGTCACCCACTCGGCCTCGCTGACGCAGACGATGCGGGCCGCCCACCGCGCGGCACGGCGCTCCCACAGGCGGGCGAGGAACGCGGTGGGGCCGCCGACCGCCTCGAAGGACCAGGCGTGCGGCTGGAACACCGTGGGGATGCTGCCGCGCAGCGCGAGTCGTGCGGCGAGCCCGGCCTTGGCGCTGTGCGCGTGGACGAGGCCGGGCCGTACGGCGTCGATGACGCGCCGCAGCTCCCGCACTTCACCCGCGAGACCGCGGCCGGGGGAGCGGGACGCCGTCCAGGGGTGGACGTGGACGCCGACGGCGCGCAGCGCGCCGGGCAGGAAACCGTCCGGGGGACAGGCCACGTGGACGTCGGTGCCGGTGGCGGTCTGGGCGGCGGCCAGGTCGACGACGACCCGTGCCACACCGCCGTCCACGGGCTGGCTGACGTGCAGGACCCGTGGGGGGAGGGGTGCTGAAGGCAGAGGCATGCGCGTCTCCTTCGAGTCGGTGCGGGCACCGCGGAAGCGGAGCGGGGCAACGGTGCTAGTGCTTCGCGCCGACGGCGGCGAAGACCACGCCGACCCACGCCGGGTCCTGCGAGGCGAGGTGGACCGTCAGGTCTCCGTGCCGCCGTGACGGGTCGCCGGCCCGGGAGTCCGGGGCCTTGGCCAGCGGGAAGACGTCGGAGTCGTAGCCGAGGGTGTTCGGGTACGCGGGGTTTCTGCGGGCCGGGGCGCCCGGCTCGCTGATGGTCGAGTTGAGCGCGTCACCGGCCGGGTTGGCGGCGTCCGTCAGTGGCACGGGGCCCGTGCGTCCGGCCGAGACGGCCACCGTGTCGCCGCGTCGTCCGCGGTCGCCGTCGTAGGCCACCACGCCGACGGTGCCCTCCGTCCCGCCGGGCACGCCGCGCAGCCGCACCGCGTGCCGGTCGCCGCGGTCGCCCATCGCGTCGAAGCCGTCGTGGATCGCGAGGGCACGCAGCGGTTCGGCGGTGTTCTCGTACGCCACGACCAGCGTCCAGCCGCCCCAGGCACCGGCCTTCGAGTGCCCCTTGGCGACGTTGACCTGCGCCACGGTGTACGCGCCTGCGCCGGCCGAGCGGACGAGCCGGGTGACGTCGGCGGAGGCCTGGAAGGCGTCGGCGCCGCCGGTGACGCGGTGGCCGACCGGGGTGTCGGCGATGACGGGTTTGTAGTTGCCGCCGGGCTCGGCGATCAGTACCCGCCCGTTGTCCTTGGGGGGCTTCTGCTCGCCGACCCTGAGGTTGCCACCCCAGTACAGCCGCGCGTACGACACGCGGGAGTGCCGGGGCAGACGGACCTCGCCCGTACTGGAGTTGTAGGTGTTCGGGTCGTCGTCGACGTCGACGTAGAACATGTCGAAGTCGTCGTTCGCACCCGGACGGCCGCCCCGCGTACGGGCGCAGGACTCCGCCGTACGGTCCACCGCGCGGCGGCAGGTGATCGCCGAGTTGGCTGCCCGGACGATCCCGCCGTGCTGCAGCGCTCTGTATCGCTGTGCGAAATCGATGCGCGTCCTCCCGTCGCTCTTCCCGTCGCTCTTCGCGCCGCCGGGCGGGGCGGCCGAACCGGTCCCGGTCGCGGCGAGGCAGGCGGCCAGTGCGAGAGGGATGACGAACACGCGACGCAGGCCCAGGGAGTGACGCATGACGGCGTTGGCCTTCCGAGTGTGTGAACTCTGAACCACAGCGGAGATAAGGGCGATTCACCCTGTTTGCACGAACCTGAGGGCGTATGACTGGAATGCCCTAAAGGGAAGCGCAACTGTAGCCGTAGACGCGGGAGGCTCGGCCGACCTCCGTGCGTGTGTCGGATTGGTGAAGGTCCGCGGGGCAATGGTTGCCGCCACGCATCACCCGTCTGGGCGCACAACTCGGCACCGAGATCGGCAGTTGATCCCTCCAGACGGGCAGCCCGCCCGTACGTCGCATCATCACCAAGGAGCAGCACTCCATGTCCCGTACCACCAAGGCTCTCGCCCTGTCCGCTGTTGCCGCCGCCGCCGTGGCCGGCTCCGCGGGCGTCGCTGCCGCCGACAGCGGCGCGCAGGGCGCTGCCAACAACTCCCCCGGCGTGATCTCGGGCAACAACGCGCAGGTTCCGATCCACGTTCCCGTCAACGTGTGCGGCAACAGCGTCAACGTCATCGGCCTGCTGAACCCCGCGTTCGGCAACCAGTGCGCCAACGACTGACGCTCCGTCGGTTCAGAGCGGCCGTCCCCGCGAAAGCGGGGGCGGCCGTTCCGCGTTCTGTTCCGGTGCCCGCTCCGGTACGACCGGTGGTGCCCCGAATGGAGTGCGCGCCGCCGAACGGCCGACCGACCGTCACATCCCTGCCCCACCTGCGCAGATGCCCTCATGAACCGCGACCCGCCGATACGTTCCGCAACCGCTCGGTTGCGGACGGCGTGCGCCGCTTTCACGGTGATCACAAGATCTGATGCATCACCGAAAGGGACACACCATGCGCGCTCTGCCTGTACGGCGCCTCGCGACCACCACCCTGTGTGCGGCGCTGCTTCTCGGCACGGCGGGACCGGCCCTCGCCGCCGACGGCGACGCCTCCCGCGACCCGGCCCGGACCGCCCCGCGCGCGCCCGCGGCGCCGGACCCGCTGGCCCAGGTCCAGCAGCTGACCAACATCGGAAAGGTCCTGACCCCCGTCACCGACCTGCTCACCGCCGTGCTCAAGGCGCCGGGCAACAAGCTCTCCGCCGAAGAGGCCAAGAAGCACGCCGACGCGGTGAAGGCGGCTCTCGACGCGGCGGCCAAGCCGCCGGCCAAGGGGGCCACCGGGACGACCACCGACACGGCCACCGCCGACACGGCCACCGGGACGGCCGCCAAGGTGGCACCGAAGCCGGCCCCCAAGGCCGCGGGCGGGGCCGCCAAGGCGCTCGACCCCAAGGCCGACGCCGTGGCCGCGCTGCAGAAGGCGGTGGACGCCCTCGTCAAGGCCGCCACCGCGGGTGATGCCAAGGCCGTCGCCGCGCAGGTCCCCACGGTCCTCACCGGCGTCGTCAACTTCCTCGTCGCCTCTGTCAAGGGCGGCGGCCTGCCCGCGCCCAACCTGCCGGGCCTGCCGAAGGCGCCCGCCCTGCCGCAGACCCCCGCTCTCTGAGCCCACGTCCCGGGACCGAGCCCCGCCGCCCGCCCCGCCGGAATCCGTTCCGGCCCGGCGGGCCTTTCCGTGTGCCGTCAACTCCGTTCATAAAAAGCGCGGTTGATATGAGGATGAGATGCGTTCTTCATTCGGGTGGGTTCGGGGAAGTCTCGGGGCCAGGGGTTTCCGTACCGGCCTGCGCTCGTTAGTCCCGGAGAACAGAGACAACAGGCGAACGACGCCTGAACGGTGCTCCCAAAGGCGGCGCGCGTCGCCAAAGAAAGGAACATGATGAAGGCCCTGAAGGCTGCTGCAGTTCTCGCCGGTTCGATCGCCATGGCCGGCTCCGCCGCGCCCGCGTTCGCCTCTGATCTGGCGCCCACCAGCCTGAACGGCGGCCTCGAGGCCATCGTGGGACAGACCCCGCACCTGCTCGACACCAAGCCGGTCAGCACGAACATGCTCGACACCGAGAACAAGGACTCGGTCGTCAGCACGGTCAAGGACACCACGGACGGCCTGAACTCCGCGGGCGGCCCCACGGAGCTCCTCGGCGGACTTCCCCTCGCCCAGTAGGAACTCGCGCCGTTCCCGGCAGAACAAACGTTTCTTGCCGGGGGCGGGACACGCGAATCGCCGGCGCTCCGTGCGCGCAAGGGCCGGTCACCTCTTCCACGGACCGGTCCTTCGGCATGCCCGCACGCCAGGTCCGCCCGCCGTGTCCGCCCGCCGTGTCCGCCCGGCGTGTCCGTACGGCGTGTCCGTACGGCCCGTCAGCTCCGCGGCCGACCGGGTGACCCCATCGTGTGATGGCGTTTCCGCGCTGGGCCACACGGGTGACAACAGGGCGGGCCCCGCACACCCACGTCTATACGGTTCCCCCCATGACCTCAACTTCCAGCGAACAGCGCCCCTTCCAAGTAACTGATCTGGGAACCCTGACTGTTCTCGTCTGGAGCGGTGAACACCCCGAGGACGAGAAGGACATGCCCTTCCTGCTGGCCTACTCCCTCGGCGACACCGAGGCCGGCCCGGAGGGCACCGCCGAAGCGATGCGCCTCCTCCTCGACGAGGCGGGACTGCCCATCGGCGGCCCGCTCATCGACGGTGCGCGCAACCCCTCCCTGCCGGTCAGCCTGCTCGTCGAGGGCGACCACGTCGTCGTCAACATGCCCCAGCTGAACGCCCAGTGCGTGGCGCCGCCGGAGTGGCTGGCCGCCGTCAAGCAGCGCGGCCACGCCTACCTCATGGCCACCACGCGCGCGTGGCCGGAAGCCAAGCCGGGCGAGCCCGTCTCCGAGGAGCGCCTCACCGCGTTCGCCGGGGACGAGGAGACCGTGCTGAACGCCGCGCACTGCCTGCTGCCCGCCCGCAGCCTGCGCTGATGAGCCGCACCACCGACCTGCCGCACCGGGTACCGCTCCAAACCGTCCGAGACCCCGGTGCGGCGGGAGTGGCGGGAACGGCGCCCGCCGCACCCGCCGCCGGATGGCGGCTCGGCCTGCTCCTTGCGGCCACCGGCGCGGCGGGGCTCCTGGCCGCCTGGGTCATCACCCTCGACAAGCTCCACCTGCTGAAGGACCCGGACTACGTCCCCGCGTGCAGCCTCAACCCCGTGGTCGCCTGCGGCAACATCATGCGGAGCGAACAGGCCGCGGCCTTCGGATTCCCCAATCCGATGCTGGGACTCGTCGCCTACGCCGTCGTCATCTGCGTCGGTGCCGGACTGATCGGCGGCGCGCGCTTTCCCCGCTGGTACTGGCTGGCCTTCAACGCGGGCACGGCATTCGGCGTCGCCTTCTGCGGCTGGCTGCAATTCCAGTCCCTCTACCGGATCAATTCCCTCTGCCTGTGGTGCTGCCTGGCCTGGGCCGCCACCACGCTCATGTTCTGGTACGTGACGGCGCACAACGTGAGAACCCGATTCCTGCCCGCACCCCAGTGGCTGCGCACCGCACTCGCTGAATTCACCTGGGTCTTTCCCGCCCTGCACATGGGCGTCATCGGAATGCTGATCCTGACGCGCTGGTGGGACTTCTGGACCGGCTGACAGGACCCGTCGACGAAAGGACGCCATGGGCACCCCGTTCCTCGACCGCATGACCCGCCGCCATCTCATCGGCACCGCGGCCACGGCGTGCCTGGCCGCCGCGGGCATCGCCCGCGCCGTACCGGACACACCCCCGCAGGAGCCGCCGGTTGACGCACCGTTCGACGAGACGTACCGGGGGCGGCGCATCCAGGGCGAACCCACGGCCCACCAGGGCGGCCACACCTCCGGAGGCTGGCGGATCACCGTCGACGGACGGCAGCTCGGCCTCATGCGCCGCGCGGACGGCAGCTACCTGAGCATGGTGGACCACTACCAGTCGTACGCGACTCCGCTCGCCGCCGCGCAAGGAGCCGTCGACGAACTCGGCCCCCTCCGCGCCCTCAGCGGCCGCGTCCACTGAGGGGACGGTCATGGCTCACACACGCAGGAACCAGAGCAGCCTCAGCCGGGCCGAGCGGCGCCGCTTCGTCGACGCGGTGCTGAAACTGAAGCGCCGGGGCGAGTACGACGAATTCGTCCGCATGCACATCGACTTCTACGTGTCGGACGGCGACGACCGGCTCCGCGTCGCCCACATGACCCCCTCGTTCTTCCCCTGGCACCGCCGCCTCCTCCTGGAGTTCGAGCGGGCCCTGCGGCGCATGGACCCCGGCGTCACCGTCCCCTACTGGGACTGGACGAAGGACCGCGGGCGCGGCGGAACGCTGTGGGGCGCCGACCTGATGGGCGGCAACGGACGCCGGGGCGACCGGCAGGTCACGACCGGTCCTTTCGCGTACCGCGGCGGGCACTGGACCATCAAGGAGGACATCACCGACGGGGAGTTCCTCACCCGCGACCTCGGCCGCCCCCAGGACCCCATCGACCTGCCCACGGCACGGGACGTGGCCCGGGCCATGGAAGACCCCCGCTACGACGTGCCGCCCTGGGACTCCACCGCACCCGGGGGCTTCCGCAACAAACTGGAGGGGTGGACGTCGGCGCGGGGCGCGGAACGCTGGCGCAACCACAACCGCGTCCACCGCTGGGTCGGCGGACACATGCTGGGCGGCGCCTCCGTGAACGACCCGGTCTTCTGGCTCAACCACGCCTTCGTGGACCTGTTGTGGGACCGGTGGCAGCGCCGCCACCCCCGCTCCGCGCGCTACCTCCCGGAGCAGCCGCCCGGACCCGGCGAGCCCCAGTACCGGCGCATCGTGGCCCGTCACGAGCCGATGCCGCCGTGGGACGTCCGACCGGACGAACTCCTCGACCACAAGGGCCTCTACGCGTACGGGGATTAGCGCGCGCCCCGGGGGAGGCGCCCGGAACACGGCGAAGCCCCCGGTGGAACGTGCACCGGGGGCTTCGTCAGGGTCGGGTCAGCTGCCGTACCCGGCGCCGCCGCCGTGGTGGCCGCCGTGGTGGCCGCCGTGGTGGCCGTTGTGGTCGCCGCCCGGGTTGGCGCACTTGTTGCCGAAGGTGGGGTTCAGCAGGCCGATGACGTCGACGGTGTTGCCGCACAGGTTCACCGGCACGTTAATCGGGGCCTGGATCAGGTTGCCCGAGACGACGCCCGGGGAACCGACCGCAGCGCCCTGCGCTCCGGCGTCCGCCATGGCCATGCCGGCACCGCCGAGGACGACGGCTCCGGTGCCGAGGGTGACAGCGGCTGCCTTAGCGATGCGTGACATCACGTTCTCCTTTGACTTTGACAGAGCGGCTGCCTACACACAGCCGCGTATTTTCTAACGCCGTGCGTCAAGGCGAGGTCACGGCGTAACACGTACCGAATGCCGTGCGGGAGATCCGATTTCAGGAGTGCGAAGAGATATCGGTGAAAGAGATTCCCTCCGGTGAGAAACGGATCTCCTTCTTGACGAAGTAGGCGGTGCCGTCCGCGCGGAACCCGGAAGAGGTCACGGTGTGCCGCATCGAGTCCTTGCCGAACGAGAAGGACTCCCCCGCCCAGGCGGGCGAGGGAGCCTCGGAGTTCCAGTCGGGAGGATTCGGCGCGGCCTGCGCCGTCGGCGCTCCCGCCACCGTCAGCACGGCGGCCGCCGCCACTGCGGACATGAGGAGATGACGTGCTTTCACGAGGCTTCCCTTCCCTGGGTCCTGCCGCGAGGAGTGCGAACGTGTCTCACTTTGCGCGCAGAGAACGCGGGCGTGGGAAGTGCCCCGGCCGTGCCGGGGTGAGTAATGCGGTCATCCAACCCGATCAGCTCAAAGTATGTGGTCCTTCTCAGTCCCACACGGTGGTGTCGGTGAATTTGCCATGCGTCGAGGAACCGTTCGCCGGGGCGGTCGGGAGCTCCGGGGCCGTGGGCGCCGCCGGCGGAGTGGGGTCGTCCTTGGCGGAGGTGCGGGCGTTTGGCGCCTTGGCCGCGGGGGCCGTGGCGGCCGCTGCGGGGGTGGTGGCCGGTGCCGGGACGGCCGCCGGGGTCGTCGCGGCGTCCTGCCGGGGCGCGGTGGCCGCCGGGAGCAGCGGGTCGGCGGGCAGCGCGGCCTCGTCCGTGGAGCCGATGCTGGTGGTCGAGGTGCTCGGGGCGAACAGCTCGTTGCCCGCGAAGGCGGCCTTCACCGAGCGCGCGGAACCCGGGCTGACGGAGACCGAGCAGCTGAAGGTGCCGCGGTCGGTGGTGCGGGCGTGACAGCGCGCGGGCGTGCCTGCGGTCGCGTCGGTGACCTGGACGGTCAGCGGGATCCTGGCCAGCGGGAAGGTGAGCGTGGAGCCCTCGACGAGCCGCCCCGTGACCTTCACGCGCGCCGACGCTCCCGAGCTGATCACCTCGGCGGAGAGCTCGGTGATGGCGGAGGCGGTGCGGGTGCTGTCGGTCCGCGTGGAGACGGGGGGAGCGGAGACGGACGGTGCGGTGGCGTCGGGCGCGGCGGCGGGCTGCGCCCCGTGGCCGGTCAGGGCGGTGGCCGTCGTGGCGGTCCCGGCGGCGAGGCAGGCGACGGCCAGGGCCATGGTGCTCAGCATGGTGCGGGGGGCGGGCATCGGAACTCCGTTTCGGGCGGGTGCTGCTGGGTGCGTGGGGGGAGAGGTGCGGGTGCGGGGAGTGGGCCGCACCGGCAGGCCCCGAGGAATGGCTCCTCGGGGCCTGCTGCCCTACGGCTCCAGTGGAGCCGCCGGGTCAGGAATGCGAACCGGTCGCGTTACCCGTCGCACCGATGGAGTTGGCCGCCTTCGAGATCTTCACGAAGTAGGCCTTTCCGTCCTTGAAGCCGCTCAGGGTGTGGGACGACGAACCGCCGTAGATGGTCGCCGAGTTGTCCGACTTCCCGTAGCCCGGGCCGCTGTCGGCGGACGCGACGGTGGCACCACCGAGGACGACCGGGACGACAACGGTTCCAACGGCGATCGCCTTGGCAAGCTTGCGCATGTGACGCATTCCCTTCGATTGGCGCGAGCATCGGAGTGGCCGAGACCCCGAGGACGGGGGTTCAGGACGTTCCCTGACGGCCACGGTCAGGGCCCGCTCGCTCTGCCCTGCCGACACCACCGTGAGCACGTCCGCGCGGATATGCCTGCCGAGAATTCCGGGCGGCCGCGGCACGATCATCGGATTGCCTCCGCCACGCTGCGCTGACCTGCGATGACGAGGCGTCACCACCGTGTCCGGGGGATTTTTCCCGCGTGCACTAAAGGGGTGACGAGAGGTGGGTGATGCCCCGTCTGATCAGCGTGCCGTCGTGGTCGCGCCGGCCGACACCGCGGGCACGAACATCCCGAGCGAGCCCATGCCCAACGAGGCGGAGACCACGCACTCGTGGCCCCGGGCGAGGGGCGGCCCCGCCGCGCGCGACGCTCGCACCCGTGCCACCCGTGACGTGCCGTCACAGACGGCCGGAGCGGTGCCCGTGAAGACTCCGCCTCCCTGCGTGTCGGAGACGCCCACCTGCACCGAGTCCAGACCGGTCAGGGCGTCGCAGCGGTAGCGGACCTGTACGGACGGCTCGGCGGACGCGACCGTGAGCCGCACCACCGAGACGCTGTCGGCGGCCTGCGCGGGCGTCACGCCGCCCAGCGCGACCGCCGACGGCAGCGCACACAGCACCGCGGCCCGCAGCGCGGCCCGCGCGGCCCGTCGACCTCTCCGAAGGGTTCTCTTCGCTCGCACCGTTTCCATCGCTCTCATCGACTCTCGTCACTCCTGCTCGTGTTCGCCGGAACGGAGCCCGGCCGGGGGGCCGGTCGCGGGACCGGCGGGAAAGGCAGGACGGCGTGTGCCGCCGTGGGCGGCACACGCCGTCTCGTGTTGCCACGCAGACTCAGCACATGGGCCGGGGGCCCCGCACCTGTGTCAGGAGTGCGAACCGGTGCCGCTGCCCCAGGCGCCGTTCGGACCCGCGGTGCGGCTGACCTTGTAGAAGTAGGCCTTGCCGTTCTTGAAGCCGCTGACGACCTTGGTGCACGAACCGCCGTTCACGCCGGCCGAGTGCGTGGACTTCTCGTAGGCCGGGCCTTCGTCGTGCGGGGCCGCGGAGGCGAGGCCCGCACCGCCCAGTACGAGGGGAGCGGAGAGGGCGACGACCGCCGCGGCCTTGGCGAAGCTGCGCATCAGACTTTCCTTTCGAGGAACGGGTGCACGACAGACACGGGCGTGCCGCGCGCAGACTCAAGCTGGACCGGATCGGCGGCGTCCGCGCGCGGTCAGTGGATCCGTGCTAGGTCCGCACGTGTGAACGACAACGGATGTGTACGGCTGTGACCTGCGGCGACGCGGGCGGCAACGTGCTGTGCGACAAGTAGTCCGGCCGGGTGGTGGCCGGCTGCGGCAGGGCGTACCCCGCGTACCCGGAACGGCGGATGAGCTTCCCGAGTGAGGACGGCGCCGAACCCGTGACCTTCGCGCGGTCCGACAAGTTTTGAAAACATGACATCAGCACGACGACTCATCGCCGCCGTCTCGCTGGCCGCCGGAGCGGCGGCCCTGGCCGCGCCGGCCGCTCAGGCGTCCGCCCCTGTCCCTTCCCCCGACGCGGGCATGCTCTCGGTGACCAGCACCGTCGACGACCTCGCGACGTCCGGCATGCCCGAGGAGCAGCGCGCCCAGATGCCGAGGCTCGAGAACCAGCTCGCCGGCCTCAACCGGCTGAACGATCTGAACCAGCTGGAACAGCTGCACCAGGTCACGGACCTGGTGGCCCCCGTCACGAACCTGCTGCCCGCCGTTCAGTGACGTCGTCCGTCACCGGCGCGGCCACCGTCTCCGTCACAGGAGCCGCACTCCGCGTCTGGCCAGGTAACTCACCGGATTGATGTCCGATCCGTAGTCGCGGCGGGCCCGCACCTCCAGATGGAGGTGCGGGCCCGTGGCACGTCCGGTGGCGCCGCTCCTGCCGAGGAAGGTCCCGGCGTCGATCCGCGTGCCCTCGCGGACCGCGATGCTCGACAGGTGCGCCACGAGGGCGTAGTGCCCGTCCGCCATCCGTACCGTCACGGCGTTGCCGTACGCACCCGACCACCGTGCCACGAGCACGACGCCCGAGCCCACGGCGTAGACCGGCGTCCCCTGCGGAACGGCCAGGTCGATGCCGGTGTGGTGCCCGGCCAGCCAGTCGCCGCGGATTCCATAGGGCGCGGTGACCCTGAAGCCGCGGCGCAGCGGCAGCGCGTACTGCTGCGGAGGCCCTTCCGGGATGCCCCGCATCTCCTCCGCGCCGAGGAGGTCGTCCGCCGCCGCCAGGGATGCCTCGAACTCGGCGTCGTATCCGCCGGTACAGACATGTTCCGAGGTGTCCGGCGCGTCCGGCGGCGCATCCTCCGAACGGGCCGCCGCGCGCGACGCCGCCAGCGGTACCGTCCCGCCGACCAGCAGCGCCACGGCGGCTCCCAGAGCACGACGCCGGGTGGTGGCCGCTCCTGCCGGGCTCGCTATGTCGTGTTCCATGCCGTCAGCTCACTGGTGCCGGGCCCTGATCGCATCTCGGGGTGAGCCGCCTGGCGTACGTCGCGCGCGGCTCCGCGCAGCTAGGCGGGCGGGGACACGCCTTCGTCCGAACTCCGGTCCGCGGGCGGCGGCCAGTGCGGACGGGCGTGCTCCGGCAGGGTCCGCAGGGCCTGGCCGACCGAGTTGTGTGCAGAGAACAGGGCCGTGCTGCCGCTGTGTTCGAGCAGCGCGGCGAGGCGGCGGCCCACGCCCGCGAGCATCAGGGCGCCGGCCCTGCGCCGCAGGAGCCAGTGCAGGGCGAGCAGGCAGTTCAGACCGCGCGAGTCGCAGAACGTCAGGGCGGTCACATCGAGGATGATGTGGCGCCGGCCCGCGTCGACCGCGACGGCAAGCGTGTCCATGAAGAACTTCTCGGACGCCCGGTCGAGTTCGCCGCTGAGCCGCAGCACGGCGCAGACGTCGGAGTGCGCGAGGCCCGCGACTGACAGACGGTGCGGCGACATACCCCTCACACCTCCGGGGGCCGACAGCGAGTGCGGGACCGACGACAAGTCCGGACCGGCTCGGACGATCTGCTCTCTGCGGGTATACAGGATCGGCAGGGAGACGTCAGCCCACCGGGGACAAGTCACGGCCGCCACCCGTACCCGTCCGGCCACCGGGCCGCCTCGGGTGACTCAGTCCCGTCCGGTGGACTCGGCCCGGTCCTGTCTCCAGTCCTATCTGACGAACAATGCGCCGCCCGTGCGGCACACGTGTGCGCCTGTCGTCAGGAAAGACGTTTCACCCGTCCGTCCCGCAGCGTGGCTCACCCCGCACGTACCGCCGCCCCTTACGTTGAGGCTCCTCCCGAAGACAACAGGAGCGCGCGTGAAGATCGATTGCGTCGGTGGCGGGCCCGCCTCCCTGTATTTCGCCATCCTCGCCAAACTCCGGGAACCGGCTCACGAGGTCACGGTCCACGAACGGCACGCGGCCGGAACCAGCTACGGCTGGGGCGTGACGTACTGGCCCGACCTCCTGACCGACCTGCACGCCCACGACCCCGAGTCCGCCCGCCTCATCGAGGAGCAGTCCGTGTGCTGGCGGGGCGGGTTCGCGTACATCGGCGACCGCACCACCGCGCACGACGGCGACCCAGGACACGCGATCGGCCGCCACCGGCTGCGGACGATCCTCGCCGACCGGGCCCGTTCGCTGGGCGTGCGCCTGGAGTTCGGCAGGGAGATCGGCGGGCGCGCGGACCTGCCGGGCGCGGACCTCGTCGTCGCGGGCGACGGGGCGCACAGCAGGCTCCGCACGGAACGGGCGGCGGAGTTCGGCACCCGCGTGACCTCCGGCGCCAACCGCTTCATCTGGCTCGGCACCACCCGGGCCTTCACGGCGTTCACCTTCGCCTTCGTCGAGACCGGCCACGGCTGGATCTGGTGCTACGCGTACGGGTTCAGCGAGGAGCACAGCACCTGCGTCGTGGAGTGCTCCGCCACGACCTGGTCGGCCCTCGGCTTCGACCGCCTCGGCCACGCGGAGGCCCTGCGCCTGCTGGAGAAGCTCTTCGCCGACCTGCTCGACGGCCACGAGCTCCTCGGCCGCAAGGACATCGAGAGCCACGCCCAGTGGCAGGCCTTCCCGACCGTGACGAACACGGCCTGGTCGCACGGCGACATCGCGCTCATCGGCGACGCCGCCCACACCACGCACTACTCCATCGGGGCCGGCACGACCCTCGCGCTCCGCGACGCGATGAGCCTGGCCCGCGCGGTGGGCTCCGTCGCCGGTCCGCGGGAGCTCCCCGCCGCACTCGCCACGTACGAACAGGAACGCAAGCAGGCCCTGCTTTCGGTGCAGAGCGCCGCGCGGCACAGCGCCCAGTGGTACGAGAACCTGCCGCGCTACACGGGCCTGGAACCGCACCAGATGTTCGCGCTGCTAGGCCAGCGCCACTCGCCCCTGCTGCCCTACGTGCCGCCGCAGCTGTACTTCCACGTCGACCGGGCCCTCGGCCGCCTCCAGGCCCTGCGCTGGCTCAAGCAGCGCCTCGGCCCCCGCCTCGCCCGCACTCTGCAGAGCCGCCGCACCCCGGGGCCCTAGACGGGGTGCCGGTCGCGGGCCGGGTGGGCGTACGGAAAAGCACCGGCGCCGACGGTGTCACGTCCGTCGGCGCCGGTGCTCCGTACCGCTGCGGGTCTGTACCGCCGCGGGTCCGTACCGCTGGTGATGCTCCGTACTAGCTGTTGGCGGCCTTCGCGCCGGTCTGCACGGCCTGCATGCCGGTCTCGATCACCGTCAGGCCCGTCTTGCCCGCGTCCAGCACGTCCCGGCCCGTCCCTGCCGGGTCCATCAGGGTCTCGCCGACGACACGGCCCACATTGCGGGCGCCGTCGCCGGAGGTGGCGGCCTGGGCGGGGGCGGCAGCGGCGACGGAGGCGGCGGCCGCCGTCAGGGTCAGGGCGGTGAGCATGCGCTTCGAGGTGTTCATGGTCTCTCAAACGGGACAGAGCGCAGGAAAGGTGCGCCCGACATCATTAGTAACCCGGGCAATTCCACCTTCCGAGCGACCCGCGCCTTTACCCGCACCTTCCGCGCGGTCTGTGAGGGTGGGAGCCGTTCACGTCTGTTCCGAGGTGAGAGGAGCGTCATCGTGGGACTGCACCAGGTGTCCACCGGGACCCGTCAGACGTACGACGACATCTACAGCACACCGATCAGCGCGCGGAACCTGGCCGCCCACCGCATCCCCGAGCACAGCTCGGACCCCCGCGCGGTGGCGGCGATGGTCGAGGACGAGCTGGCGCTCGACGGCAACTCGTCGCAGAACCTGGCCACGTTCTGCACGACGTGGGCGGAGCCCGAGGTGCACCGCCTGATGGACGTCTGCATGGACAAGAACATGGTCGACAAGGACGAGTACCCGCAGACCGCGGAGATCGAGTCCCGCTGCGTCCACATGCTCGCCGACCTGTGGAACTCGCCCGAGGGCGAGCCCACGATGGGCTGCTCCACCACCGGCTCCAGCGAGGCGGCCATGCTCGGCGGCCTCGCCCTGAAGTGGCAGTGGCGCGAGGCGCGCAGGGCGGCGGGCAAGCCGGCGGACCGGCCCAACCTCGTCTGCGGCCCGGTGCAGGTGTGCTGGGAGAAGTTCGCCCGCTATTTCGACGTGGAGCTGCGCCAGGTCCCGCTGGAGCCGGGCGCGACGGGCCTGCGGCCGCACCAGCTCCGCGAGTACGTCGACGAGAACACCATCGGTGTCGTCGCGATCCTCGGCGTCACCTTCACCTGCGACTACGAACCCGTCGCCGAGATCGCCGCCGAGCTCGACGCGATCCAGGCGGACACCGGCCTCGACGTGCCGATCCACGTGGACGCGGCGAGCGGCGGCTTCGTCGCGCCCTTCCTCCAGCCCGACCTGGTCTGGGACTTCCGCGTGGACCGGGTCGTCTCCATCAACTCCTCGGGCCACAAGTACGGGATGGCGCCGCTCGGCGTCGGCTGGATCGTCTGGCGCACGGCGGCCCACCTCCCCGAGGGCCTGGTCTTCCACGTCGACTACCTCGGCGGCGACATGCCCACCTTCGCCCTCAACTTCTCCCGCCCCGGCGGCGAGATCGTCGCGCAGTACTACACGCTGCTGCGGCTCGGCCGCGAGGGCTACCGCAAGGTGTACGAGGCGTGCGCGGCGAGTGCGCGGGCGCTGGCCGACGAGGTCGCGGCCATGGGCCCCTTCACGCTCCTCTACGACGGCCGCGGCGCCCTGCCCGCCGTCTCCTGGACCCTCACCGACGGCGCGGCGTCCCCGGGGTTCACGCTCTACGACCTGACGGAGCAGTTGCGCACCCGAGGCTGGCAGGTCCCGGCGTACCCGCTGCCGCCCGAGCGGCAGGAGACCGTGATCCAGCGGGTCCTGGTCAGGCACGGCATCGGACACGACAAGCTCATGCTGCTCGCCAAGGACCTGCGGGCGGCCGTGGTCCGGCTGTCCGGCGGGTCGACGGGGGCTCCGGAGTCACCGGCGTTCCACCACTGATCCGTCCGCCGCCGCGCGCCGCCCGTACGTCAGAAGTGCATCATCGACAGCAGCTCGGGACTGCGCATGCCGGCCGACATCTCGGGGAGCCGCTGCCCAGGCCGCATCCAGCCCGCGCGCCCGGCGGCCGCGACGGCCGCCGTCTCGGCCTCGTCCGCCGCGGTGTTCAGGGCCTCGTCCACACCGAGGCCCTCCCGGCCCGCGGCGGCCGCCGCGGCCCGCGACGCCGCGAGCGCGGCACGGCAGGCGGCGACGGCGAGTTCGCTCTCGCCGTCGTGCAGCTGTCCCATCTGCGCGGTCTGGGCCGCGGCCGCCGCCGCGTTGCGTGCGCAGCGCGAGTCCGCCGCCGGATCCGCGGCGGACTCGGAGAGCACGGCGAGGGCCTGGAGCGCCACGCGGGCGGCGTGCGCGGCCTTCCGGACGACGTGCTCCGGCGCCTCGTGCCGCTCGACGTGATGGCAGACCGAGGCGGCGCGGAGAGCCGCGCTCCTGGCACGTGCGGCGTGGCTGCGTTCCGTCATGGCCGTCTCCCTCTCCGCGGGCGGATCGTGCCGGATGTGCGGCAGGGTGCCAGCCCGGGCTTCAACTGGCCAGACGTACGGCGGCAGTACGGGGAAACGTCAGGTGCGTTCCACGGGCGGGAGCAGCAGGTCCCTCTCGGGGTGTTTCTCGCCCACGACGCTTCCCTGGATTCCGAGGTCGCGCCGTGCCGCCTCGTGGAAGTCGTTGATGGCCCGGAACGCGGCGCGGTTCCGGTCGCGCCACTCCGCGAGGTTCCCGGTGATCAGTCCCGTGGCCTGCCAGTCGACCTCGGCGATCAGGGCGTTGAGCTCGTGCCCCGCCTCGATGGCGTCGTCGCCGCCCAGCAGCATGACCCGTTCGAAGGCGCTGCCCCAGATCCGGTCCGCGTCGGCGAGGTCGGCGCGGAGTTCCTCCTCCGAGCGGTCGGCGTAGCGCGCGTGCTCGCGGAACTCGTAGAGCCGGACGGCCAGGGCGATCCTCGCCTTCGCCGCGTCGACGTAGGCGCCGTACGCCTCCACCTTCTTGTCGTCCCAGCGGGTCTGGAGCTGGTGACGGTTGCGGGAGCGCTCCATCAGGTAGTTGGTCGCGTGCGTCGACAGCGCGCCGAGCAGGACGGCCCCCACGGTCACGAGTTGCTCTCCCGTACCCAACCCGCCCCCAGCCACGTCCTCTTGAGATGACCGGACGATCTTACGAGAGCGGGCCGGGGTCGCGCCCGTGGTCGCCCGTAGTCGCCCGTGGTCAGAGGAACATCCCCAGCGCGTCGTCCAGCGACCACGCCTGCCAGCTCATCGTGAAGAAGGCGACGAACGACGCCAGCGCCATCATGAGGTTCTGTCCCTGCTCGGCCCAGTCGTGGATCATCAGGATGAGATAGACGAGGTTGAGGACGAACCCGCAGATCAGGGCGATCGGCGTGAGGAATCCGACGATGAGGCCGAGGCCCAGGGCCAGTTCCGCGTAGGCGACGACGTACGCCATGACGCGCGGCCGCGGCTTCACCACCACGTTGAAGCCCTCGCGCACCGCGGACCACCGGTGCTTCTCGGCGATGCCCGCGGCCCACCCGATGCCGCCGCCGCCGAACCACTCCTTCTTGTCCTTGTGGCGCCAGCTCTCCAGCCACCACAGGCCGATCCCGATCCGGAGTACGGCCACCCACTCGGCTCCGCCGAGCCAGATCGTCTGCATTGCGCGGCCTCCCAAGGCAACCTGACGGGGCGTCAGTTCAGCGGATCGGGCCGCAAGACGCAAGGGGTCGAGTTGGGGGCGGACGCTTGCCGACGGCGGGGGGAGGCCATAACCTCGGTCGGAAGGCAAATCTGATGGAGCGTCAGATTCGGGTCGTGGAAACCGGCAGGCAGCGGCAGCAGTAGGGGGCACAGCAGTGGTCAGCAGCGAGGACGGCAGCAAGGAACTCCCCCGGGTCATCAGCGTGGACGACCACGTGATCGAGCCCGCGCACCTCTTCGAGACGTGGCTCCCGGCCAAGTACCGCGACCGGGGACCGAAACCCTTCACCGCGGGCATCGGCGAGCTGGAGTACGTAGGCGGCAAGTACAAGTTCACGACGGACCCGGCCGGACAGATCACCGACTGGTGGGAGTACGAGGGCAGCATCTTCCCGTACAAGCGCATCATCGCCGCCGTCGGATTCTCGCGCGACGAGATGACACTGGACGGCATCACCCGCGAGCAGATGCGCAAGGGCTGCTGGGACCCCAAGGCCCGCCTGGCGGACATGGACCTCAACCACGTCGAGGCGTCCCTCTGCTTCCCGACCTTCCCCCGCTTCTGCGGCCAGACGTTCTCCGAGGCCAAGGACAAGGAGGTCGGCCTCGCCTGCGTCCGCGCCTACAACGACTGGATGGTCGAGGAGTGGTGCGGCGACAGCGGCGGCCGGCTGATCCCGCTCTGCCTGATCCCGCTCTGGGACGTGGACCTCGCCGTCGCCGAGATCAAACGCAACGCCGCACGCGGGGTGCGGGCCGTCACCTTCAGCGAGATCCCGACGTACCTGGGCCTGCCGTCGATCCACTGCGGGTACTGGGACCCGTTCTTCGCGGCCTGCGAGGAGACCGGGACCGTCGTGAACATGCACATCGGCTCGTCGTCGCAGATGCCGGCCGCCTCCCCGGACGCGCCGCCCGCGGTCCAGGCCTCGCTCTCCTTCAACAACGCGATGGCGTCGATGATGGACTTCCTCTTCAGCGGCGTCCTGGTGAAGTTCCCCCGGCTCAAACTCGCGTACAGCGAGGGTCAGATGGGCTGGATCCCGTACGCCCTGGAACGCGCCGACGACGTGTGGGAGGAGCACCGGGCCTGGGGCGGTGTGAAGGACCTGATCCCGAAACCCCCGTCGACGTACTACTACCGGCAGATCTTCTGCTGCTTCTTCCGCGACAAGCACGGCATCGAGGCGATCGAGACCGTCGGCGTCGACAACGCCACCTTCGAGACCGACTACCCGCACGTCGACTCCACGTGGCCGCACACCAAGGAGGTCGCCGCCGAGCACGTCGGCCACCTCCCGGAGGAGATCGCGTACAAGCTGCTGCGCGGCAACGCGATCCGCATGCTGGACCTGCCGTTCGACCGGGCCGGGAGGTAGCGGGCGGGGGAGGGGCGGATACGGTTCATTCGACCGCGACAGCGACCGCCGCGAAGGCGCGCGCGACGGAGAGGCGATCGAATGAGCACCCCCCTTTCGGAGCTTTCGCAGCTTTCAAGGCTTTCGAGGCTTTCGGAGACGATGGTCACGCTCGGGCGGCGGTACGTGCGTGACGCCCCCGGCACCGCCGGCAAGGCGGCGCTGGCCGCCCGGTTCCTGAACCCACGCCTCCGGGAGAACCCGCGCCGCCGCGTCGTCGCCGACCGGTACGGCAACCGGTTCGCCGTCGACACCCAGGACCTCATCCAGCGCTACGTGTACCTGTTCGGCGCCTGGGAGCCGCACATGACGCGGTGGCTGCGCGGGCGCCTCGGGCCCGGGGACGTCTTCGTCGACGTCGGCGCGAACGTGGGCTACTTCGCCGTCCTGGGGGCGGGGCTCGTGGGCCCGGAGGGGCGGGTCGTGGCGGTCGAGGCCTCACCCGCGTTCCACGAGCGCGTGCTGCTGCACGCCGAGCTGAACGCCCGCCCCAACATCCGCGCGGTCAACGCCGCGGTGTCCGACGCGCACAAGCGGCTCACGTTCATCCTCGCCAGCTCGAACAACATGGGCGCGAACAGCATCGTCCCGTACGACGGGCCCGCCGAGTCCACCTTCGAGTCGGACGCCGTACCGCTGCCCGAGCTCCTGGCACCCGACGAGCTCGCCCGGGCGCGCGTGATCAAGATCGACGTGGAGGGGGCGGAGGGTGGCGTCGTCCGGGGACTCGCGCCCGCGCTGGGCGGTCTCCGCGAGGACGTGGAGATCGCCGTGGAGGTGACGCCGGACCGCATGGAGCAACTCGGCGACTCCGTGGACGAGCTGATGAAGACGATGAGCGACGCGGGCTTTCACGCGTACCGGCTGACCAACGAGTACGCCCCCGACACCTACCCGGCCGCGATCCGCCGCCCCGCGCCCCCGGTGCGGTGGCGGGAGCCGATCACCGGCGAGACGGAGCTGGTCTTCTCACGGGTCGACGCGGAGACGCTCTGAGGGTGGGTGGTATGCGGGGCAGGGCGGTGTGCGGGGCGGGCGGTGTGCGGCGAGGTCAGTCCGCTGTCGGCGGGAAGCGCCACTCGAACGCCGAGAGCGCCCTGGCCCGCTCCGCCACCACCGCCATGCGCGCGTTCCGCTCCGCCGTGTCGGTGTGCGCGCTCTGGCCCGTCACCTGGCCCTCCCACTTGCGGTAGAGGAGTCCCACCTCGGACGAGAACCAGCCGCGCGCGACGGAGTTGAGCGCGAGCAGCAGACCCGTGTCCTCCGAGGCGGGCAGCGCCATCCAGCCGCCCAGGGCGACCAGCAGTTCGCGGCGGACGAAGAGCGTCGCGGGGTGGACCGGCGCACGGTAGTCGTGCCCCGACCAGTGGTCGACGACCGTCATGCGCTCGACGGGCCCGTGCTCAGGGTCGCCGGGGAAGCCGACCGTGGAGCCGTCGGGCAGCAGGTCGAGCACCCGTGACGTGGCCCAGCCGAGCGCCGGGTCCCCTTCGAGCGCCGCGAGATCGCGGGCCAGCGCGCCGGGGGCGAGCTGGTCGTCGGCGTCCAGGACCTTCACGTACTCCCCGTCGGCGTGCGCGAGCGCCATGGTGCGGGCGACACCGGGGCCGCCGGGCCGCCCCTGCCGGAACGTGACGCGCTCGTCGTCCGGGACGTGCGGCGCGACCCGGTCGGTGGTGCCGTCCTCCTGGACGATCCAGTGCCACTCCCAGCCCTCGGGGAGCTCCTGCGCGAGCAGCGACGCGTACGCGTCGGACAGGAACGGGGCCGACGGCGCGTGAACGGCGGTGACGATGATGATGCGCCGGCGCACGGCAGCACTCACCACCTTTCCAGGGGAGTGGTGAAGACGGCTTCCGTACGGTCGCCGGGCAGGATGACGTGGGCGACCTCGACGACGCGGCCCTCCGTGTCGTACGACGTCTTGCGGAGCAGCAGCACGGACGTGCCGGGCGGCAGCTCCAGTTCGGTGGCCTCCTCCGGCGTGGGCGGCCGGGCGGTGAGGCGCTCCTCGACGCGGTCGAGCTCGATGCCGACGGTGGCCAGCTGGTTCTGCGTGCCGCCGGGCCACGGCTCCTTGGTGTCGTCCAGGAGGTCCGGGTTCCCGGCGATCCGGTCGCGGACCAGATAGGAGGTCGCCAGATTGAAGGGGGCGTCCTCGCCGGCGTACCGCGTCCGGTAGGAGCGCTCGATCAGGGGCGTCCCCTCCGGAACGGCGAAGGCGGACGCGAGAGGCTCGTCCGCGCGGACCTCGCGGTACTCCGCGTGGAAGACGAGGTCCTGGAGTTCGAGTCCGGTGTCGTGCTCGGTGGCGCTGGTGCGCGCCCTGCGCTGTTCCGGCTGGTGCACGCGGTTCTTCTCCCACTGGTGGCGGGAGTTGTCGCGGACGACGCCGGCGCGGGGCCTGCGGACGAAGTTGCCGCGCCCGTGCTCCTTCTCGATGAGCCCTTCCTCCCGCAGGAGGCGGAGCGCGTCGCGGAGCGTCGGGACGCTGCGCCGGTACTGCTCGGCGAGCTTCGTCTCGGCGGGCAGCCGCTCTCCCGGCCGCAGCAGGCCCGCGCGGATGGAGCGGCGGATGTCATCCGCTATCTGCTCGTATGCCTTCGGCATCGCGCTCACCGTCCGTCGTCGGGGGACCGGCCCACACCCTACGACTCCTAAAGAGGAGTTGACGACTTCGACGGAAAGTTTCCCTACGAAACGATCTCGTGCCTAAAAGGTAAAAGCGTCGACGCAAATGGAAGGGCCCGATCGCTGGCGACGGGGGATGCACCAGCGATCGGGCTCTGTTCCAACACTAACAAGGTCGAATGGATAGTGGGAGTCAACTCCGCGAATAAAGTATGGAGTTGTGATCGGGATCACGTACCCGGCTGATCGGCCGAGAAGGCAGGCAGGGTGCCCGAACGGGCAGGACTCTGGCCGAAAAGGCGCGGGCGCGGGTGGAAACGGACCGTCCGTTACTCTGCGCGCGGCGATCGGTTACTCGCCGCGCAGTGCCCCGTTACTCGTCGCACGGCGGCTCGTACGAGAGGCGGGGCAGATACTCATCCCATTTCTCCCGCGTGAGAACACCCCGAGTGGTCGAGCAAATACGGTTAACGGCTTCCTCGGTGTCCAAGTTCCACAACCGGACGGTATCCGTGCCGCTCGCCACCCCCAGCATGTCGCTCTGCGGGCTGAACGACAGGAAGCTGCCCATCTTGGTGTTGGGGCTCATCGACTGCCCGATGGGGGAGGTGTCGGTGGGGTCGGCGACGTTCCAGAGCCGCACCGTGTTGTCGTTGCCGCCCGTCGCCAGCTTGTGGCCGTCCTTGCTGAACGTCAGCGACACGACCGCGTCGGTGTGGCCCGCGAGGGAGGCGTCGAGCCGGACCGGTTCGCGCGGGTCGCCGATGTCCCAGAGCCGCACCGTGCCGTCGTCGCTGCCACTGGCCAGCGTGCGGCCGTCCGGGCTGTAGACGACTTGGTTGACGGGACCCTGGTGACCCTTGAGGGGCGCCTGGAAGGGCACGGCGCGCCGCGGATCGGTCACGTTCCACAGCCGTACGGTGCCGTCCGCGCTGCCGCTGACCAGGGTGCGCCTGTCCTTCCCGAACGTGAGGGAGTTGACGTACCCCTGATGGCCGGTGAGCGGCTCCCCGAGCCTGCGCGGGCGGGCGGGAGAGGTGACGTCCCAGAGCTGGATGGTGCGGTCGGTGTAGGGGGTCGCGAGTGTCCGGCCGTCCCTGCTGAAGGCGAGCGCGGCCGCGAACCGGGTCCGCAGCCGGACGGGCGGCCCGTAGGGGACGGGGTGCTTCGGATCGGCGACGTTCCACAACTGCACCGCGCGGTTACCCGTGAGCACGGCGAGCGTACGGCCGTCCGGTGAGAACACCGGCGCCCGGACGTTGCCCTCACCCGGCCGGAACGGCTTGCCGAGCGGAGCGGGCCGCTCGGGCCGCTCCACGTCCCACAGCCGTACCTTCTCGTCCCGCGAGGCTGTCGCCAGCACCTTCCCGTCCGGCCGGAACGCGCCTATCCGGCCGAGCATGTCCCCCGTCGAGATCGACCAGAGGCGGACCTTGTTGTCGCCGCTCCCGGTGGCGAGGAACCGCCCGTCGGGGCTGAACCCCAGGGCGTACATCTCCCCGCTGCTGCCCGCGAGCGGCTCGCCGACCTGCGACGGATGCGACGGGTCGCGGACGTTCCACAGGCTCGCCGTGCTGTCCGCGCTCGCGGCGGCGAGCATGGTGCCCGCCGGGTTGAACGCCACCGACCAGAGCGGACCGGTGTGTCCGGTGAGCGGCGTCCCGAGCGCTGTGCCGTGCTCCGGGTCGGAGACGTCCCAGAGCCGGATCGTGTTGTCGGCGCCGCCACTCGCGAGGGTGTTGTCGTCCGGGCTGAAGGCCACGGAGTGCACGGTGGTCGAGTGCCCGCGCAGCACCGTGCCGACGGGCTCGGGCCGACGCGGGTCGGCCGTGCTCCACAACCGGATCGTGCCGTCGTCCCCGCCGGCCGCGAGGGTCCTCCCGTCATGGCTGAACGCCACCGAACGCACGGCTTGGGTGTGCCCGGTCAGTGTGGCGATCCGCTTCGGCTCGCGCGGCTCGTCCACGTCCCACAGACGCACGGCCTTGTCCTCGTTGGCGGCGGCGAGGGTCTGCCCGTCGGGACTGAAGGCGAGCAGGTAGATGGCTCCGCCCTGTCCGGTCACGGGGCTGCCGAGGAGCCGCGGATTCCGCGGGTCCCGTACGTTCCACAGCCGGATCGTGCCGTCGTCCGACGCGCTGGCCAGTGTGTTGCCGTCCGGGCTGAACACCGCGGTGCTCACCCAGCTCTTGTGCCCGGTGAGGGGCTTGCCCAGCGGTTCGGGGCGCGTCGGGTCCGAGAGGTCCCACAGGCGTACGGTCCGGTCGTAGCTCGCCGTGGCGAGGAGCCGCCCGTTCGGGCTGAACGAGGTGAGGTAGACGGCGCCCTTGTGGCCGAGGAGCGGGGTGGCGAGCGGCGCGTTCACGATCGAGACCAGCCGGTTCCGGGTGCCCTCGTCGCCGGGCCGCAGCCGGTGGGCCACCAGGTCCAGCTGGGCGGAGAGGGACGGATCGGTGTGCTGGGCGCGGTCGGCCTCCGCGACCACCTGCTCGAACACGGCGTCGTCCCGCTGCTGTCGGGCGACGACCGCGGACACGACGGCGACCATCGCCAGGACGACGAGGGTCGCCACCGCGCCCCGGCTGATCCACACCATGCGCCTGCGCAGCCGTGCCGAAGCGGCGAGGAACTCCACGGCGCCCTTGGTCAGATACGTGTCTCCGGCGTCCCGGGCCCACTCCCGGGCCTGCTCGAGCCGAGACCCCCTGTAGAGCAGCGACGAGTCGCGATCGGAGTCCTCCCAGGACTTGCCGTCCTCCTCGAGCCGCTGCCGCAGCAGATGGTCGTTCCTGTCCTCGTCGATCCAGTCGCGCAGGCGCGGCCAGGCGTGCAGCAGCGCCTCGTGGGTGATCTCCACGGTCTCCGCGTCGAGGGTCACAAGCCGGGCGCGGACCAGCGCTTCGAGGGACTCCTCCGTCTTGTGCGGGTCGGTCGACTCCTCCGCGAGCTGCCGCCGCGTACCGCGCCGCCGGGTGGCCTGCGTGTCCTCGCCCAGCCGGACGAGCCGCAGCAGGAGCAGCCTCGCCGCCGTCCGCGCCGCCGGGTCGAGCCCGGACCAGGCACGCTCGGCGGTCGCCGCGACGGCCCCCTGGATACCGCCCGCCGCCCGGTACCCGGCCAGCGTCAGCCGCCCCGTCTTCCGCCGCTGCCAGGTGGCGAGCAGCGCGTGCGACAACAACGGCAGCACACCCGCGTCGTGCGCCCCGCGCGGCCCGTCCGTGCTCACCTCCCGCACGATCAGCTCGGCGAGCCCCGGCTCGAGTTCGAGCCCCACGGCCTTGGCGGGCCCGGTCACCGCCTTGCGCAGCTCGGAGCTGGTCAGCGGCCCGAGCACCATGTGCCGGTGCTGCAACGCATCGGCCAGCTCCGGATACCCGAGGCACTCCTCGTAGAAGTCGGCCCGTATCCCGAGGACGACGAGGGCCGGAGCGCGGTCGGCGCCCTCGGCGGGGGAACAGGCGGCGTGCAGGACCCTGATGAAGGCCCGACGGTCCGCTTCGTCGGGGCAGAGGGTGAAGGTCTCCTCGAACTGGTCGACGATGATGACGGGCACGGGACGGGCGGCCGCCTCCGGGCCGATGGACCCCTCCTCCTCGGCGGCGGAACGCTCGCCCCACGCCGCGATCGCCTCCCGCACGCCCTGCGCACACGCACGAGCGCCGTCGTCCGCTTCCGCACCCGGGTCGTCCTCCCCGGCGGGCAGGACACGGGCGAGCTCGGGGATGTTCCGGGTGAGCTCGGTCAGGGGATCGGCACCGGGTACGAGCTGAATGACAGGCCCGGCGACCCACGCACTGCCCGATTCCCGGGCCAGCGAGGCACCCCCCTGAAGGGTCGGCACCAGCCCGGCATTGAGGAGGGAGGACTTCCCGGCTCCCGACGCGCCCACGAGCATGACGAGACCGCCCGACTCGGCGGCGCGGAGCTGGGCGACGAGGGCGTCGGTGCTCCGCTCGCGACCGAAGAACCACTGGGCGTCCTGCTGCCGATAGGAGGCGAGCCCGCGATAGGGGCAGACCCCAGGAACCCCGGCCCCACCACTGCCGGCCCCGTCCCCACCCCCGCTCCCCGTCCGCTCCCCACTCTCCGGGGTGCCGTCGGGACCGGCTGCCGCGCGCTCGCCGACGGGATCGGCGACGGCGAGCTCCCAGAGGCGGTGCCACTGGGCCATGTCGTAGAGACCGGGGGACACGGGCGCGGGCCGCTCGCGGCGCGCTTCGGGGATGAGGACGTGGAGCACCGCGGCGAGGGCGGCGAACTGGGCCGGCACGTTCTTGGCCCGCCGCCAGTCACTGATCCGCTGGGCGGACACGCGTACGGGTCGCCCGCGCTCGTCGACCCGCTGGAGGCGGACGACCGCTTCGGCCACACGCTTGAGGGGCGGGTTGCCGGCTTCCTTGTACAGCAGCGCGAGACGCTCCGCGAAGCTTGTGCGTGCCCCTGAGTCGGAACTCAAGGCCTCCACCCCTTACTTCCGCCGCACTTGGTCATCCGGACCGGAAAACTCACTTTATACGGCTGACCTGCGGCGAAGGAGTCCGGACGGATCCGGTGCCTCCTCTGCGGGACCCGTAACTGGCAGGATCTCGTCGCAGTAGCGAACCCACCACGCAGCGTCCTGGCAGGTCATCGGCTCACTGCTCGCGAAGGCGGCTGACACCACCGATCGTTCTGAGCCTGGCTTGTACCGGAGTGACCACGGGACCGCCGTGTGGGCCCCGAAGACTTGTGCAGACGGCTATACCCGGACCGCATTCACATCGAACGCGGATCCGGATTTTCCCTGATCCGCGCCGATACGCGGGAGCACCACGGTTCGGCGCCGTCCGCGTCGATCGGTGCCGGTCCCCACGAGGGGAGGGACCGGCACCGATACGACGCGGAGAGTACGACCTCTACTCGCCGGCATCCTCGGCGAGCGTGTGAGCCACGAGCGCGTTGGCGTGCCCGTGCCCCATCGAGTACTCGTCCTTGAGCCAGGACACGAGCTCCATGTGCTTGCGCAGCGGCGAGGCCCGAATGACCTCTTTCCACTCGGCGACCGGCCGCCCGTACTTCTTCTCGATGGAGGGAAAGTAGGCGGCGGGGCCTTTGGGGGGCTGGGGCATGGCGGGGTCCTCTGCGTAGGTCTGGTCGTGACGGGTCCGACTGATCGTCACGGGTACGTCTGATCGTCACGAGTACAGACGAGGGCGGGCGCGATGACTCATCGTCGGGGGTGGGTGATCTGCACCACGGGCCTCCGGCGGTGCTGCGGGGGAATCTCGGTGGAACCACGGCGGACCCCGGGTGGGACCCCGATGAATCACACCTTTTTGACGACGATCGTGTCCGGGACGAGCTTCTCCAGGTCGTCCACGTCTGAGGTGAAAACGGTGACCTGCCCCTTCTGCCGTCGCGCGATCACGGCCAGTACGGCGTCGATCGCGTGCTTGTGGCCGTGCAGCTCGGCGTCGACGAGGAGCCGGCGGGCCTGGCGGGCCTCGTCCTTCCCGATGTCGGCGACCTGAAGCCGGGAGAGCACCCAGTCCCAGCGCTGCTCGGTCGTCCGGCCGTCGTACGCCTCGACCAGGGGCATCGGCGACGTCACCACTTCGGCCTCCCCCCCCCCCCGCCGCGAGGTCGAGCCGGGCGATCATCATCCGGTCGCCGCGCACTGCCATGGAGAGGGCTTCACGGTCCAGGACGAAGACACGCAGTGGCCTCTGCCCTTGCGCACCGGCTCGCTTCTTCACGCGGCCTCTCCGGCGTCGCGCTGTCCGGAGGTGCGGCGCCGCGCGTGCTCGACATCGAGCTCCTCCATCTCCTCGAGGGCTGCCGCACGCTCGTCCTCGGTTACGGGACCGTGCTCTTCCTGCAACCAGTCGACCAGTTCCAGAAGCCGGTCCCGACCGAGGGTCGGCCCCCGCCGCCGTCCGCCGTGCCCCCGGCACTCCACCCAGAGGCAGCCGAGAAGGTTCGTCTACTCGAAGCCGTCCAGCATCAACCAGACAGAGTGGGCAGCCGGTGCCGGTCGTGCCCGTGAGATTGCGCGGCACCCACGGGCGCTGTTCCCGGTTCCGCAGGTTGCCCCGCATACCCGCCCCAGAGCCAGACCGTCAGGACGGGCCAAACTTCTGCCACAGGGGCCCCAGTCGCACTGTGCCGACCGCGCGCTGCTCTTCCAGGTCGGACAGCGACGTTGCGTACCTGTCACCCCAGGAGATATAGTTGTCGACCAATTTCTGACGTTCGGTGGCCAGGGCTCGCCCCACGCGGACGAGCAAGTCGTTTTGCAACTCCTTCAGCACGAACACACGCGCTGTCGGCCCGGGCGCCGAGCCCGGCGCAATGCTTTGCTCTGCTTCCCAATGCCTGACGACTCCGAGATACCCGTGGTGCCCCAGGCTGCGCAGATCCTCCCGCCTGCCCTCCCACCAAGCAGCGAACACCCCGTCGAGCTGATATTTGTCCAACGGACCCTCTGCGACAAGTCGTTGACGGAACGAATCCATGAGCTCAGCGCGACATGCGGCAGTCTCTCCACTGCCTGCCAAATGGGTAAGGCGCTCCTCTGCCTCACACCACCAGGTGCGCGTGCACTCTATGAAACGGGCTTCTCGGGAGGCGGCGAGCTCGGGGATGGCGGCGGACGTTGCGAGACAGCCCTCGCGTGGGAAGTCGAAGTAGTGGGTGTCCTTGGTTTGGAACAGATCGGCAAGATTGATACCGAAGGACTGGAACATCTCTTCCTGTGCCTCGACCTCTCTACGAGGCACGCCTCCGTGGAGCGCAGCACGTACGTCCAGCAGGGGTGCCGCGGGCGGTGTGGCATCGACGTAACGCTGAATGTTGAGGTTGTAGTCGTTCGCTTCGATCTCCTCGATCGGTACGAGACGGGAGAAGCCCGGCACCTCAAGTCTGTTCCGGAAGGCGCTGACGATCTTCTCGGTGTGCTCCGGCTCGATCCGGTTCTGCGTGCGCCCTGAAACGACCTCGTTCTCAGCGTTGATGAACAGCACCTTGCCACGGTGTTCTCGTGCCGGGCCGTTCGAGCCGCGTAGGACGAGCACGCAGGCGGGAACGCTCGTGCCGTAGAACACGTTTGGCCCGATTCCAATTACGGCTTCGATCCTGCCGTCCTTGATGATCCCGCGGCGGATATCGCCCTCGGTACCTCCTCGGAACAACACGCCATGGGGGGTGACCACGGCGCCGATCCCGTCCGGACGCAACACTGCAAGCATGTGCTGGACGTTCATCAGGTCGGCCTTTTTGCCTTGCGGTGGGGTCACCCCGTACGACATGCGTTCGGTATGCCTCATCGCGTCCGCCGCATAATTCATGGAGAACGGCGGGTTGGAAAGCACTCGGTCGAAGCTCCGCAGCCGCCCATCTGTGTCCTCGTGAAGGGGATCGACCAGTGTGTCCCCCTGGAGGATCGATGCGTCGGACGCACCGTGCAGCAGTAGATTCACTCGCGCGGTGAACCAGGTGGCAGAGTTCACTTCCTGCCCGAAGAGGGGCAGGTCGACACTCCGATTGGTGTGTTCCTCGACGTACTGCCGGGCGTGCACGAGCATGCCGCCAGAACCAACGCACGGGTCATAAATGGATTGATCCGGCTCGGGGCGGACAAGCCGAACCATCATGTGCACCACGGATCGGGGGGTGTACCAGTCCCCGCTGCTTGCGCTGCCGGCCTCGGCGAATCGTCCGAGGAGGTGGTCGTAAGCGCGGCCGACAACATCCTTGAACTCCAGGTTGTCTTCGCTCAGCGAGACGCTACCGAAGTGCTGCATTAGTGCCCTGAGTTGACCTGATTGCATTCGACTTCCTTCGAAGTCGAATGTGTCAAGCAGGCCCTCCAGCGCCTTGCGCGGACGGCTGTTACCCAGCTCTTGCAGCGCTCGGTTGAGTGTTTTCCCCGGCCTCGATTCGTTGGACGCGACCTGGTAGAGCTGCCGGTACTCCTCGGTCACCTCGAGCACACCGGTCTGGTCTGCCGCCCACTTGAGGAGGAGTAGTCCCGAGATGGCGTGGCGAATCTCGGAGACGTCCATCCGGCCGCGCAGGATGTCGGCTGCCGCGACGAGATGCTTTTCCAGTTGCCTGACGGTCAAGAGTTCCATGTCGGCTTGGCTCCCCAGGCGAGCTCGTCGAAGACTGCCGGCCGCAGGGCCAACAGGCGATCAGCCATCTGCTGATGGATCGCTACCTGATTGTCGATGTCGGCCAGAGCGGCGATGACGGTTCGCTGCTGGTCCATGGGTGGCACAGCGATGTGCAGCTGCCTCAACGTCGCTGAGTTCAGAGAAGGCACCGTGCTCGGCTGGGCCAGCCTCAGTAGTGCTTTCTGTACCGGCGGATGCGAAAGGTATGTGGCCAGATACGCGGGGAGGATCACGCTGCAATTCGGCCTCAGACGCAAGCATGACGAACCGTAGATCCAGCCGGCATGCTCCGGCCCAATGAGCCCGAGGCGCCCGAGCGACCCTTGCCGAACGATGAGGAGGTCGCCTGTGCGCACAGTGAATCGGGCGAACTTGGCCGCCGCCGCCTCCGGAACCTTCCGCAACCGGCGTGTATCCACTCCAAGTGGGCCAATGAGATCGGGTGGAGAAATCACCGGCACACCGTCGGGCCTCTCGTGCAAATCACCTACCAGGCTTCCGGAAGGGCCTGCGGCCATCTCGCAGAGGTCCCCTAGAAGGACATGCTCGATCTGGGGTGTCACTGCGTTCTCCGTTCCCACCGGGCCGGTTCTCCTCTCTCTGCGCCGCCTCTGCGGTACGGGCCCGGGTGGGCCGCGGGCCTGCGTCACCGCGGCTCACCCGGTAACGATCAAGCCATACGCAGCCCGTGTCGCATTGAGCGACGGACGAACTGCTCCGCCGCAACGGTGAGCGCCGCGGTGGCGATCGCGAGCAACGCGGCCTTGAGGTCGAAGGGCGCGATGATCGCAACCGCAACGACAATGATCACCAGAAGCCGCCGCACTTCCTTCCTGGCGCGGGGCGGCAATCGCCGTGCATCATGGGTGTTGACGTTCCTCACTAGGGCGTCCTTTCTGTCCCCGTGCTGGAGCACGAGGTGACAGGGCGCCGTGCCGCCCGGCACGTTTTCGACCCGGCAGGGCGGCGCGGCGCAGTACCAATTAATTACTTCATGGCCTACTACACGCGCGATTTCGGCTGCCCAACTCTTCCTTCTCGTTGTCAACTCTAGCACCGCACCACTGTCGAAGCTAGCTTCGACAGTGGTGCGGTGCTGCTTGAGGGAAGGTGGCGACGTCGCAGTGGCACGATAAATACGCCCTAATCGGGCATTCCGTGGACGGGGGTCCGTCAAGGTGAGATTCGTGAAGATGGTCGGTACCCAGCGCCGGCTGGCGGCGGTAGTCGTCACTCGCACACGGCAACACTGTGATGTCCGGAGGCGGTGCCTCTCCACTGGCCCGGGGTCGGCACATGCCGGGCTTCCCGGAGGCCGCGCGGGTGAAGGTGATCGCGATTTGGGCGCGCCCCCCGAGCCCTTCAGCGCGAGCTGAACGGCGAAGGTCCGGCGAAGCCGCATGGCGGCGCAGTCGCCGTACTGGTTGACGTACGCAGTTTGCAAAGGCGGGGCCATCGACAGGTGGCCGGCGAGGAGCCTGATCTTCAGGGTGGCCCCCAGGGACCACAACGCACATCAGGCCCGGTGCTGATCTCTCAGTACCGGGCCTGACCTGGTGTTTCAGCTGTCGGGGTGGCGGGATTTGAACCCACGACCTCTTCGTCCCGAATGAGGTTCGGGCAAGATCCCTACCGGGTCGGATGGGAATAGTGCCTGGTCAAGGGGTTGGAGTGGGGTGCCCTCGCGTGGTCTGGACGGGCCTTTGGGAGAAGATCATCTCCCAGATTTCTCCCAGCCGGGCGCGGAGACGGGTCTGGGCCGTGCTCGCGCATCACGTTGCGCGAGCAAGTTTGCGCAGGTGCGGTGTCACGCGAGGAAGTGCTGGAGCTCGCCCAGTCTTAGGCGCGCGTCCGGCTCGGGACGATCCCTGCTGACGCGGACTGAGGTCGGTGGCACCGTGGAGGATCACAGACCGCTATGGTGCGCTGGATCCGGCAGCCTCCTGTTTCCCCAGCGCCGGTACCAGGACCTGATCGGTGTGAACCCGCCGTACTCGACGTACAGAGGGCTCGCCACGACAAGACGGCTCATCCACCTCGTGTCGTCCAGATGCATGACCACCCGGGCGAGGCCGGCGAGGCGTTGCCGCTGGTGGCGAGGGTGATGCGTGTCAATTACGCGGAACACCCAATGGGCCACTTGATCAGGGTCGTTGACCGACCAGGCGCGGCGCTCGGGATTCACGATCTCTGGAGGAAGGGTGGTCATCCCGTCCTCGTCACGGGAGTTGAGGAGCGTGATCATCTCGTGCAGCCAGCGGGTGCCGGACCCCATCCGGCTGTCGTCGCTTCCGCCCGTCGCGGGAGCGCACCGGTCGGTGAGGTGACACGCTGAGCCGCACAGCAGTAGCTCGACGGGCCTTGCCGAGTCGGCTTGAGGCGCATCACCCCCGAACAGGACGACATCGTCCGGGAGATCGGGTAAGGCGGAGTCCTCGTGCACTGTGCCGTAGCCCATCGGCATGTCGAACCGAATCCACTCGCCAGGTCGCACCGACCGGTCATGAATCCCTCCCGCCCGGCGCGCGATGTGCTTGATGACCTTGCCGAAGCGGACCGGCTCGTTAGTGCTTTCACCGTTGGGCGAGCCCGCCTCGATCCGCGCATTGACCACCGAGACATCGACGCCGAGCTCTGCGGCTCGCAGAGCGATCGGCTGCCCGTTGGGCATGAACGTGTCGAGCTTCGGTCGTGACAGGTAGAGCAGCTCTCGCATGATCCCCTCCGCGTATGTCGCGAACAACGTGACGATTCAGTCCTCCCCTGCGAGGTGCCGCCGCAGTTCGACATGTCGGAACTCATAAGTGCCGCCCACCTGTCGGAGTACGCCGCGGTGGTGCGCGTCGTCCAGGAAGGCGAGGAGCCGCAGAGGGGTGCGCCCGGTGAGGCCGTGCCCCAGACAGGCAAGGGCGAAGTGCCCGCACGCGGTCTGGCAGTACGCGGCGATGAAACCGACAGCCATGCCGAACCCGGCCAAGAGTAAGAAGACTTGGGCGACGGTGAGGAGTAACTCCCCGTACCCGATGCCTGTCTGGTCGAGCCTCGGCAGGCTGGACCAGACTGAGGGCGCCAGAATGGAAGAGAACGTCAGCGTGATGATGAGCGTCCAGGTCAGCTGGCATGCGAGAAATGTGCGGCGGTCCTGACGCAGCAGAGACAGCGGTGTCACGGGGCGGTCGCGGTCGGCTTTGCGGGGACGCCAGCCGCAGATGACGGCACCGAGACAGGCAAACAGGGCGGCGAAGACGACGTACGAGACAGGTTCTTCAGGGAGGGCGCCGGCCTCGACGTGCGTATGGGCCATGGCCGCGCCCATGAGTGCGCCGAAGCCGACAGGGATGGGAATCCACCGCCAGTGCCAGCCGAGTCCGGCCGCTGGGCCTCGGCCGGCTGTGGGATGTCTGAGAACGGCGTGACCGAAGCCGAAGAGGACGAGGGACGCGAACAGAGCGGAGGGAAGGACGTCGGGGTTCTTGACTCCGCTCAGAAGCCAGGGGACTGCCACCATGAGCGATATCGCCCACGCGAGGCGGCGCCGGATCCGTGGACCGAGATGGTGGAGCTGCCACCAGGAGAGGTCGGTCCCCGAGCCAACGACGGACGCGGTGGCCCGTCGGTGGCGGGCCAGGTGGCGCAGAGCACGATCGGCCCGCTCGGCGGACCACGGGGGCTGCTGTTCTGCCCTGCTTTCCCGGTACACCGCCGGAAGAAATGCTTCGAAGAGGTAGGTGCGCAGGGTGAGTTCGTCTCGGAAACGGGTGGTGTCGAGGAGTTCGCCCGGCGATGCCCCGGGCGTTAGTGCCGCCCGTTCGTATGCGGTGCGGCACAGAAAGAGGGTCAGAGGGCTGCTCAGGGCGGCGCCGACTGGGCTGTCCGTGCCGAGGCTCTGCTGGAGTTCGTCCCAGTCGCCCTCCTTCTGGCGGAGGTACTTCGCGGCTTGGTCTGCTGGTACCGGCAGCAGCTCGATAGCCGCGGCGCCAGGGAGCAGATGACGGCCCGTGCCGTCCGGCGCCTCGACTGCTTCACGGTATTCGTCCGGGCGGCTCACGAGCACCAGCGGCCGCTTCGCCCGCAGTGCCGCGCTGATCTTCCGCAGCACGTGACGTCGTGCGCCGAGTGGCAGTTCGTCGAAGCCGTCGAGGACGGGCACGATCAGGCCCTCGTCCAGGAGCGCGTCGGCCCGACGGACGCGCCTGCCGTGGTTGCGTGGTGCGAACGAGCGCAAGGAGGGTTCGATCCGGATCAGGTATGACGCCATCCATGCGTCCAGATCGGGCCCTTCCAGCGGCCAACTCCCCAGCGGAATACGGACATGGACGGGACCACCTGCCGAACGCTGTCCCAGCATGCCGTGCAGTAGGCGCTCGACCAGTACTGTCTTCCCGGATCCCGCCCGACCGAGGATGACGAGGCGACCTGTCGGTATCCGGTCGCGCAGGATCTGGGCGAGATCAGCGCCCTCGCCCGCTAGTTCGTCCCCAACAGCGGGAGGCGCCACAGCGTTCGGAGGCTGTTCGGCCGCTGACTCCCACGTTGCGGCCACTTCGCGCACGGCGGCGAGATCGAGCGAGAGCCCTGAGGTGTCGCTGCGCCAGGCGACCGACAGAGCGTGGTCGTCGTTGAGCCGGTGCAGGTCCTCAGCGGCTTCCCAGTGTTGACGCATCCGCCGGGCCACCAGGTCGGCGCTGGCGCTCAGCGGCTGCTCACGTTCCCCCTCCCGTCGGCCGTCGAACTGGGACCAGAAACCCCACGCGATGGCCACCAGTGCCAGCGCAACCCCGAGTCGGCCCGTCACATCCCCGTCTTCGAGGCCCTGCTGCTTGGCACGGTAGGACCACAGGAAGGAGGCGATCCCCGCGCCCGACGCCACGGCCAAGAGCGTCAGAACGATGCGTTGTGATCTGCGCATGCCAGTGATGCTGCCATGGGTATCGGGACGCGGACGGGGGTTCGTGCGATCGGTACCTCGTGCCGTTCGGAGAGCGCAGCAGATGCAGCCGAGGGGGCACACCAAAATCGCATCAGGGGACGTGTCCGCCGTGGTGGACGAGGGCGCGTAGAGAGCGCAGCCAAGGGCGTGCCCGGCGCCGCACATCGCCACGGTGACTACGGCGCTCCGGTGGCTGGCCTTGGTGTGAGGTGAGCGCGTCGGTCGATGACCATGCTGCGCCATCGCTGGCGCACCGTCTGCTGCTCGTCGAGCCACTGCGCGCGGGAGGGGTTGTCGAGTGGAAGGTCGGCCATGAAGTGGGCGATGTCGACGTAGTAGGCGTAGTAGCCCTCGCGGGTCAGCTCACGGAGCCGGCTGATGCTGGAGGCGACGCCCGCCTGGTCGTCGCGTATGGCGTGGTGGAAGGCGCGTGCCAGCTCCAGCTTGGCCTGGACGAAGCGCAGCCCCGACGTGCTGATCTCTGCCGCGAGTACCTGTGCCCGGTCCTCGACTCCCGTGGCGGTGCCGGCGTCGCGCAGAAGCGTTGCGATCCGTACGTCCAAGGTCGCGGCGCGCAGGTCGACCTGGGCCAGGAGGTGTTCACCGAGGTCGATCTCGTCATTGATGACGGGGTCGGTCGTGAAGGCGAGGGTGAAGGCGCGCATGGCCTGTGACATGGCTGCCTCCCCGTTCTTGCCGTGCTCTTCGGCCTCCGTGCGTGCCGCCCCGAATGCCTGTGCGGCCAGGGGCATGTCGCCCTGCACCCAGCGCACGTCGCCAACGACGCGGTGGTGCCGCCCTGCCCAGCCCAGGTGTTCGGCGGTCTCAAGAGCGGTCGGGAAGTCACCGGCGAGCCGGGAGAGATGGGCGAGCCCGCGGCGTGCGTTCGGCGCAAGACGTCCTCCACCGGCGGCGACCAGTTGCATTCCCTCGCGGGATCCCTCGGTGCGTCCGAGGTCGCGCTGCGCCTTGGCCCGGTAGTAGACGGCCATGTCGGACAGCTCCGCAGGCAGCAGGCCGGTGTCCGTGACCGCGACCAGGCGTTCCACGGTGCGAGCCCTGTTCTCGTGCTGTCGGCGGGCGAGCGCGCTGAGCAACTCCACCAGTGCATCGGCGGCCGTAGCCGGGGTGCCTGCCGCCTCAGGGCTGTCGGCCAGGTCGAGCGGCTCCCACACGGAGTCGCTCACGTAGGTCCATGCGGCCTCGGTGAGCCAGCCGAGGTCAAGGCGGTAGTTGCGGGCGATGGCCAGTCCCTGCCGCAAGCAGCCGACAAGAAGCAGCCGGTCACGATCCGAGCCGTCCCTCCACTGCTCTCCCAGAGCGGCAAGGGCCCGGGTGGCGGCTTGCTGCCAGTCGGCGGGCGACCATCGGTCGTCGGTCTGGTCGTCGGCGCCCCGGATCGTCGCGCGGATGAGGGCATGGAGGTGGTAGGGCCACAGCCCGAACGGAGTCTCCCGAACGAAGGGACGCTCAATGAGCCGCAGTGCCGGCGCTTGTTGGGGCAGGCCCGCGGCCCGGGTCGCCAGGGCGATGTCGAAGGAGGAGAAGAGGCTGACGGAGCGCAGCACGTGGCGCTCGGGGGCGGTGAGGTCGGAGAGCGTGCGGGCGATCAGCGCCGGGAAGTCGTGGTCGAAGTCGGTCGGCTGTGGGGTGTGCCCGCTTCGACGGAGCTCCAGGAACCTCATCACGGAGAGGTCCAGGTACAGCGGCAGACCGTGCGAGCGCTGTCCGATCACCCTGCGGATGGGGTCGCTGATGAGGGGGCGGCCGTCTGTAGAGAGGCGGCGGGCGAGGTAGTCGTCGCAGTCCTCGAAGGAGAAGTCACCGATTAGCATCTGCCGTTCGGGGCCGGGGGGAGGGAACTCGGTAAGGGCCTGGGGGATGTCGTGGGCAGACAGGCCGGGCCAGGCGGTGGGGCCGGTGAAGTCGAGCTGCCCCTGGAGTGCTTCGTCTGCCCACTGCAGGCGAGAGCGGCCGGTGATGACGAAGAAGGCGTTCGGCATCAGCCACACCAGGCGCTGCAGGAGGCGTTCGAAGTCTCGATGGGTGCGGTCCCCAATCTCCTCGAAGGCGTCCAACAAGATCACCGGCGTGACCCTCTTCCCGACGGGTAACCGGGCGAGCTCGAAGGCGAGCAGGTGTGGGTAGTAGGACAGGGAGTCCAGATCCGGCTCACTCTCCAGGAGGTCAGCCAGGCGTGCGCAGCCGGCGAGCGCACGCACGGTCTGCCGACGCTCGCGCAGCGCTCCGACGAGCGCCCCGGTCACCTGCCCGACCGCGGAGCCCACTGTGCCAGGCAGCAGCAGCATCTGGGCGACGTCGGCGAGCGCGGACTGCATCTGCTGCGGCAGCGCCCTGCCGAACCGGGCGGCCAGGCCGCCGCGGTTGAGGAAGTCCTCCAGCGGCTCCCCCGGATGCTGGTGCTCCCAGTAGCGGCGCAACGCCAAGTCGAAGGCAGACAGAGGTTGGCCGATCTGGGCCAGCGCGAGGCGGAGGCTGAGCACGACCTTCTCGAAGTCGGGATTCGCGGAGCGTGCGAGATCGATCCGTACCGGCAGGATCCGCGCCCCGCCCCATTCGAGGGCACCCCACTGGGCGGGGCGCTGCCCCGGGTCGGCGAGGGCCGCCTCGAACTTGCGCGACAACGTGGACTTCCCGATACCGCCGACCCCGTGGAAGACCACCACGTTGTCCCGGGCGGCCTCCAGGTCCTCAGGGTCAAAGGCAGGGGTGCTGACATGCCGCAGGTGCTCGGTGAGCGCGGCCACCGCGAACTCCCACTGCGCCTGGCGGTTCGTGAACGCCTCCGCAGTTCTCAGCGTGCGGTCGTTCGTACTGAACAGCGTCCGCAGATCCCGCCCTGCCACATCAACCCCCGAACGAAGATCACCTAGGTGTCAACTTATGCCCGCCCAGTTCCTGTTGGGGAAGAATTCCCGAAGACCGCTGCGCCCGCACCAGTGCGAATTTGCCACCGGGGATGAAAGGACAGGGTCGCTGGTCGGTGAATCACCAGGCTGCGGTGCTTCATCCGGTTCCATCGAGTCGTCCCGGACAGGCCCTCAACTTCCCTGCTGGCCGAGGGATTTACCCGCCGCCTGCTCCCGGCTCACCCCCGCCACCACCCTGCACCGCTGGTGGCGAGCCTGGACGGACACCGACCCACCACCCGCAATGTGAAGGACGGCGATTTTCCCCACCCTGAACGCCATGAAATGGGACATGGGCTCAGCCCAGGTGGGGAATTACGCCGACAGGATCATGTAGATCGTGGGGAATTACGCCGTCGCTTGACGCCGAACTCCAGGCCCTGATCGACGCGGTCGCCACCGGCAGACCCCTTGGTCTCTACCACTGCGTTTAGCGAACTACCGGTAACTACCACTGCCTCTTTCTGGGCTTGGTCCAGAAACCCAGAAAGAAGTAGATCCACCAGGCGGGGTTGATGAAGTTGATCCAGTTCTTTCTGTTCTTGAGGTGACGTTCCCAGTAGGCGTCTTGTTCCTCCACGGAGCCAATAAGCCTGGCCGGGCAGTGGCCAAATGTCGGAACCAGGTCGCGAGTTGTCGACGGAAGGTGCATGTGCAGAACGTAGACCATCCATCCGCCATGCGATTTGGAGAGCCCTGATGGCCTGACATCAACTCGCGCGCCATTGCAGCAGATAGTTACTCCTTTCGGAGCCAGCTCCGCCCGAATGGATCGCAGTGCCTCGAAAACGTTGTCCCCGCTGGCCGCGGCTTCGACACCGCCAGGCGATTCCAGTCGTAGGTGCCAGGGGCCTTCGCCTTCGACGGCCACCTTCCATTCGACTTCCCGGCCGCCAACTTGGACGTAAAGTGGGATGTCTTCATTCATTGCCTGTATCCCGAGTTCTCGATGATCTCGCCGGTGGGCCTTGCGTAGCGCCATCGTTCCGCGCGGACGATACTACTCGGATCGATGTTCCGGTAAATCACTTCTCGTTCGGTCGGGAATCCGGTACCGCGTATCCAGGATCGAATGGCGCCGCCCATTGCCCGGTTCACATCGACGCCGTATCCGTTCCCGCGGATCTCGTATACCCATGTCCCACGGCCTCGGGCCGACTGCGGGAAATTGCCAGCCTGCATGGCGCTCTTGCTCGTACCTACCCAGTTCGACGGTGTGTCGTAGAGCGCGTACTGGCCGATATCTTCGTTGGTCCCCTTCGGGTGGAAGCCGTTCTTGAACATCTCCTCGGGAGATCGCAGATCTCCGCGGAACACGCGTTTCGGGTTGACCACGGCTCTGCGGCGGACGTTGAAACTGTCCGCCACGTCTTGCCGACAGGGTGCGAGTCCCTCCGGGTCAGTCGCCGCCAGCGGGTTGTGGACGTAGGTGAGGGGGTTGGGGGCCGGCGAGAGGCCGAGTGGGTCGGGGCTGGTGTAGCGGGCGGTGGTGGGGTCGTAGTGGCGGTGGTGGTTGTAGTGGAGGGCGGTTTCCACGTCGGCGTACTGGCCGGGGAACCGAAGCGGGGTGTACGCAGTGGCGTCGCTGTTCCAGGTGGTGGAGCCCCACAGCGTGGTCTGTGTGTGCCAGGCGATGTCTCCGTGCTCATCGACGAGTTCGGTGGGGGTTCCGACCAGGTCGGTGACGATCGCGTAGAAGCGAGCGTCGACCTCTTCCTGTGGTGAGGACGGCGTGAGTTTGCGCTCGAGCTGGGTCAGAGGGCGATAGCCCTCGTGGTCCCAGGTGAGGACGGTTCCGGTGGCGGGGTCGTGCTGTTCGGCCAGGACGGGGCCGTCCCAGGCGAAGTAGAGGGACTCTCTGGGGGTTTGGTCGTCGCCTGCCATGCGGTGCTTGGCCGTGCGGCGGCCCAGAGGGTCGTAGGTGTAGGTCCACACCGTGCCGTCTGGGGTAGTGCAGGATGTCAGGCGGTCTTCCGCATCCCAGGTGTAGTGCCATACGTCTGGGGTGCGGGACAGGCGTGTTTTACGGCGGTGGGTTATGCGACCTGCGGCGTCGTATTCGTAGTGGATCTGCCCGGCTGAGCGGAGGCGGGTGCCAGCGTAGGTGCGTTCACCGCGCGCTTCGGGGTCGGATGAGCGGTCCGGCCAGTGCGCTTGGGTCTGGTTGCCTGCGCTGTCGTATGTGTAGGTCTCTCTCCAGCCGTCCGCGGTGACCTCGGTCGGGCGCCCCACCGGGTCGGCGTTGAAGCGCCGTACTGTCCCGGTGAGTTGGTCGGTGATCTGGGCGAGATGGCCGTCCACGCGGTAGTCGTAGGAGCGCTGGCGGAGGGCGCCCCGGGCAGTGGTGAGGGAACGGCTAGTGAGGCGGCCCAGCTGGTCCCAGGCAGAGGCAAGAGTCACGTGGCCGGAGGCCGTGCTCAGGGTGCGTTCGCGTTCACGGCCGATCTCGTCGTGGGTGAAGGCGAGTGTGCGGCCGTGTACGGCCAGTTCGGTGCGGTTTCCTGTCGCGTCGTAGGACAGATGCGTGACAGCACCAGAGGGTGTGGTGCGCGAGGCGCGCTGCCCCAGGGCGTCGTAGGTGTAGCAAGTGGAGTGGCCGTCCACCGTCTCGGAGAGCACCTGGCCCAGGAGGTCGTACTCCCGCGTCAGCGTCGAGGAGGGGGACGTCGCAGAGGTCAGAAGACCTGTCGCGTCGTACTCGAACCGAGTCGTGACGCCATTGGCGGTCTTGGCTGTGAGATTGCCGAGTGCGTCATAGGTATGGGTGATTCTGTCGCCCAGGGGCGTGGTTCGTGCGAGCAGTTGGCCGACGGCGTCCAGTTCGTAGTGCTGTTCCCTGCCGTCGAAATCAGACTCAGCGACGAGCCGACCTGCGGCGTCATAGATGTAGTTCCAGTTCAGGCCCTGAGGGTTGGTTACCTGGGTGACATGCAGTTCGGTGTCGTGGGCGAATTCGTAGCGTGCTCCGTCCGGGCCTGTGCGGGCGGAGAGCAGGTCGAAGTGGGTGTACTCAAAGCGGGAGACCGCGCCCGTGGCGTCGGTGTGGCTGGTGCAGTTTCCTTCGCCGTCGTACGTCCACGACTCGGTGGCGCCGTCCGGAGAGATGCGGCGAGCCAGGTGACCTTCGGCGGTCCACTCCTGGCGGATCGTTGCTCCGGTGGCGTTTGTGATCGCGGTCGGCCTGCCGAAGTTGTCCCGCTCGTAGCGGGTCTCCGCTCCCAGTGGGTCAGTGATCGAGATCGGGAGTCCGGCGGCGTCGCAGTGGATCGTCGTGGTGTTGCCCAGTGGGTCGATCACCGCAGTGGGGAGGCCGTTCACGTCGTAGGTGAAACGGGTCGTCTGCCCGGCCGGGTCGATGATCGCCGTACGGTTGCCGCGCTCGTCGCAATCCTGCCGCCAGACAGCGCCTGTGGGGCCGTGCACCGCTACGGGCAGGCCGAGGTCGTTGTACTCCGTCCGTTCCTCGAGTCCATCCGCTCGTTGGATCGACACGAGGTGCCCGTTCTCGTCGTAGGAGAAGCGGGTGATCTGGCCGAGCGGATCAGTGACGGCAACCAGCTGGTGCAGGTCGTCCCATTCCTGGTGTACGGACTGCCCGTGAGGATTCGTCTCGCGTATGAGGCGGCTGGCCTCGTTGTGCTCGTAGCGGGTCTCGTTGCCCAGCGAGTCGGTGACCGTGGTGGTTCGCGTCGTGTCGTCGTAGGCGAGGGTGCCGGCGAGGAAGCCGTCGCTGCCTTCCGTGCGGACAACCCGGCCCCGGTCGTCGTAGGTGTAGTGGTAGGCAGTGTTGTTGCGGTCGGTCCAGGAAGTGATGCGGCCAGCTTCGTCGTAGGTGAAACGCAGCGGAATCCCAGAGGAGTTGGTGACCTCGGTGAGGTGGCCCTCGTCGTTATAGCCGTAGGAGACCAACAGCGTGCCCGTGCTGTCCCAGGGCTGGTCCGGGCCGAGCAGACGCACGGCGCTGATCCGCGGCAGATCAGGGTGGCAGTCGAGCTTGAGTCGGTAACCGCCGCTGTGGACGAGCCCCATAGGAGTGCCATCGGCCTCGTAGTGGATGGTGATCCGTTGGCCGTTGCGGTCCACAATGGCCTGCAGGGGTAGGTCGACGGCTTCCCCATCCGCCGTGGGATGCGGTGTGTGGAATACGTACCCGAGCCCGGATACCGGATCAGTGACGCGCAACGCGCCATCGACCTCGGTGTCCCAGGTGAGAGGCAGTCGCCCCCCAGACTCAGGGAGAACCGGTCCGTCCGTGTCCGGGCTCAGTCCCGGGTAGATCAAACGGGCGCCGTCGGGTGCGGCGTAGATGAAGCCCTCGTCGTCGGCCTGCAGACGCTGATCGAGGGTCGAGGCCCACGAAGGGCCGAACCAGCCGCCCCACCGGTAGGAGGAGATGTGGGTGCGTTCCAGGACCAGCGGCAGGGCAGCCGGGAGCTCGACGTCGGTCTGCGGCAGCAGCATGTCACCGGTGGCCACGTCGATCGGGTCGAGCTTGACCTTCTTGAGCGCGGCCCGGATGGAGGCGGGCAGTTTCTCCCACTCCGAGGGGCGCAGCTTGAGCCGGGACAGGCCCGAGCCGTCCAGCTTCAACATCTTGCCGAGCCTGTCGAGTTCGCTGGGCTTGAGCTTGCCGAGGCCCTTGCCGAGAACCTTGCCCAGACCGCCGATGCCCACTCCGAAGGCGGCCCCCAAGGCCAGGGTCTCCGCCAGTTTGTCCGGGTCCTTAAAAGTCCCCGGATCCCGTAGGGCAGCGTCGAAGGCGGCGAACTTCATGCCCTCGCCCGCGAGTTTGCCGGCCTTCGCGATCGTCTTGATCTCGCCGAGGGCCTTCAGCGCCCGCTCCAGGCCGCGGATCGCCTCCATCACGGTGCGGATGACCGAGGCCATGCGGGTGCCGGACTTCTCGATGCGGCCGATCAACACCATGATCTTCGCGGCCCGCGCTCCGGCCGCGAGGTTCCCGGCGATCACGGACAGGCCGCCGGTCAGCACCGACAGGGCCAGGCTCGCGATCTCGAACTCGGCGATCTCCGCCAGGATCACGCCGATCTCGGTCAGCAGCTCGTGGGCCTCGTCGGCGAAGTCGTCCAGCGCCTTGGCCCCGTCCCGCAACGAGTCGGCCATGTTGGTGGCCTGCGTGCGGGCGGTCTTGGCCCGCTTGTGGAGGGCCTTGGCGGCCTGGCCCTCCCACTCCAGATCCTGGAGCGCCGTCTCGGCGTCGTGAGAGGCGGCGTCGAGGCCCTTGGCCAGGCCCCGCCATTTCTTGGCGATCTCCCGGATGCCGTCGGGGTCGATGAGCGGGTCGGTGATGCCGAGGAACTCCAGGCCGCTGGCGAGGGTGTCACCGAAGGCGTGGTTGGCCTTGTTGATCCATTTCAGCGGGTTGAGGTCGTCGGCGTCGATGCCGGGGATGTCGAAGCCCATGGACGGCTCAGCCCTTCTTGGCGCGGGCCGCGGCGGTCAGCAGGACATCGAGGAGGTCGAAGGCGTCGGAGACATCGCCCAGGAACTTCGCCTCGCTCTCCCACTCCTTGTGCAGGTTCTTGGTGAGCTTGGCGATAGTGTCCATGCCGTCCTGGATGTCGTCCTTGGCGCTCATCAGCGAGCCCAGCACCCCGAAGGCGGACATGTCGTGCGAGGCGGCCTTGAAGTCGTGCAGCGGCTTGGTGGTGTGGTGGTCGACCTTGCCCAGGGCAGACGCCGCCTTGTGGAGGGATTCCGCATCCTTCTTCAGGTCCGACATGCCTGCCCGCCCCCGTGGGTTGAGATGGTTCTACGTGTGACGCGCTAACGGGTATAGACCGGATCGGCCGACAGCCTCGGTCAGCGGTTGATGGACTGGATTTCCTGGACGTTCATGTCCTGGGTGGTCTCGAAGGTGCCATCGGGCAGATCACCCTTGGTCTTCCCGCTGCCGTGCCACTCGATGGCCCAGGTCACCGATGCCTTCAGCTGATACGGCTGATCACCCGTGGCGCGCAGGTACTTGATGCCGCACGGCGGATCCTGCTCGGCATTGCCCTTCTTGTACGGGGTGCCGATGGAGCCGTCCTTGTTGAAGGTGCACTCGCCGGTTGCCGGGTAGGTCTCCGCGTCCTCCGTGCCCGGATTCAGGTGGAGGCTGACCGGCTTCGCCGTGGTCTCCGCCCACAGTCCCGTGTCGGGCAGCTCGGCACGGACCCTGATCTCCTTGAAGGTCCCCTTGTCCAGCCACACCCAAGTGGGCAAGTTCACCGTTGACGTGGCCTCGGGCTTCAGCTCGACCTTGGTGTCCGGCACCTTGGTCTGCTGGTAGGCGAGGGCGGCGAGGGTCTTGGGGTTGATGGCCTGGGGAACGTTCGCAGGCTTGCCCTTGTCCACCCAGAAGGGAGGCCGGGTGCAGGCCCGAGCAGCCGGATCGTTCTTCATGTCCTTGTTCTTGACGGCCACCCACCACATGCCCTTGCCGTTCTTGTCGGCATTGAAGTTCTTGTAAGGGTGTCCGCCCTTATAACGCTCCTTGGCGCCGGCGATCTTCTTGGGGTTGCCGCCCGCAGACTTGTGGATCGACCACTGCGCTTCCATGAAGGTCTTGAAGTCCTTGGCCTTCCAGTACGGCTCGTACCAGCAAGCGGGGATCTTCCAGTCCAGCGCCGTGGGAGTCAGGCTCCCGGAGCCATCGGCGGAAGCCTGGCGGCCCTCCACCTTGAAGACGACCTTGGACATCAGGAGCGGGCCCGTGGAGTCGCCACTCGTATCGGACTTCTGCTCGCCGGTGTCGCCGAACCCTCCAGCCGCCGCAGGGGACGCAGAGAGCAGGCACAGTACGGTAGTGAGCGCCGCTACCGCAGTGCGGCGTGTCACGGCTGGCACTTCTCGGCCCCCCGGTCCTCGCTGATGTCCCAGATCTGCCACACGCCGTCCTCGTTCTTCTTCACCCCGGCGTTGTAGTAGACGTAACTGTTCGGCGTGGTCTTGGTCCCCTGCCTCTTACCCGTCTTGCGGTTCTTGAGGTCCGCCCGGCTCTCGTCCACGCAGTACGTCACCGCGGCTGACGTCTTGCTGAACGTGGTCACTTGCCGGTCGTAGTAGCGCAAGGTCCCGGTCCAGCTGATGTTCTTGTCGATGTTGGAGGTGGCGTACTTGTACACGCCGGTCAGCGCTTGATCCGTGTAGTAGAAGGCCATCCCCGCGTGCTTCGCGTCCCCGGTCACCATCGCCTGCCACACCGTACTGACGGTTCGCTCGTTGTCCGCCAGGATGGCGTCCTTCACCGCGTCGCCTGTCTCCCGGTCCTCGAAGACCATCTTCATGTCGGACGGCAGCTTGATCACTGGCCGGTCGATCCCGTCCGCCGTCGCGGACGGCGATGGCGAGGCCGACTTTTCGCCGCCCGCGTCAGCGCCAGCGATCTTGTCGTTGTCCTTGCTGTCGTCCGACCCGCCGCAGGCGGTCAGCAGCAGGGCCGCGCATGCGGTGAGTGCGGACGTCGCGAGCCGGATCGAGCGATTCACAGAGTTCTCCGGGACGTAGGAACCGAGCCAAGCAAGTCAACGCTATCCGTGACCGCACGGTGACAATGAGGCGGGGGTGAACAACGGCCGGAGTGCGCCGGAGCGGATTGGACAATCCGGGTGGGACATGCACGAGTCGCACGGGGGTATGGACCGCGTGGGGCTGAAAATCGCTCACGCTGCGTAGGGGAGTGCAGCATGTGGGTGTTCCGTTCCGGTACGTGAAGCAGCGCGCCCGGTCCTGTGTCAGCTCCGACTGACGGCTTCTTGGGACACGGAGATAGCGAGTGCAGGCACTCGATCACCGCTCCCGCGCACCGCGGCAGTCGGGGCTGCATGCGTAACAGCCCCGTTCGCAACGCGCCTCATGTGGAACGGGGTCCTGGGCGTGAGTGCCCAGGACCCCGACGGACGATCAGTGCAGGAGCGGTGAGCCGTTCACCTGCTGTGTGATCTCACCCTTGTCGTCCCCGGCGAGGTCATAGATGACGATCGAATCCGCGGACCACCACAGGTCCTTGACGAACGGGGTTGTTGGGGGCTTGCAGCCGTTGTCCGGATTCTCGTAGTCGTCCTCCCGACCGGTGTAGGTGTCGTAGGTGTTCACCAGCTCCGTCAGGTCGCAGGTCTTGGATGTGACGACCTTGTCGTCGGCGAAGGGAGGAGTCGGGGCCGTGCGTGCTTCGATGTTTGTCGTGATCTTGAAGGAGTTGAACCGCTTGCGGGTGTCGGGCTCGGGCCCTGGGTTGATCACCCGCCAGACGGTAAGGCTGTGGCCGGTGACCTTTCCGTTCGTGGCGTCCGCACAGTTGGTGACGTAGAAGTTCGCATCAGGTCTGTCACCAGGAGTGACGATCTTGAACTCGCTCTTGAGCGTGTCAGAGCATGAGCCGACGGCGGAAGCCGGTGCCGCAAGTACGACACCTCCAGCAACGACACTGGCCGCGAGCACGCCAGCAGTAAGGCACTTGCGCATGGTGGTTCTCCGTTCCTCAACGTGCACTGGGGAAAGAGCTGGGCGGGGTGTGCCGATGCCCCGGCTGCCCGGCCGCGGGTTCCCGGCGTGGATGGGAGCTGCCCTGCACGGATAGAGCGGTGCCCGGTGGCACGTCCGGGCCATGTCCAGCCAGGGCCAGACAGTGGGTTGTCCGTTTCCGGCGCGCGCCATCGGGGCTGGGCGGGCGAGCGTTGTCGCCGAATGGGCCGTCACACGACTCAGAGAATCGTTTCTTCTTCGGCTATGCGCGGCGGATCTCGAAGACGTCGACCTTGTCGTTCCAGTTCCCGCCGCCGGGGTAATCGAGGTTCTTGAAGTTGGAGATGTGGGCCGGTGCATCGATGGCCCTGACGCGGTCGGCGGTCGGCCAGGAACGCCAGTCGGTGATCTTCGCGTCGCCGTAGTTGAGGGTCCAGTGCCAGATCCAGTAGTAGACGGAGCTCAGCTTGTTGTTCATACCCCAGTCTTTGAGGGTCTTCTTGCCGTCGGCGGAGAGCCGGACGAGCTTGCCCTTGTAGTCGGCGTGCTCGTACATGCACCAGTAGTCGGCGATGCAGCCTCTGGGCCGCGCAGCCTCGGCTCCAGGCTCCGCTTCGGCGGCCTTCAGGGTTTCCTTACGATTCGCAGCCGGCAGGTCGGGGTCGGCCAGTGCCTCCGCGTCCGAGTCATAGCAGTGGACTTCCCCGTTGGGCAGCTCGGTGCAGCTGTCCGCGCCTTCCCATGACTCGGCGAGGTTGATCTTCTGCCCCTTGTACTGGGCGATCACTGGGTTGGACAGCTCCTTGTCCGGCTCGTCGGCCGGCGGCTCTGTCGTCGGCGCCGCTGTGACCGATGCCTCCGGGGCGGGCTCATCGGCGTGTGCTGCCGTGGCGGCGGTGACCATCAGGACGGTGCTCGAGGCGGCGGCAGCGAGAAGGGTGGCGAGCGGCTTGCGTCTCAAGAGGTGTTCTCCTAGGTGGTGTCGTAGGTGTGCAGCCGGGTCCCGTCCGGGCCGAACACGTTGAGCACGTAGCCCTGGTCCAGGCGGATACCTTCGTCGGTCAGGAAAGTCGCCAGCTTGGTGGCGAAGTCATCAAAGGACGGATAGCCGGTCTTCTTGCGGGTCCATACGGTCAGCACGGGGACGTTGCTCTTGTCCTTCGCGTGACGGATGCCGTAGACGTCGCGGTCTCCACCGGCCTTGTGGTAGCGATCGGCCAGATCGCTAGCAGTTCGGTTGGGAGACGCGGTCAGGGTCGGAGGTCCGTCTCTGTCCGCGTCGTTCGCGCTGCATCCCGGAAGGAGGAGGGCACCGGCTACGGCAAGGGCGGTCAGGGTTCGTCTCATCGCGCCAGTTTCACGGGTACACGGCAGTTCCTGTGGATGGTTCGGCCAAGCGGCAGCCGACGATGGCTGCATCCCGGCACACGAACACACGAGCAGGCTGCTCGTACGTTCGAATCCGGAGGTGTGGATCAACCTGCCCGGCGCAGGTGCGTGACGGCAAGGAGTTATCGGGGTGACACAGAGGGCGATGGCGCGAAGTTGCGTTGCAGGGCTGCCCGCTCCGGAATATTGGTCTGGACCAGAAGGGGCACGTCCCGCCGCTCAAGCCGCAGGAACCGGAGGCGGCGGCCCCGATACCCCGCAAGCATTCAAAGTGGCTGGGTCCTATCGGTTGAAGGTCGCGACGAGATCTTGCTTCGGGCCGGGCGTGGGATCGGGCGCAATGAACTGTGAGTGCTGATAGGGCTGTTGCTGCTGTCACCTGGCCGCATGCCCTCAACCAATACGAGCTGCACAGACGCCGCACTCTGCTGATGCCCTGCCGCGGGGATGCTCCGAGCGTCACCGGCCAGGGCGAGCCGCAGCTCCCGGGCGCCGTCGACAGCTACCACGGGCGATGGTGAACCAGCCATTCTCTTAACTTCCGGAATCTTCCACTCAGTCCCATGCTTCACAGCACTCGCATGATCTATGCGTGAGGTTCACCAACGGCGGCCTCGTGAAGTTACAGTTCCGGATTTCGGACTTTCCGGCCACTCGCTCACCGCATGCCGGTGGAGTCGCCGATCAAGGTCTAGACCGCAGCTACGGTGATCGGGCTCGCAGCGCCGGACATGCCCACCGCCGCTCTCGATCCGTGAAGGAGAAGCCCCGTGGCTGACGAGATGGTGCGTCGCGCCCAGAGATTCATCAACACCACCTACAACGACGGCTCGTCGCTCGGCATATCGAAGCTGGAGGAGAACGGGAGAACGTCCTGGACTGTCATGTACGCCCTGACCCGGGCGCTCCAGTACGAGATGGGGATCAAGGCCCTGTCGGACGCTTTCGGCCCGACGACCTTGGCAACGATCGCCGAGAAGTACGGCAAGCTTGACGCGACGACCATCCCGTCGGCGAACTTCTGCCGGGTCATCCAGTCCGCTCTGTACTGCAAGGGCTACGACGGCGGCGAGATCGACGGCAAGTACAACGACCGGGTCAAGGCCGCCGTCGCCAAGTTGCACCGGAACATGGGCGTGGACGGAATCTATCCAGAAGGCTCACTGTGGCCGAAGACGGCCAAGGGCCTGTTCAACATGGACGCCTACGACACCGTCAGCGGAGGCTCGGACGCCATCCGGTCCATCGAGCAGTGGATGAACGGAAAGTACGTCCTCCGCAAGGACTACTTCATCATCCCCTGCGACGGTCACTTCTCTCGTGACGTACAGAAGTCGATGCTGTTCGCTATCCAGTACGAGCTCGGCATGGCTGACGGAGTGGCCAACGGCGTCTTCGGCCCCGGCACCAAGTCCGGGCTCAAGGAGCACACGCTGTCGACTGGCTCCAGCGGTACCTGGGTGCAGCTCTTCTCCGCCTCCATGATCTTTAACCGGCGCCCGGGCGTCTCTTTCACCAGTAGCTACACCTCAGCCTTGGCCAACGCCGTCCGCTCGTTCCAGAGCTTCCTCAAGCTGAGCGTCAACGGCACCGCGGACTTCCAGACGTGGGCTTCGCTCCTGGTCTCCTATGGCGATGACACCCGCAAGGGAACCGCGTTCGACTGCGCCGACGAAGTCACCGCAGCCCGCGCCAAGTCCCTGCACGCAGCTGGATACCGAGTCGGCGGCCGGTATCTGACGAATGTCCCCGGCACCAGCCTTGACAAGGTGATCAAGCCAGGCGAGCTCAAGACCATGGCCGATGCCGGACTCAGCTGCTTCCCTATCTACCAGACATACGGCGACAGCTCGTCCTACTTCAGCCGCTATCAGGGCACCTCCGATGCAGTCGCCGCCACCGAAGCTGCTATCGGGCACGGGTTCAAGAAGGGCACCCGTATCTACTTCGCCATCGACTACGACAACACCGACGAAGAGATCACCTCCCACCTGATCCCCCACTTCGAGGGGATCAACGAGGGGATAGCGCAGGCTGGCGGTCTCTACAAGGTCGGCATCTACGCCACCCGCAACGCCTGCTCCCGCGTGTCCGAGGCCGGGCTGGCCAGCGCAAGTTTCGTCTCCAATATGTCTGCCGGCTACTCCGGGAACCTCGGCTTCCCGATGCCGTCCAACTGGGCCATCGACCAGATCAAGACCGTCTCTGTCGGTTCCGGCAACGGCAAGATCGAAATCGACAACGACATCGCCTCCGGCCTGGAAGTCGGCCAGAACAGCTTCAACACCCCGCCGGCAAAGGCGGATCTGGACGTCGCCTTCGATATGTCCTGGAAAGACCAGCTGATCAAGGACGTCCAGGCGTACATGAAGTCGATCGGTATCCCAGAAGACGGTCCGCCGGATAGCTGGCCCTCGCTCGGGAAGACCAAGTACACCACCAGTTTCTGCGTCAAGTTCATGCTGAACTGGGACGACTTGTTCACCTCACTCGCCCGCATCCTGAAGATGCGCAAGGCGCTGATCCAGGTCTCTGCTATCTGGGAACTACGACACCACAACATCACGGCCATCGCTGACCTCCCCGTCCCCAAGGCCAACGACGACTTCTCCGACGCCTGCGTGTATGACTACTACAACGACGGCAACCTCCCGGACTGGGTAACTCAGTTCGGAAACAAGCTCACGCCGTTCAACGATTGCTCCACCGGCATCGGGCAGATCTTCGGCACCCGGGCCATCGTTGCCCGCAACTACGGCGTCGACTTGGGACTCCTGGACGAGGCCAAGCGTGACCCATCCAAAGATGCTGATATCTGGCCCGTCTGGGAGAAGCTGCACTTCAATCAGTCGTACAACATCTCGACCGTGCCGTACATGCACATTCTCCACGCACACGAGAACGGGCTGGCCCGCCCCGGCCTGACGACCAGTGACAAGGACACCGAGGCCCTGTTGAAGTTCTACCAGGGCAACACGAGTGAAGCGGCGCAACAGGCCAAGCTGCGTATGGGCCTGTACCGGCTGTTCGAAGACAAGTACAACAGCGTATTTCGCAAGTACGCGATCCGTGGTGTGACCCCGCGCATGAGGTGAGGACGACGAGAACTCAGGACAGCGACACCCCAGTCCGGCCCGTCCGATGGAAACGTCTGGTCCCGGTGGGGGTCAACCTGCTGCTCGGCATTCCCGCCATGCTCCCGATCCACTCTGCTTGGCTACTGCTCACCAAGTACCGGCCGTGCGCTTGGGATACCTCCGGATACGCCTCTGACTGCGGCGATCCGAGCATGATCGAAGCGGCCGGATGGCACAGGACAAGTGTGATCCTCATCGGTGGACTGGGACTGCTGCTGGTCCTGACAGTCGATGTGCTGTTCCCCGCCAGTACCGGACGGCGCTGGCGGCATTGGCTCGTGGCCTCCCTCGCTCTCCCTGTGCCCTACCTACTCACCGTGATCGCGTTCGCGCTCTTCAAGTGAAGGAACGGTTCAGCCATGACACAAGAGGCAATGCCGCGACGGGCACTGCTCAAGAGCATCGCCGGAATCAGCGTCGGCGCAGCTATCGTATCGACGTCGGCAGGGCTGCTGGCACCCGCATCAGCAGTGGCCGAGGCAGGCAGACCAAGCCCTGACGCTGACGCGCATCCGACGTCGACCAACGGCTGGGCATTGGCCGACAGTGCCAACGCCGGTCAAGGAGTGTGGACTTGTTCCATACCTGGGACAGGATTCAGCATCGACACTCGGATCGGCATGGTCGAGACCCTCCTCGTGCACGTCATCCGACGCTGGCACTACGAGATCGAGACCCTCCGGAAGGGCGAAGTGCTCGGCTGGCGTCCCATCGAGGAACTGGATGCCAAGGGACCGGAATCCAACCAGGCATCCGGTACTGCCGTAACCATCCGCCCTGGCGCCTACGTCAAGGGGATCAGCGGCGGTCTGACCAAGGCACAAAGACAAACCGTTCGCAGCATCCTGGACGACTGCGGGCGAGTCATCCGATGGGGCGGCGACGACAGCAACCCATACGAAGCCCTCTTCTACATCAACACCTCTCCGAGTGCGTCGACCCTAGACTCCATGAGCAGCCCGCTGGGAAAGGCAACCGACAGGCTAAGGAGCTGGAACCAGACCCCCGGTATAGGGGCTGGCGCTACAGCTTGATCAAGTGCCAGGGAATAGCAAGCATTCTGGCCGTTCGCAGAGACGAACTTACAGGTGCCCTGCTTCGGGAGCGCTTGCTGTAGCTTGTCGCGGCAGCTCTGGTCGGATGGTCCGGAGACGCCCTGTTCTTCTGGGCCAGGCACCGTTTGGAGGCGCGGGACAACTCTTTGCTCACTCGTGACGGTCCGGTCCTCCTGTGCGACGTCCTGCCGAGGGTCATGGTTGTGATCTGCGGAGGCATTCTGTTCGTGATGCTTCCTCGCATCTCTCCATGATCACCGCTCGTCCGCACCGAGCGCACCATTCTCGGCGCCTTCACACGAGTGCGCCAGCGCCCGCTCGCAACAGAACCGCCCCGCTGTACGACCAGTACGGCGGGGCGGAACCCGAGGGTGCGCCCCTGTGCCCCGAGGGCACACGCAGGGCACAAGGGCCAGGAAGAGCCCGGAAAACGGCGACAACTACTGAGGGTAGTTTTCGCAACTCACAGGCCCTTCCGGCGTAAGATCGCAGGTCAGACGATCACCCGAGAAGTTCGTGACCACCCGGTGACCATGAGAGCGGGTCGGACTTTAGCTGAGACGTGGCTGTGCTGAACCGCCCCGGTTCGGGTGGAGACCGCGGCGATTCCGCTACGCACGCCCCTTCTCCAGATTCTCCAGTACCTGTCCAGCCACCTTGCGCACCTGGCTGTTGAGGTCCTTCTCGGCCACCACGTGGGCGGGCGAGTACCTCTCGACGTACAGGAACTGACCCGCTCCGATGTCCACCGTGAGCGACGACCGTCAGGTGTCGCCGTACATGACCTGCCGCGCAGCGTTACGGCCCTTGAGGACCACAGGGACGGCCTTCGTCGGGCTGGAGTCCGTCGCGTCGGCGACCTGGAGCAGCGCGGTTTCGTTCTTGAACAAGCTGACGACGTAGCCTGCCGAATTTTCTTCGTCGGACGTCATCAAGAAGTAGCAGCTGACCTCGCCCTTGTCGGAGTCGGGCTCGGTGTCCTCGATACCGGCGGCCTGCTGCTGAGCATCCGTGAGCGCGGCTCGGCAGATGGAGTTCTTGTCGATTCCATCTGCCTTGATCGGTGCGGCGGCCGCCGCACGTTCGGCGGCGGGCTTGGCGGACGTTGTCGCCGGGGATTCCGAGGAGGAGCATCCCGCCATCAGCAGAGCAGCGAGTGGCACCAGGGGCCGCGCGCGCGACGACATACGCACTGCGGATTCTCCTCAATCAGCCTTGGGCTGCGGCGAGCTGAAGCGGGCACGACATCGTAGCCACCAGATCACCGCCCACCTCACGCCAACAGCAGTGCAACCTCCCGAGCGCACCCCCATGACGAGGTCACCCCGGCGCCTCTGTACCCGTAGTCGTGCACCACGGACGCCCTGCCGCCCTCACGGGTGTCGACCTCGACCTGCACCTCGGGACTGCTGCCGTCTCAGGTGAAGACGAGCCTGCGGAAGGTATTGCGGATGTCTGTCAGCGGCTGGCGGTCGCGGGTGTAGTAGAGCTTGTTGGCCAGCAGCACCGCCCACCGTTGCTGACGAGGCGAGATCCACATGCCGGTGCCGGTGAAGCCGTAGTGGACCCAGACGTCGTCGGTGGGGGCACTGCCAGGCGCGGGGTGCCAGAACAGGCCGCGTTCGGGCTCCAGTTCGCCGGTCTGTGTGGTCAGCGATTCCGTGGTCCAGGCGGGGCCGAATCCTGCCCGTCCGGGTGCAGCGGCGGGGGTGAGCATGTGGCGCAGGAAGGCGACGAGGTCGTCGAGGACGGTGAAGGCGCCGGCGATGCCGCACACTCCGCCCAGGAGCCGGGCGGAAAAGTCGTGGGCGATGCCCTTGAGGTGGGTGTCGGTGTCCTGGTCGAGTTCGGTTGGTGCGCACTGTGTGGCGATCTCGGCGGGCAGTGGTCCGAAGCGGGTGGAGTCCATGCCCAGTGGCTGCCAGGTCCGTTCTGTGGCGAGCTGGTCGAGGCGCTGGCCGGAGAGGTACTCGGCGAGGTATCCGAGAATGAGGGCGGCTCGGTCGGTGTACTCGACGGCCTCGCCGGGCGGGCGGTGCAGGGCCTCGTGGAGGACGCCGTCGCGGACGTCCTGGGGGTCTGTGCCGTACAGGTTCTTGAGCTGGGCTCGCAGGGGGACACCGGCGGTGTGGGTCAGCAGGTGGCGGGCGGTCACGATCCCGAGCGGGTGGCTGTCGACTTCGGACCAGAAGGAGCCGAGCGGGGAGTCGAGGTCGAGCTTGCCCTCCTCCCAGAGGGCACCGATCGAGGCCCACACCGCGAGGATCTTGGTGAGGCTGGCGGCGTCGAAGACGGTGTCGGCCCGCACCGGCACGTCCGGCTCGTTGGGGTCGAGGAGTCCGGTGGCACCGCGGGCGCGGATGCCGGTGGCGTCACCAACTGCCCATACGGCGCCGGGGTAGACCTTGTCGCGGACGCCTTCGCTCAGCAGTTGCTCGATGCGGTCGATGTGGTCGGTCATGGTCTCCCTGTTCGCCGTCGGCATCCTGCCGAGTCAGCGTAGTGACGCGGCCAGGGCTGGTGGAGCAATGGCGTGTCGTCGGCACCGGGCGCGGTAGACCGTTCTTCGAGACCCGGTTCGGAGTCCCGCTCATGTGAGTTGGTCGCCCAGGTCGATCAGTGCCTGAGCAGTCGTCGACAGGGGGTAGCGGGCGGCGTTCGTGTAGCCCGCCTGTCGCAGGGCAGCCAGCAGTCCGGATGCGGTCCGTAGGCGGTCGAGGTCGCGGGCGAGCACGGCGGAGTGGGTGAAGTCGGTGGTCGCTCCGGACGCGGCGAGGACCTCGTTGAGGCCGGGTACGGGCTGGTAGAGGACGGGCAGGCCGCAGGCTTGGGCCTCCAGCGCGACCAGTCCCATGGCTTCCAGGGTGGTGGACGGTATGACGAGTACGTCGTGCTCGGTGAAGGCTTTCCACAGCTGTGGGCGGCGGAGCCAGCCGAGGTAATGGGCTCTCACTCCGGTCCGTTGGAGCAGCGGGGCCAAGGCGTTGAACTGGGATCTGGGGGCGGCGATGCTCAGTTCGATGCCAGGGATGGGGGCCAGGCTGGTGATCAGGTGCTCGGCGCCCTTCTCGGCGGTCAGCCGTCCCGCGTACAGCAGCCGCAGGTGGCTGATGGAGGTGCGGGCGGGCCGGGGTGGTGGGTCGGTGAGCAGGCGGTCGGGGATGCCCCAGGGAATGTGGACGATCTTGCGGCGGTCGGCCTGTGGGGCGAGCTTGAGCAGGTGGTCGGCCATAGCGCTGGTGGGGACCACGATGGCGTCGGTGGCCCTCGTTGTCTCGCGCAGGACTTGGAGCTGGTCGCGATGGGCTTCGGCGAAGAGCAGGTCGGTGCCGTGGACCAACGCGATCCGGGGGTGGGATGGCAAGGCCCGGAGCAAGGCGGGGGTGGCGCCGAACGTGAGGTGTTGCAGGTGCAGCACGCCGATCTGGGATGGGTCAATCGCGGTCACCAGGGCATGACGCAGAGCTGCGACGTAGCGACCGAAGGCGGCGCCTTCCAGACACTTCCCGGTCACCGTCAATAGGTCGAGCCCAGTTGGTAGTTGGGGTCTGGATGGCGCGGCGGGGGCCAGCATGAAGGCCCGTGCGGGGATGAGGGGCTTGTCGCCGGTGTAGAGGTCGAGGAAGAGTTCGACGCTGCCGCCGGGGCTTCCGGCTGGGAGATCGAGGAAAGTGGCGGTCAGTGGGCCCGCAGCCGGGCGTACGAGAGGGCTCACAGCGCTCCTTGGGGGTTCTCTTCGTACAGGCGGGAGATGTCGATGCCGTTCGTGGCCGCGTACTTGGCGCGCTGTTGCTGGTAGCTGGCCGGGGTGCCGAGGGCGGTGAGGAAGACGAGCTTGCCGAAGGTCATTCCCGGATAGACGCGGGCGGGCTTGGCGGCGCAGATCTCCAAGGTCCAGCGGATCGCGTGGCCCTGGTGGCCGAGCGGGGCCGAGACGTGAACCCAGATGCCGAGGGTGCCGATGGTGCGGTCGCCGTTGAGCAGCTGCGCGTACGTTTCCGAGCCGGTCTTCTCCAGCGTGACGCCGAGGTAGAGCACGCCGGGCTGCAGGACCAAGCCGGAGACGGGGATGGGGTGTTCGGTGAAGGCGGTGGGAGCGGCGGCGTCCAGATCCCTGTCGCAGATGCGGATCGTGTCGCCCAGCCGCCAGTCGTAGGCATTGGGGGACAGCCGCGCAGGGTCGTAGGGAGCGATGGTGATCTCGCCTGCGCGGACGGCGTCGGCTATGGCCCGGCCCGTGAGGATCATGAGGCGACCGCCTGGATGCGCGCCGCGTCCCGCCAGTAGCGGGAGGACTGCGGGCCGACGGCACCCTGGTACTTGCCGCGGTACAGGTCAACGTCGCCGGTGGAGACGAAGAACATGATCTGCCCGATCTTCATGCCCGCATACACCCGCAGCGGGCGGATGGGCGAGAGCATCAAAGTCCACTGGCCGTGGAAGCCGATGTCGCCGATAGGGGAGGTGATCTCGACGAACAGGCCGAGGCGTCCGACTGAGGAACGGCCGAAGAGCAGTGGGACGAAGAGGTCCGAGCCGACCTCCTCGATGGTGTGGCCGAGGTACAGCTCGCCGGGCTGAAGTACGTATCCGTCCTTGCCGATCCGGATCGAGTGAGTGGGGTTGGAGCGATGGGCGTCGATGACCTTGGTGGTGTAGGTCATCAGGGTGGAGCCCAGGCGGATGTTGTAGCTGTTGGGGTTCGTCTGGTCCGGAGCAAAGGGGGTGATGCGCAGGCGGCCGTCGGCCACAGCCGCTTTGATCTCAGGCCCGGTGAGGATCATTGTTCGCATCCTTCGCTGGCGTCGGCAGGGTCGGAGAGCGGGGTGGCCAGCACACGGCATACGACTTGACCGAGCCCTATGCCGGCGAGTTGGGTCTCGCCTGCCTGAGCGGAGCCGCGAGCTTGGGGAAGGGGCCGCCCGCCGAGATAGTTGTCGGCGAGGTAGTCGGTGGTCAGAACGGTGCGGATCGTCGGAGCCAGGCGAGCGGGGGCGATGACCAGAGGGCCGACGAGTTCAGTGAGGTGGGCGAGCAGCTCGTCGTGGTCCTGGGTGCGATCCTCGGGGAGGAAGGCGTGCACGAGCTGGTTGCCAAAGGGCTCGATGGCCAGCAGGTCGCCGAGGGTGAGGGTGTCACCGAGCTGCACAGTACGCAGCGCGGTCTCGTTCAGAATGACCGCGTCGGCGCCGAGGCCGGTGTGCAGTCGCCTGGCGATCTCTTCGAGTAGTCGGCGCCTGTCCAAGGGCACGTTTCGGTAGAGCTCGTTCACGTTGCCGACGCGGCTCCTCAGCCGTCGCCTTACGGACGAGACCTTTCCCAGCAGTGCGTCGAGGTCGTGGGGGACGGTAGAGGCGCCAGGGAAGACGCCGGTGCGGGCGGCCCAGCGTTCCCCAAGTTCTCGGCTTCGCTCGAGCAGGGGAGACCCCAGCCCAACGGGTTCGGCGGTGGCGTATCCGACTCCGAGTTCACGTCCCTTGACCACAAGGGTGTCGCCGACGTGCACGGGGCCGAGGGCGTCTGTGTGACAGTGCCCGGCGAAGATCACGTCGATGAACGGGCAGGCGGCGGCCAGTTTCAGGTCCTCCTCGAAGCCGGAGTGGGACAGCACCATCCAGGAGTCGACGCGGTGTTGGTGCTCCAGCATCACTTCGCGCAGGGCCTGGGCAGGGTCGCTGACGCGGTGGCCGGTGCGTTGGCCGGCAGGGATGGCGTTGAACGCCTGCGGGCCCATCACCGCGGTGACGGCGACTCGTCGTCCGCCGATGTTCTGGATGCGTACGCGGTCGAAGAGCGGACTGCCGCTGTCGTCGATCGTGTTCGCACACACCGTCATCCGGTGCAGCTGCGGCTCGAAGTAGTGCGGCCAGCCGTGGTTTCCGGGCGCGAGCAGGTCGTACAGGGTGGTGAGGACTTCGCGCTCGATGCGCCCTCTGCCGAGGCGGTAGAAGCCGCTGCCCTCGAAGAAGTCTCCGCAGTCCACGATCAAGCTGTCGGGCCTGGCGGCGTGGAGGTAGGCGAGCATCGGGGCGGCCGCGTCGAAGGCGGAGTGGACGTCGGTCGTGGCGATGATCTGCCGGAGCTGCCGGTTCACGGGATCACCTCGCAGATGTCGGCGCCCAGGGCGTGCAGCTTGACGGGCAGGTCGGCGTGACCGCGCCGGAGCTGGTCGAGGCCGCCGAGGGTGGTGACGCCACGAGCGGTGAGGCCGGCGATGAGCAGGGCGGAGCCGGTGCGGATGTCGGTGCCTTCTACTCCAGCGCCCGTGAGCTGCTGCGGACCGGTGAAACGGCATTGCGTGGGGGACAGTTCGTCGATCTCGGCTCCGAGGCGAGCGAGCTGGGGCAGCAGATTGCCGTGGCGGCCGGGGTTCATGGCATCGGAGAACAGGTGAGTGCCGGGAAGGGTGAGCGCCAGGGCTATCAGCGGTGGTTCGAAGTCCGCGTCCAGGCCGCCGGGAGCCAGGGAGGCAATGGCTCGCAGCGGTCGGCCGGTGGGCTGGGCGTCCTGGGCCTGGACGGCGAGGGCGCCGCCCTCGGCATCGGCGGGTACGCCGAGCCAGCGCAGCGCGGTGACCAGCGGAGCGATGTCGTCGCTGCGTACGCCGAGGATGTGTGCGTTGCCGCCGCTCACCGCGACCGCGCAGGCCAGGGTGCCTGCCTCGATCTTGTCGCCCGGCACCCTCCACGCGAGGGTGTCACCGGAGACGGACCGAGGCGGCTGGAGCGCAAGGACGGTCTCGGTGATCCGGCACTCCCACCCGGCTGTCCGCAACGCCTCTACGACACTGAGCACTTCGGGCGACAGATTCGGTTGGCCCAGACGTAGCGGCCGTCCGGCGACGACCGCGCGCAGGAGGGCGGCGATGCTCGCACCGCGGGAGCGGAAGGGCAGCATGACTGACGCCGTCCCCTGTCCGCCTGCGGCTGCCTCCACGAGGTAGCCGTGGTCATCTACGGTCGAGCGGTCACCGAAGCGCTCGTACACCTTGAAGTGCTGCTCCATCCCGCGTTCCCCGATGTCGCAGCCGCCTGGCCAGGGCAGGCGGGCCCGTCCGTAGGCGCCGAGCAGGGCCGGGACCAGGTAGTACGAGGCCCGGATACGGGCAGCGATCTCGGGGTCGGGATCCGGCTGCGGCTTGTCGCTCGGCAGGATCACCGTGGTGTGCGGATCGCTGACCGGACGGGCCGCGTGCCAGCCGGCCTGCTGGAGAAGGGTGAGCATCGTCTCGACATCCGTGTTCGCCGGGACATTGCTCAGGTGCACCGGGCGATGCATGGTCGCAGCGGCGGCCAGCAGGGGCAGTGCCGCGTTCTTCGATCCATCGACGGTCACTGTCCCGGCCAGCGGAATGCTTGGTCGTACGGCGACCACTTCCGCGGCGACTGGGGGAATGCGTACGGCTGGCAACAGTCAACTCCTCTGCAGGGGCAGGTGTGATGCGACGGGTAGGAGCGGGGCACTGAGCTCGAACTCGGCCCAGCAGCGCTTGCCGGAAGGCAGCTGGTCGAAGCCGTGGCGGTCCGCGAGTGCGGCGACGAGGAACAGCCCGCGTCCGTCTTCCTGGTCCGCATCCGGCAGGCCGACTGCTGGAATGACGGAGCTGGTGTCGATCACCGTGATCCTGAGTGCCTTCTCGCTCAGGTAGGCGCCAGCCGTGATCGGGCCTTCGTGTGCGTGCCGCACCGCGTTCGTGATCAGCTCTGAGGCCACCAGCTCTGCCGTGTCCAGGAGTTCAGCCCCGAGAAGGGCGTCCCAAGCCCGTATCCCCTCCGCGATCTGCCGGCGCGCGGACGCGGCACCGGCTGGCGTGCCGGAGACGGAAGTCCGGATCTGGTGCGCTTCCATGAGCGGCCTCCTGGATCGGTTCGGCCACTCCACGCAACCGCCACACGGGCCCCTCGAACCAGGACGTGTGCCAGTGCTGCATCGTCTATGCAGGAGCTGCATCACGGTGAACTGCCAGTCCATTACGCTCGGTTGAGCAGGCAGGATCGGCGACGGCAGGAGGAGCCGTGGCACAGATGGCCGAAGCGCAAAGCGAAGCGAGACGGATCGGTGAAGTGATCCGTCAGGCACGCGTATTACAGCGGCGCTCGCAGCGGGACGTCGCCTCCGCCCTGGGCTATCACCAGTCCAAGGTGAGCCGCCTGGAGAACGGCAGGGGTACGGAAGACGTTCGCATGCTGCGCGAGATCGCGCAGGTGCTGGCGATTCCGCCACACCATCTCGGCCTCGCCGCCGCTTCGGACATCAGCCCTTCCGACCCCGAGACAGAGGACATGCGCCGCCGTACCGTTCTCGCCGCCGGCATCGCCGCGCTCGCGGCCCCGACCATCCCCAGCGCAGCTCACCAGGATCTGGTCCAGTCCCTGCTGCCCGGAGCGGCCCACGCGGCCACCGAACCGGTGCCGGATCTCCAGAACCTGCGGGACCAAGTCGCAGGCGTACGCCGCCTCTTCTGCACCTGCGACTACACCCAGCTGGAGACCACGCCGCCCGTCCTGATCGGGCAGCTGCGGCAGGCCATCAGCGACACCCCTGGCTCGAGCGACCTGTCCGGTCTCCTCGCCACCGCGTACCAGACCTCGGCGAGCCTGCTGCTCAAGCAGAGCGACCAGGGCAATGCCTGGCTCGCGGTCGGACGCGCCATGGCCGAGGCCGAACGCTCCGGCGATCCCGTCGTCCTCACCTCCAGCGTCCGCGTCCATGCCCACGCTCTGGCCCGTGACAGCCACACCGCCCAAGCCGTCACCCTCGTCCGCCACACCGCCGACCAGCTCACGGGCTCGTACGACCAGCGCTCCCCGAAGTACCTCGCGGCACTCGGCCTGCTGCTTCTGCGCGGAGTCACCGCCGCCAGTAGCGGTGGCGACCGCTCCGCTACCGAGGACTTCCTCACCGAGGCGAAGGAAGTCGCCTGCTACGTCGCGCTCGACAACCCTGACGCCTGGGCCAACTTCAGCCCGACCAACGTCGCCCTGCACGGACTCAGCGCGGCCGTCGCCTTCGGGGACGCGGGCATCGCCCTGGAGACCGCCCGCCCTCTCATGCGCCGGCACATCCCTGTCCCCGAGCGCCGTGCCGCCCTGTGGATCGAGGCTGGCCGCGCCTACAGCCAGCAGGGCCGCCTGGCCGACGGATACCAGGCCCTCCGTATCGCCGAGAGCTGCGCGGCCCAGGACATCCGCCGCCCGGCCGTCCGCGAACTGGTGGCTGACATGGCCGCCCGCGATCGTCGCCGTACGCTGCCTGAACTGCACCGCTTCAGTCGTCAACTGGGAGTCCCCGCGTGAGCGATCAGTCAGACCAGTCCGCCCAGCAGGCCAAGAAGCCCTTCCTGTACGTCGTCGTGTGCGCGGCTGGGATCGCCGGCGACGTCGGCAAGCTGATCACCGCGGCCCAGGAGGCGAACTGGGACGTGGGCGTCGTCGCCACTCCGCAGGGCCTCGGCTTCATAGACGCCGAGGCGGTCGAGGCGCAGACCGGCTACCCGATCCGCTCGGCCTGGCGCTCGCCCGGTGACCCGCGCCCGCTGCCGCCCGCCGACGCCATCGCGGTCGCCCCGGCCACCTTCAACACGATCAACAAGTGGGCCGCGGGGTTCTCCGACACCCTGGCCCTCGGCATCCTGTGCGAGGCGTACGGCTTCGGCATCCCCACCGCCGTCCTCCCGTACCTCAACTCCGCCCAGGCCGCCCACCCCGCGTACCGCCAGAGCCTGGACCGGCTGCGCGAGATGGGCGTCCTGATCGGCTCGTACGAGCCCCACCGGCCGAAGGCCGGAGGCGGGGCGGACCGCTTCCAGTGGGAGGAGGCACTGGAGCTGCTTACTCCCAGGCTGTCCGCCCCGGCGTGATCTGCGCCGCCGTGCTGGTCAGGTTGTGGGTCGAAGAGCGGGTTTTGGGGGTGAGGCCGTCGAGGATGTCTCGGGGATCCGGTTCGAGCGTGGCCCCTGACACCTGGGCTCCTGGTCCACTGTCGTCGGCACGATCGCCGTCGTGTGGGTCGTGGTGATCACGGTGCTGTTCATGCTGCCGCAGAGCTCCCCGGTCATCGTGGGTACCTTCAATTACGCCCCGATCACGATCACGGGCAAGAGGCGGCGTGTCTGTACGCACTTCTCTTGGGGTCTGGCCCCAATTCGTTTGAGTGGTTCCGTCGGTCCCCGACATGGCCGTGATCGACGGGAGACACCCTGCATCCGATCTGTGGGCAGCCGAACGCATGCACCCCAACGTGGTCCTGTCACCCGCGGGTTGCCGTTTCCCGCCTCATGGTGAAGCCCCTGGTCGCTGGTGGGGCGGCCGAGCGCGACAGCCCTGGCCGCTCGGTCGAGTACCTCCGGTTCGCAGTGCTCGTCACGCCTGTGGCATCGCTAATCCTGTGGCCCTCCGGCGACCTCGTATTCCACACTTGACTCCAGGCCGATACGAGGCAACCCGCTCGGCAGCGGGAACTGTCCATGCCCGAGCGTTCCAACCCGCAAGCCCGAGGTCACCACTGCGACTTGGGTCACTGCCAGTCGGCAACTCCGCTCCCCGCAAGCACCTATGCCTGCACGTTCACACGCTCCCGGACCAGGGCACCACCACGCCTCTTCCGGGATGCTCGACAAGAGAGGGAGGACGTCCGTGCCGAAGCCCCCGCGCGTGGAGTACGTCATAACCAAGCCCAACCCGCCGTCGTGGTGGAGGAGGAACCGTCACCTGGTCCTGCTCGTCGTGGGCCTCCTCGTTGGTGCGTGGCTGGTCAGCGACCACGACAGCACGGCCACGCCCTCCCCTGACCGGACAAGACCGGCCCATTCGAACGTGCCCGAACCCGGGAACAGCGTGCGCTGAGGTTTCGGGCTGCCCCGGCTCCGCGCAGTGACTGGATGCCCGGGGCGTCCGCCACCCGACCGTCCGAGAACGGTGGAAACGGCTGAAGTCAGCCGAACGGCCCAGGAAGGCCGCAGGTCGCCGACTCCCCGACTCCTGGGGCGCACGGCCGTTCTGACCGAAAGCGATGCACTCCCGGTGATCGATCCCTGACGTGATGTCAGTGCTGCGTGCTGTCATGCGAACTGTGCGGGAATGCGTGACCAACAACCTTGGCTGGAGGGGGAGTTCTTCCATGGCGGTTCAGGTGAAGGCGCACGTTCGGGGTGGTGTCCCGGTACGGGCGCACACCCGGTCTTATCCCGGATCCGGGCTTCAGCTCGCGATCGCGGCCGTTGTCGCGCTCCTGGTCTGGGGAGCATCCGAGGGCGGCATCAAGTTCGAGGGGGAGGTCAAGACACCTCCGCCGCACCGCTCCCCTTCCACCGCGCCCGCACAGCCTGGCGGGGTCCGATGAGCCGCCGCCCGGTACGGCGCACCTCGCGGCGCCGTCCGGTGCGCCGTCGTTCCAGGAAGCAGGACGAGCAGGTCGCTCTGCTGGTGGCCGCAGTCGTCGCGATCGGCCTGGTCGCCGCCGTCGTGCAGTGGCTGCTCGTGCACTGGTGGGTCCTCCTCCTCGCCGCCCTGGTCGCCGCCGGCGCGGGCGGCCTGTGGCTCCGGCAGGTACGGCAGCGGGCCGCCTGGGCACGCGTGCGTGCCCAGTCCCTGCGGCTGCGTATCGCCGAGATAGATGCCCTGGACCATCGCGCGTTCGAGTTCGCCATACGGGACTTGATGCGCCGGGATGGCTGCCAGGCCGAGCAGCTCGGCGGTGCCGGGGACAACGCCTGCGATGTGCGTGCCGTCGACCCTGCGGGCCGGGTGTGGGCGATCCAGTGCAAGCATCGCCGCGACGGTGACCGTGGCTCAGCCGTCGGCGTCGGGGTGCTCCAGCAGGTCAACGGCACCGCCCGGCAGATTCATGGGGCGGACATTGCCGTCGTCCTCACCAACGGCCGCTTCTCCTCGAAGGCGATCCCCTGGGGCCGGGAGCACCGTATCCATCTCGTCGACCGCCGCATGCTCGGGGAGTGGGCTGCAGGCTCGCGTCCGCTGTGGGACCTGCTGGACCGCATCCCACCGCCGCGTCGCCCGACGCCCCTGTCCTGACCCGTCAGGCGCAAGGGAAGCGGCATGGTGCATTCCGGGCGGCTCCGAACGCGGATGCTGCGGAGCCTGCCGGGCAACTCGTTCCACTTTTTCACCAGTTCGCCGGGGGCAGACAGGAAAGTCCCCGCAATGACTGGAGTGCTGGCGCACAGCATGCGAACGTACAACGCCCTGCTGGAAGACAGACCCCGAGCTCACGGAGGCGCCCCTGCACCCGCACGATCCCAGCGATCCCTCCCGCACTACCCCGCCGAACCCGGTGTACTGGGTCACCCCTCGCCACCTGGCCGGTAACGACGGCGTCCTCGCCGAGCAGATCGGCGCCATCTTGGTCGGTCTCGGCTGGCGTATGTGGCCCACTTCCCGCGACACCCTGCTGTATGTGAGCCCGGACGGGTTGTGCGGTGCCGAGTGGATCCTCGCCGGCTATCCGTTCGAGCTGGGTGGACTGCCCGTTGCCTGGCAGCTGAGCGCCCGCCCGGATGCCACTTCCGCGATGACGGAGTGGAACGCGTACTTCACCGCCGGCATCCCGCACGAGGCGCTCGCCGATCTCCTCGTCGCACTCGACGCCCACGAAGCACCCGACGTCGGATTCGAGGGACCGGAGACGGTCCTTGCCGCGCTCGGCGCCCAGGGTTGGATCCGCGACATGGACCGGCCCTTTACGACCGCCTCGGATCCCGGGTTCTCCGCCAGTGTCTCCCTGGAGCCGCTGCCGCCGCTCATCCAGGACGCAGACCTTCGCCCCGACCTGCTGGGCTGGCAAGCATGGGCAGAACCCGTGCTCGGCGCCCCGTATCTGTGGTGCGCCAGCTTCAGCACCAGCGTCCCCCATGACCTGGTCGCCGCGTTCGCCTCCTCACTCGCCTCACCTGTCCCGGTGCCCCGCCGCACGCTCCCTGAGAGCGCCGAGGGCCGGCTCATCGTCGTCCACCGCGGCTGAGCCGACCCACGGCCCTGGAGCGGCCGCTATGCCGCTCATTGCCGAGGCCCTGACCTGCCTGTTCCCTGCCTTGATTGATGACGGAGATGGAGTTCGCATGTTCCGAATGATTCGACGCCGTGCCCGCGCCGACCGTGAGTGGCGTGAGGCCCAGCGTGCGGGCCAGGCGATGCTGGCGATGCACGCCGAACTGCCGGCGCCCGACCTTCATGGCCCGGCCTCCGGCACGGCCACGGCTACTGTGCCGGAGGCGGCGGTGGTGCCCGACTTCCTGCCGCCCAACTTCCGCGCGCCGTCCCTGCAGGATGTTGCCGGGTTCATGATGCGCTGGGACCAGCCGCTCGTCATCGACGGGGAGATCCACGCGTGCCCGACGTGCGGCGCGTACCGGAACTGGGTCGTCTTCAACATGCGCGACGGCGCTATCTGGCTGCGCTGCCAGGCCGACCACTACACGCATGAGCGGCGTCTTGATTCGGCCTGGTACAACCGCAACTCCGGTCCGGCCGACCACTACCACCCGAACCTTGAGGACGGGCTGCGCCACCTCGGCCACTGAATCCCCAGAAACCCAACTCCCCTGTTCCTGCGCATCGCCGGCGCCTGGAGGGCCGGCCCAGTCAGACCGTCCGCTCGGCACCAACTCTTGGGTTTCACATGCGCTTTCACACCACGGCCGTCCTCCACCTGAGCGCCCTCGCTGCCCTGGCCCTGGCAGGCTGCTCCGTCGGCAGCACTCCCGCCACGACCCCGACCTCCTCGGCTGCTGCCCGCCAGGAGCACAGGAACACCCCGGCGGCCACGCCTTTGTCCTCGGCCGCGCTGCGTGAGCGGCTCCTGGACGAGCGCGACCTGGGCGAGGACTACATCCGCAGGCCGGAACGGCCCGAGCGGCACGACGACGTCACGGTGACTGGATGCCCCGCGCTGGCCAAGCTCGGTGAGGCAGCAGCTGGGGGCAGCCTCACCTTCCCCCGCCAGGCGAAGGTGTCCTTCACGTACGCGGGCGGCAGCGGCTCGGAGCTGGCAGAGGAGCTCTACAGCGCCACCAAGGGCGAGCTCTCCCGCGGCGTGAGCCGGATCGTCGGGGCGATGACGGCTTGCTCGGCCTACGACGTGCTCGCTGGTGGCACTCCGGTCACGGTCGTGCCGCGGAGGGTGCCTGCCCCGCGGCTGGGGGATGAGCGGTGGAGCCAGCTGCTCACCTTTACTGCGGGTGGGCGCAGCAGCGTCGTCAAGCAGACGGTCGTGCGCATCGGGACGGTGGTCGTGGTGGTCTCGGGGTCGGCGGCGTTGGTCGATGCCCATGTGGAGAAGGCGGTGGCGAAAGCCCGTGTGACCCGTTGAGACTGTCCAGACGCGCCGCAGGCCCGACCGGTGTTCCCGGTCGGGCCTGCGCGTACTGGTGCCGGTGTCGGCGGTGAGGGCGCCTGCGCTGGCCGAGTCTTCACGTCGGCCTATGAGCGGTGGTGGTGTTGGTCAGAAGGTGTACGGGGTGAAGGGGCGAAGTGGTTCGTCTATGAGCATGAGAAGGCGGTCGAGCTCGGCCCGGTCGTCCTTGGTCATGATCTCGACTGCGTTGCCGAGGGTCTTCTTGGTGAGCTGTTCGAAGAACGGGGCGAGGAAGTCCTGCAGGGCGTCGGGGGCTTCCTGCCACTTGCGCCGGTAGTCCATGTAGCGGTTGTGCTGTGCGTGGAACTCTTCGAACTCGGTCCGGGTGGCCGAAAAGGCGGTGGCCTGTTCCTCCTTGGTGAAGGGCCGTCCGTCGCGGTGGCTCCAGGTGTTGGTGTCGGACCGGAGCTTGCAGTCCGCGTCGCACAGGAGGGCGATGATGTGGGGTCGGATGTCGGTGTGGGGCATGCAGGGGTCTTTCCGGTGTTGGGGTTGGGACTATCAATGCTCCGGACGATCCCCGGTTTCGGTAACCGGGGATCGTCGGCTATGTTCCGCTCGCTTGTGCGGTTATCGCCGCCGCGCTGGGGGCCGCTGCTGGGTGGGAACGGTGGCCGTGGCGTGGACGGGGGCACCGGGGCGCTGTGCGGCGCGATGGGCCTGGGCGCGAGGGCCGGGGGCGTGACGTTCGCCGAGGCGGCGGATGCGCCAGGTCAGCGCGCGGGCGGGGCTGCGGGCGTCGTCCAGGGTGCGCTGGCCAAGTGCCTGGTCGAGGACGGTGGCCGTGTTGTGGCCGACGGCCTCTGCCTGGGCGAGCACGGAGGCGAGTGCGTCCCAGGCGGGATCGCCCAGGATGCGCTCGGCGTGCTCGGGCACTGCCTCCTGGAGGTAGTGGGCGAAGCGGCGCTTGGCCTGGGCACTGGGGGCGCGTTGCGCGAAGCCCGTCAGGACCGGCTCGGCGACCTGCTCGTACGCGATCTGCAGGTGGACGAGGGCCTGCTCGGCTGCCGCTTCCTGCTGGGTGTGCTGGCGGGTGCGGTGCCAGTGCATCGCGAAGGCCACCGCGGTGAGAGCGGCGTTGACGAGCATCGCGAACCCGCTGCCGTCCCCGTCCTGAGTGCGGTCATGCCAGATCGTCTGGATGCTGCGGCGCAGGACGCGGGTGCTGTCGAGGTCGGCTGCGATGCGGGAGCGGGTGGCGCGTTCGAAGGCGGCAGCAGCCTGTGCGAGTTGGGCCTTAGCTGCGGCCGGTGCGATGTCCGGCATCAGGTCCAGTGCCGTGCCGAGCACCACGAGTTGGCCCTGGGCGGTCGGGTCGTCGCTGTGGGTGAGGTGGTGGGGGATGCGTTCGGTGGCGGCGGTGGCCTGGTGCCAGGGATTGCCCGGTGGGATGGCGACGGGCTCGGGGCCGGTGTCGGCCAGGTGCTGGCGGATCTTCGGCAAGGAGAGATCGCCGGCGAGGGTGGAGCCCGCGAACCAGATGGGTTTGCCCTGCTTGTTGGCGTCGCCGGGCAGGGCGACGCTGTAGCCGGTCACGTCGCCGGACGGCTCGGTCTTGGGCCGCACGTTCACGCCGGTCGCCTCCAGGAGGGCGAAGAACTCGGCTTCGCTGGAGGCGGCGGCAACCGCGCGGCGCACCCGCAGCCGCAGGACATCGCGGGCGGCGGCGTCCTGGCCCAGGCGCTTGGCCTTGAAGTGCTCCTTGCTGGTGGGGCGTTTGGCGCCGGTGCCGTCGCCCGGCTTCAACCGCCTGAGCCCGTAATCGACTTCGATCTTTCGGGCCTCCTTCTGGACGGCGCGCTGGTCGTAGCCGCGCTGGGGGCGGCGGCCATCCTGGCGCACGAGGGTGGCGGCGATGTGGATGTGGTCGTCGGCGTGGCGAACGGCCACCCAGCGGCACGCTTCCTCGTCCCCGGTCGGGGCGATACCCGCCGCGGCAACGATGCGGCGAGCGATCTCGGCCCACTGGGCGTCGGTGAGGATCGGGTCCTCGGGTGCGGCGCGCACAGGGCAGTGCCACACGGTGTCCCTGGGCGCCTTGTCGCCCAGCATCCTTATGGGCTGGTCGAGTTGGGCGACGAGCTGCTTTTCCGCCTCCTTCGGGTCGCGGTGGGGGCTGCGGCCGGGGTCGGGGGCGAAGCCGTTCCAGGAGGCCACCAGGTGGGGGTCGGTGTGCTCGTTGGCGCGGCCCGGCCCGAAGAGGTAGCCGATCGTGCGGCGCGTGGCTTCCGGCCCCTTGCTGATGATGATCTTGGGTATCACCGGCTCCTACCGTCCCTCGGTGACCTGGGCGACGGCTGCGTCCACGTCGGCGATGGATGCCTCAACGCGGTGCAGGAGGTGCTGGACGGTGTCGCGGTGGGGCCAGGCACGGTCCTGGTTGAGGTGCCAGGTGAGCTGGTTGAGGTTGTTGCCGATCATGCCGAGCTGTCCGTTGGCGGCCATCAGCGCCTTGACCATGGCGCGGTAGTCGGCGACCGCGGCGGTGGGGTCCTCGGCGCGGGCCGCGGCCAGCGAGCACTCGGCGACGTAGCCGCCGGGCTTCATGCGGCTCAGGGCGGCGGCGTTCTTCACGAGGGCGAACTCGTCGTCGTTGTAGCGGGGATGGACGCGGTGCTCGCGCAGCTGCTTGTCGCGCAGACGGCGACGCGGCGCAGGCTGCTGCGGCACGCTCGACGACGGCTCGATACCCCCTGTCTCGGTCGGCACCCCCGGGCCGGCCGACTCCGGCGCCCCCTTGGCACCGGAAGCCTCCGCCACCCCCGGGGCGGAGGCCGGGTAAGGACTCCTTACCCCACAACTTGCTGCGCGTGTGACGGGTGTGGTGGTCGTCTCCGGTTGTGGGGTGGGCAGTTCGTGCTGTGGTGCGTGCATGGGTGACCTACTCGGGGGTGTTGATGGGGGAGGGCGGTGATGTTGGTGCGACTCGTCGCCGATGGGGGACTCGTCCCCGCGCTGGCCTGCGCGGGGACGAGTGATGCGGGACGCGGTCGGCAGGGGGCGGTGGTCAGGAAGCGATCGCCGCTGGTGTGGTCTCGCTCGGTTCGGCTGCGGCGGCTTTGTCGAGTTCGGCCTGGAGCGCGTCCTTGACGCGTTCTGCCTCGTCCTTGCCGATCGTGCGGCCGGTGCTGCGGACGGTGTCCTCGATGTGGCGGCGTGAGGCTTTGCCTCCGCGTCCAAGCGGCGCACAGCGGGCGAGGGCGAGCAGCTCGGGATCGACTGTGTCCGCCTCCTCTTCGTCGGCCGCGGGGGATGAGGCGGAGGGGTTCGCCACATCGGCAGCGTCCTCCGCCACATCTGTCGGGGCGCCCGCCACCTTGAGGCGCGCGGGCATCTGGACGTCCGAGGAGGCGCTGGCACCCAGCTCGGCGTCCTCCTGCTCAGCGGCCAGCGCGAGGTCACGCTGGATGATCTGGTAAAAGTGCACCGCGCCAGCCAGCGCGAGCGGCGGGAGCGCCGAGAGCACGGCCACGGTCCAGTCGCCGAGCTGCAGACCGCCCAGGGCCTGCTGGTTGAGGCGTACGGCGTGGAGCGCGTTGGCCCAGATGCTCAGCGCGGTGGCCAGGCTGACGAGCACCCACACGTACACACGGGCGGCCTTCGACGCGGTGCGCACCAGGAGCAGGGTCCCGATACCGATGGCGATGAACCCGTCGATCACGAGCGGGAAGCCGATCGCGAAGAGCGGGCGGATGTGGGCGGCGATGGCCATTTGCCGCAGGGCGTCGTAGGACAGGACGAAGCCGATGGTGCCGAGCAGGGCGATGCCGAAGCGGATGGCTCCGGTTTTTGGCGCGGTGGATTCGGGTGCGGTGGATTCGTGCGAGGGCAGGGGAGACCTCCGGTGGGTGGGCGGCACCTACGAGCAGGCGGGGCAGCGGGGCAGGGCGCTGTGTCTGCGAGGTGCTGGGACTCGTACCACTCGTCGCGTGCCTGGTCAGCACAGGTACGAGTGGCGTGGTGATGTCGAGACGACTCGTTGCGGGCTGTTCACTCGTCCCCGCGCTGACCTGCGCGGGGACGAGTGATGCGAGTGGCGTCGGGTCAGGCTGCGGTGCCGGGCAGCGGCCCGTCCGCTGGCGAGGCGGGCGCGTCAGCAGCCTTCGGCTCGGGGCAGTACCGCGCCCACGTGTCGAGGAATTGGTTGCGCGCGAAGCCCTTGGCCTGGGTGCCGTCGGGGAAGCGGCGGTTGGCCGAGCTGATGCCGTAGGGCTTCAGGAGCAGCTGCAGACCGCGCGGGGTCAGGCCGTTGGCGCCGTACTCCGCCCACGGTGCTTCCTTGTCCGCGTTGAGGGACTCCAGCAGGTGCTTGGTGCTCAGCACGGCCGGATCGCCGACGGTGGCGAAGGCGCGGCGGATGCCGACCAAGAGGCGGGTGCGCAGGCCGCCCTCCTCGTCTTGGCCGGCCTCGTAGTCGGTCATGGTGCGGCAGGCGGTGCGCGCCAGCATCGGCCAGTCGCCTCCGGCGAGGTCGGCGATGATCACCAGCGGTTCCCAGGTGTCCGCCGCGCGGTCCTCGACCGGCATGGCAGGCTCCATCTCCAGGGCCTGCGCGTAGAGCGGCTGGAGCCAGGCGTGGAGACGGTCGCGGATCGCGTTCAGGGCGGGGGTGTCCCGGCCGGTGCGGAAGGACGCCACCTTCTCGCCTGCCGCGCGGCGGCGCATCCGGATGACCACCGCCCGGTCCTGGATCGTGTCGGGCAGATCGCCGATCCCGGCAAGTGCGGCCATGGCGAAGGTGGGGAACTCCTGCACCTGGTGCTCGGGACCGGACACCCGCAGAGTCGGCCGACCACGCTGGTGCCCCGCGTTGATCAGGCCACGGACCTCCTCGTTCTTCTCCGCGGCCTTGGTGGTACCGAAGAGGGTGTCGGCCTCGTCGACCAGGAGGGTCGGCGGGTCGTCCCCGTCGATCGACCGGAAGATCGCCGCCGCGCTGGCGTTGACCGTGATCAGCCGGTTGTGCACCGTCTCGGTCACCACGTCCAGCAGACGGGACTTACCGCACCGCTTCTCCGGAGCGACGATCGCCAGGCGCGGCGCGTGCTGCCACGCGCGCTGCAGATGCGTCGCCGCGATCCACAAGGCCACCGCCGTGACGGCCTCCTCGCTCGGCATCGCCACGTACCGCTTGATCTGCACCCGCAGGTCGTCCAGGATCTGCGCCCCCTCGGTCCGCAGTGGTGATGAGGTGGTGTCGTCGCGGTCCCCCTCTGGCGGAGGCGCAGCGGAGCCGGACGGTTGGCCGGGCACGGCAACTGGAGGCCACGACGTGCCGGAGCCGTCGGGAAGGGATGGCGTATTCGGCTGAGGATCGGTCATACTGGGCATCAGCTCCTCTGCTTGCGGGCCATATGGGACGGCAATCCCGGTCTCCGCAGGTTGATCGCTAGGGATGGCGGTTGAGAGGTTTGCGCTTGAGCCCCCGGCATCGCCGGGGGCTTCTTTCATGTGACGTGCGGTCGTGCGGACTCCTGAGGTCGGTGGGGTGGGGTGCCACCACTATGCCACATTAATTGCAGATCGCAGAAGTGTTTTGCATCTCGCAGTGGAGGTGCTACTGTTTAGGCTGTGCTGCAAACCGCAGTGCATCGCTACGAACGGAAGGAGGTGGCGGTGGTCGAGGAAGAACCGTCCGAGGGCGTCCTGCTCAGCGGCGAGGCGAACGTCGCGACCCGCATCAGGGTGGAGCGCGAGGCCCGAGGCTGGAGCACCAACGCCCTGTCCGACCGGCTCAACGAGGCCGGCTTCGAGATGAACCCGTCCGCGGTCTGGCGGATCGAAAACGGGAAGCGCCGCATCAACCTCGACGACGCCATCGGCTTCGCCGAGGTCTTCGGCATCGACCTGCGCAACCTCGTCGGGCCACCGCAGCTGGCGGCCAAGGCCCGCGCCATGGAGCTCATCGACGAGGTCGTGGACGCGTTCCGCACGACGCAGAGAGCCAACATGGCTCTCACAGAGGCGCGCGACGCCCTCGACGCCTACCTCACCGAGCACCCCGACATCCGCGAGGAAGCCGACCTCATGGTCCAGAGCGCCATCGCGGAAGAGGCCAACAAGACCATGCTGAAGATGCATGGCCCTCCGCCTGGTGACAGCGACGCCCACCCCGCCGACGAGGCATAGCCTCCGGCGCCCACTCCCGTCCCGGGCCGCAAACCCCCAGTACGGGCAGCTCATCTCTATCCCTAGCGATCGACCGGCGGGTCGGCGTTGCCGCGCCTCATGCCCGCCAGAAGAGGACTCACCCCTTGCGCGAACCCGCGATAGCCCCTGCCTCCACACCGACTCCGCACGCCGAGGTCGGCCTGCCGCGCCTCTATGTCCCCGAGGAAGTTGCCGCCGTCCTCGGCTGCTCCGCCTGGTGGGTCAAGGACCGCGCCCGCCGCCGGCTCATCCCGTTCACCCGCGTTGGCCGTGCGTACCGCTTCTCGGACGAACACCTCGCCGAGATCATCCGCATGCACGAAGAGCGTCCGGCCCTGAAACCGCAGCGCCCTGGCGTTGCTGCTGCGCCGACTCGCAAGCCTTCCGCTCGGCAGCGATCTGAAGCGGCTCTGTCCGCTGTCCGCCTCAAGGCCCGGCCGCCGCGCCGTATGGCCAAGTCCCAGTACGGAACCGCTGCTTAACGCACCCCACACGACAGAAGGGAGGGAAATCTGTGGGGTACGCCGAGAAGCGCAGCGGCTACTGGCGCGGCCGCTACAAGATCGAGGACGGCAAGTACGGCACCGTCGCCGATTCCGCAGGCGCCGTGGTCAAGTTCGCCACCAAACGCGAGGCCAAGCAGGCCGCAGACGCCGAGGAGGTGACCGTTCGCCGTGGCCAGTGGCGCGACCCGGGCCTCGGCCAGGAGACCTTCGGCGAGTACGCGAGCCGCTGGTACGCCGCCCAGGACCTGGCGGCCTCGACGATGCAGAACTACAAGCGCCACATCGAGGAGCACCTGCTCCCCGACTTCGAGGACAAGGCGCTCGCCGGCATCCTGCGTACGGACGTCGATGCCTGGGAGAAGAAGGAGAAGGCCGCCTACGCGGCTTCCAGCGTCAAGACCTGGCGCTCCACGCTCCACCTGATCTTCGAGGACGCGATCGACGAGGGCCTGCTCACGTCGAACCCGGCGGCCAGGCGGCGCGGACGGGGCAAGCGCGCTGGCCGCTCGCGCGACCGCGGCCCGGAGAAGGTCGTCACTGACGCGCTCGGCATCCTGCTCACCGCCGAGCGGGCGGCCTTGCTCTCCGGTCGCGACGACGAGTTCGTTGCCACGGTCCTCAAGGGCTACACCGGCAAGCGCTGGGGCGAAATCGTCGGCCTGGAAACGGAGTTCGTCCGGCCGAATGCCTTCCGGGTCGAATGGCAGCTCTACGAGCTGGACACCGGCGAGCTGGTGCGCTGTCCGCCCAAGGACGACAGCTACCGCGACATCGACTCGACGGACTGGCTGTCCGCCCTGGTCTTCAACCACATCGCCCGTACGAAGCCGACTCCCTGCCCCTGCCACGGCAGGACGTACGTCTTCCGAGGGCAGGGCGCGGCACGCACCGGCGGCCATCAGGGGGCGAAGCTCGTCGACGTCGCACGACGCGCCAGAGTCTCCACGGGCACGGTCTCGAACGTCCTCAACCACCCCGACCGCGTGCGCGAGGACACTCGCATACGCGTCGAACTCGCCATCGCAGACCTCGGGTTCGTACGGGGCGGCACCACGTCGGAGCACGCGGCCCACTGGCGCCGAAACGGCTTCGCCACCTGGCTGTTCACCCCGGCGGCCTCCGGCTGGTACCCGAAGAAGGCACCCCAGGAGGCCCGCCCGGTCCCGATCCTCGGCGAGCCGTGGCCCGGGGTTCCGGCCCGAGGTCGAGGAGCTGCTGCTCGGGCGGACGCCTGCTGGCTCCCGATCGCCAAGGGCCTCACACCCCACGGTCTCCGCCATACCCATCGGACGATGATGGAGGACCTCGGCACCGAGAAGGTGCTCATGGACGAACGCATGGGCCACATCGACGGCTCGGTCTCCGCGCGCTACGCCCACGTCACGCCCGGCATGCGTCGGCGCCTCATGGTTGGCCTGACCGAGCAGTGGGAGGCGGCACTCGCCGCCAGGCGTGCGCTACACCCGCGTTCCCCGGTATCTGCGCTGGACCGGCTCCTGCAGGCCGGCGGCTGACGCGTCAGGCCCAGCCCTCCTCCTAGGAGGGCTGGGCCTCGCCAGGTCCCCAGGCGTCTCCCTTGCGGATGTTGCAGATCCAATGGGCTGCCTGCAGGTTCTCGGCTGTGTGCGCGCCGTTCTCTGCAACAGGCTGGATGTGGTCAAGGGTGGCGGACCACGGATCGGGCCATTCAACGGCGGAGTCCATCGCACGGTGGCACAACTGGCAGACCCATTGGTCGCGTTCGTAGATGTCGAACGGGTCCACTTGGTCGGCGTCGGCGTTGAGCATGCCGTAGCCGCGCATACGGGCCTGGTAGCTGTTGCGGGCCCGAGTGGAGCGCCGCCGCTTCTCGGAGCGGGCGGTGTAGGCCGGGGTCCAGAGCGTGGGCGTCGGTTCGGCGACGCAGACCCAGGCTTCCCAGTCGTAGGTCTTCCCGCTCTCGTCCACGTCACGGAAGATCTCGTTCTGCCAATGCCACTGCCGCCCGTCGTCCCCCGCGAACGACGTTTGCTGGACGAGGGGGTGCTCCTGGCCAGGCACCTTGGTCCACCACAGGACGCGGCCCGTGTAGGCGAGGAGCGCGCCGGTCCGCTGGTGGATTGCGACCATCGGCTCTGCGTCGGGTTCGGAGTTGGCCCGCACCAGCGCGACGAGCTCGTCGGCGCCCAGGGAGGTAGCGGTGGCGTACGTCGTGACGGAGCCGTGCCGCTCGATGACATCGCCCTCGATGGGGCTCAACCCGTGGAACTCATAGGGGAAGTCACCATCGGCGGCCCTGGTGCAGAAGACCCGCGGCTCCCGTGCAGCCCCGAACCGAGCTCGCTGGTCGGCATCGGCGGAGGATCGGTCGCCGTGATCCGCGATGGCGGGCACGTCGATCTCACCCCTTTCGATCCGCACCTTCGTGCGCCGCTTGAGTGTGGTGTTGCACCGACTCGAGCAGACGTGCCGGTCGCGGTGCTCCCAGTGCGCGCTCCTTGGAACGGGCTCGCCGCAGATCCGGCAAGGTTCGCCGCCGGTGGCACGTTCGGCAGCCGCGAGGATCGGGTTCCAATGAGGATCACCGGGAACCTTGCGGGTCCTGGAGAGGTCGGGCACAGGCGGTGTCCCCGGCGTGAGCGTTTGCTTCGGACGCCGCACCTTCGGCGCGTCCTTCGGTCGTTCGGCGCGCTGTTTCTTGGCGGCCGAGGTACGGCAGGGATCGGAGCAGTATTTCTGGCTGCGTGGGCGCCAGTACTCCATCACTGTGCCGCAGACCGCGCAGGGGCGCCCCGCGTGCTCAGGGGTGCTGTTGTCGGCGTCGTGGCTGCCGCCGAAGCCGTGGTCCACAGGCTGTCCTCGGGTCGAGTGGCCGACTGGAGTTCGCGAACGCGCAGGTACGAGCGGACGCGCGGGAGACACGCCGCCCCCGCCGGGCGATTGCCTGCCGGGAGAAGCCGACCAAGATCTTCTCCCAGATTTCTCCCAAACGATCACCGGAGACGCAGAAAGGGCCTGATCCGAATCCGGATCAGGCCCTTGACCTGGTACTTCACTGTCGGGGTGGCGGGATTTGAACCCACGACCTCTTCGTCCCGAATGAGGTTCGGGTGGGAGTGGCACCGGCTGTGTTGCTGTTTTGCCTGTTCAGGACGTTGGTGTGCGGTGGTCCCGGACGGTCCGGGAGGGTTCCCGGGAGGGATCCGGCTCCCAGATGGCTCCCAAGGGGGAGTCATCACTAGGACGCGTCGCTTAGATACCAAGGCTATGCCAGTGGTGTGGTCGACGGCGGTGCCCCGAGCCGTGTGGCATGAGATCAGTCTTGGCACGCGTCTCGCCTGTAAGCCGGACCGCTGGAGCGAGTGTCACGTACAGTTCGGAGCTGTCGCACGCTGGCCTATCCGTGAATCAGGGAACGCTGATGACGCAGCAGCTCTGGACCAGTCAGAGACATAACACCGCCATCGGTCGTGTCGGCCTGTCGCTCCCCGCTCGTCGTGCCGTTGGCGACCTTCAGCTGGAACCAGACATGGGGGTACTCGATTACGGGTGTGGACGTGGCGGCGATGTACGGGCATTGCTGCACCTCGGCCTCGATGCTGTGGGCTGGGACCCGGTGCACTTTCCTAACGGGCGGCGTGAGCCGGCCGAGGTGGTCCTTCTCACCTATGTCCTGAACGTGATTGAGAATCCCGCCGAACGACGCGAGACGCTCCTTCGGGCCTGGGACCTTGCCAAGTCGGTGCTAGTGGTGTCCGCGAGGTTGAGGTGGGAGCGCAACCAGATCAAAGGCACCGAGTACGGCGACGGCATCCTCACCCAACGCCGTACCTTCCAACACCTCTACGCCGCCGGCGAGCTTCGCGACTACGTCGAGGAGGCCACCGGTGTCCGCTGCGTGTCGGCTGCGCCCGGCGTCGTTTACGCGTTCAAGGACGATGCGGCCCGCCTGAGTTACCTCGCCCGACAGGTCGCTCCTGACGGGGGGTGGCTGGCGTCCGAGGACACCGCCTCGGCGATCACCTCGGTCGTCGATCATCTCGAACAGCGCGGCAGGATGCCTCAGCTGGAGGAAATGCCGCAGCCCATCATCAGCCTCCTTGGCCACCTGCGCCCCGCTGAACTCAAGCGCCTTGCCGAGCAGGAAGCCGACCCCGCGAAGGTAGAACGAAGCGCCGAGCGCGGAGCCCTCGACACACTGCAGTTCCTCGCGCTGGAGCTGTTTCACGGCCGAGGCCCGGTTAGCAGTCTGCCCCTGCCGGTTCAACTGGACATCCGTGCCTTCTTCCCGTCGTATACCGAGGCGTGCCACCGAGCGGATCGGCTGCTGTTCAAACTGCGCGACGACGCCTACGTCCGCCGGGCGATGAACGGATCGATCGCCGGCAAGTTCACCGCGACCGCTCTATACGTTCACCGCCGCGCACTCCATCGGATCCCGGCCGTGCTGCGCCTGTACGAGCAGTGCGCGAGCATTGCCGCCGGCCGTCCTGGCGAGTGGTCTGTCGTCAAGCTCCGCCATCAGGGCCGCGGGGTCAGCTGGCTCGATTATCCCGAGTTCGACGCGGATCCCCACCCGCGAATCGCGGCCTCGTACGCCGTCGACCTGAAGACCCTTAAGTCCTCCTTCACCTCGTACGCGGACTCCACCAACCGTCCCCTGCTGCATCGCAAGCACGAGTTCCTTGCCGAGGATGATCCCGACGCACCCAAGTACCGGAGGCTCACGGACGCCGAGGTTCGCGCCGGTCTTTACGAGAGCCCGCACCTGATCGGCACAGAAAAGGGATGGGAGCGCGAACTCGTTCGCTGCGAGCGGGAGTTGCGAGGCCACAGGCTCGTACGGCGCACCACCAGTACCTGAGCCTCGCTCCGGCTCTCGGCACCGCAGTGATTGTCAGTGCTGTGTGCCACGCTCCACCCATGACCACCACCCGGATGGAGGGCTCCTGCTTGCCCTCATACCGAACGCTGTCCACCCTCGCGCTGTCCGAGCCCGAGGACCATGTCCGTGAACTCACCGACTGGGTGGAGCATGCCTCCGCCGTCACAGGAGCCCCCGGGGCGCAGAGCGGCTGGGATACGGCCTACAAGTGGCTGCGTCTCGCCCAGGGCCTGCGCACGGTGACGTTCGACATGTCCTACGACGACGGCGGCATGTGCTCAGCGGGCCTCGACTTCGACGCCGTCTGGACCGAGATGATGGAGGAGTGGCAGCAGCACCAGGTCCGTCTCGGCTACCTGCGCGCAGCACTCGAAGGATTCGTCCGGCTGCTGTACCCGGACACCGCGGAGTCTGGTCTGGCGGTGGAGGCCGCTGAGCAGCAGCTGCAACACCACGCCGACGCGTGGCCGGTGCACGCGCATGCGGTCACCGACCATTTGCGGACGCATGCCTCGGACGGCGTGCCGGGCGCTGGCCCCTCGGTGGCGGCAGCGGTGACCCAGGCGATTGTCCTGCACGAGATGACCGTCCGGGGCCGCGCCGCCATCCCCGAGCCGGGAAGCGACGATGACGGAAAGGTCTTTCCCACTGGACACGCCGAGGTCTGTGCGACCAAGGAAGCCTCCACGGTACTGCTGCTGGGGATCCAGCTGTTGATGACCGCGGCGGTGAAGGAAAACCGCGTCGCTGTCTTCGACGACAAGTACCTCCTCGACGGCATGTGGATTCCCGACTCCGCAGGCGGCAGTCGATGGGTGGACGAAGAAATGCCCTACGGCGAGTACCTCGCCGTTCTCCACCTCCAGCCCGGCGAGCCGCCCGAGCTCTGATTCCGCCACCAGCAGCGCCCTGCGACGGCCACGTCGGCAGCCTAGAGGCAAACGACGGGTGGGCCCGAGGCCAATGGCTTCGGGCCCACCCGTCGTGGCCTGCTCGGCAGGTATCAGGTCATGCACCAGCCGGAGTCACATGCCCCGTCATCCTCATCGGCTTCGCCTTCCCCCGGGCTCTCATCGGGGATGGCTTGAGTGAGCGGGATCCCGTACCGCGTGAGATAGACGTCATCCCGGCCGAGCGCCGCCCTTCGGTGGTTGATCGTCTCCTCCAGCCGGACCGACTGTGCGAACAATTCGGGCTCGTGGCGACGCTGATGACGCCAGGCGTCGACGGTACGGAAGGGACAGAAGAAGCAGGAGCTCTTGGGCGGTACCGGCAGGCCGGCCTCGGTGATGATGCGCTCGCAGTCGTCTCGGCGCAACCCGAGGTCGAGGAGGGGGTACTCGATGACCTCGTGGGCTTCCCTCCGCCGACGGTTGGCGCGATGGATTTCGTCGAGCGAAATGCCGATGCCGACCGCCGCCGGTGCCTTCGCGGTGGCGCCATGCTCCCGAAGCCACCGCCCGACCACCTTGATCTTGAAGTCTGCGGTGCAGTTGCGGCGGCCAGGAGCGCCGTTGGCCATACGGACCGGGATGGGGATCGACCGGGTATCCGGCCGGTTCAGCCGCTGCATGAGGGTTTCCGTGGTCCCGTCACGACGGCGTCGCTTGAGCTCGTAGATGTGCAGTCCCGCACGCTCGGCGTAAGGGATGGCGATCTCGCGAACGTACGCGAGAGTCGCCGGGTGCTCGCTGTCGTCCCCGACATTGGCGAAGAGGAAGGTGGAGAAGTCGATCCCGCGCTGGGCGGCTAGCACCAGCAGCGCCGTCGACTGGACGCCTCCTCCGTAGGAGATAACCCTCATCGGGGATTCACTTGACTGGTGAGCCGCCAGGTCGAGGACGGCCCGTGGGCTCGATTCCGTCGGGTTGTCGTGGTGGGCTCCGGGGATGCGTGACAAGATCGGCATGTGAGAGACAGTATGGATGAAGCGTCGCGGCATCAAGTGTTCCTCTCACGGCTGTCGGCGAACACTGCTTAACTAGGCGGCATAGCGTCTCGGGGATCCATCCCAGTCAGGCAGGGGGAGGCCGACTAAGGTCGCGGCTCGATGACCACAGAATGTCCCTCCGCCAGGACTGCTGCCAGGAACTCGGCCGCGGCTACTTGGTCGGCACCAGTGAATGTTCGTGCTGCGGGCGGGGCCTTGTGCGGCGGCTGGGAGAGGGGCTCTCTTTGCCTACGCCCACGTGGTTTCTGCGGGGCGCGATGACCTGTACGCAGCAGCTCGACCTCGGACGAGAGGATGGTGCGCTGCCGCTGTTGCGCATCATCCACGATGGTGTCCAGGAGCCAGAGAGGGGACCCGGAGAGGGTCAAGTCAGCCTCGGCGATTTGTCGCCGGTTACGCCATCGGGAGATCGCCTGCGCGTCCCGCGCGAGGACGCGGGCGGCCTCCTGGATGCCGAGGATGACGGGTAGGTCCTCCTTGTCCTGGACCTCGTAGCCGCGGGGGATGCTGGTCTTGTAGGAGGCCAGCCGGTCTCGCGCCACGTGGCGGTCGCCGACGTCGTCTAGCCGCATTACCGTCGCCAGCAGCCAGTACGGGTTGCCGGACGCGACCAGGTCAGGTGCGGCGAGGGCGCCCTCTGTCCGCCATTTCTGCGATGTTTGGCGCTCCACTCGATAGAGGGAGGCGATTTCGGCATGGCCCAGCAGGAACGGGACCCGCACCTGTGCCATGAGGGGGCCTTCCTATCACCTTCGTCTCCGTGGGGTGGCGATGAGCGGGGGAGTTGCTCCGCCGCTCTACGCCGTGCACGCAGATCTTAGGTGTGCTCACGTCCTGGCCGCAGCTCCCACGAGCCCACCTCGGTGTAATAGCGGCCGAAGTGCTGCAACCAGGCCGCGAGGGTCTCCGTTGTCCTCCGGGCCTGGTCTTCCGGGTCTCCTGTCCGTTCCACGATGGCCTTCTCGAGCTCGATGTTGCTGAGGCGCTCGCCGACGAGCAGCTTGTGGAGTTCTGGGATGGCGTGCAGCCGAGCTTCGACCGCCGATTTGAAGTCGTGCTCCGCCAAACCTGCCGGGACATCGAGCAGGGCAAGGTCCTGGATGATGCCGGCCTCAACCGGCGAGGTGAATCGCGTTCGCCCGCTGTAGAGCGCAAACACGTTCTCCGGGCGCCTCGTCTCCGGGTACCAAAGGGGGGCGGGTTCACCCTCGGCCGGGGGCGCGATGCGTTCCTCCTTGAGAAGTTCTGCTTGCTGCCGGACGAGGGCGGCCACCACAGGTGTGGCCGCTGTCGAGCGGGACTCGATCAGACTGAGAACGCGCTGCACTTCGGGATGGGTGACGGGCGCATCCAGCAAGAGCTCCACGTTGGCGTTGGGGACTCGGCCGGTGGCCTTGCCGGTCAGGTTCGCGGATCCGACCAGGCATCGGTCGTCGGCGACGTAGATCTTGGCATGCAGCGACGGGCAGAGAGTGATCTGCACGCGCTCGTCCCGCTCCGCCGCCTCGACGATCTCGGGGTCGGAGACTCCGGCGGCTACTTCCGCCGGAGTCCAGCGCGTGACGCATCCGATCTTCTCCACCGAGGTCGGCACCGAGGCGAGGGTCTCCTCGAAGACGGCCTTTTTGATGAAGGGCGCCACGAGGATCACTCGCGTGGTGGCGCCCTTCATCAGGTGGGCTATCTGCTGCCAGACGTGGTCCGGCTGCGTCACTCGTCATCGCTCCCGTCTTCGATGAAGTCGCGGGCGTAGCGGCCCCAGTCGCGCCGGGCGTCCGAGATCCTGGCGCGGTCCCGCTTGTTGGGGATCTCGTCCTCCATGCGGGCCCAGGAGAAGACGAGGAGTTTGAAGGTGTCGGAGGCGCGGGCCAGGCGTTGGCGGAGTTCGGTCTCGCTCGCGTCTTCGGGCACATCTTCAAGGACGGTCATCAGCTCGCTGTGCAGCGGGTGTTCGGTGTTGAAGATCACCTGGAGCATGCCGGCCATGAGGTCGATGTTGAAGAACGCCGTGGAGTCCTGCGGGCTGGAGATCCAGCGGACACGCCAGTCTTTCTCCAGCGCCTCGTCGACCATGGACTGGGCGGTGTCCTCGTCGAGGTGATGCCGCTCGGTGAGCGCCGCGAACTGCTCCTGGCGCTTGTCGTTCTCGGTGGCTTCCTCTGCCAGCCGGTCGGTCGTTCCCGTGTGGCCGTCCTCCTGCCGGCGCTTGACCGCGTCCGTGGCCTTGGACGTGACGACGTCATCGTGACGCTTATTGCCCCCCCGGCCCATCCTGCGCTGCTTCAGCTTCCGCCGCATTTTGGGCAGGAGGTTCTTCTCCAGATAGAGCGCGAGATCGATCAGGGGCAGGCGCGGGTCGCCGAATTCGGCGATGCGGTCCTTGAACGCCTTGGGCGTCTCGTCCCCCTCGGCCTCGGCCGTCCAGTCGAAGTGGGCGAGAGACGAGAAGACCGTGGCGGTCTGCTTGTTGTTCGTGACGCCGAAGATGTCGTCGAGCTCCGGGGGGAACTCCACCTCGATGCCCCACCAACGCTCGACGGGGTCGTACCCGATGGCCCACTTGGAATCGAGGTCGAGTTCGCGCCCTTGCCGGACCAGGGAAATCCCGATGTTCCGTCGAGCATGCTGTCCCCACGGGTGGAAACCGGCGTCGCGGTTGGGGTTCGCGTTGTCGGGCCACGGATGACCTTCGACGTCGGCGCGGCGGGCCTCGGGCCGGGCGATGGAGGCCCGCACCTTCACGTTGTGCTTCGTCCCGTCGACCGTGATCGGGAAGTAGGCGACCCCGGGTTCCTTCTCGTTGCCCATGTCGAAGGGCTCGAACATGGGCTTGTTCCCGAACGGGGGCGGCGTCCCGGTTGAGTCCATGAGGTACAGGGGGTCGTTGGGCTCGGCGAAGTACGCCCCGTTGTCTCCTTCGAGGACCTTTCCTTCGCGGACTGGCGCCATCTTGATCTCCACCCTGCCGTCGTGGAGGTAGTGCCGGTACACACGGCCGATCAGCTCGGCAGTGTTCCGCAGGGTGGCGCCGGCTCCGTGCCATTTGACCCGGTCAAGGTCCGACCAGACCACGAGGGTGCCGGTGGTGCCCAGCGGTGCCTCGCTGAGGTCGCTCCAGTACTCCGGCACGGGGCGGTGTACGGGACTGGGGACGTCGTCGAGTCCGCCGTTGATCTCCTCAAGATCGAGGTAGGTGTACATGGCGTTCGGGGCGCCATTGGTCCAGGACCAGACCTCGACCTTGGTGCACTGGGACATGCTGGAGTTGGGCAAGCCCATGCCGAAGCGCCCGATGCGGTTGCGGTCGCCCCCGAGGCCGTCGCCGTACTTCAGGGCACGCCGCAGGAGTTCGGCGTCCATGCCCTTGCCGTTGTCGAGGACAGCTATGGTGTCCACCCGGTGCCTCGTCTGGGTGGCGCCCTGCACCGGGCTCTCACAGGCGAAGACCTGTACCAGCGTGGCTTCGGCGTCGATGCTGTTGTCGATCAGCTCGGCAAGCGCGTAGGCGGTGTTCTTGTAACCGCTGTCACGCATGGCCTTGACAGTCAGCGAAGGGCTGACGATCCGGTATTTGCTTTCCTCGCCGGTCACGCGGTCTCCCATACGTCTTCCCAGTTGGTGAATGCCTCGGCCACGTCTCCGAACCCGGGGAGTTCCGGGTCGACGACGGTGACGATCTCGCAGGTGGCGGTTCCGCCGGCCTTGGGCCCGCGGATGACGCGGCCGACCATCTGGCTGTACAGGACCAGTGACTTGGTCGGTCGGGCGATGACGGCAGCACTGGCCGCCGGGGCATCGAAGCCTGTGGTCAGGACCCCGAAGTTGCACAAAATCATGGGGCGTCGGCCGGCGCCCTTGAAGCGTCTGATGGCGTCGTTGCGGTGCCGGGGAGAAGACTCGCCGGTGACGAAGTCGGCATCGAGGCCGAGCGCCGACAGGACAGCGGCGATCAGGCGGCAATGGTCAACGGAGGCCGCAAAAACCAGGATCCTGCGGTGCTGGCGTTCCAGTAGCTCCAGCACGGTCTGGACGACCTTGAGGTTCCACTGCTCGTCGCTGGCCAGCGACGCGATGATGTCCGACGGGATGTCGAAGGACTTCGCGAGCAGCTGCTGATCGCGCGCGGACAGATGCAGGCCGGCTTCGGAGGCGACGGTCTTCATGATGGGCTTGGCCAGGTAGCCCTGTTCGATGAGGGCGGTTACCGGGTTGCTGTATCCGTCGATCTGCAGCATGACCTTCTGGCGGGCGAAGAAGTCTGACAGCCGCTCATCTTGCGTGACGTCTGCCCAGGTCCGGCCGGGGGTGGCCGTCAGGCCCAGCAAGCTGGCATCGGGGCGGATGGTGAGGGCGTCCACCACTCGCTGGTAGGTCGGCGCGATGATCTGATGAGCCTCGTCGAAGACTGTGAGGGTGCTGCGCGATGCGAGTTTGCGGAGAAGCTCCGGATCGCTCTTGTCCGCGGAGACGGCCTTCTCCAGCCCGAGGATGACAAGGCCGTCCGTCAGCGCCTCCACATCGGTGGGCGCCTCACCCCACATCCGGACGACCGCAATCGGACGGTCGCCGAGCTTGGACCACGCGCGCTCGAACTCCGCAGCCGCCTGCTCCAGCAGTTCCTGCCCACGCGCCAGCCAGACCACGAGCGTGGGCTCGTGCTGCCGCAGATGGTCGGCGATCAGGTTCATTCCGGTGCGGGTCTTGCCCACGCCTGTCGGCAGGTGAAGGACAACCCGCCGCGGCCCGTCGTACAGCAACTCCTTCACGCGTGCGGCTGCGCGCCGTTGGTGGGGGAACAACCCGTATTCGGGTTCGGAGTCTTGCCGAAAGAGCGGGGACAGCGCGGGTGCCCTGTCGACGCTGAAGCCGAAGAACTCCAGCAGCTCCCGCTGTTGCTCACTCGCCCACTTCAGACCGTTCAGGTAGACCAGGGCATCGGTGCCCGCGCCGTCCGCCCCAAGACGTTGGGCAAGCTCTGTCTGCTTGTCGGCGGGCAGGAGCCGCAGCAGCTCCTCGCGGTCCGTCTGATTGGACACGAGCTTCTCGGCGTCCACCGCCACGGCAGCGACTGCTCGGAGCCGCTCATCGCCGGCGCTTCCGCCGTCGATGAGGTCGAGCAGAGCGCACATGTGCTTGCCGAGCCGCTCGCGGATGTACGGCATGGGAGCGCTGTCCAGCACGGCTTGGAAGGACAGGCCGGGCGACCACGCTGTCATCGATTCACCACCCCTGCGGAACAGGGGAGATTTCCCCCGATGTCTGAATGTCCGTCAACTTGCGGAGCCCCCGCCTCAGTTCTGTGCATGCAGAGCTGCCCGCAACTCTGAGTCGCCCCAAAGTTACAGTGCCCGATCACCATAAACCCACGCACTGACACTCGGATCTCGGCGATTGATATTCACAGCTCAGGGGCGCTGATGAGGTGCGGTCGGCCCCTTAGAGGATCCCGTGCCGCCTCTGCGCCGATGTCCTTTCCCGATATCGGTTGCAGGCGCCCAAGCAATGGGGAACATTAGTTCGAGTTACAGTTTGCGCTCCGGGTTGAGTGTCGGTTTCGCTGACTGATCGATCTCGATCGCTACGATCGCGACTCACTCCTGGTGCCGCCCCCGGTGCGCACGTCCGGGTTCCACCAGGAGTAGATTGTGTGCGGTGCTGAGCGAGACGAGGTGGGGCATGAGGGATGAGTCTGATGGGCCGGTTTCGGCATATCTCGACTACAATGCGACGGCGCCAATTCGGCCCGAAGCGTTGGCGGCCGTTGTGGATGCCCTGCAGGCCGTCGGTAACGCGTCGAGCGTGCATCACCCCGGCCGGGATGCCGCCTATCGCGTAGAGGTCGCTCGTCGGCACCTTGCTGACCTGCTGAACTGCTCGCCCGGGGAGATCATCTTCACGTCAGGGGCAACCGAAGCGAACAATCTCGCGCTGCGCGCGGCTCATCGCCGCGGTGCCCGGATTGTGACGGGTAGTGCAGAGCACCCTGCGGTGCTGGAGACATCCCGGGATCTGGCCCAAAACGAGCCGGGATCGCTGACCGTCTTGCCGATGCGGGCGGACGGCCTGGTGGAAACCGTGGCCCTGGAGGAAGAGCTCGGCCGGGGCGATGTCGGTCTCGTCTCCCTGATGGCCGCCAATAATGAAACCGGCGTTCTCACCGACCTCACGCCGGTCGTCAAGGCGGCGCATGCCGCAGGCGCGCTGGTCCACACGGACGCCACACAGATGATCGGCCGGCTGACCCTGGACCTTTCCGAAGTGGACGTCGATCTTCTGTCCCTGTCTGCCCACAAGTTCGGCGGCCCTCAAGGCGTCGGTGCACTGTTCGTACGACGCGGTACACCGCTGCCGTTCAGGCCGCTGATCACCGGTGGCGGGCAGGAGAAGGGGTGGAGGGCCGGCACCCTCAACGTGCCCGGGATCGCCGGTGCCGGAGCTGCCGCTGCGGCCGTCAGCCGTGACCTTGCCGACGACGTCGCCCGCGTGACCCAACTGCGCGATCAGCTCGAACACATGGTGACCACGGCTGTGGACGGATGCCGTATCAACGGGCAGCAAGCCCCCCGCCTGCCCGGTGTGGCGAGCATCACGTTTGCAGGTGCCCCGGCTGACGCAGTCATGGCCGCCATGCCGCGCATAGCCGCATCCGACGGAAGCGCCTGCGCCTCGGGAGCCCCAACCCCCAGCCATGTCCTGCTCGCTATGGGGCTGAGCCGGGAGGAAGCGGAGTGCACTGTGCGCTTCTCGCTCGGCTACGCCACAACCGCAGACGAGATCGCCGTAGCCGCCGAGGCGGTGGTCCGCGCGGTCCACCAGGTGCGCGCCGCCATGGCAGCGACAGCCGGCGCGGCTGCTCACTGACTTCAGCAGTTCCCTTATCTCTTCTTGTATTGAGAGGCCCTCGTATGGCAGACAGTAGGCTCGCGGAAGCCGCACATTCCAGCTTCGCGCGCCATGAGACCTTCGCCCCCCGCTTCGGCTGGCTGCATAAGGCGTACATGCAGGTCAAGGAGAATCCGGCAGCTTTCCTCGCTGAAGATGCTCCGGTCCTGCTCGGCGTGGGTAAGAACATGGTCCATGCCATGCGGTACTGGTCAAAGGCGTTCAAGCTCACCCGTGAGCACGCCGACCCGGCGGGTAAGACGAAGGCCCAGTACGCCTCACCTACTTGGGAAGCGCGATGGCTGCTCGACGAGAAGGATGGCGCCGATCCCTACCTTGAGGAACCCGGCAGCCTGTGGCTGTTGCACTGGTGGCTCGTGTCGTCGCGGCCGGGCGCCAAATGCTGGGCCCCCGCGTGGTACACGGCGTTTCACCTTGCTCCGTTCTCTCGCTTCACCGTCGCGGATATGACGCAGGTCGTGACGCGGCATGTCAACTTCTCCTTCAGTGATGGACCGGTGGAGGCGTCGATCACCCGGGATGTCGAGTGCCTGACCAAGATGTATGCGCGCACGCCTGTCGAACAGAGCGGTTCCCGCGCCACCTATGAAGACCTCTTGGCCTGCCCTTTCCGTGAGCTGGACTTGCTGACCTCCGTGGGCACCCGAGGCAAGCAGGAGTGGCAGTTCACCACTGGCACGCGCACCTCTCTCCCGGCCCACGTCCTGGTCTATGCGTGCCTCGACTACGCAGCCCGCGACACCCAGGGTCCCGGCTCCATCTCCCTAGCGCGGCTTGCCAACGAGCCCGGAGCGCCCGGCCGGGCCTTCCGGGTCCGCGAGCCTGAGATCGTCGCCGCCCTGGACAAGGTCGCCGGGGGTCGCCCGGAACTCAACAGGGTGGACGCCGTCGGCCAGCGGACCATGTCCTTCTCCAGCGATCCGCGGGCGCTCGCCTGGGACATTCTCGACGAGCAGTACGACCACGTCACCCGGCGCCCCGACTTTCCCACTCGGGACGAATGGAGCGCGCAGTACCCGCAGTTGGCCGAAGCAGAGGAGGCTGAGAAGGCCGAGAAGGCTGAGAAGGCTGAACGCAAGCCCCAGGACCACCAGCAGCAGTTCACGACTCAGGAGAACGCGTGACCACCGCAGCTCCCACGCGGACCTCCCGCACCCCCCAGGACGAGGCAACCCCTCAGTTCCCGTCCGGAATCGAACTGGTCGGCTCCCAGATGCGGTCGACCAACCTCGAACGCGACGTCGAGGACGAACTGCACGGACCGTATGTCGGCGCGAAGGCAGTTGACGTACTGGAGCGCATCGTCAACGCGGTCAGCGATCTGCGGCGTCCCCGCGCGTGGTCCTTCACCGGACCCTACGGCTCCGGGAAGTCCACGCTGGCTAACCTGATCGAAGCGCTTCTCGGCCGCGACGAGGACCGCCGCGACGAGGCTCACCGGATCCTTGCGGACACCAGCCCAGCCCTCGCCGAGCGTCTCGCCACGGCTCGGGCTGAGCGGACGGGAACCGGGTTCCTCGGAGCCGTGGCCACCGCGCGGCGTGAACCGCTGGTCGCAACTGTGACCCGTGCGCTGGAGACCGCGGCAAGGCGCCGCTGGGGCAAGCGCATCCCGAAGAACATCGCCGCAGTACTCGCGGCCTGCGAAGACCCGACGACGACTGGGCCGAAGACGAAGCAGGTCATGGCCGCCATCAAGGCCCTGACCGACAATCAGCAGCCGCTCCTGCTGATCATCGACGAGTTCGGCAAGACCCTCGAACACCTTGCCGGACACAACGAATTCTCCGGCGCCGAGCACGATCTTTTCCTCCTGCAGGAGCTCGCCGAGCACAGCGCCGGGCCCAACGGCCTGCCCGTCTTCCTGGTCACCCTGCAGCACCTGTCATTCATGGACTACGCGTCACGGTCCAGTGAGCTCAAAATCCGCGAATGGGCAAAGATCCAGGGCCGCTTCGAGGACGTCACCTTCGTCCCGCACCACGGCGACTCCCTGCAGCTCCTGCGCCGGCGTCTCGACCACTCCGCGGTCGACGCAGCGGGTCAGGACCTTATCCGCGCGTCGGCCCAGGCATCAGCCCTCGCGTGGAAGAACCACGGTCTGAACGTCCTTACCGAGCTGTCCAGCGACGACTTCGCTGGCCTCTACCCGTTGCACCCACTGACGGCGATCGCTGCGCCGATCCTGGCGGCGCAAATCGGTCAGCACGACCGCAGCCTGTCGGGCTTCCTCAACAGCGGAGAGCCCAACACTGTCCGCGACTCGCTGGCCGCACACTCCCAGCCGGATGCCGAACTCGCCAGCACAGTGCAGCTGCCACAGCTGTACGACTACTTCCTCAACTCCGGCCGGACCTCGCTGCTCGCGGCCTCCAACGCCGGCCGCTGGATCGAAGTCGACGCGCGCATCAAGGAAGCCAACGGACTGCCCGACGCTGACCAGGCGCTGCTGAAGACCATCGGCGTTCTGAACCTCATCGACGCCGACGGCGCGCTCAGCGCTACCAGCGAGATGATCCACCTCGCGCTCCACGACCCCACCGATCTGACCGACGCGGGCGCTTTCGCCCGCCTTGAGGAGCAGCTCGCCGACCTCGTCCGCCGCGGCTTCCTCGTCCACCGGGAGTTCAGCGGTGAGTATCGCGTCTGGCAGGGCACAGACTTCGACATCGACGCCCGCCTGAAGGAGATCATCAGTCACCTGGACGATGCCTCCATCGTCCAGCGCCTTGGCGCACAGCTCCCCAGCGCCGTGGTCGCCGGCCGCCACAGCCAGGTCACCGGGATGATGCGGGTGTTCCTCACCGCCGTCAGCGGCCCAGAGACCCGCGAAATCCAGGCGCCGGACGAGCTGAAGGACCCGGCCGACGGCCTCCTCGTCTTCCACCTCGGCCCCCGGGACCAGCTGCCCACCGTCAATTCGGCGCTGCCGGTGATTCTCGGAACAACCACCCACCCCGACGTGGTACTCAGCTCCGCCACGCACCTCATCGCCCTGAAAGAGCTGCTCGAAGACAAGGAACTCGATCACGTCGCCCGGCGCGAGGTCACCGACCGCGCCGTCCAGGCGGAGGCCGAGCTGCGGGAGGTCATCCAGGCGGCCTTTTACCCGCCGACCCAGGACGCCACCTGGGACTTGTGGAACGCCGGACTCGCCCCGGGGGCGGACCCCGACAGCTCGAGCCTGCCGGCCCGCAGCCTCAGCGGCCTGGTCTCCCTCGCCTGCGAGAGCGTCTACCCGCACACCCCGCACATTCGCAACGAGATGCTCGGACGGCACTCACTCACCAGCAACGCCGCCCGTGCCCGCAGCGATGTGCTGGACGCGATGCTCACCCGCTCCGGCGAGCAGTACCTGGGCTTCGACGCGACGGCCGGAAGATACGGTCCGGAGCGAGCCATCTACAGCGGCGCGCTGGCCTACCTTGGCCTGCACCGGGCCAACGGCACAATCCAGGCAGAGAATTCCCCCAACAGCCTGCTGCCGTACGGCTTCTCCGCTCCAGGCGAGGGCCACGAGCACGCTCAGCCCGTCTGGGAGGCGCTGCAGGAGGCGCTGGACGCAGCAACCCGGCGTACCAGCCTTGACCACATCATCCGGGTCCTGATGAGCCCGCCCTACGGGGTGAAGGCCGGTGTCTGGCCGCTGCTGGTCGTCACCGCCCTAGTGATCCGCCGGCACGATGTCGCCCTCTTCGAAGAGGGCTCCTACTTGCCTCGGCTGACGCCGGACGTCGTCGACCGCATCCTCGCCGCCCCCGCCCGTTTCGACGTGAAGTACACGCCGGTCGGACAGGGGCAGCGCGCCAGCGTGATCAAGAAGCTCCTGGTGTCTTTGAAGGTCGAACCACCACGCTCACAGGCACTGCGTAACCCAGATCTGCTGTCCGTAGCCAGGGCGTTGCTCGAACGCGTCATGGTTTTGAACAGCTACGGCCGCAAGACCAAGCGCATCTCTCCGGATGCACTCGCCGTGCGCAATGCCCTGGCAAATTCCCAGGATCCGGACGACCTGCTCTTCCGGGCTCTGCCTAAGGCGCTGGGCCTCACCCCCATCGAAGCCGGCACCCGCGCCAACGCGGCAGCCGCCGCCGAGTACGCCGACAGGCTGACCGCAGCGGCAGACGAGATTACCGGAATCGAACGCACGCTGCGGGAAGAAGTGGTCGCGGTTCTCGCCGAAGAGTTCCGTCTGCCCGCGACGCTTCCCGAGCTGCGGTCGACACTCGCCGCGCGGCTGAGCGGCTTCGCCACGGTGTCACTGAACCCGGAGCTGAGGGGCTTCGTCGACTTCGTGCTCAGCGAAAGCCTCGCTGACGAGGACTGGCTCGACCCGATCGTCGTCCGCCTCACCAACAAGGCCCTCGGAGACTGGGACGACCGGGACGCAGGCATGTTCCCTCGCCTTGCACGCGAGATGTCCGCATCCCTCGACCGCGTCGCCCACCTCTACCAGGACAGCAGCGAGACCCGCGAGCAGGAAGTAAATCTGGAGACGCGGCTGTTGACCTTGACGGACAAGACAGGAGCGGAACGACGGACGCTGATCTACGTGCCGGAACAGTCCCGCGGCCAGGCCGACCAGCTCGCGGCCGACGTACTGCAGCAGGCTGAGCAGGCCCTCGGAGCCGACGGCGCACGGATCCTGCTCGCCGCTCTTGCACAACGCGTTGCCGATGGGCCGGCTGTCACAGCAACTGAAACGAAGGAGCGGCCATGACGGATCCAGTCACCCAGGAGAAGGTTCGCCACGTCCTAGGTATCTCAGGCGGCAAGGACTCGTCGGCGCTCGCCATCTACATGCGCGATCGCGTGCCGGACATGGAGTACTTCTTCTGCGACACCGGTGCTGAACTCCCAGAGACGTACGAGTACCTCAACCGGCTGGAAGCAGCCCTTGGTAAGCCCATCGAGCGACTCAACGCCGACCGGGACTTCGATCATTGGATGGAGGTCTACCAGGGCACCCTGCCCAGCCCGCAGATGCGCTGGTGCACCAAAAATCTGAAGATCAAGCCGCTGGAGGAATGGGTCGGCGACGACAAGGTCATCTCATACGTCGCGATCCGGGCCGACGAGAACCGCCTCGGCTACGTCAGCACCAAACCGAACATCGATGCCGTCTTCCCCTTCCGCGAGGACGGCATCGACAAGGACGGCGTGATGCGCATCCTCGACGAAGCTGGCATCGGACTCCCCGGCTACTACGAGTGGCGCACGCGCTCGGGCTGCTACTTCTGCTTCTTCCAGCGCAAGCACGAGTGGGTCGGCCTCAAGGAGCGTCACCCCGACCTGTACGACAAGGCAGTGGAGTACGAGGACAAGGTCCGGTTCCGCCACACCGCCATGAAGGGCCGCAACTACACCTGGTCACAGGGCGAGTCGCTACCAGAGCTCATAGAGCGCAAGGATGAGATCGAGGCCAAGCACCAGGCAGCTCTGGACCGCGCGGCCAAGCGCGTCAAGCCCAACCGGCCCCTCCTGGAGGTGCTCTCGGACGCGCTCGACTCCGACGACGACGAGGCCGGCTGCTCCGTCTGCCACCTCTGACGTAGGCCGAAGCCCTGGCTCAAATACGTGGGCCCGCCTCGCGAAGGATGCCCTTCGCGAGGCGGGCCTTTGCGTCTGCCGTGGGAGAACACCAGGCGATCCTGGACATTGGCTGGGGCACAGCATCGGCAGTGCCTTGTACAGGACCGACTCCTGTACTGGGCCAAGACTCGCGGTCCGGGTAAGTTGCCCTGATCACCGGCGGGATGTCAGACCAGCCTGAGACACTGACTACGCACGCGAGGTAGGTAGCGACGGGAAGAGGTCTCGGGACAGACATGACGTCGAGTCAGGCTGGGGAATCACACGTGAGCTTCACCGAAGTACCGATCAATCCTGGGCGAATCCTCCGGGCCATCGCGCGCATTGGCTACACGCCAGAGAGTGCCATCTGCGACATTGTTGATAACTCGGTGGGTGCGAATGCTCGGCGCATCGCCATCAAGCTGGAACGCGAACCGGACATGTCCGAAGCTCGCAGGAATAGTGCAGCTCGCTACATCATCGCTGATGATGGTGATGGCATGGACCGAGATCGCCTAATCGAAGCTCTGGCCCTGGGAGCAGACGGGGAATACGGATCTGGAAGCCTTGGCAAATATGGACTCGGCTTGAAAAGTGCGGGACTGTCCCAAGGTGACCGGATCGAGGTGGTCAGTGCACGCGAGGGGGGCTCATGGAACAAGGTGACCCTTGACCTTCCGCATGTGGAGGAGACTGGCAGGCTGGAGTGCCTGTTGGCGGAACCGGATTCCACCGATCTCGATAGAGTGAATGAGCTTCTTCCTGGCGCTGCGCATGGCACAGTGGTCAGTATTGAGAAAATTCATAAGCGTAATCATCCAAGTATCCGTAAGACTCGCGACGCTCTTGGGCGGAACCTTGGTGTGACCTACTTCTACTTCCTCCAGCCTAACGGCGGAGATCTTGAGATTCTACTGGATGGTGATCCGGTAGCTCCCTTCGACCCCCTGTTCGTAGACGAAGCCGACGCGGCGGGAAATCTCGATGATGCCGCGTGGGACGGTCGCGATGTTCGATGGCTCGAGCGCCCGACGCCAATCATTCTTGACGCAGAGAATCAGGTGGAAGCAATAATCGAAGCCACGCAGCTGGTCCATCCGCCAGCGTTCGGCAATTCCGCCGAGATTCGGAACAGGTACATGATAGGCGCGGGTCACTACGGCTTCTATGTCTACCGAAACAAGCGGCTAATCCGTAGGGCGGAACGATTCAACGGTCTCATTCCGACCGATCAGGATTTTTTCGCGTTTCGCGGTAGGATTTTGATCGATGACTCGGCTGATGACGCCTTTAATATCGATGTGAAAAAATCGGAAATACTCCTCAGCGAGGAAGCTGAGGACGCTCTCAGTGAGGCCATCTACGAAGCAAGGCGCCTGAGTAGGAGCGGGTGGAAGAATGCGGCGAAGATTCTTCGTGCCGCCGCAAACCAGGACCCCAATAGAAAAGCTGCGGAAGCGCTGATCGAGGTGGATTTTCCGGAATTCTTGCCTACGGATCCGGATGACGCGGCATCAGAGGACGAGCGGGCTAAGCGTGCAGAGAAGGAGTCTGCTCGACACCCGCTTAGCGACGAAGAGCGAGACAAGGCCCGCAAGGAGGGTGCGCGGGTCACATTCGTTGATCAATTGGATGACAATGCTCTGTGGGAGCGCTCGCGTGATGCCACCTTGGGGACGGTGGTGCGGATCAATCGGTCCCATCGCTTCATGAGAATGTTTGATGAGCGGTTCGGCGAGGACGCTGATGTTGTGCTGCTCGTCCAGGCGCTCTTCCTTAGTCTGGCCTCGGCGGAGAGTGGAACCGTCCGCAACAAGCAGGAACTCTCTGACGAAGTCATCGAGGACGTCTTCGTGACCTACAGAAATCAGGCTTCAGCTGCTGTGTACAAGGTCACAGCAGAGGCCCTTGAGAAGCGTTTTGCGTAGGACGAAACTGAATGCAGGTGTTGAGAGAGGACGAGACCTGGGGCGCCGCGATTGTGGGAAGCCCCAGTCTGTGTCGTGCGCGGGCATACATATACTGCGGATATTCAAGTAAGGTGGGTGCTGCTTATGTAGGCATGACAGTCGGGCGTAATGGAATTTTTGGCCGCTGGGGTGATCACCTTGGGCGTGCCCTTGAAAAGTCCTCCTTTCAGCGGCGACTGCATGAATTCGATGATTCCGCATGGGATCGCATCGACGATCTAGTGATCTTCTGGGCTGATATGGGGGAGGCGGATGAGTTTCTTACCTTGGAAACCAGTCACCGCGAAGGCGTGGAGTATCTTGTCCAGCGGGAGTTGCGCTTTCTCTTGGGTAGAGGGAGGCCTTCCTTGCGTATGATCAGCAAGGTTCGTTCAAACCGCACCGTGCAGCTCCCTCTGGTTCGGGCTGCAGCAGATCAAGTTATCGCCCACTTCAGAACCCACTTCGACGCGCTGCAGTGAAGCGTGGTTGGAGGTCATGTTCGCCCGTTGTTTCATTCCGGTATGCGGCTTTGATCTGGTGATTTGGGGTTGCGCTAGGAGGCGATGGATCAGCCGGTGAGGCAGAGGGCCGTGAAGAGTAGTGGATGACTCAACCGCCTTGCTGGACTGGTACTGCAGGCTTTTCAAACGAAGACTGTGTGTAACCCGGCCGCCGGCCTGGAGGATGCGATCTGCCTGACGTCTGCTCCTGCTGCATCGGACGGTCAAGGTTTGCCCTGAACAGGCTTCAGTTACGGCATCGAGTTTCGCACTGCGCTTACCAGGGATGTAGCACGCACGTCGCCGCCTCCGCCGATGATGTTGTTCATTGCGTAACCGAAAGCGATGCCATGTTCCGGGTCGGCGAAGCCGAGTGAGCCTCCTCGCCCAGTGTGGCCAAAGGTCCTCGGGCCAGTCATGGGGGGCCTCGGTGGGCAGCATGTATCCCGAGCTGAATCGGCTCGGGATCAGCATCACTTGGTCCTTCCCGCCAGCCTGCTCTTTGGATGCCGCCTCTAGGGTGTTCGGTGTAATCAGGCGTACCCCGTCCACCTCGCCGATCAGCGCGGCGTACATGCGCGCCAATGAGTGGGCGGTGCCGATGCCGTTGGAGGCCGGGAGTTCCGCGGTCTGCACTTTGAGCGAGTCGAAGTCGATGCTGGGACTGCTCGCGGACCTGCCGCGGAAGAACTGCTGGACCATCGCCGAAGGGGCCGGGGAGGCGACCCCCGACGCCATGCAGCACCTGCTGAGCCGCGCCAAGTACGACGCCGATGCTGTGCGTGACGACCTACGCGTCTACGTGGTCGAGCACTTGCACGACGAGCAGGCAGTACTCGTGGTCGACGAGACCGGCGACGTGAAGAAGGGCAGCCACACCGTCGGCGTCCAGCGCCAGTACACCGGTACCGTGGGCCGGATCGAGCGCTCCCAGGTCGCTCCGCTGGGTCACCCTCGCCATGCTCGCCCATCCCTTCTTGGCCGTCGTCCGCGCCGACGAGCCGCGACTCCGTCCCGGGCCTGACGACCTGATACCGCTGACGTGCACCGAAATCCAGCGACTCTTCATAGCTCTCGTCGCCGGACCCGTCCACGACGCCGGCCATTGGCTTCACTGGTCCCGCTGGAGGCGTCGTCATCAAGCCCGTTCCCAGCTCAGCCACTACAAACGCCAAGCGGCGACCCAAGCATGATCGTGATCTACAGCTGGAGTATTAGGCCGAGATCCGGGAGAAGGCGCTCAGCACACGTGCGAGCCCTGCTTATGGCTTCGCGTGCAGCAAGGTCGCTACGTTCATCGCCACTGATCTTGCGTCCCCGCCCTGCCCGCAGTCGTATGCTCACGGGCGTGACGACGGTCGGGTGCGCGTACGAGTTAGCGGAAGCACTGCTGGGTGAAAGCCTGCCACGGCGGTGGGCGCATACGCAGGGAGTGGCGTCCTGCGCTAGAAGGCTGGCGCCCGTCATAGGAGGCAGGGCTGAAGACCTGGAGGCGGGGGCTGTGTTGCACGACATCGGCTACGCACCGCCCCTAGTCGATACCGGCTTCCACCCGCTCGACGGTGCGCGCCACCTGCGGACGCTCGACGCCGTCGAAGATCGAGTTGTCCGCCTGGTGGCGAACCACTCCTTCGCCCTCCTGGAGGCCGAAGAGCGCGGACTTCGGCCCGAGCTGGCCGACGAGTTCCCCTTGCTCGATGACCAGTTGCTCGTGGATGCGCTGGTGTACTGCGACATGACGACGACGCCGGACGGCGGCTGTACGACGTCCGAGGAGCGAGTCGGCGAGATCCTGGGCCGCTACGGCGCGGACAGCATCGTCGGGCGGTTCATCCGCCGGGCCGCGCCTGAGATCCACGCCAGTGTCGGGCGGGTGCGGGCCTTGGCGGATGAAGCGGGCCTCGTGCTCTGAACCGCTATCCGAGGTAGGGGTAGGTACCGGCCAGAAAGTGGCCGATCTGTTCGTGCATGCTCGGGTGGATGTCGAGGGCGCCTAGGTCATCGGGGCGTATCCAACGCACCCCGTCAGCCTCCTCGTTGACCGTAGGTGCGCCGCCGACGGGACGCCCGATGTACGCGACCTCGAACTGCTGGCGGATCTCTCCGTCGGTGTACGCGACGATGTGCGACGGGTTCGAGTAGACGCCGAGGAATCCGGTGACCTCCGCGACGATGCCGGTCTCCTCCTCGCATTCGCGTACCGCGCACTGGGCGGGGCTCTCGCCGATGTCCTGGGCGCCTCCGGGCAGGGCCCATTGGCCGGTGTCACGGCGTCGCTGCAGGAGGATTTCCCCGTCGTCGTTCACGACGAGCAGGTTGCTGGCGGGGATCAGGGTGTTGGCCTTGGGGGCCTTGGGGTCGTAGTAGTACTCAGTCCTGCCCACTGCGGTGGTGCTCCTGCCTGTCGGGCGCCCAGGGGCGCGCTGTCTTCCAGACCGCTTCGAAGCTCTCGTCGTACCGGTCGAACCATTCTGCGTTGGCGGTGCGGCGGAGCTGGAAGAGCGGATTCGCGCTGGCCGGCTGGCCCCAGATGTGGGTGTTGACCAGAAGGTGGTCGTCGTAGCGGAAGAGGGAGTTGTACAGCGTCGTGTCGTGCAGGCGTACCTCGCATCCCGGGTGGCCGACGAGAGTGCGGTAGTAGGTGAGCGAAGCCCTGACCTTGGCGGCCAGGGTGTCGCCGATACCTTCCTCGTGGCCGCGGATGCGTACCGCTTCTCCTGCCGGATCGCCGAAGCACAGCCGCACACGCACGCCGGCCTGCGCACGTTCCTGGAGCATGCGAGCGATGTGAGGGTTGCTCTGTGCGAAGAAGGTGCCGGAGAAGACCAGGACGTCGATCTGCTTCATGGCCCCTAGCAGCAGGGAGATCCATACATCGCGGGGGACGCTCGCGCGGTTTGGGAACGTGTCCGCGATCTCGGACTGCGCGGCACCTAAGCGAGACGTCTTCTCGCCTGCCTCGGGCCACAGGTATGTCTCATCCACCCGCAACAGGTTGGCGACGGCCCAGCGGTGTCGACGGTGGGGGACCCGGCCGCTGACCCAGCGGCTGGCCGTCTTGGGGTCGACGGAGCAGGCTTCGGCCACCTCATCCACGGTGAGGCTGCGTTGCACGAGTGCGGAACGAAGTCGCTCATTCACTCAGGTAAGCCAACCGGACCGCACTGCCTGCGGCAAGAGCATCTTCCGACATCACCGGGGGAAAGGCGGAAGCTGTACATCTGCCTACGCTGGTGGTGTGCCACTTATCGTGCTTTGGGACATCGACCACACGCTCATCGAAAACTCGGGCGTCAGCAAGGAGATCTACGCGGCGGCTTTCGCGACGGCCGCCGGCCGCACGCCTGACCGCCCTGCCCGTACGGAAGGGCGGACGGACCGCTTGATCCTCGCCGACATGTTCCGGGATCACGGGTTGGAGCCACCAGCCTGGGAGCGGATCGCGCTCGCCCTGGAGGCCGCGGGCGCGAGGCGCGAAGCGGAGCTCTCGGCGCGCGGCGCTGCTCTTCCCGGGGTGCGGGAGGCACTCGCGGCAGTGGCTGCGGAACCGGACATGATCTCCTCGGTGCTCACAGGAAATATTGCCGCCAACGCCCGTGTGAAGCTGCGCGCCTTTGGGCTCGATGTGCTCCTGGACATGGAGTGCGGTGCTTACGGAGAACACTCAGAGGATCGTGCCGCCCTCGTCAAGGTGGCACGAGAGCACATTCAGCAGACCCATGGCCTTCCGCACGACACGCCCGTCGTGCTGATCGGTGACACCCCTCGCGACGTCCAGGCTGCCCTCGACTCCGAGGCTCATGTCGTCGCCGTGGCGTCTGGCATCCACAGCGTCGACGAGCTGCGGGCCGCCGGGGCAGCGGTGGTTCTCTCTGATCTGCGGGGTGTCGCCGCTCTGGTGAGTCATCTGCGCTCGCTGGCCGAGGGCAGCGACTGAAAACGTCCCAGGACGTCCCCGAGAGGTCCCAGGACGGCGTTCGGCGTCCTCGTGTTCCACGACAGTCTCTGCGTGTCGTCGGCAGCTGACCCCTCCACGGGCCGCCGGCGCATCACCCCTCCGGTTGACTGGACGGAGCACGCGCATGACGGCACTACTTAGTGGACAGACCAGCACGACCTCCACGCTCAGTGCGGTGGAACGGCTCGCAGTCAAGTACCGCGTGCCCGTCGAGGACGCGCTGCTCATCGCGGTCAATCTGCACGGCATCGACTCCGATCTGCCGCGCCACCGGGCCCGCGTCCAAGTCCGACTCCTCAGCGCGCCATCGGTGCCCTGGCAGCTCATAGTCCCCCTGAACGTCACGAGCTCCCCGTTCCGGCTCAGGGGCGAGCACCTCACGCTGGGCGGCGCGCCGGTCGGGACCGTCGAACGCATCGATGCGGACGAGGCGGTCGGCGGGTACTTCCGCGATGGCGGCGCGGCTCTCACCCTCAACCCGAACGCGCGAAGCCGTTGTGTGGGGTGCGCCTTCTGCCCGAACACCCTTGAAGCCGCCGCTGACCCTCGGCTCTCGGAGGAGCGGGGCCTGCGGGAGCTCCTCTCCGCTCTGCGGGAGCAGCACCCGCGCCGAGATCTGATGGAACTGCGTGAGGTGACCGTCTCAACGGGTTGCTTCGAACGTGAGGCGGCGGCGGTGCATCACCTTCGCACTCTGCGGGCCGTGCTCGACGAGCATGGTGTCAAAGCGCGAATCGGTTTCCTGACCTCAGTGCTGGGATCCAGGTACGCCTTTGATCAACTCGCCCGCGACGTGACACCCTTCGTTCTGCGGCTCACCGCTGAGTGCTTCACTCGCCGGGATCTGCTGCTGAAGGCCAGCAAGGCTGTACTCGTCGCATCGCAGATGCCGGGAGTGCTCCGGCGCGCGTTGGAAGCCGGTCACGGCACCTCGTTCACCTACATCGTGGGGTTGGACGGGCTTGAGGCCCTACATGCGGGCGTCGGTGCGCTGGCTCCATACGTCTCCGAGTTCCCCAACTTCCAGGTCTACCAGGCCCACAACTCAGTCATGGCCGGCCTGCGAACCCCCGGGGCCCAGGACCTGGAGCACTACTTGCAGGCCCGCGTGGTGATCGAGGACATCATGGGTCCCACTGGACTGCGGCCCGCCGCATGGGAGTGCTACCGGCCCCTGTGGTACTTCACCTTCGCTGAAGAGCCCCTGGTCGGTGCGCGGTGACCGAGACCGCCGTTCTGGCCGATGCTCTGTGGCGGGCGACCGTCTACGCCTCGGTCTGTCAGCTGCACTTGCGGGACAACGTTCTGCTTGCGGAGCCGCTGGTCGCCGAGCATGTGAAGGAGCGCCCCTCCGGCCACTGGGGCACTGTGCCTGGCACTGCGTGGGCGCTGTCCCACGTGGCGCTCGCTGCCGGGCACCTGGACCGGCGAGTGGATGTGGTGCCGCTCCTCGGCGCGGGGCACGCTGGTGTCGTCCAGCTCGCCGCGTCCTGGGTGACGGGTGAGCTAGCGAAGGTGCGGTCGCGGTTCGGCTCGGATGCGGATGGTTTGCGGCGGCTGGCGCAGGCGTTCCCGGACGTGGAGGGCCTCGGGGCCGAGGTCTCGCCCTCTCTCCCCGCCGGCGGCTTCCTCGGTGGGCGGCTCGGCGGCTGTCTTCCGTTCGCGCAGGGAGTCGCCCTCGACGCACCGGACAGGGTTGTCGTGCCCGTCATCGGGGACGGCGAGTGTGAGACCCCTACGACCGCAGCGAGCTGGCTGGGGCAGAGAGTCCTTCCTGGTGCCTCGGTACTGCCCATCGTGCACGCCAACGGTTTCCGCATGGGGCAGCAGTCGCTGCTCGGTGCGATGAACGACGACGAGCTCCGCGCATACTTCGGCGGCCTGGGCTGGACGGGCTCGGTGGTCCATGTAGTGACGGGATCTCCGCAGGAGCACCGTGCCTTCCACGCGGCGTTACGGAAGGCACTGGAGGAGACGCTCATGGGGCGGCGCACGGTACTGATCCTGCGCTGTTTGAAGGGATGGGGCGGCCCCACATCGCTCGGAGGCCGCCCCCTGCTGGGCACCCCCGCCCTGCACAAGACACCGCTGGTCAGCCCGCACACCGATCAGGAGCAGCTCACCGAGCTGACCCACTGGCTCGCCTCCTACCGGCCCGCAGATCTCTTCGACCCGGACGGACGCCCCCGCGGGGAACTAGCCGAGGCGGTGGCCATGGCTCGCTGGTGCTCCTTCGCTCCAGCCGAGCGCCCGGGAGCAGCAGGGCGGATCTCGATCCTCCGACAGGTGGACACGTTCGGTGAAGCGGTCACCGAGGTCATGAAGCGGCACGCCGCACGTGGAGATTTCCGCGTCCTCAGCCCGGACGAGCTGTCGTCCAACCGGCTCCCGGGCCTGGTCGGCGAGCCCTGGGCACACGAACTCCTCGCGGAGGAGGTGTTGCTGGAGTGGCTCGCCGGTTGGACCGCCAGTGGGCGCCGAGGGGTGATGGTCTCGTACGAGGCGTTCGCACCGCTGCTCACCAGCGGCTTGGTGAGTCACATCAAGCAGCGGCGCTTGGCCGGCGCGATGGGCTTGCCCAGCCTCAACCTTCTGCTCACGTCTTGTGGGTGGCACAACGTCTACACCCACGGTGATCCGTCTCTGGCCAGTGCACTCCTCGCCCTGGCCGATCCCCGGGTGCGCGTGCTGACACCGGCGGACCCGGTACGCACCGCGGCCGTCCTGGACGAGGTCTTCGACTGCGTCGATGGCGTCAACCTCGTGATCGCCGGAAAGCACGCCTGCGCCGGACACCCCGTCGCCACGCTCGACGAGGAGCGTGAGTATGGCTTAGCGGTCTGGCCGCACCTCAGCGACGACGGTGAGCCCGATCTCACGATCGTGACGGCTGGAGACATCCCGGCCGCCGTCGCCACGGAGGCCGTGGACGCCATCCGCGATCGGTATGGGTGTCGCGTTCGGGTGGTGAACCTTCTCGACCTGACCGTCCTCGGCGACTCGTCACACTGGCCTCACGGCCTCGACGACGGGGAGGTCGACCACTACCTCGGCACCCACGCTCCCGTGCTCGTCCTCACCCTTGGCCACTCCGCAGCTGTCTGGGGGCTGCTGGCCGGACGGCTCCGTCGCCCCGTTGACGTCATCGGCTGGCAGGAGCCGCCTGGCCCCATGCCCCAGCGCTCCCTGGCCCACGCCCTCCGCATGGATCGGTCGGGCGTGGAGCGATCCGCCGGCCTTTTGCTGGCCTCCCGCGAGGTGGTCCGATGAACCCGGCGACCATCGAGCGCCTGAAGATCACCGAAGTGCGGGAGAACACGGCCCCGGGCGACGACGCGATCTTCATCATGATCCACGGCGCGGGTGCTGTCGGCACCTACGGCCCGGTCAGTCAGCGGATCGGCAGCTATGTGAGGGATGCGTTGGCATCCGTCGTGCCTGGCGCCGACGCCCTGGATCACGTCCGGCTCCTGGAGCGGCTGCGTACGGCGTCGCGTCGAGCCCCCTCGGAGAGCGCGTCGTGGGCGGTCGGTGCGATCGACTGTGCCGTCTGGGATCTGCATGGCCGGCTCGCCTCCTGCCCCGTCGCCGCCCTCCTGGGCACCGATGCGCCACGGTCAGACGTATCGGCCTACGCCTCCTGGCTTTCCCAGGACCTGGCCGCTGTCGAGGACTTGGACGTACTTGGCAGGGTCGCGTCGGGCGGCTGGTCCTTCACTAAGTGGGGACTGCGTCGAGCGTCGGCCGACGCACCCGATCTCGCCGCCGTGCGCATGGCGAGAGCCGTGGAGCGCAGTGCCCAGGCCGTCGGTGCCCCGCTTGCCGTCGACGCGGTGGGTACCTGGACTCCAGCTGTGGCCATGGCCTTCGCCCAGAGTGTGGATGGCGGCAGCCTCCGCTGGCTGGAGGACCCGCTGCCGCGTCACGACCTGGACACCTATGCACTCCTCGCGGCCACGCACTTGCCGCTGGCCGTTGGTGAGCGCGCGCACGTCGACGAGGACCCGGCCGGGCTGATCCAGTACGTCAGCCCCAGCGCTCTGACCCTCGACGTCGTCGGTTGCGGTGGCCTTACCCGTGCACTTCAGATCCTCGACGTGGCCCGCGCCCAGGCCGTCCCCGTCTACCCGCACGGGCGCTCGCTCGTCCCCGGCCTCCACCTCGCGGCCGCCCATCACGACGCCGTACCGGCCGTGGAGTACCGGCTCCAGTGGGAGCCGAGACGGCAACTCCTCTACGACACCCCACTTCATGTACAGCGCGGACGCATTCGTCTGCCGGCCACCCCAGGTCTCGGCACGGCCCCGAGGAGCACGGCATGCCCAGCACATCGATGACCGTCGCTGTCCACGGCACGGTCGTCCAGGGACCTGATGGGCCGTTCCTGGTGCTCTCCGAGCGGCTCGACGGCCACGACACCTTCCTCAAGGGGAGCCTGGAGACGAGAGGGAAAAGGATCTTCGTGCGCATCCTCACCCTGGACGACGTCACCGTGTTACGCCCAGCGGAGCACTCCGCCGTCCCTGCTGTGGGAACGGAGTGGGACGGATCGCTCCACCTTCCGCATGGGTTACGACCACGCACCGTGCCGCCGGACCTTGAGCAGGCAGCCGCGAAGGAAGGGCGCGCCCTGGAGGCGCTGGACGAGGCGGAGCTGCGCTACGTCCTGACCTACCTGTCCGAGTCCACGACCACCACCATCAGACAGGCGCGCGTCGAGGCCATCGTCTCCGCCCTGCCGACGATCACCGGGAGGCCCCAATGACCACCGATCCCTCACTCCTGGTCATGGTCGACGTCGGCGGAACCCTCGGCACCGCCGATGGCCCGGGCCTGACGATGCGGCTGACGGAAGCCTCCCCGCTGCCCGCGGCTCAGGCCCGGGCGGTCATGCGGGCCAGCCTCCACACCCAACCGGAGATCACCGACGCCGTGGCAGCCGGGGTCTGCGAGGCATTGGGGGTGCCACCAGATTCATTCCCCCGTGATCTTTCCCCGGCCCCGTTCCGTCTCTTCCCTGGCACGACGGAGGCGCTGCGCCGGATCAGTGGCGTCGCGACCGTGGTCACGCTGTCCAACGTCACGTCCGTCGACGCCGACATCGAGGGACTGCGCGGCCTGCTCTCCCCCTGGGTGAGCGACTACTTCCCCTCCTGCCGTATCGGACACACCAAGCCGGACCCCCGCGCCTTCCACACCGTCATCGACCAACTCGGTGCCGTCCCCGATCGCGTGATCCACGTCGGCGACGACTGGGCCTGCGACATCGTGGGGGCCGTCGAATCAGGCATCAGGGCCGTCTGGATATCCCGCGGGCGCCAAGTCCCCGATGAAGACTTGGTCGTTGCCCACGGCGTACGCGTCGTAGCCGACCTGACGGCGGCCGCCACGCACATCGAACATCTCGCAGCAGGGAGCGTCACATGAGCCTCTTCGCCGGAACAACCACGTACTACCGCCAATTCCGCCCCGGCATCCCCGACGATGTGGCATCGGTGCTCGACCGCGCTGCACCGGCACGCCCCGATGGCCACCGCCGACTCCTGGACGTCGGTACGGGAACCGGGCTCGTGGCCGAGGCCCTCCTCGACCGCTTCGGCGACATCATCGCCGTCGACAACGACGCCGACATGCTTGCCGCGGCCGAGTCGGCACTGCGGCCGAAGCTCCCCGACGGCTTCAGCCTGTCCCTCGTCCAGAGTACGGCCGAGGACTTCAAGCCGCCCGCTGGCTGGCAGGCCGAACTCGCCACCATCTGCCGTGCGTTCCACTGGCTCGACCAAGCCGCCGTCCTGACTCTCCTGGACGAGCAGGTCGCTCCAGACGGCGTGGTCGCCATCTTCGGAGACAACAGCTTCTGGGCCGCTGGGAGCCCCTGGAAGGAAGCCGTCCGGGATGTGGTGAAGAGCTTCCTCGGAGAGCAGCGGCGGGCGGGATCCGGCACTTTCCAGCACCACAACCGCCCCTACAGCGAGATCATGGAGGAGTCGCCCTTCAACGAGGTCGAGGAAGTCCGCGTATCCGTCCAGCGCACCTGGGCCGCGGAGAGCATCCTCGGTTACCTCTACTCCACGTCCTTCGCCGCTCCGCACCTCTTCGGTGACCGGCTGAAGGAGTTCGAAGGCGCGCTGAAGCACCGGCTGGCCGACTTCAGCGACAACGACACCTTCCCCGAAGAGAACGAATTCCTCATCCGCCTCGGACGGCGGAGCAAGAAATGACACTTGCTGGCGAGGCGCGGTCCTACGGCAGGCTGACGGCCTCGCACCTCACGTCCGAGCTGAGTGAGCGGTCGATCCTCTGCCTGCCGGTCGGGTCTCTTGAGCAACACGGCCCGCACCTGCCCCTGAACACGGACAGCCTCATCGCCGAGCGCTTCGCCTCACGATTGGCCACGCACGTCGCGGACCGTCACAACCTCTGGGTCGTGCCCCCTGTCCCCTATGGGCTCTCTCCAGAGCACGCCTGGTCACCCGGCACCATCACCCTGAACGTCTCGCTCTACACCGCCCTGATCGAGACGCTGGTGGGCGAGTACATCAGGGCCACCCCCGCGCGTACGGTCCTCATCGTCAACGGCCACGGAGGCAATAAGGGCATCCTTGAGGCCCTCGTGCACCAACTACAGCGCACGCACGATGCGGCAACCTGCGTGGTCAATCCCGGCTCTCTCGCCGCCGGCCGACTCCAGGACGACGGCGAGTTCCCTGAGGTGCACGCCGGCGTCCGAGAGACCTCCCTGATGCTCGCCCTCGCCCCCGACGACGTACGGATAGATCTCCTCCCGAGCGAGCCCATTCACGATCCCGCCCGCCGGGAGGAGATCCAGCGCCTCGTATCCGGCCGAGGCACCACGTGGCCCTGGTCGTCGGACAACCCCGCGATCTCCGCGCACGGAGTCATCGGTGGCGATCCGCGGCAGGCCACCGCCGATCACGGCCAGGCATTCGTCACCGCCGCCCTGGAGGCGTGTGTGGACGTCCTGGACCGGCTCGTGCCACCCACATCCCACGCACCGATCGAAGCACGGGGGCCCCATGCGTCTCACAGCTGAGGAGAGGGCGACCTTCAAACGGGACGGCGTCCTCATACGACGCGGCTTGGCCGCCCCAGGCCAGGTGAAGCGAGCCGTCTCCCTGATCGATGTGTCGTACCGCCAGGAAATGACTGCGGACGACATACCCGCGTACTCCCGGCGCACCTTCGCCCCGGAACTGGGGGACAGCGCAGAACTGCTCGCCTTGTACATGGAGACAGGCGCGGCCGAGCTCGTCCGCGACCTGCTCGGCGCCGCCGCACCGGTCACGACCGCGCAGATCCAGATACGCGTGCCCGAAAGCGAGTTCCCAGGCATGCAACCGGTAAAGGCCATGCATGTCGACGGGGTCTCCTGCCCTCACCTGGACCCGCGCGAGCTGCGTACGTTCTCCCTGCTGGTCGGCGTGATCCTCTCCGACGTCAGCGACCCGCGGTGCGGAGCGCTGCACTACCTGCCCGGCGGGCACCTCGCCATGGCCCGCTGGTTCACCGAGGAGTGGTCCCTCGGAATGACAGAGCAGGTTCCGCCAGAGATCGACCGCGAGCGAGGCACCCCGTTTCTCGGCCGCCCCGGGGACGTCCTGTTGATGCACCACCTCGTTCCCCACACGGTGGCCCAGAACTTCATGCCGTTCCCCAGGGTGATGGCGTACTTCCGCGTCTCCCATCCGCATCACGCAGGCCGCCGCCTCCAAGCTCTCCGTGACCCCTGGCTCGACTACCCGCCCCTCGCGGAGATCCCCGCGCCTACTTTCCAGGAGTAGCACCATGCGCATCGTCTACCCCGGCGAACTCGATACCGCTGCCCGCGCCATCGAGGCCGGAGGGCTCGTCATCGTCCCCACCAACCGCTGGTACATGATCTGCGCCGACGCCAGCAACGCAGACGCCGCCGGCAGCATCTTCGAGGGGAAGCGGCGCCCGACCGGCAAATCCCTCGCCTACGTCACTCCCTCGCTGACTGTCTGTGAACAGCACTTCCAACTCGGAGCCGAGGCACGGAGACTCGCCCAACAGTTCTGGCCCGGCGACCTCGCACTCCTCCTGCCGTGGCGGGACCCCGACGACGCCGCACGCCATGCCGCTGTCGGCTCGCCGGCCCTCACCACCATGGCGCCCGGGTTCCTCGGCGAACTGGCTGCACGGGCAAAGGTCCCTGTGGCCGCGACGACGGCCAACATCTCCGGCGACGCCGGACCGGATGACCGTGGTCCCGCCGTCACCCTCGACGAGGTTCACACCTTCCTCGCGGCCTCCGGCCTCACGGTGTCCGTCGTCGTCGACGGAGGGGTCTGCCCTGCGGCCAACCACATGACGATCGTGGACTGCTTCACCCCGGAGGCCAAGCTCGTACGCACGGGCCTCGTCCACCAGCGAGCTGTCAACGCAGTCCTTGGACGGGAAGTGCGGCCCTCCTGATGGAGATAACGAGTCGCGTCGCGTGGGGGCGGGCGCCGGGGCCATGCAGGCTGCGGATCGCGGTTAGGGACGAGAAGGAATGAAGTCCAAGCCACTCCTCGACACGCACCCGGCGAGGGACGACGAGGCGCTGCGGCGGGTTCTCCAAGATGCCTCAATGGGCCGCTGGGAGGGCCCGCGCGATCTCCTGGGCTCTACCGGACCGGATTGGGATCGCCGGATCTTCCGCCTCCAGGTCCTCGCCGAAGCGGGGGCACGGCTCCGGTTCGCGGACACCTGGGCGAAGGCCGAACCGCGCTCACCACACGCCCTCGCCCTTCTCGCGAACGTCCAGGCTCTGCGCGCCATGATCGTCGGACGGGACGCGGGCCGGACGCTCATGGAGGAAGCGTGGGCCACCTCCCGTGCCGCTCTGGATGTGTGGCCGCAGGATGTCGCCCCCTTGATTGTCATGCTCGCGCTACTTCGCACCCATGCTCCCGATCGGGACACGCTCTGCCACGTATGGGAGGAGATCAAGCAGCGTGACCCGTGGAATCGCGAGGCGCACCACGAGGTCGTCGCCTACCTACTCCCTCACAACCATGGCGCTCAGGGCGAGGCCGCGTGGTGGGCCGAGGAGCAGGCATCCGTCGCGCCCCAAGGCTTGCCCATAGCGGCCCTGCCCTTGGTCGCCCTGGCGGAAGCACACCGGTCCCGCCAGGAGCAGGACCAGACGTCATACGGCCTGACGATCCACCCCTGGGTCGATTGTCCGCAGATCGATCCGGTGCTGGAGCGCTGGTGGCGCTACCGAGCACCGCAGCCTCACGCCTGCTTTGCCGACGACGCCAACTACCTCGCCCACGCTCTGTCGTTCGCGAACCGCCACCACGAGGCCCTGGAGGTCTTCGATGCGATCGGCCCGTACGCCACGCAAGTGCCGTGGTCGTACTGCGGCCAGCCCCGCGAACTGTTCCTGCGGCACCGCGGCTGGGCCTACAGCCCTCCGCGACGCCGACACCGCTGAGCATCCGAACCATCCCCCTTTCACGTACGAAGGACGGAACCCCTGTGCCTCTCGATGTCTCCCGCGTCTCCGATGAGGAACGCCTCAAGCAGCTCGGCTACCAGCAGACGCTCTCTCGTTCGATGTCCGGCCGCGCGAACTTCGGCGTCAGCTTCACGATCATCTCGATCCTGTCCGGCTGCATGACCATGTACGGCTACGGCATGAACACCGGCGGCCCGGCGGTGATCATGTGGGGCTGGCTGTTCGTCGGCCTCATGACACTCTTCGTCGGGCTGTCGATGGCCGAGGTCTGCTCTTCTTATCCCACCAGCGCCGGCCTGTACTTCTGGGCGCACCGCATGGCTCCGAGACGCTCGGCGGCGGCCTGGGCGTGGTTCACCGGATGGTTCAACACCCTCGGCCAGATAGCCGTCACCGCGGGCATCGACTTTGGCGCCGCCAACTTCCTCAACGCCCTGCTTGATCTCCAGTTCGGATACGCCGCCACGCCAGGGCACACCATCACGCTGTTCGGGATCATCCTGGCCCTGCACGGTGTCCTCAACACCTTCGGCGTGCGCATCGTCGCCGCCCTCAACGAGGTGTCCATCTGGTGGCACATCCTCGGCGTCGTCGTCATCTGCGGCGCCCTGGTCCTCATCCCCGACCACCACCAGTCGGCCCACTTCGTCTTCGGTGAGTTCGTCAACAACACCGGCTTCGCCTCCAGCGCCTACGTGGTGCTCATCGGGCTGTTGATGGCGCAGTACACCTTCACCGGCTACGACGCCTCGGCCCACATGACCGAGGAAACGATCGACGCGGCCACCGCCGGCCCCAAGGGAATCGTCCGCTCGATCCTCGTCTCCCTCGCGGCCGGATTCGTCCTCCTCTTCGGCTTCACCTACGCCATCGACTCCTACACCGGCGCTCTCGAATCGAGCACCGGTGTGCCTCCTGCGCAGATCCTCATGGACGCCCTCGGCGCGGCGGCCGGCAAGTGGCTTCTGCTCGTCATCATCGTCGCCCAACTCTTCTGCGGGATGGCCTCCGTGACCGCCAACTCCCGCATGATTTACGCCTTCTCCCGTGACGGCGCGCTGCCCTTCTCCCGGACGTGGCACAAGCTCCACCCCGGCACACGCACCCCCACCAACGCCGTCTGGCTCGCCACCGGCGGTGCCTTTGTCCTCGGCCTGCCCTACCTGTGGAACAGCACCGCGTACGCGGCCGTCACCTCTATCGCGACCATCGGCCTCTACATCGCGTACGTGATCCCCACGTTCCTGCGGCTGCGCCTGGGGAGCCGGTTCGAGCGCGGCCCCTGGCACCTCGGCTCCTGGTCCAACACGGTCGGCACGATCGCCGTCGTATGGGTCATGGTGATCACGGTGCTGTTCATGCTGCCGCAGAGCTCTCCGGTCACTGCGGACACCTTCAACTACGCGCCGATCGCGGTCGGGGTCGTCGTCGCCTTCTGCGGTCTCTGGTGGCTCGCCTCAGCCCGCAAATGGTTCCTCAACCCGGGCCACCCGCGTAACGCCAGCCGCGATCGCGATTAGGGCCAGGGATGCAGACGGCTCGCTGGTAGGCCCCCTCCGGACGGCTTTGACGTGGTCCGTGCTGATGCGGGGCGGGCCACGCGGAGTCTGCGTTCGGCAGCCTGGGGCGAGTGGCGGTATCTCCAGCCGTCTGCACAGCACCTTTCGCTCAAACCGCGAAACGCTTGCAGCCGCTTGGCTGAGAACCTCTGGTTCGCAGGGCTCATCGTGCCGGCGGCATCGCTAATCGAGTAGCTGCTCGACGGCTTCATATTTCACACTTGGCTCCAAGCCGATACGAGGCGACCCGCTCGGCAGCGGGAACTGCCCGTCCTTTGCACGCCCAGCCGCCACCACGGATTGGGCCCTCACCGGCAACTCCACTCGCGTAAACGTCTACGTCCGCACGCTCCCGGACCAAGGCAGCATCACGCCTACTCCGGGATGCTCTCCAAGAGAGGGAGGACCTCCGTGCCGAAGCCCCCAGGCGTGGAGTACGTCATAACCAAGCCCAGCCCGCCGTCGTGGTGGAAGAAGAACCGTCACCTGGTCCTGCTCGTCGTGGGCCTCTTTTTGGGTGCGTGGCTCGTCAGCGACCACGACAGCGCGGCCACGCCTTCCCCTGACCGGACAAGACCTGCCCACTCGACTGTGCCCGAACCGGGCAACAGAGAGCGCTGAGGTCACCCTCTGTTGCTGAGTGGCTCAACGCACTGGGACCTACCGACTCAGCTCACAGTCTGGGGACGTGGCGCTGACCGGAGGCTGCCCGTACGCCAGCCTGGTGTCTCCGCCGCCTTCGGCCGTTTGCGATGGCTCGCTCGACATCCCGCCTCGCCGCGAGTACGGGCGACGGACACATCCGTGTTTGGGACTTCTCTCCAGGGGCGCTGCTGTGGAGCCAGGACGTTCACGCGGGCCGACTGCGCTCGCTCGCTTTCGACAACAGCGGTGACCTCGTCGCTGCCTGCGGAGGCGACGGCTCTGTACGCGTATGGCACGCCCTCACCGGGGAGTTCAAGAGCCAGTTCTCCAGCCCCAGCGGGTAGGCCCGCGCCGTCACGGTCGACGGACCAGGGCATCGTGTCGCGGTCGGTGCGGGAACCGGTGACATCGCGGTGCGGCACCTCGGCACGGACAGGTTCACCTCTCACCTCGCCGGGCACACCGGTCGCATCCTTATGCTCGGCTTCACCGGCGACGAGGACCGCCTGGTGTCAGCCGCGGCGGACGGGACAGTGCGCCTGTGGTCGCTCACTGAGCAACGCCAGATCGTCAAGGTCAGGGTGGATGCTTCCCTGCACTGCGCGGCCTTCGAACCCGCAACGGAAGAGGTGCTGGTCGGCAGTGCGGGCGGGGGTAATGGCCCTGAGGATCAAGGATTCGTGAGCGACAAGCGAAAGGCTTGGACACCATGGCAGAGAAGACGTCTCGCAGCTCGGACGACGGCGTGGGCAGCGGCTCCGCCCGTCTGGCCGCCGAACGGGACGCACCGGTCATCTTGAGCAACGAGCCCGGCTCATTCGCCTGGGGCGTCTTGGCCAAGCGCCATCCGGCACTGATCCAGCAGGTACGAGACGCCTTTCCGTACGGTCCCCGCCAGCACGAGGCTCTCGATGCTCTGCTGGACGAGATCACCAACGGCGTGATCGAGCCGCTCGACCCCTCGGAGCCCGACCACGGACAGTGGTCGGCCTGGGGACGAAGGCACTTCGGGCGATCCTGGTTCGACGCCCCGTTCCTGTGGGCGGAGAGCTACTTCTACCGCAGGCTCCTCGACGCCACCGAGTACTTCGGTACGGGCCCGTGGCAAGGGGTCGATCCCTTCTCCCCCTTCAAGAGGGCGGAGCTGCGCGGCACGGCAGTGGACGAGGAGCTCCGGGCCCTGGGCGCGCTCGCCGACGCACCGGCCGACGAGCGAGCCACAGCTCTGCTCCACGCCTCGCTCTGGGGCAACCGCGCGGACCTCGGCTTCCGCGTTACGGAGGGGGACGCAGCGCCCGGCGTGGCTAACGATGGGCTGGTCACCGATGACAGCGCTGTGCTCTGGCAGCTCCTGCCCGCCGGAGCCGGCGCTACGGTCGCCGTGGTGGCGGACAACGCGGGGCGGGAGCTGACCCCGGACTTGATCCTCATCGACCACCTCCTACTGCACCGGCATGCCGAGCGGATCGTGCTCCACGTAAAGCCCTACCCGTACTACGTCTCCGACGCGATGACGGCCGACGTCGTCGACTGCCTGCGCCGCCTCGCCGAGGCCCCCGGCGAGGCGGGCGGGATCGGCGGGCGCCTCTGGGACGCCATGGCGACCGGGTGCTTGGAGATCCGCGCCCACCCGTTCTTCTGCGCGCCGCTGCCGTACAAGGACATGCCGGAGGACCTGCGAGAGGAGTTCGCGGCCGTCACGCTGACCATCCTGAAGGGCGACCTCAACTACCGGCGGCTGGTGGGCGACCGCCTGTGGGACGCGACGACACCGTTCGCCGACTGCACGGCGTACTTCCCCGGGGCCGTCGCGGCGTTCCGCACGCTCAAGTCCGACGTCATCGTGGGGCTGGAGCAGAAAGCGCTGGACGCTCTGGAGCAGTCAGGTGCGGCTTGGCGTACGAGCGGTACTCATGCCTTGATCCAGGTTCGGCCGTAGAACTGGCCGCCGCGCCGAGCCAGCGGCTGGGAGGAGGCGCTGGAGCTGCTCCTCCCAAGCTGCCCGCGAGGCCGTGATCACCGCCGGTGTGGTCGCGTCGCTTCCTGTCGGGGAACGGTCCCCGTGACGGGAGCGGCATTCGGAGCAGGGCTTGGCTCCGACCGCGGACGCCGAGGCGTCGGAGAGATGAAGCCAAGGTGGTGGAGTCGCCAGACCAGGACGTCGCTGGCTGATTCGGCGGTGCCGAGTTCGCGTTGCGCGGCGGCCTTGGCCAGCAGGGCGGCGGTGTCGTATCCGGCGTGCTCGGCCTGGTCGAGCACCATCACCAGGGAGTCCCAGCCCGGCTCGGCCTGGAGGCGGTCGGCGAGGTGCGGTAGGGCGGCGTGGACCGTGGCGGTGTGGCGCCGCCGACGGGTCACGGGCAGGTGTGCGCCGTGGGCGCGCAGGGCAGCCAGCGGTTCGGCTGCGGCGGCCTGGTAGGCGGTATGCAAGTGGTCGGCGGCCTGCTGGGCGGCCTCTGCCTGCTGGGCGTGCCCGCGGGCAGCGTGCCAGCGGGCAGCGGCGATGACGGCCAGGATCACGACATCGAGGATCAGTGCGGTGGCGGTGCCATCTGTACCGCGGCCGAGAGCGGTGCCGGAATGGACGATCTGACGGGCCGCGCGGCGCAGGGCGTACATCTCCTCGTTCCTGGCGCGGATATGGGAGCGGCTGGCGCGCTCGAAGTGCCATGTCGCTTCTAGCAGTTCGGCGCGGCTGGGCCCATCTGTGGTCTGCGCCAGCGCGTCGAGGACCTCCCCGACCCCGACCAGGTGCGCGGCCGCTGTGCGCTCGTCGCCGGAAGTGAGCGTGGCGCGGGCGGTATCAGCGGGCTGGGCGGCAGCGTAACGGGCACGGGCCGGTGCCGAGGCGCCACTGCGGTCCAGGGCCGTGAGCCGTACGCCTGTGTCCGTAACGGTGGTGAACCGCTTGCGGATGCGGGGCAGGGACAAGTCGGGAGCGAGGGTCGAACCCGCGTACCAGACGGGTTCGTTGTCCGCGTTGCGGTCGCCGACGATCGCGACCTTGTAGCCGAGGACATCGCCGGACGGTGCGATGCGCTTGTCGATGCGCACGCCCTCGGCGGCGAGCCGGTCGAAGAACTCCGCCTCGTCCACGGCACCGGCCAGAGCACGGCGGACGTGCGCGCGCAGCAACTCCTGCGAAGCCGCCCGCTGACCGAGGCGTTCGGCCTTGTGGCGTGCGGCGTTGGTAGGGCGCTTGGCCGCCGTCCCATCACCCGAGGCGACGCAACGCAGGCCGTAGTCGGCCTCGATGCGGCGAGCCTCGGCCTGAGCACGGCGGGCCTCATTGTGCAGACGGGGGCGACGCCCGTCATCGCGGACCAAGGTGGCAATGATGTGGATGTGGTCATCCGCGTGACGCACGGCTGCCCACCGACACGCTCGTTCGTCGCCGTCAGGGGCGATGCCGGTGGCGGCGACGGTGCGGCGGGCGATGGCGGCCCAGTCCGCGTCGGACAGAATCGGGTCCTCCGGGCTGGCTCGCACGGAGAGGTGCCACACGTGCTTGGCCGGGCGCCGGCCCTTGGGCAGCACGTTGACGGGCTGGTCGAGCAAGCGCTGCAGCTGCCGATAGGTGGCGTCTCGGTTGCGGCCGGGGTCAGGGGTGAGCGGGTCGAAGGCAGCGACCAGATGCGGATCGGTGTGCTCCTCCTTGGTGCCTGGGCCGTAGAGGTAGCGGATCAGTCCGACGGTGTCGCTACCGCGCTTGTGGATGCTGGGGATCACGCTGCGGCACCGCCCTCCGCCGCGTCGTCGCGGTGGGCGAGCAGGGCGTCGGCCGCGTCCTCCATGCGGGAGGCCGCGCTGGCGACCCTCTGGGAGGCGGCATCGAGATGAGGTACGTCGGCGCCGGAGTTGAGGGCCTTGACCATCTGGTTGAACAGGCCGTGGATGCGGCCCAGGTGTCGGCGGGCGGCGAAGAGTTCGTCGATCACTTGTCGTTCGGCGGCGATCTCGGCAGCCGTGCGGTTCAGGTCGCGAGCGGCCTTGTCGACGGCGTAGGCGAGGAAGGCGGCGTTGCTCATCTGGCACGCATCGGCGGCGGCGGTGAAGCGCGTGAACTCGGCATCGTTCATACGGCAGCTGGGCTGATGCAGACGCTTGCGGTGCGTGGGCTGGCGGGGACGCTGACGCTTGCCCGCAGGCATCTCGGCAGGCCGGTTCCATCCCTGCTGCGGTCCGCCCTGGGCCGCAGCCTGCTCGCCAGGCACCCCCTGGTGCCGGACTGCTCCCGCCACCCCCGGGGCGGGGACCCCGGGAGCATTGCTCCCGGGACAACTTGCTCGCGCTGTGGGGCTGGCGGGAGCTGCGGTATCTGCGTGGTGGGTGGGGCGTTCCTGGTGCGGGTCGTGCATGGGCTGGTTCTCCGTGGGGTGCTGGTGCCGGGTGCTTGGCTGTGGGCGGCCCCTGTGTCCCGTGCTTGTCTGCACGGGACACAGGGTGGGGCGATCGGTGCGTTGGCGGGGGTCAGGCCGCGTCGGCCGGGGCTGTGCTGAGTTCCCTCTGCGGCTGGGAGGCGGCCTCGTCGGGACCGTCGAAAGGCTCGGCCTCGAAGCCGTCGTACGCGACGGGCTCAGCCTGGCCGGTCCGCTCGGCCTGCAGCTGGTTGCGCAAGACGCGAGCGCGCTTCTGGCCGACCCGTAGTTCGGTGCGCAGACGCTCGGCGGTCAGCTCGTCGTCTCCCCAGGCAGCGGTCAGGAGTCGGGCCTCGTCGAGGACTTCGGCGTCGGTACGGGAGCGGGTGCGGTCGGCGGTCGACTTGGTAGTGGCGGGGCCCCGACCAGTCGCCCGACGCTGGGCGGCTCCGGTCGACTCCGCCACAACCGACCGGGGCGGTCGGGCAGCAGGGGCGGTGGCCGATTCGTCGGTCTCGGTCGGCCTCGCCACGGGCGCCTCGGCGACCTCCACAGAGGTCGACTCGGCCAGCTGGTCGAGGGCCGATTCGGCCTGGTCAGATGCCGACCGGGCAGCCTGCTCACTGGCTTCCTGACCAGCCGACTCGCCGGCTTGTCGGCTGACCGACTGGGCCGAGGACACTTCGGCGGAGTCGGCCGACTCGGGGTTGTGGTGCAGCACCTTCGCCACGAGGTCCGACCCGAAGTAGATCGACCCGACCGGGAGCGAGGTCGCCAGCAGCACCAGGGCCCAGTTCGCAGGCTCCCAGTCGGCCAGTCGGCCCCATCGGATCGACGAGGTGTGCAGGGCCGGAGCGAGGCCGTGCACGTAGTTCAGAAGGAGGCTGGCGATCGTGTAAGTCGCCAGGACCCGCAGCGCGAACTTCCGGTCGGCGCCGGGCAGCACGAGCGTGGCGACCAGTGCGAGGGCCATCAGCCCGTCGACCACGATCGGGTAGAGCAGGGCGGCGGTGGAGTCGGCGCCGATGGCGCGGGCCACGTCGGACAGCGCGTTCCATGAGACGCGGAAGGCCATGAGGACGACGGCAGCCAGGCCGCCGACCAGGGTGCGGCGTGCCTTGCGGTACGCACGACGACCCTCAGGGGGTGCAGGTGCGGGGGTTCGGCGAGCATCGCCAGGATCGTCACCTAGGCGAGGGCCCCGTCCTCGGCGGCTGGAGCAAGCGGGAGCAGGGTCGATGCCGGCGTGGGTTCTGCGGTTGCCGCGCATGGCTGTAGGTGCGCTCGGGGCGGGGGAGGGCAAGGCAGTGGGCTCCAGGGTGGAGAGGCGGGGCTTGTGGGGTGGGAGTGAGGGGCGTTCACGCGGGCCCGTCTTGAAGGGGACGCTCGCGTGATCGCTGCGCGCGCGCCGGTAGGGGTTCAGCCGACGGCGGTGAGGTGTCGGGCGGTGGCGTAGGAGCGGGTCTGCTCGCCCCCTTCGGCAACGCCGTCGGGCTTGGTGGTCAGGTTGCTGTCGACGAGGTGGGCGAGGTGGCGCCGGGGAGCAAGGGCCTGTTAATACCCGCGCGGGCCGGTGACCGTGCCGCGCCTGCGGTCGGGGCCGTCGAGGATGACGCGGCGGGTCATCTCGGCGAGGCGGGAGGCGACGCGGTCGCCGACGGCTGTGCGCAGGTCGGTGATGGGGAGGTTGGTGGTGATGAGGGTGGGCAGCTCGTGGACGTACCGGTGGTCGACGAGCCGGTAGGTCAGCTCCTCGGTCCACTCCGATGCCTTGGCGGCGCCAAGGTCGTCGAGGAGCAGCAGCGGGCTGCGGGCCAGTTCCTGGAAGTGGCGTTCGCTGTCGTGGCCCTGCCGTGGGCGCAGGGTGGCATGGAGTTCGGCCGTGGTGATGGCCTCCCAGCGCAGCCGTACCCCGGCGCCGAGCAGCGAGCGGATGGCGCCGTACGCTTGGTAGGTCTTGCCGGTTCCGGTCGGGCCCACGATCAGCAGCGAGGGCCCGTAGGCGATGCCCGGTGCGCCGCCGGGCCCCGGTCGTCCGGCAGCCGCGATCTCCTCGACCCAGGCCGATACGGCGGCGTGGTCGCCCAGGGCGTCGCGGTAGCGGCGCGGGATGCGGGCGGCGGCCAGCTCCAGAGCGGTCGCCGGCTCCGACGGCGGTGCCGCGTCGACCACAGCGGTGGGATCGATATCGCGGGCGGCAAGGATCGCCTCCAGCTTGGCCACGGCGCCGCCCAGTTGGCGTGGCTCGCGGGCAGAGAACGCAGAGGTCGCCGTGGTCACAGCTCACCCCCGTACGCGGCCTGCGCGTCGACCGGGTTGGTCCACGGCCGGTGCCCTGCGGACGTGCCGCTCGACGCGGGCGGGTTCATGGCCTCGTTGACCAGACTCGGCAGGACGCTGGGATGCAGGCCCTTGGCACGCAGCCGCTCGAGACCGGCGCGCACGTATGCCGCGTCGATGCCTTCGGCGAGCAGGCGGGCGGTCTCCTTGCCGAGATGCCCCAGGAAGCTGCTGGGCGGTCGGTTGGCGCATGCGGTGGCGTACTCGGCGATGAGCGCCTTGGCCGAGACGGACTCGGGTACGGGGGCGCTCGCGCCCTCCACCGGAGGTGATCCTAGATCCAGGATCCTAGGTCCTAGATCCGGACCATGAGGGCTCACTGAGTCCTCAGTGAGCCCTCCCGCAATGTTCGGTGATGCCTCACTGAAACCATCATGAGCTGCGGGTTCGCCGCTCCTCAGCGAAGGCTCCCGCAGAGTGCGCGACTCCTCAGCGAGGACTCCGGGAGAGCTCACCGAAGGCTCCGTGAGTCCTGCGTGCCGGCTCCCGGAGGGCTGCGCGGGCCGTCCGCCCTCGTGGCGCGGACAGGCGGGGCAGCGGCTGCCGCTAGGCCGGTTGATCTTCTGGTGCTTGGTCCAGGTGACGATGTGCAGATAGTTCTTGCCGTCGTCGCCTTCGTAGCGGCAGATCAGGCCGGCTCCGGCGAGCTGGGTGAGGTCGTCCTCGACCGCCAGCGGGCCGTGTTCGGGGCGCAGTGACCACAGGGCACCGGCGATGACGGCAGCTTGGTCGCGGAAGCGGCCGTGGTCGTCGGCCTGGGTGAGGAGCCCGAAGAAGGTCCGTTCCGCGGAGATCGAGACCTCGGCCAGCGACTCAGAGATGAAGGCTTCCGGCTTGATGGTGCGTATCCGTGCCAAGGCAGGTGGGTGTCCTCACTCGGTGGCCGGGCGGTTGGGCAGGGCTCACCGTCGTTGGTCGGGGGAGGGGAGAGGGGCGGTTCGTGACCTACGGCGTGGCGTGCGCCGCAGGCATCCGCGTATCCGGGGGTGTCGTCAACACAGCCACACCCCACCGCATAAGTCCACCCCCATCTCTCACGGCAGAAATGCCGCTGGAAATGAGGCGGGCGGCGCCCCGCCAAAACAGTAAGACGTGATCCCCGGTCGCCGAAATCGTCGGCACAATTAGCCGAGCCAGAAGGATCACATTGCCGCACAGTTGACGGCCCGCTGCCGGGGAAGCTACAACACAACACCGCACGTCAGGGCAGGGTCGGGCATTCCACCCCCGACCCCCTGAATGCCCGAGTTGCCGGTTTGGGAATCGCGGCGGCGCTTTATAGCAGACGATCCCCGGTTAGCGAAACCGGAGAAGGCGAGCTACAAAAAACCCATGGCAGCCCGACCCATTGAAATCGGTCCAGCAGGAATCCGGACCGCCCGCACCATCGAAATGCTCCGCACCGAGCGGGGACTTTCCCAACGCCAGCTTGCTGCCCGCATCACCGCTCTTGGCCACCCAATGTCGAACACGGCGCTCTCCCGTATCGAACGCGCCCAGCGTCGCTGCGACATCGACGACCTCGCTGCCCTGGCCCAGGCCCTCCACGTCCCGCCCTTCGCCCTCCTGGAGGGCGACACCGCGCTGTGATCGCGGGCATCCCAACTCATGCCCCACAGCACCGCCTACGTAAGGACCCCTCACTCTTGCCCCAAGCCGCAATACCCGCCGCGCCCACGCCTGCTCCGCTCCGCCCCGAAGGCGGCTCCTCGCTGCCGCGCCTCTACGTCCCCGAGGAGATCGCCGACGTACTCGGCTGCTCGGCCTGGTGGGTCAAGGACCGCGCCCGCCGACGGCTCATCCCCTTCACGAGGGTCGGTCGTGCCTACCGCTTCACCGACGAGCACCTAGCGGAGATCATCCGCATGCACGAGACCCGCCCCGCAATTCCGCGGCAGCGAGCCGGAGCTCCGCCTGCGCCCAAGTCCCCCTCATCTCAGCCTTCTCCGTCGTCTGCCGCGTCCACGGCTCGCCTGCGCGCCCGGCCACCACGCCGAGCCCGTCAGAGCCAGTTCGGGACCGCCGCCTAGTCGACGACACAGGAAGGGGAGGAATACGTGGGTTTCGCGGAGAAGCGCGGAAACTACTGGCGCGGCCGGTACAAGATCGCGCCCGGCAAGCACCTCACGGTCGCCGACGACAACGGCAAGGCGATCAAGTTCGCCACCAAGGGCGAGGCCCAGCGTGCCGCGAGTGAGGCGGAGAACAAGTACCGGCGCGGAGACTGGCGCGACCCGGCACTCGGCCAGGAGACCTTCGGCGAGTACGCGAGCCGCTGGTACGCCGCCCAGGACCTGGCCGCCTCGACGATGCAGAACTACAAGCGCCACATCGAGGAGCACCTGCTCCCTGACTTCGGGGGCAAGTCGCTCGCGGGCATCCTGCGCACGGACGTCGAGCTGTGGGAGAAGAAGGAGCGGGCCGCGTACGCGGCCTCCAGCGTCAAGACCTGGCGCTCCACGCTCCACCTGATCTTCGAGGATGCGATCGACGAGGGCCTGATCACGTCCAACCCGGCCGCCAGGCGACGCGGGCGCGGCAAGCGCGCCGGCCGCTCCCGCGACCGCGGCCCGGAGAAGGTCGTCACCGACGCGCTCGGCATCCTGCTCACCGCTGAGCGGGCGTCCCTGCTCTCAGGCCGCGACGACGAGTTCGTCGCCACAGTCCTCAAGGGCTACACCGGCAAGCGCTGGGGCGAAATCGTCGGCCTGGAAACGGAATTCGTCCGCCCCCGCGCCTTCCGCGTCGAGTGGCAGCTGTACGAGCTCGACACCGGCGAGCTGGTGCGCTGCCCGCCCAAGGACGACAGCTACCGCACCATCGACTCGCCGGACTGGCTGTCCGCCCTGGTCCTCAACCACATCGCCCGTACGAAGCCCCTGCCGTGCCCCTGCCACGGCAGGACGTACGTCTTCAGGGGCCAGGGTGCAGCCCGCACCGGCGGCCACCTGGGCGCGAAGCTGGCCGATGTCGCACGCCGCGCCGGAGTCTCCACCGGCACGGTTTCCAACGTCCTCAACCACTCCGACCGCGTACGCGAGGACACCCGAGCCCGCGTCGAGCAGGCGATCGCCGACCTCGGCTTCGTACGTGACGGCACCACATCGGAGCACGCGGCCCACTGGCGCCGAAACGGCTTCGCCACTTGGTTGTTCACCCCGGCGGTCTCCGGTTGGTACCCGAAGAAGGCACCCCAGGAGGCCCGCCCGGTGCCGATCCTCAGCGAGCCCTGGCCCGGCATCCCAGCCCGAGGCCGCGGCGCCGCCGACCGGGCCGACGCCTGCTGGATCCCGATCGCCAAGGGCCTCACACCCCATGGCCTGCGCCACACCCACCGGACGATGATGGAGGACCTCGGCACCGAGAAGGTCCTTATGGACGACCGCATGGGCCACATCGACGGCTCGGTCTCGGCTCGCTATGCGCACGTCACACTGGGCATGCGCAAACGACTGATATTGGGCCTGACCGAGCAGTGGGAGGCAGCACTTGAGACTCGGCTGGCGATGTTCCCTCGTTCGCCGGTGCAGGTGCTCGACGAGATTTTGCAAGCGCGCAGAATTGCAAGACGAAGGTAGTCGCAGTGGGGTCGCGTTTCGCGATGGGCATGACGACTGACAAGAGGACTACTTCGGAGCTTCGCCGGCCGGGTCTGGCCCGCCAACTCCTGCGCCATCGAGATTGTCACCTTGTCTTCATGTGCCATCGCGACCGCTGCGCGACCTGCCGTATCGTCACTCCTGCGGTCCGGGCCGTGTCCCATCCTGTTGGGGCACCGTAAGACGGGGCTGCGTGGAACGCTCCGAAGGGCGCAGATGCCGCTCCGGATCACGGATACCAGCGATCTCTCCGAGCCCGATCACGTACGGCCGCAGGCGTTCCTGCAGTTGGCGAAGTTCTGTGCGGAACGCGGTGTTCTCCAACCACTCGGATTCGTCCTTTTCAGGGTGGCTTTCCTCGAAACGCTGCAGGCTTGGGTGCCACTTGGCCAGGAACGGAGCTAACTCGAAGTTGAGCATGTCTAGGGCTAGTTCGTACACCGAGTCCCCCTTGGCAGGTGGAGGAGGGGTCGTATGGCCCTCTAGCGGATCGCGATAGAGGTCGAAGAGCGTATTGAGAGAGGTCAGGGCCTCGCGTAGGTTCCCGCTCCCTTCTTCCAGCGGGCGAGTAGCCACCCGGGTGGCGGCTTGGAAGAACATCCTCTGAGCGGCCTGACGCATGTCCGTCTTAGTGATGAACGACATCTCGTTGCCGAAAAGGACGAGGCGGACCTCGGTCAGCTGAGCAGTCCTGCGATACAGCTCCAGGCCAAGTGCTGCGGCCACACCGGTGAGGCACCCCACGATGATCGACAATTGCTGCCCACCAGTCTGACTGATGGAATACGTTGCAATGCCGATCACGCTGCCTATGAGACCGGCTAACACCATGCGTAAACCTATTCGAACCGTGCTGTTGCCCTCGCGTCCACTCTGCCTGGCCACCGGACTCCTCACGCGCTGACGCTTCGTATTATCTGGTGGCCCTCGCTGGCACACGGCGGCCACCTGGTGCCCCCGGAGGGTTGGACTCCGCTCCGGTGAACGTGATCATGCCACTCTGGAAGGGGCGCGTCGGTAGCCGAGTCGGCGGTTGTGTTCGTGGGCTAAGCGGCTTCTTCCTCTCGTACCACGTCAGCGATCTGTCGTGCGATCTCCCCGATGGAATAGTCGCTGGTGCTCATCGCCACCTTGTCTGCGAGGGAGGGGCTGTAGCGCCGGACGTCTTCAACGTGCAGGTTGTGCCAGATCGGCAGGAGCGACTGCTCCCCGGCCACGTTACGGGTGATGAGTCCGTCGAGTTCGTGGTTGGTCCAGCCCTTGGCGAAGAAGGGGGCCGAGAGCACGACGATGCCGATTCGGCTTGCTCTAATCCCTTCATCGATCTTGCGGCGGAGGCTGTGGCCGATCCGCATCTGGGCTTCGTCGAGCCAGACAGTCACGCCTAGCGTGGTCAGTGCGTCTCGAAGGGGGCGGGCAACAGCTCCTTTGTCCTCGGACGCATGGGAGATGAAGACGTCCCAGGTCTGGCCGCCAAGCACGTCGCCAGGGGGCTCCTCCGGCTCATGGACCGCGACGGAGCGGGCCGGGCTGCCGTGCTCGTTGCGGGCTGGGGGCAGGAAGCCCAGCGGAGGCGGTTGAACCTGAACCGATGAGGTGATGCGGCCGGTGCGGCCGCCGAGGTCGATGGCCGCGACCCAGTGTCCGTTACTCGGGATGGCGATCCGGTGAGGGGACCGATTGACGCGACCGCCCAGGTATCGGTACCTCTTCCCCGACTTGTACTTGTTGTACTCGCTGCGCGTCATCACCTGGACATTGGCTTGGTTGCGCAAGGTGACGACGACTGTGGAACCTCTCTTGAGGCTGCCGAGGTCGTAATAGGCGTGTTCCATAAGCGCTCCTGGGAGGCGTGCGGTGCGGCCAAGCGCATCCCAGCGTATGGACTGCCACTGACAGTCGGCGGTGTAAGGCAAGAGGGAGACGCCGACTGGGCGCTTACCGCTCACTGGTGTCAGTCGGAGCCGACTTTCGGAAGTCGGCTCCCAAACGGCTCCCAGATCGTCTCCAGAAACCACTCAGGGGCCTGACCCGCTCTCGCGGATCAGGCCCCTGACCTGGTCTTACAGCTGTCGGGGTGGCGGGATTTGAACCCACGACCTCTTCGTCCCGAACGAAGCGCGCTGCCAAGCTGCGCTACACCCCGATGTCGTTGCTCCACCGGCCTGACGGGCAGGTCGTGGCGACATCGATTACTTTAGCGGACCGGCGGCCGGAGACGAAATCCGGTTTTCGCCGGACCGCTCCCGGGGGCTCGCGGGACCGGCCGGATGCGGTCGAGGCCGACGATCAGGAGGGCCAGGGCGTAGAAGGCCAGGCCGAAGATGACGGCGTTGCCGAGGACGCCGGGGTAGCCGTGCAGATCGACGTCGAGGAACGGGTAGGGGTAGCGGGACATCGGGCCCGGGGTCATGATCGCGCCGCGGGTCAGGGCGAAGGCCAGGTAGGCGAGGGGGTAGAGCAGCCACAGGCCCGCGTGGCGCGGGCGCAGGCCGCCCGGCCCGGTGAGCAGGAGCCAGTCGAGGGCCACGCCGATCGGCGTCACCGTGTGCAGGAGCTGGTTGGAGGCGGAGTGCCAGCTGGAGAAGGCGGCTGCGCCCTCCGTCATGGAGAAGCCGCTCGCGTCGTTCGCCAGGATGAGGTGGTAGACGAGGCCCGTGATCAGGATGAAGAGCAGCGTGCCGGCCGTCGTCCACGGTGGGAGGGGAGGCCTGCCCTTCCACGAGCGCCGTGCGGAGAGCCCCAGCACCACCGCCACCAGCACATTGCTCTGGACCGTGAAGTAGCTGAGGACGCGCAGCGGGTCCCCGATGACCAGGTCGATGACGGCCCCGGTCACCGCGGCGAGCACGATCAGCGCACGGAAGGCGGCCACGAAGGGGCGGCGGACCGGGGGCACGACCGCCTCCGCAGGGACGCCCGTGCGCATGCCCACGCCCGTGCCCACGCCCGTACCCGTGCCTCGGCCCCCGCTCGTACCCCTGCCCCTGCCCCTGCCCTTGTCCCGGTCCCTGTCCCTCGAAGAAGTCGGCGCGATCATGCCTCCACCGTAGGCACGCTCGCCGGAAGCGTGCCTTCCGTGCGTACGTCTGCGCCCTCTCAGTCCCGCGCCGTCAGCGTCAGCAGCGTCGCCTCCGGCGGGCACGCGAACCGCATCGGCGTATAACGGTTCGCCCCGCACCCCGCCGACACGTGGAGGTACGACGTCCGGCCCTCGGACTCGTGCCGGGAGAGGCCCTTCACGCGGTCCGTGTCCAGGTCGCAGTTGGTGACCAGGGCGCCGTAGAAGGGGATGCAGAGCTGCCCGCCGTGCGTGTGCCCCGCGAGGATCAGCGGGTAGCCGTCGGCCGTGAAGGCGTCCAGCGACCGCAGGTACGGCGCGTGCACGATGCCCATCGAGAAGTCGGCGCCCGCCTCCGGACCGCCCGCCACCTCCGCGTATCGGTCCCGCTTGATGTGCGGGTCGTCCAGGCCCGTGAACGCGATCTCGTAGCCGTCGATCTTCAGCGCGCCCCGCGTGTTCGTGAGGTTCACCCAGCCCGCCGCGTCGAAACCGTCGCGCAGGCCCTCCCAGGGGTTGCGGGGAACACCCACAGCCGGCGCGTTGCCGTTCAGGCCGTGCCTGCCCTGCACCTTCTCGATCAGGTAGCGGCCGGGGTTGCGCGGCTTCGGGCCGTAGTAGTCGTTGGAACCGAAGACGTACGCCCCGGGGAACTCCATCAGCGGCCCGAGCGCGTCCAGCGTCTCCGGGACGCCCTCCGGGTCGGACAGGTTGTCGCCCGTGTTGATCACGATGTCGGGTCGCAGGCCCGCCAGCGAACGCAGCCACCGCTGCTTCTTGCGCTGCCCGGACACCATGTGGATGTCGGAGACCTGGAGGACCCGCAGGGAACGCATCCCCGGCGGCAGCACGGGCACCGTGACCCGCCTCAGCCGGAAGGAACGGGGCTCGACGCCCACCGAATAGGCGAGACCGGCCGCAGCCGTCGCCGTGATGCCCAGGGGTACTGCGTATCGCGCGCGCATCCCTCCATCGTGTCAGACCCGAGCGGCAACCCCTGAGGGGCAGTCCTGGAGCAACCGGCCCGCGGCCCAAGGGAATCGACCCCCGGGAAATCGATGGGCGGAGAATCGTCCGCACCTGCCACAATCAACACATGACCACGCTCAAGTCGAAGCTGCACGAAGACCTCACCGCCGCGATCCGGGGGCGCGACGAGCTGCGCTCCTCGACGCTCCGGCTGACCCTCACCGCGATCACGAAGGAGGAGGTCTCGGGCAAGACGGCCCGTGAGCTCTCCGACGACGAGGTGCAGAAGGTGATCGCCCGCGAGGCCAAGAAGCGCCGTGAGGCCGCGGAGGCCTTCGCCGACGGCGGCCGTGCCGAGCAGGCGGCGAAGGAGAAGGCGGAGGGCGAGATCCTCGCCGAGTACCTGCCGAAGCAGCTCTCCGACGACGAGCTGCGGGCCATCGTCGCCGAGGCCGTCGCCGAGGCCAAGGCCGGCGGTGCCGAGGGGCCGCGCGCCATGGGCCAGGTCATGAAGCTCGTGAACCCGAAGGTCGCGGGCCTGGCCGAGGGCGGCCGCGTCGCCGCCACGGTGAAGAAGCTCCTCGCGGGCTGAGCAACGGACGACGGACGACGGACGACGGACGACGTGCGGCAGGCGGTACGCGGCACGCCCCCCGCTTCCGTCCCGTACGACGATGAGGGCGCCCCCTGCTGAAGGGGGCGCCCTCATTCACGTACAACCGTCGAGCCGGCTGGAGCTACCTCCGCCAGCCACCACCGATCCCGCCCCCGAAACCGTTCCCACCGTTTCCGTTGCCGTTGCCGTTCCCGCCCAGCACATCCGACGGAATCGAGATGTCGGGCCAGGGGTTCCCGCCCCCGCCGCCGCCACCATTACCGCCGCCACCATTACCGCCGCCGCCGTTGCCACCGCCGCCGAGACCGCCGCCGTCACCGCCCGGCCTGCCGTCGTCGTGGCCGTCGCCACCGCCCCCGTGGTCCTCGTCCTTGTCCTTGTCCCCGCCGGGGATGTGGACGGTGTTGAAGTTCGGCGCGGGCGTGCCCGCGAGCGCGCCGTTCATCGCGTCGCGCCAGATCGGACCGGGCACCTCGCCACCGAAGACCTTGCCGTAGGGGACGCCGCCGATGGTGATGTCGACCATGCGCCGCTTGTGCATCGGGTCGCCGACCCAGACCGCGCCCGACAGGTTCGGGGTGTAGCCCACGAACCAGGCGGCGTAGCGGTAGTCCGTCGTACCCGTCTTGCCCGCGCTCGCGCGGGAGCCGAGACCGGCCTGCTTGCCCGTACCGTCCTCGACCACGCCCTTGAGGAGCGTGTTGATGGTGTCGGCGGTCCTCTCCGACATCGCGCGCGAGCAGGTCGACTTCGGCACCGGCAGCGACTTGCCGCCGAGCGTGGCGATCGACTCGATGGCGATCGGCGTGCAGTACGTGCCGCGCGAGGCGAACGTCGCGTACGCGCCCGCCATCGTCAGCGGCGACATCTCCTGCGTGCCGAGGGCGATCGACGGCGCCTGGTCCATCTTCCTGCCGTCGGCGCGCTCGACGCCCATCTTGGCGGCCAGCTTCGTCACCGGGCAGATGCCGATGTCGCCGATGAGCTGCACGTAGTAGGTGTTGACCGACTTCGCGGTCGCCTCCCGCATGCCGTACGGACCGACCTCGGCCTCGTTCTCATTGGTCAGCTTCGCGTTGCCCGAGTTCACCCACTGCTTGCCGCCACAGGCGGACACCCGCTCCGGGTACGGCATCTCGTACGGGGACGAGTAGCTCTGCCCCGCCGACTTGCCGCCCTCCAGGGCCGCCGCCGCGACGATCGGCTTGAACGTCGAACCGGGCTGGTAGCCGGCGCCGCCGCCCATGGAGTGGTCCACGGAGAGGTTGATCGTGGTCTCGTCCTTCTTGAAGCCGTAAGGACGCGACTGGCCCATGCCGCGGATCTTGCCCGTGCCCGGCTCGACGATGCTGGCGGCGGTCGCCACGTCGTCGGTCTTGTTCACGTGGTTCTTGATCGACGCCTGCACCGAGTCCTGCGCCTGCGGATCCAAGGTCGTACGGACCTTCAGACCGCCCCGGTTCCAGACCTTGGCCCGGTCCTCCTTCGTCTTGCCGAAGACCGGGTCGTTGAGGAACACCTCGCGCACGTAGTCGCAGAAGAAGCCGGCGCCCCTGGCCGAGGTGATGCAGCCGTTCTTGGGGCGGCTCACCTTCAGCCCGAGGTCGGTCTTCTTGGCCTCGTCGGCCTCGGCCTGCGTGATGTCGTGCGTCTCGGCCATCCGCTGCAGCACGACATTGCGTCGCTTGGTGGCCTCGGCCGCGTCGTTCACCGGGTCGTACCGGCTCGGCGACTGCACGATGCCGGCGAGGAGCGCGGCCTCCTGGACCTTCAGGTCCTTGGCGTGCTTGGAGAAGTACCGCTGGGCGGCGGCCTCGATGCCGTACGCCTGCTGCCCGAAGTAGGTGATGTTCAGGTAGTTCTTGAGGATCCGCTTCTTGCCCAGCTCCTCCTCGACCTGGATCGCGTACTTCAGCTCGCGGACCTTGCGGCCGATCGTCTGCTGCGTGGCCTCGGCGACCTTCGTCGGATCGTCCCCGGCCTCCTCGACGAACACGTTCTTCACGTACTGCTGCGTGAGCGTGGACGCGCCCTGCGAGACGCCGCCGCTCTGCGCGTTCTGGTTGAGCGCGCGCAGGATGCCCTTGAGGTCGACCGCGCCGTGCTCGTAGAAGCGGGCGTCCTCGATCGCGACGATCGCCTTCTGCATGTACGGCGAGATGTTCTTGAGCGGGACGACCGTGCGGTCACGCGAGTAGACCGTGGCGATCTGCCCGCCCTTGTTGTCCAGGATGGTCGTGCGCTGACTGAGCGGCGGCTGCTTCAAGTTGGCGGGGATCTCGTCGAACCCCTCCACCGAGCCCTTGGCCGCGAGGCCCAGCGCCCCGAAGGCGGGCAGGGCGATCCCGGCGAGCACCGCACCCGCCAGAACGCTGACTCCGAGGAACTTCGCGGCCTGCTGAGTAGGTGACAGACCACCGCCCGAGCGCTTCTTTCCCATGAGGGCAGCCTACGTTCTGATTCGCCGGACAGGCCTTAATGCCTTGGCCTAAGCTGCTCCCAACTGTCACAGCAGAGTGGTTCGGCAACAAGCCCTGCTCGCTCTACATTCCGACGGAATCATGTCCGAATTCGCCTTATGTGGCGCCCGGTGTCCGTTGTGACTCAACTGAACTGTCCCGGAATGCCGGGTTCCTCACGGATGTCGCCCGCTCACTCCGTCGGGTGATCTGCCGCTTACGCATAGTCCGTTCGGGCCATTCAAGATTGGGCCCGAAGGGGGTGTTGCGCTGTGCCCACCTTCCGTAACGTCCTCAACTGGCGGCGGTGCATATGCCGCTGCCGCCGTGGGGGAGCCTCGATTCGGGAGAGGACGGCGCCGGTATGGGCTGGGTAACCGACTGGAGTGCGCAGGCGGCCTGCCGCACTACCGATCCGGATGAACTGTTCGTTCAAGGAGCAGCGCAGAACAGGGCCAAGGCGGTGTGCACCGGATGTCCGGTGCGGACCGAGTGCCTGGCCGACGCGCTGGACAATCGCGTCGAGTTCGGCGTGTGGGGTGGCATGACGGAGCGAGAGCGCCGCGCACTGCTGCGCAGGCGTCCCACCGTCACCTCATGGCGCAGGCTCCTGGAGACAGCGCGCTCCGAGTACGAGCGCGGTGCGGGCCTGCTGCCCGTGGACTTGGAGGACGAGGAGACGTACGAGAGCTACGCGGCGGTCGGGTAGGCCGTCGGGACGCGAAAGATCCGGGTGAACCCGAAAGGGCCCCCGGGAAGAACCTGGCAAGAACCGACGGGCGGGGCCCAGCGCCCCGCAGCCGGGCAGCCCCACAACCGGGCATCCGGGCCGACGAACCCCACGTTCCGTCAGCCTGCCAGCCGGTCCCCTACGGCCCGGAGCCCCGCAAGGTCATGAACATCACCGGGCAGCGCGGCCACCTCGGCCACCGCCACCTCGGGGTGGAGCGCGGTGAAACGGTCACGCGTGCGCTGCTCACGGTTGAGCAGCTGCATGCGCTCCGCGTGCAGCCGCAACAGACCCGCGGTCAGCTGCTCGACGGACGGGTCGGAGGACTCGGAGTTCGCGGAAGTTTCGGAGTTCGCGGAAGTTTCGGCGTTCCCGGAGGGATCGGGGTTCCCGGACGGATCGGGGGCCCCGGAGGGATCGGGGTCCTCGGAAGGCGTGGAGTTCGCTGCGTCGGACGGCGCGGGATTCTCTGAAGTCGCGTCATTCTCGGGGGAGTTACGAACAGCTACCTTCCCGTCCTCCTGATCCACAATGCCGCTCTCCTCAAGATTTTCCGCGGCGGCCAGCGCCCGCTCGGCCGACAGCTGAGCGGCACCGCTGCCGTGCACACGGTTCAGCACGAGACCCGCGAGCGGCATGTCGTCCGCGGCCAGGCGCTCCACGAAGTACGCGGCCTCCCGCAGCGCGTCCCGCTCCGGCGAGGCGACCACCAGGAACGCCGTGCCGGGCGCCTGCAGCAGCCGGTACGTGGCATCGGCCCGCGTACGGAAACCGCCGAACATGCTGTCCATGGCCGTCACGAACATCTGCACGTCACGCAGGAGCTGACCGCCGAGCAGCTTGCCGAGGGCCCCCGTCATCATCGACATACCGGCGTTCAGGAACTTCATCCCGGCCCGGCCGCCCACCTTCGCCGGCGCCATCAGGAGCCGGATCAGCTTCCCGTCCAGGAAGGACCCGAGGCGCTTGGGGGCGTCGAGGAAGTCGAGGGCCGAGCGCGAAGGTGGCGTGTCCACGACGATCAGGTCCCACTCGTCCCGGGACCGCAGCTGCCCCAGCTTCTCCATCGCCATGTACTCCTGCGTGCCGGCGAAGCCCGCGGAGAGCGACTGGTAGAAGGGGTTGTTGAGGATCGCCTTCGCGCGCTCCTTGTCCGTGTGCGCCTCGACGATCTCGTCGAAGGTGCGCTTCATGTCGAGCATCATGGCGTACAGCTCGCCCGAGCCCGCCGCACCGTCGCCGGACCCGTCTGTCTCCATCGGTTCGATGGACTTGACCCGGCGCGGGACGTTGTCGAGCGAGTCGATGCCCATGGACTGCGCGAGCCTGCGCGCAGGGTCGATCGTGAGCACGACGACCTTGCGGCCACGCTCCGCCGCGCGCAGCCCGATGGCGGCGGCCGTGGTCGTCTTGCCGACGCCTCCGGAGCCGCAGCAGACCACGATGCGGGTCTTCGGGTCGTCGATCAGGGCGTCCACGTCGAGCGTGCGATGGGGTGCCAGGGAGCGTGCCGGTTCCTGGGGCGTCCGGTCCCTGGTCGTGCCGCGGTCCCTGGTCATGAGATCCCTTGCTTCCGCAGTGCCGTGGCGAGCTGGTACAGGCCCGCGAGGTCCATTCCGCCCGCGTGCAGCGGCAGTTCGTGCAGCGGCTGGCCGAACTCGGTCAGCTCGGCGCGCTGGTCGCGCTCCAGGGCGTACCGCTCGGCGTACTCCGCGGCCTGCTCCAGGAGCGGGTCGACCAGCCGTTCCGCGCCGCCGCCGCGCCGCGCTCCGCCGAGTCCGGCGGCGGACAGCGTCTTGGCGATGGCCGTACGGGGCGTGCGGTCGAGGCCCAGTTCCAGGGAGGCGTCGCCCAGCAGCGCCGGACGCACCATGTTGACGATGACGCGGCCCACGGGCAGCTGCGCGGCCCGCAGCTCGGCGATCCCGTCCGCGGTCTCCTGGACTGGCATCTCCTCGAGCAGGGTCACCAGGTGAACGGCCGTCTCCGGGGACTTCAGGACCCGCATGACGGCCTGCGCCTGATTGTGTATCGGCCCTATCTTCGCGAGCCCGGCGACCTCGTCGTTCACGTTCAGGAAGCGCGTGATGCGACCGGTCGGCGGGGCGTCCATCACGACGCAGTCGTACGTGTACCGCCCGCGCTTGTCCTTCCGGCGCACGGCCTCACAGGCCTTGCCGGTCAGCAGCACGTCCCGCAGTCCGGGCGCGATGGTGGTGGCGAAGTCGATGGCCCCGAGCTTCTTCAGGGCGCGTCCCGCTCCCCCCAGTTTGTAGAACATCTGGAGGTAGTCGAGCAGCGCGAGCTCGGGGTCGATGGCGAGGGCATACACCTCCCCGCCCCCGGGAGCGACGGCGATCTTCCGCTCCTCATAGGGCAGCGCTTCGGTTTCGAAGAGCTGCGCGATGCCCTGCCTGCCCTCGACCTCCACGAGGAGGGTGCGTTTGCCCTCCGTCGCGAGGGCGAGCGCGAGGGCCGCGGCCACCGTGGTCTTGCCGGTACCGCCCTTGCCACTGACGACCTGGAGCCTGCTCACCCTTCCGAGCCTAACCAGTCGCCGCCCGGACCATGCAGGAGCCCACCCTGAGCAGTGCCTCACAGCGACTACAGTCGGCCATATGACCAAGTGGGAATACGCAACCGTGCCTCTGCTCGTCCACGCCACGAAGCAGATTCTTGACACCTGGGGCGAGGACGGCTGGGAGCTGGTCCAGGTCGTGCCCGGGCCGAACAACCCCGAGCAGCTCGTGGCCTACCTGAAGCGGGAGAAGCAGGCATGAGCGGCGCAGTCGAGGCCCGGCTCGCCGAGCTCGGACTGACGCTGCCGGAGGTCGTGCCGCCGCTGGCGTCGTACCAGCCGGCCGTTCAGTCCGGTGTCTACGTCTACACCGCGGGCCAGCTCCCGATGGTGGAGGGCAAGCTCGCGGTGACCGGCAAGGTCGGCGCCGAGGTGACCCCGGAGGAGGCCAAGGACCTGGCCCGCACCTGCGCGCTGAACGGGCTTGCCGCGATCAAGTCGGTCGCCGGTGACCTGGACCGCATCGCGCGCGTCGTGAAGGTCGTCGGTTTCGTCGCGTCGGCCGCGGACTTCACGGGCCAGCCCGGCGTGATCAATGGCGCGAGCGAGCTCCTCGGCGAGGTCCTCGGGGACAAGGGCGTGCACGCCCGCAGCGCCGTCGGCGTCGCCGTGCTGCCGCTGGACGCTCCGGTCGAGGTCGAGTTCCAGGTGGAACTGACCGAGGCGTGACCGGTTTTCGGCCGTTCAGGGGCGCCGGTCTTGCGTACCGGGGCCCCTGTAGGCACCGATAGTTGCCTCTCGAACATCAGCTCACCAGGGGATAGCCTCCGCCCATGGCAAATGGGCAGTGGTACCCCCCGGAGTGGCCCGACCGCATCCGCGCCCTGGCGAGCGGTGAGCTGACGCCGGCGACCCCGCGCCGCGCCGCGACCGTCATGCTGCTCAGGGACGGGCGGGACGAGGCGGGGAACGGCGCGCCGGAAGTACACATGCTGCGCAGACGCGCCTCCATGGCCTTCGCCGGAGGCGCGTACGCGTATCCCGGCGGCGGCGTCGACCCGCGCGACGACGACCACCTGGTGCGCTGGGCGGGCCCCATGCGCGCGTCCTGGGCGGCCCGCCTCGGCGTCGACGACGAAGCCGAGGCCCAGGCCATCGTCTGTGCCGCGGTCCGAGAGACGTACGAGGAAGCGGGTGTCCTGCTCGCGGGGCGGACGCCGGACACGGTCGTCGGTGACACCACGGGCGACGACTGGGAGTCCGACCGCGAGGCTCTGGTGGCGCGCGAGCTCTCCTTCGCGCAGTTCCTCGACCACCGGAACCTGTACCTGCGCAGCGACCTGCTCGCCGCGTGGGCGCGCTGGATCACTCCCGAGTTCGAGCCCAGGCGCTACGACACGTTCTTCTTCGTGGCCGCGCTTCCCGAGGGCCAACGCACGCGCAACGCCTCCACGGAGGCTGACCGCACGGTCTGGATCCGTCCTTCGGAGGCGGCCGACCGCTACGACGACGGCGAACTCCTGATGATGCCGCCCACCATCGCGACCCTGCGGTCCCTGAGCGCCCACCCGACGCCCCGCGCGGCCCTCGCCGCCGCCCCGGACCAGGACATGACGCCGGTCCTGGCCCAGGCCCGCCTGGAGAACGACACGCTGGTGCTCTCCTGGCCGGGGCACGACGAGTTCACCAAGCGGGTGGGGGCGGGCGGAGAGCGGTGACGACGCGCCGGGGACGTGGTCGCCGGACCGGGAGTGCCTACGTGCTCCCGTGGCCTCCTACGTGCCCGAGCGCCCCGTGTACGTGCCGTCTCACGCCTCCGTACGTGCCCTGATGGCCCGGCGCCACAGACGAACCCCGCCCGGCCCCCGCCCGCCCCAGACAGGAGTCACCCCCGCATGACCGATGCCGCCGCCCTCCCCGGGCAGCCCCGCGGCGGGGTCCTCAGCGGCCCCGCCACCGCCCGCGCGGTCAACGTTCTCGCGCCCAACCCCTCCGCGATGACCCTGGACGGCACGAACACCTGGATCGTGTCCGAGCCGGACTCACCGCTCGCCGTGGTCATCGATCCGGGCCCCCAGGACGACGCCCACCTGAGCCGCGTCATCGAGACGGCGGAGAAGCTGGGCAAACGCGTCGCCCTGACCCTGCTCACCCACGGCCACCCCGACCACGCGGAGGGAGCCGCCCGCTTCGCCGAGCTGACCCGCACCCCCGTACGGGCCCTGGACCCCGCTCTGCGCCTCGGCGACGAGGGGCTGGCGCCCGGCGACGTCATCACCACGGGCGGCCTGGAGATGCGCGTCGTCGCGACCCCCGGCCACACCGCGGACTCGCTCTGCTTCCACCTGCCCGCGGATCAGGCGGTCCTGACGGGCGACACGATCCTCGGCCGCGGCACCACGGTCGTGGCGCACCCCGACGGCCGCCTCGGCGACTACCTGGACTCCCTGCGGCGGCTGCGCTCCCTGGCGGTCGACGACGGCGTCCACACGGTCCTGCCGGGCCACGGGCCGGTCCTGGAGGACGCGCAGGGGGCCGTCGAGTTCTACCTGGCCCATCGGGCCACGCGGCTCGCCCAGGTCGAGACGGCCGTGGAGAACGGTCACGCGGAGGCCTCCGACGTCGTCGCGCACGTGTACGCCGACGTGGACCGCTCCCTGTGGCCCGCGGCGGAGCTCTCGGTCAGGGCGCAGCTGGACTACTTGCGGGAGCACGGGCTGATCTGACGCGGCTCGGACAACGTGAATGGGTCCCGCCTCCCAAGAGGCGGGACCCATTCACGTACAGATACGGCGTCAGCGCGACCGCTTGGCCAGCCGCTCCACGTCCAGCAGGATCACGGCGCGGGCCTCGAGCCGCAGCCAGCCGCGCCCCGCGAAGTCCGCGAGCGCCTTGTTGACCGTCTCGCGGGAGGCGCCGACCAGCTGGGCCAGCTCTTCCTGCGTGAGGTCGTGCACGACGTGGATGCCCTCCTCGGACTGCACGCCGAAGCGGCGCGACAGGTCGAGCAGCGCGCGGGCCACACGCCCGGGCACGTCGGAGAAGACCAGGTCGGACATCTGGTCGTTGGTCTTGCGCAGGCGCCGGGCGACGGCGCGCAGCAGCGCGGCGGCCACCTCGGGCCGGGCGTTCAGCCACGGCTGGAGGTCGCCGTGGCCCAGGCCGAGCAGCTTCACCTCGGTGAGCGCGGAGGCCGTGGCGGTCCGCGGACCCGGGTCGAAGAGCGACAGCTCACCGATGAGCTCGCCGGGGCCGAGCACCGCGAGCATGTTCTCGCGCCCGTCGGGCGAGGTGCGGTGGAGCTTCACCTTGCCCTCGGTGACCACGTAAAGGCGGTCTCCGGGGTCACCCTCATGGAAGAGAGCATCCCCGCGCGCGAGCGTCACCTCACTCATGGAGGCGCGGAGCTCCGCGGCCTGCTCGTCATCGAGCGCCGCGAAGAGCGGGGCGCGCCGCAGAACGTCGTCCACGAGTTCTCTCCTTGTCGACCTGCTCAGGGGATCTTGATTCCCCCGCATATCAGGGGTCCGTGTTCCCCATTTTGCCGGACGGTCCAAACAGTGTGATCAGTCACAAGTCTGCCGCACCGGCGTCGCAAGCTGTGCGGGAGGGGGCCAATTGGGGGCCGATCCCGGGGGTCAAGGACGAATGTCAGTGCCGGGCTCTAGGCTGGCCGGGTGTCCAAAAAGCCGGTGAGAGCGCAGGCCGAGGGGGCTGAGCAGGTGGCCGCACCCCGCGATTCCGCTGTGGGCGAACACGCGTCCTACACCCCTGACAAAGCGACAAATCGGACAGAATCCTTGATGTCCCCGGCGATGAGGTCGGCCTTGTGAGCACGAAGAAGACGACGAAAACGACGGCGGCGAAGGCGGCGGCGGTGACGCCCGCGAAGAAGAGCGCTGCTCCCGCCGCGAAGACCGCTGCCCCGGCCAAGAAGAGCGCTGCCCCGGCCAAGAAGGCTGCGGCGACCAAGAAGGCCGCGGCGGCCGAGAAGACCGCTGCCCCGGCCAAGAAGGCCGCAGCAACCGAGAAGACCCCTGCCCCGGCCAAGAAGGCCACCGCAACCAAAAAGCCCGCCGCAGCAAAGCCCGCTGCAACCCAGAAGGCCACCGAGGCCAAGAAGGCGCCGGAGTCCCACACCGCCCTCGTCCGCCGCGCCCGGCGGATCAACCGGGAGCTCGCGGACGTCTATTCGTACGCGCACCCGGAGCTGGACTTCGAGAACCCCTTCGAGCTCCTGGTCGCCACGGTCCTCTCCGCCCAGACCACCGACCTGCGCGTGAACCAGACGACCCCGCGCCTCTTCGCCGCGTACCCGACCCCGGAGGACCTGGCCGCGGCCGTCCCCGAGGAGGTCGAGGAGCTGATCAGACCGACGGGCTTCTTCCGCGCCAAGACCAAGTCGATCATGGGCCTGGCGAAGGCGCTGCGGGACGACTTCGGCGGCGAGGTCCCCGGCCGCATAGACGATCTCGTGAAGCTGCCCGGCGTGGGCCGCAAGACCGCGTTCGTCGTGCTCGGCAACGCGTTCGGCGTCCCCGGCATCACCGTGGACACCCACTTCGGCCGTCTGGTGCGGCGCTGGAAGTGGACCGAGGAGACCGACCCGGAGAAGGTCGAGACCGCGGTCGCCGCACTCTTCCCGAAGAGCGAGTGGACGATGCTCTCGCACCGCGTGATCTTCCACGGCCGCCGCATCTGCCACTCCCGCAAGCCCGCGTGCGGCGCCTGCCCGATCGCCCCGCTCTGTCCGTCGTACGGGGAGGGGGAGACCGACCCGGAGAAGGCGAAGAAGCTGCTGAAGTACGAGATGGGCGGCTTCCCGGGTCAGCGCCTCAAGCCGCCGCCGGACTACCCCGGCAAGCCGGCGCCCCCGCTCGCCGCGGGATGAGGTGACACCGACGCAGGGTGGAACGAACCGCAGGGGAAAGAGCGTTTTCCAGAGACGGACGGGGGTGCCGATGACGCACGCGAGCGAGACGACGAACGCGACGAACGAGGCGAACGCGACGAACGCCGAGAACGGCGACACGACCCGAGGGACCCCAGGGACCCGAGGGACCCCAGGGACCCGAGCGACCCACGCGGGCCGGCAGCCCCGAGGGGAGTTGCTCAGCACCGCGGGTCTGCCCTCCTGGCTCGACCCGGTCGTTCATGCCGCGCAGACCGTCCAGCCGCTCCAGCTGAGCCGCTTCCTGCCTCCGGAGAGTGGCGCCGGACGCCAGTCCGCCGTACTGATCCTCTTCGGAGAGGGCGACAAGGGCCCCGAGATACTCCTGATGGAGCGCGCGGGGTCCCTCCGGTCGCACGCGGGACAGCCCTCGTTCCCCGGCGGCGCCCTCGACCCCGAGGACGGCGACCCCCAGGGCGAGGGGCCCCTGCGCGCCGCGCTGCGCGAGGCCGAGGAGGAGACGGGCCTCGACCCCCGCGGCGTCCAGCTCTTCGCCGAGCTGCCGCGCCTGTTCATCCCCGTGAGCGACTTCGTCGTGACGCCCGTCCTCGGCTGGTGGCGCACCCCGACGCCGGTCGGCGTCGTCGATCCGAACGAGACCGCCCGGGTCTTCACGGTTCCCGTGGCCGATCTCACGGACCCGGCGAACCGGGCGACGACGGTCCACCCCAGCGGTCACCGCGGCCCCGCCTTCCTCGTGGAGTCCGCTCTGGTCTGGGGTTTCACGGCCGGCGTGATCGATAGAATCCTGCACTTCGCGGGCTGGGAGCGCCCCTGGGACCGCAGTAGGCAGGTCCCGCTCGACTGGCGCGCATGACAAGGTTGCGTGGAACGGCGGCCGCGATGCGAGGCGAGGATTGAATCGGTGAACGTGCTGGACGTCCTGCTGCTGCTCGCCGCCGTGTGGTTCGCGGTCGTGGGGTACCGCCAGGGCTTCGTGGTCGGCATCCTCTCGGTGATCGGCTTCCTGGGCGGCGGCCTCGTCGCCGTCTACCTCCTGCCGATCGTCTGGGACGCGCTCAACGACGACGCGGCGACGGTGAGTACGACCGCGGCGGTGATCGCCGTCGTCATCGTGATCGTCTGTGCCTCCATCGGGCAGGCCTTCACCACGCACCTCGGCAACAAGCTGCGCAGATACATCACCTGGCAGCCGGCCCGCGCCCTGGACGCGACGGGCGGCGCGCTGGTGAACGTGGTGGCGATGCTCCTCGTCGCCTGGCTGATCGGCTCACTCCTGGCGGGCGCGACGCTGCCGACGTTCGGCAAGGAGGTCCGCAACTCCAAGGTGCTGCTCGGCGTCGACCGTGCCCTGCCCGGCCAGGCCGACACCTGGTTCACGGACTTCTCCTCGGTCCTCGCGCGCAACGGCTTCCCGCAGGTCTTCAGCCCGTTCTCCGACGAGCCCATCACGGAGGTCAAGCCTCCGGACCCCAAGCTCGCCAAGAGCGCGGTCGCCGCGAAGGCGAAGCGCTCCATCGTGAAGGTCCGCGGTGAGGCCCGCAGTTGCGGGAAGGTCCTCGAAGGCACCGGCTTCGTCTTCGCGAACCGCCGCGTGATGACGAACGCGCACGTGGTCGGCGGAGTGGACGACCCGACGGTCCAGATAGGCGATCAGGGTCAGATCTACGACGCGAAGGTCGTCCTCTACGACTGGGAGCGCGACATCGCCGTCCTGGACGTGCCCACGCTGCGGGCGCCTGCCCTGCGGTTCACGTCCAAGGACGCGGCGAGCAGCGCGGGCGCCATCGTCGCCGGCTTCCCTGAGGACGGGCCCTACGACGTGCGTCCCGCGCGCGTGCGCGGTCGCATCACGGCCAAGGGCCCGGACATCTACCACCGGGGCATCGTGCGCCGTGATGTGTACTCGCTCTACGCGACCGTCCGCCAGGGCAACTCCGGCGGCCCGCTGCTCACGCCCGACGGCGAGGTCTACGGCGTGGTCTTCGCGAAGTCCCTGGACGACCCGGACACCGGCTATGCGCTGACGGCGGACGAGGTGCGCGAGGACATCGAGAAGGGCCGCACCGCCAACCAAGAGGTCGACAGCGAGGGCTGCGCGCTCTAGAGCGGCGGCCGGGGGGCCCGGACGGGAACGGGGTCAGTCGCGGGTGTGCCGGAGCCGCGCGGAGACCCAGCGGGCCCTCCGGCGGAGGATGCGGGGAATGCCCATTTCCTGAGGGGGGCCGTGATGACCCGGGTCCTGCGGCCCGCCCCTCTCACGGCTGTTCAGCGCTGTGGCCGAGCGGCGATTGCGTGCTACGTCACTGTAGTCGTGCGTCCAGCCCATACCCCGACGTGTGCCCGTGCCCCATGGTCGGTAATCGCGCTCAGGGGCCCCAATTGGCCTATGCGCGAGGCAATTGGCGTTCGTAGGACAGACGTTCGCATGGATCCGTCAGCGATCGGGCTCGGGGTCCTTCAGCCAGTTCACGAGTTCCGTCGAGAACGCCACCGGATCCTCCTCGTGCGGGAAGTGTCCGAGGCCGTCGAACAGCCGCCAGCGGTACGGCGCTTCGACGTACTCACCCGATCCCGCCGCGCTCCTCGTCCGCATCACGGGGTCCAGCGAGCCGTGCAGGTGCAGCGTCGGAACCCGCACCGGGCGCTTCATGCGGCGGTTGAACTGGATGCCGTCGGGGCGCGCCATCGACCGGACCATCCAGCGGTACGGCTCGATCGAGCAGTGTGCCGTCGACGGAATGCACATGGCCCGCCGATACGTCTCGACCGCCTCGTCGTCCGGCAGGCCGGGACCGGACCAGTCCCGCACCAGACGGCCCACCAGGGCGCCGTCATCGGCGATGAGTTGACGCTCCGGCACCCACGGCCGCTGAAAGCCCCACACGTACGACGCCGACGCGGTCTGCTTGCGGTCCGACAGCATCGCCGAACGCCAGCGCCGCGGATGCGGCATCGAGGAGACGGCGAGGCGGCGCACCAGCTTCGGCCGCATCACGGCCGCCGTCCACGCGAGGTACCCGCCCAGGTCGTGCCCGACGAGCGCGGCGTCCGGCTCACCGAGGGAACGTACGACACCGGTGATGTCGAGGGCGAGGTTCGCCGGGTCGTAGCCGCGGGGTGTGCGGTCGCTGCCGCCCACGCCCCGCAGGTCCATCGCGACGGCCCGGAAACCGGCGTCCGCGAGGGCCACCATCTGGTGCCGCCACGTCCACCAGAACTGCGGGAAGCCGTGCAGGAGCAGGACCAGCGGCCCGTCCCCCATCTCGGCGATGTGGAAGCGCGCACCGTTGGCGGCCACATCCCGGTGGGTCCAGGGTCCCTCGATGCGTACGACCGAGGCGGAGGATTGGGCCGATTGGGCGGCGGGGTCCGTCATGAGGACGAGCGTGCCACAGTGGCCCCCGTCTCACCGAGTCGGACGTCGACAGCACCCGCAGGGCCCACCGCGCGGGGATGCGGCTTGACGTTCCCCAGTACGGCAGCCGTCTCCTTGGCCGAAGCGGCGACCTTCTGCGGGCCCTTGCCCTTCTTGGCCTTCTTCGCGAAGACGACGCCGATCAGCGCGAGCAACCCGGCCACCAGCACGTTCGCGGCGAAGGACAGCAGGAAGCAGACGGCGAGGTTCCAGCCGCTCCAGGTACGGATGCCGTATGCGAGCGCGAAACTCAGCATGGGCAGCGAGAAGATGAGGACCGCTCCGGCCGCGGCGAACGCGCCACCGCCGATCGCTCCGCGCTTGACGTCCTGCCGCAGCTGCGCCTTGGCCAGCGCGATCTCGTCGTGGACCAGCGCGGACATCTCACCGGTCGCCGTGGCGACCAGTTGGCCGAGGCTGCGCTCGGCGCCGACGGGGCCGTCGGGTGAGCTCATCGCGTTCTCCCCTTTTTCTCTTCTGATCTCTTCTGAGAAGTGTCTGCTCAGATCATGCCGGACCGTTGCCATCCTCGCGTTCCCCACCCGCTACTTCGGCAAGCCTTCGGTGCTCCGCGGCCTTCTTCTCGTAGATGGCGGCCATCCGGTGGTGGTACTCCGGGTCGTCCATCTCGTAGATGTCGGGGACACCGCTGAGGTCGTCGTCGCGCTCCTCGTCCTCGCACAGCTTGCGGTACTTGGCGTTGCGTACCTTCAACAGGATCCCGGAGAACAGCGCCGCGATGAGAGAGCCGGTCAGGACGGCCGCCTTGATCTCGTCCGTGAGCAGCGGGTCCTCGGTGAAGGCGAGCTCGCCGATCAGCAGCGAGACGGTGAAGCCGATGCCCGCCAGTGAGGCGACCGCGAACACGTCGGGCCAGGCCAGATCGTCGTTCAGCTCCGCCTTGGTGAAGCGCGCCGCGAGCCAGGTGCCGCCGAAGATGCCGACGGCCTTGCCGACCACCAGGCCGAGGACCACGCCCAGCGTCTCCGGCTTGGTGAAGACGTCGCCCAGCGCGCCACCCGTGACCACCACTCCGGCGCTGAACAGGGCGAACAGCGGCACGGCCAGGCCCGCGGAGAGGGGGCGTACGAGATGTTCGATGTGCTCGCCGGGGGAGTGCTCCTCGCTGTCGTCCTCCTTGTGGCAGCGCAGCATCAGGCCCATGGCGACGCCCGCGATGGTGGCGTGGATGCCGCTGTTGTACATCAGGCCCCAGATGGCGAGCGCCAGCGGAACGTAGATGTACCAGCCGCGCACCCGCTTCCTGAGCAGCAGCCAGAACACGACGAGGCCGAGGACGGCGCCGCCGAGCGCGGCGAAGTTGAGGTCGCTGGTGAAGAAGACCGCGATGATCAGGATCGCGAAGAGGTCGTCGACGACGGCGAGGGTCAGCAGGAAGGCGCGGAGCGCGGACGGCAGCGAGGTGCCGATGACGGCGAGGACCGCGAGCGCGAAGGCGATGTCGGTGGCGGTCGGTACCGCCCAGCCGTCCAGTGAGCCGCCGCCCGCGGTGTTGGTGAGGACGTACACGAGCGCGGGCACCGCCATGCCGCAGAGCGCCGCGACGACGGGCAGCGCCGCCGCCCTGGGGTCGCGCAGGTCGCCCGCGACCAGCTCACGCTTGAGTTCGATGCCGGCCACGAAGAAGAAGACGGCGAGCAGACCGTCGGCCGCCCAGTGCTGGAGGGAGAGGTCGAGCCCGAGCGAGCCGGGACCGAGGTGGAAGCTCCGAACGGAGTCGTACGATCCGCCGGCCGTGTTCGCCCAGATCAGCGCGGCGACCGCGGCGACGAGCAGCAGCACACCGCCGACGGTCTCGGTGCGCAGGGCTTCCGCGACGAAGTTCCGCTCGGGCAGGGAGAGGCGGCCGAGCACTTTGCGGTTGTTGTTGCTGGGGACGGGCGCGGACACGTGGGTCGACCTCCGGTCGGGTAGGCAGGGCTGAGCACATGCCGACCAGACTTCCCGGCGCACCTAGGTACTTCTCGACGCGTCACCTTGTCGCGATGTTGACGCGATCCTTAGCTTACCTAACGTACGCCCGGACGAATCCAGTGATCTTCACCCTAAGTGCAAACAGGGCACCCGGCGCGCTTGGCGCCGGATGCCCTGTGCCGTCTTGCGGGGAGGTCTAGTCCTCGCTGGGAGCGGCCGGGAGCTTCGTCTGGATGAGGTCCATGACGGAGGAATCGGTGAGCGTGGTGACGTCACCGAGCTCCCGGTTCTCCGCGACGTCCCGCAGCAGGCGGCGCATGATCTTGCCGGATCGGGTCTTGGGCAGCTCGGCCACCGGCAGGACCCGCTTGGGCTTGGCGATCGGGCCGAGCGTGGCGCCGACGTGGTTGCGCAGGTCCGCGACGAGTCCCTCGTCCTCGGCGCTCGCCGTGCCGCGCAGGATCACGAACGCCACGATGGCCTGGCCCGTCGTCTCGTCCGCCGCGCCCACGACCGCCGCCTCGGCGACCGCCGGGTGCGAGACGAGCGCGGATTCGACCTCGGTGGTGGAGATGTTGTGCCCGGAGACGAGCATCACGTCGTCCACCCGGCCCAGCAGCCAGATGTCGCCGTCCTCGTCCTTCTTGGCACCGTCACCGGCGAAGTACTTGCCCTCGAAACGCGACCAGTACGTGTCGATGAACCGCTGGTCGTCACCCCAGATGGTGCGCAGCATGGAGGGCCACGGCTCGGTCAGGACCAGGTAGCCACCGCCGCCGTCAGGCACCTCGTTCGCCTCGTCGTCGACGACGGTGGCGGAGATGCCCGGCAGGGCGCGCTGGGCGCTGCCCGGCTTGGTCTCGGTCACGCCCGGCAGCGGCGAGATCATCATCGCGCCGGTCTCGGTCTGCCACCAGGTGTCCACGATGGGACAGCGGTCGCCGCCGATGTTCTTGCGGTACCACATCCAGGCCTCGGGGTTGATCGGCTCACCGACCGACCCGAGCACCCGCAGGCTGGACAGGTCGAACTTCGCGGGGATGTCGTCGCCCCACTTCATGAACGTACGGATCGCCGTGGGCGCCGTGTACAGGATGCTGACCTTGTACTTCTGGACGATCTCCCAGAAGCGTCCCTGGTGCGGGGTGTCGGGGGTGCCCTCGTACATCACCTGCGTCGCACCGTTGGCCAGCGGCCCGTACGTGATGTACGAGTGGCCGGTGACCCAGCCGATGTCGGCCGTGCACCAGTAGACGTCGGTCTCCGGCTTGAGGTCGAAGACGGCGTGGTGGGTGTACGCCGCCTGCGTGAGGTAGCCGCCGGAGGTGTGCAGGATGCCCTTCGGCTTACCCGTGGTGCCCGAGGTGTAGAGGATGAAGAGCGGGTGCTCCGCGTCGAAGGCCTCGGGGGTGTGCTCGGCCGGCTGCTTGGCGACGACGTCGTGCCACCACACGTCGCGGCCCTCGGTCCACGCCACGTCCTGCTTGGTGCGCTGTACGACCAGGACGTGCCGCACGCCCTCGACGCGGCCGACGGCCTCGTCCACGGCGGGCTTGAGCGCGGAGGGCTTGCCCCGGCGGTAGCCGCCGTCGGAGGTGATGACGACCTTGGCGTCGGCGTCCTCGATGCGCTTGGCGATGGCGTCCGCGGAGAAGCCGCCGAAGACCACCGAGTGGGCGGCGCCGATGCGGGCGCAGGCCAGCATCGCGACGACCGCCTCGGGGATCATCGGCAGATAGACGGCGACGCGGTCGCCCTTCTGGACGCCCAGCTCGGTCAGGGCGTTGGCGGCCCGGCTGACCTCGTCCTTCAGCTCGGCGTAGGTGATGGCCCGGCTGTCGCCGGGCTCACCCTCGAAGTGGATCGCGACGCGGTCGCCGTTGCCGGCCTCCACGTGACGGTCCACGCAGTTGTACGCGACATTGAGCTTCCCGTCGGCGAACCACTTGGCGAACGGCGGGTTCGACCAGTCGAGCGTCTCGGTCGGCTCCGTGGCCCAGGTCAGCCGGCGGGCCTGCTCGGCCCAGAAGCCGAGCCGGTCAGCCTTGGCCTGTTCGTACGCCTCCGCCGTGACGTTGGCGGCGGCCGCCAGCTCCGCCGGCGGCGCGAAGCGACGCTCCTCCTTCAAGAGGTTGGCCAGGCTTTCGTTGCTCACGACATCTCCCTTGCGCTGCTTTGCCGGGGGCCACCGTTGTGTCCGAAGCCACAGCTCATCAGACACAACCCGTGGTGACAAGGGTCTGCCGAAAATTGGTTTAGACCTTTACTCGTGCGTTTCCCGGCGGGGTCACACGGAGGGCGTCCGCTCGGCCTCGGCATGCGCTGTGGGCGCCACCTGGTCGAAGACCTCCTCGGGAAGCGGCTCGGCACCGCTGCCCTCCGTCAGCAGATAGGACTGCGCCTCTCCGACGTGGAAGTACATACCGTGCAGCTCAAGATCACCTTCGGCAAGTCGGCGCGCCACCGACTCGTGCGCCCTCAAGTGCTCCAGTTGCTGCACGACGTTGGTGAGGCAGAGCTGTTCGACCGCGTCGCCGGGCGCGCGCCCGGCGAGACGCGCCCACGCCCTGTCCTGCGCGCCCATGCGCTCCAGGCTCGGCAGGCCGTGCCGAAGCCACCGCTTCAGCGGGGTCTGAGCGCCGCCCGGCGGTGTGTTGAGCAGCGCCTGCATGGCGCCGCATCCGGAGTGCCCGCACACGGTGATGGACCGCACCTTGAGCACGTCCACCGCGTACTCGATGGCGGCGCCCACCGAGTCGTCCCCGCTCTCGGCGCCCGGCAGCGGCACCAGGTTGCCCACATTGCGGACGACGAAGAGGTCACCCGGCCCGCTCGACGTGATCATCGACGTGACGACGCGGGAGTCCGCGCAGGTCAGGAAGAGCTGTGCGGGCTGCTGCCCCTCACGTGCGAGCCGGGCAAGCTCACCCCGCACATGAGGCGCCGTGTTCCGCTGGAAGGCGCTGATCCCGCTGGCCAGTTGGTGGCCGCTGGGCCGACGCCCCTCCTGTCCCTCCTGCCGTTCTTCCTGCGGCCGGTCGCAGTGGTGATTGCGCCACGGCGCCCACGGTCTGCAACAGGAGTGGGAGGCGCCCACCAGCTCCCGGCTTCCCGGTCCCGAGCCCCCGGCGGGCACGGAGATACGGGTCCCCGCGCGGCCGGTGACCTCGACGCTGCCGCCATGTGCGGTGTGCGCGTCCTGCCAGCACTGCAGTGATTCGTACGCGGCATGGTCCATGAAAGATCCGTCCAACTCCACCATCACATCGGCCCCGTGGGGCACCTGGTGCAGTGCCTTGCTGAGTCGCGGCACCGCGAGGAACGTCAACTGACCGCGCACCCGCACGTGGTGGACGCCGGCGTCCTCGCAGTGGGTGATGCGGGTGCGGGCGAGCCGGTGCAGCGAGACGCCCACGGCGACGGCGACGCCGAGCGCCACGCCTTCGAGGACTCCGAGGAAGACCACGCCGAGGCTCGTGACGGCGTAGACCACGATCTCGCGGTGGCGGGTGATGGTGCGGATGTGGTTGAGGCTGACCATCTGGATGCCGACGACCATGACGAGCGCGGCCAGGGCGGCCAGGGGGATCAGCTCCAGGACGGGCACGAGGAGCAGCGCGGCGACTACTACCCAAACGCCGTGCAGCATCGTGGAGTTCCGGCTCACGGCGCCCGCCCGGATATTGGCCATGCTGCGCACGGCGACCCCGGCGACGGGGAGCCCGCCGAGTGCTCCGGACACGATGTTCGCCGCGCCCTGGCCGAGCAGCTCGCGGTCCAGGTCGGAGCGGCGTACGCCCGGGTGGAGCTCGGCCTGTCCTGCGATGACCTTGTCGACGGCGACGGCGCCGAGCAGCGACTGCACGCTGCACACCAGTGTGATGGTGAGCACGGCGGCGACGAGGCCGAGCGCGGGCCCCTCCGGGAGCCCCACGAGTGCGTGGCTGCGCCAGGACGGCAGGTCGACCTCGTCGACCCGGAGTCCGGCGAGCGCGGAGACGGCCGTCGCGGCGGCGACGGAGATGAGGGCCGCGGGCATGACGCGGGTGAAGCGCCCGGCCCGCCCGGGAATCCGTGGCCAGAGCAGCAGGATCGCCAGGGTGAGCAGGCTGATCGTCAGGGCTGCCGGATGCAGGTCGGCCAGTTGGGCGGGGAGCGCCCGCAGGTTGTCGAGCACGGAGCTCTGCGGGGTGCCGCCGAGCACGATGTGCAGCTGGGCGACGGCGATGGTGACGCCGATGCCGGTCAGCATGCCGTGGACGACGGCGGGGCTGACGGCGAGCGCGGTGCGGGCCACGTGCAGGCAGCCGAGGCCGAGTTGGGCGAGTCCGGCCAGGACGGTGATGGCGCAGGTGGTCCGCCAGCCGTACCGGTGGATGAGGTCGGCGGTGACGACGGTGAGGCCGGCGGCGGGGCCGCTGACCTGCAGCGGCGATCCGCCGAGCGCACCGGCGAGGATGCCGCCGACGGCAGCGGCGACGAGGCCCGCCTGGAGCGGGGCTCCGGTGGCCAGGGCGATGCCCAGCGACAGCGGCAGGGCGATCAGGAAGACGGCGACCGACGCGGAGAGGTCGGCACCGGCGATGTGGAACCTCTTGCCGGGTGGCGGTGCGTGGGGCTTGTTGGCGCGAGGCGTGTGAGCCGAGTCAGGGGTGCGAGTGGGGACGCAGGCAGACATGTTTCCCGTCTCCTCCGGGGCAGCGCGGTCGCGGGACAAGGGGTCCTCCGGAGGTCTCCGGAGGGCATTGCGCGGCCGTGGGTCACGGCTTGCAGCAGCGGGATTTCTCAACTCTCGGTAAATGGATCGTAATCCAGAGTAAAGGTCTGGGACGGATTTTCAGGGCAAATGGTGCAATCAGTCACCCTGATGAGTGAATAAAGAATTTAATCGGCTCGTCGGAATATCAGATTCCACATGCCGTGCGAGGTTCGGTGGGAAATGTCCCGACTTGCACGGAAGTAGGTGGGCGGAACATGGCCGCCACCCGGAGGATCACCGCGAGCCTGACCGCCCTCGTGGCGTGCGGAGCGGCGTTGGCCGGCTGCGCCGACGGCAGCAGCGGCGCGAAGGAAGGCACGCAAGGCCCGAAGAAGGGCACCGGTGCTCACGCCCCCAAGAACGCCGTCCGGATGATCGGTGACGGCTCCACGGCCTTCACCGGAAAACAGCCGCACCTGCCCAGACCCGCCCGCCTGAAGCCGGGCCAGAAGCCCCCGCAGTTCGTCGTCTTCTCCTGGGACGGGGCGGGGGAGGACAGCCAGAAGCTGTTCTCGCACTTCCGCAAGGTCGCCAAGCGGAACGACGCGACGATGACGTACTTCCTCAGCGGCGTGTACATGCTCCCCGAGGGGAAGCGGAAGCTCTACAAGCCGCCGCAGCACATGGCCGGCAGCTCGGACATCGGCTTCAACGACCGCAAGGGAATCAAGGACACCGTGGACCAGCTCCGCGGCGCCTGGCTCGAGGGCAACGAGATCGGCACGCACTTCAACGGCCACTTCTGCGGCACCGGCGGCGGCGTGGGCGAGTGGTCCGTCGAGGACTGGAAGAGCGAGATCACTCAGGCCAAGTCCTTCGTGAAGGCCTGGAAGACCAACACCGGCGCGAAGAAGGCGCGGCCCCTGCCCTTCGACTACGACAAGGAACTGATCGGCGCCCGCACGCCCTGCCTCGAAGGCCAGAAGAACTTCATGCGTGCCGCCCGCGAACTGGGCTTCCGCTACGACACCAGTGGCGTCAACAACCAGGTCTGGCCCAAGAAGAAGGAAGGGCTGTGGGACCTGTCGATGCAGCTCGTCCCGGTCCCCGGCCGCAAGTTCGAGACGCTCACCATGGACTACAACTTCATGGTCAACCAGTCAGGTTCGACCTCGCACGGCGACCCTTCCCAGCACGAGTACTGGGGCGACCAGATGCGTGACGGCCTGCTCCAGGGCTTCGGACGCGCCTACAAGGGCAACCGTGCACCGCTGATCATCGGCAACCACTTCGAGTCCTGGAACGGCGGCACGTACATGCGCGCCATCGAGGAGACCATCGAGGCGGTCTGCACCAAGCGCGAGGTGCGCTGCGTCTCCTTCCGCCAGCTCGCGGACTGGCTCGACGCGCAGGATCCGAAGGTGCTGGCGAAGCTGACCGGGCTGCCGGTCGGCAAGGCGCCGAAGGAGGGCTGGGCGGCGTTCCTCTCCGCACAGCCAGCACCGGCCCCGAAGGGCGTCCCGGGCGCTCCGGCGGACAAGCGGTAGCGCCCGGCGTCCCGGCCCGGGCTCAGGCCGTGGCGGCCATGCGCTCGCGGAGCACGAAGGCGGGGTCGACCTGGGCCGCCAGATCGGCCCCCGTCCGTTCGTTGCCCCAACTCTGCGCGTTCTTCAGGTGGAAGTGGACCATCTGGCTCGTGTACCGCTCCCAGTCCCGGCGTTCGTACGAGGCGTCGACCGCTGCCTGCAGCGCACGCAGCGAGCGGCGGTTCTCCTCCTCCAGGAGCTCGAAGCGCGGCGGGCGCCCCTTCTCCATGGCGCGCACCCAGTCCGAGTGCCCGACGGTCGCCAGGAGGTCGTCACCGACCTGCTCGCGCAGGAAGTCGATGTCGTCCTGGCCCTGCACCTTGTTGCCGACGACCGCGAGGCTCACGCCGAAGTCGCGGGCGTACTCCTTGTACTGGCGGTAGACGGAGACGCCCTTCTTCGTCGGTTCGGCCACGAGGAACGTCATGTCGAAGCGGGTGAACATGCCGGAGGCGAAGGAGTCCGAACCTGCGGTCATGTCCACGACCGCATACTCGTCGCGGCCGTCGACGAGGTGGTTCAGGCAGAGCTCCACCGCTCCCGTCTTGGAGTGGTAGCAGGCGACACCGAGGTCGGCTTCGGTGAACGGCCCGGTGACCATCAAACGGACGGCGGCGTCGTCGAGTTCCACGGTCCGCGCGCACGCGTCGAACACGGGGTTGTCCTCGCGCAACCGCAGGAGCCGTGAGCCCTCGCCGGGCGGCGTCGTCTTGATCATCGTGTCCGCCGAGGCGATCCGCGGATTGGAGCCCCGCAGATAGTCCTTGATCAGCGGCAGGCGCGCGCCCAGGGCGGGCAGGTCGGCGGCCTCCGTCTCGTCGAGGCCCAGGGCGGGGCCGAGATGCTGGTTGATGTCGGCGTCCACCGCGATGACGGGCGCACCGGTGTCGGCGAGGTGCCGGATGAAGAGCGAGGACAGCGTGGTCTTGCCGCTGCCGCCCTTCCCTACGAAAGCGATTTTCATAACCACGTAGCGTAGTCGCTCGCTGACGGTGAGTGGAGCATGTGCGTGAAGAAGACCACTCCTTCGTGGAGCGGGGCCCGGAAGTACGTAGGGTCGTACTCATGAGTACGACAGCCGATCCGCTCGCGACCCTCGGGGCTCTCCCCGGCGTGGCCGACTCCGTGGACTCCGTGCGCAAGGCCGTGGACCGGGTCTACGGACACCGGGTCATGCGGCGCCGCAGCAACGAGATCACCTCCGAGGCCGCCCTGCGCGGCGCCCGGGGCTCGGCGGCGCTCTCCGGTGCCGATTGGGCGCTCGAGGAGGTGCGTCGGCGCACCGACTTCAGCGGTGATGGCGAGGGGCGCACGGTCGGCGCGGCGCTGCGGCTCACGGCGGAGGCGGGCCAGCTCCTGTCCATCTGGCGGCAGTCGCCGTTGCGGGTGCTCGCGCGTCTGCACCTGGTCGCCGCGGCCGACTCCACGGAGGGTGCGGGCCGTCCGCGACTCGCCGGCGAGCCCGTCGACGAACCGTTGATCGAGCTTCCCGTGCCGGACGCGGACGAGGTGGCGGGCCGCCTGGAGGGGCTTTCGCAGCTGATCATCGCGGGCAGCTCGGCGCCCGCGCTGGTGACGGCGGCTGTCGTCCACGGCGAACTGGCCAGCCTCCGCCCCTTCGGCTCCCACAACGGCCTGGTGGCCCGCGCGGCCGAACGTATCGTCCTGGTGGGCAGCGGCCTCGACCCCAAGTCGGTCTGCCCGGCCGAGGCGGGGTACGGCGAGCTGGGGCGGGCGGCCTACGTGGCGGCCCTCGACGGATACGCGTCCGGCAGGCCGGAAGGCATGGCCGCCTGGATCGCCCACTGCGGCAAGGCGGTCGAGCTCGGCGTCAGGGAATCGACGGCGGTCTGCGAGGCGCTGCAGCGCGGCGCGGCGTAAGGGTCCCGAAAAGGGTTGCGGCGGTACGGAATCCGTACCGCCGCTGGCATGTTCACCGGGTTACCAAGCGTCCTCGAAATGTTGCCCATCAGGTCGGGACGTTGCCCGTCACCTGGTGCGGCTGGCCCGTAATCGACGGGTCGACGTCGCGTGGGTGCTCGATGTTCATGCTTCGGTCCGTGGGGCCTTTACTGCGTTTAAAGGTGATCCTCTCGGATGTCCTTGGTCTCGCGGGCCGTTGACTCCTTTGTACTCCTGTCCTGGAGTAAGCGGAAGTCCTGGCCGCACTTCTTTACTTTTAGGTTCAAACAGGTGCTAATCGGACGGGTTGTATTTGGGGAGTGCCGCCCTGGCGCTGAGGGGTCTACGGGGCGGGATCAGTCCACGGTCGCGCGGCGCCGACTGGCGAACCAGACGAGCCCCGCCGTGGCCGCGGCGGCGCCCACCGCGGCGGCTGCGACGAGTGCGGGCCGGGGCGGCGCGGGGATGCGCTGCTTCAGGCGCACCGGACGGTGGAAGTCGAGGATCGGCCACGCGCGCGTGAGCGCCTCGCGGCGCAGTGCGCGGTCCGGGTTGACCGCGAAGGGGTGCCCGACCGCCTCCAGCATCGGCACATCGGTCGCCGAGTCGCTGTAGGCGTAACAGCGGTCGAGGTCGTACCCCTCCGACTGTGCGAGCTCCTTGACCGCCTCCGCCTTGGTGGGGCCGTACGCGTAGTACTCCACCTCGCCCGTGAAGCAGCCGTCGTCCCCGACCACCATGCGGGTCGCCACCACGCGGTCCGCTCCGAGGAGTTCCCCGATCGGCTCGACGACCTCGGCGCCCGACGTGGAGACGATGACGACGTCGCGGCCCGCGGTGTGGTGCTCCTCGATGAGGGACGCCGCCTCGTCGTAAATGATCGGGTCGATGAGGTCGTGCAGGGTCTCGGCCACGATCTCCTTGACCTGTTCCACGTTCCAGCCGCGGCACAGTGCGGACAGGTAGGAACGCATCCGTTCCATCTGGTCGTGGTCGGCGCCGCCCGCGAGGAACACGAACTGCGCGTACGCGGTGCGCAGTACCGCTCTGCGGTTGATCAGGCCGCCTTGGTAGAACGACTTGCTGAAGGTGAGAGTGCTCGACTTCGCAATGACCGTCTTGTCCAGGTCAAAGAACGCGGCGGTGCGGGGCAGGGAGTGGTTTTCCACGAGGCCGAGCATAGGCGCCCACCATTCGGCGTAAGCTGAGGCGCGTGGGTTTGCCTGAGAAGGCTCTCGGGTACACCATGGAAGTCACGGATCGTTCGCGACCGTGCTAACCCGGTCTGGCTCCTCCCCCCCCGAGTCGGACCGTGGGGACGACCCCCGCTCTCCCCCCCGGCGGGGGTCGTCGCATGTCCGGATGGGTTTTTGAACCCTCCGCTGATCCTCCTCCGGCCCTTGAGCCGTTCTCGTCGCCTTCTCGACCGTCCCGCGCTCTACCCAAGGGTCGTCACTGTGTGTAGTCGCAGTGCTGCTCTGTGGAAGTCGCGGCGAAGGCCTGCGGGATGTCACCGGTATGGGTGATGGGGTTATTCACAGGCGCCGTCTTGTCCACAGTTATTGACCAAGATCCACATGTTTTGCGGCGCCGTCGCACGCTGATTCCGCCCGTTCCACTCGCGAAGTTCATGGCCGGATTGCTTTGCCGGTTCTTCGCGGGATGACGAGCGCGGCATTCACAGGAGTCATGTGCCAAGAGGGGGACGGGGATCGTGGGCGGAGTCTTTTCGAGTGACGTGGCCGCGCAGGCCGAGGGTCGGCGGGGCGGACCGCTGATCGTCACGGAGGACGTGGAGCTGCTGGATGACCTGCTGCGGCTGTGCGCCGCGGCGGGGGCGCTGCCGGAGGTCCATCACGGGGGGCCCGAGCGCCGGGGGAGTTGGGACGCGGCTCCGCTCGTTCTGGTCGGGGACGACGCGGCGGACCGGGTGCGCGGAGCGGTGCGACGGCGTGGCGTCGTGCTGGTTGGGCGGGATCAGGACGATCCCGGTGTCTGGCAGCGGGCGGTGGAGATCGGCGCCGACCACGTGCTGGTCCTGCCGGACGGCGAGCAGTGGCTCGTGGACCGCATCGCCGATGTGGCAGAGGGCGTGGGGTGCCCAGCGCTCACCGTCGGGGTCATCGGCGGCCGAGGAGGCGCCGGAGCCTCCACTCTGGCCTGCGCCCTCGCGGTCACGGCGGCCCGTGAGGGGCGGCGCACGATGCTCGTCGACGCGGACCCGCTGGGCGGCGGCCTGGACGTCGTCCTCGGCGCCGAGCACGCCGAAGGGCTCCGCTGGCCGGCCTTCGCCGCCTCGCGGGGCAGGGTCGGCGGCGGCGCGCTGGAGGAGTCCCTGCCGCACATGCACGCGTTGCGGGTTCTGAGCTGGGACCGGGGTGAGGCCGTCGCGGTCGCCCCCGAAGCGGTGCGGGCCGTCGTGTCGGCGGCCCGCAGGCGGGGCGGCGCGGTGGTCGTGGACCTGCCGCGCCGGGTCGACGAGACGGTCGCCGAAGCCATGGCCCAGGTGGATCTGGGGCTGCTCGTGGTGCCCGCGGAGCTGCGCGCCGTGGCGGGTGCCCGCCGGGTGGCTTCCGCTGCGGGCATGGCACTGCGGGACCTGCGGGTGGTCGTGGCGCGGGGTCCGGCGCCCGGCGGGCTCGACTCGGAGGAGGTCGCGGGGCTCCTCGGGCTTCCGCTGGCCGGGGAGGTGCCCTGGGAGGCGGGCCTGGCGGCGCAGCAGGCTTCGGGAACACCGCCGGGCGGAGTGGCACGCGGGCCGCTCGCACGGTTCTGCTCCGCCCTCTGGGGCCGACTGCCGGTCGACGCCGTGGGAGGAGGCGTATGAGCGCCGTGGTGGGGGCCCGGATGTTGGACGGGGTGCGGCAGTGGCTCGCGGAGAGCGGCACGGAGCCGACCCCCGCCCGGGTCGCCGAGGCGCTGCGGGCCCAGGGGCGTGTGCTCGGTGACACGGAGATCCTCGGAGCGGCGGATCAACTGCGCTCGGAGCTGGTCGGTGCGGGCCCTCTGGAGCCCCTGCTCACGGACGCCTCCGTGACCGACGTGCTGGTCTCCGCGCCCGACCGGGTGTGGGTGGACCGGGGCGGCGGCCTGGAGCTCACGGACATCACGTTCCGGGACGCCGCCGCACTGCGCAGGCTCGCGCAGCGCCTCGCGGCCGTGGCGGGCCGCCGCCTCGACGACGCACGCCCCTGGGTCGACGCGCACCTGCCGGACGGCACCCGCCTGCACGCCGTCCTGCCACCGGTGGCGGTCGGCTCGACGTGCCTCTCCCTGCGGGTCGTACGCACCAAGGCCTTCACGCTCACGGAACTAGTCGAGGCAGGGACGATCCCACCGGGTGGCGAGGTGATCCTGCGGTCCCTGCTCGACGCCCGCCTCTCCTTCCTGATCAGCGGCGGCACCGGCACCGGCAAGACGACCCTGCTGAGCGCGCTGCTGAGCCTGGTGGGCTCGAGGGAGCGAATCGTGCTGGCCGAGGACTCGGCGGAGCTGAAACCCGACCACCCGCACGTGGTGCGCCTGGAATCCAGGCCCGCCAACCAGGAAGGGGCGGGTTAGGCCAAGTATTGCTAGTTGTCTCACAGTTGCTTCTGAGGCGTACGAGATCAGCGAGGCCCTTGTTAGGTTCAGTGATCTCTACATGTCTCAGGGGAGGGGCAGTTGGACTACTTCTTTGTGTCGTACGAGAAGGTGCGCCGCTACTACGAGCCGATTCCGGGGGTCCCGCTCGATGCGTCGGCGGCGCTGGCGTACGTACAGCGGCCCGGGGCGGTGAAGGAGGGTACGCCGTTCTTCCTCGGGCAGGACATGCGGCCGTCGGAGCCGTTGTGCGGCTTCTTCCTGGAGTTGGCGAAGACGGTGAAGGCGAAGTCGATGCAGGACTACGCCTACGACGCCATGGACTTGGTGGATTTCCTGGAAGAGCTGGATCCGCCGACTGACCTGTTGTCCGCCACTGAGGACGACCTGCTGGCCTACCGCGAGGACTGCACCGAGCTGCGAGAGTCGCCGGACATGCCGGCGACCTGGAAGCGCCGCCGGGCGACGATCAACAACTTCTACACCTGGGCGACGGATCCGAGGACGAAGCTGCTGGCGGAGCGGCCGTATCACCGCCGCAGCAACGGCCGGGACGTCCTGTCCTGGGGTGCGACGAGCGAGCTGGACGTGCGGCACCTGACCTTCCGCCAGTGGCGCTTCTTCAAGCTGGTCGGGCTGCGTGGTCTGCTGCCAAATGACCGTGTCGACCCGGCGTTTCGTGGCCAGTCCCCGCTGCGGAACAGTGCCGGTGGGGAGCTGGCGATCACGACTGGGATGCGGCTACGGGAGTTCAGCTGCCTCTTCGACATCGAGGTGCCCTCACCGCGGCGGGATGGCTCACCGGCCGAGGTGCCGCTGCAGGCGATCGCGAAGTTCGGGATTCCGCGGGTGGTCACGGTCCAGGACATGACGCTGCGCGAGATCGACATGTATCGGCGCACGGAGCGGGCCGCGATGGTCCGGGCGTCCGCCAAGGCGCTTGCCCGGCGGCGGGATGAGCTGTTCGTAGTCTCGGACATCGACCTGCGTCGCAGGAAGCTGACCGGGATGCTCAACGGACGCCGTCGCACGTTCCGCATCGAGGCCATACCGGCCGAGACCCGGCGCCGGGCGGTGTTCGAGGGCGACCAGGGCCTGGAGCCGATGGCGTTGTTCGTCGGCCGGGGTGGGCGGATGCCGACCAAGACGCGGTGGGAGCAGATCTTCGACGAGGCGCTCGTGCGCACGCTGCGAATCATCGAGGAGTACGCGTGTGACGTGGTCATGCCCGCGCAGATCAAGATCCACGACACCAGGCACACCTTCGCGATCTACATGCTGCAGATGCTGACGCAGCTGGTGGTGCAGGAGGAGGCCGAGCGACTGCGTGAGGGCGGCCATGGCGCGTTCCTGGCCGATCACATCTCCAGGAACCCATTGCTGATCTTGCAACGGTTGCTGGGACACCGGAGCCCAAAGTCCACGATGCGGTATCTGCGCTACATCCGGGACACAAATGCGCTGGTCAACAAGGCAATTGAAGAGTGGAACAACCAGGACAGGACTTACGCGGACTATGCGTCGGCGCTGGTGGACAGGGAGGCGGGCTGATGGCCCGGCGGGGAGAACGCAAGGTCCGTACGCGGGCGGCCGCCCCGGCCCCGCCGTCGTCGCCGGGGCAGATCGGGATCCGTAGTCTCCTGGTGCCCGAACGGGGCCGGGAGAAGACGGTCACGCTGGACCCGGGGGCCTATCGGTGCTCGGTGCTGGTGGCCCAACTCGCCGATGAGTGGCTGAAACTGGCGCGGGGCACGGCTCTGCGCAGTGGCGGCCAGAGCTATGCCCACGGAGTGAGGAACCTCGCCCGGTTCGTCGACAAGCACCTGCCCACGCTCGGCCTGGACCCGCAGAAGGTCCGGCTGGACGGGGATGCGGTCGATCTCGTCGCTGTCCTCTACGCGTGGGAGGCCGCCATGCGCGAGGAGAGCGGGGCGGAATCGGGCAACTCCTACGATCGTGCAACCTCGGTGCTGGCGCTGATCGCGAACCGGGCGGCCTGGGACGGGGCGGTGCCGGAGAGCCTGCGGCTGCGAGCGCAGGCCCGTCCCGCCTTCCGCAAGCCGCCGGAAGAGCCGCTGGACGAGTTCTCCAACGCCGAGCGGATCGCGCTGCGGGACGCCTCCCGGGCGGCGATTCGGGCGATGGAGGAGCGTCTGGCCTGGGGACGGGAACTGCTGGAAGCCGGTGTCGATCCCCGGCAGGACAGCTGGAGGAAGCTGGAGAACCTGGTCTGGGCGGCCCGGTTCGGACTGCTCAACTCGGCGGCGCTGACGGCGAATCTGCCCGCGCACCCCAAGTGGTGGCCGCAGCCGTTGCATGACGTGATGCTTGAGCCGTCCCCGGACGGCAAGTCCCGCCGCCCCGGCATCCGGCAGCTGGGCCGGGGCGTCGGGCGGCTGCTGTTTCCCGACGACATGGATCTTCACCCCTTCCGGGTCCTGATGCTCCTGGGCATGGCTGACACCACGCCCGAGGAACTGAACGACCTGAAGCTCGGCGATCTGGAAGTCACCGATGGTGGCCTGCGGGTAGTCCAGAGCAAGTTCCGGGCCGAGCGGATCCGCGCAGATCTTCATCCCGCGACTGCCGCCGGTGAGTACTTCGCCGGAGCGGGCGCCTGGGACGTCCCGGGCCTGTTCAGGCGCCTGCTGGCAGCCACAGAGCTGAGCCGGGAAGTGTTCGCCGACGTGGACCCGTGGCTGATGCTGGAAGTGACCCGCGAGGCCAAGGACGGCTCACTCAGGGCCGGGGTCTGCTCGTTCAAGCGGACGGATCGCCGCTTCACCCACTGGATCGCGCAACAGCGTGATGCGGCGGGCAAGTTGCTGGAGATATCCGAGCCGCATGACGCACGCCGCCTGCGCAAGACCGCGAAAGTCGTACGGGCCACGGTCCTGGGCGGAACGGTGTCCGACCTGGCCGGTGATGACCACCACGTCGAGGTCTATCGCAATCACTACGCCCACGGCACGACCGCGCACATCCTGGCTGGCCGGGCAGTCAACCGGGCCCAGGAATGGGTTTTCGGTCGCACGATCCAAAGCCCTGTCCTGGTTGCCGAGGAAGCCGAGAAGCGGCTGGAGGACGCCGAGGTCGCAGCCGATCTCGGCCTTGAGGCGTCGCAGGCCAAGGCGATGCTGGCGGGTGAGCTGGACATGGGGCTGGTGAACTGCCGCGATCCTTACGACTCGCCGCACAGCGCCCGGGGCAAGGTCTGCCATGTTGCCCCGGCGATGTGCATGCTCTGCCGCAATGCGGTGGTGTTCACCTCCCAGCTGCCGCGGCTGCTGATGCTGGCGGACCACATCGAACGGATGCGGGCCGCCCTGGACCCGCCCCGCTGGCAAGCCGTCTGGGGGCGGCAGGCCGCCGCCCTGAACAAGATCTTCGCCGAGTGCGGCGAACTCATCCCGGCCGCCCGCCGGGAGATCGACGAACTGGGCCTGCGACTGGACCTCCCCCTGGGCCAACGAACGGAGTTTGACCGATGACGGCCCGCCCCGCTCTTGCCCCCACCGCCTTGGCCTCGGAGCGGTTCGGTGACGACGAACCCGTCTTCGGCACCGGCTACCAGCTGCTGGCAGGAGTGAAGGTTCCCGTCTTCGGAGACCTCGTTGCCTGGTCGGGCGACTGCATCGGCAGACGGGCCAACTTCAGCCGCTCGGACTGGACGCTCTACTTCCCCACGGACGACGCGCTGGCGTCACTGCAGCTGCGGGAGTTCGCGTTCTCACTGCTGAACCCGACCCATGCGCGGCTGCGGCAGGCATCCGTCTACCTCCTCGCGGAGCCGGCGCCGTTCCTCTCGGTGGTGGCGGACTGCCGGAAGCTGCGGATCGCCTTGCGGATGGCCCGGGAACACAACTGGCCCGAGGACTTCGGACGATGGGAGACAGAGCACTGGCAGGCACTGATCGCCGAGCGTCTGAAGACAGTTGAGCCCAAGACCCTGACCGGCGACATCGCGGCAGTGCGGCGGCTGCGGCAGCTCACTTCGGTGATCACTGGGATGAGCGCGTTCGAGGACCCCTGGGAGGGGCGTCCCGCTCTGCACGTGGTGAAGGAGGCCGAGGCGGACGCCACTCCCGTCAACGACGGGCTGTCCACCACGGCCATCCCGCCCGAGACCTGGTGGCCCTTGCTGCGGGCAGCCTGGACCTATATCCACACCTTCGCCCCGGACATCCTGCGGTGGAAGACGGAGTTCGAGGAGCGGGCCGAGACTCTGGGCAAAGGAACAAAGCCGCCCCGCAAACGCAGAACCCCGATGAGCGCGGACGAGGCGGACGCGATGGTCGCGGCCTGGCTGACTGACCCGGCCAACCTTGTCCCCCTGCACGAGAAGCCGTTCCGGCAGGCACCGGCAGGCTCCCCGATCTGGACGACCCTGAGCCAGATGATCTCCCACGGGCAGAACCGTTTCCTGTTCGCGATCCGCCCGGGCGTCCACCACGACCGTGTCGAGGCCCGCAGAGCCAGCGTTCTTGCCGCCGTCGAGCAGGGCCGCGGCTGGACGGTTGGACCCCGTGAGGTCGGCCGGCTCACCGCGGGAGGCCGTTACCGCCCCAACGGCGCCCACCCCACCCGGGGCACACTCGACGACGACATGAAGAAGTGGCTGTCCGACCCGGCCAACCTGGTGCCGGTCCGGGCCGAGGACGACGATCAGGGTGATGCCGGGACGCCGATGCTGGGCACCTTGGCACGGATGATCTGGGGCCTCCCGCGTTATGGCCACCGCTTCGGCATGACGGCGGCCGGACACGAGCGTCGACGGGTGGTCGAGGCGGCGGTGGCCGCTGGCCAATGCCAGGCTGTCGGGCAGCGCGGAAGCCGGGGCTATCGGCTGTTGCCGCTTCAGACCTCCGGCGCGGCCCAGGTCACGCGAGGGGACGGCAGCACGGGACCCTGGCGGACCCGGATCACCCATGATGAACTGGGCGAAGAACTGCGGATGTTGCGGGCATCCTGCTACGTCTTCATCACGGCGTTGAGCATGATGCGCGACTCGGAGGTCCAGGAGATCACCCGGGAAGCGGTGGGCAGCCACTTCGGCTCGCCCGCCGTGAAGTCCCGCAAGACCAAGAAGGAGCCGACCCGGCCGGAGCGGTTCTGGTGGATCATCGAGCCGGTCGCTGAGGCGATCGCCGTCGCTGAGAAGGTCTCCTGGCACCCGACCCACCTGTTCGCCACCCTGGAGCCCCCGACGCGGGGCGAGACGAGCTACAAGGGACGCCCCGGCATCATCGCGGGCGACGAGATCGACTACTTCATGGACCGGGTCAATGCCACCGGCGACCGCTTCGGGCTGGCGAAGATTCCGCAGGCACACGTGCGCCCGCACATGTTCCGCAAGACGATGTCCCTGATCACCAGCCGGGAGCCGGACTCCGAGATCGCTCTTGGGCTGCAGCTCAAGCACGCCGCACGCCGGGCGATGTCGAACCGGACGACCCAGGCATACGGGCGGATGGACGCCTCCTGGATCAAGGAGTTCGACGATCAGCTGGAGCACGCGGCGGCCCTCAGACTGGTCGAACTGCTCAAGGCCCGCCGCAGCGGCGACGTGGTCGCGGTCGGCCCCGGGGCAGCCCGGCTGCATGCCGGCCTGGACAAGGTCATCGCCGCGGTCGACAGCGACTCCGAGCTGCGGGCCCAGATTGCCGACGAGCGTCTTCAAGCCTCCCTGCTGGCCTCGGAGTTTCCCGAACTGCACTTGGGCACCTTGAACCACTGCCTGTTCGACGCCCCGCAGGCCGAATGCCAAAACGAGTTGCCAGAGGATCAGCGGGGCCGGGCCCCGCTGATCGGGGCCTGCCAGCCTGACCGCTGCCGCAACTCGGTGATCACCCGGGCCCACGCGCCGATTTGGGTCGCCGAAGAGGAGGACCTGACCGCTATGGCGAAAGAACCCCGCATGGCGCCGCCCCGCCGCGAAGCCGTCCTGATCCGGCTCGACGACGTCCATCGCATCACCCGCGCACTACGAGAAGAGGGAGCCGCCTGATGCCGGTGTCCGCCGCGACCGAGACGAAGCTGCGGGAAGCCATGGCCCGGCTGCTGGCCGGAGAGCCCCTGCACACCGACGGGGCCCTGACCAAGGAGAACCTCGCTCGCGAGGCCAAGGTCAGCCACGCGACCGTCCACCGGGCCGAGGCCATCCTGGCCGAGTGGGACACCAAGGTCGCCCGCCCGGTCCTGCGCACCCCCGGCGAGGTTCAGAGGGACGAGACGATCGCCGACCTCCGCAAGCAACTGCGGGAAGCGAAGAAGCAAGTCAGTGAAGTCCAAGGCAAGATCGACGCTCTGGCCACGGTTGCCGCGAACCTCTACGCGGAGAATCTCGGACTGAAGAAGAAGCTCGGCACCAGCCGTCGGCTGGCCTCAATCCCGGCCCAGGAGGGCTGATGCGGCAGCCTGACGGCGGTGACCGAAGCGACGTCCTCGAAGCCCTGCCCGCCCAACCGCACAGAACCGGGACGCGACATGCCCCCTGAGCCCAGCCCGCCCCCGACCATCACTCTCGATGGCCAGCAGGCGGCGTCCCTCGCCCGGCTGCTGCGGGAACTGGAGCGGTTCTTCGACGGCTGTGACGAGACCACTGCCGATGCCATCGCGGACTTCTTCGACCTCCACCCGGCCGCAGAGGCATACAGCGCGGCCATCTGCCATCACGCCGACACCCTGGAGAAGGTTCTGGGCACCTCGTCCGCAGAGGTGGCCGAGTCGCAGGCCCGCCACCTTCGCGGGCTTTCCCGTCCTGGAACAGGTAGTTGAAGCAGGACCGAGCGGCTCGAACAGGCGGCTGAGCACAGAGATTCGTACGCGATGGTGCACGCCAGAGTCGTACGCGACTGAGTACGTTCACTGGTACGTCCCCCTTCCTCGAGGAAGGGGGGACAGACCGCTCAGCCGTCGGTCTGGGCGGGGGTGAGGTGGAGGGCGAAGACGCCGAGGGCTTCTTTCTCGGGTGGGTAGATGTCGCGGATCGCGGCGGTGAGCTGGTCGTGGGTCATGTCCGGGCCGCCGATCGCGGCCGCGTCCTCCGTCTCCAGCATGGCGTTGAAGGAGTCGTACTCCTTCACGTCGGTGACGCGGCGGGTGAGGGTGTCGTCGCCGCAGCTGATCCGCAGGAGGTCCCCGGCCGTGATCTTGCGGATCTTGGGATAGCCGACGCGGACCTCGATGGTTTTGGCGCCGCTGGCGATCAGGTCGAAGTAGGGCTTGCGGATGTTGAGCGTGTGCTCGGCCATCACGGTCTCCTTCACGCTCCAGTGGGTGCGGTGGGCAGGGCCGGGCGGGCGGCCGCACCGGCGGCGGCGAGCCGTTCGCGCAGGCCCTCGACGGCCGTCTGGCGGGGATAGCGGCGGGTCAGGAAGGCGGTGAGGTCCCCGGCCCGGCTGCGGACGGAGTCGACAACGCGGGCGGAGCCCAGGGCCTGATGGCCGAGGGTGACGGCGTCGTCGGGGTCGCCGAGCTGGGCATGCGCGAGCGCCAGGTCGATGCGGGCGATGGCTTCGCGGCTCGGGGACCGGGATGCTTCCGGCGCCGACTCATAGGTTCGCAGCGCGTGTTCGGCATGCTGGCGGGCCTGTTCGGCCTGGCCGAGCCAGATGAACGAGGTCGCCGGATACGAGGTGAGGGCATAGTCGGCGAGCGGGGCGGTGTCCATGCCGAAGCGGCGGGCCGGGCGGGGCGGCAGATGCCGATAGGCGTCCTCGGCGGCCTGGAAGGCGGCGGTGAACCCTTCGGCGTCGCCGTCGGCGGCGGCAGCTCTGGCGGCCTGGGCATGCAGGCGCACGGTCAGCGGATGCCCGGTCGGCGCTTCGGTGAGGCCCTTGAGGGCGGCTTCGCGGGCTTTGACGGGCCGTTGTTCATACAGGTTGATCGAGGCGGCGGCGTCCATCGCCCACGCGCACAGCTGGCCGTGTCCGGCCTGCTGGCCCTGGACGAACGCGTCGGTGGCGAACGCCAGGCCGGTGCTGGCGTTTCCGAGGTCGTGGGCGAGCCACGCTAGGAGTTCGGACAGCCATCCGGCGAATGCCCGCAGGTCACGTTCCTGCCGGTGGGTGTGGTCGTCGGTGAGGAACCGGTCGACCTTGCGCCGGTAGTCCAGCACGGCGTCGAAGACCGCCTTGGGCGGCTTGATCGAGTATGCGCGGTTGAACTCGGTGACCGCGAGGTCGAGGTGGTCGAGGGTGCCGGAGCCGAGCGAGGTCGCCTCGGCCTGCCGGGTGAACTCCATGGCCTCGGCCGCGGCCGCTTCCAGGATCTGTGCTGCGGTGGCCGGGGCCGTCAGGGCCAGTCCGGCGAGCTTCACCGCGTCGCGACGCTTCGTCTCCTCCACCTCCGCCCCGTCAACCGGGCTGGTTCCCCTGGCACTTGCCTGCCCTGCGGGGAGTGTCGCACCCGTCGCGGTCCCGCTCCAAAGTGGATCAGAATCCCCGGGCGAGTAGTCGTGGGCGAAGCCCAGACAGACAGGGCTGGTGGCGAACAGGCGGCACAGCAGGTCCTGATAGTCGGGGCTGGGCAGGTGGCCGGCTTCCCAGTCCTTCCAGGACCGCTCCGACAGCCCGACCTTGGGCAGGCCCTGGTCGGCGACGAGCTGGTGGGCGGCGGCCACAGCCTGGGTGACGGTCCAGCCCGTCGCCAGGCGGCGGCATTTGAGGAGACGGTGGCCGCAGTGGCCATGGATCTCGGCGGCGATCATCGAGACCACGAGGGGCGGCACGGGGTCGGGGGATCCGGCCTGGCCGAGTAGGCGTTCGCGCAGGGCCCGGCCGCAGGAGACGTCGTGGACCGGCTTTGATCGTCTGGCTGCTGCGGCTCTCACGGGATGCCTCCCCCGAACGGCACACGGACGGCGCCGGGTTGCGCCGCTGGTGCTGACGAAGATTGCTTGCCTGCCCCACCGGACGGTCAAACCCCCGCCGCCGGGCGGCCTGCCCGCCCTCCGTGGGCGGCGGCACCGCCCATGGAGGGCGGGGACCTCTCACTACCTGCGAGAACGCTGCCGGGCGACTCTGATGACGGCGCCGCGTCCGGCCGACGAACCCTCGTCCGCTCCTCCGACGGCGAACCGGGCATCCGGCCGGACGCGTCGCGCCCCAACCCCGTCCGCCACCGCCTCGGCCCCCGGGCCGGGGCGGGAGTTCGAGAGGGACGTCATGGATGACGAAGTACGGCCTCTGCATGCCCTGTCCGGGCAGGTCGCCCAGCTGGACCGGCTCGACGGACAGCTGGTTGAGCGGCTGCGGCACGAGGCCCTGACCGCCCCGGCGCCCTGGAAGGCCGCCTACGGCGACTACCAGTCCGGCGGCTGGTGGACCACCTCGCTGATGAACCCCACCGGCGACGCCGCCGATGTGAGCATCGCGGACGGCACCGCCCGCCCCACCGGCCTCCTCCAGCAGATGCCCGCGACGGCCGGGCTGCTAGCCGACCTCGGGTTGTCCTACATGTGGGTTCGGCTCGCAAGGCTGGAGGCGAACGCGTTCCTCTGGGAACACCGCGACTACGACGAGCTGGACCAGGTCGAACGGCACCGCCTGCACATCCCGCTGCACACCAACTCCTCCGCGTTCCTGGTCACCGGCGGCACCAAGGTCCACATGACCGGCGGGCAGATCTGGCGGCTGACCCCGACGTTCCCGCACGGGGTCTGCAACCTGCTGGGCCCGGACCGAATCCACCTGATCGCGGACGTCTACGCCGACGACGCCTACAGCCATCTCGCGGAGCGGTCGCAGCTGCATCCGTCGACCGCCGAGCCGCTGCCCACCGCCTCCCAGGCCGAGCTGGCGGACAGGCTCGCCGACGCCCGCCGTCTCGCGGACCTGGGCTACGTGGATGCGGCGGAACAGCTGCTGCTGCGGCTGTTCTACTCCGCCGCTCTGCCGGAGGGCACCGGCTACGACCTGATCGCCGACCTGCACACCGCACTCGGCGACATGGAGGCCGCCGGCCGCTGGAGGGCCGCGAGGGACAAGCTCCTGGCCCGCACCGTCTGCTGACCCGTTTCCGCTGTCCGCGCGACTCCCCGGCCCGGAAGGAACCGCTCATGCCCATCGCTCTGCCCCAGACCCCGGCACCGGCTGAACTGCAGCTGGCCGCGCTCGCCGAGGCCAACCGGCCCCGGCAGCTGCCGCTGCTGACCCGCATCGCCGAACTCCTCGCCCTGTCCCCAAAGGTGACGCACCTGGTCGTCCGCGGGTCGCTCGCTTCGGGCACCGCCGACCGGCTCTCGGACGTGGACTTCCTCGTCGGCGTCCACGACGGTGCTCTGCCCGCGTTCACCGCGGCCCTGGACGATCTGATGACGGTCGCGGCCGGGGCTCTGCTGCCCGGCTGGCGCGACAGCATCGTCGCGGACCTGGGCGGCATCGGGTTCGTCTTCCTCGTCCAGCACGAGGGCAAGCTCCAGCAGGTCGACCTCTACCTCGCCCCCACCTCCCAGATCCCCGCCGCCCGCCGGAAGCTCGCCGGGAAGGTGCTGCTGGAACGGCCGATCGGCACTCTGACCGCCTCGCAGGTCGAGGCCGCCCGCACGTTCGTCACGGAGCACACGGGCCGTCCGAGGTCGTGCACCGAGCTGTTGATCGAGCACTTGGTGCTGGCGGTGCTGCTGCACAAGCGGATCCAGCGCGGACAGCGGTTCGTCGCCTACGGCGAATGGCACCTGCTGCACACCGCGACGAAGGACCTGATCAAGACCGCGCTCGTTCCCGGGTCGCGGTTCTGGGGCTGGTATCAGCTGCGCGAAGAGCTCGCGCTCACCCCGATCGGCCGGGCCTGCCTCGCGGACCTGGACACGGCGATCACCTCCCCGGCCGTCCCCACCGCCGCCGACGTCGAGACGGCCCTGGACCGAGTGCTGGCGCTGACCGAGCGGGCCTGCCCGAACGCCCTGGACGGCCTCGCGGACGCCGTCACCGCCTACCGCACCTACCTGGAGCTGGCATGACCACGAGAGACGAGAGCGGCATCGCGGTGTTCCTCGGCGGCGTCGTCCCGCCCTCCGACACCGAGGAGCACATGGCCGAGCAGATCGGCGGGCTGCTGGCGGCGGCCCAGTTCACGCTGCTGCACGGCGGTTACAACGGGCTGATGGAGGCCGCCGCCCGCGGGGCCGCCGCCAAGGGCGGCACGATCGCCGCCCTGACCCTGGCCAGCAAGCGGCAGGAGTGGGGCGAGCTGAACGAGCACGTCACCGAGGCGACCTACCTGAAGACCCTCGGGGAACGGCTCGATCACTACTTCGCGCACGCGGACGTGGTCGTCGCGATGGGCGGCGGGGTCGGCACCCTGCACGAGCTGACGGCCGCCCTCTACTACGCGGGCAACATCCGCCCAGTCCCTGTTTGGATCACCGGGCCGACCGCCCTGAACCTGCTGTCGTTCCTCAAGCAGGAGAAGTGGCTGTTCGAGTCCCCGACCCGGCCGCTGGACTTCATCACCGAGATCCCGACGGCAGCGGACCTCGCCGGGGCCCTATCGGGGCTGATGACCGGCACGGACGGAGGCGAGGCATGACCATCACCCCCACCACGATGCTGCCGCTGGCGGGGCGGCTGGCCGCGACGACCTGCGTCCGCGGCCCGTTCGAGCTGGCGGACGGACGGATGCTGGATGCGTACTTCGACGAGTACCAGCTGGCCGCCGACCCGCAGCTGCTGCACGACGTCGCCGACGCCATGGCCGCCCTCATCCCGACCGATGCCCAGGTGCTGGCCGGGATCGAGCTCGGCGGCGTCCCGCTCGTCGTCGCCCTGTCCGCGGCGACCGGGCTGCCGGCCGCGTTCCTGCGGCGGGCACCCAAGGGCTACGGCACCCGCCGCCAGGCCGAAGGCGCCGCCGTTGAGGGGCGGCGGGTGGTCCTGGTCGATGACGTGGTCCGCTCCGGCGGGCAGCTGCTGGCCATGGCCCGCATCCTGCGGACCGCCGACGCGCAGGTCACCGACGCGCTCTGCGTCCTCGAACGGCCACTCGGCGGGCGGCTGCTGCTGGAGGGACACAAAATGACACTCCGGTCACTGCTGCACGAAAGCGACCTCCCGACGAGTGGGGCGGCGTCATGACGGGGGCGGTGCTGTTTGACCTGGACGGAGTGCTGCTGGACAGCCGCCAGGCGGTGCTGGCCACTCTCGCCGGGGTCGCCACCGCCGCCCTGGGGCGGCGGATCACCATCGCGGACCTGCCGCCGGACGCGGTGACAACCCCGAGGGTCGAGGTGCTGTCCGCGCTCGGCGTCAGCGAGCCGGACGAGCTCTGCGAGATCTGGTGGGACGTCGCCCTGGCCACCGCGGCCGGCACCCGGCTCTTCCCCGGTGTCCTGGAAGGGCTCATGGCCCTCAAGGACGCCGGGGCCGCGACCGGGCTGGTCACGCTGCAGACCCGGAACCGGCTGCCCTGGCTGCTGCCCCCGGCGGCCCTCGCACTGCTGGACACGACGGTCTGCCGGGAGGACGCCGAGCCCAAGCCCGCCCCGGACGGGATCTTCCTGGCTCTGGCCCGCCTCGCCGTCGCCCCGCACACCGCGGTGTTCGTCGGCGACACCCTCACCGACCGGGCAGCCGCCTTCGAGGCAGAGGTCGTCTTCGCCGGGGCCGGATGGGGATACGCCGGACCGGCCGCCCTCGCGGCCGCCGGCTGCCCGGTGATCTTGAAGGACCCGTCCGAGATCGGGCCCGGCCTGCTCGCTCTGAGCTCGGCCGGGCAGACCCGGCAGTGGGTGTCGGCGCCCGCACGCTAAGCGATCTTGACTGCGGATTCGCTACAGTCGGTGCTGCGGCAGGCCAGGACAGCTGCTCTGGTGGTCTGCCGCGACATCGCTTTGATCAACGGAATCTGGAGTCAAAGGTGCGGCCCATGGGGGCGCGAGCTATCTGCGTCGAGCTGGAGAACTGAGAACTTCCTCAGTCCCTGTTCTCGGCCCGGCTCGGCGTGTGATCTTCCCCCACCACCTTCCGTGACTCTTCCGTGAGGCCATGCCGCCATGCGCTCGACGCAGATCCGCACCACGTTCACCGACTTCTTCACCTCCCGCGGCCACCACCAGGTCCCGTCCAGCCCGCTGGTCCCCGACGACCCGACGCTGCTGCTGGCGAACGCCGGGATGAACCAGTTCAAGCCCTACTTCCTGGGCGAGACCGTCCCCGCCTTCCCCCGGGCGACCAGCATCCAGAAGTGCGCTCGCACCTCCGACATCGACAACGTCGGCCGCACCAACCGGCACGCGACGTTCTTCGAGATGATGGGCAACTTCTCCTTCGGCGACTACTTCAAGGAAGACGCCATCGCCTTCGCCTGGGAACTCCTGACCCAGGGCTACGGGCTGGAGAAGGACAAGCTCTGGATCACCGTCTTCGAGGACGACGACGAGGCCGAGCACATCTGGCGCCGCATCGGCGTCCCCGCGAGCCGCATCCAGCGGCTCGGCATGGAGGACAACTACTGGTCCATGGGCGTCCCCGGCCCCTGCGGGCCCTGCTCGGAGGTCAACTACGACCGCGGCCCCGCCTTCGGCAAGGAGGGCGGCCCGGCCATCGACGGCGAGCGCTACGTCGAGATCTGGAACCTGGTCTTCATGCAGTTCCAGCGCGGCCAGGGCGACAAGAAGGGCAACTTCCCCATCCTCGGCGAGCTCGACCGCAAGGGCGTCGACACCGGGCTCGGCCTGGACCGGCTCGCCGCGATCCTCCAGGACGCACCCAACGTCTGCACCACCGACCTGCTGCTGCCGACCCTGCACACCGTCCAGGACCTCGCCGGCCGTGAGGCCCCCAGCGAGGGCGAGGAGAAGGTGTCCTTCCAGGTCGTCACCGAGCACGCCCGCTCCATCGCCTTCCTCATCGCTGACGGTGTCCTGCCAGCCAAGGACGGCCGCGGCTACGTCCTGCGGCGCCTGATGCGCCGCGCGATCCGTCACGCCCGCCTGCTCGGCATCGACGGCCCGGTCCTTCCGGCCGCGACCGCGTCCGTGATCGGCAACCTCGGCGACGTCTGGCCGGAGCTGTCCGCGCAGGCCGGGCTGATCGAGCAGGTCGTCGCCGCGGAAGAGGAGTCCTTCACCCGCACCCTGGCCCAGGGCACCCGGCTGCTGGACGCCGCGATCAGCCGCACCCAGGGCAGCGGCTCGGCGGCACTACCCGGCGAGACGGCCTTCGAACTCGCCGACACCTACGGCTTCCCCCTCGAGCTGACCGTCGAGGCCGCCCGCGACGCCGGACTGACCGTCGATGAGGACCGGTTCGCCACCCTGCTGGACGAGCAGAAGAAGCGCGCGAAGACCAGCGGCAAGGCCAAGACCGCCGAGGCCCTGCGCAAGCTGGACACCTACCGGGAGCTGTCCGCGGCCCTGCCCCGCACCGAGTTCCTCGGCTACGACCACCTGACCGCCGAGGCCACCGTCACCGGACTCATCGCGAACGGCACCGTCGTCCCCACCGCCGGCGCGGGCAGCGACGTCGAACTGGTGCTGGACCGGTCGCCGTTCTATGCCGAGGCCGGCGGACAGATCGGCGACACCGGCGCCCTGCACTTTGCTGACGGCACCTTGCTGGAGATCACCGACACCCGCTACGGCCTGGAAGGCTTCCGCGTCCACACCGCCCGCGTCCTCGAAGGCGAACTGACCACCGGCACCACCGGCGAGGCCGTCGTCGATGCTGAGCGGCGGGCCGGGCTGATGCGGTCGCACTCGGCCACCCACATCCTGCACGCCGTCGTCATGGCCACCCTCGGCGACCACGCCCGCCAGCAGGGCTCCCTCGTCGAACCCGACCGGCTCCGCTTCGACTTCGCGCACTTCACCGCCCTCACCCCCGACCAGCTCCACCAGATCGAGAACGCCGTCAACGGCCACGTCCTCGACGACCCCGAAGTGCGGGCCTGGCACGCCGACCGCGCCGAAGCCGAGGCCGCGGGCGCCATCGCGCTGTTCGGAGAGAAGTACGGCGACACTGTCCGCATCGTCGACATCGGCGACTTCTCCCGCGAGCTCTGCGGCGGCACCCACGTCGCCCATGGCTCCCAGGTCGGCGCCTTCCGCCTGCTCAGCGAGTCGTCGATCGGCTCCAACCTCCGCCGCGTCGAGGCCCTCACCGGTCACGGCACCCTTCGCCACCTGGACACCGAGCGGCGGCTGCTGAACGAGATCGGCGGCCTGCTCGGCTCCCGCCCGGCCGAGGCCCCCGGCGCCCTGCGCAAGCGCCTGGACGCCCTGGCCGCGGCCCAGGAGAAGCTTTCCCGGCTGCGGTCCGAGGAACTGCGGCAGCAGGCCGGACGGCTCGCCGACCAGACCCAGCCCACCGGTCGCGGGCAGCTGGTCGTCCAGCACGTCACCGGCATCGCCCCGGACGAACTGCGGGGCCTCGCCGCCGACACTCTCGCGCGGCTCGGCCGCGGCCCGGCCGTCGTGATCCTGGGCGCCGAACACGAGGGCAAGGCCCTCCTCGCCGCCGCGATCTCCCCCGACCTCCACCAGGGCGACACCCAGGCCAGCCAGATCCTCGCCCAGGCCGCCCGCACCGTCGGCGGCGGCTCCGGAGGACGCGGCCCCCTCGCCAGCGCCGGAGGACGCCACCCACACGCCCTCAACGACGCCCTGGACCTCGCCGCCCGAGAAGCCGCCCACCTGCTCGGCGACCACTGACCGGCGACGCGCCAGGGGCGGTCCATGCCACTGCACGAACCGCCCCCGAGTCCCTCACCGCTACCGCAGGCCCGTCGACCGAAGTGCCTGGTCACGGGCCTGCGGCTGCGTGGTTCACGGAACCGGAGGGGCTGAAGGGGCCGACTTTTCAGGAAAGGCTCAAGCAGTGCCCAGGGTGACGCGGCCCCGAGGCGACATCGGGAAGGTTGCGAACCCATAACGTCTGGCGGCATTTTCTGAGACACACCTGCCCTCGACTCACCAGATCGCGGCGAGCCGAAGAGCCACTGGCCAGTGAGACAGCGGGGCCCGTGAGACACCCGAACTGTTCCTAACAAGCGCCTCGTCGGCCTGGACGACCTGGTGCGCCAGGCCCTGCGGATGCGCCCGGACCGCCTGGTGGTGGGCGAGGTGCGGGGCGCGGAGGTCGCGCACCTGCTGGCCGCGCTGAACACCGGGCACGAGGGAGGCTGCGGCACGGTTCACGCCAACGCCGCCGGGGACGTGCCCGCCCGCCTGGAGGCCCTGGGCACGACCGCCGGCCTCGACCGGGCCGCCCTGCACAGCCAGTTGGCGGCCGCCCTGTCGGTGGTGATCCATCTCGTACGCGACCGGACGGGCCGCCGCCGCATGGCCGAGGTGCACGTCCTGGAGCGGGCCGCGTCGGGCCTGGTGGTGACGGTACCGGCACTGAGGTGGGGCGAGCGGGCCTTCGCACGGGAGCGGGGCTGGAGCCGCCTGAACACCCTTCTCGCAGGCGGGGGTGAGGGCTGATGACCACGGCGATGGGCGCATGGGCAGCGGCGTTGACGATGTGCGCGGGGGCCGCTGTCTGGCTGCTGGGCCGACGGGACCACGAGTCGCGCCGCCTCCGAAAGCTCCTGGCACCTCACGCGTCACAACCGTCTCCCATTCCGCGGTGGCAACGGTTGATCGCGACAGTCCGTGGCCGGTCGCGCCCCGAGTGGTGGTGCCTGGCGGCCGGGGCGGTGGTGGGGCTGTTGGGCGAGTCCGTGGTGCCGCTGGTCGTGGGCGCGGCCGGGGTTCCGCTGGCGGCGGGCGTACGGCGTGCCAGGGACGCGCGTAGGGAACGGGAGCGGCGCCGGGCCGCGGTGATCGCCTGGCTCGGGGAGCTGGCGGCCGAGGTGCGGGCGGGCCGCCAGCCCGGGGAGGCGCTGCGACTGACTCTCCACGACCCCGCCGACGCCGGTGTGGGGTCCGGCGACGCCCGGAGTGCGGTGCTGGCCGCGGCACGGTTCGGGGGCGACGTGCCGGGTGCGCTGCGCTCGGCGGCCCGAGAGCCGGGCGCCGAGGGCCTCCTGGGGCTGGCGGCGTGCTGGCGGGTCGCGGTGGACCGGGGCGCGGGCCTCGCCGCGGGACTGGGTCGGCTGGAGGCCGCCCTGCGCTCCGAACGCGACCAACACGCGGACCTGCGAGCCCAGCTCGCGGGCGCCCGGTCAACAGCCGTGATGCTGGCCGCCCTCCCCCTGTTGGGCCTGCTGATGGGCAGCGCGTTGGGAGCGGAGCCGCTGCGGGTGCTGTTCCACACAGGACCGGGGCTGGCGTGCCTGGCCGTGGGCGGAGTCCTGGAGGGCGTCGGGGTGTGGTGGGCGCTGCGCATCGTGCGAGGGGCGGAGGAGCGGTGAACGTTGTCCACAGGCTGGGGGTGATCGTGTGGGTGGCCGCAGCGGTGCTCTGGCTGACGCTGACGGCACTGGCCGCGCGAAGGGAGAGAGCACAGCGAAGACGAGCGGAGAGGGCTCTGCCCGGGGCGAGGCCACCGGAGGGCGGTGACCGGAAGGCACCCCGGCCGAACCACTGGGCGCGACAACGGCTTTGGCTGACGGTGGCCGGAACGGCGAGTGCGGCCTATGTGCTGGTGGGCGGCGTGCTGGGGGTGATGGCCGCGACAGCAGTCGGCTACCTGGCCTGGCGCCATGTGCGGCAGAAGCGTGCGTCTTGTCCGGGACGGCCTGACGACACACATGAGGCGGCCCGGCAACTGCCCCTGGCAGCCGACCTTCTGGCGGCGTGCATCGCGTCCGGAGCGAGCCCGATTGTGGCGGCTCACGCGGTGGGCGAGTCCTTGCGGGGGCCGGTCGGCGAACGGCTCTCCCGGGGCGCGGCAGAGGTACGCCTGGGCGGTGAACCAGCGGACGCATGGCGCCAGTTGAGCGTGATACCGGGCGCCGCGCCGCTGGCCCGCCTCCTGGAGCGCGCGGGCGACTCAGGGGCACCGACGGCCGACCCGGTGGCCCGCCTGGCCGCGGATGCCAGGGCGGACCGCGCCAGAGCGGCGACGGCCGAGGCACGCAAGGCGGCGGTCCTGATGACGGCCCCGGTCGGCCTGTGCTTCCTGCCGGCGTTCGTGGCGGTCGGGGTGCTGCCGGTGGTGATGGGGCTGGCGGAGGGGCTGCTGAGCGCGGGCTGAGGGCCGACGGCGCCGAACCGGACACGAAGGCTGAACGGGACACGAAGGCCGAACCGAACACGAAGAAGGGCTCGAGGAAGACATGACGAAGGTTGCGATGCGGGGACGAATGATGCGAAAACTGCGCGTTCTGAGGCGTCTGAGGCGTCAGAGCCGGCAATCCCGAAGGGCGCTGGAGCCGCTGGGCTCGGACGCGGGGATGGTGACATCCGAGTACGCCATGGGCTTGATCGCGGCGGTGGGTTTCGCCGGCCTGCTGTACAAGGTCGTGACGAGCGGGCAGGTCAAGGCGGCGCTGCAAGGACTGGTGGAGAGGGCGCTCGATGTCCCGTTCTGAGAGGGAGCGGAAACGCCAGGGGGGCCGCGCCCGGCTTCGAGCGCACTTCCCCGGCCGCTCCGACCGGGGATTCGTGACGGCGGAGGCGGCCGTGGTGCTGCCGACGCTGGTGCTCTTCACGATGGCCTTGATCTGGACGCTGTTGGCGGCCTCCGCGCAGATCCAGTGCGTGGACGCCGCCAGGGCCGGGGCGCGGGCGGCTGCCCGGCAGGACCCCGACGACGTGGCCATGGCCGCGGCACGGCAGGCGGCGCCGCGCGGGGCGAACGTGTCCGTGCGGCGCGAGTCCGACCTTGTGCGGGTCGAGGTGGTGGCAGACGCGCCGGGGCCCGAGGTACTGGGCCTGGGCCTGCGTCTGGGGTCCGAAGCGGTGGCGTTGGCCGAGGAGAGCGTGGGGGTGGCCGTATGAGAGTCGCTCTGTGGCGAGGTGCGGGGCGCGATCGCGGGGCCGCCACGGTGTGGGTGGTCGTCGTGATGGCCGTACTCGGGGTGATCTGCGGGGCGGTGCTCGCGATGACACAGGTCGTCGTGGCCCGGCACAGGGCGGGCGGCGCGGCGGATCTGGCGGCGCTCGCGGCGGCGGACCGGTGGTCGGCGGGTTCCGACGCGGCGTGCGCGGGGGCGGGGCGGGTGGCTGCGGCGCAGGGAGGGCGGGTCGTTCGGTGTGGGCTGCGGGGTGAGACCGCGGAGGTCTCGGTCTCCTCTTCGGCGGGCCCCTTCACCGCGACGGCCCGGTCCCGGGCGGGTCCGGCGATGTTTCGGGGGGCGCCGCTGCGACGACCTGCTGTAGGGGCGCTCACCGGCCCTGGCCTAACCGGTCCCCCGTGCCCCCGCTGCGACGTCCCGCAGGGTAGGAGCACCAACCCCCACCGCCCCCGGCGAATCCATGCCGCCCGCCTACCCGTCCCCCCCCCGCGTACAGCGGAAGCAGGGGCTCGCCCCATCGACCCGAGGGCGGCCAGTGCCCTAATCGTGTTGACCGCCCCGGCAGGCAATGCTGAAGTCGGCACGTGGACAGCATCCCCGCCAACCGGCGGCTCTGGAACCGGATCAGCAGCGCCTACCAGCACGAACACGACCCGCAAATCGGCGCCGCACCCCGGCTGTGGGGCATGTACTCCATCCCCGACGCCCACCTGCACGCCCTGGGCGACGTCACCGGCAAGCGCGTCCTCGAACTCGGCTGCGGCGCCGGCCAGTGGTCCAGGGCGCTCGCCGCCGAGGGCGCCACCGTGGTCGGACTCGACCTGTCCGAAGCCCAACTCGCCGCGGCGGCCCGGGTGATGGGAGCGGCCCGCTACCCGCTGGTGCAAGGCGCCGCCGAACAACTCCCCTTCGCCGCCGACAGTTTCGACCTGGTGTTCTGCGACTTCGGTGGGCTCAGCTGGGCGCCCCCGCACCTGGCAGTTCCGCAGGCCGCACGCGTCCTTGTCTCAGGCGGGCGCCTGGTGTTCAACGTCGCCAGCCCGTGGTTCGAAGCCTGCTACGACGAAGCCGCCGGTCGCGTCACCACGACGCTGCGACAGGACTACTTCGGACTGAACACCATCGCCGAAGGCGCCGACGCGACCAGCTATCAGCTCACCTACGGCGACTGGGTCAGGGTCCTGCGCGGCGCGGGTCTCGTCATCGACGACCTCATCGAGCCGCGGCCCGAAACCGGCACACCCAACGGCTACAACGAAACCGACCCACCCGACTGGGCACACCGCTGGCCTGCGGAACTGCTCTGGGTAACCCACAAACCGTGAGTTCCGCCGCGCCGAGACGTGACGGCACCCCCTCGCCGGACACCCTCGCCGGACAGGCCTAGGCGCCCTCGCCGGTCTCCGCGTCGCGCAGCAGCACCGAAAGCAACCGCACCGCCCCCCGCTTGTGCAACGGGTCGTTGCCGTTGCCGCACTTGGGGGACTGGATGCACGAAGGGCAGCCCGCCTCGCACTCGCAGGAGGCGATGGCCTGGCGCGTGGCCGTGAGCCACTCGCGGGCCGTGTGGAAGGCGCGCTCGGCGAAGCCCGCCCCGCCGGGGTGGCCGTCGTACACGAAAACCGTGGGTAGGAGCGTGTCCGGGTGCAGCGGCACGGAGACGCCGCCGATGTCCCATCGGTCACAGGTGGCGAAGAGCGGGAGCATGCCGATGGACGCATGTTCGGCGGCGTGCAGTGCGCCGCCGAGGATCTCGGGGTTGATGCGCGCGGCGTCGAGCTGGTCCTCGGTCACCGTCCACCACACCGCGCGCGTCCGGAGCGTACGAGGAGGGAGGTCCAGCTTGGTCTCGCCGAGCACCTCGCCGGTGATGAGGCGACGGCGCAGGAACGAGACGACTTGGTTGGTGACTTCGACGGAGCCGTAGCAGAGGCGGCCCGCACCCCAGGGGATCTCCGTGTCCGTTTCCAGGATGGAGATCGCCGTCGTGTCGCGAGCGGTCGTGGAGTAGGGCGGCGCGGCCTCCTCGACGAGGGCGACCGAGTCGTCCAGGTCGAGGTGGCGCACGAGATACGTACGCCCCTGGTGGAGGTGGACCGCGCCCTCGTGCACGCTCGTGTGCGCGGCGGAGGCGTCGACCGTGCCGAGGAGCCGGCCCGTGCCCTCCTCGACGATCTGGACGGGCTTTCCGCCCTCGCCGCGGATGTCGGTGAGGTCGGCGGCCCGTTCCCGGCGGGTCCAGTGCCAGGCCTTGGTCCGGCGCCGGAGAAGCTTCGCGGCCTCCAGCTGCGGGAGGAGTTCTTCGGTGGTGGGGCCGAAGAGGGCGAGGTCCTCCTCGACCAGCGGGAGTTCGGAGGCGGCGGCGCAGAGGTGAGGGGCGAGGACGTACGGGTTGTCGGGATCGAGGACCGTGCACTCGACGGGCTGCTCGAACAGCGCCTCGGGGTGGTGGACGAGATACGTGTCCAGCGGGTCGTCCCGGGCGACGAGGACGGCCAGCGCGCCCTGCGCCGACCGCCCCGCCCGGCCGGCCTGCTGCCAGAGCGAGGCCCGCGTGCCCGGGTAGCCGGCGATGACGACCGCGTCCAGGCCCGAGACGTCGACGCCGAGTTCGAGGGCGGTGGTGGCGGCGAGGCCGAGGAGTTCACCGGAGTGCAGGGCGCGCTCCAGGGCGCGGCGCTCCTCGGGGAGGTAGCCGCCGCGGTAGGCCGCGACACGCCGGGGGAGGGAGCGGTCGACTTCGGCGAGGCGTTCCTGGGCGATCACGGCGATCAGTTCGGCGCCGCGCCGGGACCGTACGAAGGCGACCGAGCGGACTCCCTGGACGGTGAGGTCGGTGAGGAGGTCGGCTGTCTCGGCGGTGGCGGTACGGCGGACGGGGGCGCCCTTCTCGCCGTGGAGCTCGGTGAGAGGGGGCTCCCAGAGGGCGAAGACGAGGTCGCCGCGGGGTGAGGCGTCGTCGGCGACCTCCTTCACGGGAAGGCCGGTGAGGCGCTCCGCGGACGCCGCGGGATCGGCGCAGGTGGCGGAGGCGAGGAGGAAGACGGGCTCGGAGCCGTAGCGGGCGCAGAGGCGGCGCAGGCGGCGCAGGACCTGGGCGACGTGGGAGCCGAAGACGCCGCGGTAGGTGTGGCACTCGTCGATGACGACGTAGCGCAGGGAGCGCAGGAAGGACGACCAGCGCGGGTGGGAGGGGAGTATCCCGCGGTGCAGCATGTCGGGGTTGGTCAGGACGTAATTGGCGTACTGCCGGACCCATTCGCGTTCTTCGAAGGGGGTGTCGCCGTCGTAGACGGCGGGGCGCACCGCGTTGCCGAGGGGGGCCGCCAGTTCGCGGACGGCGCGGCGCTGGTCGGCGGCGAGGGCCTTCGTGGGCGCGAGGTACAGGGCGGTCGTGCCGCGCCCGTTCGGCGCTTCCGAGCCGTCCAGGAGGGCGGAGAGGACGGGGGTGAGGTAGGCCAGGGACTTGCCGGAGGCGGTGCCGGTGGCGACGACGACGGATTCCCCGTCCAGGGCGTGCTCGGCGGCGAGCGCCTGGTGCGCCCAGGGGTGCTCGATACCGGCGGCCCGGACGGCGGATATGACCTCTGACCGGATGCGGTCGGGCCAGACTGCATACCGGGCCTCACGTGGGGGCAGGTGCTCCGTATGAGTGACGCGCGATGCACGGCTCGGCCCCGCGGTGAGCCGGTCGAGAACGGTCCGCGGGGACGTGCGTGCCGGGGCGCCCGCAGAGGGTCCTCCGGGAGGAGAAATTTTGGCCATCGGCATCGAGTGTGTCACTGGCGGGATGGACAATGGTCCGAAGGCGTCGTGCACGCCTACCAGTAAGTGATTGAATGCCATCGCGGCTGGCGATCCGTCCTGGGGGCTCTGCCGAGGTGTCCCGAGGGATGACCGCTCGATAGCAAGGTGCTGGAGGATCCGTGGACCTGTCCCTGTCGACCCGTACCGTCGGCGATCGTACGGTCGTCGAGGTCGGTGGCGAAATCGATGTATATACCGCGCCCAAGCTGCGCGAGCAGTTGGTCGAGCTGGTGAACGACGGCAGTTTTCATCTGGTCGTCGACATGGAGGGCGTGGACTTCCTCGACTCCACCGGGCTCGGCGTGCTGGTCGGCGGCCTGAAGCGGGTGCGTGCCCATGAGGGCTCGCTGCGCCTGGTCTGCAACCAGGAGCGCATTCTCAAGATTTTCCGTATCACCGGCCTGACCAAGGTGTTCCCCATCCACACCTCGGTCGAGGAAGCGGTCGCGGCCACCGACTGAGTGGCCTTCGACCGAGCGCCGGACCTCCCGGGCCCCTGGGCCCGGGACGGCAGTACAGCAGGGGACCGGGCCTGCGGCCCGGCCCCCTGACAGCACGCGCGTATGTCGAGGGGGATGCATGGCCACCGTTGAGCTCCGCTTCAGCGCCCTGCCCGAGCACGTCAGGACCGCCCGTCTGGTGGCGGCCGCGGTGGCGCGCAGGGCCGGGGTGGACGAGGCCGTTCTCGACGAGGTCAGGCTCGCCGTCGGCGAGGCCTGCACGCGCGCCGTCGGGCTGCACCAGAGCGGCGGAGTGACGGCGCCGGTGCGGGTCGCGCTGATCGAGGACGAGAAGCAGTTCTCCATCGAGGTCGGCGACGAGGCCCCCCGTGCGGCTCCCGGTGACCGGGCGCCCGGCGCGCGTCTCGACGACGGCGAAGAAGCGGATGCCGAGGGCGAGGACGAAATGGGCCTCGCGGTCATCAGCGGACTCGTGGACGACGTGGAGGTCACGGCCGGCGAGGCCGGTGGCCTCATCCGTATGAGCTGGCCGACGACGCCGGCGCCGCTCGTGCCCTGACCCGTTCCACCCCGCCTCCAAGGCCCTGTCACCACCACGGTGAACTGGGCCTTTTCTTTTTCTGATCATTTAAGGCCCTAGATCGACGATCTCCCGTCGATGCCCCGCCGATCTATCGTCAACGGTTTTGAGGCATTACCGCTTTCGGGGTCAATCCGGGCGCCCGATCATTTGCTGAGAGGCAATCTCAAGTCAATTCCGTTTGTGGCGCTCTGTTTTGATCAGGTTCCGCTCCCTACAATCCGTCCACATCTTGAGCTCAGCCCAAGCGTCAAGGAGGACGAATGGCGGGGCTTTCTACCCCTCATCAGTTTGACCATCCCACAACCTTCGCAGCCGCAGTCCTGACAGATGACAACCGTCTCATCGTGATGGCGATCGCTGCCGTCGCGCTGGCGGCGCTCGTCGTCGCGGGTGTGCTCGTACGACAAGTACTCGCGGCGGGCGAGGGCACCGACAGCATGAAGAAGATCGCGAAGGCGATCCAGGTGGGCGCGAATGCCTATCTGGGACGCCAGTTGCGCACTCTCGGCGTATTCGCCGTCGTGGTGTTCTTCCTGCTCATGCTGCTGCCCGCGGACGACTGGAATCAGCGCGCCGGACGATCGATCTTCTTCTTGGTCGGAGCGGCGTTCTCGGCGACCACCGGCTATATCGGTATGTGGCTCGCCGTACGCAGCAATGTGCGCGTGGCAGCCGCCGCCCGAGAGGCCACTCCGGCAGAAGGTGAACCCGAAAAGGATCTCACCGCTGTCTCGCACAAGGCCATGAAGATCGCTTTCCGCACGGGCGGCGTAGTCGGCATGTTCACGGTGGGGCTCGGTCTTCTGGGCGCCTCCTGTGTGGTGCTCGTCTACGCGGCCGACGCACCGAAGGTGCTCGAAGGTTTCGGCCTCGGCGCCGCACTGATCGCGATGTTCATGCGTGTCGGCGGCGGCATCTTCACCAAGGCCGCCGACGTCGGCGCCGACCTGGTCGGCAAGGTCGAGCAGGGTATTCCGGAGGACGATCCGCGCAATGCCGCGACCATCGCCGACAACGTGGGTGACAACGTCGGCGACTGCGCCGGTATGGCCGCCGACCTCTTCGAGTCGTACGCCGTGACGCTCGTCGCGGCGCTGATCCTCGGCAAGGTGGCGTTCGGCGACTCCGGGCTCGCCTTCCCCCTGATCGTCCCGGCCATCGGCGTCGTGACGGCGATGATCGGCATCTTCGCGGTGGCGCCCCGGCGCTCCGACCGCAGCGGGATGAGCGCCATCAACCGCGGCTTCTTCATCTCCGCGGTCATCTCGCTCGCCCTCGTGGCCGCGGCGGTCTACGTCTACCTGCCGTCCACGTACGCGGACCTGGACGGCGTCACGAGCGCCGCGATCAAGGGCCACGACGGCGATCCGCGGGTCCTCGCGCTCGTCGCCGTCGCCATCGGCATCGTGATGGCCGCGCTGATCCAGCAGCTCACCGGCTACTTCACCGAGACCACCCGGCGTCCCGTCAAGGACATCGGGAAGACCTCGCTCACCGGCCCGGCCACCGTCGTCCTCGCCGGCATCTCCATCGGTCTGGAATCGGCCGTCTACACCGCGCTGCTGATCGGTCTCGGCGTGTACGGGGCGTTCCTGCTCGGCGGTACGTCGATCATGCTCGCCCTCTTCGCGGTCGCGCTCGCCGGTACGGGACTGCTGACCACGGTCGGCGTCATCGTCGCCATGGACACGTTCGGGCCCGTCTCCGACAACGCGCAGGGCATCGCCGAGATGTCCGGCGACGTCGAGGGCGCGGGCGCGCAGGTCCTCACCGACCTGGACGCCGTCGGCAACACCACCAAAGCCATCACCAAGGGCATCGCCATCGCGACCGCGGTCCTCGCGGCGTCGGCGCTCTTCGGGTCGTACCGCGACGCCATCGCGGAAGCGGCCAAGGACGTCGGCGAGAAACTCGGCGACGGCGCTCCGATGAACCTTGTGATGGACATCTCACAGCCCAACAACCTGGTGGGCCTGATCCTCGGCGCCGCGGTCGTCTTCCTCTTCTCGGGGCTGGCGATCAACGCGGTGTCGCGGTCGGCGGGAGCCGTGGTCTACGAGGTGCGGCGGCAGTTCCGCGAGCACCCCGGGATCATGGACTACACCGAGGAGCCCGAGTACGGGCGCGTCGTCGACATCTGCACCAAGGACGCGCTGCGCGAGCTGGCCACACCGGGTCTGCTCGCCGTGCTCACGCCGATCGCGGTCGGCTTCTCGCTCGGCGTCGGCGCGCTCGGCTCGTTCCTCGCGGGCGCGATCGGCACGGGCACGCTCATGGCGGTCTTCCTCGCCAACTCCGGCGGCGCCTGGGACAACGCCAAGAAGCTCGTCGAGGACGGCCATCACGGCGGCAAGGGCAGCGAGGCCCACGCCGCGGTCGTCATCGGCGACACCGTGGGCGACCCGTTCAAGGACACCGCGGGGCCTGCGATCAACCCCCTGCTGAAGGTGATGAACCTGGTGGCGCTGCTCATCGCGCCCGCGGTCGTCAAGTTCAGCTACGGGGACGACGCCAGCGTCGGAATGCGGGTGCTGATCGCGACGCTCTCCATCGTGATCATCATCGGCGCGGTCTACATGTCCAAGCGGCGAGGCATCGCCGTCGGGGACGAGGGCAACTCCGAGCGGGTGGCCAAGCCGGCCGACCCGGCGGTGGTCTCGTAGGGCCGTGGTTTCGTAGGGCCGTGGCCCAGTAACCCGGCTCGGTGACTCCGAGTCGGGCTCTGCCCAACACGCGGGCGGACGGCGCTTTTTGATGCGCCGTCCGCCCGACGTGTGTCCACGGAGAGATCCGTGAGCCTTCTCTCGCGCCCCGTTCCCGTACGCCGCTTGGTGCAAATGGCTGCAATAGAGGATGTACCGAGCCCCCGGCATGCGGATGTAGCCCAGTTGGCGTGTAAGTTCCGGGGCCGAGAGCCATGGAAGGGACCAATCCGGTGAACAAGAAGCTTGCAGCCGCACTGTCCGGCGGTGCGGTACTGGTACTCGCTTTGTCAGGGTGCAGCGACGACGGCAACAAGAAGCTGGACGACTGGGCCAAGAAGGTCTGTGACTCGGTGCAGCCCCAGTCGAAGAAGATCGCGGACGCCAACGCCGCGATCCAGAAGGAGACCTCTGACAACAGCTCGCCGGGCGACGTCCAGAAGACCGACTCCAAGGCGTTCAAGGACATGTCCGACGCCTACAAGTCGATGGGCGACGCAGTGAAGAACGCGGGCGCGCCCCCGGTCGACGACGGCAAGAAGAAGACGGACGACGCCGTCAAGGAGCTCAACGCCATCTCCAAGTCGTACGGCGACCTGAAGAAGCAGGTCGACGGCCTGGACACCAAGAACCAGGCGGACTTCGCCGACGGCCTCAAGGACGTCGCGGGCGAGCTGGACAAGCTCAGCAAGAGCGGCAACGAAGCCCTGGAGAAGCTGCAGGAGGGCGAGGTCGGCAAGGCGATGGGCAAGCAGGACAGCTGCAAGAGCGCGTCCGCCACGCCCTCCGCCAAGAGCTGACCCTTCCAGCCATACGTGTCGTACGTGCCGCTCTTCCGGGCGTACGTTCCGTACGCTCCCCGAAGTTCCCGATGCCCTCGGCGCCCACGCGGTGCCGAGGGCATCGGCGCGCCCGGAGGGCCACAATGGAGGGGTGAGTAACGCCACCCTTCCCCTGCCCTCGTCCGACCGCGCCGATGTCGCCGCCGCCCTGCGCGACGCCCTGCTCGCCGCCGACTTCACCGCCGACGGGCTGCTCGAGCTGCTCGGGGCCCCCGCCTACACCGCGCTGGCGCGCAGCGAGACCGTGCCCGCGCTGCGGGCCACGCGCGGGGACGGTGCCCTCCCGGCGCTCGTACGCCTCTTCCTGCTCCAGGAATCGGTGCCCCACGCGCGCGTGGCCGACGTTCTCCCCGTCGACGTACTCCTGGAGAGCGACTGGCTGGCCGAGCGGGACGGCGAGCTGTGGGCGTCGGTGGACGTGCGGCCGTACGGAGGGCCGAGCGGCGAGGACTGGTTCATCGTCTCCGACCTGGGGTGCGCGGTCGGCGGCGCCGGTGGCATCGGCAAGCACGAGGAGGGCGTCGTCCTCGGCGTGGGCGGCGCGTCCACCACGCTGGCCGGCATCACCGTGCGCCTGCCCGTCGCGAGCGCCCTCGACCTCGGCACCGGCTCCGGCATCCAGGCCCTGCACGCCGCCCAGCACGCCACGCGCGTGACCGCGACGGACCTCAACCCCCGGGCCCTGCGGTTCACCCGGCTCACCCTGGCGCTGTCCGGCGCCCCGGAGGCCGACCTGCGGGAGGGCTCGCTCTTCGCACCGGTGGCGGACGAGACGTACGACCTGATCGTCTCCAACCCGCCCTTCGTCATCTCGCCGGGTGCACGGCTCACGTACCGGGACGGCGGCATGGGCGGGGACGATCTGTGCCGCTCGCTCGTTCAGGAGGCGGGGGAGCGGTTGAACGAAGGGGGGTACGCGCACTTCCTGGCCAACTGGCAGCACGTGGAGGGCGAGGAGTGGCAGGACCGGCTGCGGTCCTGGGTGCCGCGCGACTGCGATGCCTGGATCGTGCAGCGCGAGGTGCAGGACATCACGCAGTACGCCGAGCTGTGGCTGCGCGACGCGGGGGACCACCGCACGGACTCCGCGGAGTACGCCGCGCGGTACGACGCGTGGCTGGACGAGTTCGAGGCGCGGGGCACGCGTGCCGTCGGGTTCGGCTGGATCACGCTCAGGAAGACGGCTGCCGCCGAGCCGTCCGTCACCGTCGAGGAGTGGCCGCACCCCGTCGAGCAGCCGCTCGGCGACACGGTGCGGGAGTTCTTCGAGCGGCAGGAGTACCTGCGTGCCCACGACGACGCCGCGCTGCTCGCCGCGCACTTCAAGCTCGCCGACGAGGTCGTGCAGGAGCAGGTCGGACTGCCGGGCGCCGAGGACCCGGAGCACGTCGTGCTGCGCCAGAACCGCGGGATGCGCAGGGCCACCAAGGTCGACACGGTGGGCGCCGGGTTCGCGGGCGTCTGCGACGGCTCGCTGAGCGCCGGACGGATCCTGGACGCCATCGCGCAACTGGTCGGCGAGGACCCGGTGTTGCTGCGGGACCGTACGCCCGCACAGATCAGGCTGCTCGTGCAGCAGGGCTTCCTGCTGCCCGTGTCGGAGTAAGGGCTGACGGGAGGGGTTCACGGGAGGGGGTCACGGGAGGGCCGAGGGGGACCGGCAGGGGCTGATCAGGCCAACATGCCCGCCGCCGTTCACCCCGATTTCGTCCTCCCGATTCCCGTGCGTGTCAGCCTCCCCGCAGGGGAACTCGGCACGGGAAGGCAAGACCATGGAGAGCGGGCCAGCGATCTTCGCCGGAACGGTGTTCGCGCTGTTCGGCGCCGGACTGCTGATGTGGACGGGTGTGCGTGTCGCGCACCGCGACCCTGTCGCCCAGGGTGTGAACCCCGTCGCATCGGTGACGTTGGCGACGCTCGCGGGAGCGGTCGCCGTCCTCCTCGGAGTGTGGTGCTTCACGCGGCTGTGAAGCGGAGGCAAAGCGGCTGGAGAGCGGCCGCGTCGCGACTCCGGCGACGCACGCTTCCCAGTGATCACACAGGCCTCGGGCGGGCTCCGGCCGTGAGAGGTGCTGAAACAGCGGGTCGCGACGCCGGGCGGCAGGAATGGCGGTAGTCGGGTTACCGTTCGAGTGGCCGTTGCGGGCTTTTCCCGTTTGACACGGGGGCGGGATGTACCGTCACACTCCGCAGCGACAGCGCAACGCAAGCCATGCGGGCACTGTCACCGCACCGCCACGAGCATCGCCACCGCGCAATGCGACCGAGCGGGGCGACGCGACAGTACGACCGAGTACTGCTGCCGCGCACTGCCACCGAGCGTCGACCGGAGAGAAGAGCGAAGTTGTCCCCGACCAGCGAGACCGCACAGGGCGGCCGCCGACTCGTCATCGTCGAGTCGCCTGCCAAGGCGAAGACGATCAAGAGCTACCTCGGCCCCGGCTACGTAGTCGAGGCCAGCGTCGGGCACATCCGCGACCTCCCCAACGGCGCCGCGGAGGTGCCGGAGAAGTACACCGGTGAGGTGCGCCGCCTCGGCGTGGACGTCGAACACGACTTCCAGCCCATCTATGTCGTCAACGCCGACAAGAAGGCGCAGGTCAAGAAGCTCAAGGACCTCCTGAAGGAGTCCGACGAACTCTTCCTCGCCACCGATGAGGACCGCGAGGGCGAAGCCATCGCGTGGCACCTCCTCGAGGTCCTGAAGCCCAAGGTCCCCGTCCACCGCATGGTGTTCCACGAGATCACCAAGGACGCGATCCGCAGCGCCGTCGCCAACCCGCGCGAGCTCAACAAGCGCATGGTCGACGCCCAGGAGACCCGCCGCATCCTCGACCGCCTCTACGGCTACGAGGTCTCGCCGGTCCTCTGGAAGAAGGTCATGCCGCGCCTGTCGGCCGGCCGCGTGCAGTCCGTGGCCACCCGCCTCGTCGTCGAACGCGAACGCGAGCGCATCGCCTTCCGCTCCGCCGAGTACTGGGACCTGACCGGCACCTTCGGCACCGGCCGCGCCGGTGACGCCTCCGACCCGTCGCAGCTCGTCGCCCGCCTCACCACGGTCGACGGCAAGCGCGTCGCGCAGGGCCGTGACTTCAACTCCGTCGGACAGCTCAAGTCCGACACCCTGCACCTGGACGAGGCGAACGCCCGCGCGCTGGCCGCCGCCCTCCAGGACACCGACTTCTCCGTGCGGTCGGTCGAGTCCAAGCCGTACCGCCGCTCGCCGTACGCTCCGTTCCGTACGACGACGATGCAGCAGGAGGCCTCGCGCAAGCTGGGCTTCGGCGCGAAGGCCACCATGCAGGTGGCCCAGAAGCTGTACGAGAACGGCTTCATCACGTACATGCGTACGGACTCCACGACCCTGTCGGACACGGCGGTCGCCGCCGCGCGCTCCCAGGTCACGCAGCTCTACGGCAGCGACTACCTGCCGGACAAGCCGCGCACGTACGCCGGGAAGGTCAAGAACGCACAGGAGGCGCACGAGGCGATCCGACCTTCGGGTGATCGTTTCCGCACGCCCGCCGAGACCGGTCTGACCGGCGACCAGTTCCGGCTCTACGAACTCATCTGGAAGCGGACCGTCGCCTCCCAGATGAAGGACGCGACGGGCAACTCCGTCACGGTCAAGATCGGCGGCCGCGCCTCCGACGGCCGCGACGCCGAGTTCAGCGCGTCCGGCAAGACCATCACCTTCCACGGCTTCCTCAAGGCGTACGTCGAGGGCGCAGACGACCCGAACGCCGAGCTGGACGACCGCGAGCGCAGGCTCCCGCAGGTCAACGAGGGCGACGCGCTCTCCGCCGAGGAGATCTCGGTCGACGGCCACGCGACCAAGCCCCCGGCCCGCTACACCGAGGCCAGCCTCGTCAAGGAGCTCGAAGAGCGCGAGATCGGCCGTCCGTCGACGTACGCGTCGATCCTCGGCACGATCCTCGACCGCGGATACGTCTTCAAGAAGGGGACGGCCCTCGTGCCCTCCTTCCTGTCGTTCGCCGTGGTCAACCTGCTCGAGAAGCACTTCGGGCGCCTCGTCGACTACGACTTCACCGCCAAGATGGAGGACGACCTCGACCGCATCGCGCGGGGCGAGGCGCAGGCCGTGCCGTGGCTGCGGCGCTTCTACTTCGGTGAGGGCGAGGGCTCCGGCGGCGCCGCCGACGCGGGCAACGGCGACGGCGACCACCTCGGCGGCCTCAAGGAGCTCGTCACCGACCTCGGCGCGATCGACGCCCGCGAGGTGTCGTCCTTCCCCGTCGGCAACGACATCGTGCTGCGCGTCGGGCGCTACGGCCCCTACATCGAGCGCGGCGAGCGCGACTCCGAGAACCACCAGCGCGCGGACGTCCCCGACGACCTGGCGCCCGACGAGCTGACCGTCGAGTACGCGGAGGAGCTGCTCGCCAAGCCGAGCGGCGACTTCGAGCTGGGCGCCGACCCCGAGACCGGCCGCCAGATCATCGCCAAGGACGGGCGCTACGGCCCGTACGTCACCGAGGTGCTCCCCGAGGGCACCCCGAAGACCGGCAAGAACGCGGTCAAGCCGCGTACGGCCTCCCTCTTCAAGTCCATGTCGCTCGACACGGTCACTCTGGAGGACGCCCTCAAGCTGATGTCCCTCCCGCGCGTGGTGGGTGCCGACGCGGAAGGCGTCGAGATCACCGCACAGAACGGGCGGTACGGGCCGTACCTGAAGAAGGGCACCGACTCGCGCTCCATCGACGCCGAGGAGCAGCTCTTCACCATCACGCTGGAAGAGGCCCTGGAGATCTACTCCAAGCCGAAGCAGCGTGGCCGCGCCGCCGCGAAGCCGCCTCTGAAGGAGCTCGGCGAGGACCCGGTCAGCGGAAAGCCGGTCGTCGTCAAGGACGGCCGCTTCGGGGCGTACGTCACGGACGGCGAGACGAACGCGACGCTGCGGGCGGCCGACTCCGTCGAGGACATCACCCCCGAGCGGGGCTACGAGCTCCTCGCGGAGAAGCGGGCGAAGGGCCCCGCCAAGAAGACCGCGAAGAAGGCACCCGCGAAGAAGGCACCCGCGAAGAAGGCACCCGCCAAGAAGGCGCCTGCCAAGAAGACCGCTGCCAAGAAGACGGCGGCCAAGAAGACCACTGCCGCGAAGACCACCGCCAAGAAGACGGCCGCCAAGAAGACGGCTGTTTCGAAGGCTGCTGCTTCGGAGGAGTGACGCCGCTGCCCCGGCGGCGTTCCACGTCGCCCAAACCGGGCGCCACCCGGACCTGACGGTCGTTTGTTCGGGTGGCTCCGCGGGGAGTCGGTCCGTCCAGATAGGCTGGACGGATGACGCGTGCCGAGCAGCCAACGGCCGGAAACCCGGCCCCCGACGACGCCCTGGTCGCAGATTCCCGAGAGCGTGCAGTCCGCGCCTTGCTGCGCGTACCGCAGCTGAAGAGGTTGTGGAGCGCCCAACTCGTCGGCAGTGTCGGCGACGCGCTCGCGCTCCTCGTCCTGGTGATCCTCGCGCTCCAGTCGGCCATCGCCGAAGCCGCCTTCGGGGGCGGCTATCGGGGTGTCGCCCTCGCCGTGACCGCCGTCTTCGGAGCACGCGTTCTCGCGACACTGCTCTTCGGAGCGGTGCTTCTGGGCCCGCTCACCTCGCTCACCTCCCCGGGCGGTCCGCTCGACCGCCGCTGGACCATGGTCGGCGCCGACGGAGTGCGCGCCGCGCTCCTCGTCGTCGCACCCCTGTGGATCGACTGGACCCCGGACAACGCCCTCGCGATGATCCTGGTGACGTCCTTCGTGGTCGGCGTCGCCGAGCGCTTCTGGACGGTCGCCAAGGAGAGCGCGGCGCCCGCGCTGCTGCCCGCGCCGCCCCTGGAGGGCGCGACGGTACGGCCGCTGCCGGACCACATGGACGCGCTGCGGCGCCTGTCCCTGCGTACGGGATTCCTGGCGCTGCCCCTCGCGGCCGCGACCCTCGTCGCCATCACCCTCGTCGGCAACCTGCTCGGCGCCGGCCTCGACTGGTTCGAGCTGCACCAGGCCGGACTCGCCTCCTTCGTGGCGGCCGGACTCTTCGCCGCCTCGCTGTCGATCCTGTACTTCCTCGAACTTCCCCGTACGCAGACGCCCCGTGCGCGCAGCCCGCTCGAGGGGCTCCGCAGGCCCCGTACGGGCACCGGCACCGACAAGGGCCGCACCGGCGCCATCCCGCTGTTCGTCACGGCCTGCGCCGCCGTCGCGGGGGCTGTCGCGGCCGCCGTCGCCGTCGCCGTACTGCACGCCAAGGACCTGGGCGGCGGACCCGTCACGTACGGCCTGATCGTCCTCGCCGTGACCGGCGGCACCGCCGTCGGCATCCACACCGCGCCGTCCCTGCTGCCCACGCTCTCGCGCCGCAGGCTGCTCGCGCTGGCCATCGCCCTCACCGGCATCGCGCTGCTCGCCGCCGGCCTCGTGCCCGACGTCACGACCGTGCTGCTGCTCCTGGCCCTCTCCGGGGTCTGCGCGGGCGTCGCCGCGAACATCGGCCACGCGCTGCTCGACCAAGAGGTCGAGGACTACCGCAGGGCCCGTACGACGGAACACCTCCACGCGGTCGTACGCCTCACCCTCGCGCTCGGCGCGCTGGTCGCCCCGGTCGTGGCCGCCGTCATCGGCCCGCACCGCATGGTCAACGGCAAGTTCGTCTTCGACCACGGCGGCGCCGCGTTCACGCTCATGCTGGTCGGCGCGCTGCTCCTGCCGGTGGCCGCGCTGGTTCTGGCCAAGGCCGACGACCGGCAGGGCGTTCCGCTCCGGCACGACCTGCTCGACGCGCTGCGCGGCGGCGACGACCCGGTGCAGGCGCCCTGCGCCACCGGTTTCTTCATCGCCCTGGAGGGCGGCGACGGCGCCGGGAAGTCGACGCAGGCCGAGGCGCTCGCCGAGTGGATCCGCGCCAAGGGCCACGAAGTCGTCGTCACGCGCGAGCCGGGGGCCACGCCCGTCGGCAAGCGGCTGCGCTCGATCCTCCTCGACGTCTCGTCGGCCGGTCTGTCGCACCGCTCCGAAGCGCTCCTGTACGCCGCCGACCGCGCGGAGCACGTCGACACCGTCGTGCGCCCCGCCCTCGAACGCGGCGCCGTGGTCATCTCCGACCGCTACATCGACTCGTCCGTCGCCTACCAGGGCGCCGGCCGTGACCTGTCGCCGACCGAGATCGCCCGCATCAACCGCTGGGCGACCGGCGGCCTCGTACCGAACCTGACGTGCCTGCTCGACGTGTCGCCCGAGGCCGCCCGCGAGCGGTTCACGGAGGCACCCGACCGGCTGGAGTCCGAGCCCGCCGAGTTCCACGCGCGCGTGCGTTCCGGATTCCTCACGCTCGCCGCCGCCGACCCGGGGCGGTACCTGATCGTCGACGCCTCCCAGGAGCCGGAGGCGGTCACGACCGTGATCCGGCACCGGCTCGACCTCGTGCTGCCGCTCTCCGAAGCCGAGGTGAAGGCACAGGAGGAGGCCCGCAAGGCGGCCGAGGAGGAAGCCAGGCGCAAGGCCGAGGAAGAGGCCGCGCGCAAGGCCGAGGAGGAGCGTCTGGAGCGCGAGCGCCAGGAACAGCTCGCCAAGCTCCGTGCCGAGGAGGAGGAGCGCAAGCGGCGCGAGCTGGAGGAGGCCCAGCGCCGCGAGGCCGAGCGACAGGCCGAGGAGGCCAGGAAGCGTGCCGAGGAGGCACGGCGCAAGGCCGAGGAGGAGAAGGCCAGGCTCCTCGCCGAGGAGAAGGTGCGGGCGGCCGAGGAGGCGCGGCGCAAGCGCGAGGCCGAGGAAGAGGCGCGGCTGCGCGCGGAGGCCGAGGAGCGGCGGCTCGAGAAGCAGCGGAAGGCCGAGGAGGCGCTGCTGCGGGCGGAGGAGGCGCGACGGCTCGCGGCGGCTTCCGCGGCTGCGGCGACGGCCGCGGCGGCTCCGGCGGTTCCGGAGCGGAAGACTCCGGCTCCTGCGCGCAAGGCGGCTGCGGCGCCGACGGCTTCTGAGAAGGCTCCGGCGCCCGAGAAGAAGGCTTCGGCTCCTGGGAGGACCGCCCCTGAGGGGACGGCTCCTGAGGGGACGGCCCCTGCTCCCGGGCAGAAGGGTCCGGCCGGGTCGTCCGTGCCCGACAACGAGACCACGGTGCCGACGCCCGTCGTGAAGCCCCCGTCCGGCGCCACCGACGAGACGGCCGTGCTGCCTGCGGTCGGTGCCGGTGACGGTGCCGGTGCCGGTGACGGTGCCGGGTCAGGCGCCGAGGGGCTGAGCGCGGAGGACACCGCGGTGCTGCCGCAGATGTCCGAGCCCGCGGGTGCGGCCGACGAGACGGCCGTGCTGCCCGCCGTGGGTCAGGACAAGGTGCCGCCGGGGTACTTCCGGGACGAGCGGCCCGCCGCCGGGCCCGCGTCCTCGCTCGACGGTGCCAACGAACGGACCCGTGAGCTGCCGCAGGTCGACGAGCAGGGCGTGCCCCGGCGCGCGGCCTCCGACTGGGCCGAGGAGACGCCGCTGGACGACCTGCCGTCGCTCGCGGACGAACTGCTCGGATCGCACGAGGACGAGGACGAGGTCGACGCGGGCGAGAACGACGGTGGTCGGCGGGGACGACGCGGCCGACGGGGCCGCTGAGCACCAGGGCGGCCGAGTACCGAGGCGGCTGAGTGCCAGGGCCGCTGGGCGCCGAGGCGACTGAGTACCGAGGCGGCTGAGTACCAGGGCCGCTGGGCACCGAGGTGGCTCGGCGGCGAGGCCTCCGAGTACCGAGACCGCTGAAGGCCCGGCCGTCGAACATCGCGGCCGGGCCGGATTGTCAGAGGCGTCCCTCACAATGGGCAGTCCGGCAGAGCAACAGCAGCAGAGCGCAGCGTAAGGCGGTGACCCCATGAGCGTGTGGGACGACCTGGTGGGGCAGGAGCGGGTGAGCGAGCAGCTGGGCGCCGCCGCCCGGGACGCCGACGCGCTGGTGACCGCGGTCGCGACGGACACGCCGCCTCCGGAGTCGTCGAAGATGACGCACGCCTGGCTGTTCACGGGCCCGCCGGGCTCCGGGCGAGCCACCGCCGCACGGGCCTTCGCCGCCGCCCTGCAGTGCACCAGCCCGGACCGCGCGCTCGGCGGAGCCCCAGGCTGCGGGTTCTGCGACGGCTGCCACACCAGCCTGATCGGCACCCACGCCGACGTGGAAGTGGTCCGCACGGACATGCTCTCCATCGGCGTGAAGGAGACCCGCGAACTCGTCCGGCGCGCACAACTGTCGCCCGCCGTCGGCCGGTGGCAGGTCATCGTCCTGGAGGACGCCGACCGTCTCACCGAGGGCGCGGGAAACGTCCTCCTGAAGGCCATCGAAGAGCCTGCTCCCCGCACGGTGTGGCTGCTCTGCGCGCCCTCTCTGGAGGACGTGCTGCCGACCATCCGTTCGCGCTGCCGGCACCTGACGCTGCGTACGCCTCCCGTGGACGCGGTCGCCGACGTGCTCGTACGCAGGGACGGCATCGAGCCGGACGTGGCGGCGGTCGCGGCGCGCGCCACCCAAGGACACATCGACCGCGCGCGACGCCTTGCGACCGACCCACGCGCGCGGGAGCGCAGGAACGCCGTCCTGAAGCTGCCGCTGCGGGTGGAGGAGATCGGCGGCTGCCTCAAGGCCGCGCAGGAGCTGATCGACACGGCGACGGAGGACGCGAAGCAGGTCGCCGAGGAGGTCGACGTCAAGGAGACCGAGGAGCTGAAGGCGGCCCTCGGCGCGGCGCAGGGCGGCAGGATGCCGCGCGGCACGGCCGGTGCGATGAAGGAGTTGGAGGACAGGCAGAAGCGGCGCAGGACGCGTACGCAGCGCGACAGCCTCGACCTCGCGCTCACCGACCTGACCGCGCTCTACAGGGATGTGCTCGCCCTGCAGCTCGGTTCGCGGGTGGCCATCGCCAACACCGAGGTCCAGGACATGCTGCAGCGCCTGGCCCTGGCCGCCGCGCCCGAGGCCACGCTCCGCCGCATCGAGGCGATCAGTGCCTGCCGCACCGCCCTCGACCGCAATGTGGCACCGCTGCTCGCGGTCGAGGCGATGACGATGGCGCTGCGGGCGGGCTGAGCGACGGCCGAGGGCCCGCCCCGGCCGAGGGCCCGCCCCGGCTGAGGTCCGGCGGCGCGTGCTGACACGTGCCGGCGTGCGTCTACGCGTGCCGACGTGCGTCTACGCGTGCCGACTTCACCCGTACGAGCGCGTTGTGTGACCGCTCGCACGCGGAGAGTTACCCTCGCGAGATGGACATCAGTAGTCGCGGTCGCAGCGGTCGCCTCCGCAACAGTCGCAGCAGCCGTCATCTCCCCTTCCGCACGGGCGGCATCCTGCTCGTGGCGGCGGGGCTGCTCATCTCCGGCTGCTCGAACGGGAGTTCACCGGCGGACGCCTCCCTGGCATCGCTGTCCCGCTCGACACCGGCGGAACTCTCCCCGTACTACGGGCAGAAACTGAGCTGGCGCGACTGCGGTGCGCCCGGGTTCCAGTGCGCGTCGATGAAGGTCCCGCTCGACTACGCGAAGCCCGCGGCGGGCGACATCCAGCTGGCGGTCTCCCGCAAGCAGGCCACGAAGAAGAAGGGCCGGCTCGGTTCGCTCCTGGTCAATCCGGGCGGGCCCGGCGGCTCGGCGATCGGGTACCTCCAGTCGTACGCGGCCCTCGGCTACCCCGCGGAGGTCCGGGCCCGCTACGACATGGTGGCCGTCGACCCGCGCGGCGTCGCCCGCAGCGAGCCCGTGACCTGTCTCGAGGGCGAGCGCATGGACGCGTACACGCAGACCGACGTCACCCCCGACGACCGACGCGAGACCGACGACCTGCGCACCTCCTTCCAGTCGTTCGCGTCCGGCTGCAAGGAGCGGTCGGCGAAGGTCCTGCCCCACGTCTCCACGGTCGAGGCGGCCCGCGACATGGACGTCCTGCGGGCGATTCTCGGCGACGGGAAGCTGACGTACGTAGGCGCCTCGTACGGGACGTTCCTCGGTGCGACGTACGCCGAGCTGTACCCCCAGCGCGTGGGCCGGCTGGTCCTGGACGGCGCGATGGACCCGTCGCTGCCCGCGCGCCGCATGAACCGCGACCAGACCGCGGGCTTCGAGACGGCGTTCCGTTCCTTCGCGAAGGGCTGCGCGTCGAGGGGCGAGGAGTGCCCCCTGGGCGCGGGGAGCCCCGAGGACGCGGGAAAGCGCCTCAAGACGTTCTTCGGCGAACTGGACCGGCGGCCGCTGCCCATCGGGGGGAGCGGCGGCAGGCGGCTCGGCGAGGCGCTCGCCACGACGGGTGTGATCGCGGCGATGTACGACGAGGCGGGCTGGCCCCAGCTGCGGGACGCGCTCACCTCGGCGATGAAGAACAAGGACGGCTCGGGCCTGCTCGCCCTCTCCGACGGCTACTACGAACGGGACGGCGACGGAAAGTACGCGAACCTCATGTTCGCGAACGCGGCCGTGAACTGCCTGGACCTCCCGCCCGCCTTCGCCTCCCCCGCCGAGGTGCAGAAGGGCCTCCCGTCGTTCAAGGAGGCCTCCCCGGTCTTCGGCGAGGGCCTCGCCTGGTCCTCGCTGAACTGCGCGTACTGGCCGGTGCGTGCCACGGGCGAGGCGCACCGCATCGAGGCGAAGGGCGCGGCGCCGATCCTGGTCGCCGGCACGACCCGCGACCCGGCGACCCCCTACCGCTGGGCCCGGGCCCTCGCCTCCCAGCTCTCCTCCGGCCGCCTCCTCACCTACGAGGGCGACGGCCACACGGCGTACGGCCGCGGCAGCGAGTGCGTCGACTCGACGATCAACGCCTACCTCCTGGAGGGCACCGTCCCCAAGGACGGAAAGCGCTGCTCATAGCCTGCTCGTAGCCGTTCGAAGGGGGTGTGCGGAGCACCCTCAAAAACTGTGTAGACTTGGCCGCGTTGCTGATCGCACCATGGTGCGGACGGCGCGCCGCCTTAGCTCAGATGGCCAGAGCAACGCACTCGTAATGCGTAGGTCTCGGGTTCGAATCCCGAAGGCGGCTCATCTGGAACCCCAGGTCAGACTCTTCTGGCCTGGGGTTTTCTGCGTTCGGTGGTGGTTGTCAGGGGACTGGCTCCGGCGTGGGGGACGACGGGGGTGGTGTCGGGTGGGAGAAGGCGTTGTGGCAGTGGTGGAGCAGTTGGCGTAGGGCCGGGTTGTCCGTGGTGGGCCAGGTCAGGGAGAGGACCGGCTCCGTGTGGATGTCCGTGATGGTGCGGGTCGTCAGGTGCGGGCGGTGCGGGGCCACCAGGGACTCGGAGAGGATCGCCACGCCCAGGCCGCGGATCGCCAGGTCCGCGATCGCGCTGGGCGCGGCGGCCTGGAACGCGATCTCCACGTGGACTCCCGCCGCCGCGCACGCGTCGTCGAAGACCTTCCGCACTCCGGCGCCCGTCGGGAGGCTCACCACCGAGTGCCGGGCCAGGTCCGCGAGGGTCACCTCCGGTCTGTCGCACAGGGGGTGGCCGATGGGCATCGCTGCGACCAGGGGCTCGCGGATGATCTCGTATGCCTCCAGGCCCGGGGGTGGCGTGCCGGAGGTGCTGACCAGGGCGAGGTCGGCGGTGCCCGCGCGCAGTCGTTCCAGGAGGCGGTCGGAGGTGTCCTCGAGCAGGGTGATCTCCACGCCGGGATGCTGGTGGTGGAAGGCGGACAGGGCGTCGAAGAGCGGGGTGACCGTGCACGCCGTCACCATGCCGACCACGAGTCTGCCGCGTATCAGGTCGTTCACCTCGTCCACCGCCTGCCGCACGGCGTCCACGGCGGCCAGGGCCGAGCGGGCGTGGCGCAGTGCGGCACGGCCGGCCGCGGTGAGTCTGGTGTTGCGGCCCGAGCGGTGGAACAGGGGTGCGCCGAGGTCGTGCTCCAACTGCCGGATCTGGGAGCTCACTCCGGACTGGCTGATGTGTACGCGCTCCGCGGCGCGCGTGAAGTTCTCCTCCTCGGCCACCGCCACGAAGTATTCGAGCTGCCTGAATTCCATGGCTCGCGATTCTAGGAATCGGCGCAGTCAGGCGTGTGGCTTCTGGTCGAATATCGCTTGAGGGGGAGGGGAGGGGAGGGGAGGGAGTAGGGGGAGGGGATTGGGGGCGGGGCGCCTACTAGATCTTTTGGTTCTGGTCGCTATGAACAAGAGGAGTTGGACTTGCTCAAACCCCGCGGACAAGCTGGTCAGAGCTGTGTATCCGCTCCGAACGAGAGGCTCCTTGTGTCCGCATACGAAAAGGCCCACCAGCCGGAAGACATCACGCGTCTGTTCGTCGAGCGCGCCAACAAGGGTGACGCGGCCGGCGTCGCGGAGCTCTACGCCGAGGACGCCGTCGTCGCCTACCCGCCCGGGCAGATCACTCAGGGGCGCGAGGCCATCCGCAAGCTGTGGGAGATGGCGATGACGGCCAACCCGAAGTTCGAGCCGGAGGAGTCGCTTCCGACTCTGCTCAACGGTGACATCGCGCTCACGTCCACCGCGCCGAAGGACGGCGCGGGCGCGCGGGCCCAGGTCGTGCGCCGCCAGCCCGACGGTTCGTGGCTGCGCATCCTCGACCAGCCCGAGTTCGTCCAGCCCAAGTAATCCGCGGTTACGGCGGCCACGGGGTGGGGAGCGATCGTCCATGGTCGAGAAAGTGCTGACAGCCGAGGAGGTCGCCGCCCGGCACGGGCTGCGACCGCTCCCCGTGGAAGGCGGGCTGTACCGGCGGACCTGGGCGGGGCCGCCCGACGCGGACGGGCGCCCCGCGGGCTCGGCGATCATCGTGCTCCTGACCACCGCCCCCGGCGACTTCTCCGCCCTGCACCGCCTGCCCACCGACGAGGTCTGGCACTTCTACGAGGGTGACGCCCTGGAGCTGCTGCTCCTCGCCCCCGACGGCACCGACCGCACGGCCGTACTGGGGCCCGGGGGCCACGTGCAGCTGGTCGTCCCCGCGGGCACGTGGATGGGCGCGCATGTCCCGGCCGCCGGGGGGCGGCACGGCTGGGCGCTGTTCGGGACGACCATGGCACCCGGCTTCGTCGAGGAGGATTACGAGGGCGGGGACGCGGAGGAGTTGAGCGCGCGGTATCCGGGGCGGGCCGGACTCATCCGGGAGCTGTGCCGGGCGGGGGAGCCGCTGCGGATGCCGTCGGAGGACAGGGAGGCTGGACATGGGGAGACCGGACATGGGGAGGCCGGACATGGTGGGTGAGGCGGGGTCCCTGCGGGACGAGTCGCTGCCCGGGCTGGGCGGCCGGGTCGCTCTGGTCACCGGGGCCAGCGGGGGAATCGGCGCCGGGATCGCCCGGCGGTTCGCGCAGGCGGGTGCGGCGGTCGTCGTGCACTACCGGCGCGGCAAGGAACGGGCCGAGGAGGTGGCCGGGGGAATCGTCGCGGCGGGGGGTGACGCCGTCGCCGTACCGGCGGACCTGACGCGGGAGGACGAGTGCCACCGTCTGGTCGAGGAGGCGCGGGCCTGGCGGGGGCGGCTCGACGCGCTGGTCAACAATGCCGGGATCCAGCCCTTGCAGGAGCTGGCCGGCATGACGGCGGCGGACTGGCGGGAGCTGTCCGAGGCGAACGTGACCAGTGCGTTCTGCTGCACGCAGGCCGCCGCGGAGGTCATGGCCGGGCAGGACGGCGGCGGTACGGTCACGCAGATCGCCTCCATCGAGGGCTCGCACCCCGCCCCCGGTCACGCGCACTACAGCGCGTCCAAAGCCGCCCTGATCATGTTCGCCCGCTCGGCCGCCCTGGAATACGGGCCGCGCGGCATCCGCGTCAACAGCGTCTCGCCGGGCCTCATCGACCGGCCGGGGCTCGCCGGGGACTGGCCCGAGGGCGTGGAGCGGTGGGGCCGCGCGGCGCCGCTCGGCAGGCTCGGCACGCCCGAGGACATCGGCAGCGCGTGCGTGTTCCTCGCCTCGGACGCGGCGTCCTGGATCACCGGAACGGATCTGGTGGTGGACGGTGGGGTGGGGGCGCGGCCTACCTGGTAGTGCCGTGTCGTGCAGTGCAGTGGCGTGTCGTGTTGTGCCGGGGCATGCCGTGGCGTGTCGTGCTGTGCTGTGCCGGGTCGTGTTCCGTACTTCTTGAGGTGCGTTTCGATGTACGTCTTGAGGTTGATGGGGGGTACGACCTCTGTCTTTCGGTGGGGGCGGAGGTTCGTTCTCGGGCCGTACGAAATCGGGGGCTCGGGGTCGAACACTGGTGGCATGTCCCCGCACCCATCCATAAGCAGGAAGAAGGCCGGCGTCGTCGTTCTCACCGCGGCCGGTTGTCTGGCCGCGGTCGGCGCTGTCGCCGTTGCGGCGCCCGCGTTCAAGGACAGCGCGCTGATGCCGGACGCGGTGAGCGAGCACGTCTTCAAAGAGAAGACGAAGTCTTTTCCGACGGCGGCGGACGCACCGGCGCCCGGAATCCCGTCGAAGAAGGGTGATCGGGCGTTCGTGCTGCCCGCGTGGATCCCGAAGGACGCCAAGAACGTCAAGGTGAAGGTGAAGACGAACGGCGAAGCAGCCAAGCTGATCCGCTTCACCGTGACCGGGGCCGGGGCTGGGGCTGGGGCCTGGGCCGGGGCCGGGTTGGACGGCGGCAAGGGGTGCGGTGGCGAGGAGGGGGCCGGGGGTGCGGCGCGGGACCTGGTCGGTGAACCGCGGCTCGACGCGTCGTGGTGGCCGGACCGGACTCCGCGCGACGCCCGCGAGGAGTGCGGGGACCGCTACCGGTACCGAGTCGCGGTCCAGGGCGACACGGCGTACGCCTGGACGAACGGGGAGCTCTCGTCGGGCGGGCGGAGGCGGTAGGCGGTGGGTGGGGGGGGCGGTGGGCGGTGTGGCCCGTAAGGCTTGGTGGAGTCCAGTGAGGCCCGGAGCAGCCTGGCAGCAACTTGTGAGGATCCTGTCAGGCCGCCGTCGCGATCCCATTTGCCCCACCGGAATCCGTCGGGCGGTGCCTATCCTCAACGCCATGTGCGCTTTTGTCCTGGTCGCGGAGGATGACGAGAAGCAGGCCGAGCTGGTCCGCCGCTATCTGGAACGCGAGGGCCACGAGGTCGCCGTCGTCCACGACGGGTCCGCCGCTCTCGCCGAGGTGCGGCGCAGGCTGCCGGACCTGTTGATCCTCGACGTGATGATGCCGGGCACCGACGGCCTGGCGGTCACCCGTTTCCTCCGGGACGGGAACAGTCCTGGCGAGCTGACCCGCCTCCCGGTCCTGATGCTGACCGCCCGCACCACCGAGGACGACCTCCTCATGGGCCTCGACACGGGCGCCGATGACTACCTGACCAAGCCGTACAGTCCCCGCGAGCTCATGGCTCGGGTCCGGACACTGCTGCGCCGCGCGGGCGGCATCCACCCGCCGCTGCCCGACACCGACCGGCGGATCCTGCGGGTCGGCGGTCTCGTCGTCGACCCGCTGCGGCACGAGGTGACGGTCGACGGGCGGCACGTCGACTGCACGCCCGGCGAGTTCGACCTGCTCTCTGCCCTGGCGGAGGAGCCGGACCGGGTCTTCACGCGACCGCAGCTCCTCGACCGGATCCACGGGTCGTCGGGCTACATATCCGCGCGCACGGTCGACGTGCACGTGCTGAACCTCCGCAAGAAGATCGAGTCCGACCCCCGGCGTCCCGACCGCCTTCTGACGGTGTTCGGGGTGGGGTACAAGTTGACGGGGACGGGGACGGGGACGGGGACGGGGACGGGGACGGGGACGGGGACGGGGACGGGGACGGGGACGGGGACGGGGACGGGGACGGGGGCGGCGACGGGTATGGGGGCGGGTGTGCGTACGGGCGTAGACGTCGACGCCGGTTCGGGCGCGGGCGCGGGGGCGACGCGTGGCGCGTGACGTCCCGCTGCGCAAGAGCCTGCTGGCCCGGCTGCTCGCCGTATCCGTGCTGGTCTCCATCGGCTCCATCGCCGCCACCGCGTGGCTCGCCGCGCAGACCACGTCCGGCGCGCTGCGGCAGGAGCAGGGGCAGGTGCTCGCCGACGACGCCCGTATCTACGACAAGCTCCTCGGTGTCGGCGCGACCTCCCCGGAGTGGCGGGGCGCCGACGAGGCCGTCCGTGAACTGTCCCGGCAGACCGGGCGCCGTATCGCCCTCACCACGCAGGAACGCAAAGTGATCGCGGACTCGGCGGCGCCGAGGAGGGGTGGCCCCGGTGCCGCCAAGGGCGGGGGGTCCGGGAGTCCCACTTCCACCGCCAAGAGCAATGCCGGGCACCAGTCCAAGGACAAGTCCAAGGACGACGCCAAGGACGACGCCAAGGACAAGATCAGGGACAAGACCGAGGACGACGCCAAGGACGCCCCCGAGTCCGATGCCAAGTCCGCCGCCCCTCTCCCCCCGACCGCCTCCGCCGTTCTCGATCCGCTCTCCGTCGACACCACGCTCACCCCTGGACTCACGGACGAGACAGCGGCGGACGAGGACACCGCCGGCGCCGCCGACCGCATCGACCCGCGGGCGGTCGGCCCGTACCGGCTCACCAAGGCGGAACGTACGCGCCTGAAAGACGCCGCCGACCGGCGCGCGGCCTGTCTGGCGGACCTCGGCATGACTCCTCAGGTCGTCGTCGGACCCGGCGGCCGGCCCACCGTCCGCGTCGACCACGACCCGGGCGAGTTCCTGCGGTCCCAGTGCCGTACGCCTCCCCTGGAGATGCCCACCGAGACCGAGCAGAAGGCCCTCAAGAAGCTCAACGCCCTGACCGGCGCCTGTCTGAAGCGGCAGGGCCTCGACCCCGTCCCGGTCGGCCTCGACCTGGAGGGGCGGGGCGGTCCGAAGCCGGTCGCCGCCTCCGTACCGACGATGGCGGCGGCGGAGCGCGACGTACCCGAAGTACCCGATGAACCCGGCGGGCCCGACGGTGCTGTCTGGCCCAGTGACGAGCGCACGGCGGTCCGCCCGAACGCCGGGTCGGTCGGGCCGGAGTCCACCACGGCCGCCACCGCGTCCTGTGTCGACACGGCGCGCCGTGAGCAGCTCGGCCCCTACGTCTCGTCGCCCGCGCTCCTCTTCATCACCAGCTCCGACGGCACCCGGAGCGCCCCCGCCTTCAGCCTCTCCCGCGCCAACACCATCCGTCTGGCCGGACTCGCCGCGGCCGTACTCGCCGTCACGGTCGCCGTCACCGCGCTGGCCGCGACCCGGCTGACCCGGCCGCTGCGCGCGCTCACCACCGCGACGCGGCGCATGAAGACGGGGGAGTCGAGCGAGCCGGTCCCCGCGCGGGTCACGCGTTCCGCGGGTGAGATCAGCCAACTGGCCGCCGCGTTCAACGACATGGCGGCCCACCGCAAGGCGCTGGAGGAACAGCGGAAGGCGATGGTCAGCGACGTGGCGCACGAACTGCGCACGCCGCTGTCCAACATCCGCGGCTGGCTGGAGGCGGCGGAGGACGGGATCGTCGACACCGACCCCGAACTGGTGACCTCGCTCCTCGAAGAGGCGCTGCTGCTCCAGCACATCGTCGACGACCTCCAGGACCTGGCGGCCGCGGACGCCGGTACGCTCCGGCTGCACCGTGAGCCGGTGCGGGCCGCCGAGATCGCCGACCAGGTGGCCGCGGCGCACCAGGCGCACGCGGACGGAGCGGGGGTGCGGCTCAGGGCCACCGCGTTCGGCGACCCGTGGGTGACGGCCGATCCGCTGCGGCTGCGGCAGGCGATCGGCAACCTCGTCTCCAACGCCGTCCGCCACACCCCCGAGGGCGGCAGCGTCCGCATCAGCTGCCGCACGACACCGGAGGCGGTGCTGATCGAGGTCGCCGACACCGGTACGGGGATCGCGCCCGCCGACCTGCCGCACGTCTTCGACCGCTTCTGGCGCGCGGACAAGTCACGGACGCGGGCGACGGGGGGCAGCGGGCTCGGTCTGTCGATCGTGCGGAAACTGGTGGAGGCGCACGACGGGGCGGTCTCGGCGCAGAGCGTTCCGGGCAAGGGCTCGCTGTTCACGGTGCGGCTGCCGGTGGGGTGAGGGCGTGCTCCCTGCCGGGGGTGCGATGTCCCGTGGGTCGGGGAGGGCGGTAGCAGCTCCGGCGGTCGGGTGGGGGAAAGCCCCCGGCGGCGGGGTGAGGGGAAACCCCGGCGGTCGGGTGAGGGGAAACCCCGGCGGTCGGGTGGGAGGAATCCCCGGCGGTCGGGTGGGGGAAACCCCGGCGGGTCGGCAGGGCGAAAGCCCCGGTCGCTCACCTCCGCGACCGGGGCTCTCTCTGCCCCCGGACCCGGCCGCGGCGGCGACACTCCCCCGAGTAACGCGCTCCGCGCGAGTACCGGCGGGCCAGGTCCGATGAAGAGATCACATCAGGCCACGCCAACAGATCGCTAACATGTGGCCAACGGTCCTGCGGTACGGCGCGACATGGCATGGGAGAAGGCGTTGAGCGAGCGGTGCGGACTGCGGTTCGGTCTGCTCGGGGCTCCCGCCGTGTACGACGCGGAGGGCGTGCCGCACGCCCTGCGCAGCGCGAAGGGGCGCGCGTTGCTGGCCGCGCTCCTGCTCGAACCCGACCGGGTCGTCTCCGTCGGCGCTCTCAAGGACGCCCTGTGGGGCGACTTCCCGCCTGCCTCGGCGCAGGCGTCCCTCCAGAACCATGTGACGCGGCTGCGCAGGCTCCTGGACGACCCGGGGCGGCTGCACGCGGTTCCGCCGGGGTACCGGTTGCGGGTCGGTGAGGGCGAGTTGGACGTACGGGTCTTCGAGCAACTCGTGGCACGGGCGCGGACGGCCCACGCGGAGCGGGACTGGGTGCGGGCGGCGGGGTGCGCCACGGATGCGCTCGCGCTGTGGCGGGGCACGCCGTTGAGCGGCCTGCCCGACTCGCTGGACGGCCACCCCCTCGTACCGCGCCTGGCAGAGGCACGTCTCCTTGCGTTGCAGTGGCGGTACGACGCGGAACTGGAACTCGGCACGGGGCTGAGCGCGTTGGCGCCCGAACTGGCGTCGCTGGTCGCGGAGTACCCCCTCCGCGAGGTCTTCCACCGCCAGCTGATGCTGGTGCTCCACCGCACGGGCCGCCAGGCGGAGGCCCTCGCCGTCCACCGCGAACTCCGCCGCAGACTGATCGAGGAACTCGGCACGGAGCCGGGGGAGGGGGTACGGGACGCGCATCGGGAGGTGTTGCGGGGGCGGGGGGTTCGGGCGGTGCGGTCGGTGCGGTCGGTGCCGCCGGGTCCGGCGTCGGCGCTCCCGGTGACCGGGGGGCGGTTGGGGTCGGGGTCGGGGGCTTCGGGGGTGGGGCCTGTCGTGTCGGGGTCTGTCGTGTCGGGGTCTGAGGGGGCGGGGTCTGCTGTGCCGATGCCCGTAGTGCCGGGGTCGGGGGTGCCAGCGTCTGGAGTGCAGGCGTCTTCTGTGCCGGGGTCTGAGGGGGCGGGGTCTGGGGTGCCGGCGTCTGGAGTGCGGGCGTCGTCCGTGTCGGGGTCTGCGGTTTCGGGGCCCGAGGTGCCGGGGGGTGCGGTTTCGGGGCCTGCTGTGCCGGCGTCGGGAGCGCCGGGGCCTGTCGCACCGGGTTCGGTGACGGCGTCGACGGGTGCTGTGCCGGTGCCCGGCGCGCCTGCTTCTGCCGCCCCGGAGGCTGATGGACCCGAGCGTGTCGTGCCGGGTTCGGCGGCTCCGGTGGATTCGGCGGCTTCGGCGGCTTCGATCAAGCCGGTGCCCGCCCAGGCGGGCGAGGAGCGCGGCGGGCCCTACGGGGCCCCAGGGCTCGGTGAGGCCACCGGGTCTGCGGCGTCCACCGGACCTACGGCAGTCTTCGACGCAACCGGGCTCACCGGGGGGACTGGGCCCATCGGGGACGCCGGAACCGCCGGGCAGGCCGGATCCACCGGACCAGTCGGAGCCGCCGGGGCCGCAGGGCCTGCCGGAGCTGCCGGAGTTGCCGGGGTGGCCGGATCCACCGGATCCACCGGGCCGACCGGAGCTGCCGGGCCGACCGGGTCTGCCGGGGTCGCCGGAGCGGCCGGGGCCGCAGGGCCTGCCGGAGTTGCCGGGCAGGCCGGAGCTGCCGGAGTTGCCGGGCAGGCTGGATCCGCCGGGCCGACCGGGTCTGCCGGGGTCGCCGAGGCCGCAGGGCCCGCCGGAGCTGCCGGAGTTGCCGGGCAGGCTGGATCCGCCCGGCCGACCGGGTCTGCCGGGGTCGCCGGGGCTGCAGGGCCTGCCGGAGCCGTCGGAGTTGCCGGGCAGGTCGGAACTGCCGGAGCGGCCGGGGAGGCCGTATCCGCCGGGCCGACCGGGTCTGCCGGGGTCGCCGAGGCCGCAGGGCCCGCCGGAGCTGCCGGAGTTGCCGGGCAGGCTGGATCCACCCGGCCGACCGGGTCTGCGGCGTCCACCGGACCTACGGCAGTCGTCGACGCAACCGGGCTCACCGGGGGGACTGGGCCCATCGGGGACGCCGGAACCGCCGGGCAGGCCGGATCCACCGGACCAGTCGGAGCGGCCGGGGCCGCAGGGCCTGCCGGAGTTGCCGGGCAGGTCGGAACTGCCGGAGCCGCCGGGGAGGCCGTATCCGCCGGGCCGACCGGGTCTGCCGGGGTCGCCGAGGCCGCAGGGCCTGCCGGAGCCGCCGGAGCCGCCGGGCAGGCCGTATCCGCCGGGCCGACCGGGCCGGTCGGAGCTGCCGGAGCTGCCGGGCCGACCGGGCCTGCCAGGGTCGCCGGACCTGCCGGATCCGCCGGACCTGCCGGATCCGCCGGACCTGCCGGATCCGCCGGGCCAACCGGATCTGCCGGAGCCGCCGCTTCGACCGGAGCCGTCGGACTCGTCAGCCCCGTCGGCCCCGCCGCTCCCGCCCAACTACCCCCCGCCCCCGCCCACTTCACCGGCCGCACCCGCGCCGTGCGGGAGTTGCGGCTGGTCCTCGGCGGAGGGGGGCGCGTCGCGGTCGTGTCCGGTATGGCCGGGGTCGGCAAAAGCGCGCTCGCCGTGCACGTCGCGCACGCGTTGCGCGCGGAGTTCCCGGACGGGCAGCTCTACGTCAACCTGCGCGGCGCCACCCCCGGCATGGCCCCGCTCACCCCGTCCCAGGCCCTCGCCGCGCTCCTGCGTGACCTCGGTGCCGAACCCCGGCACGCCCAGGACGGCACCGAAGACCCCGCCGCGGCAAGCGCGTTGCTGCGGTCGCTGCTCGCGCCCACCCGCACCCTCATGGTCCTCGACGACGCCGCCACGGCCGCGCAGGTGCGGCCCCTGCTGCCCGCGGGCGACGGATGCGCGGTCGTCGTCACCAGCCGCTCCCCGCTGACCGCACTCGACGGCGCGGAGCGCTTCCCGCTGGAGCCCCTCTCCGACGGGGACAGCGCCGCGCTCCTGCGCGCCGTCTCCGGTCGCGCCGGGCTCGACGCCGGGCACCCCCTCGTCGAGCTCGCGGGACGCCTCCCCCTCGCCCTGCGCATCGTCGCCGCCCGCCTCGCCGCCCGGCGCGCGCTCACCCCGGACGCCCTCGCCGAACTCCTCACCGTCAGCGGCGGCCGCCTGCACCACCTCGAGTACGACGACCTGAGCGTGCGCCGTTCCCTCGCCGTCGCCCTCGACGCCCTGCGGACCTCCGACCGCGAGGCCGACCGCGACGCGGCCCGCGCCCTCGTCCGGATCGGCGCGCTCGACCTCCCCACGTACGGAGTGCCGCTCCTGGCCCGCCTGTTGGGCACCGACGAACTGCGCGCGGGCGCGGCCCTCGACCGCCTCGTCGACGTCGCCCTCCTCGACGAGACGTCCTACGGCCGCTACACCCCGCACGACCTCGTACGCGACTTCGCGAGGGAGACAGCGGCGGGGACGGACAGAGGACCGGACAGAGGACCGGACAGAGGGATGGACCGAGGAACGGAGACGGGCCTCGTGGAGGAGGCGTTCCGCTGGTACGCCGAGTCCGCCCGCCGCACCCTCCTCGCCATCCTCCCGGAAGGCCTCGACCGCACCGACCGCCTCCGCGGCGTGGCAGCCCACCTTGCGCACCCCGGCCGGCCCGCCGCCGACGAGGGCCCGCCCCTCACCGCCGAGGCCGCCTTCGCCTGGGGCGACACCGAACTCGCCAACGTCCTCGCCCTCACCGAACGGCACCCCGCCCCCGCGGGACTGCTCCCCGTCCTGGTCCGCTGCCTCTTCCCGTACCTCCAGCGCCGCGGCCGCCTCACCGAACTGGCCGCACTCGGCACGCTCGCCCTCGACGCCGCCCGCCGCCAGGGCGACACCGCCGCCGAGGCGCAGGCCCTCACCGACCTGGCGGGCGTGCACTTCATGTCCGGCCGCAGCAGCGAGGCCCTCGCCCTGAACGACGAGGCCCTCACCCTCTGGCGCACACTCGGCTACGTCTCCTGCGTACGCCGCGGCCTCAACAACCGCGGCCTCCTCCTCGAAGGCCTCGGCCGGCACGCCGAGTCCGCCGCCTCCCTCAACCAGAGCCTGAACCTCGCCAGGGAACTCGGCGACCCGCTCAGCGAGGCGATCACCCTCAGCCATCTCGGCAACCTGTACGAGCACACGGACGCCCGCGCCGCCATCGCCCACCACGAACGCAGCCTCGCCATCGGCGACACCCTCGGGCACGCCGTCGTACGGCAGTCCGCCCACTGCAACATCGGCTACGCCCACCTCACCCTCGGCGAACCCGCCGCCGCCCTCGGCCACTTCGAGGAGAGCCTGCGCCTGCACGGCGAGTACGAGGACTGGCACGGCGCGTCCCAGGCCCGCCTCGGCCTGGTCCGCGCCCTGCGCGGACTCTCCCGCACCGCGGACGCGACACGTGAGTGCGGCGCGCTGCTCGACCGCGCCGAACACCGCGGAGACACCCACATGACGGGCCTGGCCCGGCACCAGCGCGGGCTCCTCCTCCGGGCGGAGGGGCGCGAGCGGGAGGCGTACGAGCAGTGGCGGGCGGCGCTGGCGGCGCTGGACGGCACGGACAGCAAGGTGGCGGACGAACTCAGGACGCTGCTGACCCCGTAGCGCCCGCCGCTCTCGACGCCACTTCGCGTCCGCACAGCTCTCCGCCCAGCTCTCGACGTCATTCCGCGTCCGCCGAGCACTCCGCCCAGCTCTCGACGTCACTCCGCGTCCGCGCGGCGCTCAGCCGAGCTCTCCGCCCACCTCTCGACGTCACTTCGCGTCCGCGTAGCACTCCACGATCGCCGTGGTGAACGGGAAGCGGACCGGCGTCTCCCCGAACGCGATCCGGCCCGCGAGATCCCCCGCCTCGCGCACGGCGAGCGACACCGTCTCCGCCTCCTCGGCGGGACAGTGCACGATGACCTCGTCGTGCTGGAAGAACACGAGCTCGGCCCGCAGCCCGCCCTCCGCGATCGTCCGCCGCAGGGCGGCCAGCATCAGCAGCGCCCAGTCCGCCGCGCTGCCCTGCACGACGAAGTTGCGCGTAAAGCGGCCCCGCGCGCGGGCGTTGGTCGAGGCGTACCCGGGAACGAACTCCCCGTCGCCGGACCCGAGTCCGCTGCTACCGCTACCGCTACCGCTACCGCTACCGCTACCGCTGCTGCTACCGCTACCCGGAACGTCTTCCTGCGGGATGCCCGCCTCGTCGTCCTCGCCCGCGCCCGCCGCCGGGGGACTCGTCCGGCCCAGCCACGTCCGTACGAGCCGGCCCTCCTGGCCCGCTTTCGCCGCGTCGTCGACGTACGCCACGGCCAGCGGGAAGCGGCGGCGCAGCGCGGCGAGGTTCTTCAGGCCGTCGCCCGACGTCTGGCCGTACACCGCGCCCAGCAGCGCGATCTTCGCGTGGTCACGGTCGCCGGAGAAGGCGCGGTCCGACAGGCGCGTGTACAGGTCCTCCTCGCTGCCCGCCACCTCCATCAGGCCCCGGTCACGCGAGATCGCGGCGAGGACCCTCGGCTCCATCTGGTCGGCGTCGGCCACGACGAGCCGCCAGCCCGGGTCGGCGACGACGGCCCTGCGGATGACCTTGGGGATCTGCAGCGCCCCGCCGCCGTTGGTCGTCCAGCGGCCGCTGACGGAGCCGCCCGGGGTGTACTCGGGGCGGAAGCGTCCGTCGTGCACCCAGTCCTGGAGCCAGCTCCAGCCGTGGGCCGTCCAGATCCGGTACAGCTTCTTGTACTCGATCAGGGGCTTCACCGCCGGGTGGTCGAGCCCCTCCAGCTCCCAGCGCCGCGTCGACTTCACCCTGATGCCGGCCTGCGCGAAGGCCTTCACCACGTCGGCGGCCAGGTCGGGGCGGACGCGGCGGCCGAACGCGGCGGACACGTCGTCGGCGAGCTCGGCGAGGCGGCGGGGTTCGCCCCGGCCCGCGTACCGCTCGCCGAGCAGTTCGTTCAGGAGCTCCCGGTGGACGTCGGCACGCCAGGGCAGCCCCGCGGCGTTCATCTCGGCGGCCACCAGCATGCCCGCGGACTCCGACGCGGTGAGGAGCCGCATCCGGCCGGGGTGGGCGGTGGCGTCGTGTCTTCGCTGCTGCTCGGCGTGGATCTCGACGAGGTCGTCGACCGTGACGGGGGCGCCGCCGGGGCGCGGCTCGAAGAGGGAGTCCTGCGTGCCGGGCTCGGCGGCGCGGGGCGGGGGGTCCGGGGGTACGGGGGTGTGGCGGAGCCGGGCGAGCGCGGCGGCCGCGGAACGGGGCTCGCCGAGGCGGCCCTCGTGGCCGAGGAGGAGAAGTTCGGCGGCCTCGATGTCGTAGCAGCGGGTGACGCGGACGCCGGCGGCGAGGAGGCGGGGGTAGATCTCGGCGGTGGACCGCCAGACCCACCGGTCGACGTCCGGGCGCGAGCGGACGGCTTCGGCGAGGTCGGGCTCGCGGACGGCACGGCTCGCGGGCAGCCCGTCGCTTCCGAGGGGGACGAGCTCCGCGCCTCCCCCTTCCCCCACAGCGACAACCCACCGCTGACCAGCCATACGCCGAGTCTCGCACCCGCCACTGACATCGCCCGGCCGGTGGGCCGAGCTGCGCAGCGGTGGCCCGCCCCCGTTCGTCACCCCCCCGTTCGTCGGACCCGTTCGTCGGACCCGTTCGTCGCCCCCCGTTCGTCGGACCCATTCGGCGGACCCGTTCGCAGGGCCGTCGGACCCATTCGCAGGACCCATTCGCGGGACCCATTCGCAGGACCCGTCCGGAGGACCTCCGCATGCGGGTGCCGCACACCGCTGCGAAGCTCGGTCCATGCGAGTCGCGCTGGCACAGACCGACTGCGCTCTGGGAGACGTCGGCCGGAACCTGGACACCGCACGGGACCACATCGCCCAGGCCGCGACCCAGGGCGCGGACCTCGTCGTCTTCCCGGAGCTGAGCCTGCACGGCTACCACCTGGGCGGCCTGGCGAAGGACACGTCGATCACGACGGACGACCCGCGCCTGCTCGCCCTCGCCGCTCCCGACGGCCCGGACGTCCTGGTCGGCCTCCACGAGCACACCAGCCTGCGCGCGTACAACACCGCTGCGTACTACACGGGCGGCGGCCTCCTCCACGGACACCGGAAGCTGTACCTCCCCAACTACCTGGCGTGGGAGGAACGCAAGCACGTCAGCCCGGGCCAGCACCTGCGCGCGTACGACCTCCCGGGCGGGCACGGCCGCGCCGCCACCCTCATCTGCAACGACGCCTGGCAGCCCGTGCTGCCGTGGCTCGCCGTGCAGGACGGCGCCGAGGTCATCGTCGTACCGACGAACAGCGCGGCGAGCCTGGACCCGGAGGCGATGGATACCGGCCTGTACTGGGACACACTGCTCTCGTACACCGCCCGCATGCTCCAGTGCTGGGTCGTCTTCGTGAACCGCGTCGGCAACGAGAACGGCGCCTCCTTCTGGGGCGGCTCCCGCGTCGTCGACCCGCGCGGCACGGTCGTCGCGCAGGCGCCGAAGTGGGAGCCGGGACTGGTGACGGTCGACATCGACGTGCACGAGGCGCGCAGACAGCGCCGCGCCGTACCGCTCGTCGCCGAGGCGCGGCTCGGCCTGGTGGACCGTGAGGTGCGGCGCCTCATCGACGAGGGCGGCGACAGCTGAGGCGTGGCGGCAGCGGATTCATCCACAGCCTGTGGACGAAGTGGATGAAGTGAAGGGAGCGGGTGAGGCCGCTTTCGCCCCGACCCCTACCCTGATCCCATGGATTCGGTGATCGACAGCGCGTTCGCGGCGGCGCTGTACGGCGACGGCGACGACGGTCTGGACACCGGCGCGTCCCTCCTCGCGGCCGCCCCCGACGCGGACGCCGACCTGCGCCGACGCGGCGAGGAGTACCTGCACCGGGCCTGGCGGCACGGCTGGCAGCCCGCCGACGTGATCCGCCTGGTCCGCCGCGACCTGGACGACCCGCACGTACGCCTCGCCGCGGACCTCATCCGCGCGGAGACCGCCCGCTACGCCCACCTGCCGCCCCGCTGGCCCGCCCAGCTCGCCGACCTCGGGCCGGAGGGAGAGCCCACCCGGGGCAGAGGCGGGGACCAAGGCGTGGACCGCTTCACCCGCGCCACCGTCCACCTCCAGCTGTACCGGCTCCTCCTGCGCCTCCCTCCGATCGAACCGGCGGGCCCGCCGCCCGGCGACACCGTCCCCGGCCCGGTCCAGGGCGAGCCCCGCGCGCTCACCCGTATCCGCGCCCTCCTCGCCAAGGCCGAGGCGACCGGCTACCCGGAGGAGGCCGAGGCGCTCACCGCCAAGGCGCAGGAGCTGATGGCGCGGCACTCGCTCGACGAGGCGCTGCTCGCGGCCCGCACCCACGCGAAGGACGTCCCGACCGCGTGCCGGATCGGCGTGGACGCCCCCTACGAGACGGCGAAGGCGATCCTGCTCGACGCCGTCGCCGCCGCGAACCACTGCCGGGCGGTCTGGAGCGAGGCGTACGGCTTTTCGACCGTCGTCGGCTTCGACCCCGACCTGGAGTCGGTCGAACTCCTCCACACCTCCCTCCTCGTGCAGGGCACCGCCGCGATGACCAGGGCGGAGGCAGGCCAGCGCGCCGCGGGCCGCAAGCGTACGAAGACGTTCCGGCAGGCCTTCCTGATGGCGTACGCGCACCGCATCGGCGGCCGCCTGGCGGAGGCGGGCGAGCACGCGGTGCGGGAGGCGGCGACCGAGGCGGCGGGGGAGTCCCGGGGCGCGGCGGCGCTGCTCCCCGTCCTTGCCGCGCGCGACGTCGCCGTCACGGATCACGCGGAGCGGATGTTCCCCGAGACGACCACGACGCGCGTACGGGGAGTGACGGATGCCGAGGGCTGGCACCACGGCACGGCGGCCGCCGACCGCGCCCACGTCGCCCCGCGCGACCGGGGCCCGGCACTGCCCTGAACCACCCCGTTCACCGCAGGAAGTCCGCACACTCCTCATGTAGCCCGATATGCCCCGTATCATCACAGAGTGACCTGGCTCCGCGCGCTGAAAGAGACAGCTCGCGCGGGTCTGACCGTCGAGCGCAAACGTCTGGAACCCCTCGTCGCCCTGCGCGGCGCCGCCGGCCTCGCCGTCGTCATCGGCCTCAGCCTCACACTGTTCGGCCCGGCGGTGGCGGCGAGCTCCGCGTTCGGCGCGTTCCAGGCGGCCATCGCCACGTTCCAGCGCAGCTGGCGGCCGCGGCCCGAGCTCGCGCTTGCCTCCGGCACGAGCCTCGCCGTCTCCACCTTCCTCGGCTACCTCACCGGCTCCCACCTGCTCCTCTTCCTCGCCCTGCTCTGCCTGTGGACGTTCCTGGCGGGCCTGAGCTGGGCGGCGGGCCCCACGGTCGGCATCATCGCGTCGTCCAACGTGGCGATCATGCTGGTGACGGTCACGATCCCGACGTCGGTCGCCGCCGCGGCGGGGCACGCGGCGATGATGATCGTGGGCGGCTGTGTGCAGGCGGCGCTGGTGATCCTCTTCCCGGTACGCCGATGGGGCGCGCACCGGGATGCCCTGGCCGACGCGCTGGCGGCCGAGGCGGACTACGCGCGCCGGCTCCGCCACGATCCGGTGGCCGCGTTCGACCCCGAACCCCTGATGGCGGCGCGCGACGCGGCGACGATCACCGCGCGCCAGGCCCGCACGCGCCCCGCCGAACTGCACGGGGCGCGGGGCGTCGCCGAACGGATCCGCCCGGTCCTCGCCTCCCTGGCGGACCCGGCGGTGGGCGTCCCCGCGGAGGGCAAGGAGCGGGACCGGGTCAGGGAACTCCTGGCGGCCGCGGGTTCGGTCCTGGACGCGGCGGCGCGGGCGATCCGGCACGGCGAGCCGGTCAAGATCCCTCCGGAGGCACAGGCCGCGCTGCGGACCCCGGACACGGGGGCGATCCTCACGGGCCCGGCGTACCGCGCGGCGACCCGCCTGAGCGCGCTCCTGAAGGACGTCCTGGAAACAGCAGGCACCTCGAACAGCCCAACCCCGGAAACCCCCCGAACACCACCCGCCCCCCTCCTCCGCCCCACCCTCTTCGCGCTGGTTCCCGCCGCTGTTCGGGCCGTGCGGGCCGAGTTGCGGCACGAGTCGCCGGTGACTCGGCACGCCATCCGCGTCACCGCCGTGGCCGCCGCGGGTTACCTGCTCGGGCACTGGCTGCCCCTGGGGCACGGCTACTGGGCTCCCATGGCCTCGGTCATGGTGATGCGGCCCGACTTCTCCCAGACGTACTCCCGCGCGGTCGCCCGTTTCGGCGGCACCCTCGTCGGCGTCGCCCTCGCCACGGGCCTCGTCCAGCTCGCCCACCCCGGCACGGGGCTCTCCGCCGCGCTCGCCGTGCTCTGCGCCGGGATGATGTACCTGCTGATGCGCACCGGCCAGGTCGCGGCGCAGGCCTGCGTGGCCGCGTACGTCGTCTTCCTGCTCGGCATGGGCGGTCAGCAGTGGACGCAGACCGTCCCGGAGCGCGTCGTCCTGACCCTGCTCGGCGGCGTTCTCGGGATGATCGCGTACGCGCTCTACCCCGCCTGGGAGACGCCCCGCCTCCGCACCCGCCTCGCCGACTGGCTGGTCGCCGACGGCCGGTACGCCGCCGCCGTCGTCGACCGCTACGCCCACCCCGCGGGCAAGGCCTGCCCCGACGTGCGCGAGGCCCTGCTCGCCGCCCGCGACGCCCGCGTCGCCTGGCAGGAAGCCGTCGACCGGGCCAAGAACGAGCCGGTACGCCACCGCGGCCTCTCCCGCGCCGCGGCCGCCGACGCGGAGGAGGTACTCGCCCAACTGGGCCGTGTCGCCATGCTGATGGAGGCGCACCTGCCGGAGAGCGGCGACACCCCCGTCCCCGCCGCGGCCCGCCTCGCCGACGCGCTGCGCAAGTCGACGGAGCAGGGCGCGAAGGCGCTGCGCGAACGCCGGGTGCCCAAGTGGGAGGCGGTCCGCACCGCACTGGACGAGTGGGACGGCGAGGGCGTCCCCGACCGCGTGGTCCGCAGGGGCGCTGGCCTGCTCCTGGAGACCCTCGACGAACTGTCCGACGCCCTGGACACCTCACCCCCGCCGATGCTGGTCGACGGTTCGTCCACGAAGCGCCCGGAGGACGACGGGCCGCGGAACCCGGAGGGTCCCGCGGCCCGTTGAAGGCAAAGCGTCAGTACGGCTCGACGTCAGTACGGCACTGCGTCAGTACTGCACTGCGTCCGTGCGGCAAGTACAGCCCCTCAGGACTGCGGCATTCCCGCCGTCGGCAGCCCCTCGGGCAGCTTGCCGCCCTCCGTCTTCAGGAACTCGTCCGTGCCCGCGCCTTCCCAGGCGACCTTCATCGACTTGCTGTTCACGGACTCGACGCGCCCCGCCGTACGGTCCCCCTTGCCCTTCGGGCACTTGAGGGTGAGCGTCTGCGAGCCCGCCTCGCCGTCCACGGTGCCGTTGCACAGCACGTCCTCGCCGAGGAGGGTCGCGGTCTTCCCGTTGACCGCGAGGACGAGCGGCTTCCCGCCGGACGTGGCGATCCACGAACCCTCCAGGCTGCCACCCTCGGAACTCGAGCCGCCCGAGCCACCGGACCCCCCGTCGGACGAACCGGACGAGCCGGACGAGCCCGAGGACCCGGACGAGCCCGAGGACCCGGACGAGTCCGACGAGCCGCGGTCCTTCTTGCCGCCGCCCCCGCCCCCGTCCCCATCCCCGTCACTCCCGCACCCGCTCAGCACCAGCGCGGCCGCGAGACCCGCCACCGCCGTACCGAGAATCCGGACACTACGGACGTACGTACGCACTTGAAGTCCCCTTGGCCGACACAGCGTTGCGCCGGGCGGTCACGGCCCGGCCGAGTCGCGCGCCAAGCTACCAGGACGACTTGCGTACGCCGGGGAGAAATCCGGCGTGCGCTTGCTCACGCAGCTTCACCCTCGACAGCCCGAACGCCCCCACGTATCCGCGCGGCCGCCCGTCGACACTGTCCCGGTTCCGCACCCGCGTCGCACTCGCGTCCCGCGGCTGCCGCGCCAACTCCCGTTGTGCCGCCAGTCGTTCGGTGTCAGGCGTGGACGGTTTGCGGATGATCTCCTTCAGCTCCGCACGCCTGGCCGCGTACCGCGCGACGATCACCCGCCGCTGCCCGTTCTTCGCGATCTTGCTCTTCTTGGCCATCAGATCCTCACCCCGCGCGCACGGATCCTGGCGACGGCGGCCTCGATCCCGATGCGGTCGATGGTCCTGATGCCCTTCGTGCTGAGCCGCAGCCGCACGTACCGGCCCTCGCTCGGCAGCCAGTACCGCTTGCGCTGGACGTTGGGGTCGAAGCGGCGGGACGTACGCCTGTGGGAGTGGGAGATGTTGTTGCCGAAGCGGGGTTCCGCTCCGGTCAGCAGGCAGTGGGCGGACAACGTGACGCACCTCTCGGTCGGAATGCGGTGACGGGAAGGACTCCCTATTGAAAACGAGAGTCATTTTCATATACTAGCCCCATGGCCCGCAACGAACTCCGCCCCGTCATCAAGCTCCGCTCGACAGCGGGAACCCGCTACACCTACGTGACCCGCAAGAACCGGCGGAACAACCCCGACCGCCTCACCATCCGCAAGTACGACCCCATGGCCCGCCGCCACGTCGACTTCCGAGAGGAGCGCTGACCGCCATGCGCAAGGACATCCACCCCCCGTACGGCCCCGTCGTCTTCCGTGACAAGGCCGCGGGCTTCGCCTTCCTCACCCGCTCGACGGCGGCGGGCAGCGAGACCGCCACCGGCGGCAGGACGATCGAGTGGGAGGACGGCCGTACCTACCCCGTCATCGACGTCGAGGTCTCGTCCGCGAGCCACCCCTTCTACACGGGCACGTCCCGCGTGATGGACACGGCGGGCCGCGTCGAGCGCTTCGAGCGCCGGTTCGGCAAGCGCTGATGGCGCCCACGGACCCGCCGGGCCGCATGGACGTCGTGCTCGTCGGCGGTCTGCACGCGGTCGCCCGCAAGGCGGCCGTCGACGAGCTCCTCGCCACCGTCCCCGACAGCGTGGCCCTCCATCACGACCTTTCGACCGCCGTGCGCGGCACCGTCGTCCGCACGGTCCGCGACACCACCGGCGTGCTCTCCACCGGCGACGCGCCCCTGGTCAACGACTGCGCGTGCTGCGCGCTCCGCGAGGACCTGATGCCCGAGCTCGGCCGCCTCGCGGACGCGGGCCTCACCCGGCTCGCGGTCGTCGAACTGTGGGACTCGGTCGAGCCCAAGGCGATGGCCGAGGTCGTCGCCGCGCACGCCGGTGACGCCCTCGTCCTCAGCGGCGTCGTCACGGCCGTCGACCCGGCGCTGCTCCTGCCCTGCCTCAGCAACGGCGACGACCTCATGGACGCCGGACTCGCCGCCGCCCCGAGCGATCAGCGCACCGTCGCCGACACCTGGGCGCGCCAGCTGGAGTACGCGCCGGTGCTCGCCGTCGCGGACCCCGCTGAGGGTGACTCCGAGGGGGCCGACGGCGAGGACCGTGCTCTCCTGGCCCAGCTCCACCCGACGGCGCGGCAGGTGCCGCTCGGTCGGGGCGACCTGGCCGCGGCCGCCCTCGCCGGGTTCGACGTCGAGGCCGCCGCCGCGGCGCAGCACCCCGCCTGCGCGCTGCTGCCGGCCGAGGCCGACGCGTGCGGGGTCGCGACCTTCGTGTGGCGCGGGGAACGGCCGTTCCACCCGGAGCGGCTGTACGACGCGCTGGAGGACCTGACCTGCGCGGCCGCCCGCAGCCGGGGCCGGTTCTGGCTGGCCGACCATCCGGACACGCTGCTCGGGTGGGACGCGGCGGGCGGCGCGCTCTGCGTCGAGAGCGCGGGACCGTGGCTCGCCTCGCTGCCGGACGCCGCGTGGGAGATGGTCCCGCCGGTGCGCCGCGCGGCCGCCGCCCTCGACTGGCATCCGGAGCACGGCGACCGCTGCAACCACCTGGTGTTCACCTCGCCGGGCCTGGACCGCGACGGGCTCGAACAGGTCCTGGAGGCCTGCCTGTTGACGGACGAGGAGTACGCCGCCGGGCGCGACGCCTGGAAACACCTGCCCCCTGCCTTCGACACTCTCCTGGAGGTCTGACCCTTGGCCCCGCGCAAGCCCGCCGCCCGCCCCCACAAGCCGAAGCCCAACCCGCTGGACGCCGCCGGGATCACGTACATCGACTACAAGGACACCGACCTGCTCAGGAAGTTCATCTCGGACCGCGGCAAGATCCGCGGCCGGCGCGTCACGCGCGTGACGGTACGGCAGCAGCGACGGCTCGCCGCGGCGATCAAGAACGCCCGCGAGATGGCGCTCCTGCCGTACGGGTCGCCCCGCTGACGGCACGAGAGCGCGGAACCGGCCTCCCCGAGCACCCCAAGGTGCTGGGGGAGGCCGGTCTCGTCGTGGGGGAGCCCGGGGACCATCTCGCTGACCGTGGAACACGAAGGACGCGGCACGCGTCTCTTCCTGTGTCGTGCGGACTCCGGAGCGGGTGCCGACGACTCCGGAGCAGGCGCTGACGAACCTGTAATCAGGGGAACACCCCGCGTGCACGTGCATCTGCCCATGCATCCGCATGTGAACACAGCTATGATCCGGGACAGTTGACCACTGCATCTAGAGCCACTCACGGCACCGCACCACCCGGGGAGCGATCTGTGCACCACGCGTTTAACGGCATGGCGGCCACGGAGCTTCACGGGGTCGTCTGGCAGAAGAGCAGACACAGCAACTCGCAGGGCTCGTGCGTGGAGTTCGCGAAACTGCCGGGCGGCGACGTCGCCGTGCGCAACTCGCGGTTCCCGGACGGTCCGGCGCTCGTCTACACGCGCGCCGAGATCGAGGCGATGCTGCTGGGGATGAAGGACGGGGAGTTCGACCACCTGATAGGTGGCTGACTCGACCCGGCCGGGCGGGCGGCGCCGCTCACGCGGCCTCGGCCCTCGGCTTCGGCTCAGCTCAGGCTGAAGAGCGCCCAGACCACCTTGCCGCGCAGCGCGCCGGCGAGCGGGTGCCAGCCCCAGCTGTCGCTGAACGAGTCCACGAGGAACAGGCCCCGCCCGGACTCCGCCGAGAAGTCGTCGTCCGTGTCGCGCGCGACCGGACTCTCGTCGCTGGGGTCGCGCACCGCGCACACGAGCCGCGTCGCCCAGTGCATCAGGTGCAGCCTCACCGGCGGTTCCTGGTGATCGCGCGGGGTGTCGGCGGGCAGCGCGTGGCGCAGCGCGTTGGTGACGAGTTCGGAGACGACCAGCGCGATGTCGTCGAACCGCTCGTCGAGGTCCCACTGGCCCAGCGTCTTGCGGGTGAACTGCCGTGCGCAGCCCACTGCTTCGTAGCGGGCGGGGAGGGCGACGGAGGCCGCGTCCGAGACGGCGGAGGGGTCGATGGGAGGCAGCCCCTGCCTTAACGGCTCGAGCATGGTCGATCCATTCGTCCCCATGCGAGGCACTCCCCGGTTTCGCGGTACGTAGCGATGGAGCGGTGGCGCGGTCGGTCGCCGATGGTGCGGTCGGTACAGCGGTGGCGCGCGGACCATGGTTCCGAATGCGTACAGCAGATGCAAGGGCAGATGCACGTGCACGCGCCAGACTTGGTCGTTCCCGTGCCGGTTCTTGCCTATTTCTTCCCACGACTTCTTGCGGAGACCTTTCGGACCCTTTCTGTTTCTGTAACCGGACGTGTACGGCCCGAAGCGTTTAATGGCAGACTGCTGGCTTCCAGTCGATCGGGAGGATTGAGCGAAGTGACCGCAGGGGAGTCGAGCGGCTCGGTGGTACGGCGCATCCTGCTGGGCTCGCAGCTGAGGCGGCTCAGGGAATCCCGCGGCATCACCCGCGAAGCGGCCGGGTACTCCATCCGCGCCTCCGAATCGAAGATCAGCCGCATGGAGTTGGGACGGGTGAGCTTCAAGTCCAGGGATGTCGAGGACCTTCTGACGCTCTACGGCGTCACCGACGACGCCGAGCGCGGCGCGCTGCTCTCGCTCGCCAAAGAGGCCAACCTCACGGGCTGGTGGCACAGTTACTCGGACGTCCTGCCCGGCTGGTTCCAGACATACATCGGTCTTGAGGGCGCGGCCTCGCTCATCCGCGTCTACGAAGTCCAGTTCGTGAACGGCCTGTTGCAGACCGAGGCGTACGCGCACGCGGTCGTCGCCCGCGGCATGAAGGGCGCGAGCAGGGCCGAGATAGACCGCCGCGTCGCCCTGCGCCTCGAACGCCAGAAACTCCTCACCTCCGAGCACGCGCCCCGCTTCCACTGCGTCCTGGACGAGGCGGCGCTCCGCCGGCCGTACGGCGACCGCGAGGTCATGAGGGGCCAGATCCAGCACCTCATCGAGATCTCCGAGCGCCCCAACGTCACCCTCCAGGTCATGCCGTTCAGCTTCGGCGGGCACGCGGGCGAGAGCGGCGCCTTCACCATGCTGAGCTTCCCGGAGTCCGACCTCTCCGACGTCGTGTACGTGGAGCAGCTCACCGGCGCGCTCTACCTCGACAAGGCGGAGGAAGTCGCCCAGTACGAGCGCGTGGTCGCGCAGTTGCAGAAGGACAGCCCCGATCCGGTCGGCAGCCGGGATCTTCTCCGTGGTCTGCTCCAACTCACCTGAAAGATAAGTACTATGACGTGAGATCAGGTGTCTGCTTCCGTTTGCGGCCGTCTGCTGCCGCGGCAAGGGGTCCGCTCATGTCCTTCTTCACCGACCTGGCTCATCAGTACATCGACGGGGAGTGGAAGGCCGGGTCGGGTTCCTGGGACATCATCGACTTCAATCCGTACGACGGGGAGAAGCTGGCGTCCATCACGGTCGCCACGGCGGACGAGGTCGACCAGGCCTACCGCGCGGCCGAGCGGGCGCAGCGGGGCTGGGCGGAGACGAACCCCTACACGCGCCGTGCCGTGTTCGAGCGCGCCCTGCGGATCATCGAGGACCGCGAGGAAGAGATCACCGAGGCGATCGTCGCCGAGCTCGGCGGCACCAGACTCAAGGCCGCCTTCGAGCTCCACCTCACCAAGGAGTTCCTGCGCGAGGCGGTCCATCTCGCGCTGCGCCCCGAGGGCCGCGTCCTGCCGTCCCCGGACGAGGGCAAGGAGAACCGTCTCTACCGCGTTCCGGTCGGTGTGGTGGGCGTCATCAGCCCCTTCAACTTCCCGTTCCTGCTGTCGATCAAGAGCGTCGCCCCCGCTCTCGCCCTCGGCAACGCCGTGGTCCTGAAGCCGCACCAGAACGCCCCGGTGCTCGGCGGCAGCCTGGTGGCGAAGGTCTTCGAGGACGCGGGCCTGCCGGCCGGCCTGCTCAACGTAGTGATCACGGACATAGCCGAGATAGGCGACGCCTTCCTCGAGAACACCGTGCCGAGCGTCATCTCCTTCACCGGCTCCGACCGCGTGGGCCGCCACGTAGCGACGGTCTGCGCCTCGCACTTCAAGCGCTCGATCCTGGAGATGGGCGGCAACAGCGCGCTGATCGTCCTGGACGACGCCGACATCGACTACGCGGTCGACGCGGCGGTCTTCAGCCGCTTCGTGCACCAGGGTCAGGTCTGCATGGCCGCCAACCGCATCCTCGTGGACCGGTCCGTGCTGGCGGAGTTCACCGAGAAGTTCGTCGCCAAGGTCGCGAGCCTCAAGGTCGGCGACCCGGCCGACCCCGCCACCCACATCGGCCCGCTCATCAACGCCTCGCAGGCGGACGCCGTCACGGCCGTCGTCGAGCAGGCCGTCGCGGCCGGCGCGAAGGCCCTGCTGCAGGGACGCACCGACGGCAACCTGGTCGCCCCCTCGGTCCTGACCGACCTCCCCGAGGACTCCCCGGTCCTCGCCCAGGAGATCTTCGGCCCCGTCGCCCTGCTGCTGCCCTTCGACGGCGAGGACGAGGCGGTCCGCATCGCCAACGACACCCCGTACGGCCTGAGCGGCGCCGTGCACACCGCCGACACGGAGCGCGGCGTACGCATCGCCAAGCGCGTCAGGACCGGCATGATCCACGTGAATGACGGCACCGTGCACGACGAGGCCATCGTGCCGTTCGGCGGCGAGAAGAACAGCGGCCTGGGACGGCTGAACGGTGAGTCGACGGTGGACGCGTTCACCACGCAGAAGTGGATCTCGGTGCAGCACGGCAGGTCGCGCTTCCCGTTCTGATCCCCTCTGATCCTGATCCCCTTCTGAGCGACCCGAATCTTTCTGAGGCCTCCCGGAGCCTTGCGGACAGAACCTGACCGCAAGGCTCCGTAGCGTCTGTGGTGTCGGAAAAGCCCGGCGGAACAGCCCGTGACAGCGGGCGGCAGAGAGGCGGACACCATGGTCACCCACGTCAGCGCGGAAGCCCACGGCGACGAGCGCGGCGCCCTGATCGCCTTCGTGGAGGCACAGCGCGGCGGCGTGCGCCGCTCGGTCATCGGTCTCACCGACGAGCAGGCGAAGGCCCGCCCGAGCGCCAGTGAGCTGACGCTCGGCGGTCTCGTGAAGCACGTCGCGGAGGTGGAGCTCAACTGGCTCCGCATGGCGCAGCGCAAGCCCAACGAGAGGGCCCGCACGCAGGAGACCTGGGGCGAGGGGTTCCGCCTCGTGGAGGGCGAGACGCTCGCGGAGACGCTGGCGTTCTGGGACGGGGTCGCCCGCGAGACGGAGGCGTTCATCCGTGAGGTGCCGAGCCTCGACGACACCTTCCCGCTGCCCGACGCGCCGTGGTTCCCGAAGGACGGCGCCGTGTCGATGCGCTGGCTGATGCTGCACTTGGTCGAGGAGATCGGGCGGCACGCGGGCCACGCCGACATCGTCCGCGAGTCGTTGGACGGGAAGACGGCCTTCGAGCTGGTGGCGATGGAGCAGGGCTACCCTAGTCAAAGTTGAAGACCGGGGGCGGGGGCGGACAGGTCCGGGGGCTGAGCGAAAGGGCGCGGTACATGTCGGCGATCCGGCTGCTGGTGATGGGGGCCGTGCGCCAGCACGGCCGCGCCCACGGCTATCAGGTCCGCAACGACCTGGAGTACTGGGGCGCCCACGAGTGGTCCAACGCCAAGCCCGGGTCGATCTACCACGCCCTGAAGCAGCTGGCGAAGCAGGGACTGCTGCGCGCGCACGAGATCGCCCCGTCCACGGTCGGCGGCCCGCCGCGCACGGAGTACGAGATGACGGACCGGGGCACGGAGGAATACCTCTCCCTCCTCCGTGAGTCCCTGACGACGTACGACCAGCGGCCCGACATCCTCACGGCGGCGCTCGGCCTCATGGTCGACCTGACGCGCGAGGAGGTCGTGGGCCTCCTCAAGGAACGGGTGCGGCGCATCGAGGAGTGGCGGACCTCCGTCACCGAGTACTACACGCCGGAGGAAGGGCCCGGACAGCTGGGCCACATCGGCGAGATCATGAACTACTGGGTGCACTCCGCCGACACCGGCGCGGACTGGACCAGGAGCCTCATCGCGCGCGTGGAGGGCGGCGCGTACACCTTCGCGGGTGAGGGCGACCCCTTCGTCGGCGTGCTCGCGGACGGCGAGGAGAACCCGTACGCGTCGGGGGACCGGCACGCGGGGAACGACCGCTGAGCCGGTGGCCCCGGCCGCACCGCTTCCGCACTTGCACCTCACGCGACGTGAGGACACAGGCTGGTCCGCGTACCGAGAGACGAGGGGCGGACGCCATGAGCTACTCCGTGGGACAGGTCGCCGCTTTCGCCGGAGTGACCGTGCGCACGCTGCACCACTACGACGAGATCGGCCTGCTGGTGCCCGGCGGGCGCAGCCACGCGGGTCACCGGCGCTACAGCGACGACGACCTCGACCGGCTGCAGCAGATCCTGTTCTACCGAGAGCTCGGCTTCCCCCTCGACGAGGTGGCGGCCCTCCTGGACGACCCGGACACGGACCCGCGGGACCACCTGCGGCGCCAGCACGAACTGCTGACCGCGCGGATCCACAAGCTCCAGGAGATGGCCGCCGCCGTCGAGACCGCCATGGAGGCGAAGAAGATGGGCATCAACCTCACGCCCGAGGAGAAGTTCGAGGTCTTCGGAGACCACGATCCCGACCAGTACGCCGAGGAGGTCGAGCAGCGCTGGGGCGACACGGACGCCTACCGCGAGTCGCAGCGCAAGGCCGCCACGTACACCAAGGACGACTGGAAGCGGATCAACGACGAGTTCAACGCGGTCCACGCGCGCGTGGGCGAGCTGCTCGGCCGCGGCGTGCCCGCCGACTCCGAGGAGGCCATGGACGCCGCGGAGGACCACCGCCGCTTCATCACGGCGAACCACTACACCTGCTCGCACGAGATGCACACCTGTCTCGGCGAGATGTACGTGGCCGACGAGCGGTTCACGGCCTTCTACGACGCCATCAGGCCCGGCCTGGCGGTGTACCTGCGGGACGCGATCCTCGCGAACGCGGCACGCAACGGGTGAGGCGCGTGCGGTCCGGCTATGTCCCAGTTGTCGCACGGTGCGGCGGGAGAAGGGCACTGGAACCTGGCCGGGCCGCCCCGCGTTGCTAAATTTGGGGGGCTGCACCTGCCGCCGCCCCGCCCCCTCACCCCTCAGGAGCCCGGAACCGTGACGACGCTTGCGCTCGGACCAAGCTGGTTGGATCCGGATTACCTGCTCAACCAGTTCGGTCTCTGGGGCCTGCTGGTGATCGTCTTCGCCGAGTCGGGCCTGCTCATCGGATTCTTCCTGCCGGGTGACTCGCTGCTGTTCACCACGGGCCTGCTGATCACCACCGACAAGCTGGACACCCCGCTGTGGCTGGCCTGCCTGCTGATCTGCATCGCCGCGATCCTCGGCGACCAGGCGGGCTACCTCTTCGGCAAGAAGGTCGGCCCCTCGCTCTTCAACCGCCCGGACTCCAAGCTCTTCAAGCAGGAGAACGTGGTCAAGGCCCACGACTTCTTCGAGAAGTACGGCCCGAAGTCCCTGGTCCTGGCCCGCTTCGTGCCGATCGTGCGCACCTTCACGCCGATCATCGCCGGTGTCTCCGGCATGCGGTACCGCTCGTTCCTCACGTTCAACATCATCGGCGGCGTCATGTGGGGCGCGGGCGTCACCCTGCTCGGCGCCTGGCTCGGCAACATCGAGTTCGTGCACAAGAACATCGAGGCGATCCTCATCCTGATCGTCCTCATCTCGGTGGTGCCGATCGCCATCGAGTTCCTGCGGGCGCGGAGCAAGTCCAAGAAGGCCGCGTCCCACGAGGGCGCGGGCGCCCCGGGCACGCCCCCCGCGCAGCAGCGCGGCCGTCACGCCAAGCGCTGACGCGCACCGGCCGCCCCCCGAACGCTAGAAGCCGCGCGTCCGCTTGGCCGCGCGGCGGTTCGCCGCCGAGGCCGCGCCCGGCACCTTGAGGATCAGCCGGGAGACCTCGCTCCCCAGGTTCACGCCGATCGCGATGGCGAGGGCCGTCGCGACCGCCTTGGTGAGCGAGTTCATGCCCGTGTTCAGGTCGTTCTGTGCCAGCGCGAGCAGCCCGAAGTACGTCGCGCTACCGGGCAGCAGCGGGCCGATCGCCGCCGTGACGTACGGCAGCGACGACGCGAACCGGTACCGCGAGAAGAGCTGCCCGAACAGGCCCACCAGACCGGCCGCGACGGCCGTCGCGGCGACGGGCGAGAGCTCCAGCGGTGTCTGCGCCAGCGCGCCGAACATCACCCAGGCGATGCCGCCGTTGAGGGTCACCATCAGCACGGTGTTACGTTCCTGCTGAAGCAGGATCGCGAAGGCCAGACTCAGCGCCATCGACGCCAGGATCTGGATGATCGGCCGCGACGACGTCACGCCGAACTTCGTCTCCGGAGTCAGGTTCGTCGCGTCGAGCATGACGCCGAGCGACAGCACGAGCAGCACACCGCAGACGATGCCCACGATGAGGTACATGACCTCCAGAAGGCGTGCGGCCGCGGTGATGTAGTAGCCGGTCAGACCGTCCTGCACGCCCGCCACCAGGGCCCGCCCCGGGATCAGCGCGAAGAGCCCACCGGTGATCACCGCCGAGGCCATGGACGCCTCGGTGTGCACGAAGCTGAGCGCCACACCCATCCCGGCGGGCGGCATCGCGGCGCCCACGAACTGGTAGAACTCCGGCAGCCCGCGCCCCGCGCACAGCCAGGCGAGACGGTCGCCGAGCATCGCGCCCACAGCGGCCACCAGGAAGACCAGCGCGCCACCGCCCACGAGCACCGACGCGGAGCCCGCGAGGAGCCCGCTGGCGGCCGTGAGGGCCCAGCCGGGATAGGGGTGACGGTTACGCCGAATGCCCGCGAGCCGGCGGTAGGCCTCCTCCAGGGAGATCTCGAGGTCCGGGTCGCTGATGTCGTCCACCAGGTGGAAGACCGCCGCGAGACGCGTGTAGTCGGTGCCGCGTCTGCGCACCGTCCTGGAGGCCGTGACCGGATCGTCGACCAGGGAGGGCTGGTGCGAGATCGACAGGAGCGTGAACGTCACGTTCGGCTCGCAGCGGTCGAGACCGTACGAGCGGCAGACGGCGAACATCGCCGCCTCCACGTCCTCGGCGCCCTCACCGCCCGCAAGCAGCAGCTCGCCGATACGCAGCGTCAGGTCGAGCACGCGCGGCACGGCGGGCCCGGTGTCGTCCTCCTGCTTCTGCGCGGGCTCCGGAGCGGGCCGCTCGGTGACCGGCATGCGCAGCATCGTGCGCATCTGGTCCTGCCACGGCACGTCCTTGGTGAGCTTCACCAGGGGTATGCCCTGCGCGGGCGTGAAGGCCTGCGGGGCATTGCGGGAGGTGTAGGTGTGCGGCGTGGTGAACGCCGACTTCTCGGTCTCCTGCGTCGTCGTCGACGGCGTCGAGAAACCGGTGGGAATGGCGAACTCGGACGTCGTCTGCGACTCGTCCTCGGTGGCCGGTGGCTGCGCCATCACACCGCTGGGCTGCACGAACGCGCTACGTGCTTCGTCCGACTGCGGCTTGCGGTCCTCGGCCTCCTGCTCGGCCACTGATGCCCTCACTTCTCATACGACTCGTACGCACCCTCCGTATGGCCAGTATGGGCACAGATACACGAACGGGCCGCGTGACCCCCTTGGGTCGCGCGGCCCGCCCGGGGCGAGTGGCTCAGTGGCCGCCCTCGTCCTTGAAGCGCTTGTAGGAGCGCTCGATCTCGGCCTCGGCGTCCGCGCGGCCGACCCAGTCGGCGCCCTCGACGGACTTGCCGGGCTCCAGGTCCTTGTAGACCTCGAAGAAGTGCTGGATCTCCAGGCGGTCGAACTCGGAGACGTGGTGGATGTCCCGCAGGTGCTCCACGCGCGGGTCGGAGGCCGGGACGCAGAGCAGCTTGTCGTCGCCGCCCGCCTCGTCGGTCATCCGGAACATGCCGATCGCGCGGCACTTGATGAGGCAGCCCGGGAAGGTCGGCTCGTCCAGGATGACGAGGGCGTCCAGCGGGTCACCGTCCTCGCCGAGGGTGTTCTCGACGAAGCCGTAGTCCGCGGGGTAGCTGGTCGACGTGAAGAGGCGACGGTCCAGACGGATCCGGCCGGTCTCGTGGTCCACCTCGTACTTGTTCCGCGAACCCTTCGGAATCTCGATGGTGACGTCGAACTCCACGGGTGGCTCCTCCATGATCAGCACATACTTCGGGTGATTAAGTGTCCCTCACGCAGATGTGTGATCGCGAAAGGGGCTGGTCGTCGTGCCGGAGCTCAAGCCTTGGCAGCGGCCTCGACAGCTTTTGAGACAGCTGCCAAAGCCTTCCGCCACCAAGCTCTCCGGGTTCTCCGGGAAGCTCACGACCTGGCAGCTCACAGCTGGATCCGCCGCCTTCGGCCTGGTCATCGCGGCCGGGGCGGTGGCCGCGGCCGGCCCTTGGGACTCCTCCGGTCAGCGTACGGCGGAGCGGGACCGGGCCGCTTCCCAGGAGGCCTGGGGTGGCACAGATCACGCTGGTCGGGCGCCCGGGAGCGGGCCCGAAGCCGCTCCGAGCGCTCCTTCGGTGCTCGCCGGGCTCGGCGCGCCCGCGGGCGTGGCACCGGCACCGACACATTCCGCCATGGCGGAGGTGCTCGATCCGCTCATGCGGGACCCTGCGCTCGGCCCGCGGCGCTCGGCCGTCGTGCTCGACGCCGCCTCCGGGAAGCAGGTCTACGGCAAGAGCGCGGGCGACGGCCTGACACCCGCCTCGACGACCAAGATCGCCACGGCCGTCGCCGCGCTGTCCGCGGTGGGCCCCGACCACCGCATCGCCACGAAGACGGTGATCGAACCCGACGCCTCCGGAGCACCCGACGTCGTCCTCGTCGGCGGCGGCGACCCCACGCTCACCGCCCGCGAGGACGGCCGCTACACGGACACGGCGGCGAGCCTGCGCACGCTCGCCGAGGACACGGCGCGCTCCCTCAAGAGCCGCGGCATCGACAAGATCAAGCTCTCGTACGACACGTCGCTGTACTCCGGACCCGCACAGCACCCGATCGGCCCGAACGAGAACATCACGCCGGTCAGCGCCCTGATGGCCGACGAGGGCCGCCTCGACGACTCCACGAGCGGCCCCGCGCCGCGCACGGGGGACCCGGCGGGCGAGGCGACGAAGAAATTCGCCTCGTTCCTCCGCGACAAGGGCATCGACACGTCGACACCCCCCGACGCCACACCGGGCCCCTCCAAGGCATCGGGCCGCGCCGAGTCCCTCGCGAAGGTCGAGTCGCCGCCGCTGTCGGCCCTCGTCGAGCGGATGTTGACGCACAGCGACAACGACATCGCCGAGGCGCTGGCCCGCCAGGCGGCGATCGCCGCGAAGGAACCGGCGAGCTTCGACGGCGCGGGCAAGGCGGTGCGCGAGGCCCTCTCGAAGCAAAAACTCCCCCTCTCCGGCACGAAGTTCGCCGACGGCAGTGGCCTGGACCGCGCCGACCGCGTCTCCGCGGAGCTCCTCGCCGCGCTCCTGGACCACGCGGCGGACCCGGGCCGCCCCGAACTCCGCTCGGTCGTCACGGGCCTGCCCGTGGCGGGCTTCACCGGCACGCTCGTCGACCGCTACCCCAAGGACTCCCCGGGCACGGGCGTGGTCCGCGCCAAGACAGGCACGCTGACCGGCGTGAACAGCCTCGCGGGAACGGTGGTGGACGCGGACGGCCGCCTCCTGGTCTTCGCCTTCATGACCACCGGCACGACGGACCCCCAGTCGGCCCAGAAGGCTCTGGACCACATGGCCTCAACGGTGGCGAACTGCGGCTGCCGCTAGAAGGCCCCTTGAACGGCTGATCGCCGGGTCCTGAAACCCGGGCGCCCAGGGGTCGCGGCCCAGGGGCGCGGGGAACGGCGCGAGCAACCCCCGCCGGGCCCGCAGACGAAGGACCGCTGATCGCCGGGTCCTGGAATCCGGGGGCCCAGGGGTCGCGGCCCAGGGGCGCGGGGAACGGCGCGAGCAACCCCCACCGGGCCCGCAGACGAAGGACCGCTGATCGCCGGGTCCTGGAATCCGGGCGCCCGGGGGTCGCGGCCCAGGGGCGCGGGGAACGGCGCGAGCAACCCCCACCGGGCCCGCACGGGACCAACCGAGGCGCACCCGCCCCAAACGGGCCCTAGGGGCCGGCTCCAGGGCAATGTCAGGGGTGCCAGCCCCTCCACGGGAGGGAGCCAGCACGTACCGTTGACGCATGACGAGCATCGGTGGTGCCGAGATGGTCGACTGGAATCTCGCGGTGGCGACCGCGACCCGCCTCGTGAGGCCGGGCCCCGAGGTGAGCCGCGACGAGGCGCGAGCCGTCGTCGCGGAGCTCCGCCGGCACGCCAAATCCTCGGAGGAACACGTCCGCTCCTTCACGAGGATGGGGACGGAGGCCACCCACGACACCCCGGTCCTCGTGGTGGACAGGGCCGGCTGGGTCCGGGCGAACGTCGCGGGCTTCAGGGAGATCCTCAAGCCCCTCCTCGACAAGATGCAGGACCGCCGCACGGGCCCCGGCGGCGCCGTGCTCGGCGCGGTCGGCGGCAAGGTGACGGGCGTGGAGCTCGGCATGCTCCTGTCGTTCCTCGCCTCCCGCGTCCTCGGGCAGTACGAGACGTTCGCCCCGGCCACCCGCGACCTCCCCGCGGGAGCGAACGGCGGCGGCAGGCTCCTCCTGGTCGCCCCGAACATCGTGCACGTGGAGCGCGAGCTCGACGTGGACCCCCACGACTTCCGCCTCTGGGTCTGCCTCCACGAAGAAACGCACCGCACTCAGTTCACCGCCGTGCCGTGGCTGCGCGACCACCTGGAGGCCGAGATCCAGTCATTCCTCGGCGAGACCGAGGTCGACCCGATGACGGTCCTGGAGCGCGTCAGGGAGGCCGCCCAGTCCCTCGCGGGCGGCCGCACCGACGCCGAGGGCGAGGAGTCCGAGGGCGGCCGCTCCCTCGTCGAGCTCGTCCAGACCCCCGCCCAGCGCGAGATCCTCGCCCGCCTGACGGCCGTGATGTCCCTGTTGGAGGGCCACGCGGACTTCGTGATGGACGGCGTGGGCCCGGACGTCGTGCCGTCCGTCGGCGAGATCCGCGAGAAGTTCCAGCAGCGCAGGGCCCGCGGCGCGAGCCGCCTCGACCAGGCGCTGCGCAAGCTCCTCGGCCTCGACGCGAAATTGCGCCAGTACCGCGACGGCGAACGCTTCGTGCGCGCCGTCGTGGACGAGGTCGGCATGGACGGCTTCAACCGCGTGTGGACGTCGCCGAACACGCTGCCCACGAAGGCGGAGATCGCCAAACCCGCGGACTGGGTCGCGCGGGTGCACCGTAAGGGAGACTGAGAGGCCGGATGCGGCCGATGGCAGGAGAACGCCCCCGTAATCACCCGTCCGAGGGACCGTAGGCAAGGGGTAGGCGTGCAATGCTCGGGTAACGGCTCGGCTCTGTCACCATCGACACACTCTGAGTGACCGAACGCGCGGGAAGCGAGGCCCCCCGAGGGGCCGGACATCCCGAGTGGGTCCTGAGTGACTGGCCCGAGCTCACCCCCGAACTTCACGAAGGGAACCGGACATGGGTCCCCATCCTGCGGTCGCGGCGATACGCCTGGCGGTCCGCCGCGTACTCCACGACGTCCTGACCGACCTGCAGCGCACCTCCGAGAACGCCCCCCCACACCCCTCGCACCCCCCGCACGAGCAGCCCGCGTCGCCGCTCGTGTTCGTCGCCTGTTCCGGCGGCGCCGACTCCATGGCGCTCGCCTCCGCGCTCGCCTTCGAAGCCCCCAAGCTCGGCATGCGCGCGGGCGGCATCACCGTCGACCACGGCCTGCAGCCGGGGTCCGACCTGCGCGCCGCCGAAGTCGTCGTGCGCCTCACCGCCCTCGGCCTGACCCCGGTCGAGTCCATCGCCGTGGACGTGGGCCGCGACGGAGGCCCCGAGGCCGCCGCCCGCGACGCGCGCTACGCAGCCCTGGATGCCGCCGCCGAACAGCATTCAGCCGCCGCCGTCCTGCTCGGCCACACCCGCGACGACCAGGCCGAGACCGTCCTGCTGGGCCTCGCCCGCGGCTCCGGGATCCGCTCGCTGTCCGGAATGGCGGCGACCTCGGGGGTCGCCGGCCGTTACCGCCGCCCCTTCCTGCACCTCGACCGGCAGACCGCCCGCAAGGCCTGCATGGTCCAGTCGCTGCCCGTCTGGGACGACCCGCACAACGCCGACCCGGCGTACACCCGTTCCCGTCTGCGCCACGAGGGCCTGCCCGCCCTGGAGAAAGCGCTCGGCAAGGGGGTCGTCGAGGCGCTCGCCCGCACGGCGCAGCTGTCCAGGGACGACGCCGACGCCCTCGACGCCTGGGCCGCCCAGGCCGAGACGAGCGTGCGCGACGCCGCCGGCCTCCTGGAGTGCGCGAAGCTCTACGCGCTGCCCCCCGCGGTGCGCCGCCGCATCGTGCGCCGGGCGGCCATCGACGCGGGCGCCCCCGCGGGTTCGCTCTTCGCCCGGCACATCGAGGAGGTCGACCGCCTGATCACCGGCTGGCGCGGCCAGGGAGCCATCAACCTCCCGGGCAAAGTCGTGGCGCAGCGCCAGGGTGGCAGACTGGTGATCCGGCAAGGCTGACGAGAGGCCCGTGTGACTGACGGGCCGAGTCGGCCGGTGGGACGACCGAAAGTGATGCGGGTGGACGCGAAAGACATGGGCACCGACCTCCAGTCGGTGCTCATCACCAAGGAAGAGATCGACGCGAAGCTGGCCGAGCTGGCCGCCAAGATCGACGCGGAGTACGCGGGCAAGGACCTGCTGATCGTCGGCGTCCTCAAGGGCGCGGTGATGGTCATGGCGGACCTGGCGCGTGCGCTGTCCACTCCCGTCACGATGGACTGGATGGCCGTTTCGTCGTACGGCGCGGGGACCCAGTCCTCCGGCGTCGTGCGGATCCTCAAGGACCTGGACACCGACATCAAGGGCAAGCACGTCCTGATCGTCGAGGACATCATCGACTCCGGTCTGACGCTGTCCTGGCTGCTGTCCAACCTCGGCTCGCGCGAGCCCGCCTCCCTCGAGGTGTGCACGCTGCTCCGCAAGCCGGAGGCGGCCAAGGTCGCGATCGACGTGAAGTGGATCGGCTTCGACATCCCGAACGAGTTCGTCGTGGGGTACGGCCTCGACTTCGCCGAGAAGTACCGCAACCTCCCGTTCGTCGGAACGCTCGCTCCGCACGTCTACGGAGGCTGACGTCTCGTAGCGCCGCGTACGACGCAGGGGAACCCTCACCCGTTTCCCGACGTTGGAGCATGCGAAGGCCGGATTGCCAGCAGTCCCGGGCAGCTTCGGGTCACAATGCTGGGGTACCGTCCGAAGAACAGTCTTTATCAAACTCACTATGGCAGGAGGGACGGGGCGTCATCGCTCCGTATGGATGGACGTGAAGCGATACTTCCGTGGGCCAGTCATGTGGATCGTGCTGGCCGTCCTTGCCGTGGTCGTGTTGATGCAGGTCGTCGGCTCGTCCGGTGGCTACAAGACGGTGGACACCGGCCAGGTCGTCCAGGCGATCAACGACAACAAGGTCGAGTCCGCCAAGCTCACCACCGGTGACGAGCAGATCATCAAGGTCGAGCTCAAGGACGGCCAGAAGGTCAAGGACAGCAGCAAGATCCAGGCGAGCTACATCGGCGACCAGGGCGTCGACCTCGCCAAGACCCTGCAGTCCAAGTACCAGACCAAGGACATCCCGGACGGTTATACCGTCTCGCCGTCGAAGCAGAACCCCTTCGTCGGCATCCTGCTCTCCCTGCTCCCCTTCGTCCTCATCGTCGTCGTCTTCCTGTTCCTGATGAACCAGATGCAGGGCGGCGGCTCCCGGGTCATGAACTTCGGGAAGTCCAAGGCGAAGCTCATCACCAAGGACACCCCGAAGACGACGTTCTCCGACGTGGCGGGATCCGACGAGGCGGTCGAGGAGCTCCACGAGATCAAGGAGTTCCTGCAGGAGCCGGCGAAGTTCCAGGCCGTCGGCGCCAAGATCCCCAAGGGCGTGCTGCTCTACGGCCCGCCCGGTACCGGTAAGACGCTGCTCGCGCGTGCCGTCGCCGGTGAGGCCGGAGTTCCGTTCTACTCGATCTCCGGTTCCGACTTCGTCGAGATGTTCGTCGGTGTCGGTGCCTCCCGCGTGCGCGACCTCTTCGAGCAGGCCAAGGCGAACGCTCCGGCGATCGTCTTCGTCGACGAGATCGACGCCGTCGGCCGTCACCGCGGTGCCGGTCTCGGCGGTGGCCACGACGAGCGCGAGCAGACGCTGAACCAGCTGCTCGTCGAGATGGACGGCTTCGACGTGAAGGGCGGCGTCATTCTGATCGCCGCCACGAACCGCCCCGACATCCTCGACCCGGCGCTGCTGCGTCCCGGCCGCTTCGACCGGCAGATCGCCGTCGACCGCCCGGACATGCAGGGCCGTCTGGAGATCCTCAAGGTTCACCAGAAGGGCAAGCCGGTCGCCCCGGACGTCGACCTCTCCGCGGTCGCCCGTCGCACGCCGGGCTTCACCGGTGCGGACCTGAGCAACGTCCTCAACGAGGCCGCGCTGCTCACCGCCCGCAGCGACAAGAAGCTGATCGACAACAGCATGCTCGACGAGGCGATCGACCGCGTCGTGGCGGGCCCGCAGAAGCGGACCCGGATCATGTCCGACAAGGAGAAGAAGATCACCGCGTACCACGAGGGCGGACACGCCCTGGTCGCGGCGGCCTCACCGAACTCGGACCCGGTCCACAAGATCACGATTCTGTCCCGCGGCCGTGCCCTGGGTTACACCATGGTCCTGCCCGAAGAGGACAAGTACTCGACCACGCGCAACGAAATGCTCGACCAGCTGGCGTACATGCTGGGCGGGCGCGCGGCCGAGGAGCTCGTCTTCCACGACCCGACGACGGGCGCGGCGAACGACATCGAGAAGGCCACGGGCACGGCCCGCGCGATGGTCACGCAGTACGGCATGACCGAGCGGCTCGGCGCGATCAAGTTCGGCGGCGACAACACCGAACCCTTCCTCGGCCGCGAGATGGGCCACCAGCGGGACTACTCGGAAGAGGTCGCGGCGCTGGTCGACGAAGAGGTCAAGAAGCTCATCGAGACCGCGCACAACGAAGCGTGGGAGATCCTCGTCGAGAACCGCGACGTGCTCGACAACCTGGTCCTCCAGCTCCTGGAGAAGGAGACCCTCGGCAAGGACGAGATCGCCGAGATCTTCTCGACCATCGTGAAGCGCCCGGCCCGCCCTGCGTGGACCGGCTCCTCGCGGCGCACGCCCTCGACCCGCCCGCCGGTGCTCTCCCCCAAGGAGCTGTCGCTGACGAACGGTGCGAACGGCGCGACCCCCGCGGTGACGTCGGGCAGCACGGAGCAGCCCATCGAGGTGGCCCCGGAGGACCGCCCCGAGAGCTGATCCCGCGCGCCTCAGCAGGCCCGGAATGGATGCCGCGCCCCCCTGGTTCTAGCCTGGGGGGCGCGGCTTATTTCGTACGCCCGCGTGAGACGCACAGGAACGAGGCACAAGATGACCGACCCGGTGACGCTGGACGGCGACGGCCTGATCGGCGAGTTCGACGAGAAGCGGGCCGAGAACGCCGTACGCGAGCTGCTGATCGCCGTGGGGGAGGACCCCGACCGGGAAGGGCTGCGAGAGACCCCGGGACGCGTCGCGCGGGCCTACAAGGAGATATTCGCCGGGCTCTGGCAGAAGCCCGAGGACGTGCTCACGACGACGTTCGATCTCGGCCACGACGAGATGGTCCTGGTGAAGGACATCGAGGTCACCTCCTGCTGCGAGCACCACCTGGTGCCGTTCCGCGGCGTGGCGCACGTGGGGTACATCCCGGCCACCTCCGGCAAGATCACCGGCCTGTCGAAGCTCGCCCGCCTCGTGGACGTGTACGCACGCCGCCCGCAGGTGCAGGAACGCATGACGACGCAGATAGCGGACTCGCTGATGGAGATCCTGGAGCCGCGCGGCGTCATCGTCGTCGTGGAGTGTGAGCACATGTGCATGTCGATGCGCGGCATCCGCAAGCCCGGTGCCAAGACCATCACCTCCGCGGTCCGCGGGCAGCTCCGCGACCCCGCGACGCGCAACGAGGCGATGAGCCTGATCATGGCCCGCTGAGGAGGCCTCCGGATCCGAGCGGTCCGGAGTCTTTCGTTCCGATCAACTCGCGTTCTCCGTGCGGGCGTTGTGGCCGAAAGTGGTGGACGGTGGGGGCGGTGGCCGAAAGACTGCGTGTATGACGAATACGAGCACGCAGCCCCTGCCCACCCGCAAACTCGGCGGTCTTGAGGTCTCCGCCCTCGGCTACGGCGCCATGGTGCTCTCCCCGGGGGTCTACGGAGAGGTCGACGACGAGCGCGGCGAGCGGGCTCTCCTCGCGGCGGTCGACGCGGGCGCCACGATCATCGACACCTCCGACGGGTACGGCGTCGACGGCCACAACGAACGCCTCATCGGCAAGACCCTGAGAGGGCGCCGCGACCAGGTCGCGATAGCCACCAAGTTCGGCTTCCGGCTGCCGGAAGGCGTGGAGCCGCACCCCTTCCCCATCGGCTACGCCTTCGGTGAGCTGGCGGTCAACGGCGACCCGAAGCACGTACGCGGCTATGCCGAGGCGAGCCTGCGGGGCCTGGAGACGGACTACATCGACCTGTACTACCCGCACTTCCCCGACCCGCAGATCCCCCTCGAGGACACCGTCGGGGCGGTCGCCGAGCTGATCGGGGAGGGGCTCGTCCGGCATCTCGGCCTCTCGAACGTCACGGCCGCCCAACTGCGGGCCGCGCACGCCGTGCACCCCGTGTCGGCGGTGCAGATCGAGTGGTCGATGTGGAAGCCCGCCGAGCCGGAACTGCTTGCGGCGGCGCGTGAGCTGGGCGTCGGGCTCGTGCCGTGGTCGCCGCTGGGTGCCGGCTTCCTCACCGGCACGGTCGGCCAGGTCACGGAGGGCGACTTCCGGCAGAACGCACCCCGCTTCGACGCGGCGAACCTGAAGGCCAACAACGACCGCTTCGCGCCCGTGCGGGGTGTCGCGGAGGAGCTGGACATCACCCCGGCGCAGCTGGCGCTGGCCTGGCTGCTGCACCAGGACCCGAACGTGGTGCCGATCCCCGGCAGCCGTACGCCGAAGCACATCGAGGAGAACCTCGCGGCCGCGCACGTACGGCTGGACGCGGACGTCCTGCGGCGCCTGGAGCGGATCCTGGGGGAGACGGAGGTCGAGGGCGGCACGCTGCTGTAGCGCCCGCCCGACGGCCGCCCGCGCGTTCCTGAACGGTCCTACGCCGCCGCGGTGGTCTCGCCGTTCTCGTCGTCGTCCTCGGGGAGCTTGCAGACCCGCTCCATGAAGAAGCCGGCCGCTATCACCGCGATGCCCATCAGGACCGAAAGCCCCGCGTACACCGCCTGGTCGCGGCGGGGCGGGATGTCGAGGGACTCGAGCAGGAACGCGCCCGTCCCCCCGTACATCCCCGCGACCAGTGCCGCGACCAGGGCGCTCGCCTGGCCGAAGACGACGGCGCGGGCGGCCATCATCGGCTCGACGCCCTTCGCGCCGGGGCGCCGCTCGCGCTGGGCCCGCAGCCGGGAACGCAGGGAGAGCGCCGTCGCGAGGAGGACGACGGCGATGACCGCGAGCACGATGGGCGCGGCCAGCGGAACGCGCGGCAGCGTGCCGACGGAGTCCCAGAGGCGGGCGCCCGACCAGGACAGCACTCCGGCGACGAGGAAGAGGCCGAGCAGTGTCCTGATGCGCAGTTCCTTCACGGGTGACCCTTCATCGGCTTGCTTACCTCGACCGCCTTCTCCAACGACTACTCCGGCAGCCGGAGTTCCAGGTCGGCGCGGGGAGCCACGCCGTCCCGGGTGGTCGCGGCGAGCAGCTGCGCCACCGGGCCCCGGCCGGTCAGCTGGGCCTCCGGCTCCACATCGTGCCAGGGAGCGAGGACGAAGGCGCGCTCGTGGGCGCGCGGGTGGGGCAGCGTGAGGGCCGGGTCGTCGGACACCACGTCCGCGTACGCCACGATGTCCACGTCGATGGTGCGCGGGCCCCAGCGCTCGTCCCGCACGCGGTGGAAGGCCTCCTCGACCGCCTGGGCGCGCTCCAGGAGCGAGGCGGGCGGCAGGGTCGTCTTCACCACGACGACCGCGTTGAAGTACGAGGGCTGGGTGCCGGGGTCGACGCCCCAGGGCTCGGTCTCGTACACCGGAGAGACCGCCTTGACCCGCAGGCCGGGGGTGTCCTCCAGGGCGTCGACGGCGCCCTGGAGCGTCTCCAGGCGGTTGCCGAGGTTGCTGCCGAGGGAGATCACGGCGCGCTTGGGGTTGGACAGGGTCGTGTCCGCGGCATCCACCTGCGCGACGACGGAGGTGGGCACCGGCTGGACGGTGGGGTCGCTCTGACCCGCTTTGAAGGGCGAAGTCATACTCGGCTCCGGGTGATGGTGACGGTCACGTCGTCGAACGGGACGGTGATCGGGGCGTCCGGCTTGTGCACGCAGACCTCGACCTCCAGAACTCCGTCGTGCTTGAGACACGCCTGGGCGATGCGCTCCGCGAGCGTCTCGATGAGGTCGACGGGCTCGCCCTCGACGACGGCCACGACCTCTTCGGCCACGATTCCGTAGTGCACGGTCTTCGCCAGGTCGTCGTCGGCCGCGGCCGCTCGCGTGTCCAGACCAAGCACCAGGTCCACGATGAAGGTCTGGCCCTCTTCGCGCTCCCGCGGATAGACACCGTGGTGCCCGCGGGCCTTGAGGCCGCGCAGCGCGACACGATCCACGCGAATCACTCCTGCAATCGTCGGTATCGGCAGGCCTGTACCGAGTGCGGTCGGCACACCAGCCTCGTTCGAATCTACCTGCGAGCACTGACAGCACTCGCCCGCGGGGCCCGTCGGGCGCCTCGGCACACACTGGTCGAACCGCGCCTACCCACTTACGTGGGTGTCTCCTCACCCTCTTCGTCATCGGTTTCCGCGAGGACGGGCGACGCGTGGTGCGACCACAGCTTCCAGCCGTCGGGTGTGCGGCGAAACACATTCGTGGCGACCACGAGCTGGCCCACGAGCGGGCCGAGCTCGCCGCCGCCCTCCGGGGGCGGACCGCCGCTGAGGATGTTCTCGGTGCACGTCACCAGAGCGGTGTCGCCGGCCACGCGGACCTTCAGGTCGGTGAGGAAGAACTGGATGTACTCGGTGTTCGCCATGATCAGCGCGTACGACCTGAGGACCTCGCCGCGGCCCGTCAGAACCGGCCAGCCGGGGTGCACGCAGGAGACGGCGTCACCGGCCGTGTCACCGTCCTCCGCGCCCTCGGCGTCCTCCGCGTCCCCCAAGCCCTCGGGAGTGTCCTCGGAGTCCAGCCAGAGGTCGGAGACCTCGTCGAAGTCGCCGCGTTCGAGGGCTTCGTAGAACGCTGTGTTGGCGAGTTGTACCTGCTCGATATCGGTCCTGGCGGCCGTCACCGAGGGCCGCCTGCCGCGCCGGTCACGGCGCGGGCGACGCGGACCGCGTCGGCGGTCGCCCGCACCTCGTGCACGCGGACCGCCCAGGCGCCCTGGTGGGCGGCGATGGCGGAGACGGCGGCGGTGGCGGCGTCGCGCTCGCGGGCGGGCGGCGGGGCGCCCTCAGGGCCCGCCAGGACGCGGCCGAGGAACCGCTTGCGGGAGGCGGCGACGAGGACCGGGTGGCCGAGCTCGCGCAGCCGCTCCAGGTGGGCGAGGAGCGACAGGTCGTGCTCGGCCTCCTTGGAGAAGCCGAGGCCCGGGTCGACGACGATGCGCTCGGGGGCGATGCCGCCCTCGATGGCGGCCTCCACGCGCGCGTGGAGCTCGTCGAGGACTTCGGAGAGCACGTCGTCATAGTGCGGCTCGGCGTGGAGGTCGGTGAGGAAGCCGCGCCAGTGCATGACCACGAAGGGGGCGTGCGCGGCGGCGACCGCCGGGACCATGCGCGGGTCGGCGAGGCCACCGCTGACGTCGTTGACGAGGACGGCGCCCGCCGCGAGCGCCTGCTCGGCGACGGTGGCGCGCATCGTGTCCACGGAGACCGTGACGCCCTCGGCGGCCAGCCCCCGCACGACGGGCACGACGCGCTTGAGCTCCTCGTCCTCGTCCACGCGGGGTGCGCCGGGGCGGGTGGACTCGCCGCCGACGTCGACGAGGTCGGCGCCCTGCGCGACCAGGTCGATGCCGTGCTTGACGGCGGCCGTCGTGTCGAACCAGCGCCCGCCGTCGGAGAAGGAGTCCGGCGTCACGTTCACCACGCCCATGACCGCACAGCGGTCCCACTCCGGCAGCCCCTGGACCGATCCCCGCCCGCGCAACGTACTCATACCTCCAGCCTAGGGCCTGTCGTTTGGGTCAGGCCGGATCAGGGAGCGGGGTCTGGTGCGTGCGATCGCAAGGCGGAGGAGGGCGGCAACGCGGAGCGTTGGCAACCGACGACAACGCGGCGAGCGTGCGTGCCAGACCCCGCGAGCCCGGCCTGACCCAAACGACAGGCCCTCAGCCCGGAAGCGGCGCGATTACGCCGCCTGGACCTCCCGCTCCGCGGCCCGGTGCGGGCAGGGGCGGCGCTGGGGCGTACCCCGGCGCATGAAGCGCGGCAGGGCGAGCGTGACGAAGCCCTCGGCCTGCATCGCGGCGAAGCCGATGCGGGGGAGGTCCTTGCTGGAGCGGTAGACGACGAAGCGGGGCTCCCAGCGGGGGCGGAACTTCGCGTTGAACTTGTACAGGGACTCGATCTGGAACCAGCGGGACAGGAAGACCAGCAGGCCGCGCCAGGCGCGCAGGACCGGGCCCGCGCCGATCTTCTCGCCGCGGGCGAGGGCCGCGCGGAACATGGCGAAGTTGAGGGACACGCGCGCGATGCCGAGCTTCGGGGCCGCCTGGAGGGCGGCGACGATGAGGAGCTCGTTCATGCCGGGGTCGGCCGCGCGGTCGCGGCGCATGAGGTCCAGGGAGACGCCGTCCTTGCCCCACGGGACGAAGTGGAGGACGGCCTTCAGGTCGCCGTAGGGGCCAGGCGCCTCGTCGGCCTTGTGGGCGGTGGCGATCAGACAGTCGCCGTCGTCCGGGTCGCCGATGCGGCCGAGCGCCATGGAGAAGCCGCGCTCGGTGTCGGTGCCGCGCCAGTCCTCGGCGGCCCGCTGGATCCGGGTGAGCTCCTGTTCGCCCAGGTCACGGATGCGCCGTACGCGCGTCTCGTAGCCATTGCGCTCGATCCGCTTGACCATCTGGCGTACGTTGCGCATCGCACGCCCGGACAGGGAGAAATCCGCGACGTCCACCACCGCCTCGTCACCCAGCTCGAGGGCGTCCAGGCCGGTCTCCCGGGTCCAGACCTCGCCGCCCGTCTCGGAGCAGCCCATGACGGCCGGTGTCCAGGAGTGGGCCTTCGCCTCGTCCATGAAGCGCTCGATCGCGCCGGGCCAGGCCTCGACGTCGCCGATCGGGTCGCCGCTGGCGAGCATCACTCCGGAGACGACGCGGTAGGTGACGGCGGCCTTGCCGCTGGGGGAGAAGACGACGCCCTTGTCGCGGCGGAGCGCGAAGTGACCGAGGGAGTCGCGGCCGCCGTGCTTGTCGAGGAGCGCGCGCAGCTTCGTCTCGTCGTCCTCGGTGAGACGCGCGGCCGGGTGCTCGGGGCGGAAGGCCAGGTAGATGGTGGTGAGGGCGGTGAGCATGCCGAGGGCGCCGAGGGAGAAACCGACCGTCCAGGACGTGCGTCCGTAGTAGTCGACCGGGCCTTCGAAGCCGAAGAGTCCGTAGAGGACGTGCTCCAGGCGGTCCGTGATGCTGGGGTCCCCGATGACCTTGCCGGGGTGGACGCTGACGATCACCAGACCCAGCAGAATCGATCCGGCACCGAGGAGGACGAAGTTGGCAAGAGCACGCCAGCGGCTGCGCGGATCGGGCAGGGCGGTGAACTCACTCCGATGGCGCAGCAGCAGCGCCAGGAGCGCGATCGAGATGACGACGCCGATGATCGAGTGCCGGTACGCGAACTGCGCCACGGCACCCGCGGGCAGCAGCACCACGGCGGCCCGCCAGGCCCGCCGCTTGTGGCGCCGCAGGCCGTGCGCGAGCAGGAGCAGCAGGATGCCGGAGCTGAGCGCGAGAGCGGCGGCGAAGGGGCCGAGAGCGCCGGGCAGGACCTCGGCGATGGCGTGCATCCGGCTGTGCCGGAAGCGGGGGAAGACACCCGCCGCGACGTTCAGGAGACCGACGAGGGTGCAGGCTCTGGCGACCAGCGTGGGCACCGCCTCCGGGCGTGGCCCGCGCAGCACCTTGTGCAGCCGACCGTCGCGGTGGCGCACCTCACTGTCCGGAACCCCGCCCGACATTTCCCCATCTATCCTGACAGACATCGCATCCCGTAGTTCTGCGAGAGAGCTTTAATCCGGTGCCAAAAACGCATCCGGCTACATTGCGCCCTCTAGGACGGTCCTTCAGGGAGACGGGTTCATTCCCGACCGGAAACGGCTGGAAATGCTCTGGCAGGCCCCGGCGGGCTTGCGGCATCTCCGCCGGCCGGGCCGTCCAGGGTCCGGTCATGCCGAGGCACGTGCCCGGCACAGGTTAGAAAGCGCAGGCAGAACTCCCCATGGGTCTCACGAGCAACAAGGTCCTCGCCCTTGCGGTCTTGCTGGCGGTGCTGTTCTTCGTCGGCACGATCTGGCTCTGGCCGCGGCTCGCCCGCCGCAGCTGGAAGGCGGTCACGGGCCGTGTCGGGCTGCTTCTCGCCACCCAGGTCGCCGTCTTCGCCTCGGTGGGGCTGGCGGCCAACCAGGCCTTCGGCTTCTACGCCACGTGGGCGGACCTCTTCGGCCAGGAGACGGCTCCCGGAGTGGTGGTGGACCACGATCCGGCCAAAGGAGCAGGGCCCGTCAAGGTCGTCGACACCCAGACCGTGAACGTGCCGGGCGGTGGCCGGCCCACCGTCGGGGGCCAGATCCAGAAGGTCGAGGTCGGCGGCGAGGAGTCCAAAATAGGCAGCCCCGCCTACGTCTACCTGCCGCCCGAGTACTTCCAGCCGCAGTACAAGGACCGCAGGTTCCCCGCGTCCGTGGTGCTCACCGGCTACCCAGGCACCGCGGAGGCGCTCATCAAGGGCCTGCACTACCCCCAGACCGCCCACAAGCAGGCGGCCGACGGCAAGATGCAGCCGATGATCCTCGTCATGATGCGGCCGACCGTGGCGCCGCCGCGCGACACCGAGTGTGTGGACGTGCCGGGCGGGCCGCAGACCGAGACGTTCTTCGCCAAGGACCTGCCCCAAGCGATATCCGACCACTACAGGGTGGGCCGCAAGGGACAGAACTGGGGCGTCATCGGCGACTCCACCGGCGGTTACTGCGCGCTGAAACTCGCCATGCACCACCCGGGCACGTACGGCGCGGGAGCGGGCCTGTCCGCGTACTACAAGGCGCCCATCGACGTCACCACGGGCGACCTCTTCCACGGCGACAAGGAGCTGAAGCAGCGCGCCGACCTGGACTGGTACCTCGACCACATGCCGCCGCCCAAGACGTCCCTCCTCGTGACCACCAGCAAGAACGGCGAGGGCAACTACCGCGACACCCTGAAGTTCATCGACAAGGTGAAGGCGCCCACGCGCGTCTCGTCGATCACGCTCGAGAGCGGCGGGCACAACTTCAACACCTGGCGCCGTGAGATCCCCGCGACGCTGGAGTGGATCAGCGGGCGGCTGAGCGCCGACTAGGACGGCTCAGCGCCGACTGGCGCGGATCCCGGGCTCTCCGGGGAGGGCGGGGCTCCGGAGGGGGGCTCATGCCCCCTTGATCGCCGCCACCGTCTCCAACACGACCTCCGCGCGAGCGATGTCCCGCGCGTCCGCCGCCGTCGACCGCCGCAGCGCCTCGTGCAGCCGGGCCGGTGTCAGCACGCCCAGGAAGCGGCCCTCGCTGTCCTTGTCGATGACCGCGATCCAGCCCGCGTCGTGCTGCAGCATCGTCGCGAACGCCTGCTTCAGGCTCGCGCCGACCGGCAGCCACGCCTCCATGCGGCGGGCGTGCTCGCGGACCGTGCCGCTCTCCGCGCGCGCGTGCTCGGCAGAGATCCAGCCGTGCAGGTTGTTCTCGCCGTCCAGGACGACCGCCCAGCGCGCGTCGAGCTCCTTGGGCAGCGCGTCGTCGAGGTGCACAACCGGCGGCTGCTCCAGGTCGCCCTCCTCGATCGGTGTCACGGAGAGCCGCTTCAGGCCGCGGTCCGCGCCCACGAAGTCCGCGACGTAGTCGTTCGCGGGCGCCCCGAGGACCGTCGAAGGAGTGTCGAACTGCTCGATGCGTCCCTCCCCGTAGACCGCGATGCGATCCCCGAGGCGGACCGCCTCCTCGATGTCGTGCGTGACGAAGAGCACCGTCTTGCGCACGGCCTGCTGGAGCCGGAGGAACTCGTTCTGCAGATGCTCGCGGACGACGGGGTCGACCGCGCCGAAGGGCTCGTCCATCAGCAGCACCGGCGGATCGGCGGCCAGGGCGCGGGCCACGCCGACGCGTTGGCGCTGACCGCCCGAGAGCTGCTCGGGGTAGCGGTCGCCGAAGACGGCCGGGTCGAGGCCGACCAGGTCGAGGAGTTCGGCGGCGCGCTCGCGGGCCTTGCCGCGCTTCACGCCGAGGAGATGCGGGACGGTCGCCGTGTTCTCAAGCACCGTCTTGTGCGGGAAGAGACCGACCTGCTGGATCACATAGCCGATACGGCGCCGCAGTTGTACGGGATCGATTCCGGATATGTCGTCGCCGTCGACGAATATCCGGCCCTCGCTCGGCTCGATGAGCCGGTTCACCATTTTCATCGTCGTCGTCTTGCCGCACCCCGACGGGCCGACGAGCGTGACCAGTTCGCCCTCGGCGACCTCGAAGGACAGATCGTCGACGGCGGTGGTGCCGTCCGCGTACCGCTTGGTGACGTGCTCGAACCGGATCATGGTTCCCCATTGTGGAGGGCGGCGACGGGCTGTGCGTGACGGCCGTGTTGCGGCCGTACAACGACTCACTGCGATTGTCGGTGCCGCGCGTTAGGGTCGCCAGACACGGGGGGACGTGTGTACGGCATACGTCCGGGAATTCGGGGGAGGTGGGGCGCGTGGCCGAGCAGAACTGTCTGGTGACGAACGACTGGATCTGCGGGGAATATCTCCGCTCCCGCAGCCAGGAGTTGGTCGACGCGACCCTTGAGCACGTCGGGATCACCGTCGCCTCCGTGGCGATCGGGGTCGCCGTCGCCCTGCCGCTCGCGCTGCTCGCACGGCGCTTCCGCTTCCTCGCGGGACCGATCCTCGGCGTGACGACCGTGCTCTACTCGGTCCCTTCGCTGGCGATGTTCTCGCTGCTCCTGCCCTTCTTCGGGCTCTCCGTCTCCCTGGTCGTCACCGGCCTCGTCCTGTACTCGCTGACGGTCCTCGTCCGGAACATCCTGGCCGGTCTCCAGGCCGTCCCCGAGGAGGCCAGGGACGCCGCCAAGGGCATGGGCTACGGCCCGTTGAGGCTGCTGTGGGAGGTGGAGCTGCCGCTCGCGCTGCCCGCGCTGCTCGCCGGTGTGCGCATCACCACGGTCTCCACGGTCGCCCTGACCACGGTCGGCGCGATCGTGGACTACGGAGGCCTGGGCACCCTCATCCTCGACGGCCTCGACACGACCTTCAAGGCGCAGGTCCTGACCGCGTCGGTGCTCTGCGTGCTCCTCGCCGTGGTCGCCGATCTGCTGCTGCTCGGACTCCAGCGGTGGCTGACCCCGTGGACGAGAGCCCATCGCACACGGACGAGCCGGGCGTCGCGCAAGGCGGCCGCGACGAAGGTGGCTGAGCCCGCATGAACGCGATCACGGGCGCGTGGGACTGGCTGACCACGGGCGCCAACTGGCAGGGCGAGAAGGGCGTCTGGCACCGCCTCGCCGAGCATCTGTACTTCAGCGGGGTCTGCCTCGCCGTCGCCTGCGCCATCGCGCTGCCCCTGGCGCTGTACCTCGGCCACGTGGGCAAGGGCGGCGCCCTGGCCGTCAACATCTCCAACGTCGGCCGCGCGGTGCCCACGCTGGCCCTGCTGATCCTGCTCACGCTCACGCCCCTCGGCGAGCACGGTGACGCGCCGACGCTGATCGCGCTGGTGCTCTTCGCCGTCCCGCCGCTGCTGACCAACGCCTACCTCGGGATGCGCGAGGTGGACCGCGCCGTGGTGGAGGCCGCGCGCGGGATGGGGATGAGCGGCGGCCAGCTGTTCGCGCGGGTCGAGCTGCCGCTCGCGTATCCGCTGATCATGACCGGCATACGGTCCGCGGGGGTGCAGGTCGTCGCGACGGCCACGCTCGCCGCGATGGCGGGCGAGGGCGGTCTCGGCCGGATCATCACGGCCGGGTTCAACCTGCAGAACACCCCGCAAGTGGTCGCGGGCGCCGTCCTCGTGGCGCTGCTCGCGCTTCTCGTGGAGGGGGTCCTGGTGGTGGCGGGGCGGCTCTTCGACCCGATGCGGCGGTAGCAGGCAGCCCGTGGGCGGCTGTGAGTTCTGATTCCTTTCCTTTCGAAATGGTGGTTCACCGATGAACAGCACAACGCGTCGCGCGCGACGGATGGCAGGGGCGGCCGCGGCCGTCGTGGCGCTGACCGCGGGTCTCGCCGCGTGCGGCGGGGACAGCCTGGAGGACGACGGCAAGGGGTCGGACAAGGCGGGCGGTGACAAGAAGGGCTCGCTCGTGGTGGGCTCCGCGCGGTTCACCGAACAGAAGGTGCTCGCCGAGCTCTACGTGGGCGTCCTGGAGAAGGCCGGTTACGACGCGCAGGTCAAGACCGTGCAGAACCGCGAGATCTACAAGCCCGAACTCGAGAAGGGCTCGATCGACGTCGCTCCCGAATACGCGGCGACGCTCACGGAATTCCTCAACCGGGAGAAGAACGGCCCGAAGGCCGAGATGCTTGCCTCCAGCGATCCGGATGCCACGGTGAGCGAGCTGGAGAAGCTCGCGGAGCCGAAGGGCCTGAAGGTGCTCCCGCCCGGTGCGGCGGTCGACCAGAACGCGTTCGCGGTCTCCGAGGAATACGCGAAGGAGCACAAGCTCAAGACGCTCTCGGATCTCGGCAGGTCGGGGGAGAAGGTCAAGATCGCGGCGGGCGACGAATGCGAGTCCCGCCCGTTCTGCGCGCCGGGTCTGGAGAAGAAGTACGGCATCGACGTCACCGGAATCGACCCCAAGGGTGTCGGCACCACGCAGTCCAAGCAGGCCGTCAAGAACGGCACGGACCAAATGATGCTGACCACGACGACCGACGCGACGCTGAAGAACTACGACCTCGTCATCCTCGAGGACGACAAGAAGCTGCAGAACGCGGACAACATCCTTCCCGTGGTGAACGCGAAGGAGGCCGGCAGCAAGGAGATAGCCGACGCGCTCGGCAAGCTCACCAAGACGCTCACGACGGACGACCTCATCGAACTCAACCGGAAGGTCGACGAGGAGCGTCAGAAGGAAGCGGATGTCGCCGAGGAGTATCTGAAGTCGAAGAGCCTCATCTGAAGTCGATCCGAAGTTGATCAAGAAAAGCGCCGAGAAGGCCCGCGGGCGCGACGGAAGTTGAGCGCTGAATCAGAGTGGGGAGTGGCGGCGAGTTGCGAAGAGTTACGGCCTTGATGACCGCTTTTTGCCGGGCGGGGCACCACACTTCGCCTACGCGCGGTAAGTTTCTGGCCATGCCACGTGGACGCCACCGCCATTCCCCACCCCTGCACAGGCTGCTTCCTCCTACGACGATCGCAGGCGTTTCGATTCTCAGCGCCGGCGGCGCCTGGATGTTCGCGGAACCGGTCGTGCTCCGCGGGCTCGTCGCGGCCGCGGCCGCCGCTGCCGTCGTGGGCTCGGTCGTCATGCGCCGCTGGGACCAGACGGCCGGCAAGCGTGTCGCCGAGCTCACCCGCGCCCGCGCGAGCGACGAGTGGCGCTACGAGGAACGGATAGCCGAGGCCGAGTCCGACCTCGAGGAGTCCCGCGAGCTGCGGGGCAGGCTCGAGACGAAGCTGCGCGCCAAGCGCGCGGAGCTCGCGGCCCTGCGCAACGAACACGCCGCGCTCCTGCGGCGGTACGCCACCGCGGAGACGGAGCGGGCCAGCGCTCTGGAGGGGCGGCGCCTGCTCGCGATCGAGGCGACGTCTTCGGGGCCGCCCGCGCTGCCCGCGTCGGGGGCGGCTTCCGGTTCCGGTGCCGAGGACTTGGTGCCTGCGGTGCGCGCCGGGGCGCCGGGGCGTGTGCCGTCCTCCCCGTCTCCGCGCACGGAGACCTCTGCACGTACGGAGACCTCTGCACGTACGGAGACCTCTGCACGTATGGAGGCTCCTGCGCGCGGGGAGACTGCCCCGCGTACCGAGGCTCCCGCGGCGCGTGCGCAGGCCTCCGCCAGGCCGGGGGCGTCTCCCACGCCCTCGCTGTTCCTGCGGGCCAACGCGGCGCTGGACCGCATGACTCCGGCCGCGCCACCGCAAGCGGCGTCGGAAGCCGCGCCGGAAGCGGAGGACGAGTCGCGGGGGAAGCCCGGGGCGGCCGATGGATACGCCGGGCACGAGCGCGCGGTCGCCGTCGCGCCGCCCGCGCAGTCGCGCCGTCAGGCTCCCCAGGGCGGATTCGACTTCTTCGGTACGAAGAACGTGGCTCCGGCCGCGCTGGAGTCCGTGCAGAACGAGGACCTCGCCGACGTGGTGGGCGAGGAGGCCCTCGCGGTCCACAAGGCGGAGACCGAGGGCGAGTTCAAGGACGCACCCGAGGGAGACGCGGCGCGGGGTGTCGGGCAGGTCATCGACCTGACCGCCCACGACGAGACGGAGCAGATCGACGTGGGAGAGCTGCGGACCGCCCTCCGGGCTTAAGGCCCCGCCCGGATGTCAGGCCATCCAGCGGTCCGGGACGGCCTCTCTGCGGCCCGTTCGGGAACGGTCCGCCTGGGCGCGGAGGAGTGCTGCCGCCTCGTCCGCGGGGCGTAGGCGGGCCGTCACCGTTTTGTTGGCGCCGGTGTCCACCTGTACGTCCGCCACGCCCTTGAACCGCTCCCAGGGGCCCTGGCAGAGCCGTACGCTCTGGACCTTCGCGTGCGGGACGAGGGACAGGCGGCGCTTGAGCAGGCCGTGGCGGGCCGCGAAGACCTCGTCGGTGACCGCGAGGCCGTACCCCTTCCACCACAGCGGCATGCACCACCCCGCGCGCGCGGGCGGCCGCACGAGGTCCGCGGGATCCGGCACGCGCACCCCCGGCAGGACCCGCCCGATCACGTCCCCGGCGAGCTCGCGCGGCGCCACCGGCACCAGCACACTGTTCGACGAGCCCGCCACGTCCAGTTCCACCCGCACCCAGCCGCGCCGCCGCCACAGCAACGGCTGCACCACGTGCACCGTCTGCACCCGGCCCGGCGGCACCGTCTCGTGGGCCTTGTCGAGCAGCCCGTGGTCGATGCGGATGCCGTCGGGGGACTCGCCCACCGTCCAGTCGTACTCCTTGATGAAGCGGCCGCCGCTGCTCGCGAACGCGCCGCCCAGCATGGGGAGGGCGGTCGCGAGGACCGTCCACACGTTGTGCGTGGCGAACCAGAGGAAGGCGGGCACCACGGTCGCGGCGAGGAGCATCGCCCAGGGCGCGCCGGTGAGCAGCAGGGACAGGGCGAGCACGCGCGGCTGGACGTGCAGCAGGCCCCGCACCGGCGCCTCACCGACCCCGCGCGCCTCCTCGGGTGCGAAACCGGCCGCCCGCGCGAGCAGTTCGGCCCGCAGCTCGGACGCTTCGCGCTCGCCGAGGTAGGCCAGCTCGTCCTTCTTCTCCGCCCCGACGACGTCCAGTTTGAGCTTGGCGACTCCGGCGATGCGCGCGAGCAGGGGCCGGGTCACGTCGACGGCCTGGAGCCGGTCGAGGCGGATGTGGGCGGTGCGCCGGAAGAACAGCCCGGTGCGGATGCGCAGCTCGGTGTCGGTGACCGAGAAGTGCGTGAACCACCAGCTCAGGAAGCCGTACAGCGCGCCGCCGACGACCACGGCGGCGCTGCCGAGGAGCAGCGTGGTGGCGGTCAGCGCGGAGAGGCGCTGCTGCGCGCCGTTCGGGTCGTGGACCGCCCAGCCCACCAGGACCGCGAAGGGCGCCCACGCGCGGCGCAGCGGCGTGACGGGGTGCAGGCGCCGCTCGGGCATCGCGTCGTCCGTCCCGGGGCGGGCTTCGTCCGCCGCTTCCCGTACGCCCTTCACAGCCCCGCCGATCGGGCTTCGCCGAGCTCGGTAAGACGGTCGCGCAACCGCTCCGCCTCCTCGGGGAGCAGCCCCGGGATGCGCGCGTCGGTGGCCGCCGCCGCGGTGTGCAGTTGGACGCTCGCGAGTCCGAAGCGGCGCTCCACCGGTCCCGACGTCATCTCGACGAGCTGCATCCGGCCGTACGGCACGACCGTCTCCTCGCGCCAGAGCACGCCCCGGCTGATGAGCAGGTCGTCGGCCCGTTCCGCGTACCGCCACGAGCGCCAGTTGCGGCCGAGCACCGGCCAGCCCCAGGCGACGAGGGCGAGCGGCACCAGCGCGAACGCGGCCCACGCGGGGCCCGCGAACAGGCCGAGCAGGGTCCCGACGGCCGCCGCGAGCGGCACGAGCCAGACCACCAGCAGGAGCCGCCGCAGCTTCAGCAGCCCCCTCGGCAGTCCGGTCCACACCGGCTCGGTCCGCTCCTGTGCCGGCCCTGTGGGCCCCGCTGTCCCCGTGTCCATGCCTCAAGCGTACGTAGGGCCGCCGACACGGCGGCGCGTGCGAGAGACTGTGGCCATGAGTCCCACGACGGAGACGACCACGGAGACCACGCTCGGCATCGGCGGAGCGGCCGAGAGCACCGACATGGTGCTCAACATCGGCCCCCAGCACCCGTCCACCCACGGCGTGCTCCGCCTCCGCCTGGTCCTGGACGGCGAGCGCATCCAGCACGCGGAGCCGGTCATCGGCTACATGCACCGCGGTGCGGAGAAGCTCTTCGAGGCGCGGGACTACCGGCAGATCGTGATGCTGGCCAACCGCCACGACTGGCTGTCGGCGTTCTCGAACGAGCTGGGCGTCGTCATGGCCGTGGAGCGGATGCTCGGCATGGAGGTCCCGGAGCGCGCCGTCTGGCTGCGCACGCTCCTCGCCGAGCTGAACCGCGTACTGAACCACCTGATGTTCCTCGGGTCCTACCCGCTCGAACTGGGCGGCATCACCCCGGTGTTCCACGCGTTCCGCGAGCGCGAGGAGCTCCAGAACGTGATGGAGGAGATCTCCGGCGGCCGCATGCACTACATGTTCAACCGCGTCGGCGGCCTCAAGGAGGACCTGCCCGCCGGATGGACCACCCGCGCGCGGGAGGCGGTCGCGTCGGTGCGGTCGCGCATGGACGTGTACGACCGTCTGGTGCTCGGCAACGAGATCTTCCGGGGCCGCACACGCGGCGTCGGCGTCCTCAGTCCGGAGGCGGTGCACGCCTACGGAGTGAGCGGTCCCATCGCCCGCGCCTCCGGAGTCGACTTCGACCTGCGCCGCGACGAGCCCTATCTGGCGTACGGGGAGCTCCAGGACACGCTGAAGGTCGTCACGCGCGAGGAGGGCGACTGCCTGGCCCGCTTCGAGTGCCTCCTGGAGCAGACCCACAACGCCCTGGACCTCGCGGACGCCTGCCTGGACCGGCTCGCGGAGCTCCCGCAGGGGCCGGTCAACCAGCGTCTGCCGAAGGTACTCAAGGCCCCGGAGGGCCACACGTACGCGTGGACCGAGAACCCCCTCGGCATCAACGGCTACTACCTCGTCAGCAAGGGCGAGAAGACCCCGTACCGCCTCAAGCTGCGCTCGGCCTCGTACAACAACATCCAGGCGCTCGCCGAGCTCCTTCCGGGGCAGCTGGTCGCGGACATGGTGGCGATCCTGGGGTCACTGTTCTTCGTGGTCGGCGACATCGACAAGTAGCGCGTCAGCTGCGAGCAGCGTGTCAGTGTCGAGCAGCGTGTCAGTGTCGAGCAGCGTGTCCAGGGCGACGCCGACGGGCTGCAACAGCCACCCGAAGTCGCCGAGGCCGCCGGGCGCGGTGAGTTCGGCGGCCTCTCCCGCGCGCGTGAGGGCGCGTACGTACGCCCTCGGGTCGCTGGAGGCGAGCGTCAGCGGCGGGCGGCCGCCGCGCACCCCCAGCGCGCCGAGCGCGGCCCGCTGGGTGAGCAGCGCGGCCCCGTCCGCCGCGCAGGCGTCCAGCGCCACATGTGCCGTGATGTCGCAGCTGCCGTCGGGCACGGGCGCCGTCTCGCGGCCCTCTCTGAAGCCCGTCAGCGTTCCGAAGGGCGGGCGGGCGTGCCGGGTGTGGGCGTAGTCGACGGCGACCGCGAGGCCGCGCGTCAGGGTCGCCGCGGCGGCCGCCCACGCCTCGTCCCTAGGGCGCCCGATCTCGGCGCGCAGGCCCGGCTCGGGGTCCAGGGGCCACCAGCGGGCCAGCCAGTCCGCGTCCGGCCCCGCCACCGGCCCGCCCGGCGTCTCGGCGCCGTCACCGTCCACGAGCATCCGGCGCGGCACTCCGTCGGCGGCCACCTCGACGACGTCCACGGGGACGTTGTCCAGCCACTCGTTGGCGAACAGCAGGCCCCTCACGCCGGCCGGCGGGGTGCTCAGCCACTCGATGCGCGGGTCGAGGTCCGCGGGGCGCTCCGCGAGCTCCACGGCGTACGCACGCACGCGTGCCGCCACGTCGGCGGGGAGCGCGGCGAGGACGGCGGCGGTGAGTTCGCCGCGGCCCGCCCCCATGTCCACGAAGGCCACCTCGTACGGGTGACCGAGTTCCGCGTCCAGGCGGGCCAGCAGACGCGCCACGGCGCCCGCGTAGAGGGGCGAGGCGTGCACGGAAGTGCGGAAGTGGGCGGCGGGGCCTTCGGGACGGCGATAGAAGCCCTGAGGGCCGTACAGGGCCGCTTCCGTGGCCTCGCGCCAGCCGCGCGGGGCGGCCGTTCGCGGCTCTTCCTTGTCGTTCGTCACAGACCGCAGGCTAAGTGGGCCTCCACCTTGGGGAGTACACGTACTCGCTACGGATCGGACCTTCGGTTGACCCGGGGGCGCCGATCGCCTGCCTACGCTGGGTTACGTGCAGCGCCTCTATGACTTCCTCCGCAGACACCCGACATGGGTCGACGGCTTCTGGGCCTTCGTCCTGCTCGGGATCTCCGGGCTCGGTCTGGTCACGATGGCCGAGGCGGGTGGCGACGACCCGGAGGTCGCGGCGGTCCCGATCGCCGTGGGCCTGTCCGTGGTGGTGGCGCTGCGCCGCCGCATGCCCGAGAAGATGTTGGTGCTCGCCGCGGTCCTCGGCTTCCTCCAGCTGGTCCTCGACGTGGAGCAGATGCCGGCGAACTTCGCGATGCTGGTGAGCATCTACACGGCGGCGGCCGTCGGGAAACGCTGGGCCTCGCGGTTCGCGCTGGTCGGCGGCCTGTGCGCCGCGCCGCTCGCCATGATGCGCTGGCCCGCCGAGAACACCAGCGCGTTCGGCAACGTGCTCTTCACGCTCTTCCAGATCGTGCCCTTCGCGCTCGCCTGGGTCCTCGGCGACTCCATCCGCACCCGCCGCGCCTACCTCGCACAGCTGGAGGAGCGCGCCGACCGCCTGGAGAAGGAGCGCGAGGCGCAGTCGAAGGTCGCGGTCGCGGCCGAGCGGGCCCGCATCGCCCGCGAGCTGCACGACGTCGTCGCGCACAACGTCTCGGTGATGGTCGTCCAGGCCGACGGCGCCGCGTACGTCATGGACGCCGCCCCCGACCAGGCGAAGAAGGCCCTGGAGACCATCTCGGGCACCGGCCGTCAGGCGCTCGCGGAGATGCGCAGGCTGCTCGGGGTGCTGCGCACCGGGGAGCCCGAGGAGAGCGGCGAGTACGTCCCGCAGCCCGACGTCGAGCAGCTCGACGACCTCATCGAACAGGTCCGCACGGCGGGCCTGCCCGTCGACTACAAGGTGGAGGGCACCCCGCGCCCCCTGCCCAGCGGCGTCGAGCTCACCGCGTACCGCATCGTGCAGGAAGCCCTCACCAACACCCGCAAGCACGGCGGCGAGAACGCCGGGGCGAGTGTCCGCCTCGTCTACTTCGACGACGGCCTCGGGCTGCTGGTCGAGGACGACGGCAAGGGCGCCCCGCACGAGCTGTACGAGGACGGCGGCGCCGACGGCAGCGGGCACGGCCTCATCGGCATGCGCGAGCGGGTCGGCATGGTCGGCGGCACGCTCGACGCGGGGCCGCGGCCCGGCGGCGGCTTCCGGATCAGTGCGCTGCTGCCGTTGAAACCCGCACACTGATCACACCACCTGACGGCCTCGATGTGAGCAGACAGCCCACAGCCCTTCGGAAGGACCCCCTTGATGTCGATCCGCGTGATGCTCGTCGACGACCAGGTGCTGCTGCGCACCGGGTTCCGGATGGTGCTCGCCGCCCAGCCGGACATGGAGGTCGTCGCGGAGGCGGGCGACGGCGTGGAGGCCCTGGAGGTGCTGCGCGGGACCGAGGTCGACGTGGTGCTGATGGACGTCCGCATGCCGAAGCTGGACGGCGTGGAGACGACCCGGCGCATCTGCCAGGACGCGAACCCGCCGAAGGTGCTGATCCTGACCACGTTCGACCTCGACGAGTACGCCTTCTCGGGGCTGAAGGCCGGGGCGTCCGGCTTCATGCTCAAGGACGTGCCCCCGGGGGAGCTGCTCGCCGCGATCCGCTCCGTGCACAGCGGTGACGCGGTGGTCGCGCCGTCCACCACGCGACGGCTCCTCGACCGCTTCGCGCCGATGCTGCCGAACGCCGGGGGACAGCCGCAGCACAAGCACCTGGAGCGCCTCACCGACCGCGAGCGCGAGGTCATGATCCTGGTCGCCCAGGGTCTGTCGAACGGCGAGATCGCCGCCCGGCTCGTCCTGTCCGAGGCGACCGTGAAGACGCACGTCGGACGCATCCTGACCAAGCTGGACCTGCGGGACCGGGTGCAGGTGGTGGTCCTCGCGTACGAGACGGGACTCGTGCGGGCCGGGGGCGCCTCCTAGGGCGCTCGTCGGGGAGCGGCGGGCTCTAGCGCAGCACGCCCTCGATGAAGTCGCTGCCCAGGCGGGACACGACGCTGATGTCCAGCTGGTGCTGGACGTAGCGCCCCCGGCGGCGCGTGGTGATGAGGTCCGCCTTCTTCAGGACGCTCAGGTGCCGGGATATCTCCGGCGCCGTCATGCCGTGCGCGTCGGCCAGCTCGCTCGTGGTGTACGCCCCGCGCGCGAGGTGGCGGCACAGACGCATCCGCACCGGGTGGGCGAGTGCGGACATGCGGCGGGTCAGCTGCTCCACGGTGGGCGGGGCGGTGAGGCCGGGGGCGCTGATCGGGTACGTGATCGACGCCTGCCAGCCCTTGCGGTGCAGCACCCACAGGTGGGGCCAGCCGAGGCTGGTCGGGACGATCGTCAGGCCTCCGGAGCCGGTGGTGGTCCGGCCGTCGGACATCTTGTCCACGGTGATGACCTGACCGCTCTCGTCCAGGGACACCGCTCCGGAGATGGCCTTCAGGGCCTCCGCGAGCCCCTTGCGCCGCAGCAGCTCGGTCTTGTGCCGGGCGTCCGCGGCCAGTTGGTGGTGCACGCGGGCCCAGGTGTCGGCGAAGAAGGCCTCGTCGCAGTCCTCCATGAGCGTGCGGAACCACGCGCGGACGACCGGTGGCTCCTCGAGGAGCCGCTTGGTGAAGCGCACCTGGTGCGGACCGCGCGCGGCCGCCAGGTCCAGGGCGCGCCGCTGCACGGCGGGGTCGGAGAGGAGCTTGCGGTCCGGCTCCGCGTACGTCGACTGGCAGGTGAACTCCAGGGCCGCGTCCACGAACTGTTCGTCGCTCAGCTTGTCCAGCTGGTCGAGCTCCTCGGCGAGCGTGGCCCCCGGCAGCGCGCTCTGCCCCGGCACCCCCGCGAAGGGCGCGAAGACGTCGGAGAACGTCGTGCGCCACAGGAAGTCGGCCTCGCAGAGGCGGTCCGCGAGGCAGGGGTCCAGGCGCGTGGACACGGCCGTCACCCAGCCCTGCAGCCCCGGGTGGTGGCCCGGCTCGGACAGGGCGTGCAGCGACATGCCGAGTTCGGAAAGGGGCGAGGGCACGACGTGGATCCGCTCCTGGGCCAGCCCGCTGATGTCGATGCTCACGCTCATGGCCCCATGGTGCACCGCGCCACTGACAGCGCGACCGCCGATTGACGAGCGCCGTCAATCGACGCGACGCGGGAGGTGCGGCGGGCGCAGGCTTGTGGTCATCGGGAGGCACGGCAGCGCCGTCGCGACCGACACACCCGCCCTCCCCACCCCACCCGTCACCGTCGACGACCGAGCCGAGGCACGACCGGTCCATCGATGTCCGTTAAGTACTATTTATACCGAGAGGGTTTCCGTCATGAGCGTCACCCAGCAGTTCCTCCTCGACTCCTACCGCGCCGCGCAGCACGGCGGACCGACGCCGCCCGCGCCCGGACAGCACGACTGGCAGGCGGTCCGCGAAGTCCGCGACTACGGCCGCTTCCGCGCGGTCCTGGCCGAACGCCCCGCACGCGGCAGGGTCCGCGCCGCCCTGGCCCGCCTCATGCGGGGATCCGCCGTACGAACTCCGCGACCGCTTCCCTGACGTCATGGGCCGCCCACTTGAGGCCCTCCCCGGTCACGGTGACCTCCGTGACCGAAAGGCTGGGCGGCCCGTCCGGGAACCAGCGCCCGAAGAGCAGCGTGCCGGTCTCCTCGGCCTGCCCGAGACAGGCCTCGTTCAGTACGTCGGGGGCGTACGGCAGCCACACCTGGAACTGGTGGGTGTGCGGGCGCTCCGGGTGCACGCGCGACCAGGGCACCCCCGCGGCCGCGAACCCCTCGTGCAGCGCGGCGGCGACCACGCGCGCGTGGGCGACGTACTCCGGCAGCCGGGGCAGGGTGTGCTTCAGGCCGAGGAGGGCCGAGACCGCGACGGGGAACTGCTGGAACAGCTGCCCTCCGTAGCGGTGGCGCCAGACCCTCGCCTCCTCGACGAGCGTGCGCGGGCCGGCCAGCGCGGCGCCGCTCAGGCCCTCCAGGGACTTGTAGAACGACACGTACACGGAGTCGGCGAGCCCGGCGATCTCCGCGAGGCCGCGGCCGAAGTGCGGTGTGCACTCCCACAGCCGGGCGCCGTCGAAGTGCACGACCGCGTCCCTCTCGCGGGCCGCCGCCACGACCGCCTCCAGTTCCTCCCACTCCGGCAGGACGAAACCCGCGTCCCGGAGCGGCAGTTCGAGCATCAGCGTCCCGAAAGGCTCTTCAAAGTCCCGCACCTCGTCCGCCGTGGGCAGCCGCGGCTCCTCCGTCGGATGCACCGTCCGCAACCCGCTGACCACGGAGAACGCGGACCCTTCGTGCACTTCGGGATGGGCCTTCGGATGCAGTGCCACGGTCGCGTTCCCCGTGCGGCCCGCCCAGCAGCGCAGCGCGACCTGCTGCGCCATCGTGCCGGTCGGGAAGAACGCGGCGTCCTCCTTGCCCAGCAGCCGCGCGACCTCGCCCTCCAAGGTAGCGACGACGGCGTTGCCGTACACGTCGGTGGGCTCCTCGGGACCGACCACCTCGGGGGCCGCGGCGGCCAGGGCCGACAGCCGCTCGGTGAGGGGGACGTGCAGGACGGAACGGTGCAGGGTCCGGGCGGCGGCGCGGCGACGGGCCGACCGGAGCTCGTCCGCGTCCTGCGTGTCCCGAGGGTCCGGCTGGTCTTCCACTGCGCTTTCAGAGGGCATCCTCCGAGCATGACCCGTTCACCGCCCACCGGTCATATGAATAACCACAGCCTGTGGACAGCCGAAGACGCGGCGCCAACCAATCGCGTTAACATGACGAGAAATCGTCCGGTACCCCGAGCGGACTGGAACGGAAGGCGCCGCAGCGTGAACGCATCGCATCAGCCAGACCCGCGGGACCGCCCCGCGAGGCTCACCGTGGGAGTCGTGGGAGCGGGCCGGGTGGGCCCCGCGCTCGCCGCGGCGCTGCAACTCGCCGGCCACCGTCCGGTGGCCGTGTCCGGCGTGTCCGACACGTCGGTGCGACGGGCCGCCGCCCTGCTCCCCGACGTCCCCCTCGTCCCGCCCGCCGAGGTCCTCGAACGCGCCGACCTGGTGCTCCTGACCGTCCCCGACGACGCGCTTCCCGGCCTCGTCGAGGGCCTCGCCGAGACCGGCGCCGTGCGCCCCGGACAGCTGCTCGTCCACACCTCCGGGCGGTACGGCACGCAGGTACTGGAACCCGCCCTGCGTGCCGGAGCCCTGCCGCTCGCGCTCCACCCCGCCATGACCTTCACCGGCACCGCCGTCGACGTGCAGCGCCTCGCGGGATGCTCCTTCGGCGTGACCGCCCCCGAGGAATTGCGGCTGGCGGCGGAAGCCCTGGTCATCGAGATGGGCGGCGAGCCCGAGTGGATCGCCGAAGAGAGCCGCCCGCTCTACCACGCGGCCCTCGCCCTGGGCGCGAACCACCTGGTGACGCTGGTCGCCGAATCCCTGGAGCTGCTGCGCGACGCGGGCGTCGCGGCCCCCGACCGGATGCTCGGCCCGCTGCTCGGCGCCGCCCTGGACAACGCGCTCCGCTCGGGCGACGCGGCGCTCACCGGGCCCGTCGCGCGCGGGGACGCGGGCACCGTCGCCGCCCATGTCGCCGAGTTGCGCAAGCACGCCCCGCAGACCGTCGCGGGATACCTCGCGATGGCCCGCGCCACCGCCGACCGCGCCCTCGCCCACGGCCTGCTCAAGCCCGAGCTAGCCGAAGACCTCCTCGGAGTGCTCGCCGACGGAGGCAGCGGCGCCTCCGGAACCGGCGGCGGAGCCGAAGGGGGAACCCGATGAGCGCCCGCACCACACTCCTGCACACCGCCGAATCGCTCCGCACGCGCGCGCGTGCGGGCCGCCGGGCCGTCGTCATGACCATGGGCGCCCTGCACGACGGGCACGCCTCCCTGGTCCGCGCCGCCCGCCGCGTCGCCGGACCCGAGGGCGAGGTCGTCGTCACGGTCTTCGTGAACCCGCTCCAGTTCGGCGCGGGAGAGGACCTGGACCGCTACCCGCGCACCCTCGAAGCCGACATCAAGATCGCCGAACAGGCCGGTGCGGACGTCGTGTTCGCCCCCTCCGTGGACGAGGTCTACCCGGGCGGCGAACCCCAGGTCCGCATCGGCGCGGGACCCATGGGCACCGTCTTCGAAGGCGCCACGCGCCCCGGGCACTTCGACGGCATGCTCACCGTCGTCGCCAAACTGCTGCACCTCACCGCGCCCGACGTGGCGCTCTTCGGGCAGAAGGACGCCCAGCAGCTCGCCCTGATCCGCCGCATGGTCCGCGACCTCAACTTCCCCGTGGAGATCGTCGGTGTCCCCACCGTCCGCGAGGACGACGGCCTGGCCCTCTCCAGCCGCAACCGCTACCTCGCCCCGGAGGAGCGGCGCACCGCCCTCGCCCTCTCCCAGGCGCTCTTCGCCGGCCGCGACCGGCACGCCGCCCAAGAGGCGCTGCGCGCACGGGCCGCCAGCGCCCCCGCCTCACGCGCGCGTGCCGTCGCCCTGAACGAGATCGGCGAGTCCCGCGCGGCGGCCGACGCCCACGCCGTGGCGGAGTCCGCGGAAGCCTCCGCGACCGGCGGACCCACCGCCGTCGTCGCCGCGGCCCGCCTCGTCCTCGACGAGGCCGCCCGTCTGGTCCCCCCGCTGGAGCTGGACTACGTGACGTTGGTGGATCCCGCCGACTTCACCGAAGTACGCCCCGGCCACCGCGGCGAGGCCGTCCTCGCCGTGGCCGCCAAGGTCGGCTCGACGCGGCTCATCGACAACATCCCGCTGACGTTCGGAGCCTCGGTATGAGCGCGCACCGCGCGGCCCCGACCGCAGCAGCCGTCCACGCGAACGGAGTCCCCGCATGAGCGCCACCGGCATACGGCTGCACGCGCCCGCCCCCGGCTGGTCCCTCGACGCCGACATCGTGGTCGTCGGCTCCGGAGTGGCCGGACTGACGGCCGCCCTGCGGGGCGCGGCCGCCGGCCTCAGGACGGTCGTGGTGACCAAGGCCCGCCTGGACGCGGGCTCCACCCGCTGGGCGCAGGGCGGCGTCGCCGCGGCGCTCGGCGAGGGCGACACCCCCGAACAGCACCTGGACGACACGCTCGTGGCGGGCGTGGGGCTCTGCGACGAGGAGGCCGTGCGCACCCTCGTCACCGAGGGCCCCGGTGCCGTACGCCGCCTCATCGACACCGGCGCCCTCTTCGACAAGGACTCCGAAGGCGTCATCGAGCTGGCCCGCGAGGGCGGCCACCACCGTCGCCGCATCGTGCACGCGGGCGGCGACGCGACCGGCGCGGAGATCTCCCGCGCCCTCGTCGAAGCGGTCCGCGCGCGCGGCATTCCGACGATCGAGAACGCGCTGGTCCTCGACCTCCTCACCGACGCCGACGGCCACACCGCGGGTGTCTCCCTGCACGTCATGGGCGAGGGCCAGCACGACGGAGTGGGCGCCGTCCACGCCCCCGCGGTCGTCCTCGCCACCGGCGGCATGGGCCAGGTCTTCTCCGCGACCACGAACCCGTCCGTCTCCACGGGCGACGGCGTCGCACTCGCCCTGCGCGCGGGCGCCGAGGTCTCCGACCTCGAATTCGTGCAGTTCCACCCCACGGTGCTCTTCCTCGGCGCGGACGCCGAGGGCCAGCAGCCGCTGGTCTCCGAGGCCGTCCGGGGCGAGGGCGCGCACCTCGTGGACGCCGACGGCGTGCGCTTCATGGTCGGACAGCACGAGCTGGCCGAGCTTGCGCCGCGCGACATCGTCGCCAAGGGCATCACGCGCCGCATGCAGGAGAAGGGCGCGGACCACATGTTCCTCGACGCCCGGCACTTCGGCGCCGACATGTGGGAGAACCGCTTCCCGACGATCCTCGCCGCCTGCCGCGCGCACGGCATCGACCCGGTCACCGAGCCCGTCCCCATCGCCCCCGCCGCGCACTACGCCTCCGGAGGCGTCCGCACCGACCCGCACGGCCGCACCACCGTCCCCGGGCTCTACGCCTGCGGCGAGGTCGCCTGCACCGGAGTGCACGGCGCCAACCGCCTCGCCTCCAACTCCCTCCTCGAAGGCCTGGTCTACGCCGAGCGCATCGCCGACGACATCGTGGCGCGCCACGCGGAGAACGCCCTCCACGCGCGCGTGCCGGCTCCCGTCACCCCGCCCGGGACCCCGACGCATCCCCTGCTGCCGGCCGAGGCCCGCTTCGCCATCCAGCGCGTCATGAGCGAAGGCGCCGGAGTCCTCCGCTCCGCCGCCTCCCTCACCGAGGCCGCCGCGCAGCTGGCCCGCATCCACGCCGAGGCCGCGGGCGCGCTCGCCGAGCACGGCAAGACGGCCGAACCCGGCGTCGACACCTGGGAGACCACCAACCTCCTGTGCGTCGCCCGCGTCCTGGTGGCCGCCGCCCAGCGCCGCGAGGAGACCCGCGGCTGCCACTGGCGCGAGGACCACGCCGACCGCGACGACGCGGCCTGGCGGCGTCACATCGTCGTACGCCTCAATCCGGACAGGACCCTGGCGGCACACACGACCGAGACCCACGACTTCCCTCCGACCCGTCCCAGTCCCCAGGAGCAGTGACCGTGAGCACCCCCGACGACCTCCCCCTCGCCGCCCCCTCAGCCGCAGGCGGTGGCTGCGGCGACGCCTGCGGCTGCGGCGGTGACGACGCCTACGACCCCATGGAGTGCGGCCTCGACCCCGCGCTCGTACAGCTCCTCGTCGAGGCCGGCCTCGATCCCGTGCAGATCGAGGACATCGCGCACCTGGCCATCGAGGAGGACCTGGCGGGCGGAGTGGACGTCACCACGGCTGCCACCATCCCCGAGGACGCCGTCGCCACCGCCGACTTCGCGGCGCGCGAGGCGGGCACCGTCGCGGGTCTGCGCGTCGCCGAAGCCGTCATCTCCGTGGTGTGCGAGGAGGAGTTCGAGGTCGAGCGGCACGTCGAGGACGGTGACCGCGTCGCGGCCGGCGACGTCCTCCTCAGCGTCACCACCCGCACCCGTGACCTGCTCACCGCCGAGCGCAGCGCGCTGAACATCCTGTGCCGCCTCTCCGGCATCGCGACCGCCACGCGCGCGTGGGCGGACGTCCTGGACGGCACGAAGGCGAAGGTCCGCGACACCCGCAAGACGACGCCGGGCTACCGCGCCCTGGAGAAGTACGCGGTCCGCATGGGCGGCGGCGTCAACCACCGCATGTCGCTCGCCGACGCGGCCCTGGTCAAGGACAACCACGTGGTCGCCGCGGGCGGCGTCGCCGAGGCCTTCAAGGCCGTGCGCGAGCAGTTCCCCGGGCTGGCCGTCGAGGTCGAGGTCGACACGCTCCACCAGCTCCGTGAGGTCGTCGACGCGGGCGCCGACCTCATCCTCCTGGACAACTTCACGCCCGGCGAGACGGAGGAGGCCGTCGCCCTCGTCGACGGCCGCGCGTTCCTGGAGTCCTCGGGCCGCCTCACCCTGGAGAACGCCAGGGCGTACGCCGAGACGGGCGTCGACTACCTCGCCGTGGGCGCCCTCACCCACTCGTCCCCGATCCTCGACATCGGACTCGACCTGCGAGAAGCGGTGCGCGACTGATGCTGCTGACCATCGACGTGGGCAACACCCACACCGTCCTCGGCCTCTTCGACGGTGAGGACATCGTCGAGCACTGGCGCATCTCCACGGACGCGCGCCGCACCGCCGACGAACTCGCCGTGCTCCTCAACGGCCTGATGGGCATGCACCCACTGCTCGGCGACGAGCTCGGCGACGGCATCGACGGCATCGCCATCTGCTCGACCGTCCCCTCGGTCCTGCACGAACTGCGCGAGGTCACGCGTCGCTACTACGGAGACGTCCCCGCCGTCCTCGTCGAGCCCGGCATCAAGACCGGCGTCCCGATCCTCATGGACAACCCCAAGGAGGTCGGCGCCGACCGCATCATCAACGCGGTGGCGGCGGTCGAGCTGTACGGCGGACCGGCGATCGTCGTCGACTTCGGCACCGCCACGACCTTCGACGCGGTCTCCGCGCGGGGGGAGTACGCGGGCGGGGTGATCGCCCCCGGCATCGAGATCTCCGTGGAGGCCCTCGGTGTACGAGGAGCTCAGCTCCGGAAGATCGAACTGGCCCGGCCGCGCAGCGTCATCGGCAAGAACACGGTGGAGGCCATGCAGGCGGGCATCCTGTACGGCTTCGCGGGGCAGGTCGACGGGGTCGTGAACCGGATGGCCCGCGAACTGGCGGGCGCGGGCGGCGACCCCGACGACGTCACGGTCATCGCCACGGGTGGCCTGGCACCCATGGTCCTCGGGGAGGCCTCGGTCATCGACGAGCACGAACCGTGGCTGACGCTGATCGGGCTTCGGCTCGTCTACGAGCGGAACGTTGCCCGTAGCTGACCGATTGCAGCCGATTGGCGACCGGCATGTGTGCACTGAGCCTCCGCTTCTGCAAGAGTCTGCGCTGGACGGGGACTTGAGTGCGTGTGGGGCGGGCTGGGGCGGATGAGGCACAAGAGGCGACTGTGGGTGGGCGTTGTGGTGCTGGGGGTGGTGCTCGGTGGGCCCGCGCCGGTCGCCCACGCGGCCGTGCCGTCCTCGTCCCCCCTCGCGGGGGCCGGGGCGGGGGTTCTTCCCTGGCTCGCCGTCGTGGCGGTCGCGGCGCTCGGTATCGGGGCGGTGGCCTACGCGCTGGCCCGCCGCCGCGCGGACTGAGGCCCTGCGGGGTGGGGTGGGTGGGGTTTACATCCCCCTCACCGCCCCGCGCGGGTAGGAGCCCCAACCCCGCCGCTCCGCGGCGGATCACTCCCACCCACCCACCCGTTCACCCCGCACCGCCCTGCGCGGGCAGAACCCCCAACCCCGCCGCTTCGCGGCGGATGCTCCCCGCCCGCCCGCCCGTTTACCCCGCACCGTCCTGCGCGGGCAGAACCCCCAACCCCGCCGCTTCGCGGCGGATGGTCCCCGCCCGCCCCGCGCAGGTAGGGGCGGCCCCCCCCCACTCGCCCGCAGCCGCTCGCGTGCCCGAGGGGACGTGGGGGTATGTGCGCACGGAGCACCGAGCACACCGTCCCGGTCAGGAATGTCGGGCGGGGCGCAGGGATGGCGAGTACGCACATACCCCCGCGGCCCCGCCCCCACAGACGGACAACAGGCGACCCCCACCCCAGACGACCCGCCAGAATTGGCGTTAAGCGGATTTTGTCCGATTAGCGCGTATCGTCAGTCCATGCCCACGCCATACGGATCCCGGGGCGGCATGGCCTTCAGTGCGGAGGAGCTGCGTGTGCTCCGTCGCGCCCTGGGTCTCGCCCTGCACCCCAGCCCCGTCCGCGACGAGGACGTCCAGGACTGCCTCCGGCTCGCCGAATCGGTCGACGAAGCGGTGCGCGAGGGCGCCAGGCTGCGCGCCTTCCTGGTGGCCGATCTCGCCCGCTACCGCGCCGCCCTCCCCGGCACCGCCTCCGGCTACCTCGCCCTCCTCGACGACGTCCTGAGCGGCGGCTACCAGCCGACCTCCGACGACCTCGCCGCCCTGCGCGCCCTGCGCGGCAACCCCACCGCGGCCGCCCTGGTCGACCGCTGCCGCGTCATCGCCGAGCGAGCCGTACGCGCCCGCCTCGCAGGCCGGGCCGTCCCGGCCGCCCCCGCGAGGAGCCCCCTCCCCATCCCGGCCTCGCGCGCCCACCTCCTCGCCCTCCCAGGAGGGCTGGAATCCACGAGCGCCACCAGCGCCACCAGCGCCACACATGCCACCAGCGCCACACATACGACCCGCGCCACGGGCGCCGCCCCCGCCCCCCGCCGGCCCTCCGAACGCCCCGCAGCCACACCGCCCCGCCCCGTCCCCACCCCGGCCGAGGTGTTCCCACCCAAGCGGCGGCCCGAGGCACCCGAGGCACCCGAGGCGCCCGGGACGCCCAAGGCACCCGAGGCACCCACCGTTCCCGCGGACCCGCCGCACCAGCTCGTCGCGGGCTAGCTACTCTGGAAGGCATGGACTACGTTTCCGCGCTCGTGCCCCCCGTAGTGATGGCCGTGTTCTTCACGGGGCTCATCGTGACGATCGTGAAGACCCAGGGCGGCGCCAACAAGGCCAAGGAGGACGCGGCCGTCGACGCCGCGATCTCCCGCGCCGAAGCCGTCCGGCAGACCCCGAAGACCGGTAACGCCTGACCCGCACCGCCTCCGACGGCAAACACGGCAGCGCCCCAGCAGCACCCCGCCCCTCCCGGGCCCCGGCGTACGACTCACGCGCGTTTCGAGTCGTACGCCCTTTTTGTTGCAGAAATTAGGGGTACGCCACGTCCCTCACACATCATGCCAATAGTGACGTCTCCCACTATTGTTCTGCTGTGCCTCGTCCATTGGGAGAACTCGAAGACTCAGTCATGACGCGGGTGTGGAAGTGGAACCGCCCCGTGACCGTTCGAGAAGTCCTGGAAGACCTTCAGGAGGAACGGTCCATCGCGTACACGACCGTGATGACCGTTTTGGACAATCTCCATCAGAAGGGCTGGGTGCGCCGCGAAGCGGAAGGCCGCGCCTATCGATATGAGGCGGTCTCCACTCGTGCCGCCTACGCAGCCGCACTGATGAACGAAGCCTGGTCGCAGAGCGACAACCCCGCCGCCGCACTCGTCGCCTTCTTCGGCATGATGTCGGCGGAACAGCGGGAAGCGCTGAGCGACGCGATGCGTATCGTCCAAGGCCCCGAAGTCACGCAACGCCCTGAACTCGCGCAACGCCCCGAAGTCGCGCAACGCCCCGAAGTCGCGCAAGGCTCCGAAGTCGCGCAACGCTCCGAAGTCGCGCAACGCCCTGAAGTAGTCCCGCCCCCCGAGAACCCCGCCTCCGTCGAGCGCGGAGCAGAGCGATAGCGTCCCCTTCATGCCAGCAGAGGTCCCCGAACGCAACGAACTCAGCGAACTCAGTGCAAAAGCAGTCTCCGTCCGGAGGGCGCGAACCTCCGATGTGCCGGGCGTCCGTCGCCTCCTCGACTCCTACGTCCGCGAGCGGATCCTCCTGGACAAAGCGACGGTGACGCTTTACGAGGACATCCAGGAGTTCTGGGTGGCGGAACGCGACGACAACGCGGAGTTGGTGGGCTGCGGCGCTCTGCACGTCATGTGGGAAGACCTCGCCGAAGTGCGCACACTCGCGGTGAATCCCGAGGTCAGGGGTGCCGGAGTGGGGCATCAGCTGTTGGGCAAGTTGCTGCAGACCGCCGGGTGGCTCGGCGTCCGCAAGGTTTTCTGTCTCACCTTCGAAGTCGACTTCTTCGCGAAGCACGGCTTCGTGGAGATCGGCGAGACTCCGGTCGACGGAGATGTCTACAGCGAGCTCCTGCGTTCCTATGACGAGGGCGTCGCCGAGTTCCTCGGCCTCGAACGAGTGAAACCGAACACCTTGGGCAACAGCCGGATGCTTCTGCATCTGTGATCGTCACGCGGATCGTCACGCGGTATTCCAGACCGTCCCTGCCCAGGTGGGCTATGTCCGAAACGCGCACGTTTCCAGGGTTCTAGGGGTGCCCGGTCTCTCCCAGGGGTTTGTGTTTTTCCAGCAAAAGCGGTTTGCTTTCCGACGTACTGCAGTACTGCATATAACAGGGGCCGGTGAATCGACGGCGCGTGTCGTGCGGCTTGCGGCCCGGTCTCACAGTTATCGATGAAAGGAAATCCGGTGGCACAGAAGGTTCAGGTCCTTCTTGTCGATGACCTCGACGGTGGCGAGGCAGACGAGACCGTGACGTTTGCGCTGGACGGCAAGTCCTACGAGATCGACCTCACCACGGCCAACGCGGACAAGCTCCGTGGCGCCCTTGAGGACTTCGTCAAGGCCGGCCGGCGTACCGGTGGCCGCGGTTCGGGCGGTCGCGGCAAGGCGCGCGCCGCGGCGGCGAGCGGTGGCCAGGACACGGCCGCCATTCGTGCCTGGGCGAAGGAGAACGGTTTCGAGGTCAACGACCGCGGCCGCGTTCCCGCGTCCATTCGCGAGGCCTACGAGAAGGCCAACGGCTGACGGCTGCGACGCCGCAGCCGGACCCGGTGGCACTGCGTCGCCGCCGTGTCCACGAGTCGTACGAGACCGGAGCCCACGGCGGGATCGCTGTGGTGCGCAGTCCCTCCTCCCCCCACCCCGGGCAGGGACGGCGGCGCGGGCAGCGTCGGCTCCACCTCACAGCCGGGCTCCGGGGGTCGCAGCCAGACGGCGGCCCCCCGCGAGCCGGACCACCCCGGGGGCGTCGGCGCGCCGATCCGCCCGCCCGCCCCGACCGCGGTGAGCCCGAGGGGGATGTGTCCCCACTCCAGCCAGTCGAGCAGCCCCGGCAGCTCGTCCGCGCTGCCGGCGCTCACCAGGAGGCGCATCGTTTCCCCGTGCAGGGCCACCGGAGCCTTCGGCCCGAGGTGGCGCAGCGCCGCGAAACCCGCCTCCGCGGGTAGTTCCAGGACGTCGAAGCGCAGTCCCGTCAGGAGCTGCGCGGGTCCGGGCCCGGGGGCGGTCGCCCAGCCGAGCTCGTTCTCGTACCACTGCCGCACCGGGGCGCTCTGCTCGACCGGTGTCCGGGGCTGAGGAACTGTGGGGGCCATGCCGGAGCAACAGTCGCAACGGCGCATGGGTTACGCAGGGTGGCGGCACGAATGCGCGCCGTGCCCGAAAAGGAGGCGTCAAGGCGTACTCGGCGACGCAAGGGTGTTCGCCCGTAGCTGAGGGAACCGGGGCGCGCCGCATGGAGTGTCAGTCCTTACGGGTAAGACATCCCTAGTGGGGAGGGGCGACACGCGGTCCCGGGCGCCACACGTTCGCCATCGGCGTAGTGCTGGTGGGGGTAACTGCCTGGCCTGCGGGAACATCGTCTCGCACCATCGGGTTGGAGCAGTTGTCGGCGTTCGGGGTCAGGAGATCCTCCGAGTTGGGGTCCGGGTGTCGGCAGTTGGAATGAGCGGTCCCCGCTTGCGGGACTAAGCTGCGGAAGGACAGGGAGGGGACCGACCCCTTTACTGCCTGACCGCTCTGAGGAGCGATTAACGATGTTCGAGAGGTTCACCGACCGCGCGCGGCGGGTTGTCGTCCTGGCTCAGGAAGAAGCCCGGATGCTCAACCACAACTACATCGGCACCGAGCACATCCTCCTGGGCTTGATCCACGAGGGCGAGGGTGTCGCCGCTAAGGCCCTGGAGAGCCTCGGGATTTCGCTCGAGGCGGTCCGCCAGCAGGTGGAGGAGATCATCGGGCAGGGCCAGCAGGCTCCGTCCGGTCACATTCCCTTCACCCCTCGTGCCAAGAAGGTCCTGGAGCTTTCGCTCCGCGAGGCCCTTCAGCTGGGCCACAACTACATCGGCACGGAGCACATCCTGCTCGGCCTGATCCGTGAGGGCGAGGGCGTCGCCGCCCAGGTCCTGGTCAAGCTGGGTGCCGACCTCAACCGGGTGCGGCAGCAGGTCATCCAGCTGCTCTCCGGTTACCAGGGCAAGGAGACCGCCACCGCCGGCGGTCCTGCCGAGGGCACGCCCTCCACGTCCCTGGTCCTCGACCAGTTCGGCCGGAACCTCACCCAGGCCGCTCGTGAGTCCAAGCTCGACCCGGTCATCGGGCGCGAGAAGGAGATCGAGCGGGTCATGCAGGTGCTGTCCCGCCGTACGAAGAACAACCCGGTCCTGATCGGTGAGCCCGGCGTCGGCAAGACCGCCGTCGTCGAGGGTCTCGCCCAGGCCATCGTCAAGGGTGAGGTGCCCGAGACCCTCAAGGACAAGCACCTCTACACCCTGGACCTCGGCGCGCTGGTCGCGGGCTCCCGCTACCGCGGTGACTTTGAGGAGCGTCTGAAGAAGGTCCTCAAGGAGATCCGCACCCGCGGCGACATCATCCTGTTCATCGACGAGCTCCACACCCTGGTGGGTGCGGGTGCCGCCGAGGGCGCGATCGACGCCGCCAGCATCCTCAAGCCGATGCTGGCCCGCGGTGAGCTGCAGACCATCGGTGCGACCACGCTCGACGAGTACCGCAAGCACCTGGAGAAGGACGCCGCGCTCGAGCGCCGCTTCCAGCCCATCCAGGTCGCGGAGCCGTCGCTGCCGCACACCATCGAGATCCTCAAGGGCCTCCGCGACCGGTACGAGGCGCACCACCGCGTCTCCATCACGGACGAGGCCCTGGTGCAGGCCGCCACGCTGGCCGACCGGTACATCTCGGACCGCTTCCTGCCGGACAAGGCGATCGACCTGATCGACGAGGCCGGTTCCCGGATGCGCATCCGCCGGATGACCGCGCCGCCGGACCTCCGCGAGTTCGACGAGAAGATCGCGGGCGTCCGCCGCGACAAGGAGTCCGCGATCGACTCGCAGGACTTCGAGAAGGCCGCCTCCCTCCGCGACAAGGAGAAGCAGCTCCTGGCCGCCAAGGCCAAGCGGGAGAAGGAGTGGAAGGCCGGCGACATGGACGTCGTCGCCGAGGTCGACGGCGAGCTGATCGCCGAGGTCCTCGCGACCGCCACCGGCATCCCGGTCTTCAAGCTGACCGAGGAGGAGTCGAGCCGCCTGCTGCGCATGGAGGACGAGCTCCACAAGCGCGTCATCGGCCAGAAGGACGCCGTCAAGGCGCTCTCGAAGGCGATCCGGCGTACGCGTGCGGGCCTGAAGGACCCGAAGCGTCCCGGTGGCTCGTTCATCTTCGCCGGCCCGTCCGGTGTCGGTAAGACCGAGCTGTCCAAGGCGCTCGCCGAGTTCCTCTTCGGCGACGAGGACGCGCTGATCTCCCTCGACATGTCGGAGTTCAGCGAGAAGCACACGGTCTCGCGTCTCTTCGGTTCGCCCCCCGGTTACGTGGGCTACGAAGAGGGCGGCCAGCTGACCGAGAAGGTCCGTCGCAAGCCGTTCTCCGTCGTCCTCTTCGACGAGGTCGAGAAGGCCCACCCGGACATCTTCAACTCGCTCCTGCAGATCCTGGAGGACGGTCGCCTGACCGACTCCCAGGGCCGCGTCGTGGACTTCAAGAACACGGTCATCATCATGACGACCAACCTTGGAACCCGTGACATCTCGAAGGGCTTCAACCTGGGCTTCGCGGCCCAGGGCGACACGAAGTCCAACTACGAGCGGATGAAGAACAAGGTCAGCGACGAGCTGAAGCAGCACTTCCGCCCGGAGTTCCTGAACCGCGTGGACGACGTCGTCGTCTTCCCGCAGCTCAGCCAGGACGACATCCTCCAGATCGTCGACCTGATGATCACCAAGGTGGACGAGCGCCTGAAGGACCGGGACATGGGCATCGAGCTCTCCCAGTCCGCGAAGGACCTCCTCTCGAAGAAGGGCTACGACCCGGTGCTCGGCGCGCGTCCGCTGCGGCGCACGATCCAGCGCGAGGTCGAGGACACCCTCTCCGAGAAGATCCTCTTCGGCGAGCTGCGTCCCGGCCACATCGTGGTCGTCGACACGGAGGGCGAGGGCGAGACCGCCACGTTCACCTTCCGTGGCGAGGAGAAGGCGGCGCTGCCCGACGTGCCGCCGATCGAGTCGGCCGCCGGTGGCGGCGCGGGCCCGAACCTGAGCAAGGACGCGTGACGCCCACCCAGGGCTGACCGTTCGAAGGGGCTGCCCCGGACCGTTTCACACGGTTCCGGGGCAGCCCCTTCCGCATGCCGTGCTCACGCCGTGATCGTGACGCCCTCCGGTACGTTCCGTACGCGCGGCAGGCGCGGGTTGACGCGCAGGACGTGCAGGCCGGGGAAGCGGGCCAGCCACGACATGTCCTGGTCGGGCAGCTCCGCGTTGATCCACAGGTGGGTGAGCCGCTCGGGGACGAGGCCCGCGAGGAGTTCGTCGGTGCGCATGACACCGGCCACCTGGATGCGGGGCCGCCCGCCGAGACCGCGCAGGGCGGCCAGCTCGGCCGCGTCGGACACCGGGAAGTACAGGCCCGCCGGATCGAGGTGGGCGATGATCTCGCGCGCGTACCGCTCGGTGTCGAAGTGCCGCCAGGGGCGGGCCAGCTCGGTGCGGATGGCGAGGGAGGAGCGGCCGCGCAGCCGGGCCAGGTAGTCGATCGCCGCGTCCTCCTGGACGCGGGTCGCCGTGATGGCGAGGAGCAGCGCCTGCTGGTCGCCGGTCACCTGCTCGGGGTCCGGCAGCTGCTCCAGGACGATGGGGCCGACCCAGCCGAGGCTGCGGGCGCCCTGCTCGGTGGTGGGGCGCAGGAGGTTCTTCGTGCGCCGGTGGACGAGTTCCTGGACGGCCGGGTCTAGCTCGCTGACGTGTTCCAGGCAGGCCGCGGCCATCAGGCGCCGGTGGTTGACGTGCGGCCTGCGCAGGCCGGGGGCGGCGGCAAGCAGGCGCTCCAGGAAGGCGGCGCACTCGTCGGGGCGGGCGTGGGCGGCGGACATGCGGATGACCTCCTCCCACTCCGGCTGGTGGGCGTGGTCGACGAGGGTGCCCAGTCGGCCGCGGGCCACGATCTCCTTGGCGGCCAGGTAGTCCTGGAACGTGCGGTGGATGAAGTCGACCGAGACGCCCGCCTGCTCGCGCAGCAGCCCGGTGCGGTGCAGCAGATGCCGGAAGATCTTCTCGCCGTCGCCCGCGGCTCGGGCCGAGGGAATGGCGGGCAGGGCGGCGTTCAGGACGTCGATGACGCGGTGGCGCGGCAGCTCCGAGAGGCCCTCGTCGAGCATGGCGAGGGCGAGCTTGCGCAGGAGCAGCTCGCGGGCGCCCTGCTGGAGCCGTACGTCATCGGCGTACAGCACGTCCCTCTCCGGGTCGCGGCGCTGCAGGAGCATCTCCAGGGCGGCGTCGTAGAGCTCCTTGCGGCCCTTGGGCAGGGAGCCGGAGCGGTCCCGGTTGAGGGCGCATATGAGGCCGCACATCAAGGGGTTGGTGGCGAGGCGGCGCAGCTCGCGGTAGATGCGTACGGAGTGCAGCAGGCGCTGCTCGTACTCCTTGAGGGCGTCCCGGTCCCGCTGTTCCCTGCACTGTTCGTCGCCCATCGCCGCGGTGTGCCAGTCGCGGATGAAGTGGGTGACCTGGTCGCGGGACATGGGGGCCAGGGACAGTTCCGTGAACCCCTCCTCGGCGAGGCGTTCCTGGGAGAGCCAGCCGTCCTCGACGGCGGAGGGCCGCGAGGTGACCAGGCAGGCGGTGCCGGAGAAGATGCGCAGGAGCCGGCGGAGCTGGTCGCGCAGGGCGCCGCGGGTCTCCTCGGGCGCCTCGTCGATCCCGTCGACCAGGAGCAGGGCGCGGCCCGCGAGGAGGGTCCGCACGACCCATCCCTCGGGCTCCCGGTCGGCCAGCGGGTGGCGCACGGCGCGCAGGAAGTCGTCGGGGGCGGGGAAGCCCTCGCGGGCGAAGCGGCGAACGGGCAGGACGAACGGCACACGCGCCCCGTCACGGGCCGCGTCCACGGCCAGCCGCTGCACGAGCGTCGTCTTCCCGGAGCCCGCGACACCGCGCAGCAGCACCCGCTCGTGCCCCTCCAGGGCCCGGTCGGCGAGGAGTACGGTGCGCTGGTGCGCACCCGCCGCCGAGGCGGGGCCGCCGCTGCTCTCCTCCGCCTGGAGGCTGAGATAGGTGTCCTCGAGTGGCCACCGGTCGGGTGCGTTGGCGAAGTCGACGCCCACGATGGTCAGCCAGCCGTGCTGGCGCACGACCTCCTGCGCGTACGCTGCCTCGAACTCGGCGTCCTCACGGGAGGGTTCGCTGCGCCGGGCGGCGGCCGCCACCTCGGCGTCGTTGAGGTCGACGAGCTGACGGACGCGGCTGGCGCGCTCCGGCATGTGGCGCTGGATGTACGGGGAGCGGCGCACGAAGTGGTGCAGCACGTGCAGACAGACGGCGACGAGCAGCTCGTCGTGGAACCAGGCGGCGCCGGGGCTCAGACCGCGGTCCGCGCCCTGCACGGCGCCGCGCAGCCGCCGCGCGTAGTCCTGCGGTCCCAGGCGCACGGCGTCGGCGTCGGTGAGGTCGAGCTCGCCGATGGCCAGGAGCGTGCGGGTCAGTACGTCGGCGACGGCGGGGAGTTCACCGGTCGGCGCGGTGTGCCGTTCCGCGGCGAGCTGGATGAATTCGGCGGCGGTGCGGTGGACGTGGTCGGGGTCGGCGGGCGCGTCGGGGCCGCGCCAGGTGGTGAGGGCGGCGATCAGGTCGGGCGTGGTGGGGGGCCGGGACGGGGCGCGGAAGAACCGTTGTACGAGGGGCATGGCGCGGGCCGAGGGGGTGCGTACTACGGGCTCCATGGCATCGGGGTCCCTGGGAGTCGCGAAGGCGGACGTCGATTCAACCGTAGGTCAATTGCCGGGAGACAGAGGCCTGTTGAAGCGAACGCGGGACGGCAGCTGCCGGGCCTCGGTCTCGCTCACGTCCGCGTGCACGACGAGCTCGGCCAGGCACGGGAAGGCCGAGAGCCAGGCGAGCCCCTCGACGGGGTGGGGTGCGTCCAGCGTGAGGCGGGTGAGCCGCTCGGGCACGATGAGTTCCGTGAGGTCCTCGACGCGGTAGGTACCGGCGACATGGATGTCGGGCCAGCCTCCGATGGCGCGCAGGGCGCGGAGGTCCTCGGGGGCGTGGACGGGAACGGTGGGCCGGAAGGACAGGTGCGCGAGGACTTCCCGTACGTAGAGCTCCCGATCGAAGACCCCCCACTGCTGTGCCAGGGTCAGCTGGACCCAACGGCCGGGGTGGTCGCGGAAGCGCGTCAGGAAGTGCAGTGCCTGCGGGCTGCCGACCCTGGCGGCCGCGAGGACCACCAGGCGGGCGTGCTCGTCGTCGACCTCGTCGGGGCCGGGCAGCAGGGGGAGCACCAGGTCGCCGCCCGCCTCCGCCAGGTTGGAGGCCTGGCGGTCCGTCCGCGGCGGAATCAGCGACCGTACCCCCTCCTCCACGCCCTGCCGCACGGCCGGTGCCAGCTCGGCCGCGTACGAGGCCGCCGCCGCCGCGAGCAGCGTGCCCCGCGCCGTACCACCCCCCACCAGCCGCTGAAGCATCCGTTCCGCCTCCTTGGGCCGCGCGTGCGCGACGGCCAGCAGGATGACGTCCTCCCACTCGGTGCGGTCCGCGTTGTTCAGGAGCAGGTCGAAGTCCAGCTCCTGTACGGCGAGACGGGCGCCCAGGTAGTCCTGGAAGGTGCGGTGCAGGAAGTCCACGCGCCCGGCGGCCGGTTCCCGCAGCAGGCCCGACCGGAGCAGCAGCCAGCCGTACACCTCCTCGCCGCTGCCGTCGAGATTCATCGAGGGTGCCGCTTCCCCGAGGATGTGCACCGCCTCCGACCGGTCCATCTCCGCGCGGCTGTTGCGGATCAGCCACCAGGCGAGCTTCTGGAGCAGCTGAACCTGGGTGGCGAACGGCAGTCTGGTGGCGGCCCCGAGGTCCCGCTCGACGTCCCTGCGCTCCAGGAGCATCGCCAGAGCGGCCCGGTACAGGGACTTCCTGTCCTGCGGCAGGAAGCCGCGCCGCTCGCGGTGGAGGGCGCAGAGCATGCCGCACATCAGCGGGTTGGTGGCGAGCCGGTTCAGCTCGGACGCGGCCCGCACGGACTGCAGCAGGGCGGTCCCGACGGATTCTTCGGCGCCCGCGGCCCGGTGCCAGCGCCGCACGAACGCCTCGACGTCGTCGCGGGTCATCGGCGACAGCGTGAGCTCGGCGAAGCCGGTGGTGTCCAGCCACCGGTCCGGGACGGCGGAGGGGCGGGTCGTGACGAGCCAGAGGTTGCCGGGGAAGGTACGCGTCAGATCGCGCAGCCAGCGCTTGGCGGACTCGCGCCGGTCCTCGGAGATCTCGTCGAGCCCGTCGACGAGGAGCACGCCGCGCCCCGCCCGCAGCACGCGGTTCACCCACCCGGGCGGCTCCTCCCCGGCGACGAGGCACCCCACGGCGGACAGGAAGTCGCCCGGCACGGGGAGTTCGGAGCCCGGCCGGACGATCCGCCGCATCGGCAGCACGAACGGCACCCGCCCGATGAGGTGGGTCAGCCCGTGCTCGTACGTCCGGTCGGCCGCCGTCACGGCGAGCCACTGGACCAGTGTCGTCTTGCCGGACCCGGCGACTCCGCGCAGCAGCACGTGGTCGTGCTGGGCGAGGACCTGCTCGGCGACGACCTGGGTCGCGCCCTCCTCGGGGCGGTCCCTGGTCGCCTCCAGGCTGAGGTAGGCCGTGTCGAGGGGCCACTCGCTGGTGCCCGCGTAGACGTCGAGGCCGTAGATGGTGAGGGAGCCGTGGTGCGAGGTGATGTACGACGCGTACCGCGCCTCGAACGCGGCGTCCTCTGCCGACTGCGACGGCAGCCGTTCGAGGAGCACGTCGACGGCTTTGACGAGCTGCGCGAGCTGGCGGCTCTGTTGCGTCTGCCGGCGGGCGATGTACGTCGACCGCTGCGTGAAGAAGTTCAGGATGTGCAGGGACGCGGTGTGCAGCAGCCGCTCGAGGAACAGCTCGGCGTCGCGGCTGAGCGCGAACGTCGCGACGGTCACGGCCGAGTGCGAGCGGAGGGTCCGGGCGAACGCGTCGGGGCCGAGCGCGACGGCTTCGTAGTCCTCGATGGTGAGGGTGCCGAGAGTGGCGAGGCAGCGGGCGAGGGCGGCCCTGACCGCGACGGCTTCCCCGGCGTCCACGGGGGCCTCGCCGGGTCCGGCCGCCCGCAGCGCCCTGCGGACGAGTTCGTCCGCGATCTTCTCGACGTCCTTCGGGGTGACGTCCCGCTTCTCACCCGTGAACGAGACGAGCCCGGAGATCCGCACCGGCCTGGTGACCAGCGCGGCGCCCGGCTGGTCCTTCACGAAGAGCTTCTTCACGAGGGGCGCGACCGCGCTGGACGCGAGTCGGGCACCGAGGGCTCCGGGGTCGACCATGGTTCGAGGTTAGGTCAACGGGCTTACCCGGAAGGGGGTTTAAGGGCTGCCGAGTCAGCCGGCCTCCGCCTGCTCGATGCCGTCGATGGCTTCCTGGACGACCCGGGACAGGTCCTCCTCGGTGGGGATCAGCTCACGCTCCGCTGGGGCGAGCGTGGAGTAGGAGGCGACTGCCATGGGGTTGTTGCTGGCGTCGAGGGCCAGCTGAACGGCTGCCTTGTTGTGGCGGGCCCCGATGAGGAAGCCGATGGTCCCGTCGTCCCGTTCCGGCTCGCGCACCATCTGGTCGACCACACTCACGTAGAAGTTGAGCTTGCCGACGTGCTCGGGGCGCACGTCCTTCGTCTTGAGCTCGAAGACGAAGTAGCGGTGGAGCTTGAGGTGGTAGAAGAGCAGGTCGATACGGAACTCGTCGCCCCCGATGACAACGGGGTACTGGCGCCCCACGAAGGCGAAGCCGACACCGAGCTCCGTGAGGAACCGGATCATCCCGTCGACGATGGCGGTCTCCAGTTCACGCTCGGCGTGATGCTTGTCGAGTCCGAGGAAGTCGAGGCGGTACGGGTCCCGGACCAGATCCTTGAGTGCGTCGGAGCCGTCCGGCACGGTCGCCGCGAAGTTGTTGGCGGCGGCGCCCTGGGTGAGGTGCAGCCCCTGGTGGATGAAGCGGTCCAGAATGGCGCGGGACCAGCCGTTGCGGACGGCTTGGGCGGCGTAGAAGTCCAGCTCGGACGGGGTGTCCAGCTTGGTCATGAGGACGGTGATGTGTCCCCAGGGCAATTGTGCAACGGGTTGTTGCACAATTGCTCCCGGCCACGTGCGGGCCATCTTCTGCATGTACATCAGGTTGCGTCGAGAGAACCCGCGCTGGTTCGGGAAGGCCGCTTTCAGGTCGGCGGCCAAGCGAGTGACGACCTTTGTGCCCCACCCCTCCTGTGCCTGCCGATCAAGAATGAGATGTCCGATCTCCCAGTACAGCTGCACCAGTTCGGTGTTGACGGCCCGTTGGGCGCGGGTCCGGGCGCAGGACACGGCCCCCTTGATCTCGCTCAGGAGGTCGCCGTACCAGGAGGGCAGGTTGTTCTGCTGGGCGGGGATCTCTGCTCTGGCCTCGGTGTTCTTGCTCATGGCGCCGACGATCGCGCGGGGAGCCTTGTCCGGGGCGCGATTGGGGTCACGTCACCCGAACGGTGTGGTCGGACGAGGTGAGGGTGCGTATGAGGGCGGCGAAGGCGGTGGGACTGGTGGTGAGTGTGGTGGCCGGGGCGTCGCTCTCTCGGAGGTGGATCCGCCCGGTGGGGTGTGCGGCCACGTAGACGCAGTTCGCCTGGTCGCCGCTGAAGGAGGACTTCTGCCAGTCGAGAGTGCTCATGCTTGTGCTCCCAGGAGGGTGTACAGGATGTGTTGGACGAGGCCCAGCGAATCCCGTGTTCCGTGCTTGACGGGGATCACCGTCGTGTCGATCGCCGGGAGTGCTGCTGCGCCGAGCCGTTCAAACTGGCGGCGGTACTTGGTAACGGTGTCTTCCCCGTGGAGGAACATCGACTGCGCGGGATGTTCCATCAGTACGGTCTCCAGCGCGCCGCCATGCGAGGCGATGTGGCAGAACGGTGTGGTGAGCGCCGACACTGCGACGGCCGTGAAGGGCACGACCTGAACGGTCACGTGCGGGAGTTCGGCCAGCTCCACCAACTTGAGCAGCTGCTGGTGCATGACCTGCGCGCCGCCGAAGCGCATGTGGAGGGCGGCCTCGTGGATGACGGCGTGGACGTGGGGTGGCCGGTCGTCGACAAGTACACGTTGGCGTGCGAGGCGGAAGCGGACGGCGTCCTCGATCTCCGCCGTCGAGCTGACGGCGTCGCTCGCCTCAAAAATGGCGCGCGTGTAGCCCTCGACTTGGAAGAGGCCCGGCAGGAACAGCGACTCGTACGAGCGCAGCTGCACGGCTTCGGACTCCAGCTCCGCCAGGTCGAGCGCAGAAGTGGGCAACTGTGACTTGTAGTTGGACCACCAGCCCTTGCCGGACGATTGGCCGAGGCTCACTAAGGCATCTACGAAGGGTGAACTAGTAACCCCGTACGCCCGGCATAGAGCGCGGATGCGCTCGGCGGAGATCGGAGTGCGGCCGTTCTCCGCGTGCGTCAGGTGCACCCGCCCCATATCGATGACATCTCCGGCTGCCTGCACGGTGAAGCCGCTGTGCTCACGCAACCTCCTGAGTTCGAAGCCGAGTCGGATCTGTCGCTCGGTCGGGGCTGTTCGCAGGGCCAACGCAGTCTCTCTTCTTGAAGATGGGGTCAGTTTGCCCGGCCGGGGCGTCCGGGGCCACCAAAAGCAACGATTAGGTTGAACAAGTAAGCCCCGTATCGCTACCGTACGTATAGCGACGCTCACGCAACCATGACGGAAGCCTCGCTGTCGACGCATTCCCCCGCCCCGCCCGCCCGCAGAAGCGCACCGCCCGATCCAACTCCCCGTGCCGGACGGGGGATTGCTCGCGAGGAGCGGTAGGCCACTGCGGTCGGGCCACGTGGGACCGGTCATCCACCAGTCGAACCAGCGACCCCAACGCCATGGAGGCGTCTCATGGGCGTACCCCCGCATGACCTCACGTCGGACACCTACACCCTGTTCGCCCCCGGCAACGCTCACTCCGCCAAGATCTGCCGCGACTTCGTACAGCGCACCCTGGAAACCCTCGGCCTCGGTCACCTCGGGGACACCGCCGCTCTGTGCACCTCCGAGCTGGTGACCAACGTGCACCAGCACACGAAGAGCGACGTCCACCTGAGAGCCGCCGTCGCCACCACCCACGTACGCATCGCCGTGTACGACGGCGGCGACCAACTGCCCGCGCCCCGCAGGCCTGACGCGGAGGAAGAGGGCGGACGGGGGCTCTTCCTCGTCACCGCGCTGTCGGACATGTGCGGGGTGACGCCCGCGAGCACGGGCAAAGGAGTGTGGTTTCAGCTCAATCGGTGAGCGAGTCGTAGCGTCAGCCGACGGCCGGGCCGTAGTCGTGTACGTCGATGTGGGCGGGCAAGGTGTCCAGGCCGGTGGCCACGGCGTGGACCGTCAGCTCCGTCAGGGTCGGGTGGCAGGCCAGCGCGGAGACGTCGATGGGGGCGTGCCGGTCCCGGCTGCTGACCGGGTGATCGTATACGTAGAGGTGCCTGAGCCTCGGCGCGACCGTGCCGAGCCGGGAGGTCATGACTGCCCAGGACGCGTCCGGAGAGAGCTGTAGGAGTGCCAGGCCGGGCAGGGCAAGTCCCGGCGGGACGGCCGTGAAGGCGTGCGACGGCAGGTGCAGCACGGTCAGGCCGGGAAGCGCCGCGAGCACCTCCCAGTCCGCGGCGGACAGCGGATCGTCGTAGCCGAAGGCCACCCGCTCCAGCGTCGGCCACCGGGTCGCGAGGTGCAGATCGGTCAGGGAGCCCCGGGAGTCCACGAGGTTGAGGAACGTCAAGGGCGCCTCGGCGGGGAACGGCGAAAGACTCCACGGCTCCTGCATGCCGACGAGGCTGAGTCCGTCGAGGCGGCCGAGGGCGTTCAGTGCCTCGGCCGTCAGCGAGGCCGGCGGGAACCTGTTCAGCATCAGGAAGGTGGGCTCGCAGGCCGCGATGAAGCGGGAGGCCACGGCGGGGGTGACGCCCGGCCTGATGTCCAGCTTCCGAGGGCGCAGGCCCAGCCGTTCGAGCTCGGCGATCTGATCGTCGGTGCGGAGAGTGAAGTGGATGTCCTCGGCGTCGTCGAACCGGGCGATGATCTGGTCGGCATACGCACGGCAGTCGTACCGGTACCACCCCCACATCAACTGGCTGCGGACCCCGAGACCCCGGTGCCGGGCGAACCGGGCGAGGAAGGGGATCGCCGCGTCCGAGTCCACGCGCGTCGCGGTGATGGCCACCAGCACGGCCTCGTCGTCGGACAGGCCGTCCGGTCCGGGCAGCAGGTCGAGCACCATCGCGCCGACCTTCGCCAGTGTCTGCGCGCTCGCCACGTCGTGCGGAGGAATCAGCGCCGCCGTCCGCCGCTCCACCTCGGCCCGCACCGTCGGCGCCAGCTCCGCCGCGTGTTCCAGGCAGGCCGCGGCCAGGAGATGGACACGCTTGCGGGCCCCCTCCTCCGGAAGCCCGTCCCCGTACGAAAGCAAGTCACCCAGCAGTTCGGCCCGTTCGCGCGGCCGCGCCTGCGCCACGGCCATGCGGATGACGTCCTCCCACTGGTCGTCCGCCGCGTGCCGGGCGAGTACGCCGAAGTCGCCCTCGTCCACCGCCGCCCGCGCCCCCAGAAAGTCCTGGAAGGTGCGGTGGACGAAGTCGACGGTGCCCGGACCCGGCTCGCGCAGAAGGCCGCTGCGGTGCAGGAAGTGGGTGTAGACCGCGTGGGCGTCACCGAGCGGGGCCAGTTCCGGGACCGCGGGGAGAGCGTCCGCGATGATGGACTCGGCGCGCGAACGGTCCATCATCGTACGGCCGTTGCGGATCAGCCAGTACGCCAGCCGCTGGAGCAGCTGGAGCTGCGGCTCCTCCCGCAACTCCGGGACCGCCATGTGGCGTTCGCGGTCCCGGCGGACCAGCAGCATGGAGAGGGCCGCCGTGTAGAGGTCCTTGCGGCCCAGCGGCAGGAAGCCGCGCCGGTCCCGGTGGAGGGCGCAGATCAGGCCGCACATGAGCGGGTTGGTGGCGAGGAGGCCGAGGTCCGGCTTGGAGCGCACGGCTGCGAGGAGCTGACTCTCGTACGCGACGAGTTCGGCGTCCTCCTCCGGAACCCCCGTGGCCGCCGCGGTGTGCCAGCGCCCGATGAACGCCGTCACTTCGTCCTGCCCCATCGCGGAGAGCGTCAGCTCGGTGAAGCCCTCCTCGGTGAGCCACTCCTCGCGTACGGCCGAGGGGCGGGACGTCACGAGCCAGCGGTTGCCGGGGAACGCGTCGATGAGGTCGCTCAGCCAGGCCCGGGTCCGGTCGCGCTCGGCGTCCGGGATCTCGTCGATGCCGTCGATCAGGACAAGAGCGCGCCCGGCCGTCAGAACGCGCGCTTCCCACCCCTGGGGCTGGGTGCCCGCGAGCGGACAGCCGACGGCGGCCAGGAAGTCGGCGGGGGCGGGCAGGCGCTCGCCGTGGCGGGTGAGGGTGCGCAGGGGGAGTACGTAGGGGACGTGGTCGGCCAGGTAGGCCATGGACGGATGCGTCGCGGAAGGGTCCGGGCCCGCCACGTCACGGCGCGTCGCGCCGACCGCGAGCCACTGCACCAACGTGGTCTTGCCGGAGCCCGCCTCGCCGCGCAGGAGGACCCGGTCGTGCGTGGCGAGGGCCTGGTCCGCCGGGAGCGGGGGCGCGTGCTCGGCGACGTCCATCGCGTCCGCGCGGTACCCCCCTACTGCGCGGCTCTCCGCTTCCGTCAGATGGCGGAACGCCGCCACGCGCCCCGGCTCCACCGCCTCCAGCGACATGTACGCCGCGTCCAGCGGCCACTTCCCCGGCGACCCCGTCAGACCGATGCCGAAGATCGTCAGCTTGGAGTGCTTCTTCGCCACGTACGCGAGATAGCGCCGCTCGAAGGCGAGGTCCTGCGCCCCGGCGGTCGGCCTGCGGGCGATCAGCTCGTCGACCTTCGCGATCAGCTCGTCCTGCCCCCGGCTCTGCGCGACCAGCGTCGCCGCCACGAACGTGGAGCGCTGCGTGAAGAACTGCAGGATGTGCAGGCACGCCCACTCGGTGACCGAGTCGAGGTAGAGGGCGGCGTCGGCGGAGAGGCCGGCGGCCGACGCGTCGTGGATCAGGGCGCGGGCCAGCTTCCGGTGGCCGAGGCGCACCGCCTGGACGTCGTCCATGTCGAGGTCGCCGAGCGAGAGGAGCGCCCGGGCCAAGGCGTCGGTGACCGCCTCGGTCTCGTCCGGCGGGAAGGTGCGCTCGTCGGGGGAGGCGAGGGAGGCCGCCACGAGCCGCTCCGCGAGGCGGCGCACGTCCCGGCGGCCCAGCGTGCGCTTCTCCCCTTTGAACGACACCAGGGAAGAGAGCCTGACCGGCTTCTCCACCAGACCCGCGCCGGGGCCCTCCCGTACGAACAACCGCTTCACCAGTGGGGCGACGGCACTCGACGCCAGGCGGGTGCCCATGACCGCGGGATCCATGGGCGTGAGCGTAGTGGGGGTCACATTCGGCGTGGGGCGGATCCGGTGGGCCGGTGACATGCCGCACAGGCGATTTGACCGGTACTAGGCGGAATAGTGGCGAGGGCGGGGGTCCTCGCCGGGACTTTCGGCCCGCAACCTCCGGGACCTTGGACGCGTACGGGTTCCGCGGGCGGGGTCCTGGTGTAAGTGGAGGTCGGGAGCGGCTCCGACGTGCGGTTAAACGAGCGGAGTCGGACGAACTTCTGTTACCGGTCTGTGGGGTAATTGTCTGGATTTGGGTGTGTCAAGCGGTCTAAATCCTTGCCTCTTGCTACGGCTTTGGGTAGTAGATGGGCGTTTTGGGCCCCGGGGTGGGTGGGGGTTACCAAGGGATGGCAGACCCGGCGAAGCGTGGTCAGCGGGCGATCCGCCCGCCCCGCCTGCCGGGTCCGTTCATGCCCCCCTCGGTCGTACGCGTCAGGCGTCGCCGCAGTCGTCATCGCAGCTCACACCCCGGAGGACATCCCCATGTCGAAGCGCACCAAGTCCCACCGTCCCGGCCCGTCGTTCTTCCGTACCCGCGTGGCCTTCGTCGTCGCGGGCGTCGGAGTGTCGACGGCCCTCGGCGCGGGGGTCTCGGTCGCCGCCGGTGACACCAAGAGCGGTGGCGCGCTGCCCGGCGTCGCTGTGAACTCCGTCCAGGCCCAGGCCGCCGCCCAGGCGAAGAAGGCCGCGGGCGTCAAGAAGGCCGCTGCCGCGAAGGCCGCCGCCTGGGTCGACCCGGTCAAGAACTACACGCTTTCCGCGACCTTCGGCCTCGGCGGCACCATGTGGTCCCACAAGCACTCCGGCCAGGACTTCGCCGTGCCGGTCGGCACCTCGGTCGGGGCCGTGCACGGCGGCACCGTCGTCAAGGCGGGACCGAACGGCGCCGGCGACGGTCCCGCGTACGGCAACGCCGTCGTGATCAAGCACAGCAACGGCACGTACTCCCAGTACGCGCACCTCTCGCAGGTCGACGTCCGGGTGGGCCAGGCCGTGGGCACCGGCCAGCGCATCGCCCTCTCCGGCAACACCGGCAACTCCAGTGGTCCGCACCTGCACTTCGAGATCCGTACGACGCCGAACTACGGCACGGCCGTGGACCCGGTCAAGTTCCTCGCGTCGGTGGGCGTGAAGGTCTGACGACCCACGTCCCCACAACCGCTCAGGCGCCCGTGTGCGCCCGCGTCACCAGATCGATGGCGACCTCCAGGATGGCCTTGCGCTTCTCCTCGGGGTCGCCTTCGACGTCCTTGAGTACGAACATCCCGCCGTGCATGGTGAACAGCGCGCTGAAGCAGCGCACCTGGTCGGACATCGGCGCTTGCGGGTCCTTCAGGATGTCGTAGATCCCGAGCATGCGGTCCTTGAAGCTCTCGCCGGTCTTCAGGTCACGCATCGTCGCCTGGTTCTCCTGCATGAAGCGGAAGAGCGGCGCCGCGTGGATGAGGATCTCGCTGTACCGGGTGAGGGTCTCCTGCTTGATCTCCAGGGAGACGGGGTGCGGCTGCTCGTGGCCCCAGGCGATCAGCTCGTCGATGGGCCTGGTGAGGTCATCGAAGATGCTGGTCAGGATGTCTTCCTTGGTCTTGAAGTGGTAGTAGAGCGCGGCCTTCGTCACCTCCAGGCGCTCGGAGATCTCGCGCAGCGACGTCTTCTCGTACCCCTGCTCGGCGAAGAGTTCGAGGGCCACGTCCTGGATCCGTTGGCGCGTGTTCCCGCGGCGCTGCTGCTTGCTCGTGCCTGTGCCCGTGCCCATCGGGGTGCTCCTCGGCTCCACTGAACTGGCTCCACTGAACTTCAAAAGAACTTACTTGACGACCGGCAAGTTACGGGTCTACCTTCCCCAGTGTAATCAACTAGCCGGGCGGCAAGTAAGTGTCGGGGGCCCGGCATCGTGCGGGGAGTGGGGAACATGCCGGAGAAACGGACCGCGGCGGTACAGCGGAAGGCGGAGCCGCAGCCGCGCAGCGTGCGCGTGGTGCTGATGGCACTGATGATCACGATGCTGCTCGCGATGCTCGACAACATGATCGTCGGCCCCGCGATGCCGACGATCGTCGGCGACCTCGGCGGCATGGAACACCTGTCGTGGGTGGTGACCGCCTACACCCTGGCGACCGCCGCCTCCACTCCCATCTGGGGCAAGCTCGGCGACATGTACGGGCGGAAGGGCTCCTTCCTCACCGCGATAGTCATCTTCCTCGCCGGCTCCGCGCTGAGCGGCATGGCACAGAGCATGGGCCAGCTCATCGGGTTCCGGGCCGTTCAGGGCCTCGGCGCGGGCGGTCTCATGGTCGGCGTCATGGCGATCATCGGTGACCTGGTGCCGCCGCGGGACCGCGGCAAGTACATGGGCATGATGACCGGCGTCATGGCGGTCGCGATGATCGGCGGACCGCTGGTCGGCGGCTCCATCACCGACCACTTCGGCTGGCGCTGGGCCTTCTACATCAACCTGCCGCTGGGCGCCGTCGCCCTCGCCATGGTCACCTCCGTCCTGCACCTGCCCAAGAAGAAGGCACAGGGGCGCATCGACTACCTCGGCGCGGCGCTGCTCACCGTGGGCATCAGCGCGCTCGTCCTCGTCACCACCTGGGGCGGTTCGGAGTACGCCTGGGGCTCGGCCGTGATCATGGAGCTCATCGGCATCGGCGTCGCCTCGCTCGTAGGCTTCCTCTTCGTACAGAAGAAAGCCGCCGAACCGATCCTGCCGCTGCACATCTTCGGCAACCGCAACTTCACGCTGATGGCCGTGATCGGTTTCATCACCGGCTTCGTGATGTTCGGCGCGATGCTGTTCCTGCCGCTCTTCCAGCAGTCGGTGCAGGGCGCGTCCGCGACCAACTCCGGTCTGCTGCTCCTGCCGATGCTGCTCTCGATGATGGCCGTCTCGATGGTCGCGGGCCGCGTCACCACCTCGACCGGCAAGTACCGCCTCTTCCCGATCGTCGGCACCGTCCTGATGGTCACCGGGTTCTACCTGCTGGCCCAGATGGACACCGGCACCTCCCGCCTCACCTCGGGCCTGTACATGGCGGTGCTCGGTGCCGGCATGGGCTTCCTGATGCAGATCACGATGCTGGTCGCGCAGAACAGCGTCGAGATGAAGGACATGGGCGTCGCCTCGTCCTCGGCCACGCTCTTCCGTACGCTCGGCTCCTCCTTCGGCGTCGCGATCATGGGCGCGCTCTTCAACAACCGCGTCCACGACGTGATGGCCGAGCGCGCGGGCACGGGCGGCGGCAAGGTCACCGAGACGTCCGCGCAGCTGGACGCCGAGCACCTGAAGATGCTGCCGGCGGCCATCCGGGACGCCTACCAGCACGCGGTGTCGGCCGGTACGCACTCGGCCTTCCTGCTCGGCGCCGCCATCAGCGTCGTGGCCCTGATCGCGTCGTTCTTCGTGAAGGAGGTCCCGCTGCGCGGCTCGGGCCCCGCGGACAAGCCCGCCGGAAACGCGGACAAGCCTGCCGGAAACGCGGACAAGCCTGCCGGGAACGCGGACGGGGACTCCGCGCGGGCGGCGGGGCGGACGACGGTCGCGGAGCCGGTCTGATCCCACCCCCGCCCCGGCGGACGACAGCCCCCGGCGCATCGCGCGCCGGGGGCCGTCGTACGTCGTCCGCCGTAAGCGGTAAGCAGTAAGCGGTAAGCCGTGACCGTCAGAGGTTGTCGGGCAGCTTCAGCACCGGATAGCTGCCCGTGTTCGTGGGCGCGTGCTCCGGCAGCCACAGCACCGCGACCGCACCCTCGGAGGGCACCCCGGGAGCCGCGCCCGCGGGGCGTACGTTGCGGAAGGTGAGCCGGGCGCCGAGCACCCGCGCCTGACCCGCCGCGATCGTCAGACCGAGGCCGTGCCCGTGGCCGGCGCGGTCGGCGCTGCCCGTGCGGAAACGGCTCGGACCCTCGTCCAGGAGCGCCTCGGGGAAGCCGGGACCGTGGTCGCGCACCCGGACCACACGGCCCTCGACGCTGACCTCGATGGGCGGCTTGCCGTGCTTGGCCGCGTTGGCGACGAGGTTGCCGAGGATGCGCTCCAGACGGCGCGGATCGGTGGTGACCTCCGACTCGTGCACCACCGTCACCGTCACGTCCGTGCTCAGGACGGCCATGCGCCGGGACACGAACTCGCCCAGCGTGATGTCCTGCAGCTCGGCCCGCTCGGCGGCGGAGTCCAGACGGGCCACTTCGAGCACGTCCTCGACGAGCGTGCGCATCGCCTGCGCGCGGTCCCTGACGAGCTCGGTCGGACGGCCCGGCGGCAGCAGCTCGGCGGCCGTAAGGAGTCCGGTCACCGGTGTGCGCAGCTCGTGCGCGATGTCCGCGGTCACCCGCCGCTCGGCCTCCAGGCGCTGCTTGAGGGCGTCGGCCATGGCGTCCACGGCGCTCGCCACGTCGTCGGTCTCGTCCTTCACGACCCCGCCGATCGCGTCGCGGACGCTCACGTTCGTCTGTCCCTGGGCGACCTCGCTCGCCGCCGTCGCGGCCTTGCGCAGGCGCCGCGACAGCTGTCCGCCGATCAGCACGCCGAGGGCGCAGCCGCCGAAGACGACCGCGATCGAACCGATGACGAGCGCCTGGTCGAGGTCCTTCATCACGGTGGCGCTGCGGTCGGTGAAGCGGGAGTGCAGCGAAAGGACGTGCCCGTCGGCGAGCGGCACGGCGGCCCAGATGTCGGGCACGCCGTCGGGTTTCTCGTCGACGTAGGTGGCGCGGCGGCCGGTGAGGACCTTCTGCCGCAGCTCCTGCGGCAGCTCGGGGTCGTCGACCTTCGTGCCGAACTGCAGCGTCTGGCGCTGGGACGGGGAGGAATAGAGGCGCAGCGCGAACTGGATGCGCTCGTCCTGCACGTCGCGCGCGTTGTCGAGCATCGAGACACGCGCGGCGTTGTGCACGACCAGGCTCAGTGCGATCGCGACGAGCGCGCCGACCAGGGCGATCGCGGCGGCGATCTTCCAGCGCACGCCGGTGCGCAGCTGTACGCCGCCGCGCGGCCGCCCGCCGGACCGGAAGACCCCGTCCGGCCGGAAGGTCCCGCCGGACCGGAACACCTCGCGGACACGCCCGGCCGCCCTGCGCCCCCCGTTCATATGCGACGTCCCCTGAGTTTCCTGATCGTTGCCGGTTGCGGCACGAGTCCCGCTCACGCCTTGAGCTTGTAACCGAAGCCGCGGACCGTCTCGATGCGGTCCTGGCCCACCTTCGTGCGCAGCCGCTGCACGTGGACGTCGACGACGCGGGTGTCGCCGCCCCAGCCGTAGTCCCACACGCGCTCCAGGAGCTTGTCGCGGGAGAGGACCGTGCCGGGCGCGGACGAGAATTCGAGCAGCAGGCGCATCTCGGTCGGCGTCAGCGCCACCGGCGCCCCGCCCCGGTGCACCTCCATGCCGACCGTGTCGATCTCCAGGTCGCCGAAGGTCAGCACCCCGCCGTCCTCCGCACCGCCGTCCTCCTGATGGGAGCCCGCCGAACCGGGACCGCTCGCGTGCCCGAAGCGGCGCAGGACGGCGCGGATGCGGGCGACCAGGACGGCGCCGTCGAACGGCTTGGTCACGTAGTCGTCGGCGCCCGCCTCCAGGCCGAGCACCACGTCGATGGAGTCGGCACGGGCGGACAGCATGATCACCGGGACGGTCGACTCCTCGCGGATGCGGCGGCACAGCGAGACGCCGTCCATGCCGGGCACCATCACGTCGAGCAGCGCGATGTCCGGCTGGTCGGCGCGGAAGGCCTCCAGGCCCGCGAGGCCGTCCGGCATGGCGGTCACGGCGAAACCGTCGCGCTCCAGGGCGAGCTGGGTGGCCTCACGGATGACGTCGTCGTCCTCGACGAACAGGACGTGGGTCTGCTCTGCCATCGGGTGCTCTCAGTCCTTTTCGGTGCGTCAGGTGCGTCGGGTGCGTCACAGGCGTGCGGTCGGAGGGCCGCGTCAGTCGACGGACGGCTCGGTCGGCCCGTCACCCACCGCGTTTCCGAAGTCGTTGCGCGTACGCCCCGACTCCGTGAAACGGTTCGCCGACCAGCGGTACGTGATCACTTCCTCGCCGGAGGGATAGGCCACCGAGTCGCCCGACTCGTACAACTGCTTCGTCACGACCAGGGCGCCCCGGTCGATCTCGGCGTAGACGGAGGCGGGCTCCTCGGCCTGGAAGACATTCTCGTACTTATCGCCCTGGGCGCGATAGACGTAACTGCCGATCCCCACAGCATCACCGCAGGTCAGCACGTTCACCACAACATCTGAGGCGGATCCCCCGGTCAGGTCCCCGTACGACACGTCGACCGGGTACGTCTTCCCCACGCACGGCTTCAGGTCCCGCTTGATCGACGGGCTGACCTTCGGGTCATCCTTGACCAGCCGCACCGCGTCGATCTTCTTCGCCGGCACGGACGCCGAGGGCGAGGGGGACGGCGCGGTGGACACGACGGGCTCGCTGCGGGCCGGGCCCTCGTCACGCGCACCGGATCCGCCCGTCGAACAGGCGGAGAGCAAAAGGCCGAGGGCGGCGAACCCGGCCGTCGCCGCGCTCACCGCCTGCACGCTGTGTCCGGCCCGAGGGCCTAGGCCGCGCAACTCTCCCGCTCCTCACGTTCGAGCGCGCGCGCGTCCAGGTCACGGCTCTCCAGCTCCTGACGGAGCCTGGCGAGCGCCCGGTGCAGCGTGCTCTTGACCGTTCCGGCCGACATGCCGAGGGCGGCGGCCGTCTCCTCTGTGGACATCTGCTCCCAGTGTCGCAGCACGACCACGCTGCGCTGCTTGGGTGCGAGCACCTTCATGATGTCCATCAGCAGCGCGCGGTCCGCGTGCTGCTCCGTGGAGTCTTCCACGCTCGCGTCGGGCAGCTGCTCGGTGGGCACCTCGTCGAGCTTGCGGGCGCGCCACCACTCCGTACGGGTGTTGATCATGACGCGGCGCAGGTAGGCGTCCGCGAGCCGCTTGTCGGCTATGCCGTCCCAGCGGCCGTACGTCCGCACGAGAGCGGTCTGCAGCAGGTCCTGGGCGTCCACGGGGTCCGGGACCAGGCGCCGGGCACTGCGCAGCAGAGCATCCTGCCGAGTGCGGACGTACTCTTCGAACTCGAGCACCTCGCCGTGCGCCATATCAAACCGCCTCCGTTCCGTCCCATTGCCGACCGCCGTCCCTGCTGTGCGGTACAGGTAAGAAGCTACGGAGGGGTTGTCACGAGGTTGTGCGGAGCAGCCAGCGGCGGACGCACGGCTGTACGTAGGTTGTGTAACAGAAGTAGGGCCCGAGTAAATACCTGCGTTTACCAGGGCCCCAGGCGTCACGGCCATCGGGTCGAAGGCGGACAGGCCGGATAATCTTGCATTAACCGGGCCAAAGGCGGTCAGGTCAGGGGTAGCCGGTACAAACCGTCCGGCAGCGGCTCCACGAGACCGTCCGCGACGAGACCGTCCAGCGCGCGGGCCCGCTGCACCGGCTCGTCCCACACCCGGTCGAGCACGGCCTGCGGGACGGGCGCCACGGCCTCGCGCAGCACGGCGAGCAGCTTGCCCCGCACCTGCCGGTCCGTTCCCGCGTACGTCTGACCGCGGCGGGCCGGGCCCTCGTGCGCGGGCTTCCCCGCCGTACGCCAGGCGCACTGCGCGGCGATCGGGCACTGCGTGCAGTCCTCGTTCTTCGCCGTGCAGACCAGGGCGCCCAGCTCCATGGAGGCGGCCGCCCAGCGGGACGCGGTCTCCTCGTCCTCGGGCAGGAGGGCACGGGCGAGCTTGCGCTCGGCGGCGGTCGTCGCGTTCGGCGGGTACTGCACACCGGTCACGGCCCGCGCGAAGACGCGGCGCACATTGGTGTCGAGCACGGCATGCCGCTGCCCGTACGCGAACGAGGCCACGGCCGCCGCCGTGTACTCCCCGATGCCGGGCAGCGCGAGCAGCTGGGCGTGCTGCCGCGGTACGTCGCCGCCGTGCCGTTCCGTTATGGCGACGGCCGCGCCGTGCAGCCGCAGGGCGCGACGCGGATACCCGAGCCGCCCCCAGGCGCGGACGGCCTCACCCGGCGCCTCCTTGGCGAGGTCGGCGGGGCGGGGCCAGCGGGCCAGCCACTGCTCGTACACGGGCAGGACGCGGCTGACGGGCGTCTGCTGGAGCATGAACTCACTGACCATCACGCCCCACGGCCCGGCGTCCTCACGACGCCACGGCAGATCACGGGCATGCGTGTCGAACCACGCGATGACGGGACGGTGCAGGGACTCGCCTGCGGGCTCGGGGGCGTCCCCGGGGACGGGGCTGTTCGGCAGGGGCTTCGTGGGCGCAGTCATGGCACGTCCGATCCTGCCACGGGCTCGCCGACACGCGGGACAACCGCGCGGCTCGCGGTGCGGGTTTCGCCGGTCCAGCCGCCCCCCGACCGCTCCCGAGGAGGAGGCCACCGCCTGGGGGGGGCAGCACGGGCGCGGGGTGACTTCGGGGGTGTGGGCACGGGGCGACTTCCGGAGGTGCGGGCGTGGGGCGGCTTCCGGGGGTGCGGGCGTGGGGCGGCTTCCGCGGGCGCGGGGCGGCTTCCGGGGGGCGGGGCGCAGGGTGGGTCAGGGGCGCGGGGAACTGCGCGACCAGCCACGAACAACCCGCACCGGCACCCGCACCGGCACCCGCACCCGTCCCCGCACCCCTCCCCGCACCCCTCCCCGCGCCCGTCCCCGTCGTCGATGACCTGACGATCGGCAGGGGCGATCCCCACGAGCGGCCAGTAGCGTCGGGGAAGTGGATCAGGGCGCGCGGAAGAGCAAGAGGAAGAGCAAGCGGAAGAGCAAGAGGAGAGGCGTCGGCACACGCACCAAGGACGTGCTGCTGTGGACGGCGCTTGCCGTGCCCGTCGTGAGCGTGGACCGGCTGGGGCTCAACGAACCGCGCTCCGTGGGACAGCAGCTCACCGGACTCGCCGTCCTCGCCGTCGCCGTCGTCGTCCGCCGGGCCCACCCCCTCCCCGCCTTCCTCCTCGCCGCCGCCCTCGGCCTCGCCACCGCCCCCTCCCTCTTCACCCTCGCCTACGGTCCCGCCTTCGCCGTCCTCGCCCTGCTCCTCGGCCGCCGCGCCGACCGCGCGAGGACCGCGCTCATCGGCTTCGGAGGCGTCGCCGTCGCCGGCACCGTCAAGATCGCCGCGCGCGACGTCGACCCGACCGTCGAGTGGGCCGTCCTCATGGCGACGCTCGTCTTCGGCGCGGTCTTCCCCTGGCTCGCGGGCCGCTACTGGCGCCAGGGCCGCGAACTGGCCGCCGCAGGCTGGGCCCGCGCCGACCAGCTGGAGCGCGAGCAGCGCATCGTCGCCGACCGCGCCCGGCTGCGCGAACGGGCCCGCATCGCCCAGGACATGCACGACTCCCTGGGACACGAACTGAGCCTGATCGCCGTACGGGCGGGGGCGCTCCAGGTCGCCCCCGACCTGCCGGACCCGCACCGCGAGGCCGCCGCCGACCTTCGCGCGGCCGCCTCGCAGGCCACCGACAGGTTGCACACGATCATCGGACTGCTCCGCGAGAAGGGCGACGAACAGGCGCCGCTCGCCCCGGCAGGCGAGAGCGTCGCGGCCCTCGTCGCGCGCGCCGAGGCGTCGGGGCTGCGCATCATGTACGTCGATGAGGGGGACCGCCCCGGGGCACGGGCGAAGGGTGACCCGGCGCGCCGGGGGCTGACCGAGGGGGCCGTCCACCGTGTCGTCCAGGAGGCCCTGACCAACGCCGCGAAGCACGCGCCGGGCGCGCACGTCACCGTCACGGTCACGCGGGACGGCTCCGCGACGACGGTGACCGTCACCAACGGACGTACCGAGACCGAGCATTCGGCACCCGCCTCGCCGGGCGGCGAATCCCCGCCGGGCGGCGGCTCCTCGCCGGGCGGCGGCTCCTCGCCGGGCGGCGGCTCCGAGTCACGCGACGACTCCCCGTCACGCGACGACTCCCCGTCACGCGGCGGCTCCGAGTCACGCGGCGGCTCCGGCCTCCGCGCCCTGCACGCCCGCGTCACGGACCTCGACGGCACACTCGAAGCGGGCCCGCACGGCGACGGCTTCCGGGTCACCGCCCGCCTCCCCGACCGAGGCGTCGCCCCACGGCCCGCCGCGCCCCGCCTCACCGAAGCCCGCCGCCGCACCGCCCTGGCCTTCGGCGCCGCCGTCGCCACGGGAGCCCTGCTCGTCGGGGGCACCTTCGCCTGGTACGCGTACACCCGCACGCACTCCGTCCTGGCCCCCGCCGACTACGCGCGCCTCCGCATCGGCGAGTCCCGCGCCGAGGTCGAGCGCGTACTCCCCGACCGGACCGTCGCCGACCCGCCCCTCGAACGCGCCCCGAGCCCGCCGCCGCGGGACGCCGACTGCGCGTACTACCGGTCGAGCGGCGAACTCTTCACCTCCGTCGTCCACTTCAGACTCTGCTTCGAGGGCGGGGCGGAGGGCCGCCTCGTGGACAAGGCGGTCATCCCGACGGCACAGGACCAACAGAACAGGGAGCGTGCGCGATGAACGAGGTGCGATCGGACGAGGCGCGGTCAAGGGCGGACGAGGCGCGATCGGAGGCGGGCGGCGCCCCCGCCATCCGCGTTCTCCTCGCCGACGACGAGGCCATGATCCGGGCCGGCGTGCGCGCCATCCTCGCCGCGGGGCGGGACGTCGAGGTCGTCGCGGAGGCCGGCGACGGGCGCGAGGCCGTGGCGCTGGCACAGGCCCACCGGCCCGACGTGGCGCTGCTCGACATCCGCATGCCGCTCCTGGACGGCCTGACCGCGGGGGAGGAGATCGTACGGACGGTGCCGGGCACCGCGGTGGCGATGCTGACGACGTTCTCCGAGGACGCGTACATCGCACGGGCCCTCGCCGGCGGCGCCACCGGCTTCCTGCTGAAATCCGGCGACCCGCACGAACTCATCGCGGGCGTACGGGCCGTGGCGGGCGGCGCCGCCTTCCTCTCGCCGAAGGTCGCCCGGCACGTCATCGACGGCTTCGGCGCCCGGCGCATGGGCCGCGGCGCCACCGCCCGCGCCCGCGTCGAGGCCCTCACCCCGCGCGAACGCGAGGTGCTCGGCCTGGTCGGCGCGGGCCTGTCCAACCCGGAGATCGCCGCGCGCCTGCATCTCGTCGAGGGCACGGTCAAGGCGTACGTGAGCGCGGTCCTCGACCGGCTCGGGGTCAAGAACCGCGTTCAGGCGGCGATCGTCGCGTACGAGGCGGAACTCGTACCGGAGACGGACTGACGGACCCGGGACGAGACGTTCGGGTCAGTGGGGCCGCTGTGTGTCGTCCCGGCGGATCGTCATGGTGGGCGGGTCGTACGCGGCGGGGTCGTAGACCGGCGGCTGGAGACTCGGCGCAGGAGCCGGCGCGGGCGCGGGCGCGGGAGCCGGGATGCGGGCGCGGCCCCGGCCGGGACCCGGGCCCGCGAACCACGTCACGATCCCCGTGGACGACCCGCGCATCGCCAGCGTGATCCGCGCCACCGGACGCGTCATGATCCGTACGAGCAGGAACACGATCACCGCGCCGAAGACGAGACCCACCGCCACGTCGTGCGGGTAGTGGACACCGACGAAGACCCGCGAGAAGGCCATGAGCACGGCCATCGGCACGGTCAGCGCCGCGATGCGCGGCCAGGCCAGCGCGAGACCGATGGCGGCGGCGCCCGCGATGGTCGAGTGGTTGCTGGGGAAGGACCAGTCGCCGTGCGGCGGGCACTCGACGAGCGGCCTCAGCGCGCCGGACACCGCCCGGCACGGCCGCTCCTCGTCGATCGCGGACTTGGCCAGTTCGCTGCACACGTACGCCACCGCCGTGGCGAGAGGAGCGAGCACCGCGACCGCCAGCGCGCGGGGGTCCCCGCGCCTGGCACGCCACCAGGCGACGACGAAGAGCACCCCGAAGAGCAGCAGTCCGAGCTCCGTCCACACCTCGGCGAGGTGCTGGAACCACGAGGGCGTGTCGTGGGCGAACTCGGTGATATCGCGGTAGAGATCGTCGGTCATGGTGTCCATGATTACGGACGGTACGTAGTACGGCCGAATCGTCACATCTGGCGATCGTCCGGTCACGCACCTGACGATGGACAGGGTCGAAGAGGCGTCCCGGGATGATGATCCGGAAACTTTGTCGCTCAAGGCGGCGGGTGGGGCGGGAGAAGCACCGGATCTCTCGTAAGGTTTGGGCGTGGGATCTCTGCGCAATCCGGTCGGGCCGCTTCCCTCCACCATCTACTGGCGTCGGAGGGCCGTTCTGCTGTCCGTACTGGGCCTCCTGGTGCTCCTCGTCGTCTGGATCGTCACCTCCGGTGGCGGGGGCGGCGGCAACAACGCGGACGGGCCGGGCGGCAACGGCCCCGCCACGTCCATCACTCCGGGCCCCACCGGGTCGGGCCCCGCGATCAGTGAACACCCGGGCGGGCGGGACGAGTCGAGCGACGGCTCCGGCTCGGGCGGCTCCGGCGGTTCGGGCGGGTCGGGCTCCGGCGGTTCGGGCGGCTCCGGCGGCGCGGCGGGCACCGGTGGCGGCGGCTCCGGTGACGACGCGAAGGGCGGCGGAGGTTCGGGCGCCCGGCTCCCGGCCGGTACGCGGCTGCCCAACTGCACCGGCGGCGACGTCAAGTTGAAGGTGCGCAGCATCGAGAACCGGTACGCGGTCGATGAGAAGCCGAAGTTCGAGCTGATCGCCGAGAACAGCGGCGGCAAGGCGTGCAAGGTCGATCTCGGCGGCAAGGGCACGGTGCTGACGATCACTCAGGCCGCGGGGGACGACGAGTTCTGGTCCTCGGCGGACTGCCCCGAGGGCAGCGGGAGCCTGTTGCTGCGGGTTCCGGCGGAGGGGCGGATCACGCACTCGGTGCAGTGGGACCGGCGGGCCAGTGAGCCCCAGTGCGCGACGCCTTCGGCGGGATCGGCGGCTCCGGGAACGTACCTGGTCGAGGCGAAGGCCCCCGGCCTCGGCACGGCCCAGGCATCCTTCGTCCTGGAAAAGGACTGACCCCCACACCGCTCCCGGCGTGGGGGCGGCCCGCCCGGTGACAGTGGGCCCGCCCGCCGAAGGCTAGACGTACCGCTCGAGGATCGACGACTCCGCCAGGCGCGACAGGCCCTCGCGCACGCTCCTCGCCCGTGCCTCGCCGACGCCGTCCACCGTCTGGAGGTCGTCCACACTCGCGGCGAGGAGCTTCTGGAGCCCGCCGAAGTGCTCGACCAGGCGGTCGATGATCGCGCCGGGGAGACGGGGGACCTTGGCGAGGAGGCGGAAGCCCCGCGGGGACACCGCGGAGTCCAGCGCCTCGGGGGAGCCCGTGTAACCCAGGGCCCGCGCCACCGTGGGGAGTTCGAGGAGCTCCGCGTGCGTGAGGGAGTCCAGCTCGGCCAGCGCCTCGTCGACCGTGCGCGACCGCTTGGCCGTGGGCTCGGGCACGTAGTCCCGCACGACAAGCTCCCGCTCGGGCTCGACGCCCGCGATCAACTCGTCCAGCTGGAGGGCGAGGAGACGCCCGTCCGTGCCGAGCTCGACCACGTACTCGGCGATCTCCGTCGCGATACGGCGCACCATTTCGAGGCGCTGGGCGACAGCGGTGACGTCCCGCACCGTCACCAGATCCTCGATCTCCAGGGCCGACAGCGTGCCCGCGACCTCGTCGAGCCGGAGCTTGTACCGCTCGAGGGTGGCCAGCGCCTGGTTCGCGCGGGACAGGATCGCGGCCGAGTCCTCCAGGACGCGCCGCTGACCGTCCACGTACAGCGCGATCAGCCGCATGGACTGGGAGACGGAGACCACCGGGAAGCCGACCTGCTTGCTCACGCGGTCCGCCGTGCGGTGCCGCGTGCCGGTCTCCTCCGTGGGAATCGTCGGATCCGGCACGAGCTGCACGCCCGCGCGGAGGATTTTGGTGATGTCCTTGTCGAGGACGATGCCGCCGTCGAGCTTGCACAGCTCACGCAGCCGCGTCGCCGTGAACTCGACGTCCAGGATGAAGCCGCCCGTGCACATCGACTCGACGGTCTTGTCCCAGCCGAGGACGATCAGGCCACCCGTGTTGCCGCGGAGGATGCGCTCAAGGCCGTCCCGCAGTGCCATCCCGGGCGCGACGGCGCTCAGGGAGGCGCGCATCAGCGCATCGGCACCGGAGCCCGAACCCGGCTTGCCGGGAACCGATGCCCGGTCGTTGGCTGCCACTGCACTCCCTCGGTCGCAGGTTCTCCAGGCCTTCGCCGGCACCTTGCTTCGTACGGATGGGCGAGACCAGGGCAAAGTCTACCGGCGCTCTTCCTCCTCCCGTGGGGCCTCTCGGCGACGCGACCTCGGAAGGACACGGAGGGCGTCCCCCATGTCGGCGACTTCGATGACCTTCATACCGGCCGGAATCCGTCCTGGATCGGCCGGTACGAGCGCGTGCGTGAAGCCCAGGCGGTGCGCCTCCGACAGCCTGCGCTGGACACCCGTGACCCGTCTGACCTCGCCCGCCAGGCCCACCTCGCCGATCGCGACAAGGTTCTTCGGCAGCGGAGTGTCACTCGCGGCGCTGGCCAGGGCGAGGGCGACGGCGAGGTCCGCCGCGGGCTCGGAGAGCTTCACGCCGCCGACCGTCGCGCTGTAGATGTCGCGCTTGCCGAGCGCGGTGATCCGGCCGCGCTGTTCCAGGACGGCGAGCATCATCGAGACGCGGGAGGTCTCCAGGCCGGACGTGGTGCGGCGGGGGCTGGGGATCTGCGAGTCGACGGTGAGGGCCTGGACTTCGGCCACCAGGGGGCGGCGGCCCTCCAGGGTGACGGTCAGACAGGTGCCGGGAACGGGCTCGGCGCGGCGCGTGAGGAAGAGGCCGCTGGGGTCGGCGAGTCCGGTGATGCCCTCGTCGTGCAGTTCGAAGCAGCCGACCTCGTCCGTCGTGCCGTACCGGTTCTTGACGCCTCGGACCAGACGCAGGCGCGCGTGCCGGTCGCCCTCGAACTGCAGGACCACGTCGACGAGGTGCTCCAGGAGGCGGGGGCCCGCGATGGCGCCGTCCTTGGTGACGTGTCCGACCAGGAGCGTGGACATGCCGCGCTCCTTGGAGGCGCGGATCAGCGCGCCCGCGACCTCGCGGACCTGCGCCATCCCGCCGGGCGCCCCGTCGATCTCGGGGGAGGCGACCGTCTGGACCGAGTCGAGGATCAGGAGGGAGGGCTTGACCGCGTCCAAGTGGCCGAGGACGGCGGCGAGATCGGTCTCGGCGGCCAGGTACAGGTGGTCGTCGATGGCGCCGATGCGGTCGGCGCGCAGCCGCACCTGGCTCGCCGACTCCTCACCCGTCACGTAGAGCGTGCGGTGCGCGTCGCTCGCCGCCTTCGCCGCGACGTCCAGGAGCAGCGTGGACTTGCCGACGCCCGGCTCGCCCGCGAGCAGCACCACGGCGCCGGGGACCAGACCGCCGCCGAGCACACGGTCCAGCTCGGGCACGCCGGTGGAGCGCGCGGTGGCCTGGCGCCCGTCGACCTCGCCGATCGGGACGGCGGAGGAGGTGACGCGGCCGGGGGCGGTCGTGCGGACCGCGGGCGCGCCGTACTCCTCGACCGTCCCCCAGGCCTGGCATTCGGGGCAGCGGCCGAGCCACTTGGCCGTCTGCCAGCCGCACTCCGTGCAGCGGTAGGACGGACGGTCCTTGGCGGATTTCGTACGGGCAGCCATGGTCGAACCGTAGCCGAGGCCACTGACAACGCCGCCGCGTCGGCGTCTCGTCCGCCACGTGTGCGAACCGGGGCCACGGAATCGGGGGTTCCTGTCCCCTTTTGAGGGATCTGTTCACCCGTAAGGATTAAATGTGCTCAAGGGGGAGGAAGCGAGCTGCATCATCCGCATAACTTCGCACGGGTGATGAGCAGCAGTCCGGAATCTCCCACGAACACAACCGGCGCACACCGGGCGCACCGTGATGCGCGCAAGCGCGTGGTGCCCCGCCCGGCACCCCGGACCCTGCCTCCCGGGCGCTACGAACCGTGTCTGGACGGCCTGTTCACGTACTGCCTGTCGGTGCTCTGCGACCACGACGCGGCGACGGCGGCGCTGGGCGACGTGCTCCATCACGCCGACCGCCGTGGCGCCCGCGGCCCCTCGGCCGAGAGCGAGCTGAAGACCTGGCTCTACGCCCTCGCCCGCTGGGTCTGCCTGCGCCGACTTGCCGAGGCGAAGCGCAACCGGGAAGGCGGCGGCAGGCACGCGCAGGGCGCGGCCAAAGCCTCCTCCGACGGCGCCGACGGCGGGAAGACCTCGGGGACCTCGACGGGCTCCGGGCCCACAGAGGCCTCCTCCGCTTCCCCCACCTCCGCCACCGCAGAGGCCTCCTCCGCTTCTCCCACCTCCGCCACCGCGGAGGAAACCGTCCGCCAACGCCGTCGCGAACTCGCCCAGCTCGCCTGGCCCGAAGCCGCCGGCACCACTCCCGAGCAGCGCGAGGCCCTCGAGCTGGCCGTCCGCCACCAGCTCACCCCCGCCCAGGTCGCCGCCGTCCTCGGCATGGACCTCACCAAGGCCCGCGGCCTGCTCGCCTCCGCCGCCTGCGAGGTGGAGCGCACCCGCGCGGCCCTCGCCGTCGTGGAGACCGGCAGCTGCCCGATCGTGGCCCGCCTCACCGGCGACAACCAGCTCCTGCTCGGCACCGCCCTGCGTCGCGAGCTCGTCCGGCACGTCGACGACTGCCCGCGCTGCCGCCGCACCGCCGAGCGCGCCGGATCGACCGCCTGGCCCGGCACGGCCGTCAGCCCGGCCGCGCTCCCCGTGATCGAGGCCCCGCGGGCCGCGCTCCACAGGGCGATGGCACACGTCCCACGCGCGCGTGGCGGCAGCCCCCGCTACGACCGGCGCGGTTTCCCGATGGACCCCAAGGACCACGCGGCCCGCCGCGACCGCTTCCGCGCGCGTGCCGTCACGACGACCGTCGTCGCCACCGTGGTGGCCGCCCCGGTGCTCGCGCTCTGGGCCGCGTACCGGGGAGCGCCGCTCACCGGCGAGGGCCACGACGGCCGTTCGGTCACCGCGAGCGAGGACGGCGGCGCCGGAGGCCTCGGCGGCGACCGCCCGGGGGACGGGTACGAGAACGCGGGCAACGCCCGCAAGGGCCCCGAGCCCCGCTTCACCAAGGGCAGCCACTCGCCCGACGTCTCCGTGGAGGTCATCAGCGGCGGTTCGGCCGGCTCGACAGGACCGGGCCGCCTCACCGTGGAGGCACAGCCCAGCGGCGACACGACGCTCATCACGCTGACGGCGTCCGGTGGTTCACCGGTCCACTGGTCGGCGGCCGAGAGCGCGCCGTGGCTCTACCTGAGCCGCTCGTCGGGGACGCTCGCGCCGGGCCGGTCGGTCACCATCCAGGTGTACGTCGACCACACCCGCGAGCCGGCCGGGCACTGGCGCGCGCGTGTCTCGATCGCACCCTCGGGCGCGATCATCGCCATCGACGGATACGGGGACGGACGACCGCCGACCCACCCCGGACCGGGCCCACGGCCCACGGACCCCCGCCCGTCCGACCCGGGCCCCTCGGACCCCGGCCCCTCCGACCCCGGCCCTTCGGACCCGGGCCCCTCCGATCCAGGGCCGACCGACCCCACGCCGATCCCATCGGACCCGACCCCCACCCCGTCGGACCCGGGCCCGGGCTCGGGCGACACATCACCGCCGCAGGGCGACGGCAGTGGCGGACCCGGCTAGGGCAGGCCCTGGGCCGGTGCCGGAAGCGCTGCCCGCCCCACAGGCCCCAGCGCCTGTGCCGGAAGTCCCGCCTGCCCCGCGACGCACGGCACAGGCCCTAGCGCCCCACGGGATCCGCCGGATGCGGCGCGAGCAGCGGAAGCTGGGAGGCCAGACGCTCCTCGCACAGCTCCACGAGCCGGTCGTACCCCTCCCTGCCCATCAGCTCGATCAGCTCGGGCCGGTAGGAGACGTACACCGGATCGCCCGCGCCGTGCGCCGACGTCGCCGACGTGCACCACCAGTGCAGGTCGTGGCCGCCGGGACCCCAGCCCCGCCGGTCGTACTCACCGATCGACACCTGCAGCACGCGGGTGTCGTCGGGCCGGTCGATCCACTCGTACGTCCGGCGCACCGGCAGCTGCCAGCACACGTCCGGCTTCGTCTCCAGCGGCTCGCGGCCCTCCCGCAGCGCCAGGATGTGCAGCGAGCATCCGGCGCCGCCCTCGAAGCCGGGACGGTTCTGGAAGATGCACGAGCCGTTGTACGGACGGGTCTGGCGGTCGCCGTCCTCGTCCGTGGAGACCCAGCCGGTCTCCCGGCCCACGTCGTGGTGCTGCCAGATGTCGGGCGTCAGCCGCTCGACGTACCCGGCGACCCGCTTCTCGTCGTCATCGTCGGAGAAGTGGGCACCCAGCGTGCAGCAGCCATCGGCGGCGCGGCCCGGCTGGATGCCCTGGCAGCCACTGCCGAAGATGCAGTTCCACCGAGAGGTCAGCCATGTCAGATCGCAGCGGAACGTCTGCTCGTCGTCCGCGGGATCAGGGAACTCCACCCAGGCACGGGCGAAGTCGAGCCCCTTCTCGTCCGGCTCGGCCTGCGCCACCTCCGCCGGTTTCCCGGACTTCCCCGGCTTCTCCTTCTTCGCTACCTTTCCCGGCTTCTCCGGCTTCCCCTTCTTCGTCGGCTTCTCCGACGCGGCCTGCTGGGTCGACGGCTTCCCCGGCTTCGATTTGTCGGTCTTCGCCTTTTTCGTCTTTGGCACGTCTCCAGGGTATGCGTGCGGCCGACCGCCCGCGGCCAGCCGAACGCCCCATCCGGCGTAGCGTTCCGTACATGAGACTCGGTGTCCTCGACGTGGGGTCGAACACGGTGCATCTGCTCGTGGTCGACGCCCACCCCGGCGCGCGCCCGCTGCCCGCGCACTCCCACAAGGCCGACCTGCGCCTGGCCCAACTCCTCGATCCCGCCGGTGCGATCGGCCCCGAGGGCGTCGACCGCCTGGTGACCGTGGTCCGCGAGGCGATGGTGGCCGCCGAGGACAAGGGCGTGGAGGAAGTCCTGCCCTTCGCCACCTCCGCGGTGCGCGAGGCGAGCAACGCCGACGCGGTGCTCGCCAGGGTCAAGGACGAGACCGGCGTCGACCTGCGGGTCCTGACCGGCGAGGAGGAGGCCAGGCTGACGTTCCTGGCCGCCCGGCGCTGGTTCGGCTGGTCCGCGGGCAAGCTCCTCGTCCTCGACATCGGCGGCGGCTCCCTGGAGATCGCGTACGGCATGGACGAGGAGCCCGACGCGGCGGCCAGCCTGCCGCTCGGCGCCGGCCGCCTCACCGCCGCCTGGCTGCGGACGGACCCGCCGGACCCCTCCGACGTGAAGGCACTGCGCCGCCACGTGCGTGCGCAGATCGCGCGGACGGTCGGCGAGTTCAGCAGGTTCGGCGCCCCCGACCACATCGTGGCGACGTCGAAGACGTTCAAGCAGCTCGCCCGCCTCACGGGCGCCGCACGCTCGGCCGACGGTCTCTACGTACAACGCGAACTGAAGCGCAAATCCCTGGAGGACTGGGTTCCGCGGCTCGCCGCGATGACCACGCAGGAGCGCTCCGAGCTGCCCGGCGTCTCCGAAGGGCGGGCCGGACAGCTGCTCGCCGGAGCGCTCGTCGCGGAGGGCGCGATGGACCTCTTCGGGGTCGAAACCCTGGAGATCTGCCCGTGGGCGCTGCGCGAGGGCGTGATCCTGCGCGAGCTCGACCACCTGCCCGCATCGTGAGCCGACGGCATGCGACCTGACCCGGACCCGACGCCGGACAGCGGGCCGGACCGGACACCGGACGGTACGCCGGACAGCAAGCGCGCCCGGACGGCGCCGGACGGTACGCCGGACCGGGCACCGGCCGACCGCACGGGCCCCGACCAGGGCGGCACGAGGCCACCTCCCCGGCGCCCGGACGCGGCCCGTACGCTGTCCCTCGTGGCAGAACCAGTGGTGCGCATCCCGGATGCGAAGGTCGCCCTGTCGACGGCCTCGGTCTATCCGGAGTCGACGGCGACGGCCTTCGAGATCGCCGCACGCCTGGGCTACGACGGCGTCGAGGTCATGGTCTGGACCGACCCCGTCAGCCAGGACATCGAGGCCCTGCGCAGACTGAGCGACTACCACCGGATCCCCATCCTCGCCGTCCACGCGCCCTGCCTGCTCATCACGCAGCGCGTCTGGTCCACGGACCCGTGGGTCAAGCTGCAGCGCGCCAAGGCCGCCGCGGAGAAGCTCGACGCGTCGACCGTCGTCGTGCACCCGCCGTTCCGCTGGCAGCGGCAGTACGCCCGCGACTTCGTCGACGGAATCTGGCGCATGGCCGACGAGACGGACGTCCGGTTCGCCGTCGAGAACATGTACCCCTGGCGCTACCGCGACCGCGAGATGCTCGCGTACGCACCCGACTGGGACGTCACCAAGGACGACTACCGCCACTTCACCGTCGACCTCTCGCACACCGCGACCGCCCGCACCGACGCGATGGACATGGTCGACCGCATGGGGGACCGGCTCGGCCACGTCCACCTCGCCGACGGCAAGGGCTCCGCCAAGGACGAACACCTCGTCCCGGGCCGCGGCACGCAGCCCTGCGCCGAGCTCCTGGAACGCCTCGCGGTCAACGGCTTCGACGGACACGTCGTCATCGAGGTCAACACGCGCCGCGCGATGTCCAGCGCCGAACGGGAGGCCGACCTCGCCGAGGCCCTCGCCTTCACCCGGCTGCACCTGGCCTCCGCCGTGAAGGTGCCGCGCTCATGACCTCCGGCGCGCCGTCGGAGGCCACCGCCCCGCGGCGCCGGGGACGCCCGTCCCGTATGCAGACGGAGACCGGCCCCGCGACGCGCGACCAGATCCTGCGGGCGGCCCGCGAGGAATTCTCCGAACGCGGCTACGAGAAGACGTCCGTACGCGGCATCGCCAAGGCCGCGGGCGTGGACCCGGCACTCGTACACCACTACTTCGGTACGAAGGAGCAGGTTTTCGAGGCGGCCATCACGGTCGCCTTCGCTCCGGCACTGAAGGCTCCCGCCGCGATCGACGACGGGCCGCTCGACGGGGTCGGCGAGCGCCTCACCCGGTTCGTCCTCGGCGTCTGGGAGAACCCCGCGACGCGCGCCCCGCTGCTCGCCATCGTGCGCTCGGCCGTCGACAACGAAACGGCCGCCGCGGTCTTCCGGCGCCTCGTCTCCACCCAGCTCCTCGGGCGCATCGCGGGCCGCCTCGACGTGCCGGACGCGGAACTGCGAGCCGAGCTCGCGGCCGCGCAGCTGGTGGGCGTCGCGATGCTGCGGTACGTGATCCAGGTGGAGCCGCTGGCCTCGGCGGACGTGGAACAGCTGGTGGCGCGGCTGGCTCCGGTGGTGCAGGGGCATCTGACGGGGGCGTGAGGGCGGCACGGACGCACGGGGCGCGTGAGACAGCCGTCCCGCCATCCGGACACCCTGTCCGGATCCTGGAGCCGCGGCGTACGCTCGAAGGCAGACTTGTCCCTCCGTATACCGCCGGAAATCCCTGCCATTCCCTGAAGGAGCGAGCGACCATGCCCGAGCTCAGGTCCCGCACAGTCACCCACGGCCGCAACATGGCGGGCGCCCGCGCCCTTATGCGCGCCTCCGGTGTACCCGGGGCCGACATCGGGCGGAAGCCGATCATCGCCGTGGCCAACTCCTTCACGGAGTTCGTCCCCGGCCACACGCACCTGCAGCCGGTCGGCCGCATCGTCTCCGACGCGATCCGCGAGGCGGGCGGCATCCCGCGCGAGTTCAACACCATCGCCGTGGACGACGGCATCGCGATGGGCCACGGCGGCATGCTGTACTCGCTGCCCTCCCGCGACCTGATCGCGGACTCCGTGGAGTACATGGTCGAGGCCCACTGCGCCGACGCCCTGATCTGCATCTCCAACTGCGACAAGATCACCCCCGGCATGCTGATGGCCGCCCTGCGCCTCAACATCCCGACGGTCTTCGTCTCCGGCGGCCCGATGGAGGCCGGCAAGGCCACCCTGGTCGACGGCACGGTCCGCAAGCTCGACCTGGTCAACGCGATCAGCGACGCCGTCGACGAGAGCATCTCGGACGAGGACATCCTCCGTATCGAGGAGAACGCCTGCCCGACCTGCGGCTCCTGTTCCGGCATGTTCACCGCCAACTCGATGAACTGCCTGACCGAGGCCATCGGCCTCTCCCTGCCGGGCAACGGCTCGGTCCTCGCCACGCACACCGCCCGCAAGGCGCTGTACGAGAAGGCCGGGCAAACGGTCGTCGACATCACCAAGCGGTACTACGACGGCGACGACGCCTCCGTCCTGCCCCGCAACATCGCCACCCACGCGGCCTTCGAGAACGCCATGGCCCTCGACATCGCCATGGGCGGCTCGACGAACACGATCCTGCACCTGCTCGCCGCGGCCCGCGAGGCCGAGGTCGACTACGACCTGAACGACATCGACGCCGTCTCGCGCCGCGTCCCCTGCCTCGCCAAGGTCGCGCCGAACGTCGCTCCCACGACGACGTACTACATGGAGGACGTGCACCGCGCCGGCGGCATCCCCGCGATCCTCGGCGAGCTGTACCGCGGCGGCCTCCTCAACGAGGACGTGCACACCGTCCACTCCCCGTCCATCAAGGAGTGGCTGGACACCTGGGACATCCGCTCCGGCGCCGCCTCCGAGGAGGCGAACGAGATGTGGCACGCGGCGCCCGGCTGCAAGCGCTCCGCCGAGGCCTTCTCGCAGTCCGAGCGCTGGGACACCCTCGACACGGACGCCGCGGGCGGCTGCATCCGCGACGTCGCGCACGCCTACTCCAAGGACGGCGGTCTCGGCGTCCTCAAGGGCAACATCGCCGTGGACGGCTGCGTCGTGAAGACCGCGGGCGTCGACGAGTCGATCTGGACCTTCGAGGGTCCTGCCGTCGTCTGCGACTCACAGGAAGAGGCCGTCGAGAAGATCCTCAACAAGGTCGTGAAGGACGGCGACGTGGTCGTCATCCGCTACGAGGGCCCCAAGGGCGGCCCCGGCATGCAGGAGATGCTCTACCCGACCTCCTTCCTGAAGGGCCGCGGTCTCGGCAAGACCTGCGCCCTGGTCACCGACGGCCGCTTCTCCGGCGGTACGTCGGGTCTGTCCATCGGCCACGCCTCGCCCGAGGCGGCGGCCGGCGGCACGATCGCGCTCGTCGAGGACGGCGACCGCATCCGCATCGACATCCCCGGCCGCTCGATCGAACTCCTCGTCCCCGAGGAGGAGCTGACCGCCCGCCGCGCGGCGCTCGGCGGCGTGTACGCGCCCAAGGCCCGCGAGCGCAAGGTCTCCGCGGCCCTGCGCGCGTACGCGGCGATGGCGACCAGCGCCGACAAGGGCGCGGTCCGGGACGTGTCGAAGCTCGGCTGAGCACGGGGCCGACACACGGAAACCTTTTGGGGCGCGGGCGCGTCCTTGGTGTGAGACATGCACCGAGGGCGCGCCCGCGCCCTCGTGTACGGGGGGAGAGCACTGTGAGCGAGAACGTCATGGCGCCGGAAGCGGACGGGGCGGTTGGGACGGTCGGGGCTGTCGGGGCGGCCGAGCCCGTCGGGCCGGAGGGGGCCGTCAAGGCACAGGCCGCGAGGAGCTACGCGATCGTCGCGGACGTCAACGTCCGTTCCGGCCCGGGCACGTCGTACCGCAAGGTCGGCCGTCTCAGCGCGGGTTCACGCGTCACCATCGCCTGCCAGAAACCGGGCGAGACGGTGACGGGCCCGACCGGCACGTCGAAGATCTGGGACCGCATCGGCAGCGGCCGGTACGTCTCGGACACGTACGTCCGCACGGGCAGCGGCGGGTACGTGGCACCGCGCTGCTGATACCCGGCCCTGGTCCTGGTCCTGGCCCTGGTCCCGGAGTCCGGCCGGACGTCAGCGTTCAGCCGGACTCCCGTGTTCAGCCAGGGTTCGGTATCAGCCGGACTTCGGCGGCTTCGTCGCGTCGAAGGCGAACACCGTGTTCTTGGCGGCCGCCACGACCACCACGCCTCCCTCGACGCTCACGCGCGGACTTGCGCCCACCTCGCCCGCGAGGCCGTCGGCCCGCGGGTTCGTGGACCACCGCTGCACGCCCTTGCGGGAGGTGAGCGCGGCGACGCGGCCGCTGGCCGAGCTGAAGTACAGCATCCCGTTGCCGTTGCCGTTGCCGTTGCCGTTGCCGTCCCCGGACACCGGCCCGGACAGGCCCTCCACGCCCGTCTGCCGGGACCACTTCTTCCTGCCGGTCGCCGGGTCGAGCGCGGTGACGAGCCCGGTCTGCCCGGTCACGAAGACGGTGCCGTCCGCCATCCCGGGCGTCCCGTCGTACGTCTTCGGGAGCCGCGTGTACGTGGCCCCGCCGGAGTCCCGGCCCACCCGCGTCACCCCGTCGTAGCCCACCAGCGCGGGCCCTTCGCGACGCTCGTGCAGAAGGACGAGGCTGCCGCCCGAGGTACCGACCGGCACGGCGGGCCCCCGGACGGCGACGGGCTTGCCGAGGCTCCCCGACGCGAGGTCGACGAGGCGCAGGTCCGGATGGCGCACATCGGTCGCGGCCAGCTCGGCGCGCGGCGCGCACATCGCGTACAGCCGCGTGCCCGCCGTGACCGGGGCGCACTGCCTGCCGGCGGGGAACGGCTGCTTCCAGGCGACCTTTCCGCTGTGCGCCTGCCGCGCCTCGAACCGGCTGTTGGACGCGTCGATCGTCACGACGGTCGAGCCGACGACCACGGCGTCCTGGGTACGGTTCGTCACGGCCGTCGACTGGGCGCCGGACGGCACCGACCACAGTTCCTTGCCCTTGTCCGCGTCGATGGCGACCACTTCGGTGGCGGGGTTGACGGGGTCGTCCTGGGCGGCGAGGCGGTAGCCGAGCACGGTGTCGCCGGTGACTCCCACCATGTGCATGCCCTGCGTGGGCACGCCGGGGCTTTTCTCCGTCCAGACGCGGGAGCCGTCGGAGAGCCTGATCCGCGTGGCGACGACACCGCCGCCCCCGCAGAACAGCGCGTCCCCGCGTGCCTCGCAGCGCAGCTCGTCCGGGATGTCGGCCCGGCCGCCCGGCACGGTCTTGCGCCACGGCTCGAACCCGCCGGGCAGCCGCGCCCCGGCGGCCGCGATGTCACGGCCCTGGTCCCCGGCGCTGGGCCCGTCCGAGTCGCCCGCCCGCAGCACGGCGACCCCGCCGCCGATGGCGGCGACGGCGAGGGCGGCGGCCAGCGCGGGACGCCAACGACGGCGCAGCCGACGCCCGAGGAAGGTCCCGGTCCCTGTCCCTGTCCCTGTCCCGGTTCCGGTCTCCGTGGAGTCCGGGACAGCCGTGGGCACCGAAGCGGCCACCGAAGTGGGCGCCGGAGTGTCGTCGTCCGCCGACAGATGGTGCTGCGTGTCGGTCTCCCGCGTGCGGCGCGGGCCCGCGGCTGCGGCCGGATCCGTCGTACCGCCGAGATCGGCCGGCAGATCCCGCAGCCGTACGAGAAGTTCGTCCGCGGAGGGCCGGTCCTCGGGATCCTTCGCGAGACACGGCTCGACCACCTGCCGCAGGGCGTCCGGCACGTCACCCAGCGACGGCGGCTCGTGCACGACTTGATACGCCGTCATGTACGGGCTGTCCGCGTCGAAGGGCCCCTGCCCGGTCGCCGCGTACACCAGCAGCGTGGCCAGCGAGAAGACGTCGGAGCGCGGCCCGACACCGCGCGGCGTCTGCAACTGCTCGGGCGACATGAACGGCGGCGTGCCGATCACCCGGCCCGTCATCGTCAGCGTCTGCTGGTCCGCGGCGCGCGAGATGCCGAAGTCGATGACCCGGGGGCCCTCGGGGGAGAGGACCACATTGGACGGTTTGAGGTCCCGGTGCACGACGCCGGCGCGGTGGATGTCGCGCAGCGCCTCGGTGAGCCCGATGGCCAGCCTGCGCAGCTCGGCGCCGCCGATCGGACCCTGCTCGGCGATGCGCTGGGCGAGGGTGCGGCCCTCGATGAACGTGGTCGCCATCCAGGGGTGCTCGGCCTCGGGATCGGCGTCGATGACGGCCGCGGTGAAGGCGCCGCTGACCCGGCGGGCCGCGGCGACCTCCTGCCGGAAGCGGATCCTGAACTCGTCGTCGTCCGCGAACTGCTGGTGGATCAGCTTGATCGCGACGGGACGGCCGGACGCCGTGCGCGCCAGGAAGACCGTGCCCATGCCACCCGAACCGAGACGTGCCTCGAGCGGGTATCCCCCGATTTCCTCCGGATCTCCGCCACGGAGCGTCATGCTCACCGACCTCCCCCGCGTTCACCGATGCAACGTTTCGCTGCCCAAACTAGCGGCCGGGCCGTGCGCCCTGGCAAGGCGGGGGACGAATAGGGCGTGCCTGTACGCGCGCCGAGGGATCCGTGGGGCGGCAGGCGATAATCGACAGGTGACTGAAGACCCCGCCCCCCAGACGCCCCCAGGCGCAGCCACGACCTCCGGCCCCGCCCGCGGCACGGCGCCCGGCCCGCGGCCGGAGCCACTCCGCTTCTTCGGGACGACCTGGGTGGCCCACGACGGCGGCTACGGCGCCCGCCGCGTCGGCGTGGCCCTCGGCTCGCTCGTGGCGGCGGCCGCGGGCTGCTTCGTGCTGCGCTTCGCCTACGAGGGGCTGGCCATCGCGGCCGTCGGCACGTTCGTGAACCTCCTCGTCGTCGTGATGTTCGCGATCTGCAGCGCCCTCGCCTTCCGCCGCACCTGGGAGGGGTTCACCCGCCGCCACGACCCGGCGTCCCAGTCGTCGACACGCGGCCTGATGACCATCGGCTTCGTCGGCACGCTCCTCGCGTACTTCTTCCGCTCCCTCTCGGAGGCCCCGGGCGAGAAGCTGCACCGCGAGGAGTACGAGGCGGCACGCGACCAGTACGAGAAGCGCACGGCCCGCCGCACACGCAACCCCTCCCGCAAAAACCCCAACCGCTGACCTCCGCCCCACCGGGTCGCGCCATCAGCCCGTGCCGGAGTTGCTCCTCTGCCAGGGGGGGGCGTGCCGGGGTGGCTTCGCGCCGGTGTGGCTGCGTGCCGGGGTTGGCCCGTATTGATTTGGCGCCGCACCAGGCGGGCCCCGACGGCCCGCCAGGGACCACAATCCCCTGATGGCCCCCGAACGGCCCCCGGCGGCCCCTGGCGGGACACACCCCCCGCGCGCCACGATCCCCACATGACTGCCGCCCCCTCGCGCGCCCACTCCTTCAACGCGGCCGCCGCCCAGTACGCGGCCTACCGCCCCTCCTATCCACCCGCCCTCTTCGACGCCCTGGAACGCCTGGCGGGCCGCCCCCTCGCCCGCGCCCGCGTCGTGGACGTCGGCGCGGGCACCGGAATCGCCACCGCCCTGCTCGCCGGGCGCGGCGCGAACGTCCTCGCGGTCGAGCCGGGGGGCGGCATGGCGGACCAGTTCCGCCGCACGCTCCCGCACATCCCCCTCGTACGCGGCGACGGCAACGCCCTGCCCCTGGCCGACGGATCGGCCGACTTCCTCACGTACGCCCAGGCCTGGCACTGGACCGACCAGGAACGCAGCGTCCCCGAGGCCCTGCGCGTCCTGCGTCCCGGCGGCGCCCTCGCCCTGTGGTGGAACTGCCAGGACCACTCGGACCCCGAGACGCCCTGGTTCGGCGAACAAGCCACCCGTATCGCCCACTTCCTGGGCGCGGACGACCAGGCCCACCGCACGCCCGACCGCGCGTCGGACCGCGTCGGCGACCTGACGACCGCCCTCGACTTCCACCGCGACCGACTCCACTGGAGCCGCCGCGTCCCGCTCGACGACCACCTCGCCAACATCGCCACGCACTCCGCGTTCCTGGTCCTCGACGAGCGGCGCACGGCGGCCTTCCTCGCGGAGGAGCGCGCAGAGCTCCTGAAGGTCTTCCCGGACGCGACGGTCGAGGAGCGCTACGCGGTGGACCTACTGGTGGCGACCCCCTGATCCCTCCCGACACCCGACCGGATCGGGTTGACGGTCCCGACCGCCGGGAGGATTATTCATCGCATGATGAATAAGAGGAGCCCGGCGGTCGGCCCCACGGCTTCGACGCCCCGCCCGGCCGACAATCCCCCGAACGCGACGAAGCCCGAACCGGCCCCGCCCGACACCGACTCACTGAAAACGGTCCTGCCAGAACCCGCCCTGCCAGGACCCGCCCTGCCAGAACCCGCCCTGCCAGGACCCGCCCCGGCAGAACACGCCCCGGCAGAAACCGGCACGGCCGCCGTCCTGGCCCGTGCCCTCACCGTCGTCCGAGGCCCCCGCACCGTCCTGCGCGGCCTCGACTTCACCGTCCCCCGAGGCCGGATCACCGGACTGCTCGGCCCCTCCGGCTGCGGCAAGTCCACCCTCATGCGCGCGATCGTCGGCACCCAGGCCAAGGTCACCGGCACCCTGCACGTCCTCGACCACCCCGCGGGCGCCCCCGCCCTCCGCTCCCGCGTCGGCTACGTCACCCAGAGCCCGTCCGTCTACGACGACCTCACCGTCCGCCAGAACCTCGACTACTTCGCCGCCGTCCTCGACCCCGGCACAGGCACCGCCGCCGACCGCCGCCGCGACCACGTCACCCGCGTACTCGACGACGTCGCCCTCACCTCGCACGCCGGCTCCCTCGCAGGACACCTCTCCGGCGGCCAGCGCAGCCGCGTCTCACTCGGCGTCGCCCTCCTCGGCGCCCCCGAACTCCTCGTGCTCGACGAACCGACCGTCGGCCTCGACCCCGTACTCCGCCGCGACCTGTGGCAGCTCTTCCACGCCATCGCCGCCGAGCGCGCCGCCACCCTCCTCGTCTCCTCCCACGTCATGGACGAGGCCGAACGCTGCCACCGCCTCCTCCTCATGCGGGACGGCGAACTCCTCGCCGACGACACCCCCGACGGCCTGCGCGCCCGCACCCACACCGACACCGTCGAAGAGGCCTTCCTCCACCTCGTGGACCAAGCGGACGCACGCCACACGGCCCCCAGGAGCACCCCATGAACGCCTACCGCACCTTCGCCACCGCCGCGCGAGTCCTGCGCCAGCTCCGCCACGACCCGCACTCCATCGCGCTGATGATCCTGGTCCCGTGCGTGATGCTGCTCCTCCTGCGCTACGTCTTCGACGGCAGCCCGCAGACCTTCGACTCCATCGGCGCCTCGCTCCTCGGCATCTTCCCGCTCATCACGATGTTCCTGGTCACCTCCATCGCCACCCTGCGCGAACGCACCTCCGGCACCCTCGAACGCCTCCTCGCCATGCCCCTCGGCAAGGGCGACCTCATCGCCGGCTACGCCCTCGCCTTCGGAGCCCTCGCCGTCATCCAGTCCGCCCTCGCCACGGGACTCGCACTCTGGGCCCTCGGCCTCGGCGTCACCGGCTCCGCCTGGCTGCTCCTCCTGATCGCCCTGCTCGACGCCCTCCTCGGCACCGCGCTCGGCCTCTTCGTGTCGGCCTTCGCCTCCTCCGAGTTCCAGGCCGTCCAGTTCATGCCGGCCGTGATCTTTCCCCAGCTCCTGCTCTGCGGCCTGTTCGCCGCACGCGACACCATGCAGCCGGTCCTGGAATGGACCTCCAACGCCCTGCCCATGTCGTACGCCGTCGACGGCATGAACCAGGTCCTCCACCACCCCGCCATCACCGGAGACTTCGTCCGCGACGTCGTCATCGTCGCCGGCAGCGCCCTCCTGGTCCTCGCGCTCGGCGCCGCCACCCTCCGCCGCCGCACGGCCTGACCCACCCCGCCCCCCCCACACATCGCGCATCCCGCCCACCGGACACCACCCCTGCCCCCGCCGCACCGATGCGAGGATGGCCCCCGGACGAAGCAACCCCGGAGGCCCCCGTTCATGAGCAGCAACACGAGCCAGAAAGTCGCAGTCCTCGGCACCGGAAAGATCGGTGAAGCCCTGCTCAGCGGCATGATCCGGGGCGGCTGGGCGCCCGCCGACCTCCTGGTCACCACCCGCCGCCAGGAACGCGCCGACGAACTCCGCACCCGCTACGGCGTCACCCCCGTCACCAACGCCGAAGCCGCCGAGCAGGCCGACACCCTGATCCTCGCCTGCAAGCCGCAGGACATGGCCAAGCTGCTCGACGAACTCGCCCCCCACGTCACCCCCGACCGCCTCGTCATCAGCGCCGCCGCCGGTATCACCACCGCCTTCATCGAAGAGCGCCTCACCGAGTCGACCCCCGTCGTCCGCGTCATGCCGAACACTCCGGTCCTCGTCGACGAGGGCATGTCCGTCATCTCGGCCGGCAGCCACGCATCGTCCGCCGCCCTGGCCCACGCGGAAGCCATCTTCGGCGCCGTCGGCAAGACCCTCCGCGTCCCCGAGACCCAGCAGGACGCCTGCACCGCCCTCTCCGGCTCGGGCCCCGCCTACTTCTACTTCCTCGTCGAAGCCATGACCGACGCCGGCATCCTCCTGGGCCTGCCCCGCGACAAGGCCCACGACCTCATCGTCCAGGCGGCGATCGGCGCGTCCGTGATGCTCCGCGACAGCGGCGAACACCCCGTGAAACTCCGCGAGAACGTCACGTCCCCCGCGGGCACCACGATCAACGCCATCCGCGAACTCGAGAACCACGGAGTGCGCGCCGCCCTCATCGCCGCCCTGGAAGCCGCCCGCGACCGCAGCCGCGAACTGGCCTCCGGCAACAACACCTGACGCGCCTACCGCGCGGCCGCACCCCGCACCGTCTCCGTGGTCACCACCTGCGCGAAGCCCCCACCGTGCAGGGAAACCGCCGTGCCCTGCGCCAGCTCCTCCGCCGTACGCCGCCAGCCGAAGGGCCCCGCCAGGTCGAAGGTGTACGTCGCGTCCAGCGCGAACACCACCTCGTACCCGAGGTTCCCTCCCATCCGCGCCGTCGTCTCCGCGCACATGTTGGTCTGGATCCCGGTCACCACGAACTGCGTGATCCCCTCGGCCTTGAACCAGGCGTCCAGATCCGGCGTCCCGTAGAAGGCCGAGTTCACGGTCTTTGCCACCAACAGCTCGGCCCCGGCCCCTTTCCCGCGCCGCTCCTCGACGTACTCCTTGAAGCCGTTGCCCACGTACCCCGGCCGCAGCGGCGACTCCGGCTTCGACGAGTCATGCCGTACGAAGACCACCGGCCGCCCCGTCGCCTGCCACACATCGATCAACGACGCGATGTTGTCGTCGGCCTCCGGATTGTTCCGCGTCCCCCAGAACTCCTCCTCCTCGAACCCCTTCTGTACGTCCACCACGACCAGTGCTGCGTTCTCCGCGATCTCCATGACCACGATGCTGCCGCCCCGCCGGGCACCGCCCCAGAGGCGCAGAAGTCAGCGATCGATGGTTTACTGCCACCGTGCCCGGCAGCCAGCGCATAGCCCTCCTGACCTTCCCCGGCATCCGCGCCTTCGACGTCTCCGTCATCACGGAGGTCTGGGGCGTCGATCGCACGGACCGGGGCGTCCCCCCTTTCGAGCTGCGCCGTGTAGCCGCCGACCGGAGCCCCGTCCCCATCAGGGGCGGCTTCACCCTCACCCCCGACCGCACCCTCGACTGGCTGACCGGCCTCACCGACGCCGACCTGGTCGTCGTCCCCGGCCTCGACGACCACGTCACCCCAGCGCCGCGCCCGGTCCTCGAAGCCCTCCGCACCGCACACGCCCGGGGCATCACGCTCGCCTCACTCTGCGGCGGCGCCTTCACCCTGGCCCAGGCAGGACTCCTCGACGGCCGCCGGGCCATCACCCACTGGAACCTCGTCGAGCAGTTCCGCGCGCACCATCCCCACGTGACCGTCGAACCCGACGCCCTCTTCATCGAGGACGACAACATCTGGACAGCCGCCGGCACCGCAGCGGGCATCGACCTCTGCCTCCACCTGGTCCGCACGGCCCACGGCTCGGAGGCGGCCGCGACCATCGCCCGATCGATGGTCACCGCCCCCTTCCGCTCCGGCACCCAGGCCCAGTTCATCGAGCACCCCACACCACGCGCCGACCGCGACGCCGATGTCCTCGCCTCCGTACGCGAACACGCCCTCCGGCACCTCCACGAACCGCTCACCGTCAGCGACCTCGCCGCCCGCGCGGGCATGTCGGCACGCTCCTTCGCCCGCCATTTCACGGCGGCCACCGGCACGACGCCGCTCCGCTGGCTCCTGGACCAGCGCATCGCGGCCGCGCAGAAACTCCTCGAACGAACCGACCTCCCCATGCCCGAGGTCGCCCGCCGCGCGGGCTTCGGCAGCGAGGTCACGATGCGCCAGCACTTCGCGTCGCGCCTCGCCACCAGCCCCCGCGCCTACCGCGCCTCGTTCACCGGCGGCAGCAGCCCGATCGCCCGATAGGCACCGTCCACCGTCGGCTTGGCCATGCCCCGCGCCCGCTCGGCCCCCCGCCGCAGCACCTCCTCCAAGTACCCGGGGTCCGCCGCGAGCTCCTTGTGCTGCTGCTGCACGGGCCTGAGCAGTTCCACCACGGCGTCCGCGGTGTCCTTCTTCAGCGCGCCGTACGACTCGTATGCACCGCTCAAGGCCTCCGGGTTCCCACCCAGACACGACGCGAGGATCTCCAGCAGGTTCGAGACCCCCGGCTTTGACTCGGGGTCGAACACGATCTCGGTGCCGCTGTCCGTGACGGCCCGCATGATCTTCTTGTGCACCACGTCCGGCTCGTCGAGCAGATAGACGATGCCGGCCCCGGCTTCGTGGGACTTGCCCATCTTCGACGTCGGGTCCTGCAGGTCCATGACCCGCGCGGCCACCTTGGGCGGCGTGGCCCGCGGTACGACGAAGGTCTGCCCGTAGCGCTGGTTGAACCGCACCGCCAGATCCCGCGTCAGCTCGACGTGCTGGGTCTGGTCCTCACCGACCGGCACCTCGTCCGCGTCGTACGCGAGGATGTCCGCCGCCATCAGCACGGGATAGGTGAGGAGCGACAGCCGTACGCTCCCGCCCCGCGCCCGCTCGAGCACGGACTTCTCCTTGTACTGGATCATCCGCCGCATCTCGCCGTCCGTCGCGACGCACTCCAGCAGATACGAGAGCCGGGCGTGCTCGTCCACATGACTCTGGACGAAGACGGTCGCCCGCTCGGGATCGATCCCCGACGCGAGCAGCAGCGTCGCCGCCTGCCGACTGAGCCTGCGCACCCGCCCGGGATCGTGGTCCACGGTCAGGGCGTGCAGGTCGACGATGCTGAAGAGGGAGTCGGCCCGGAACTGGTCGACCTCGGCCCACTGCCGGACGGCTCCCAGGTAGTTCCCCAAGGTCAGGTGCCCGGTCGGCTTGACCCCGCTGAAGATCCTCGTCATTACTCCGCCTCCTGGTCAGGACCGCCGGCCCGGCGACCGGGCTCCGGATCCTCCAGGGGGAGAAACGAGAAACGGCCGCCGAGGCGGCGGCCGTTGAGTACATGCGTATGTACGGCCGCCGTCAGGCGGCCCACCACAGTTGGGCGTACGCACGTGTAGTCACGTCACCCAGAGTAGACCTGACGGAGGCCCGTCGTCATGAGTTGACACTCCGAGGGCGGCTACGTAGTGTTCTCCGAGTTGCCCGACGTGAGCGTCGACCACATGGTCGGTCCCCGGGCAGCCATTCCGCAAGAACCATTACAACGATCGACGTCGTGCTCCCTGTTGGGTTCCGCCTTCGACTCGTTTTCATGCGTATTTGCGAAATGAGGAATCGGCGTTCGAAAGGACGCCCCCGATTAGGTCGGGAGCCAAGGTTCCGCTAAAGTCTCACTCGTCGGAACGGCCCAACAGCCGCAAAGACAACCCCCTCTGACTGGGAGTCAGGCCCGAAAGGATCTGATAGAGTCGGAGCCGCCGGAAAGGGAAACGCGAAAGCCGAAAGGCCGGAGCGGGAACCGGAAAGGCACCGAGGAAATCGGACACGAAAGAGTCTGATAGAGTCGGAAACGCAAGAACAAAA